>JAXJSC010000020.1:0-342777 GCA_036310305.1 Treponema sp. | reverse complement strand
GCTGAGCGCAGATTTTTTTAACGGATTGCCTATTTTAGGCAAGCTGCCAGTTTTTTGCATATATTTCATTTGAGGGCTGGAGGGGCCGGCCCCGGCATGGAAGGGTGGGAGCGGAGCGACCAGGATTTTGCGGAGCAAAAGACCAAGCGTTAGCGGGCCCTGGAACGCCGGTTGCGGGGGAGTTGGCCTGAGAGGGGAAAAAAAGGAAATCTTGTTTTATAGGGAAAAATAGGGTAGTATTCTGGTATGGAAACTGCTTTATATCTTATTCCGGTTACTTTGGGCGATACTGAGTATTCGAAGGTGATTCCTGAGTATAATTTTGAAGTAATCAGGGAAATAAAGTTTTTTATTGTTGAAAATATTAAGTCGGCACGCAGGTTTTTGGCTAAAATTGAAAATTCGCATGTTGATGATGCTGTTTATTTTGAGTTGAGCGAGCATACTGACGTTAAGGATATTGGCGGATATCTGGATCCTGTTGCTAAGGGTGAACCTGTCGGGGTTATAAGTGAAGCGGGATGTCCGGCGGTTGCTGATCCGGGAGCTGATATTGTTGCTATTGCTCAGAGAAATAATATTAAGGTTGTACCGCTTGTAGGGCCGTCTTCGATGATTATGGCTGTGATGGCGAGCGGCATGAGCGGTCAAAGCTTTGCTTTTAACGGTTATCTTCCGGTAAAGCCTGCTGAAAGGGCTTCCAGGCTTAAGCAGCTGGAGCAGAGGTCCATAAAGGAAAAACAGACTCAGCTTTTTATTGAAACTCCTTACAGAAATGCGCAGATGTTTGAATCGATTCTTGCTTCCTGCAGGGGTGAAACAAGGCTTTGTGTTGCGGCCGGAATTACGACGGAGCATGAATATATTAAGACAAAAACTTGTGCCCAGTGGAAGAAATCTGGTCTGCCGGATTTGAAAAAAATACCGGCAATTTTTCTTATTTCGGGTTGACGGCTGGTTGTGATTCGGAATGCATTTGATTTTATGTTCGGAGTATAAATGAATAAATCCTATCTTTTTTTTGATATTGAATGTGCCAACTGTTTTGACGGCGTTGGTAAGATGTGCTCGTTTGGTTACGTTGTTGTTGATCAGGATTTTAATATTCTTGATGAAGATGATGTTGTTATGAATCCTGAAACTGAGTTTGACTGGTATCTTTTTGATCCTAAGAAGGGTTGTATGCTTGCCTATTCAAAGGATTATTTCAGGATGCAGCACAATTTTGAAAGTTTTCATGGCGGCATTAAAAAGCTGATGGAAGCTCCTGACCGCAAGATTGTTGGTTTTTCTTCTTCTAATGATGTCGGTTTTCTTGTAAGTGCCTGTGAGCGCTATAATCTTCCGTCTATAAATTATGCCTGCTATGATATCTGCACTGTTGTTGAGCAGGCTAACGGGGGCGCGCATAAAAAACTTGATGAATGGTGTGATTTTTATGGGGCTGACATTAAGGGGCTTCAGAAGCACAAGAGTTCTGATGATGCAAAAATGACTATGCTTTTGACTAAGGCTTTCTGTGAAAAAAGCGGAATAGGGTTGGAAGAACTGCTTGAGATAAACAAGGGAATTAAACTTAGTGTTGATAAATACATTGAGCAGCGCGAAATCAGCCGGCATAATAAAGAAGTGATGAAAAAGATTTCTGAGCTTTACGGAAAAAAATCCAGGGCTCTTCTTTCTAAAAAACTAAGCGGAAATTATGCATTTGGCTTTAAGCTTAAAAATGATCTGGATGATGCGCTTAAGATTGCACAGCTTGTTCAGAAGCATGGCGGAATCCTTATGAAATCACTGAAATCGAATGGAACTGTAATTTTGCCTGATGATGCGGATGTTTCATTAAGAGATGATTTGAAAAAGAGGAATTTAAAGGGCATTACTGTTTCTGAACTTCTGGAACTTGTCCGACTTGAATAGATTTTATGTTTTTGCAGATTCCGGCACTCTTTGGAATCTCTTTGAAATTATTTGAAGAGAGTACTTTTTGTCTGTAGAATATTGAGGCATTTGACCTTTTTTGTTATTATTTCTATAGTATACAATAGTAATTTCCTACTAAAATGATAAACTTTAAGGCGGCTTTTACCCGTCTGTTAAGGAGAAAAGATGTCTTTGCTTGACGTTCAGAACATTTCGGTGAGTGTTGAAGATAAGCAGGTTATCAAGAACCTGAGTCTCCAGATTAATGCTGGTGAAGTCCATGTTCTTATGGGACCTAATGGCGCAGGAAAGTCTACTTTAGGCAATGTGCTTATGGGAAATCCTGTTTATGAACTTACAGATGGAAAAATCTTTTTTGACGGTTCTGATATAACTGAAGAAAGCGTTGATAAGCGGGCAAAGGCGGGCATTTTCCTTTCGTTCCAGAATCCGCTCGAAATTCAGGGAATTTCTCTTGAAACTTTTATCCGTTCGGCTCTTCAGCAGAAAACAGGCGAAAGGGTAAAGCTGTTTCAGTTTCAAAAGGAACTTCAGGCAAATATGAAGCTTCTTAATATGGCTGATTCCTATGCAAAACGAGACCTTAATGTAGGATTTTCTGGCGGTGAACGAAAAAAGAGCGAAATTCTTCAGCTTCTTATGCTTAAACCTAAGTTTGCAATTCTTGATGAAACTGACTCAGGACTTGATGTTGATGCTGTAAGGACTGTTTCAAAAGGAATTGAAGAATATCAGAAGACTCAGAACGGAGGACTTCTAATAATTACCCATTCAACAAGAATTCTTGAAAGTCTTAAAGTTGATTATGTACATATTCTTGTTCATGGCTCCATTGTAAAAACTGGTGACAGTTCGTTGATTGATGAAATCAATGAAAACGGTTTTGATGCTTACCTGAAGTAGTGGATTTGTTATGGCAGAAGATAAGATTATTGTTGATGATATAAACAGGGAATTTTATGATTTCCGCTATGAAGAATCTGAAAAAGATTTTTACCGCATTGAGTCGGGGCTATCTCCTGAAATTGTAAGCAAACTGAGTGAAGAAAAAGGCGACCCGGACTGGATGCGTGAATTCCGCTTAAAATCGCTTGAACTTTACAATAAAATGGGCGTTTCTACGGATTGGATGCCGAATATTGAAGGTCTTCATATGGAAGATATTTCTACATATGTTCGTCCTAAGACAAAAATGAGCGGAAACTGGGAAGACGTTCCTGAAGACATTAAAGATACATTTGAAAAACTGGGTATTCCTGAAGCTGAACGCAAAAGCCTTGCGGGCGTTGGTGCTCAGTATGACAGTGAACTTGTCTATCACAATATTCAGGATGAAGTTGCAAAGCAGGGCGTTGTATATCTGGATTTTGAGAGTGCCGTAAAGAGCGAAAAGTGGGGACCTATGGTAAAGGAGTATTTTATGACTTTGATTACTCCTCGTGACCACAAATTTGCGGCTCTTCATGGTGCTGTATGGTCCGGCGGTTCTTTTGTATATGTTCCTAAAGGCGTTAAGCTTTCTTTCCCTCTGCAGTCTTACTTCCGTTTGAATGCAAAGGGTGCCGGTCAGTTTGAACATACACTTATAATTGTTGATGAAGGCGCTGACCTTCATTTTATTGAGGGATGTTCTGCTCCAAAATATAATGTTGCAAACCTTCATGCTGGTGCGGTAGAACTTTTTGTAAAGAAAGGTGCCCATCTGCGCTATTCGACTATTGAAAACTGGTCAAAGAATATGTATAACCTGAACACAAAGCGTGCAAGGGTTGAAGAAGGTGCTTCTATTGAATGGGTATCAGGTTCATTTGGAAGTCATGTAGGCTGTCTGTATCCGGAAAGTGATCTTGTTGGAAGAAATGCTAGGGCTGAATTTACTGGAATTACTTTTGCAGGTAACGGTCAGGATCTTGATACCGGTGCAAAAATGGTTCATCTGGCACCTGATACTACAAGTGTCATAAATTCAAAATCAATTTCCAAGGGCGGCGGAAAGTCTACTTACAGGTCTGCGGTTTATATTGCAAAGAATGCAGAAAATTCAAAGGCAAGTGTTTCGTGCCAGTCCCTTATGATTGATTCCGGCTCCAGAAGCGACACAATTCCTGCAAACGTTGTACTTACAGATAAGGCTGATGTTGGTCATGAGGCAAAAATCGGACGCATTTCAAATGACGCGGTTTTCTATCTTATGAGTCGAGGTGTCAGTGAAGAAGATGCACGTAGCATGATTGTAAGCGGATTTGCTAATCCTGTTTCCAAGGAACTTCCGATGGAATATGCTGTAGAGATGAATAATCTGATTCGTCTTGAAATGAAAGGCTCGATGTAAAGGGCGTGTATCTGATTTTGAGGATGAATGAATGGCAGAAAATAAACTTGTAGATATAAATAAAATTCCATCTCCTACATGGAGCTGGTTAAAAATGAATAAGGCGGGATTTCCGCTTTTAAGTGCATACGAAAATTTTCTTCCGGAAGTAAGGAATGCTGACGGTGTTGAATTCAAGGAATCATTTTCTTCGGATTCTGCTGATTTTGATCAGTTTGTAAGCGGAACTTCATTTGATTTTGGGGATGAATTTATTCCCGTTGAAATTACCGTTCCTGAAAATAAAAAAGTTTCAGTTCCGGTTGTGCTTAACTATGATTTTGCCGGCGGTCTGAATGCGTATACTGGTCAGGTTATAAGGGCTGAAAAAAATTCTGAAGTGACTGTAATCATTGTTTCTGATTCTGACAGAAATGCGGAAGGACAGCAGCTTCTTGAAACAAAGGTTTATGCTTCTGAAGGAGCTAAAGTTAATATTGTAAAGGTTCAGCTTTTTGGAGAATCTTTTATTCAGCTTGATGAGACTTCTTCTTTTGCTGATGAAAATGCAGAAGTTACACTTAAACATGTTGTCCTTGGCGGAAAGGAAACTTACGTTGGTGCAGGTACAGTTCTTAAGGGGTATAAATCAGTGTTTAATTCTGAACTTGCATATTACTGCAGTAATGAACAGATTCTTGATATGAATTATGTTGTGCCTCATTATGGACGCAAGTCTGAATGCCAGATGTACGTGCGTGGAACTGTAACTGACAGGGCAAAGAAAACTTACCGCGGTACAATCGATTTTAAGCAGGGCTGTGCAGGTTCTGTTGGCGAAGAGCAGGAAGAAACCCTTATTCTTAGTCCTTATGTTGTAAATAATTCAATTCCAGTCATTCTGTGTGATGAAGAAGATGTTTCCGGTGAACACGGTGCTTCTATAGGACGGCTTGGTGATGACGTGCTTTTTTATATGCAGTCCAGGGGAATCGGTAAGGCTGAAGCAGAAAAAGTTCTTGCAAGGGCTAAAGTTCAGGCTGTTGTTTCAAAAATAAACGATGAAAAAGTTGCTGAACGGACTGAGAATTTTATGAATGAAATCTTTGGGGATGAATAATGGATAACATTTACAGAAACGATTTTCCTTTGTTTTCTGCAATTGAAAATGACGGATTGATTTATTTTGACAATGCAGCTACTACCCAGAAGCCTTACACAGTTATTGAGGCGATGGAAAGATACTACAGGCAGAATAATGCAAATCCGCTCAGAGGACTGTACGATTTAAGCAGCCGTGCAACAGAAGAGTATGAAAGTGCCCGTCATGTTGTTGCGGAATTCCTTAATGCAAAAGACTGCGAAATTATATTTACAAGGAATGCATCAGAAAGCCTTAATCTTGTTGCCTATACATGGGCTATGGCAAATTTAAAAGAAGGCGATGAGATTGTTGTTTCTGTAACTGAACATCATTCAAATATTCTTCCATGGCAGATGGCGGCTTCTGCAAAGGCTGCTAAGGTTGTTTTTCTTGAACCGGATAAGGAAACAGGTGAATTTTCTGAAGATGAGTTCAGGAAAATCAATTCCAAGACAAAGCTTGTTGCTGTGGGGCAGGTAAGCAATGTTCTGGGAATTACAAATCCTGTAAAAAAAATAGCTGAACTTGCACATAAGGTTGGTGCAGTTTGTGTTGTTGACGGTGCGCAGGCTGTTCCGCACATGAAGGTTGACGTAAAGGATATTGATGCTGATTTTTACGCATTCAGCGGACATAAAATCTGCGGACCTATGGGAATTGGTGTCCTTTATGGTAAGAAAGAGCTTCTTGAAGCTATGCCGCCTTTTTTGCGCGGTGGAGAAATGATAGAATATGTTACAAGAAATTCTGCTACATGGGCCGAAGTTCCGCATAAATTTGAAGCCGGTACAGTAAATGCCGGTGGGGCAGCAGGACTTGCGGCGGCAATAAAATATGTGCAGTCTGTAGGTTTTGACAGAATTGAAAAGCATGATAATGAACTTGCAGCATTGCTGATAAATGAGATGAAGGATTACAGTTATTTTCATCTTATTGGCAATAAAAATCCTTCAAAGCACTGCGGAATTGTAACATTTACTTTGGATGGAGTTCATCCTCATGATATAGCAAGCCTTCTGGATACAGAAAAGATTGCAATACGGGCTGGACATCACTGTGCACAGCCGCTGGGTGCCTATCTCAATGTACCGGCAACTGCGCGTGCAAGCATGTATTTCTATAATACAGAAGATGAAGTACTGCGTTTTGCAAAAGTGCTTCGTAACATACGACACATGAGCGGATATAATGATTAATCCTTTTTAGGAGTTGCAATTATGGATACAAAAGAATTATACAGGGAAATATTGAATGAACACAATTTGAATCCTTCTCATAAAAAAGATATGGAAGGAGCAACTATTTCTCTTAACGGAATTAATCCAAGTTGCGGAGATAACATTACATTAAACCTTAAGGTTGAAGATGGAATTATTGTTGACGGTTCCTTTACTGGCAGCGGATGTGCTGTAAGCCAGGCAAGCTGCGACATGATGCTTGATCTTGTCATCGGAAAAACTGTTGAAGAAGCAGAAAAACTTAATTCGATATTCATGAAGATGATCCGAGGCGAAATTTCCGGTGAAGAAATTGAACAGCTTGATGAAGCTGCTGTCCTTCAGGATATTGCGCGAATGCCGGCAAGGGTAAAATGTGCTGTTTTAGGCTGGCGTACAATGAAAGAAATGTTTGAAGCTAATTCAAAGTGTGCAACCTGTTCAAATCCCAACTGTCATTAATTGCTGATAAAATCAATGATTGCAGTGATTATTAGTGAAAAATATTAATAAGAATTATTGTCAATAAGACGTGTAAATGATAAACTATCCCGAAACAAATTTAACTGCCGAAATGGCAGAATTTTTGGGGGATTAAATGATCTACACAGCAGAAGTAGAACACATGTGTCCTTTGGCTAAAGGCGCATATCATGGACCTGCACCGATTCCAGAGGAAGGAAAATGGGTTCAGGTTAAAAAAATCGAAGATATTTCTGGATTTACACACGGTATCGGTTGGTGTGCACCACAGCAGGGTGCCTGCAAGCTTTCTTTGAACGTAAAAGACGGTATTATTGAAGAAGCTTTGGTAGAAACAATCGGTTGTTCAGGTATGACACACTCAGCTGCTATGGCATCTGAAATCCTTATCGGAAAAACTTTGCTTGAAGCATTGAATACAGACCTTGTTTGCGATGCTATCAACACAGCTATGCGTGAACTTTTTATGCAGATTGTTTATGGTCGTACACAGTCTGCTTACTCTAAAGACGGTCTTAAAGTTGGTGCTTCTCTTGAAGACCTTGGAAAGAACCTCCGTTCACAGGTTGGAACAATGTTTGCTACACGCAAAACAGGGCCACGCTACCTTGAAATGACAGAAGGTTATGTTGAAACTTGTGCTGTTGACAAAGACGGACAGATCATCGGTTACAACTGTATCAACTTTGGTAAATTGATGGACGCTCTCAAGGCTGGAAAACCAGCTAATGAAGCTATTGAAGGTGCTCGCACACACTACGGTCGTGTAACAGCTGATCAGGGTATGGTAAAACTTATCGACCCACGCAAAGAGTAAGTCGCAAAAATTGCGTCCATGCAATTTTTGCTTATCGAGTTTTGCACGCAAAACTCGAGGACGTAATTTTCCAAAATAAATGACGCCGCATCCATGCGGCACGAGGTATTAAATGGCATTATTTGAAGATTACGCAGGCCGCATTCCACAGGTGAATAAGGCTCTTAAAGAATATGGTTTTAAAGAAGGCGAAGACGGATTGAACGAAGCTCGCGAACTCTGCAAGGCTCGCGGATTCGATCCATACGAAATCTGTCAGTCTACACAGCAGATCTGTTTTGAAGATGCTAAATGGGCATACGTTCTTGGTTCTGCAATTGCTATCAAGGAAGCTGAAAAAACAGGCGACAAGACTGGTTCTACAGCAGCTAGCAACATCGGTAAGGGACTTCAGGCATTCTGTCTTCCAGGTTCTGTAGCTGATGACCGCAAAGTAGGTCTTGGACACGGAAACCTTGGTGCTCGTCTTCTTTCTGAAGAAACACAGTGCTTTGCATTCCTTGCAGGTCACGAATCTTTCGCTGCTGCTGAAGGTGCTATCAAAATCGCTGCTAACGCTAACAAAGTTCGCAAGAACAAGCTCCGCGTTATCTTGAACGGTCTTGGAAAAGACGCTGCTCAGATCATCAGCCGCATTAACGGTTTTACATATGTTCAGACTCAGTTTGACTACTTCAACGGAGAAGGAACAGACAAGGCTCTTAAGGTTGTAAAGGAAGTTCCTTATGGTTCTAACCCTGATCGCCTTATCGTAAAGTGCTACGGTGCTGACGATGTACGCGAAGGTGTTGCAATCATGTGGCACGAAGATGTTGATGTTTCTATCACTGGTAACTCTACAAACCCAACACGTTTCCAGCACCCAGTAGCTGGTACTTACAAGAAGGAACGCCTCCTTGCTGGTAAGAAATACTTCTCTGTAGCTTCTGGTGGTGGTACAGGTCGTACACTTCACCCAGATAACATGGCTGCAGGTCCAGCTTCTTACGGCTTTACTGATACTCTTGGTCGTATGCACTCAGATGCTCAGTTTGCAGGTTCTTCATCAGTTCCAGCACACGTAGAAATGATGGGATTCATGGGAATGGGTAACAACCCTATGGTAGGCTGTACTGTAGCTTGTGCAGTTGCTGTAGCTGGTTCATTTTAATTGAGTTCTTGTAACTAAAACGAAGACATCTCCTTTTGGGGATGTCTTTTTTTAGGCGCATGATATAGGGCAGCCGTGCGAGTTTTTCCGTTTTTTTGCAAAGCAAAAAATGCGAGCCCTTTGGCGAGCAAGGAAAAATCTCGTGAAGCAAACCGAAGGTTTGCGACATGTACTGTAGCTTGTGCAGTTGCTGTAGCTGGTTCATTCTAAGTTTAACTGAAGTTTTGCTTATAAAAGTACGCTCTGTCTTAGGATGGAGCGTATTTTTTTAGGATTAATTGATTTGAAAAGGTTCCTTTTTGTATTCGTTCTGATTTTTTTTCCTCATTTTAACATTTTTTCTTCAGGTGCGGGCCTGCGTCTTTCTCCGGATGTGAGTTCGGAAATGCTGGATGCAGGGTTCTGGATTTCGAGGTCTGAGAATGCGGAAAAGGTAATGCTGAAGCCTGAAGAAATTGCGGAACTTAATAAAAAATCAATGGAAATCCAGAGGAATGATAAAAAAACAATCCTGTTTAATCTTGCAGGGTTTGCGCCTCTTTTTGAATCTGATTTATATAAGTTTTTTTTTCCGGAAAGTTCTGTAAGAAACTGGTACAGAAAAAATATTCTTGAAGAGTCAATTTATTGTACTCCTGAATATTGGGATTCTCTGTTTGAAAAAGTCGGGGTAAATGCTCTTAAAGATTCTGAAATTCCTGTTGAACTAGAAACAGCCGTATGTACAAAACGTTCAGATATGAGAATCGTTCCGTCTGACGAAGTATTTTCTACAAACGGCTCTGACTGGTACGATGATGCAAATCAGGAAAGTGCGCTTTTGTTCAATGATCCAGTACTTTTGCTGTTTCGTTCTAAAGATGAACTCTGGTGCTTTGTCTGTTCTGAATACGATTATGGCTGGGTAAAGTCGGATTCGATTGCCCTTTGTTCTGATAAGGATTTTGAAAGGCGCCTGGATTTTTTTAGGGCGGGAACCAGTTCTTTTGTTACTGTTACGGAAAGCCTCTATGTAATTACCTCCGATGATATAACTTTGCCGGAAGACGGAGAAACAGTCTACGATGAATTAAGGATGGGGGAGCGTTTTTTCTGTGCTGACTGGGAAACTGCTCAAGATTATTTTTCGGAAGAACGTTTTCCGTTCTGTTCATATGCAGTTGAAATTCCATTTAGAAAAGAAGACGGAACTTTAGGAAACGTATATGCTTCTGTTCCTGTAAGCGCTGCCTGCATAGGATTTTTACCGTATACCGTGAAAAATATTCTTACGCTTGCCTTTAAAAGTCTGGGGCAGGGATACAGTTGGGGAGGAAAGAACGGGCTTCGCGACTGTTCTTCATTTTTAATGGAATGTTACAGATGTGTCGGAATTCAGCTTCCTCGTAATTCTTCTGAACAGGCTCTTTTTCCGGCAAAAAAAATTAATCTGAATCCTGATTTTTCAATTGAATATAGAAACAGAATTTTAAGTTCTGCTGTACCCGGAGCTTTGCTGAAGATTCCGTCTCACATAATGATGTATCTTGGAGAATATGAAGGCAGGCATTACGTAATTCATTCAACATATGGATATTATGAAACCCAGGAAGATATTTATGCCGGAAGAATAATGAAAGTAAACAGCGTGAATATAAACACTCTGGATGTTTTGAGAGGAAACGGCAGGTCTCTGCTTGAATCTGTTTCTTCTGTACTGTTCTATTAGTTCTCTCTTTTAATTTTTTTTATCGTTTTTAAATTTGCTGTTTGCAGAAAGTTTTATTATTATTGTTAATATAATATTTGCTGGAGGACATATGAAAAAAAATCTTTTGTGTTTGTGTCTGGTCTTTTTGTCTTTTTTAGGTTTTGCGCAGAAAAAAAATGCGGTTAAATTTACTTCTGTTGATTTGAACGGAAATTCTGTTTCGGAAAAAATTTTTGCTTCGAATAAAATTACAATGCTTAATGTATGGGGAACATTCTGTCCTCCTTGTATTAGGGAAATGCCGGAATTGTCTTCTCTTGACAGAAATAATAAAGAAAAAGGCGTTGCGGTTATTGGAATCCCTGTTGATATTACGGACGGAACCGGTAAACTTATTCCGGAACTTAAGGCTGATGCTGAAAAAATTATTAAGACTACCGGTGCTGATTATGTGCATATTGTACCTTCCAGGGAGATGTTTTCCGGATTTTTAAGGAATGTACAGGCTGTGCCGGCAACTTTTTTTATTGATTCAGACGGAAACATAGTTGGAAAAATGTATCTTGGTGCAAGGTCTGAAAAAGACTGGCAGAAGATTATTGATAAAATTCTTGAAGGTCAGAAATGAATCCGGAAATCAGAAAACGGCTGGTTATTGCTGGCTGCGGGATATTTTTAGCTTTGATTCTGGTGTTGCTTGGGATCTTTAGGGGTGAAGTTCCTGTTGTATTTGAAAAGGCTTCCAGAATCTGCATGGAGTGCATCGGCATTGGCTAAATTAAAGAGGGAATCGATTCGTTTTATAGTTCAGGCTTTTGCCGCTGCATTTTCCAACGGATATGTAAAGGGATTTGCAGAAGGCAGGATATTTCAGGGAACTTCTAAATCTGTTTGCGTTCCCGGATTGAACTGTTATTCATGTCCTGGGGCTCTTGGTGCATGCCCGATAGGTTCATTGCAGGCTGTAATCGGTTCAAGAAATTTTAATCTGTCTCTTTATGTTTTGGGGCTTCTTACCCTGTTCGGAATTGTTTTCGGTCGTTTTGTATGCGGGTTTTTATGTCCGTTCGGGTTTATTCAGGATTTGCTGAATAACATTCCTTTATTCAAAAAAATCCGAAGGCTCCCCGGTGAAAAATTTCTTTCGAAAATCCGTTTTCTGATTCTTGCTGTTTTTGTCATTATTCTGCCGTTGGTTTTTGTTGACGTTACAGGTTTGGGAGAGCCGTGGTTTTGCAAATATATTTGTCCGGCGGGTACTCTGGAAGGCGGAATTCCTTTGGTACTGCTTAATCCTGCAATGCGCGAGGCTGCAGGCTTTTTATTCCGCTGGAAGTTTTTTATCCTTGCAGTAGTCCTCTTCCTTTCTGTTGTAATTTACCGGCCATTCTGCCGCTATATTTGTCCGCTGGGTGCATTCTATTCTTTCTTCAATAAATTTGCAGTGTACAGGATTAAAGTTGATCAGGAAAAATGCGTTAAATGCGATGTGTGCCGGAACTCTTGCGGCTTTGATATAAAGGTATATGAAAAGCCTGACGCCGGAGAATGCATCCGCTGCGGTAAATGTGCTTCTGCATGTCCGAGTCAGGCTATTCAGATTGGATTTTTTGCTAGTTCAAAGCCTTTTTCAAAACTTCAAGGTTTTGAGTCATAATTCCAAGGTAGTTTGCGCCTTTCTTTACGTCTAGACTTGTTGTTGCCTGCATTGAATCCATTGTGAGAACAGAAATATTTCCTGATTTTGAATTCTTTATGATTGTAGCAGGAAGTTTTCCGTTTCCGCTTTCAATCTGAAGAATGCATGGAAGATTAAGTTCATCAATTTTGTTAGAAAGGAAGATTACAGTCTTAAAGCTAGCTTCTGTTTCTGCAGAACAGCCTGTGAATGCTGCATAGTATTTGATGCCATAGTCGTCAGTAAGATAGCGGAACGGGAATCTGTCTCCAAAAAGAACCGTATTTCTCTTTGAATTTTTTACACATTCAGCGTAGGAATTATCCAGTCTGTCAAGTTTTGCAGAGTATTCTGCAAGATTCTTTCTGTAAGTTTCTGCGTTTGCAGAATCCTTGCTGCAGAGAGCGTCTGCAATTGCTTTGCAGAGGATTTTCGCATTTTTTAAAGAAAGCCATACGTGTTCATCATATTCAATTTCATCTTCATCATCATCGTGATGGTGGTGATGTTCTGCTTCTTCGTGGTGATGATGTTCATGTTCATCGTGTTCTGCTTCTCCATGATGATGTTCATGCTCTTCTTCTTCAGCTTCGTCATCATGATGGTGTTCGTGCTCCATTCCTTCAACAGTTTCTTCTTCGTGAACTCTGTCACCCAATACTTCAAGAAGGTTGATTGCTACGAGTTTTTTATTTTTTGCGTTTTTAAGTACACCTTTTACCCATTCGTCGCTTTCTCCGCCTACATAGATGAAGATGTCTGCGTTTCCGACTGTGGCAATGTCTTTTACGCTTGGCTGGAAGCTGTGAAGGTCAACTCCGTTATCCAGAAGAAGCTTAACGTCTACATTAGAGTTTTTTTCTCCAGCAATCTGTCTTACCCAGTCATATTCAGGGAAGATTGTAGCAACGATTTTTGTTTTTGCTGAAACTGCCATGGCAATGCAGAGCATGAGTACTTCAAGAACGATGATTTTCTTTGTTTTCATTTTATTATCCTTTCCTTGTAATGTAATTTAAGATTTATGCAATTGCGCTGCTGTCGAGCAGAGAGTCCAGTTCAGATTTGATTTTTTTCTGATCAAGGCCTTTTCCGATAAACACAATCTGATTAAGTCTGTCTCCGAATTCTTCATCCCAGCTTTCCTTTACGTCAGGATTCTCTTCAAGGTAAGCCTGTTTCTGTTCTTCTACAAGTGCATCAATCCAGTAAGAAACTTCGCTTACAGAAGAGTTACGGCCAGCCTGTTCAAAAAGCTGAATGTCTGCATCTGCGTCAGAAA
This sequence comes from Treponema sp., assembly GCA_036310305.1. GTDB lineage: Bacteria > Spirochaetota > Spirochaetia > Treponematales > Treponemataceae > Treponema_D. The sequence continues at coordinate 329,061 of JAXJSC010000020.1, read as the reverse complement.
ACCAGATATAGCCTTTTGCCCTGATAAGGGATTTTGGATATGAAGTCTTGATGTAATCCATGAATTTTTTTCTGTTGAACGGACGCTTTTCTTCAAATACAAATGAGCTGATTCCGTATTCATCAACGCAGCCCTTGTTGTTTTCGTTAAGACTGTTGATTGCCTTCTGAATTGCAGAAGAAGAATCAACCATTTCAAAGTCAAATTTTTCTGTAGAAAGAATCTGGTCTGGATCAACATTTCCGTTTACAGAGCGGATTAACGGAGCCTTTTTCTGGAAGTCCCTGATGCAGTTTTCTACGGCTTTAAGCTGTTCTTCATTCAAAAGGTCACATTTGTTCATTACAATGTGATTGCAGAATTCCATCTGATCAACGATTAAGGTTGTAATGTCCTGTTCGTCAGTTGATTCTTCATCGTAAGATGATAGGTCTTTCAGGAATTCACGGTAGATTCGGTCTGCATCTACGACTGTAACAATTGAGCTGAGGTAAACATTTGTGTCAGGATTTTCTTCTTCGTACGCAAGGAAGCTTGCTGCAATTGCTCCTGGATCGCTTATGCCTGACGCTTCTACGAATACTGCTTCTGCTGTATTTTCGTTGGAAATTTCTTCCATTTTCTGGATGAATTCATCCCTTAATGTGCAGCAGATACAGCCGTTTTGAAGTTCATACATTGAAGCCTGAGCAACTCTTGAACCCTGTTTTTTTAGGATTTCTGCATCGATATTAATGCTTCCCATATCGTTTACAATAAGGGCAACCTGGCGCTTTTCCTGGCGGAGCAGGTTGTTCAAAAGAGTTGTCTTTCCGGAACCGAGATAGCCGGTAATAAGAATTATAGGTTTTTTTGCTTTAGTCATATTATATTCCTCTGAAATTGAGATAAACTGGTTATTATGTTCAGAGAAATCAGTTGTTCAGCCGGACTTTCTGCTTTATGAGGGAACAGCCTGCAGGGCTTACGGCAGAAAAAGCAGTAGAAATGTACAGAAAGTGTAAAATTGCTGGAACTTTCTCTCCAAGTCCGGACGGTATGACAGTTTTGAGCTGATTTTTTATTATTGAAATTATAAGGCAGACAGGACAGTCGTCTCCGTTACAGTGATGTACTGCGTGAACGGGTTCAAAAAAGAGCATGGAGCACAGGGAAACAAGCATTATGACAGTTATTGTTTTAGAGATTTTCTTAATCTGTTCTGTGCTTTTATTAATAGAAAAATCTGCAATCATTCTAATCCTGCCTGGTTTGCTGTCTATGGCTTTACGAAATGTGAGTCGTTTTTTTGCCTGAAACATCTTCTTCGGAATTCATCTTTTTCCCTTCTAAATCTTTTTTACCGCATGATTTACAGATTCCGTACAAAACTGTCCTGAACGGATTTAAAAGGAAACCGTGTTCATTCTGTAAATGGCTGATAATGTCTGTAATTTCTTCGCATTCAACGTGGAACAGTTCACCGCATTTTTCGCATTTAAGATGAAAGTGCGGTTCCGTTCCGTCCGCAGAACTTTCTCCGGTGTATTCAAAACAAGAGGCTGAATGTTCGTCTATAAAATATTTTTGAACCTGTCCTTCCGAAACAAGTTTTTCCAGCTGTCTGTAGATTGTAGCAACGCCTAAAGTAATGTTTTTTTCTGCAAAATGCCGGCGTATGTCTTCTGCCGTAAAATGAATTCCTTTTGTTTCCCTCAAATATGAAAGAAGAAGTTCCTGTTGTTTGGTTTTATAGGCTGCTTTTATCATTATACTCCTCAATTTGATAACGCTTATCAAATTAACGATTTCAGGATGCAATGTCAATATGAAAACGGTTTTCAAATTGAAAAAAATCATTCTTCCGGAAATCATTAGTTTTTTCATATTAATTGCCTCTTTTTCTTATTGCGACATGATTTATGAACTGATATACTTGATTTATGAATACTGTAAACATTAAATTTGTCGCAAAAGAAGGCGTTTTAGTTCCTGCATATAAAACTTCTGGTGCTGCCGGTGCAGACGTATGTGCATATCTTGATAAACCGGTTACGATAAAAAAAGGTACTAGGGCAATGATTCCGACAGGACTTTTCTGTGCAATTCCTGATGGGTACGAAATTCAGGTACGTCCTAGAAGCGGGTTGGCTGCAAAAAACGGTGTAACAGTTTTGAATACTCCGGGAACAATTGACAGTGATTATCGCGGCGAAATATGTGTAATCCTTATAAATCTTGGTGATGAAGATTTTACTGTTCAGAATGGAGACCGCATTGCGCAGCTTGTTGTTGCTCCTGTAACACAGGGAATTTTTGTACGGGCAGAGCAGCTTGATGAAACAGAGCGTGGTGCCGGCGGTTTTGGTTCAACAGGAGTTAAGGCTTGAATTTATTCAAGTACGTTCAGAAATTAATTGAAATATATAATTTTTCTCTCGACTGGCTTGAAAAAAAAGTCCATTCATTCTGTGATTGGCTTTACGTTCTGTATGATACGTATTTAAGGCCTTATGTTGAAAAGGTTCTGGCAAAAATAGAAGATTTTCGCGTAAAGTATCTTGGAAAAGGTCAGCTTGGAGATTACGTACTTATCAGATATCTCTGTAAGGAACTTATGCTTTATTTTGGCGTTTCGTTCCTGTTTTTCTTCATGATTTTCTTTGTAAACCAGATTCTGCTTCTGATTGGAGAACTTCTTAAGCAGCGTGTACCGTTCAGCGATGCGTACCGCCTTATGATTTATACACTTCCGTTTGTAATTTCGCAGTCGGCTCCTTTTTCTACTCTTGTAGGTTTTCTTATGTGTCTTGGGCGCATTATGAGTGACAACGAGGTCCTTATAATTCGTGCATCCGGACAAAGTTATATTATGATAATGGTTCCTGTTTTTATTCTGGGAATCCTTATATCAGTTGCATCTTTTTTCGTAAACGATTATCTGCTTCCAATAGGAACAATCAAGTATAACCAGCTGTATAGAAAGATTCTTACTTCTAATCCGTCTGTTCAGCTTGAACCGAACTCAATTAAGTTTTTCAATAAATCAATCCTTATAACAGGCGACGTAAAGGATACTAATGTAAGCGACCTTATATTTTTTGATGAAAAGGGCGATACTCAGCGGATTATAGTTTCCGGTAAATCAAACCTTATTTCTGCTAGGGAAGAAGGCGTTTTAATGCAGATGAATATGTCGGATTCTGTTGTTGCTTCATTAGATTCTTCAAAAAAAGGCGATTACGAAGTTCTTGATGCAAGTTCAATGACCATGAATATATTTGATTCAGCCATTTTGAATACAAATACGCGCACTACACCTCGTGAAATGACTTCCTTTGACCTTGGCCGGCAGGTTAAGCAGATGAAGAAAATGGAAAATCTTGATAAACGCATCTTGAATCATTACCGGATGGAGTATTACAAGAAATTTTCCAGTCCGTTCGGTTCCATATTTTTTGCGATTCTTGCTCTTCCTCTTGCTTTTCTGTTTGGAAAGCATAATGGACAGACAATCGGACTTATTTTTGGGCTTGTAATATGCGTTATATATTGGGCAATGATGATTATAGGACAGATGTTTTCTATAAGAATCGGTATTGACGCTTTTGTTGCGATGTGGTTACCCGATACGATAATCGGTGTAACGGGCGGTCTTTTGTATTTTACGCTTAAAAGAAAATGAAACTTGTATTATATCTTTTCAGAAGGTTTATTCCGATATTTCTAGGTGCTCTCGGTTTCTTTTCGCTGGTTCTGATTCTTGTAGACCTTCTTATGAATCTTACAAGCTATCTTCAGAACGGAGCGAGTGCAACTCAGGTTTCTCAGGTCATGCTTCTGTATTTTCCAAAAACCTGCTGGTATGCCATGCCGCTGGGGGTCCTTTTTGCCGTAGCCTATACGCTCAGTGATCTATATGCAAGCAATGAACTTACAGCAATATTTTCTTCCGGCGTTTCGCTCCTGCATTTTACATTTCCGCTCCTTGTTTTTTCTATTATAATGAGTTTCGGACTGTATTTCTTTGAAAATTATCTTGTGGTTCCGACTTATTCAAGGAAGATGCAGCTTCAGGGGCAGCTCTTAAAAGAAGAAAAATCGCTTAATAAGAATAATATTGTAGTTATTTCTGATAACGGGCATATTGTCTATAAGGCTAAATTCTATGAAAACTCGCAGAAAAGGCTTTCTGACCTGTATCTTGTCATAAGGGATGATGAAAAAAGACTGGATTCAATTATACATGCAGATGCGGCTGTATGGAGTTCTTCAGAAGAACACTGGATTTTGATGAGTGCCGTTCAGTATAAATACGAAAACAATACAATTACTACTCTAAAACCCGGAAAAGAACTTTTAGACCGCCTTACGGAATCCTATGAAACTTTTCAGAATAATGTAGTTTCAATTGCCGAGGTAGATTCTCATACTGCAAAGGTTTATATAAATCACCTTAGAAGGACGGGGCTTCCGTTTAATCAGGAACTTTCAGAGTATTACAAGAAATTCGCTTTTCCTGCAATTGTTTTTATTGTAGTATTTCTTTCAATCGGACTTTCCGGAAAATCTAGAAAGAATGTACTTCTGATAAGCCTTTCTCTTTCTGTAAGTGCTGCAGTCCTTTTTTATGTCCTTCAGATGGTAACAATGCTTATGGCAAAGTTCGGTTACATTTCGCCATTTATGGGAGCCTGGTTTCCTGTGTTCCTTTTCATTATAATCAGTATAGTTCTGTTGCATTATGCCCGAACGTAATTCAGTGAGGTTTTTATGAAGATTTTTTCTATTTTACACAAAAGCTCGGACGGAAGGGCGCGCACGGGAATCCTTGAACTGCCGCATGGAACTGTACAGACTCCTGTGTTCATGCCTGTAGGTACATGTGCAACTGTTAAGGCAATTTCCAAAGAAGACCTTGACGAAATTGGTTTTGAAATTATTCTTGCAAATACATATCATCTTTTTCTTCGTCCTGGTGCAGATCTTATTCAGGAAGCTGGAGGACTGCACGGATTTTCGCAGTATAAAAGAAATTTCCTTACAGATTCAGGTGGCTTTCAGGTATTTTCACTTTCGCAGCTCAGAAAAATCAATCCTGATGGCGTAAAATTCCAGAGTCATATTGACGGAAGCTACCATATGTTTACGCCGGAAAATGTTGTTCAGACTCAGGTTAAGTTTAATTCAGACATTCAGATGCAGCTTGACGTATGTTCCGGTTTTGGAGTAGATAAAAAAGAAGCTGAACATGCTCTTATAGTTACATCTGCATGGGCAGAGCGTGCAAAAAAACAGTGGCTTATTGAACGCGAAAACGGATATCAGGGAATGCTTTTTCCTATTGTACAGGGAAATTTTTTTGAGGATTTGCGTAAGCAGAGCGCAGAATTTACTGCAGCACTTGATTTACCTGGAATTGCAATCGGCGGACTCAGTGTAGGCGAACCTGCTGACAAATTTGCGGAATTCCTTAATTTTACAATGCAGCATCTACCGGAAGAAAAGCCTATATACGTAATGGGAATCGGTACTCCTGAATATATTCTTGAGGCTGTTTCAAACGGCGTAGACATGTTCGACTGCGTGCTTCCAACCCGTAATGCGCGTAACGGTGCATATTTTACGCATGACGGTCAGCTTTCAATTAAGCAGGAACGCTTCAAGCATGATTTCAGGCCGATTGATCCTGAATGTAACTGTAAAGTTTGCCGAACTTATTCCCGAGCATATTTAAGGCATCTTTTTAAGGAACAGGAAATATTAAGTTCAATGCTTGCATCTTATCATAATCTTGCATTCCTTCATCAGATGATGAAAGAAATCCGTACCGCCATTACGGAAAACCGTTTTGAGCAGTATAAAAAGGATTTCTTGAACCGCTATAAAAAGGGTGAGATTCAGTGAGCAGGTTGAAATTTATTCTTTTATTCTTAACGTCGATTTTCTCTTTGTCTATGCTTTTTTCGGAAGATGCAGATGATGATTTTCTTAATATGATTGAATCTGCACTTCAGTCACCAGAGATTCCGGGGCAGGACGAAGTTTCTTCTCCTTATCAGGAAGGACTTGATGACGGAAATGTTCAAGTTTCCAGGGAAGGGCAGACAGATGATTCAATTTCATCTTCATATGGAGAAAATTCTTCTGAAGCTGTTTCTTCTGAAGAGGATGCTTCCGGTACAGAATATTTCAGTACAGAAGTTTCAGGCACGGAAAATGCGCAGGCTCCAGATTCTGCTCAGATTGTTCAGTCAATTTATGGAGTTGCAGAAAAAGTTTCCTCTGATGATGAATATGGAGATGATGTTTCCAGCATACAGGTAAAAATTCCTTCTAAAATCAAACCGAAACCGGCAGACTCTGAAAAACTTGCTGCCGCCAAAAAACGTGATGAAGACGGTAAGGATTTTGCCGAAAAAAAAGAAACCCTTGCGCTTGGGACGCCTTCTGAAATCAGCAGCGTGGTAGATAAAATTGTTGATGACGATGATCCTCGCTATATCGATATTCTCTATGAACTTTTCTATAAGACCTCAAGCAATGATGTAAGGTCAAAAATCATTGATTATTTTGCAAAAAATGAAGATCCCTGTCTTTCTGATTATGTCGTTGAAATCCTAGATGATCCTTATGATACGTCAAATTCATTTGTTTCAAAGTGCATGGAATATGCTTCAAAAGTAAAATGTACGGAAGCAGCCCCGGCTTTTGTAAAAATGCTTGAAAGTGAAAAGGAAGAATACTTTAACAGTGCGCTTTCTGCACTTGGGAAGACAGGCGGAAAGAAAGAAGCTAAGTATCTTGCAAAGTATCTTGAACGTGATGATCTTGAAGTTCCTGTAAGGCAGGCCCTTATGCGTACTTTAGGTCAGATGAATGCCGTCGAAACTTGGGATCAGGTTGTAGAAATAGCCCGCAACGAAGATGAAAATGACTTTGTGCGCCAGTATGCCGCAGAAGCCCTTGGTAATATGAAAAAAACGGAATCAATTCCGATTCTTATAAGTCTTTATGAAAACGGAAATCCTAACATGCGCGAATATTGCATAAAGGGACTTTTGAATTTTCCGGATTCAGAAAAGGCTCAGAATATGATTCTTCAGGGAATTCGCGATGAACATGTAAAGGTTCGGCTTCAGTCTATAAAGGCTGCACGTGAAATGAAGATGAATGATTCCATTCCGTATCTGATTTACCGCGCAAAAAATGATAATGAAAATGCCGTAAAAAAAGAATGCTATCCGGCAATTGCGGAACTGAATACAAAAGAAGGAAATGAATTCCTTGTTGAACGAATCACAGATAAAAAAGTTCCTGATTCAGCAAAAAACATGGCAGCGGACGCGCTCTTAAAATTCGGAAAGGGAAAGACAGGGATTTCTGAAATTGCAGAACTTGCACAATCCATTGCCGAAGATGACAGAAGAAAATCACTTCGAAAATCATTGGGAAAGCTTATGGCAAAGTATGATTATCCGGAATTTGGGAAAGCCTGTTCAATGTACATATCTTCAAAAGATACCGATACATGTACGATTGGAATTGACATGTACAGGACAGGACGTTACCCGGAAGCTTCTGCAGCCCTTCAGCAGGTTGCAGAAGCAAAATCCGGGAATGTTGCCAACAGAAAGCGTGCAAAACAGATTCTTGGCATAGAAGACGAGCCGTCAGAAAAATAGCTTTCTATACAGAAAGTTCGTGCAGGATTCTGTATTTTTCGTTTATAAGCGCCAGCTGCTGCTCTGAAAATACATCTTTTCCTTCATCTGCAAGAATCTCAAGGGATGCAATGCTTTCATTAAGTGCAGTCGCGAAGCCTCTGCTGACTTTGTTCCAGTAAGTTCCTTTGCCGTCTGTAAAAAGACAGATAAATCCGTATTCTTTGCTTTTTTGCTTTGCAACAGTTACTTTAAGTATGCTGTCTACAGCCTGCGTAATAGCCTGTGCAGAATCATCCTCGTGAATGTTTACATTGAGTTTTCTGTTCCATTTGTTTTCTGCAATTGGTTCAAGGGGCAGAGCCTTTGCAATCTTTACAGCCATAGAAAGTTTTTCACCTTCCAGGAGCGTAAAGCCGTTCGGATAAATGACTTTTGCCTTTATTCCGCCGATTGTCTTGATTTTATCCCTATCTGTTTCTGCCCTGGAAGCATGGACGAATGCATCGTAAGTAAGTTGAGCCTGCTTTTTCTTATGAACTTTCTTAATTTCAAATGACTCGCTGCCAAAGCTGATAGTATCATTTTCGTCATCTTTCTTTTCGTCCTTTTTCTTTGAATCTTTTTTGTTCTTTCTTGCTGTTTTTTCGTAAATGTCGGCCTGCATTTCAAGCGTACGAGCAGGCTTTGACTTATCAAGCTTTTCAAGAAGGTCTGGTGAAAGCTGATTTAAAATTGCTTTTGTAAGAGGAGAAACGCTCATTGCATACATTCTTGAGGTGCGTACAATTTCTCCGGCAACAATGTAAAGCGGATCCTGCTTGAACATTACGCTCCCCGGATGGATGCAGATATTGTCTGCTGTCAGGCTTTTGTATGTGTCTTTCTTTACGCGTACGCACACAAACTGAATCATTCCGGCTGCGATACAGCAAAGGTAATCGCTTCTGTTTCCTCCGCCAACAACAGGAATTCCCATATGATTAAGAATATCCTGCAGCTGAAGGTCAATGTTTTCTATTTCTTTCATGATACGTTCATCAAGATAGTATCTTTTGCAGAAACTTTCCTTGTTTTCTGCCTTTTGGAATGCATAAAAAAGATTGAGGTATGAAACAAAGTCCCCCTGAATATCTCTGAACGTATGATGTGCGCTGCGTGCTTCAAGTTCTTCTCCCGGCGGCAGGATGAACGGTGAGTTTGCAGAAAGAAAAGCCGCCGCAATAAGAATTTCTTCAATTACGTTCGGGTAGCGCATTATTGCTTCTACAATTATGCGGCTTATTCGTGGCTCAAGCGGGAATTGAACCATTAGCTTGCCGATTGAAGAAAGGCTGTTGTCCTTGTCCAGGGCTCCAAGCATGTTCAATGTATCTACAGCGCCGTAAATGCTCTCTTTTTCAGGTGCAGAAATAAAGTCGAATCCTGCAAAATCTGAAATTCCAAGATCTGCCATCTGAAGAATTACTTCGCTTAGGTCTGTGCGGTAAATTTCTTCTGTTGTGTACATCTGGCGTGTGTCAAAATCTTTTCTAGGGTAAAGCCTGTAGCATGTTCCCGGCTGGGTTCTTCCGGCTCGGCCTTTACGCTGATTGCAGCTTGCCTTGCTTACAGGAGTTTCATTCAGGCTGGAAGTAAATGAATGCGGATTATAGAAATTAAGTTTTGCAAGTCCGGAATCAATAACTGTCGTTATGTCTGCAATTGTTACAGAAGTTTCTGCAATGTTTGTAGAAATAATTACTTTTTTCTTTCCCTCAGGAGCGGGCTTAAAAACACGCTCCTGATCTTCTTTAGAAAGGCGGCCGTAAAGCGGCAGAGTATGAAGTTTTTTTGCAAAACTTGATGTATCCAGTGCCTTCATGCAGTCCTTAATTATTTTTTCGCCCGGCAGGAATATAAGAATTCCGCCTTCTGTTTCATTGTCAAGAACTCGTTCTACTGTAGCAAGAATTTTTTGAATCAGGGCAGTGCTTGCCGTTTCATTCATTGTGCTTGCCGGAATTAACGGCGGATCGTAAACCATTGTTACCGGATAAGTTATGGTATCTATAGTTACAATCGGGCAGGAATTAAAGTATCTGCTGAATGCTTCTGCATTCATTGTTGCAGAACTGACAATAACCTTAAATTCTTTGCGGACTTCAAGAACCCGCTTCAAAAGTCCAAGTACAAAATCAATGTTCAGGCTGCGTTCGTGGGCTTCATCAACCATGATTACAGAATATTTACTCAGCCACGGATCCAGCTTCATTTCCTGAAGTAGAATTCCGTCTGTCATGATCTTGATTTTTGTTGTTTCATCGGTCTTGTCTTCAAAACGCATTTTGTATCCGACAAGGCCCGGATATGTTGTTCCAAGCTGCCTGGAAATAAATTCACTTACAGAAAGTGCTGCAATTCTTCTTGGCTGTGTAACTGCAATCATTCCTGCTGTATCGTATCCTGCTTCATGAAGTATGATTGGAAGCTGAGTTGTTTTTCCTGACCCAGTAGGGCTCTGTACAACAATAACCTGATTTGTCTTTAATGCTTCCAGAATGCGTTCTTTCTGTTCGTATACAGGTAATTTCTGGTATTCTATTGCCATGTAATTGTTTCCTTTGTTTTTTCTGTAATTTGTTTTCTCTGCCGAATGTAATCGCTCCAGCGCCTGCTCCTGCTGTCTGCCAGATACTGAATGAATTCATCATCCAGTTTTTTTATGACAAATTCCCAGTTTGAATTGATATAGGTAGTTATGTAATGGGTTTTATGCCTTGCAATCCTTGGTTTTCCATCACAGCCGTCTTTTTCAAAAACAAGCTCAAGCAGGTAACTGTCACCTGTATCGTCCCTTGGATTTTCTGGATTATCAAAATCCGGCTCCCAGCGTTGACCGCTTATTAAATTTCCATTCCCGTATATTATAGCCTTTTCAAGGGATTGTGTCGCCCCGTTTCCTATAAATTCTTTTTCTCGCGGGATGTGCGGATGATTACTCCAGATTATGTCAACATTTTTTTCAAGAATCTTGTGATAATAATTTCTTCTGTCAGTAGAGACTTCTGCAATATATTCCGGTTCGTTGGAATGAATGGAAAGGATAAAAAGGTCACACGGATTATCCCTGCGGAACTGTTCCAGCTGAGCCAGAAATTTTTCGCGTCCTTTTTTTGTCGGTTCTACGTAATACAGGTAATTTCTGTAGTCCGGCCGGTTCAGAATCTCTGTAACTGCACAGAAAAGAATTTTCCAGCCGTTAGTTTCAATCAACCTGCATTCAATTGCACTTGAAGAATCTTTTTTTATGCCTGTAAAATAAACTTTACGCTCACTGTGCCTGTGCGTAGCTTCTGTTTTTTCTGCCCATGAATATGTCGCCTTTATTCCGTCCAGTCCCTGGTCATTGGAATGATTATTTATAAGCGAAAAAACATTAAATCCGGCCTTAATTGCTTCTTCCGGGTATTCACAGTGCATGTTAAAATCCGGGTAAGAGGAGTAGGGTAAAGCGTTATCTACAGGGGCTTCAATATTTGCAAAGGAAAAATCAGCATTTCTTGAAAGGTCGTAAATGGATGTCCAGATTTTTTCGTAGTTTTTCATGTTAAAATTTGGCTTATGAGCCATTATGTCGCCGCCAAAAAGAAGACGTACAGACTGAACTTTTTTTTCAGGCTCTTTAAGAGAGGCACATCCGGTAAAAAGCGCGCAGATATAAATAAAGAAAAGCGTGAGAAAAATTTTTTTCATAACCTAATATATTATATCATAAGGAATAAAAGCGTAAAAGAAAAAAAATATTTAAATGCTCAGAGTAAAATTTCTGTTTCTTAATGTAAAGCAATATATTGATTTTTTGTAAATTTTAAATGATAATGAAGTAATTATGGAAAATGAGTATACTGTTAGGGAGTTAAAATTTCAGCATATAATTGAAATCGAGCAGGAACTTGATGAAATAAAGGATGCAGACGTCCTTCTTGAACGGATTCTTACAGAAACACGTAATATTGTAAATGCAGATGCCGGTTCTATTTATGTAGTAGAAGGGCAGAACCTAAAAATAAAATATGCACAGAATGACACCCAGCTAAAAACTCTTCCTTTAGGAGAAAAACTACCGTACTTGTTTTTCTCTTTTCCGATCAGCGAAGCATCAATTGCCGGTTATGTTGCCGTTACAAAGCGTTCCCTTATAATCGATGATGCATACAATGTACCAGATTCATGTCCATATAAATTCAATAAACAGACAGACCTTACGACAAATTACAAGACAAAATCTATTTATACAGTACCTCTTGTAATGAAAAACGGAATGCTACTTGGCGTCCTCCAGATAATTAACAAGCTTGATCAGGACGGAAACGTAGTTGCATTTACAAGTGATGACGATTCCTTTATTGCGCATTTTGCACTTTCTGCTGTACGTGCGTTAAGACGTGCCTACGACACAAAGGAAACTCACAGAAAAATGCTTAAACTTTCAGAATTCAGGGATCCGAAAGAAACTTATGCCCATGTAGAGCGTGTTTCAAGCATTGCCCTTGAAATTTATGACCGTTGGGCTTTTGAGCAGAGCATCCCGGAAGAAGAAAAACAGACTTACCGCGACAACCTTAAAATTGCTGCAAAATTTCATGATATCGGTAAGGTTGGAATTTCGGACATCATTCTTAAAAAGCCGGCTCGCTTTAATGATGAAGAACGTGCTATAATGAAGAGTCATACCTGTATAGGTGCACTTCTTTTTGATCCGCCGGATTCAGAACTTGACCGAATGTCTCTTGAAGTTGCATTGCATCACCATGAACGCTGGGACGGCAGTGAAGATGGTTACCCTGGAAGCACTTATTCAGAAGCTGATCATTTTAAGAATTTTGTTCTTGGAGATCCTATTGATACAGTAAAGCCTATTTCAGGCTATAATATTCCGCTTGCAGCAAGAATCGTTGCTGTTGCAGATGTTTTTGATGCACTTTCTCACAAGAGATGTTATAAGAACGCCTGGTCACTTGATGACGCATTTAGCGAAATTCAGAATGGTTCCGGAACTCAGTTTGATCCGGAAGTCGTTCTTGCGTTCTTGAAAGTCCGAGAGCGTGTAGAACGCATTCTTCTCGATTATCAGGATGAGTAGTTTTAAGGCTGCAGTTGGGCAATCCGCCTTAACTGCCTGTCTAGACATTCCCTGAACTTAGAAAATTCCTTTTCTCCAAAACTTTTCTTTTTTGAACCAAAGCCTAGTTGCGCCATCTGCATGTCGTATTCCCGGTCTTCAAGTCTTTTCTGAATATTGTCTACTGTAAAACATGTTCCCCGGTCATTTATTACAGTAATTTTTTTATCTACAAGCCGTGCTGCAAAAAGAATATCCCTTGTTATTACAAGATCATTTTTTTCGGCATTTTCAAAAATATAATTGTCAGCAGAATCTTTACCGGATTCGCATACAATCATCCTTATAGAATTTTTTTCTTCTGAAATGATTTTATTTGCAACAAAGTTTAATTCAATTTTTCCGCTTTCAGTAAGCTTTATAAGGTAATTTCTGATTATGGAAGGGCAGGAGTCCGCATCGACCCAGATTTTTGTCATTATAAAACCCTGTCTATTTTTTCAATAAGAGATTTTGTTATGCGGTCAGCTTCTTCATCTGTAGTGTTCTTTTCAAGGGCAGTCTGAAATTTAACATTCCTGCCTTTTTCTTTATACAGTTCGTCGCAAAGCATGATTCCTGACAGTATGGAAACCTGAAGCGGAGTATTAAGTGAACTGCTGTTTTCAATCTGATTTACAATTCTTTTATAGTAGCCGAGAAGTTTGTTCAAATATTCAGAATCTTCGTTGGCCTTTATGGCAAAAGAAGTTCCTAAGATATCAATCTGAAGATTTCCCATGTTCTAGAAAATGTCGAACTGACCGTCTTCCGGCTGTTCATTAGAAGTGTTTTCTGACTGTACTTCGTTCATGTCAAAGAAATTCTGTGCAGCTGGCTGAACGGTTTCCTTTACATTGTTTTCTGGAAGTACACTGTTCTGTCGGTTTGCTTCAGGCTGGAAATTAGCGCTCTGAAGCTTTTCTGATGCTGTTTCAACAGGTTTTTGCTGTACAGCATTCTGTGTAACTGTCTGTGCAGCAACCGGCTGAACGGCCTGTACAGGCTGAGCCGGTTTTGAACCTGACTGACCGATTACGTCCATAACAGTATTTTCAATACTATTGAACTGGCTAATCAGGTTCATGATTTTACTCTCAATCAGACCCTGGTCCTGTTCAAAAGTTGTAAGCTGCTCCGACTTGCTGGAAAGCGAGTTTGTGAGCTCGGCACATTTTCTGCGAAGAGCATCGTTTTCAGCCTGCAGCTGTGTTATTTTTTTCACAGCACTTTCAACTTTCTGTTCAAGAACTAAAACCTGATCGAGAGAAATCATATACAGCTTCCTTAAGCGTTAAGAGCTTTTTTAGCTGCTTCTACAACAGCCTTGAAAGCTGCTGGATCTTCAATAGCCATATTAGACAAAGCCTTGCGGTTAAGTGTAATACCTGCTTTTGTAAGACCATCAATGAATCGTGAGTAAGAAAGACCTTCGTCACGAACAGCTGCGTTGATACGACTGATCCACAAAGCGCGGAAGTTGCCTTTGCGGTCGCGGCGGTCAACGTATGAGTGGCTCAATGCTTTTGTTACAGCATCTTTAGCCGGTTTATAGTTTGATTTGCGGTCGCCGTGGAAACCCTTTGCGAGTTTAAGAATCTTAATACGGCGGTTCTTTCTTTTTGTTCCGTCTATTGCTCTTGCCATTTTTTAATCTCCATTAACCGTAAGGCAACATCTGCTTACGAATTTTCTTTGCATCAGCTTCTGCAACATAACCAGTTTCGCGGAGCTGTCTCTTTCTTTTTGGTGAACGCTTTGTCAAAATATGGCGAAGGTTCTGTTTCTTGTGCTTTACTTTTCCGCTACCTGTAAGAGAGTAGCGTTTAGCAGCAGACTTCTTAGTCTTCATCTTAGGCATTTCAGTTACCTCAATTTAAATTATTTGGCTTTTGCAGAAATTGTCATGGACATTGTCTTGCCGTCCATAGCCGGTTGCTTTTCCACAACATACGCTGAAGTAAGCCTTTTCAAAACTTCATTCAGGACATCATATCCGAGTTCTGTGTGGGCAAGTTCACGTCCGCGGAAACGGATTGTTACTTTTACCTTGTCACCCTCATCAAGAAATTCCTGTACATGCTTGGCTTTAGTATCAAGATCTCCCGGCCCGATTTTAGGCTGCATGCGGATTTCCTTTAACTTAAGTACTTTCTGATTCTTCTTGGATTCACGGAGCTTTTTTTCCTGTTCGAATCTGTACTTGCCATAGTCAAGAATTTTGCAAACCGGCGGGTTAGCATTAGGTGAAACTTCAACAAGATCCAGGTCTTTTTCCTTAGCTAACTTAAGCGCTTCCAGTGTAGGAACGATTCCTTTCTGATTGCCTTCGTCATCAATAAGTCTGACCTCCCGAACACGAATCATTTCATTGATTCTCTGTCCGTTTTTGTTGTTGTTATTTGCGTATGCCAACTATCCTCCTAGTGTTACAAAACACCCTTTTCATGTAAACGTATCTCAAATTATATCTTAAAATCAACCTGAATGTCTATAGCAAAATAATCTGTTAAGTGATATTCTCATTGTATAGAGGAAAATATGAATTTTGTAGAAGAACTTAAAAAAAAGGCCGCTGCGGCTGGAAAAACTATCGTTCTTTGCGAAGGTGAAGATAAACGTGTAGTAGAAGCTGCTGCTAGAATTGTTAAGGAAGGAATTGCAAAAATTATCCTTATTGGTTCTGAATCAGAGGTAAAATCTGTTGCTCCGGATGTAGATCTGTCAGGTGTTACTCTTGTAGATCCTGCAACTGATTCAAATGTTGATAAGTACGCAGAACTTCTTTATAAGGCTCGCGAAGGAAAAATAAATAAAAAGACAGGAGCTCCTGAATACGCAGACGTAGCTGCTGCCAAAACTTATATCCTTAAAGATCGCACAATGTACGGTGCCCTTATCCTTAAGGCTGGCGATGCAGACGGTTTTGTAAGCGGTGCATGCCATTCAACTGCAAATACACTTCGCCCTGGACTTCAGGTTATCAAGACAGCATCTGGAATTAAAACTGTTTCTTCATGTTTTATCATGGTTGCTCCTGAATCAGGCAATAAATATATTAAGGAAGGAATTTCTCTTTTTGCAGACTGTGCAATTAATATCGAACCTACAGCAGAAGAAATCAGCGACATTGCAATTGCAACAGCAGATACAGCAAAGAAAATTGCCGGAATTGAACCAAAAGTTGCTCTTCTTTCTTTCTCTACAAAGGGAAGTGGAAACGACGACAAATACTTTAAGACTGTTCCAAAAATGCAGGAAGCAGCAAAAATTGCTCAGGAAAAAGCTCCTGACCTTGCATTGGACGGCGAATTCCAGTTTGATGCAGCTGTTGCTCCAGAAGTAGGTGAACTTAAGGCTCCGGGAAGCAAGGTTGCAGGTCATGCAAACGTATTTGTATTCCCTAACATCAATGCAGGAAACATCGGTTATAAAATTTGTCAGCGCATGGGCGGATGGATGGCAATCGGTCCTGTATGTCAGGGCTTTGCAAAACCTTTGAACGACCTTAGCCGTGGCTGTTCTGTAGATGACATTGTTGCTACAGTTGCAGTTACAGCTCTTCAGGCATAATTTTTTAATAAAAATACGGGCGTTACCGCCGGTGGCTTAGCCTCCGGCGGTCGGCTGTTCCACACTTCGCTTACGCTCATTCCTTCGGAACTGCTTTCGGCAGGTGTTCCATAGCCTAACGCAAAATAATTCCATCAAAAAAGACTTTCAGTATAATATTTCCATTTATTCTTAATTTTAGTTTTTTTATATGCTTTAGAAAAAGACTGCTAGGCATCGCTGATACGGGCATGTTTCGCGAAAAGCTTGAGGCTTGTGGTTCTATTTTATAAGGTTCGTCATGGGATAATAAAAACTTTTGGAAGCAAAGTTCACTGTATAAAATTTTCTGTAAATGAACCGTATATTCAAAAAAAAAGCTTTCCTTCAATTAAGGAAAGCTTAGCGCGAGTGACGGGGCTCGAACCCGTGATCTCCGGCGTGACAGGCCAGCGCGATAACCAGCTTCGCTACACCCGCGTGATGAAACTAACATTATATGAATTTTAGATTTGTGTCAATAATGTATGAAGGAAAATTATAAAAAAAAATTCTGGCTGGGTGGATTTGCTGTGTATTCTCGCTTAAAAGGGATGTTAAATAAAAAAAAGGTTCTTGCAGTGTACAAGAACCTTTTTATCGGGCAAACAGGATTTGAACCTCCGGCCCCGCCTTCGCTCGCTCTGCTCGCTCGTTTCAAATCCTGACGAATGCTTGCGCATTCTATTGTGAAAAAAAAATCCACTGTGCTTAAAACAGTGGATTCTGAAAAATTATTTCTCGGGCAAACAGGATTTGAACCTGCGACCTCAACGTCCCGAACGTCGCGCGCTACCAGCTGCGCTATTGCCCGTAAAAAAAATGTCCGAAATTGTTCAGTCGCAGGATGCGACCTCAACGTCCCGAACTTGAAAATAGAAGAACCGTTAAGAAAAATTGCGAAGACTTGGAGCAATTTTTTAGGTTCTACTTACAGGCAACGCGCTACCAGCTGCGCAAGTTTTCGAAGAAAACTTGAAAGGACAGCTTGCTGTCCAGACAATTGCCCGTAAAAAAAATGTCCGAAATTGTTCAGTCGCAGGATGCGACCTCAACGTCCCGAACATGTACAAAGCCTTCCTTAGTCGGAAGGCTTAGCGCGAGTGACGGGGCTCGAACCCGTGATCTCCGGCGTGACAGGCCAGCGCGATAACCAGCTTCGCTACACCCGCGTAACGAGAACTATATTATCTTATCTGAAAAAAAAGGTCAAGGACGCGCGGGTCATCTTTTAAAAAAAATCATATTTTTTACTAAACCTTTTCCTTAAAATTAGTTATATTATATAAAGGCTGTAAACAAACAGCAATAAATGAATTATTACTTGCACTTTAACGGCGCTTTTTCAGCCGGCCGGCTGGTTCAGGCGTTTTCTAATGTGTTGGTTTTTGGGGGAACAAATGTCTGAATCATGTAACCATGAATGCTCTTCATGCGGAAAAAGCTGTTCTGAGCGGGATTTGCATGTAAAGCTAAGGGAAGGGAGTAAGGTAAAGAAAGTAATTGGAATCGTAAGTGGAAAGGGTGGGGTAGGAAAATCCCTTGTAACAAGCCTTTTGGCTTGCAAGGTTTCTTCAGACGGATATAAAGCTGCAATTCTTGATGCTGATATTACAGGTCCTTCAATTCCGGAAAGTTTTGGAGTAGGTCTGTCACGCGCAGAGGGAGACGGTCAGTCATTAAATCCTGTTGTTACAGATTCTGGAATCCAGCTTATGTCAATGAATTTTCTTCTTGAAAACGAAAATGATCCTGTTGTATGGCGCGGACCTGTAATTGCCGGTGCTGTAAAACAGTTTTGGACTGATGTAAACTGGAAGGATGTTGATTTTATGTTTGTGGACATGCCTCCTGGAACTGGAGACGTTCCTCTGACAGTTTTCCAGTCGCTTCCTGTAGATGGAATAATCATTGTTTCTTCGCCGCAGCAGCTTGTCCGCGTAATCGTAGAAAAAGCCGTAAAAATGGCAAATATGATGAATATCCCTATTATCGGACTTGTAGAAAACATGAGCTACGTAAAATGTCCTGACTGTGGAAAACCGATCACTGTTTTTGGAAAAAGCAACATAGAAAAAATTGCAGAAAATTTCAATCTTGAAGTTCTTGCAAAAATTCCTATGGAAGAATCTACAGCCGCTGCAATTGATTCCGGTGATGTAGAAGGCTTAAAGGTTGATTATCTTGATAAGGCCGCTTCAAAAATCGAAGCGCTCTTGAAGTAGCAAAAAAAAGGACGGAAAGTTTTCCGTCCTTTTTTATAAATCGAAAAAAAACGTAAAATCAGTTGCTTTCCGGATTAAGTCCGTTTACCATAAACTGTGCCGGAATCTTTGAAGGTCTTCCGTCTTTAAAAACGCTTGCCCATGTAACGTCAGCTTCTGCACAGACAGTTCCGTCTTCTTTTGTTATAGTCTGATGGAATTCGCCCATAATATGTTTCAGTTTTGTAGGTTTTGTTTCAACAAAAAGCCTGTCATCCAAAAAAGCAGAATTTTTATAGTGAATATCAATGTGTGTTACATAAAGACTGTAGCCTGCTTCCACAATTCCCTTGTAGTCAAATTCAATTGCGTGCAGAAAATCCATTCGTGCATGTTCCAGGTAATTCAAATAAACTGCGTTATTAACATGATTGTACGAGTCGCATTCATAAGACCGTACAATAATCTCTGTAGTGTGTTTCATTCTTTCATTATATTTTTTTCTTTCAGGTGCGTAAAGGCTTTTTCAAACCGGCGTTTTATAACGCTACGGGATGGTTCAAAAAAAAACAAAAAAGCGATATCATATAAATTATGAAACGTCTATTTATAATTTATCTTGCTGTCATTTGTATTTTTTCATCGTGCTCGCGGATTCCAGATTCTGCTCAGGACAAAAAAGAAAAATCTATGCATAGAAACGCCGGTCTTGTTGCAGGTGGAATAACTTCAGTTCAGAGCGTGCAGGATAAAGCTGTAAAGGAATATGTAAAATCTTCTTCACTGCATGACAAGGTCTGTCAGCTTTTTATAGAAAATATTGAAGGAGATACTGTATATGTTCCTGTTGAAAAAAATTATATTCCGGGTGGTTATCTTTTTTTTAGCTATAATCTTGCAGAAACTCCTGTCGGTATAATGAAATTTACAGATTCAATACGCGCATACTGTCTTGACCATAAGGTAATTCCGCCGTTTCTTGCAATTGATCAGGAAGGCGGATTTGTAAACCGCTTAAGGACTGTAAACGGACCTCTTCCGTCTGCAAAAAGAGTTTCGGAAAAACTTACAGTTCAGGAAGCCTATAGACTGTATTCTTATCAGGCAAGGCAGATGAAGGCTCTTGGCTTCAATATGAATATTGCCCCTGTTGTAGAAATCCAAACTTCGGAAAACGAGTCCTTTTTAGACGGACGCAGTTTTGGTTCGTTCCTTAATGTAAGAAGTTATGCTGTTGCGTGTGTAAATGCATTTGAAAACCGTGGGATCGGTACTGTCGTAAAGCATTTTCCGGGCAATACAAATACTGATCCGCATACAGGGCTTCCAGAAATTCAGCTTTCTGAACAGGAACTTGAAGAATCTTTAAGGCATTTTAGCCAGCTTTCAAGAATCAGTCCTTCGGGTGCCCTTATGAGTCATGCAAGAACAAAGGCTGTAGATCCGGGGGTGCCTGCATGTTTTTCAAAAAACTGGGTGACGGACAGGCTCAGAAATCAATATGGATTTGAAGGAATTATTTTCAGTGACGATATTTTTATGGGGGCGCTTTCAAATAACGGTTATCCTCCGGAAACTGCTGCTGAAAAGGCTGTGGAAGCCGGTGTAAACTGTATCATGATAAGTGAAAAACGTTTTTCCAAGGCAGCAGAAGCCCTTATAAAGCGTGCAAAGTCAGATCGTGAGTTTGCACAGCTTATTGATTCATCTTTTGAAAAAATAATCCGCTATAAATTAAAAAGCGGAATCCTTGATTTTTATGATGACGGCGGAAAACTGCTTATAAAAGCAGGAAGAATTTCCGGTTCAATTGATGATCGCTGTTCGGCTTTTGAAAAAGCCCGTAAAGAAAATATAGATCTTTACATTACATATTTTTAATCTCTGGAGTTTTTATGGGAAAGAAAAATCAGAATGTTGCGGCAAGAAAACTTCAGGGCAGGGAAGGCTTTGAAGAATATTACGGTTCTCTTTTTAACGGCCGCTGGCGGACATTAAAAGAATCTCTTTTCGGAGAATCCGTGTACGCCTGCTGGAATGGCGGTGGAATAGAACCCTATTATCTTGATCCGGCCAGTGTTTTTGCAGCGCTCCAGCTTCCTTTGGAAGGCGCTGAGCACATTCTGGATATGTGCGCCGCACCGGGCGGAAAAACACTTGTAATTGCATCCCGCATGGCGGAAGACGCTGAACTTGTAAGCAATGAGCGTTCGCCTGCAAGAAAAAACAGGCTCGCTCAGGTTGTTCAGAACTGTCTTCCAGAAGAAATACGCAACCGCATAAAGATTTCCTGCAGTGACGGCGCTAAATGGTGCACCACACAGACAGAGGTTTATGACCGCATTCTGCTGGATGCTCCGTGTTCCAGCGAGCGCCACGTTCTTGCCGACGAAAAATATCTCTCCCAGTGGTCGCCAAGCCGCATAAAGTCCCTGTCCATGGAGCAGTGGGCGCTCCTTTCCAGCGCATACAGGCTTTTGGTTCCCGGCGGCTACCTGCTTTACTCAACGTGTGCGCTTTGTCCTTCTGAAAATGACGGCGTCGTTTCAAGGCTTTTTAAGAAATTTTCAGATGCCGAACTGTGCTTTACCGATTCAGAACCAGCCGTAAAAGAAAACATTGAACGCCTCTGTTCTCTTCCTTCTCTCATTCAGCCGGAACGCACGGAATATGGATTTCATATTCTTCCTGATAAAAGCGCACAGTGCGGACCTATATGGTTTACTTTGATTCATAAAAGAATCCGGTAATATTAACTCTTTGCCTTTCGAATATATATTATTTAAATATAAAACATTAGCGGAGGATTAAATGAAAAAAAGTTTTATCAATTATTTGTCTTGCTGCAATTTCGGTAGGTTTTTCAGCCTGTACGACAGTGTCTCTTGAGGATACCGTTGAAACGGAAATGAAATCAGAAAAGCTTGTAATCAATTCTATTTTTAATAGAAATGATTTTGTGCTTCTTGACACAGTTTCTGGTTCTTCTGATTTTGTAACTTATGATTGTGTTACAAAAAAGATCACAGGCGATTCATTCAAGTATGGCGTTATTGCAGAAC
The DNA here is from genome assembly GCA_036310305.1 of Treponema sp. Taxonomy (GTDB): domain Bacteria; phylum Spirochaetota; class Spirochaetia; order Treponematales; family Treponemataceae; genus Treponema_D. Next base: position 307,418 of record JAXJSC010000020.1, on the reverse strand, counting down.
CTGAAAATCTTGTTGTAGATGTTAATCTTGCTGTTTGCACAGGTAAGAAAGCTGGCGTTCTTCGAAGCAATGCACTTGAAATTGCTAAACAGAATGCAAATTATGAATTAATTATGAAAGCTGATGAACTTGGTGCAGATACTCTTATTGAACCAATGTATACAATAGAAAAAAAAGCAGAGTATGTTGGAAACTCTGTAAGAAAGGAATCTTACAAAGTTACTGTAAAAGCAAAAGCTTTAAAAGTTAAACGCGGTTAATTTTCGGATTATGGAGTTATTTATGAGGAAGATTATTCTTTCAGTTTTTATAAGTCTGTTTATTGCCGTAAATGCATTTTCGTTTGGATTAGAATCCAGCGTATATACAGGGCAGATAAAAGGCTATAACTTAGGCTTTTCACTTTATAACAATAATATCGTAAATGTATCAACAGGTTTTTCATACCATAAGAAAGAGTATGAATTCAGAGAGCAGAATCTGCTTCTGTCATTTGCTCTTGTAGCTTCGGGATTTTATTTTTTTTCAGGATAATATATATACATCTGAATTTTTTGGCAGCTACTTGCAGACAGATTTTACAATTCCATTAATTTCTGCTGGAAATTTTAAGTTGGGATTAAATCCTGGACTTCAGGTAGAAGCCGGCTATGATTCAATGACTCATTCGGATTCTTCAAATTTCGGGTTTAATTCAAATGGATTAGTATCGTTAAAAGGAAATATTGCAGACAAGGTTGATGTATATGCAGGATACAGAGGAAGTTTTTCTGTAACTGATTATATTGATTATAAGGATTATGATTTTAAAAATTATTACAGAAACAGTTTTTATTTTGGAGTCAGATATAATTTTAACCATAATTCAGCAAGAAGTTCTCAAAATCAGAGCAGCGTATCTAGTAGTGGCATAGCTTTACAGTCTCCAAAATTTATTCAGTCTTACTGATTCTGTAAATCTATTCTATTTTACATGTCATATTGACTTAATTGCTGAAATTAAAGTAAAATAGATAAAATTATTAACTTGTAATCTTTATTTTTAGGAGTCTATCCAATGTCAGGACATAGTAAATGGGCAACCATTAAACATGCAAAAGGTATTGCTGATGCAAAGCGTGGTAAGATCTTTACAAAATTCATTAAGGAAATTTCTATTGCAGCTCGTATGGGCGGCGGTGACCCGGATTCAAACCCACGTCTCCGTACTGTAATCATTAAAGCTCGTGCTGCAAACATGCCAAAAGATAACATTGAGCGCGCAATCAAAAAGGGAACTGGAGAAGACGGCGGAGCAGCTTACGAAGAATTTGTATACGAGGGATATGCTGCCGGCGGTGTTGCTGTAATGGTAGAAGTTCTTTCTGATAATAAGAACCGTGCTGCTGCAGACGTAAAGAATATTTTCAATAAAAACGGTGGTAACCTTGGTACTTCTGGTTCTGTATCTCGTATGTTCCAGAGAAAGGGTACAATCGAATTTGATGCAGAAAAAGTAAACGAAGATGAAGTGATGGAAGGTGCTCTTGAAGCAGGTGCTGATGACATCGTAAACGAAGACGGAATCATCACTGTAACAACAACTCCAGATGCATTCGCTGCTGTTGCTGATGCTTTGAACGCAAAGGGATTTGAATCACTTTCTGCAGACGTAGGAATGGTTCCTGATGCTTACACAGCTGTAGATGCAGAAACTGCTGCAAAAGTTCAGAAGCTCATCGATAAACTTGAAGACAACGATGATGTTCAGAACGTATACCACACAGCAGAATTCCCAGAAGACTTCAACCCAGAAGCATAACTTCTGTCTGTAATATAAAAATCCTGCCGGCTGGCAGGATTTTTTTTTGCCTGAGTATTTTTGCGCATTTTGCAGCACATAAAAAAAGGACAGATGAATTTTTAAATTCAATCTGTCCTTTTTTTGCTGTTTAATTAAAACAGATATTAGTATTTAGAATCAGCAAATCCAATCCAGCCGTCTTTTTCTACAAGGGCTTTTTCAAAGTCATCAAGCTTGAAAGGGTAGCTCTTGGAAAGGCTTCCTGCAATAAGCTTAACTTTTGCTGTTCCTTCTTCATCATTGAATACAACCTTGCATTCTGTATCTTTATCTGCAAATGTACGGAACATATCTTCAATAGATTTTTTGTCCATTTCAATTGCCATCATTCCGCAGTTGTACATGTTCTGTCTGAAGATGCGGGCAAAGTTTGTTGCAACAACAACGTAAATTCCGTTTACTTCTAGAGCCCATGGAGCGTGTTCACGGCTTGAACCGCAGCCAAAGTTTTCGCGGGTGATGATTACCTTTTTACCTGCAACGTCAGTCTTTGAGTTAAAACCGTCAAGCTTAAGGTCTTCCAAAAGGTAAGGCTTTAAAGCCTGCTTTGAAATTTCTGTAAGATACTTTGCAGGAATAATTTCATCTGTATTGATATCAGATCGGTCAAGAAATAATACGCTTCCGCCAAATTGTTTCATTTTTTTGTCTCCATTTAATACTTTAGATTTTATTTGTACAAAGGCGAGTTTGTGATTGTTCCAGCAATTGCTGTTGCAGCTGCTGTAGCAGGGCTCATTAAGTGAACCATACCGCCTTTACCCATTCGTCCGTTAAAGTTTCTGTTTGTTGTAGAAGCACAAACTTCACCGTTTGCAAGAACACCGTTACTCATACCAAGACAGGCACCGCATGTTGGGTTAGTAACACAGAATCCAGCATCAAGGAAGATGCTGATAAGGCCTTCTTCTACAGCCATTTTATAGATTTTTGGTGTAGCAGGGCTTACAATGCCGCGAACGCCTTCTGCAAGTTTGTGACCTTTAAGAACCTGTGCAGCAATGCGAAGGTCAGAAATACGTCCGTTTGTACAGCTTCCGATATAAACCTGGTTTACCTTTGTTCCTGCCATTTCTGTAATTTTCTTTACCTGATCCGGTTTGTAGCCGAATGTACATACAGGTTCAAGATCAGAAAGGTCATAAGTATATACCTTTTCGTATGAAGCATCGTCATCAGAACGCCACTGCTTGTAATCTTCGATAGCTGCTTCTTTTGTTTTGTATTCGTCCTTGATGAATTCCCAGAGATAATCTACAGTTTTTTCATCAGGGTAACAGATACCGCTTGTTCCGCCGGCTTCGATTGCCATGTTACAGAGTGTCATGCGGCTTTCCATGTCAAAATTGTCGATTACAGGACCTGTAAATTCAACTACGCAGTTTGTTGCACCGTTTACGCCAATTTTGGAAATAAGGAAAAGAATTACGTCTTTAGCGTATACACCCGGTTTGAGTGTTCCGTTAAGAACGAATTTGATTGATTTTGGTTCACGGAAAGAACATACACCCTTAAGGATTCCTACTTCAAGGTCTGTTGTTCCTACACCGGCTGCGAATGCACCGAAAGCACCGTGTGTACATGTATGGCTGTCTCCCATGATTACTGTAAAGCCTGGGCGAACAAATCCTTTTTCCGGGAAGATTGCGTGACAGACACCGTTCTGTCCGATGTCAAAAAAGTCTTTAATTCCGTTGCGGCAAGACCAGTCGCGGAGAATTTTACCCTGTTCTGCAGTTTTAGAATCCTTTGCAGGTGTTACGTGGTCAATTACAGCTTTAATCTTTGTGCTGTCAAAAACGCGGTCCATATTGCGTTCAACAAGATCGTTAATTGCAATTGGAGTTGTGATTTCGTGGCAGAATACACGATCAAGTTTCAATACGTAAGTATTTGGAAACGGAGTGTCTACAAGATGTTTTTCAAAAATCTTCTGAGCGATTGTCTTTCCCATAATCGGAATGTTCTCCTGAAATTTTGTAATATAATTATCTCATTATAGTTAAATGGGTAGCGTGTTTCAAGTTGGATTTTAACGCTAAAACCTAATAAATTGAATTCTGAATTTTCCCCTTTATCCATCCTTCAAAATTTTCAAAGCCGATATTAAGGCATCTCTGTCTTGTTTCAAGCGGTGCCCATGCCAGGTGCGGTGTTAGCACGCAGTTCGGCGCATTCAGAAGCGGACATTCCAGATTCATAGGTTCTTCTGTAAGGACGTCTGCTGCGTACCCTGCCAGTTTTCCGCTTTTAAGGGCTTCCTGGATTGCATTTTCGTCTGTAAGACCGCCTCGTGCTGTATTTATGATGTAGGCACCGTCTTTCATGAGCGCAATGTTTTCGGAATTTACGATGTGCTCTGTCTCTTTGTTAAGAGGCACATGAAGAGTAAGTATATCTGATTTTATGAACAAGTCTTCTAGAGAAACTTCGTTTTTAAGTCCTTTTGGAGTGTGCGGATGGACAATGACATTCATTCCGTAGGCAAGGGCGATTTTTTCGACCTGCTTTCCGATGTTTCCGTATCCCAGGATGCCGAGTGTTTTTCCGCACAGTTCAAACAGTGGCTTTTTCCAGTAGCAGAACATTTCTGCTTTTGTCCAATCTCCGTTATGCACGGATTCATTGTGAAGTGCAACCTGGTTTGAAAAATTCTGTATGAAGGCAAAAGTGTGTTGAGCTACGGCCATAGTAGAGTAGGCTGGTATATTGCATACAGTAATGCCAGCTTCTTTTACGGCTTCTACGTCAATTACGTTGTAACCTGTTGCCATAACACCTATGTATTTAAGATTTTTGCAATGAGATAGAATTTCTTTGTTGATGACGATTTTATTGAGTAGCACAGCATCGGAATCGGCAATCCGTTCAATTACAGATTCCGGTGCTGTCTGCCCATAGACAGTTATGTCAGCATACTTTTTAAAAATGTCCCAGGATAAGTCTCCGGGGTTGACAGCGTTTCCGTCAAGAATTGTAAGCTTCATGATATCAGCCTAATACTTCAACGCCGACGCTGGAAATAGCAGAATTGATGGAGTCTTCAATACCCGCAGCACCTTCGTCAAAATCAACAAGAACCTGTGATTTATCCGGATTTGAAACTACGCTTGTAACACCTGCTACGGCTTTTACAGCGGCATCAACTTTCTGAGCTGTTTCAGCATCGAACATTCCGACTACATAAATTTTTTTCTGCATTTAGGTCTCCATTGCAATCGAATCTGATTTAATTATAAGTCACAAAACCTTTGTTTTCAAGCGAATTTTTCTTAATTAATAAGAAAGAAATTATTGCTGTGATGCAGAAGATTTTCCAAGTTGGCCGCATGCACCGCCGATTTTTCGGCCTCGTTTTGTCCGTAAGGTTACATTTAAGCCTGCTTTTTCCAAGAAAGATACAAAATTTCTTACTTCTGATGAATCCGGTTCTTCAAAAGGAAGTGTTTCTACTGGATTCCATGGAATCAAGTTGATATTTACGTCAATTCCCTTTGCAAAAGCAATCATCCTGTCTGCGCTTTCTTTTCCTGTATTTTTGTTTTTTAAAAGCGCAGCTTCCAGTGTAACTCTTTTTCCTGATTTATTTGCGTAGTAATCTATTGCTTTTCTAAGTTCCGGCAGCGGATTTGCAGTGTTTACAGGCATAAGGCTGTTTCTTAAGTCTTCGTCAGCAGTTGTAAGAGAAACGGCAAGCCTTATGTTCGGGCCGTTGTCTGCAAGGTCGTAAATGCCTTTTATGATTCCGGATGTGGAAAGGGTAATGCGTCTTGCACTAAGGTTCCTGCCGCGTTCATCTGTAAGGACGGAAATTGCCTTTCTAATTTCGGGCAGGTTGAGCATAGGTTCTCCCATGCCCATGAATACGATATTGTCCAGATGACCACATTCTTCTTCAAGATACAGAAACTGTTCTACTATTTCGTTTGCTATCAGGTTTCTTGAAAAACCAAGCTGTCCGGTCTGGCAGAATGCACATTTCATGCCACAACCAACCTGACACGAAACGCATGCTGTTTTTCTTCCTTCTTTATCTGTAAGGAGGACAGTTTCTACGGCACCTCCGTCTTCAAGTGTAATCTGAAGCTTTATGGTACCGTCAGGATCTTTTAAGGTTCTGGAAACAGAAGATGATCTTAAGGTTGCCTGTTCGTTCAGCCTCTGCCTTACGTCTTTTCCAAGGTTTGTCATTTGGTCAAAAGACGTTGCACCGCTCCCGATCCATTTAAAAATCTGAAGCCCGCGGAATTTCTGTCCAAGCTGCAGTTGTTCTGTAATTTCTTCCGGCAGAAGGCCTGCCAATGCAATTTTATTCATACAATCAATTGTATATTGACTTATTGCCCCTTAGATTGTCAAGAAGTTCGTTTACGGCAGTACTTCTGATTCCCTGTTTCTGAAATGATTCAAGTACGGAAATTGCTTTCTGCTTGTTGTTCAGTTTTATGTAGCAGTCTGCAAGATCAATGTAAAGCCTGTAGTTTTTAAGGTCATTTTTAATAAGGCTTGACAGTTTTTCTGCAGCTTCTTCATATTTGCCTTCGCCTTTGCAGATAAGTGCAAGACCAAGGGCTGCATAAATGTCAAAGTCAATGTTAAGTGCCCTGTTGTAGAAATTATTTGCTTGTTCGTAGTCGCCGGTGTTTCTGTAGGCGTCTCCGATTCGTGTAAGGATAACCTTGTTGTTCGGGTCAATTTCAAGGATTTTGTTCCAGTATTCAATAGAGCGGAACTGCTGGTTCATACCGCGGTAGCAGTCTGCAAGCCCGAAAAGTGCATAGAAGTTTTTAGGATCCATTTCAAGCGCTTTTTCAAAATAGAATACGCCTTTGTCAAAAGATCTTAGTTTTCTGTGGCAGTTTCCGATTGAAGTTAAAATACGGATGTCTAGATTGTCCTTGTTGTGGTTGTACATCTGTGTCCAGTAATAGAGGGCATCTCTGTATTCCTTAAAATCATAATGGAGGTGTCCAAGACCGATGAGTGCATAGGCATTGTTCTGTTCCATGTCAAGAACCCTGAGGTAAAGGTCTTTTGATTTTTTGAAGTCATGGATTTTTCTGTATGCGTCGGCAATTCTTGTTAAGACTGTAATGTTTCTGCTGTCGTGAACAAGGTACTGTTCCCAGATGTCAATTGCCTTTCTGTACTGGTTTAATGCTTTGTAACAGTCTGCAAGACCAAAAAGGGCATAATTGTTTCCCGGATGGTATGTAAGGCAGTTGTTGTAATAGTTAATTGCGGCAGCATAGTTGTATCGTTTTCTTTCTGTGTCGCCAAGACCTACAAGTGCGTAGTTATTGTTTTCATCCAGAGCAAGAATGCTCTTGAATGCATCAATTGCTCCCTGTATGTCATTTGACTTTAAAAGCTGGTATCCTTTTATGGAATATTCAGAAAGAAGAGTTGATTTTTCATCCTTCTGTTCCTGATTTTTTTCAAGTTCATCTGCTACTGGAAACAGCAGATCCTGCTGGTTGTTATCCATTTCATTTTCAAATTCTTCTCTCATTTTTTTTACCGTTCCTTTAATTTTTTTTACTGACTTTTTTTAATTATTCTTTCAGCAGGCTTGAGATCACACATGCTAATTTTTCATATATTGGTTCTGCCCGGGATTTATTGTGAGCCAAGACATACTGCTTGAGTGCTTTTAAAGGCTGGTTCTTTTCTGCATAAACGTCTCCTACTCTGGTTAGACCGTCAGAGTAACCGGTTGTGATATAAATTCTTCTAGCGCTTTCAATGTCGCCCTGATTAAAGAGGATGTTTCCCTTTCTGTTTAAGATTGCTTTTTGTTCTGAAGAGAGGGTAGAAACTGGATTATCAGTTACCTTGATAAATCCGTCGGGAATCTGTTTTCTATTAATCTCATCTTTAAAGGAATCTGCCATTAACTTTTCGTCCTGAAAAACTTTAATACCACAATAATTTTATCATTTATTAGAGTAATGTCAAAGCTTTTTTTTTCAGAAGTTTTTTATATGCATCTTATTTGTAAGTGTAAAAATCAACGATTGAGCGGCCGTATATTCGCTGATCTGTCCTTGTAAGGTTTCCGATTATGTCAGGCATGTGGTGTTCTTCTGGACGGTGAACCATAATTGTTCCTGTTTCCTTTAAAATTCCCTTTCGGTCGGCTTCTAAAATCAGCTGTTCGTGAAATTTGTATGGAAACGGAGGATCAAAAAATATGTAGTCAAACTGGGACTTGCATCTTTTTATGAAATATTCAACCGGCATAAAGTGACATTGAATTTTTACGCCGCATTCTTTTTCTGTGACCTTTACGTTTTCAAGAACTGTGTTTACTTTGATTTTGTCTTTTTCGCACAGTTCTACGCAGGATGCACCGCGGCTTACGGCTTCTATTGCAATTGTTCCAGAACCGCTGAAAAGATCAAGCCATGATTTTCCTGTTAAATCGCCAAGAATAGCAAATACAGATTCTCTCATTCTGTCCATTGCAGGGCGTATTACGCCGTCAGGACATTTTATGACTCTCCCTTTTAGTTTTCCGCCGGTTATTCTCATTTTTTTATCCTTGTCTTACCGGCCGTTAAGGGACCAGTATGTGTCGTTGTGTTCCAGATGAGTGTTAAGTTCGGCAAAGTTAAATGCAGTTTTGCCGTCACTTGTACGTACTTTTGTAATTGCACCATTGTCTATAAGGAGTTTGATTACGTCCGTAGACGTTGAAAATTCGCAGGCATACATAAGCGGGGTTTTGCCTTCGTAAAAACGGTTTACGGGAACTCCGCTTTCCAAAAATACCTTGAGTTTTGCAATCTGTGTTACGGAATTTGTTCCGCCTGCTGTAATTGCAAGAATGAAAGCTTTGAAAATTTCTGTTGAATTTCCGCCGGTTTCTTCAATAAGGCGCTTTACAATGGCAGGATTGCTTGAATAACTTGAAGCAATCTGAAGTGCGGTTGCACCGTATTTATTGCGCTTGTTCGGATCTGCTCCGTTTTTAATAAGGTTGTCCAGAAGTTCAATACTGTTCTGGTAGCGGGCTGCGTACATGACTGCTGTCCATCCGTCTTTGTCCTGAAGGTTTACTTTTGCACCAGAAGAAAGCAGGGAGCGGATTTCCCAGTCGTTTCCGTCTTTTACGGCCAGCATGAGCGGCGTGCGTCCGATTTTGTCTTTTTTGTCCGGAGAGTCGATTTTTGCGTAGAAATCACCGTTTTCAAGGTCAGAAGGATCCGGCTCTGTATCGGAAGGGGCGTAATCAAAAAGATACACTTTGCTGTAGTTGATTGATTCTGAAGGAGGAACATCTTCTTCCTGTTCTTCCTGTGCGGCTGGCTCTTCCGGAACGGTTTCTTCTGTCTCCGGTTCCTGTGCAGTTTCTTCCGGTTCAGAAGAAACTGCTTCCGGAGTTTCTTCTGCTTCCGGTTCAATTCCAAGCAGCTGGTTTACAACTTTAAGTGCAACAGGACTGTAGTTAAGTTCTGCGTATTCCAGTGGAGACTTTTCTGCTCCGTTTCTTGTTACAAGCCTTGATTTTATTTCTTCCGGTCTTGTTGACCTCTGGATGATGTATTTAATGACTTTTTCCTGAGAAGAGTAGGCGCAGGCAAACATTACGGCATCCTGCTTTGCCTTGTTTCTTGTGTTAAGTCGCACGCCGGACTGGGCAATAAAACGGATGATTTCGTAAGGCCTGTCATATTTTAATGCCTGTAGAAGGATTGTGTTCCGCTCGGAACCAAAAGTCATCCTGTAAAAATCATTATCCTTTTTTATGGCTTCTGAGATTTCTTCAAGAGTTCCTTCTTTGAGTAAATAATCATATTTCTTTGCATTTGAAGCAGCGTATATGCCGGTCAGTGCAGCAGCTAAAACTACGGCTGCAATTAACTTTTTAAAGTAAAACATGCTTCAATTATAGTGGCTCAATCTGTCGGGGTCAATAATTCATTTTAATGCGTGACATTAAAACAGGTATTTATCATGTTGACCATAAACGTTATTTTCTGTATAGTGTCAGAACACCCCTTGAAGCTCGTATGAGCTTCCATAAGTCCATAAGGAGATACTAATGAGAAAGTACGAATTGATGACTATCTTCCCACTTGATGAAGAAAAGTCAAAGAAAGCTACTGAAGAAGTACGCAACACACTTACATCTTTTGGTGCAGAAATCGAAGAAGAAAAACTTTTCGGTGACCGTGACCTTACTTACGAAGTAAACAAAGAAAAACGTGGTCGTTTCGTTCTGTTTACACTTAAGCTTAATCCAGGAAAAATTACTGAAATTGACAAGGCATTTAAGATCCAGACAAACCTTCTTAAATACCTCTTCGTAAAACTTGAAGAAAAATAAACTATCAGGGGTAACATATGGCGACAGATTTAAATCACGTTGTTTTGGTAGGCAGATTGACAAGAGACGTAGGAAGTGATGAACGTTCCTTTGGTTATGTAGCAAACGGACAGGCCAGAGCAAATGTGAGTATCGCCGTAAACCGCAGCCGAAAGGACGGCGCCAGTGGAAACTGGATCGAAGAAGCAAACTTCTTTGATGTTACCATTTGGGGAAAGCAGGCTGAAAATCTTAAGCCTTACTTGACCAAAGGAAAGCAGATTGCAGTTGATGGTTATCTGAAGCAGGATCGCTGGGAAAAAGACGGTCAGAAATTTTCAAGAGTTTCAATCGTTGCAAACAGTGTTCAGCTTCTTGGCGGAAGATCTGATGGCGGTCAGTCAATGGCCGGGGGTGCATCAGCAGGATTCCAGCCTAGAAATGATTTCAGTCAGCCGGCAATGAATTCAATGCCGGATTTTGGCAATGATGCTTTTGGTGGTGCAGGTGGAGATTTCCCTGAAGACATTCCTTTTTAATTAATGGAGTTATTTATGTCAGAAGAAAAGATGATGTATGAAGAAAAAGATGTAGAGCAGAGAGCAGTTTCTGTTGAAACAGAAGGCCGCGATGACGAAGCTCGTGATGGTGCTCGTGCAAAGAATAAGACATTCTTCCGCAAGAAGGTATGCCGTTTCTGTGTAAACAAAGCAAAAATCAATTATAAAGACGCTGACGGTCTCCGCCGCTTCACAACAGAACGCGGTAAGATCCTTCCACGCCGCATTACTGGTACATGTGCAAAGCACCAGAGAGAACTTGCCGGAGCTATCAAACGCGCCCGCGCAATCTGCCTTTTGCCATACGTAACAGAGTAAGAGCGAGCAAAATCCGAGCAGTGCGGAGGATTTTGCGAGCGTCTCGCATAGAAGAAAGTGCGTAAGCACTTTCAACGAGAATACGACAAAATCCGAGCAGTGCGGAGGATTTTGCGAGCGTCTCGTATAGAAGAAAGTGCGTAAGCACTTTCAATGGGACGTAATCAACCTGAATTTCAGGTAATCGGGCGGATTAAAAACGCCGTAAAACCGACGATCCAACTCCTGGTGACGCCGGTTTTGAATATAAAGAGGAGCTTGTAAAATGAAAGTTATTCTTAACGTAGATGTAAAACACCTTGGTGAAGAAGGTGATGTAAAGAACGTTGCTGACGGATACGCTCGCAACTTCCTTCTTCCTAGAAATCTTGTTGTAGTATACAACGAAACAACTGCTGCTATGTTTGAAGCACGCAAGGCAGAAATCGAAGCACGTAAGGAAGTTAAACGCCAGAATGCTAAGAGCCTTAAGGAAAAACTTGAAGCTGCAGAATTTGTTATTGAAATGCCAGCTGGTGCAAACGGAAAACTTTATGGTGCCGTTTCTACAACTGTTATTGCAGAAGCTTTGGCTAAACAGGGCTTTGAAATTGAACGCAAGCGCATTGAAATTCCTGGCCTTGCAATCAAATCTGTTGGTACATACCATGCAACAATCAAACTTTACGAATCATCTGTTGCAGAAATTAAAATTGTTGTAAAGGCTCAGGAAGTTGCAGGTGCAGCTCCAGCTGAAAAGGCAGAAAAATCAGCAGAAGCTCCTGCAGAAGAAGCAAAAGCTGAGTAATTATGCTTTTTGGTTTGTAATAAAACCTGAATACGTCTAGTCAAGGCACGCTATCGCTTAAAGCCTTGACTCAGCCGTTTTTAGGGTTAGTAATAAACCCTGAATAAAAAAAGGCGATAATCTCTTTCAGATTGTCGCCTTTTTTCTTTAAATGTAGTATAGTCATATATCTATGGAAGTTGAATTAAAAGATAAGGTTCCACCGCATAATATAGATGCAGAACAGGCAACTTTAGGTGCGATTCTTTTGGACTGGGATTCAATGTCAGACATTGTGACCAGGTTAAAGTCTGACAGATTTTATAACCTTCAGAATCAGATTGTTTTTGATGCTCTTATTTCTCTTTTTAAACAGAATGTACGCGGAGATACTCTTACAGTCATAAATGAATTAACAAAACTTAATAAACTGGAACAGGCCGGCGGTGCAGCATATGTTGCATCCCTGACAGAATTGGTTCCATCCAGTGCAAACATTGACTATTATGTAGATATTATTCTGGATTGTGCTTCTCGCAGGGATCTTATAAAACTTTCTTCTGAATTAAAGGCCTCTGCATTTGATGATACAAAAGATGCAAAGCTTCTGCTTGAAATGGCAGAAAAAAAGGTTTTTGATCTTGCAGATCATTCAACAACTTCACAGATCTGGTCAATGCAGACTGTTGTAAATGAAACTATAAAAATTGTTGAGCAGAGGTACAGAAACAACAGTCAGCTTACAGGAATTCCTTCTGGAATTGCAAAACTTGATACAATGACCAGCGGTTTCCAGAATTCAGAACTTATAATTATTGGTGCCCGTCCGTCTATCGGTAAGACAGCATTTGCCCTTTCTATGATGCAGGAAATTGCAGTTGAGCGTAAAATTCCGTGCGGTTTCTTCTCTCTTGAAATGAGCCGTCAGTCTATTGGTCAGCGACTTTTGTCTCAGGTTTCAAGGGTTCACAGTAACAAAATCAGAAAAGGCATGCTTTCTATGGTTGACCTTCAGAAAATACAGGATGCAGCAGGAAAGTGTTACAGTTCGCCTTTATATATCTGTGATGTCCCGAACATGCCTCTGCTTGATTTAAGGGCCAGTGCCCGCCGTATGGTTTCAAATCAAGGTGTAAAAATTATTTTTATCGACTATATCGGTCTGATTTCTGTAGAAAATCCAAGCCAGAATACATGGGAAAATATTTCAGAAATTTCAAAATCTCTTAAGGCTCTTGCCCGCGAACTTGATATTCCAGTTATTGCATTGTGTCAGGTTGCTCGAGATGCCGAAGGTCAGGAACCAAACCTTGCACAGCTTAGGGGTTCTGGTTCCATTGAACAGGATGCGGATGTTGTTCTGTTCCTTCATCGTGACCGAAAAATCATGGAGGATGAAAAACAGGTTCAGGAAGCAAAGTGTATTGTTGCAAAACAGCGTAACGGTGCAACAGGCGATATTGAAATGCTTTTCTTCCCTCAATATACAAAATTCGATAATAAAGTTGATGAGTAGCAGGAATTAAGATGATTAAATTTTTTTACTCTGTTTTTGAGCGCATTTTCGGTTTTTTATATCATCCTGTTGTAAGGTTTTTCAGGACAAACAGGTATAATGCAAAGGATCCTTTTGTTTTTTTTGTGCACTATGTATTGTTTTTATGGAAGAAAACTGACAGTCGGAAAAAAAATCTGTATCTTGATGTAACATATCTTTCTAAATGTGAACGTTTTGCTGGCATTTGCAGGGTTGTGGCAAAATTTCAGGAGTTCCTTCCTGCAGTTCAGAAGGAATATGATGTCATTCCTGTAATTGGAAAGCAGTATCTTGGTTTTTACGGTCTTTCTGATGGAAAGTGCATTTGTCCTGCTTCCGGGGATATTTTTCTGTCTGCGGAAGTAACTCAGGGAATAATTGATTCTAATTCACTTTTCTTTTTGCGCCTTAAGCAGAAAGGCTGTCGCGTATGCTTTTTTCTGCACGACCTTATTCCGGTTCTTTATCCGGATTTTAACGGTTCGTATAAATTTCTTCGCTATTATAAAAAATATCTGCGTCAGCTTGCGCTTTCTGACAGGGTTGTATGTAATTCAAATGCAGTGCTTTCTGATTTTAATGAATATATTAAAAAAAACAGGCTCAAGACTAATCCGAATCTGAAAAAGTCTTATACTCACTTGGGAGTTGATTTTAAGCCTGTAGCAGAATCTTCCTTAAAAAAGCAGAATATGCCTGCAAAAATTAATTTCCTTATGGTAAGTACTGTTGAAGTACGCAAAATGTATGATCAGGCTGTAGAAGCTTTCTCTATTCTTTGGGATAAGGGGATGGATGTTTCTCTTTCTATTGTCGGAAAATATGGTTGGAGGGCAGAAAAGGCTCGTGCCCTTATAGAAAACAGCCCTTACATAAATAAAAAACTTTTCTGGTACAATCAGGGAATAAGTGATTCTGAACTTGCAGAATTGTATCAGTCCTGTGATGCTGTTGTTTTTGCTTCGATGACAGAAGGTTTTGGGCTTGCCCTTATAGAAGCTGCTATATACGGAAAGCCTTTAATAATACGCGATATTCCGATTTTTAGGGAAATCGCCGGAGAGAATGCGTTGTATTTTTCTGGTACAGAAGGCAGGAATCTTGCTGAAAAAATTGAACAGTGGATTGAGCTTTTTGAAAAAGGCAGATGCCCTGAATCCAAAAAAATATCCTATATTTCGTGGGAGAAATGTACGGAAAACGTATTCAATTTTATTGCGCAGGATTAACGGTTTTTTCATCCTAACATAAAGAAACCTGAAATACCGCAGAATTGAATTTCCTATATTTTTTTTATGAATTGAGCTATAATGGAAAGGTATTATGAAGTCATTCTTTAAAATTTTTAAGATTCTTACTCCAAAACAGATGAGATATACTGTCGGCCTTATTGTGCTTATGTTTGTGTGTGCAGCAATGGAGGCTGTCGGTATCGGATTGCTTTATCCTCTTATTGCCGTAATAGGTAAGCCGGAACTTGTAGAAAACCGGGAACGCCTGCATAATCTGCTTATTTCTATGGGTATTACAACCCATAGGGATTTGATAATTTCATTTTCACTTTTTATTGTTGTTTTTTACATTTTTAAGAATACGCTCTGTTTGATTCAGGCAAAGATTCAAATTCGTTTCTCTACTAATAATCAGAAAGATTATACAAAGCGCCTTTATACTTATTACATGAACCAGCCGTTTTTGTATCATGTAAATACAAATATTTCTGTTATTTCCAGAAACGTAAGTACAGGTCCTAGCTTTGTTTTTTCTGATATTCTTATAAATACTCTTGGAATCATTACTGAATTTATTACGATTTTTGTAATCTGGATGCTCATCATGTTTATGGATTGGTTCCTTGGGCTTGTTGTTGTCTTTGTCCTTGGACCGGTTGTAATGTTTATCCTTAATTATTTCAGGCGAAGGGTAGTAAAAGAAGGTGAAATTCAGAATAAGTACCTTGTAGGCTGCAGTAAATGGATAAACCAGGGCTTCTTTTCTATAAAAGAAACAAAGGTTATGCAGTCAGAGGGCTATTTTACCAATCAGTTTGCATATAATTATGATAAATATGCTTCAAGTACTGCAAAATTCCTTTTTGTAAACAGAATTCCAAAGACAATTATAGAAATGCTGTGTATAGGAGGAATTATTCTTCTTATTGCAGTAAAAGTCATGCTTAACGCAGATATGGAAACCCTTATTCCTACTCTTGGTGTTCTCGCGCTTGCTGCGGTTCGTCTGATGCCAAGCATAAATAAGATTATCGGTCTTTATAATACAAATAAATTCAAGATGCCTCTTTTTAATGAAATGTTCAATGACTTTATAGCTGTTAAGGCTCTTAAGGACCTGGACGAAAGGAAGATATTTAAGAAAGCAAGTGAAAAGCTTGTGTTTAATGATAGGATTTCTGTTAAAAATCTGTCCTTCTCATATCCTTCTAAAGATACAAAAGTTCTTGATAATGTTTCATTCGAAATTCCAAAAGGAGGCTTTGTAGGTATTGTTGGTCCTTCTGGAGCCGGAAAAACAACTTTTGTTGATATTCTTCTTGGACTTCTTCCTCCTCAGGAGGGTGGAATATATGTAGACGGAACAGATATCTATTCAAATCTTTCCGGCTGGCTTAATAATGTTTCTTACGTCCCTCAGGCAATTTATCTTATTGATGGTTCAATAAAAGAAAATGTTGCCTTTGGTGTTGCAGAAGGTGATGTTGATGACGAACGAGTCCTTAAGGCATTGGAAATGGCGGAACTTAAGGAATTTATTGACGGACTTCCAGACAGGGAAAATACCCGTGTAGGAGACAGGGGTGCACGCCTTTCTGGCGGACAGAAGCAGCGAATCGGTATTGCAAGGGCGCTGTATCAGAATCCTACTGTGCTTGTTCTTGATGAAGCAACTTCAGCATTGGACAATGAAACTGAAAAAAGCATTACAGATACAATCCTTCGTCTTAAAGGACAGATTACTATTATTGCAATTGCGCACAGGCTTTCTACTCTTGAAAACTGTGATTTTAAAATCAAGTTTGAAAAAGGTAAGACAGAACTTGTAAAAAAATAAGGAATGAAGATGAAGCCTCTTGTTTCAATATTGATGCCGACTTATAACCATGAAAAATTTATTGAAGAAGCTGTAAAGTCGGCTCTTGCACAGAAAACTGATTTTGCCTTTGAGCTTTTAATAAATGACGATGTTTCAACGGACAGAACCCTTTCAATTGCAAGGAAACTTGCAGAAAAAAATCCTGATGTAATCAAGATTTTTACGCATGAAGCAAATCAGGGACTTTTGAAAAGCTATAAATTTCTTCTTGAACAGGCACAGGGAAAGTACATTGCCATTTTGGAAAGTGACGATGTATGGACAGATCCTCTAAAACTCCAGAAGCAGATTTCATTTCTTGAGGCAAATCCTGATTATTCATTGGTTTGTACTGATTATTATACTATTGATGAAAACGGTGTAAAGCAGTCAGATGTCATAAAGGATTTTGATGCCAGACAGAATGACCAGTGGTATGATGCCCTTATGGGATTTGCTTCTATAGGGGCCCTTACAATTGTTTTTAGGCTGGAATCGTTTAAGAAGTACTGCAATATAGACGACTACATTGAAAGAAAGTTTCAGACTTTTGACAGGGGAATGTGGCTTTCTATTTCAAGACACTGCAAGTGTCATTTTATTCATGAGCAGACTGCAGCATACCGGGTAATATCTTCTTCAATAAGTAATTCAGGTAATTTTGACAAGGCTTACCGTTTTGCAAAATCTGTAATGGATATTCATGAGTATGTAATTTCTTTATACGGCTTGGGGAAAATATCTAGAAAAGATTTTGACCAGAAAAAAATCATATGGTATATAAATCTTTGCATTACTCACCGGAATTTTAAGGAATTCAAGTCGCTTGTAAAAAAACTTAATGCAGATTCCTTAAAGCATTTCATTATGAAATATTTCCCTCATATCTGGTGGATGCAGTATACTTTAAGAAATCCCCAACCAAGGCACTTGAAATAACATTCTGTAGTTCTGGACGGGTATTCTGTCTCTTCATAAAATTACATAAGGTTGTATTTCATTCCGAACGAAAGCCTTAAGTTTCTCTTTTCGCGGCCCTGCCAGTAATGCCAGTTGATTATTTCTACCCAGTCAAATCCGGCATTTACGTTTATGTTTCTGTTCACGAAGAAATTTGTTTCAATTCCAAAGTCGTAATATGTCTCGTAATTTGCGTAGTATGCAGAATTAAAATCTTCTGAACCGGCTATTATTACGTCTGAACTGAATTTTTTTGAAGAAAGAACGGACTGTGAATTTGTAAAGTTATTGTTCGGGCAGAAGCGGTGGAAGTAGAGTTTTGTGCTTCCTTTTGGATAGTAAATCTTATAGGAAACGTACTGGCTGTTACCGAATGTACTTGTTGCGGCTCCCAAAATCTGACCATTGTTTGTGTATCCCTGGCCGATTGAACCGTGAGAGTAGTAGCCAAGGTATGGCCACTGAAACTGAAAGTCCTGGCTCATTTCAAAATTGTTCCATTCAAACAGAAGCTCGCTGTGAAGGTTCATGAAATCAGGCATTTTTGGGAACAGCTTTTTTAGAGGAACAGGAATGTACTGCTTTAAGCCTACAGTGTAAATTGCTGTATGGAAAGGATTTGTCTTTTCGTTTGATGTAAAGTCATCTATACCGAGTTCTCCGTATACTTCAAGCCCTATTCGTGGAAAAATCCAGTCTGCGTAGAAAGCAATTTTCTGATCTTCGTCATTGTCCGTTTCGTAGCTGTTTTCGTGGCTTGTAGTAAAAAGGCGGCCAAGAAACTTAAGGTTTGAAAGCTTCCATTTTGTTATGAAAATTCTGTTCATTCCAAGTGAAAAGCCAGGGATAAATGAAGGCGCGTAGCTTACAGAAAGTGCGTTCAGCATGTTGTGTTCGTTTTCAGAATTTTTTCCTTCGTAATAGTCAGACTGAGTAAGTCGGCCTGTCCAGATTCTGGCTTCTATGTCGCCAATATACCATTTCAGTCCAGGAATCCATATTTTTGTCCGCCTTAAGCCTAAATCCAGTTTCGGGTATGAAGCTGCGTTGTTGCTTCCCAGCATCGGGTTTATATAGGCAGGTCCAAGCCATGGAGTCTGTGTTCCAAAACCGATTGTAAAGGTTCTGATTGTGCAGCGTACTTCTGAATCGCCCCAGTCATAGTTAAAAAAAGATGAATCACCGTAGCGCTGGACGATGTCTACGTTGCCGCCTGCATAGTTTGCGACTTTTACATCTCCATAAAAGGATTCTCTGTCAAATGTATTCCTATTTACCCAAGAATAATTGTATTTGTAGTTATCGCTGAATTGTGATGTCTGGTCACCTTCCATTGTTTCAAAATCCCTGTTCTGGGAAAATGAAAGCTGAGGTTTAAATGTGAATTCAAAGGCATACAGCTCAAATCTTGCGCCGGTAGAAATACTTCCGTTATAGCCTTTCCCCTGCCATAATGCGCCGTCATTAAATCCAAAAGGCGTTTCCGAGTTTATGCTGTTGTAATTTTCCGGTCCATAAAATTTATAGTAGATGAACGGATTTCCATTTATGGATTTTTTCCGTCCAAGACAGTGATTTTTCCATGGATCGATGTAGGTCTTCTTTTTTTCTTCTGTTGCTTCAATCTGATCTTCGTTTATCTGATCGTTGTATATGTATTCTAAATCGTCGATATATGGCGGGGTAGAATAAGAGTAGTTCCAATTTAAGTCGCTGAGTGTTTTATAGCCCAAAGTCGGACGTTTTGTTGTTCCTGTAAGGGAAAGGAATTCATAATATTCTTCTTCAAATGATTTTAATGCTTCCTGCGAAAAAAAATTTGAACCCAAAAGCAGGATGAATGCAACTAAAAATAATTTTTTCATATTTCTCAGTATATAGAAAGATTCTGTTTTTGTCATTAAGCCGACGTATAGGCAGAATCAAAACAGAGCAGTCTTTAGAGCGGTAGAAGACAATTCACGTAGAAAAATTGGCAGCTGTTTTAGAAAATTGACCACGATATCTGGGTTTCAGGGCAGAACTTGTAGGGAGCGACTTTCAAAATACAAAAATCCAGTTAAATAAAAAAAGACTTCCCAAAACTGAGAAGTCTTTAGAGCGGTAGAAGACAATTTGCGTAAAAAAATTGCGCGAGCAATTTTAGCAAATTGGGCACGAAGCTGTGCTTCGTGGCAAGAACCTGGAGGGTTCAACTCCAAATGCAAAGACATTGCTGTTAAATAAAAAAAGCTCCTCAAAACAGAGAAGCTTTTTTAGAGCGGTAGAAGGGAGTCGAACCCTCGTCATCAGCTTGGAAGGCTGAGATAATGAGCCGTTATATGACTACCGCATGTCGTGTTGATGTTTATAATATATAAATTATCAAAAAAAAGGTCAATAGCAATTTTGACATTTTTTTGAAATTTTTAAATATTTTTTTTACGTTCCATAAGCCGGGTCATAAGCCTTCAGCTCGTTAAAAGTGTCTATTTCAACAAAATCGTCAAAACTGCATTCGCGTACAGAAAGATTGAATTCATCCTTGCAGACATCCAATGGAACGCTGTCCCAGTATTTTTCTTTTCCGCCTGGCATTTCGTAAACTTTCTGCATGCAGTCAGCAAGCTTTTTGCCGTCTTCTTTTGTCCAGTAGGAAATGCCTACCATTCTGTAAGCATTAAGTCCACCTACGGAAACACCTGAGATTCTTCCCTTTGAAACGTAAAGACACCAGTCATCCGTTCGCTCGCATTTTACGCCGCAGTAATTGGAATTGAACTGATATTTTGAAATCAGTTTTTTGTTCTTGATTATCAGGTCAGCTTCGCAAATGTATGAATTGCTGAAAAGGTATCTTGCACACATTGCTGAACTTATGTTGTTCGCTTCGTTGTAGGCTGGGTTTTCTATGAATTTTATGTTCGGATATTTGTACAGGAGCTGGTCAAACTGTTCGCTAAGGTAACCGCGTACAATTATTATTTCTTCTATTCCGGCAGAAACAGCTGCATCAATCATTGTATCTATTATTCTTGAGCCTTTTACGCGCACTAGTGGCTTTGGAGTATTAAGTGTAATTGGAACAAGCCTTGTACCGAAGCCGGCAGCAATAAAGATGATTCGTTTTACCCTGTATGGTTCAAGGGCTTCAAGTGCTGCCTGAGTGAGTTTTCCGTCTTTAAGGAAATTCTTTTCTTCAAGTGAGGCACATATTCCGTTTATGGTTCCAATTGAGTATCCGGTTTCTTTTGCAAGCTGTCTTTGGGTAGGTGTCTTTTCTGCTGACTCAAAGGCTGCAAGGACATGAAATTCTTTTTCCTGTAACATGTGTTCAATTTTATAATAAAAATTAAAAAAAATGAATATTTTTAGCACTTTTTTGCATGTTTTTGTTCAAAATTTATAATTTTTTATTTTTTTTGAACATCTTTTATAGACTTTGACAGCGAAATGCAGTATAAAGTAAATAGGTGAGGTTTCTGTTTACCGGCTTTCACCTTAAAATTGTTTTGAATATTCAGAGGTTTTTTTATGGCAAAGGTTTATCTTGGACTTACAGGAGACATTATTCATCCTGGAATTATTAACATCATTAACGAAGGTGCTAAATACGGTGATGTAGTTGTTGGTCTTCTTACAGACAAGGCAATTGTAAATCACAAGCGCCTGCCTTATCTTACATACGACCAGAGAAAGGCTGTTGTAGAAAACATCAAAAATGTTTCAGAAGTTATTCCTCAGGATGACTGGAGTTATGTTCCAAATATTAAGAGTCTTAAGCCTGAATTTATGATTCACGGAGATGACTGGAAGACAAATTACCTTTCAAAAATCCGTGATGAAGTTTTTGAAGCCATGAAGGAATGGGGCGGAAAAGTCATTGAAATTCCTTATACACAGGGAATCAATTCAACAGCCCTTGCAGAAAATGCTTCTTCTATTGGAACAACACCGGACGTACGCCGTGCAACTCTTCGACGCCTTATCAGTGCTAAAAAAATCGTAAGGATTATGGAAGCCCACAGCGGTTTGAGCGGCCTTATTGTTGAAAATACACAGGTAATGAAAGAAGATGGTCTTCATCAGTTTGACGGAATGTGGTCATCTTCCCTTACAGATTCTACTTCTAAAGGTAAGCCTGATATTGAAGCTGTTGACCTTACAACACGTATGCAGAGCCTTACAGACATCCTTGAATGTACTACAAAACCTATTATTTATGATGGCGATACTGGTGACATTCCGGAACACTTTGTATTTACTGTAAGAACTCTTGAAAGAAACGGTGTAAGTGCCGTCATCATTGAGGATAAAAAAGGACTTAAGAAGAATTCCCTTTTTGGTACAGAAGCAAAACAGGTTCTTGCAACAGAAGAAGAATTCTGCGAAAAGATTGCTGCTGGAAAAAAAGCTCAGGTTACTAAAGACTTTATGATTATTGCCAGAATTGAAGAAATTATTGCCGGATATTCTGTTGAAGAAGCCCTGACTAAGGCTTATGCGGCTGTAAGGGCTGGTGCAGACGGTGTTATGATTCACTCAAAGGACAAGTCTGGAGAAGACATAAAGGAATTCTGCCAGAAATTCAGAAAGGAATATTCAGGTATTCCTATTGTTCTGGTTCCTACAACTTACAATCAGTTTACAGAAGATGAACTTGCAGAATGGGGCGCAAACATCATTATTTATGCTAACCACATGCTTCGTGCAAGTTATCCTGCAATGCAGCGCGTTGCAGAAAAAATTCTTAAGGCAGAACGTAGCCTCGAAGTAAACGACGACTGCATGCCAATCAAGCAGATTCTGGAATTAATCCCAGGTACTAAATAAAAATTGCATCCATGCCGCTGTACACAAAAAGCAGCACGGCTGCTTTTGATCAGGAGAAAAAGAAATGATTCGACCGTCTTATTTTTATGATTTATTGATGAAGAATGGAACTGATTTTTTTGCGGGGGTTCCTGATTCTCTTTTGAAAAATTTCTGTGCGTATGTTACAGACAATGCACCTGCAGAAAAACATATAATCTCTGCAAATGAAGGAAGTGCAACAGCACTTGCAACAGGATATCACCTTGCAACAGGAAAAATTCCTATGATTTATATGCAGAATTCCGGGGAAGGAAACATGGTAAACCCACTCCTTTCCATTGCGGATCCTGATGTATATTCAATTCCGATGCTGATTGTAATCGGCTGGCGCGGAGAACCTGGTGTTCATGACGAACCTCAGCACGTAAAGCAGGGAAAAGTTACATGCGAACTTCTTGATGCAATGAAAGTTCCTTATGAGGTTCTTTCTGAAAACGAAGCAGATCTTCCTGCTCAGTTTGAAAAGGCATACAGCTACATCCGTGAAAACAACGCTCAGTATGCGTTTGTAATCCGCAAGGGAACATTTGATGACTACAAGCTTGTAAACAACATTCCTGTAGACGGAAAAATGTCCAGGGAAGAAGCAATTGAAAAAATCATGCTTTCTGCAGATGCCAGCACAGCATTTGTTTCTACAACCGGTATGGCAAGCCGCGAACTTTATGAACTTCGCGATAAGCATGGAATGAGCCACGAAAAAGACTTTCTTACTGTAGGAGGAATGGGACACGCAAGCCAGATTGCTCTTTCCATTGCAATGCAGAAAAAAGAACGTCAGGTTTACTGCATTGACGGTGACGGTGCTTCTATCATGCAGATGGGCGGAATGGCTACAATCGGAACCCGTGCTCCTTCAAACATGATTCATTTTGTATTGAACAACGGTGCTCACGACAGCGTTGGCGGTCAGCCTACTGTTGGACGTCAGATTGACCTTTGTGCTATTGCTGCCGGATGTGGCTATGAAAATGTCCTAAAGGTAGAAACTCCTGAAGAACTTGATGCTGCATTGAATGACTCTGAATCAAAGTCTAAGCTTACATTTGTTGAAGTTCTTGTAACTAAGGGTGCAAGAAAAGACCTGGGCCGTCCTAAGAGCACTCCTAAAGAAAATAAGATTGCCCTTATGAATTTTCTGAATTCATAAAAGAGGGGCTTGGGGATTCTTCCCCAGGAGAAAGGGGTGCGGCACAACGAAGTGTGACGCAGGGGAAAGGCTTTTCCCCTATAGATATAAAATATTGGAGCGTATATGATTAGACAGGCTGTAATTGTAGCGGGCGGGCTTGGCTCTCGATTTGGTGACAGAACTAAACTTATGCCAAAAGGTTTTATTGAAATTGACGGTGTTCCTATGGTTGAACGTTCTGTGCAGAAGCTTATCGCTGCCGGAATTGAAGAAATCATTATTGGAACCGGTCACTGTTCTGAATATTATGACGAACTTGCAAAGAAATATCATGTGATTAAGACTGTAAAGAATGAAAACTATGCGAATACAAGCAGCATGGGAACTCTTGAAGTCTGCGTTCCTTATATTAAGGGCGATTTTATTCTTCTTGAAAGTGACTTGATTTATGATTCTGTAGGGCTTACTGTGCTTCAGAATGAACAGAGAGCAAACGTAATTCTTGCAAGCGGAAAATCTAATAGCCATGACGAAGTTTATCTTGCTGCTGATGCAGACGGCGTTTTGAATGAAGTAAGCAAGGATAAATCTGTTATTCCTGAACCGGCCGGAGAACTTGTTGGAATTACTAAAATTTCTAAGTCATGCCTTGAAAAAATGATGGCCTATTATAAGTCGTCTGCAGATTTGATTAAGCTTGATTACGAGTCGGCTTTGAAGCAGGTCAGCGTTTCTGGTGAATCGGTTTACGTTCATAAGGTTGAATACTATGCATGGACTGAAATTGATGATGAATCAATGCTTGACCGTGCGCTTACACAGATCTGGCCGCGCATTAAGGAAAATGAATCGCTTTATTCTATCCGTCGCGAAGTTCTTTTGAATCCTGGCCCGGCTACTACTACTGACAGCGTAAAGTATGCACAGGTTCAGAGCGATATCTGCCCGCGTGAATATGAGTTTGGCGACCTTATGGAATGGTGTGCAACCGAACTTACACGTTTTGTTGCTGATCCTGAAGAATATACAACTGTAATGTTCGGCTGTTCTGGAACTGGTGCTGATGAAGCAATGGTTTGTTCTGTTGTTCCGGAAGACGGAAAGCTTCTTGTAATTGATAACGGATCTTACGGTAACAGGCTTGCAAAAATTGCCGGCGTTCACAAGCTGAATTTTGACGTTTTTGAAAGTTCTACTTATGAGCCGATTGATCTTGCGGCTCTTGAAAAGGTTCTTGCTTCCGGTAAGTATACTCATCTTGCAGGTGTTTACCACGAGACTACAACTGGTCTTTTGAATCCTATTAAGGAGATCTGTCAGATGGCAAAAAAATACGGCATGACTACAATTTTTGATGCTGTTTCTGCTTATGCAGGAATCCCTATGGATCTTAAGGATATTGGGGTTGATTTTATTGCTTCAACTTCTAACAAGAATATTCAGGGTATGGCTGGTGTAGGTTTTGTTATTTGTAACAAAAAGGCTCTTGAAGCTACAAAGAATATTCCTATCCGCAATTACTACCTGAATCTTTGGGATCAGTATCAGTATTTCCAGAAGACTCACCAGACACGCTTTACACCTCCTGTTCAGACTTTCTATGCTTTAAGACAGGCAATCATTGAAACGAAGGTTGAAACTGTTGAAAAGAGGGCTGAACGTTACATTGCATGCTGGAAGATTCTTGTTGAAACAGTTAAGAAACTTGGTCTTGAAATGCTTGTAAAGGAAGAAAATCAAAGTCACCTTATTACAGCGATTCTTGAACCTAAATCTGATAAGTACAGCTTTGAAGCACTCCATGATTTTGCAAAGAAATATGCATTTACAATTTACCCGGGAAAACTCGGCAATATAAATACGTTCCGAATTGCAAACATTGGTGACATTCAGCCGCACGAAATGAAGGCCTTCTGCGTAAAACTTGAAGAATTCATGAAAGACATCCTTTAGTGTGATGCTTCAGAAAGACTCCTGCAACAGAATTTTGCTGCAGGAGTTTTTTTTTCGCGTTTTTTAAGCAAACTGCGTGATTAAAATAGTGCTTACGACATCTTTTCATTTATTTCTCAAACGTGATATAATAATTTCATGTCTAATAAGTTTAAATCTGTCCTTCTGCTTGCTTTATCTGATGTTTTTTTTATTGCGTTCTGGCTTTTTATGCTGGTTAATCCGTGGGCAGATGCCAATTATCCTATGCAAAAACAGTGGAATGTTTTTTTTGTTCTTTCTGCAGATACAACCGGACATGATTCTGGAACGGGGCTTTCGATTTTTTTAGGATTTGTACTTCCTTCCATTCTGATTTATCTTGTGTATTTTTTTGTTCGACTGGGATTTTACCTTAAAAAGAAGGTCATGCCTGATCCAAAAAAATCTTTGTTAATTACGTTTTTCTGCTTTGTTTTTTCGCTTGCATTTACGTTTGTCTTTAATAAAGGTTGGAAATACATTTATATCAATTCTCTTGTAAATAAGGCACCTGAACAGTCTGATTTTTATGATGAAAATTTTATTCCGTACGAAAGTGTTTCTCTTTCTGCTCCTTATGGAAAGACGAATAACCTTATCTATATTTTTCTTGAATCAATGGAAGGTTCTTTTTCTGATGTTGAACATGGCGGAATCTTAAAATACAACCTGATTCCTGAACTTACGCAAATTGCTTCTGAAAATACGGTTTTCGGCTCTTTGTCGGGAAACGGAGGTCTTGAAAATCTTGAGGCTACTGCCTGGACTTCTGCAGGAATTCTTTCTAAGACATTGGCTGTGCCTTATTTTCTTCCATTTTCTCAGGATTCAGATGGCAACATGAAGTGCCTTGCAAAGGCAAAGTCGCTGTACGATTATCTATCTGATCAGGGGTACAGGAATGTTTTTGCAATGGGCTCTGAAAAGCAGTTTGAAAACCGCGACCTTATTCTTGAAAATCACAGTGTTGAAGTACATGACATAAACTATTATAAGAAGCATAAACTGATTCCGGAAGATTATCAGGTTTTTTGGGGATTTGAAGACCAGAAGCTTTACGAAATGGCTAAAATTGAGCTGGAAGAACTTGCTGCTTCCGGAGAAAAATTTTCGTTCAGCATGCTTACGGTTGATACTCATTTTCCAAATGGGTATAAATGTGAGAAATGCAGGAGTATTTACCCTTCGCAGATTGAAAATGTCTTTGACTGCAGCGACCGTCAGGTAGGAGAGTTTATTGCCTGGATAAAAAAGCAGGAGTGGGCGAAGGACACAACAATTGTAATTACCGGAGACCACGCATATCTTGATGCGCCGCTTAATAATTTTATCAGAAAAATTAGTGCTGTTCCTTCTTCTAAGATTGATTCCATGCGCCGGGTCTATAATGTATACATAAATCCTATAGCAGAAACTTCGGGATTAAACCGGGCAAGAGACTATTCATCTTTTGACCTTATGCCGACTATTCTGAATGCTGTAGGTTTTGACTTCAATACAGAAGGAATTGCACTTGGCCGCTCTCTTTTTAAGGAATATCCTACTGTAGTTGAAAAATACGGAAAGAAAGAAACTGAACGGCAGTTTTTAAGAAAGACTATTACTTACGAAAGTTTAAAATAAAAAAAATCCCCTTTTACTGAACAGAAAGTCAGTACAGGGGAATTCATGTTTTTCAGCCTAAGATTTTAGATTAAATCTTAGAGAATACATAAGAACAGAATGTCTTTGTTTTGTTTATGAAAGAACGTTCAATTCGTTTTTCAAACATTGCAAGTTTTGGCGCCTTTACGGCACCGATTCCGTAAAGGACCCAGTTGTCGCCGTCCTTAAAAAGAAGGATAAGTGACTTCATGTTCTTTTTCTGTACACAGGTGATACCCATGTGGTTCAAATTCTGGTTGTTTGTCATCTGATAGAGAAGAAAATTATCATTTTTTTCAATATTAATCGGTACATTTGTTAGTCCGAACGGTCCGATATCAATTGTTGAATCAATCAGTTTGGAGTTGTTGTCTTCTGTGATGCTGTTGATTTTTGCTGTATCATAAAGATTAAAATAGCGGTTGTGGTAAACTGACCAGTACGGAATGCCTGCGTAAGATTCTACATCTTCAAGAACTGCTGAAATTTTTACGTCAAGGTCTTCATTTCCCTTGATTGGTTTAACTTGAATGATTTCGGCGAGATAATTCGGATTAAGGTTATTAACGATAAGACGGATTCGTTCTGCTCCCGGATTGTCACTGTCGATTGACATGTTCTTATATTTGTCGATGCTCTTGATAAGAACTTCGCCTTTGTTGATTGTTTCAAGGTCTTCGGCAGAAAGTTTGTCGTTAAAAGGAAGCGCTGCCGCAGAAACTGCTGTAAGCGCTACAAGTGCTAATGCAAAAATAGTTGTTTTATTCATATTTTAAATATATCGCTATTCGTTTTTTTTATCAATATTATAAAATCTGCTGCTAAAATGAATATGGAAGTTTTACATAATAAAAAGAAATGATATAATGGATATATTATGATATCAAAGAAGATTAAAGCAATTATTGAAAGCCCTGCTAACGGCGTAATAAGAAAAATGTTTGAGGAAGGAATTCTCCTTAAGAAGAAATTCGGTGAAGAAAATGTCTATGACTTCAGTCTTGGAAACCCAGATCTTGATCCGCCTGAAGAAGTCATAAATGCAATAAAAGATGTTGCTCTTGATACAAGTCACATGTGCCACGGCTACATGCCTAATCCCGGATATGTGGAAGCTCGCAAGGCAATGGCTGAAAAAACTTCAATTGAACAGGGCGTTGAAATCAGCTACGAAAATATTGTAATGTCTGTTGGCGCTGCCGCTGCCCTTAACTGTGTAATAAAGGCTCTTGTTGATGAAGGTGATGAAGTTCTTGCTCCATGTCCGTATTTTGCAGAATATAATCATTATGTTCGAAATCATGGCGGGGAAATTATTCCTGTAAAAACAAATGAAGATTTCAGCCTGAATGTAGAAAATATCCGCAGTGCGCTTTCTGAAAAAACGGCTGCCATAATTATAAATTCTCCAAACAATCCTACTGGAAAGATTTATTCCGAACAAGAAATTAAAAGCCTTGCAGAAGTTCTTTCTGAACACGGCAAAAAAACAGGCCGCTATCCGTTCATTATCTGTGATGAACCATACCGCGCAATTACTTATGGAAATGCAAAGGTTGCTTCTGTATTTCCGGTTTATAAAAATGCTGTTGTTGTAACTTCCTTTGCAAAAAATCTTAGCATTCCGGGGGAACGAATCGGTTATATTGCGGTGAACCCTGCCGCAGATGACGCAGCACTTATGGTAAGCGCATGTATTTTCTGTACAAGGGTACTTGGATTTGTAAATGCGCCGGCATTTTTCCAGAAAGTTATTGCTAGAAGCTGGAATGCAAAATGCGACTATTCCCTTTACGAAAAGCGATGTAAGGAAATCATGGAAGTTATGGATTATGCAGGTCTTAAATATGCAAGGCCTCAGGGAGCCTTTTACCTATTTGTAAAGGTGCCGGACGGCTGGAACGATGATGACATGGCTTTCTGTGCTCATCTAAAGAAATTTAACATTCTTTGTGCTCCGGGAACCGGTTTTGCAGGAAAGGGCTGGTTCAGAATTTCTTATTGTGTTGCAGAATCTACAATCCTAAATTCAAAAGAAGCATTTAAGACTGCTGTACAGGCAGGTGCGTAAACCTTAAACTCAGTTAATTCAGGCAGGAAATTCTTTTATGAATATTCTGATTGTTTCGGCAGAAGCAAGTTCGTTTGCAAAGACAGGCGGGCTTGCAGATGCAGTAAGTGGTTTAGGACGGGCTCTGGCCCTGAAGGGCAATTCAGTAAAAATTCTTATTCCGCGCTATTATTGTATTTCAAAAGACTCGCTTGAACTTTGTAAATCTGCTCTCCTGGTAAGTACCGGCTGGTCAGAAATTACTGTAAACGTTTATAGGGCAAGGAATTCCGTTTTCTATGAATCAGGATCCCTTGAATATATTTTTATAGATAACGAAAAACTTTACGGAAGGGACGGTATTTACGGTTCTGATTATGAGCCTGATTATCATGACAATCCGTTACGTTTTTCTGTTTTGAGCCGTTCAGCCTTTGCATTTTGCCGTTCAATAAACTGGATACCAGACATAATTCATTCAAATGACTGGTCAACAGCGCTTGTACCTGTAATTTTAAATCTGGTTGAAAGAAAAAATTTCCCGCATACAAAAACTGTTTTTACAATTCACAATCTAGGATATCAGGGCTCATATCCGGATGCAGCTTACCGGCTTTTAGGTCTTCCAGAATCCTGTAAATATGATTGTCATCTGGCCCGCTTTGGAGGCATTAATCTTCTTCAGGCTGGAATATGCAGTTCAGATTTTATAACTACGGTTTCAAAAAAGTTCATGGAAGAGGCAATGACTCCACAGGGCGGATTTGGTTTGGACGGCATTTTACGCGGAATGAGTGATGTTTTTGAAGGAATCGTTAATGGAGCAGACCGCACGGAATGGAATCCTTTAACTGACAGGTACATTCCTGCCCATTATTCAAAGGATGACCTTACCGGTAAAAGAATCTGCCGGGAAGTTCTGCAGAAAACATTCGGATTAAAAACAGATCCGGATGTACCTGTAATCGGTATAATATGCCGTCTTGTTGAACAGAAGGGAATTGCTGAACTTTTTGCTCCGTATTATGGAGCAATGTATAGAATGTGTTCAGATTTTAATGCGCAGTTTGTTGTTGTCGGTTCCGGAGAAAAATGGTGCGAAAATGAAATTCATAGCCTTACCGGCCGCTTCGAAAATTTCGGCTCATATATAGGGTATAGCGAAAAAATCAGTCATATTGTTGAAGCCGGTTCAGATTTATTTCTTATGCCGTCTAAATATGAGCCGTGCGGTCTAAATCAGATTTATTCAATGCTTTACGGAACGATTCCTGTTGTAAGGGCAACAGGCGGCCTTGATGATACCGTAATAAGCTGGGCTGAAAATCCAGACAAAGCAACCGGATTTAAATTTTATGATCTTACTCCGGATGCCGTCTATAACACGGTAAAATGGGCTTTAAGCGTTTTTGAAGATAAAGCGGCTGTACGTAAAATGCAGCATAACGGAATGACTTCCGATTTCAGCTGGAGTGCATCAGCTGAAAAATACATTTCAATATACAAAAAACTTCTGTCTGAATAACGGAACCATTCTTTTAGAATTCAAACCACTGGCCATCTTTTGTAAGGTACCAGTCTGCAAGAACCGGCGGACGATCGCTGTTGTACCAGCTTATGCTTCCATCTTTGTTAAGAATTACAACCCTTGTTGCATTCTGGCAGACTTTTATAGGAAGGCTGGCAGAGCGTCTGAATGCAAAGTTTTTGCTCAGACTGAGGTTACAGGATCTTATAGTATCCTTTCCAATATTTGTGTAAAGGAACGGATATTTTAGGTATGTAAATGCATCCGGATCTTCATCATTGAATTTAAGGATTGAAACTGTCTGTTTTGAAACTGTATTGAATTTAAATACAGTCGTTTTCCTTGCCTGTCCCTCAGAAATAATGTTGATTCCGTAAATATCGTTTCCGTTTACAGAAAGGGCAAAAGAAACGTTTCCGGTAAGGTTCATTGGAACTGTTTCCTTTGTAGTTGTATCAACACAAAGAAGGGCAGATTTTGGATTTGTTGCATATGATTTTGCTACATAAAGTTTGTCGTCATTCATTATTACGGCATCCTGAAGTCCTGCACCTGCATAAACCTGGGTGTATTCCTTTGTGTCCATGTTGTAAGTGTTTACATAGGAATTACTTTCCATTTCTACAATTATGTTTCCAAAAAGCCGGACAGACTGAAGCGATGTTTTTGGTGTAAACAGATCAGTAATTTCAGGTTTTGAATAATCGTAAAGCTGAACAGTTTCTTTTGTTCCCTTTGACCAGAGAATTACCTTATCTCCATAAGAAATAATCTGAGTCTGATTAGGATTTGTTCCAAGTCTGTTTACAATTCCTGTGTCATAAGAAGATTTGTATATTGCATTTCGTGTAAGAAAGTAAAAATCTTCTCCATAAGGGCACATATCAAGAATTTTATCATAAGTATTTTCTGTAAGAAGAGGAATCTGTTCAACTTCTGTTTCCGGTTGAGCAGACATTTTGTATACAGCTCCTGATTTAGAACCTAACATGATGCTGTTATCCATCTTGGTTCCGCATACAATACGC
Source organism: Treponema sp. (assembly GCA_036310305.1). Taxonomy (GTDB): domain Bacteria; phylum Spirochaetota; class Spirochaetia; order Treponematales; family Treponemataceae; genus Treponema_D. The sequence goes on along the minus strand of JAXJSC010000020.1, from coordinate 275,823 downwards.
TCGTTGCCTCTAGGCCCTTTCATATTCTTTATGATTCTAGGCGGCGTCATTCCCTGATTGTTTTCATTTTCAAGTTTTTCAAATATATACTGGCCTTTTCCGTTGTTTTCCATGTAGAAAAGGCTTGAATCATTTTCAGAAGTAAGGATAATCGGACTTTCAGCCTGAACCGTCTTAAGAATTTTACCTGTAAGTGCATGGCATACGTAGATTGTGTCATCAACAACGCCTGCAAGATAAAGCGAATTGTTGAACAAAACTGTCTGTGAAAGTCCCTGGATAGTCGTAAATTTCTGTTTGAGTCTTCCTGTTGTAAGGTTGTAGTAAGAAAGATTTCCTGCCGGTGAATACATTACAGCAGTTTTTTCAGATTCGCTTGTAGTAGCATAATTTATAATCCCTGTAGAATCCGAAATTTTATTGATTACAGCTCCAGACTGGGCATTTATGAAAACCGCACCGTCAACAGTTGCTGTTCCAACTATAAGATAAGTTCCTTTTTTTGAATAGGAAAGGGAAGTGATTGAATCAGAAAAGCGCCTTGCATATTTTCTTGAAAGTGTATCCCAGTTCCATACAGAAACCCTGTTGGTTGTTCCGCCGTCAGTTTCATATACTGCGATTTCCTTTTTATTCGGTGAAACAACCGCCATTTTTATTTCAAGGTCTGTAATCTGATAGTGTTCTCCCTGATCATCTCCGGACCATTTGATTAAAAAACCGTCCTTTCCGACACTGAAATATGACTGTTCGAATTCACCGCTGTCAGAAGCAGGAATAATTGTAGAAACTTCTTCCTGGTGAGCCTGTGTTGAAATATGTGACTGTGCAGGTAAAACTGCTACAGTAAGGATAAATGCTGAAACTGCTGTAAGAATTCTTTTCATTTTGCTCCCTTTATTAAATTCCAAAAATAATTAATATCTCCATTTAGTCCAATAAAAAAGAGTAGTGCAATAAATGCAACTCCTGCAAACTGAATGTAATATAACACTTTTGGAGAAATTTTTCTCCTGAAAATAAGTTCAATCAATGCAAAAAGAATAAGTCCGCCGTCAAGAATTGGCACGGGTAGAAGGTTCATAATGAACAGGGAAATGCTGATTGCTCCGCAGAAGTAAAACATATTTACAATTCCAGTCCTTAATCCATCTGAAAAACTTTCTTTAAGAACGGTTCCAATCATGTCTGCTATTCTGGCCGGCCCTGAAACAGAATTTTTGAGGTCTACACCCTTAAAAAGTGTAAAAATGCCTTTTGCGGTAAGTTTTATTGTTTTAGCGCATTCCAAGGCACCCTGTCCTAATGCAGGAAAAAACGAATACCGTTTGGCTTCATATTTTGCATATTCACTATCAAAAGACATTACGCCGATTTTACCGCTTCCGTTTGACTTATCTAAATCTGTCCTGAAACTGAAATTTTTTTCTTCATCGTCTCTAAGGACTTTTACAGTTATGTTTTCATCTGGACGGGTACCAATTTCTTCAATAATGTCCCTGAAGTTTTCAATTTTTTCCCCGTTAATCTGAATTATTCTATCGCCGGAAAGTAGACCTGCATCTGCTGCTGCACTGTGGATTTCCGGGTAAGTTTCTGTAACAAGCTTAATTCTGTTTGAATATGAATAATATGAATATCCAATGGAAGCAATAATAGTGTAGCCGATAAACGCAAAAAGCAGGTTAAAAAAAGGTCCTGCAAAGGCAATGGCAATGCGTTTTATTGTATGAACTCCATAAAGGGAATCACTTTCTGCCTGAATGTAATCAAGACCAGCTTCTAAAGACTTTACAAAATCTTTTTCGCCTTTCATTCCGCAGTATCCGCCCAAAGGAATCAACGAAATCCTGTAATCAGTGCATCCTTTTTTTCTATGAAACAGAATCGGACCAAATCCAATGGAAAATGATTCTACAGTAACTCCAAATAGCCTGGCTGCAAGAAAATGCCCAAGTTCGTGAAAAAAAATCAGAAAACATAAGCTTAAAAGACCGTATATGAATCTCATATCAAATCCTGTGCAATAATCCGGGCTTTTCGGTCCGTTTCAAATACATCTTCAAAGCTTTTTACGTCCTGTGACCAGTCTTTTTCAAGAACAGCATGAACAGTTTCCGGAATCTGAGTAAAGCTGATTTTTTTATTGATAAAGGCGTCTACTGCAATTTCGTTTGCCGCATTATACGCAATAGAGTAACTTCCGCCTTCTAAAATAACATCAAACGCATAAGAAAGCATTGGAAAATCTTCCATTCTAGGCTTAAAGAAAGTCATAGTCTGGTCAAAAAGATCAAAAGGCTTCAGGTAAGCTTTCTTGTTCTCAGGGTAGGTGAGGGCAGAATAAATCGGATGCTTCATGTCCGGATCAGAAATCTGGGCATAAATCATCCCGTCATTTGTCCTTACCATAGAATGAATAAGACTTTGCGGATGAACGACAACCTTGATTTTTTCTGCTCTCATATCGAAAAGTCGGTTGGCTTCTATAACCTCAAGACCTTTGTTTGCAAGGGAAGCAGAGTCAATCGTAATTTTCTTACCCATATTCCATGTCGGATGCTTAAGGGCGTCTTCAACGGTTACAGATTTAAGTTCTTCCTTTGAAAGATTTCTGAACGGGCCGCCGCTTGCTGTTATTAAAAGTTCAGATATATTATTTTTTCCTGCCTGATTAATCAGACTGAATATTGCCGAATGTTCTGAATCAACTGGAATAATTTCTGTATGATTTTTTTCTGCAAGCTGCTTTATAAGTGGCCACGCCATTACAACAGTTTCCTTGTTTGCAAGTGCAAGCGGAATTCCGTATTCAAGAACTATTTTGGAAGGTTCAAGACCGGCTGATCCTGCAATTCCGTTTACAACAATGTCTGGATTTGTTTTTTCGATTAAACCGCTTATTGCATTTAGTCCTGCTTCAGATGTAAGAAGTCCCTGACAGTTAAACTCTCTGCACAGGGAGTTTAGTTTTGTTTCATTTTTGTTGGCCGTAAGACCGCATGCACAAAAATCAGCCGGCATGTTCCGGATGATTTCCAGCGTACTGGTTCCGATTGAGCCAGTACAGCCTAAAACTAAAACTTTCTTCATTTTGTTGCCTGTTAGTTATACAAATTCTGGATGATATAAGACTGAAAGACAGATATAGAAAACTGGAGAAGTGAAAAGAATGGAATCTACTGAATCCAAAATTCCTCCGCGTCCCGGAATAATGTTTCCGCTGTCTTTAATTACTGCAGATCTTTTAAATACAGATTCAATTAGGTCGCCAGTAATTCCAGCAGCTGCGCAAAGGAATCCCATTAAGGCACCTTTTAACGGAGAACCGTAGAAAAGTTCCGGCCATATATAATGAATCAAAGTACAGGTTGCAATTGCACCGAAAATTCCGCCTGCAAAGCCGGCAATGCTTTTATTCGGGCTGGCTGCAACAAATCCTCTGTTGTTTTTTCCGAATAGGACACCAAAAAACCATGCAAGAGAATCATTAATAAATACTGTAAAAAAGAAAATACACAGAATCAGAGAAGCTTCTTTCAGAAGTGTCATTCTTGTTACAAAAGTAAAAAGGAAACCAGCATAAAAAATAATAAAAATTGCACCTGAAATCCTAGTATTTGAATCTTCAAAGGTTTTATTGCGAAAAATTTCTGAGGTCATAAGAAGCATTCCGGCAAGCAGAAATACCCAGTATGAAAAATCAATGTATGAATTATCTTTCCCGAATAAAATGAGCAGGAATGCAGATAATGGCTGAATTACTGACAGAATGATGATGAAAATCCTTCCGGGAAGTTTTGTTTTTGCTGAAAAAAGTGAATATAATTCGCTGGCTGCAAGTGCAGAAATTATGCATGCCAGAATATTGATACCGTAATGATATTTTGAGGGATCAAAAAATACTATTCCCAAAACAACAGGTATGCCTATGAAAAATGTAAGTAATCTCTGTAAAACTTTGCTCATATCGTCTCTAATTATTAAGAACTCCACCAAAACGTCTGGTCCGGTTTTTAAAAGAGTCTATATCCTTTAAGAACTCTTCTTTATTGTAATCCGGCCATAGGGTATTTGTAAACAAAAATTCTGCATAAGCGGCATGCCATAACAGAAAATTACTGAGTCTTAATTCTCCACCAGTACGGATTAAAAGATCAACATCAGGAAGTTCTGGAATATCAAATGAATTTGAAATGTCTGACTCTGTTATGTCAGAAATGCTTTTCCCTTCTGACAAGAGTTTTTTTACTCCCCTGACAATTTCATCCCGGCCGCCGTAATTAATGGCAAGAACAACAGTCAGACCCGTAAAATCAGCCGTTTCTTCCATAGCTTTTTTAATTTCGGTCTGTACGTCTTCCGGTAAACCTGATAAGTCCCCAAGATGCTTGATTCTGATTCCGTTCTGTTTATAGAACTGGAATTCAGCCCTAAGGTGTCCGCGGATTAAATTCATTAAAAATCCAACTTCTTCCTGGGCTCTTTTCCAGTTTTCTGTAGAAAAAGTATAAAGTGTGACATATTTTATGCCTATTTCAGCAGCAGCCTTGACAATAGCTTTTGCTACATCCAGTCCTTCCTTGTGTCCGCTGGTTCGAGGCAAATTTCTCTGTTTTGCCCAGCGTCCGTTGCCGTCCATAATGATGCCAACGTGAACTGGTACTGCTGAATTAATTTCTGACATAAATTAGCCTTCCATTATATCCTTTTCTTTTGCTTCATAAATCTTGTTGATTTCTGCAACGTATTTATCTGTAAGTTTCTGAAGCTTGTCTTCTTCTGTCTTCAATTCGTCTTCAGTAATTTCGCTTGCCTTCTGTTTTTTCTTAAGGTCATCATTACCATCGCGACGTATATTTCTGATAGAAGTTCTTGCTTCTTCTGCAAGTGTTTTTGCCTGCTTTACAAGTTCCTTTCTTCTTTCTGCTGTGAGAGGCGGAATAGAAATGCGGATTACCTTACCGTCGTTAGAAGGGTTAAGGCCTAAATCTGCTGTAAGGATAGCTTTTTCAATTTCGACAATAAGTGATTTGTCAAACGGCTGTATGATTACAGAACGTGCTTCCGGTACAGAAATTGTAGCAACCTGATTAAGAGGAGACTTTGTACCGTAATAATCTACCCGAACCTTATCAAAAATCGCAGCAGATGCACGTCCTGTGCGGATTCCGTTGAATCTCTCTTTAAGAGAAGCAACTGTTTTTTCCATTCTTTCTTCAGACATTTTTTCCTCCTGAGAGAAAGCAGCTGCGCTGCTTTCTGATGAATAGCAAACCGTAAAGAAAAACGCGTCAGCGTTTTTTAGGTTTACCTACTTGCAAAAGCAGCTGCGCTGCTTTCTGCTGTTTTTAAACAAAAAGCGGCCAGACAGTACCGGCCGCTTTTTTTAGACCTGGTAATTATTTACCAAGAACGTAAAGTGTTACATTGTCGAATGTCAAAGTTGCACCAGCAGCCTTACCTGCTTCAGCAATAGCCTGTGTAACAGTGATTTTTTCGTTATCAAGGTAAGCCTGATCCATAAAACAGATAGAAGCAACAAGTTTGTTTACTTTACCCTTAAGGATTCCTTCCTTAACGTTTTCCGGCTTTTTAGCCATAGATTCATCTTCAGCCATCTGAGCCTTGAAGATTTCAGTCTGTTCGTCAATGTATGACTGTGGAACCTGGTCCTTTGTGATGTATTCAGGTTTGTTTGAAGCCAAGTGAAGACAACAAACGTGAGCAAAATCCTTAACAGAATCTGCTTCTGAACCTTTTACTACAACCAAAGCACCGATTTTGTGGTCGTGGTGAACGTATGTAGAAGCTACAGAACCAGCTGGAACTTCAACATATTCTGCACGGCGTACAGACATATTTTCACGGAATTTAACAAGAATAGTTTCGATAAGAGCCTTGTGTTCATCAAGAACTCCAGACGCCTTCTTTTCAAGTGTGATTTCTGCAGCTTTTTCTGCAACTGCAATAAAGTCAGCGTTGTTAGAAACGAAGTCTGTTTCACAAAGTACTTCTACCATTGCAATGCGGTTTCCGTCCTGTTTTACAACAATACGTCCTTCGCCAGCTGCACGGTCAGTACGTTTAGCCATTGCTGCAAGACCTTTTTCTTTAAGGAGCTTTTCTGCAGCAGCAATGTCACCGTTTGTATCGTTAAGCGCTTTCTTACAGTCGAGCAATCCTGCTCCTGTGCTGTCGCGCAATGTTTTTACATCATTAGCTGTGTAATTCATTTTTGATCCTTTAATTATTTGTTGTTATAGATCTTGTCTTCGTCAACAAGGCTTTCTTTTTCATCAGCTTCAGCATCTTCTTCTTTTGTTTCTGTTGGCTGATAGTTAGAGTAGTCAACGATTTCTTCGTCTTCACCTTTGTTTGAAGCGTCTGTAAGAATTTCTTCTTCGCCGTCAAGGTTTTCAAGGATCTTAAGTCCGTTTTCGTTGTCAGATTCAATTACAGCGTTAGCAATGATTGAAGTGAACAAAGAAATAGCACGGATAGCATCGTCGTTACCAGGAATAGGGTAGTCGATTCCTTCAGGGTTACAGTTTGTATCAACAACTGCAATGATAGGAATACCCATGCGGCGTGCTTCTGCAACAGCAATCTGTTCCTTGTGTGTATCGATAATGAAGATTGCTCCTGGGAGTTCCTTCATTTCCTTGATACCACCAAGGTTCTTTTCAAGCTTTGATTTTTCTTTCTGGAGAGCAGAAACTTCTTTCTTTGTAAGGTTTTCGAAAGTTCCGTCTACTTCCATTTTTTCAATCTTCTTAAGACGAAGAAGTGATTTTTTGATTGTAGTAAAGTTTGTAAGCATACCACCAAGCCAGCGGTTGTTTACATAGAACATTCCGCAGCGTTCAGCTTCTTTCTGAACAGCCTGCTGAGCCTGCTTCTTTGTTCCAACGAAAAGAACTGATTTTCCTGAAGCAGTGATTTTGCGAACAGCTTCGTAGCTGTCTTTGATTGCAGCGATTGTTTTCTGCAAGTCGATGATGTGGATACCATTGCGCTCTGCGAAGATGTACTTCTTCATGCGTGGATCCCAACGTTTTACCTGGTGACCAAAGTGTACACCAGATTCAAGCAAGTTTTTCATGGTTACAACTGCCATGAGTTTCTCCTTCACCGGTAAGATTCGTTAAAAAACGCTTACCCCATACTCTTTTTCTCGATATCCTTAAGAAAGGACACGGATGATAACAAACCTGAAAGGTCTGCCGGATTTATTCCAAAATAGAATAACCCTGTTCTTTTAATATATCGTAAAGCTCAAAGATAGGCAAGCCTGTTACGCAACTCTGAGAACCTTCGATTTTCTTGATGAAACACGACGCAAGACTCTGAATGCGGTAGCCGCCAGCAGCCCCGTGCCATTCACCGGTATCAAGATACCACTGAATTTCTTCATCAGTCATTTCTGCGAGTGTAACCTGGGTTTTTGCAGTTCTGGAAGTAGTTGTTTTTGTCCTTCCGTTATAAAGAATGATTGAAGTCATTACAGTATGTGTAGAACCTGACAGTTCCTTAAGGAATTCCCTTGCCTGGTCCTGGTCTTCCGGTTTTCCGAAATAGCGGCCGTTTTTAAGGATGATTGTATCTGCGCCTAAAATCCAGAAAATTTCCTGTCTTGGAGGAAGGGAGTGGAGTACGGCGGATACTTTCTGCCGGGCAATAAATTCGGACACTTCATCAGTGTCAATTGTAGGGGTAATTGTTTCGTCAACATTTGGTACAATTACTCTGAAAGGTATACCCAGGAGATTAAGAATCTCCTGGCGTCTTGGAGAAGAGGATGCTAATATGATTGGTTCCATAATCTTTTTTTTACTGTTTTGATGATTTTGATGAACTTGAATTGCCTTCGTTGATTGCTTTTAATACTTTCATCGCACGGCTTCTTACAGGAGAAGCGTAATGATAGTCTGCAGCAATTTTTGTAAGCGAATCGATTACAATCTTCTTGTTGTTTGTGTTCTCAGCAAGTTTTTCATAAGCTTCGATTACTTCGAATGCAAGGGAACTTGTTGGATTCAAAATCTGGTTTCTTCTGTTCGCGTAAGCAATTGCATCAACAACTTCGTCGTTTCCGTTGATTCCGATTTCACCAAGAGAATTTACGGCAGCGGCAATAACCATAGGTTCGTTTTCTGCAAGCGTTACCTTTACAAGATAGTTCTTTGATTCTTCTGTCTTTACTTTACCCAATGCGAGGCAAGCACGTCTGCGGATATCAGGGTAGTTGTTCATAAGGCGTCCGTTTGTGCGGGCCTGTGTAGATATACCTTCTCCGGCAAGCTGATTCAAGGCTTTCATTACGTCTGCAGAAGCGTTTCCGTTTTCTACAGCGTCTTCAAGAAACTGCATTGCAACAAGCTTGTTGTCATATTCATCTGACTGAGCAAGGCTAAGAATAACAACACCGTCGATTTCGCTTAAATATTCATCTTCTACAGAACTTTCTGTTTTCTTAGAAGAGTTTTCTGTATTTGCTTTTTGAACTGTCTGTTCCTGTGAAAAAGCATATAAACCGAGCATAAACATGCAGACAGCAGTAATAATCTTCTTAGAAATTTTCATCAACGTTCCTCCTGGACAAAATAGTCCGTATTTGATTATCGGATGGTATTACTTAAATATTTAGTGTTTTTTATCCCTGTAGTGGAGGGATTTTTACCATCCATTTCCCATTTTTCTTTACAAAGTTGTAATATACTACGTCTGTTTCCTCGCGGACTTCAACGGCTTTTACGCTGTCTCTTGAAACGTAGCGGATTTCCTCAACCCTTCTTTCCCTTCTGGACGGAACGAAGACCATCCTGAAGTAGTCATTGAGCGAAGTTAAATGCTGGTTTTTTATCGGAAGCCTTTTTGAAGCTTTTTTAAGGTTTGCCGAGTTTGACCAGTATTCGATGGATTCCGGTTCTATGTAGTTAAGCCACTTCTGGTAATCATAGTCAGCCATGATGTGTGACAGCTTTGAAATGATTTCCAGAATCTCGTTTTTATCGTTAAGGAATTCTTCCTTTGAGATAGAAACGTTAGATGTTGAACGGGAATATTCAGCATCTGTTTCATCTGTCTTTATTGTTTCTGCTGCAGCTTTTTCCGGCTCTGCCTTTTTGGTAGAACTGCATGAAGCGAACAATACTGCAATAAGTAATAATCCAAATAATTTACGCATATAATTATAATACATCTCTTGTTTCTTTTCGTCAAACGGAGTATTTTCTTTTTTATGATAGAAGCTATTTTTCCGGGAACGTTTGATCCTCCGACTAACGGACACATAAATATCATTCAGCGGGCGTCAAGACTTTTTGATAAAATTGACGTTGTTATTGCCGTTAACAAGGCTAAAAGCTGTCTTTTTACGCCTGAGGAACGCCTTTCATTTCTGGAAGAACTTGTAAAGCCGTATAAAAATGTAACTGTTCACACTTATTCCGGCCTCATAGTTGATTATGCAGAACAGAAGGGAGCAAATGTCCTTATCAGGGGAATCAGGAATTCAATTGATTTTTCCTACGAATTTGACCTTTCTCTTATGAATCACAAGCTTAATTCAAATATTGAAACCCTTTTCATCCCTACAGAACAGAAATATCTGGTTCTTAAGTCCAGTTCGATTAAGGAACTGGCGCAGTTTGGAGGAGATGTTTCTGAAATGGTTCCGGAAAATGTTCGAGCCGCCCTTGAAAAGAAATACAGAGGAGTATAAGTTTTTGTTCAGATAAGTGTTTTGTATTTGACAAAATTATATATTCCGTTATACTTTATTGACAACCTGATTGGAACTGTTGTATTATAAACCGCAGTAAATCAGATCGTAACTAATTTGTAGTGAGGTTTTATAAATGGCAGTACCTAGATCCAAAACATCTAAAGCCGTTACAAAAAGACGTCAGACAATTAATATGAAGTTGGAAGAACCACAGCTCGTTGAATGCAGCAACTGCGGTAACCTTATCCAGTCTCATCGTGTTTGTCCTAAGTGCGGTTTTTATCGTGGACGTCAGGTTTTAACACCAGAATCAAACGGTTAATTTTATAAAAGGGAGAAAAAAATGGACGAATTGTTCGAAAAAATCCAGAAACTTATTGCTGAAAAATTGGACATTGATGCATCAAAAATTACTCTTGATTCATCATTCCGTGGTGATCTTGGCGCTGACAGCCTTGACACTTATGAACTTGTTTACGCTATCGAAGAAGAACTTGGTGTAAGCATTCCTGATGAAAAGGCTAACGAATTTGAAACTGTTCGTGATGCTTATGACTTCATCAAATCAGCTCAGTAATATAGGGTTCGATTTTCATAAAACACAAGCAGTCGTGCTTGTGTTTTTTTTTGCCTAAAAAGTGCATTTGTCTAAAAAGGTCTGTATATGAAGATTTCTGTAGAAAGAAAAAAGGCGCTTCTGAATTTCTGTAAGGAACGCTCGTTAAAATTTCATAATCTTGAACTGCTTGATCTTGCATTTCATCACTGTTCGTATTCAAATGAAAATCCAGGAAACCGTTTTTTTAATAACGAAAGGCTTGAGTTTCTTGGAGATTCTGTACTCGGGCTTGCCACTGCTGATTTTCTGTATAATGACATGAGTTCTGATCATCAGGAAGGTGATTTGGCAAAAATAAAGGCAGTTGTTGTTTCAGAAAAATCTCTTGCTCCTATTGCACTTGCATTTGGAATAGACAGGCTTCTTGTTCTTGGAAAGGGAGAAGAGCAGAGTGGTGGCAGAAACAAGCCTGCTATTCTTGCCGACTGTATGGAGGCTATAATTGGGGCGTACTATCTTGATGCCGGTTTTGAAGCCTGTGACAGATACATAAAGTCTTTTATTGTAGAAGAAATCCGTAAGGTTCAGAAATTTGGCGGCAAGGATTATAAGACCCTGCTTCAGGAGCTTTTTCAGAAAAAAACAAAGAAATGTCCTGTGTACGAACTTGTTTCTAAAACCGGTCCGGATCATGATATGGTATTTTCTGTTTCTGTAAGGCTTGGCGATGTTGTTTATGGTCCGGCTAAGGGCAAGTCAAAGAAAGATGCAGAACAGAATGCTGCGCGACTGGCCTATGAGGAACTTTATTTATCTGAAAAGAACTGATTGAAATTGAACAGGGGCAGAACCGGTCAGGATTCTGTCCTTTTTTCTTCTGCTTCGCTGGCTCTTAAATATACAGGTCCGTCATATTCGTTTAACGGATTTTTTCCGTCTTTTATCATCTGTTCTGTAATCTTAAAAAGCTGGTCTGTTGTATTAACTGAAAAATCAACTGTGTAAATATCCTTTTCTGAAAGGGAAGAGTGAACTTCAGCAACTTTCTGTTTAAGAAGTTCTGCGTCTGATCCGCATATGAGGATTTTGTTTTTTGCGGCTAAAAGTTTTTCTGCAATGAACGGAATTTCATAGTCGCCTTCCTCTGTTGAAAGTTTTCCGTCTTCCCAGATTTTTGCATAGAATTTATCTTTTTTTGCGTCAATGCATGAAACGATTGTAAACGGAAGGTTTCTGTAATGTTCTGCAAATGCATCTAGTGTTGAAATTCCGTAAAGAGGAATGTTAAATGCCATTGAAATTGCCTTAAGGGCAGCGTAACAGAGCCTTAATCCTGTGAATGAACCCGGGCCTGAACATAAAGTAAGGTATTCAAGTTCTGACTTATTGAGTCCAGCGCTCTTTAATACGTAATCAATTGCAGGCAGAATGGTCTCTGATTGCTTCATTCCTATATCAAATTGTACAGATACTGTATGTCCATCATTTTTTGCTGCAACAGAAAGTTTTGATACTGCAAGGTCTACTGCTAGGGCTTTCATTTATTTTATGTCTCCATGCGGCCAGTTTTCTATTGTAATTATTCTGCTGCCGTCTTCCTGCGGTTCAAGTTTAAGGATGATTGTTTTTGAAGGCAGTTCATCCATGATTTTTTCGCTCCATTCAATGATGGAAACTCCTTCTCCGTAAATCATATCGTCTGTACCGAGGTTTATGAAATCTTCTCCGCCGTCAAGCCTGTATACGTCCATGTGATATAAAGGCATTTTTCCTTCGTATTCGCTTATAAGGCAGAATGTAGGGCTTGTGATTGTTTCTTTTACGCCAAGAGCCTGTGCAATGCCTTTTGTAATTGTGGTTTTTCCGGCAGCAAGGGTGCCCTGCATTGCAATTACGTCACCTTTTGTTAAAAGGTTTCCGATTTTTTTACCTAATTCAATTGTTTCTTCTGCGGTTTTTGTGGTAAGTCTGATCAAGGAAGTACACCTTCTGCGTCCTGAAGTAGAATAAAGTCTTTTAATGCTTTTTTTACAGGAAGCACAGGATAATTTAATGTATTTTCTATATCAATTTCAATGGTTTTGGCTCCAAAGGGATTCATTTCGATACAAAAAGATACTGGGGTCTCCAGTGTTGATCCAGGGATCTCGATAACTGCCGTTCCTGTAAAATTGCGTCTGTAGTAAATGTAGCCTTCTTCTCTATTAAGATTACGCAGTTCCAAAATTCTCATATGTTAAAAGATACCCCTAACTTGTAGTTTTTGCAAGAAAAAACAGCCTGCCTGCCGGTCATTGTTGAAATATCAATCGTAACCGTAGACTTTTTCAATGATTTTATTCTGATCTGGTACAGATATTTTATCAAAACAAACGTGAAGATTAAATACCCCCTGGATTTTAGAGCGCCTTGTCTTAATTATTTTTCCAAAAACTCCAAGGCTTCCAAAAGAAAGGGTAAGCTCTGTATAAATAAGCTGGCCTTCTTTTACCGGGAGGGTAGTTGCAATGCAGCATCCGCCTCCGGAAAGGTTTATGAGTGTACATTCGTAGCGGTTTTCTGCAGGTGTGTAAATCTGTCTTCCGCGTCTGTCTTTTTCTACTTTTACGGATGCAATCCTGCATTTTTCATTTGTAGAAACACGCTTGAAATTTCGCTGCTGTTTTACAATCATGTCGTTTGAGTGAGAAACGAGCATTATGCAGTTTTCTGAAGAAGTTTTTTCGTAGCGGATTAAGCGGCTTACAAAGGCGTAGCGCATTCCTGTTGCAGAGTGGAATGTAAAGGCAACTTTGTCCATTTGCTGCGGTTTTGTTTCGGATGAATAGAATTCTTCTGTTATTTCTATAATAAGATGTTCTTTTTTATTTTCGAAAACTTTGAACGGAATTTTTGAACCGTCTGGGAAAATTTCCGAGATTCTCTGATTTTTTACAAGTGCATGTGTAGAGGAAACAGATTCGCTGGCTGCAAAGATTTTTTCCATCGAAAATTTAAGATGAAAAAGCTGGTTTATTTCGTTTTCATTTCCATTATTCTTTATTTCGTCGTAATACATGTGGAAGAAACCGTCTATGTCCTGAAACTGCTTGATCGAGTAAAGGATGTTGCGTATTTTGTATTTGCGGAAGATTTTCCACAAAAGGTTTGCAGCTTCCGGTTTCATCAGGTTTTTGTCTGCAAATGCAATTATGTCAGCTTTTTTCGTAGGGCGTTCTGATTCATGCTGAATCCATTCAGGGGTCTGCTGATGTTCCTTGATCTTTTTAGTTATTAGCCAGAGTATGAAAAATGCGGAAATTACTATAAGTCCGACAATGAGAACTGCATAAATTATCGGATTCTGCCTGGAAGCAAGCGGGCTGTTGCCTGCCTGTAGATCAAAATTCATAATATTCCCTCCAGAGTTTCTGCAATGGCATTTAAGCGCGGACAGATTTCGTATTCTGCTATGTCTCCAACGCTTACTGTATCATTTGATTTCATTGCCTGTTCAAAATCGCTGAGTACAGGAGAGAATTCTGCAAAGAATTCATGGAAAGGCTTTGAATCAATCTGAATTTTTGTATACTCCTGAAAAAGGCTTGCAAGCGCTGCAATATGGCAGAAACTGTCTATGCTGTCTGCAAGGCTTTTTATTGCTTCGTGTGCTTTTGCGGATTTTCCGCTCTGAAGGTCAACAGGAACCTGTTCCATCTGTTCAGAAAGATTTTTAAAAAGTTCTGAAAGTTTTTTCATGGAATCTTTTACGTTCTGTTTTGTTACAACGCTGAATTCGAATTTATTGATTCCTGTAAGATCTTTTTTTGAAAATTCGTCAAAAATGTCTGCTGTAATATTCTGACCGTCTATGATTATTCCAATTACTGCAGCTTCATTCTGTTCACATGTTATTTCAAAAGATTTAAGTACATCGCCGACTGTTTTTTCGTCTTCAAGAGTTGCATCAATTTTTTCGTTATTTACATAAAATTCCATGGTATATTCCTTGTTCTATTGATTATCGGCAAAAAATGAAGAAATCTTTCGGTTCTTTTATGAAAAAAATCAAAAAGAGTGTGAAAGCCGGTCCTTTATGCATTTACAAGTCTGTCTTTGAAAGGCTTATTCCTGGTTTTTCTGTCTTGCAAAATTCTGAATTGAATTCTGCTGGTTTTCCAGGCTGTTAAGAGCTCCCTGCATTCTTCCGTACTTGTTTTTCAGGTCAGCTTCTTTATCATCCATCTGTGTTTCAAGACGCGAGATTTTCTGTTCAGAAGCCTTGATTTTTCCGTCAAGTGAAGTTGTTTTCATTGCAAAAATTCCGCCGGACTGAACGTAGGCAGTAAGCTGCTTGTCCATCTGATAGGCAATGCCCTTGTCTATAATAAGGTCGCCGTCTGAGTCATAGCCGAAAATATTTTTTACATCTTCAAGGTGTTTTTCCAGTTCTGAGTCAAGTTTTTTTTCATCAATTTCAAGGTAGCCACGAAGTTTGCTTGGCGTATAGCCTGAATAATTTGTGGCGTTTGTTGCAACACCAAGCTGAGAAAGCATTGTGATTTCTGCTGTTTCTGAAAATTTGTAAGGTGCAGAAGCAGTAGAAAGGAGCGTGTTCTTTAAGTTGGAAAGGGAAGAGTCTGCCGTAAACATTCCGAGTTTTTCACGGTATTCCTTTTTTTCGTCTTCAGAAAGATAGTCAAGCTCTTCTACGATTTCCGGCTTGTTCTGAGAAAGAATGTTGATTTCTGCAAGTGCCTGATTGTAGTTTCCTACAAACGTAATCAATGCTTCTTTTGCAGATTCTGTATCCGGCTTTATTGCGATTGTTGCTGTTTTCTCTGTTTTTTCCATAACGTTTAATGTAACTTCCGGAATTACATCGTCGATTGTGTTTGTAGGGCGCCTTATGGTTATTCCTTCGTATTTAATGATTGCATCATCTGCCTGGGAAACCGGGTGCTGCGGTACAAAACCCCGGTTTTCATTCGGATTTAAGGATGACATGGCAGAAAGTGTGTAGACTGCGCCTGTATTTCTGTTACGCATTACGATTGCGCTGATGTTTTTGTAATCCTTAAGGTTTATGTCAACCTTGATTTCCTTTTCTGCTCCGCTAAGATCCAGAGGAATATTTTTTTCTGAACCGTCATTCATTAGTGCAAAAAGTACGTCTTCTGTTTTAATGCGTTCAAGCGGAACTGGTTTTACGGCTGGTTCCGGTGGAAGGGAAGCGTCTACTTCTGAGTTCTGGATTGTTATGTCCATAAAGCTTACTGAGCCAGCAGAAGGAAATACCGGTCTTTGTGAATGTTTGTTGAGTTCTTCTGTAATGTCCGGTATCTCTGATTTTGAAACTGTGAATTGTATGTGGGAATCCGGAGAATCTTTTGCAACAGATGGAATTTCTAGTGAAAAACCGTTTCTTGGCGGTACGGTAATTTTTCCGCCTGATACTGTTATTTTATTTGCACTTACCGTCGGAAGTCCCTGCTGTTCAACGGGAATCTGCGGATTAGGCTTAAATTCTGCCCGGTTGTTTCCGAATTCTATGGTTTTCGGCTTGATTTTTACAATCATTCCGGAAGATTCTGCAAAGGTTTTTGCATCGTCTTCAAAAATAAGCCTGCTTTCTGAGCCTGTTTTTTGAGATTCAATTGAAAGCGTTTTCTTGCCTTTTGAAGCTCCTATAACGCGGCTTTTTAGAAAATCACCGCCACGTCTGTTTATTGCATTGGAAAAATCCTGAAGTGAGCCGCCTTTCCAGCGCATGGTGATTGTTTTGTCTGCAATTTTGTATGTGTATGTTCCCGGAGGAACTTTTGTGTCTGAATCAAGTTCTGAAGAAAGAAAGCGGTCTGAAGTTGCCGGCTGAATTACGTCAATCTTGAACGATTCGTAGGCAGCTTTTCTTGTTGCTTCTGCCGTAACTGCATATTCTTCTGTTGAGGTTGTTAATTTATTGTTAAAAGGATTTTCAAAAGAGTAGAGTGTCTTAACGCTGTCACGGAGAGCCGTCATCTTTCTGTTGACAGCCCTCCATGCATCCTGCTGAGATTTATATGTTTCGAGCGTTTTCTGTTCTCTTGTAAGAGGAATACGCTCTATTTCCATTAATTTTTCTACAGTTTCTTTGGTGTTATATTTGTCAGTTACACCAGGTATGCTGATTCCGGCCATAACACAATTCTATCAGATATTATATTAAATCGTCAAATAAGATTCCGATAGCCTTTCTGATATTAATCTTAAGGTTCTGAATTTCTTTAGAAGGTATTTCTTTTAATACCTGCTCTGTATTTGGATCAACGATTTTTACAATTACGCTTCCAAGTTCATCATTTATGTTGAACTGGAGCTTCCTGCCCGAAATCAGTTCTGACATTCTTTCAAGCTGCTGTGCATCTGCCTTGATTTCTGCAACGTTATTTACAAGGTTTGCAGCAACTTCAGAGGCTGTCTGTGCAACCAGAGAATTTTCTGCAGCACGAGAAACTTCAGAATTTGATTTAGACGTCGTAACAGGAGATGAATGTATTGCATGGCCTTCCATTGCCAGTGTCTGCGCAAATGAACCTATTGTATTCATAAGGCTTCCTCCATGAAAAAGAAATGGGAGAGGGGCGCACCCCTCCCATTTACTCCGGTAAAAAAAGATGACATCCAGCAATCTTTTTAAGCCGGTTTTGTTTTTAGCTTAACAAACCAAGTACGTTTGATGACTGTGAATTTGCCTGAGCAAGCATTGCAGTTCCAGACTGTGTGAGAATCTGGTTCTTTGTGAATTCAACCATCTGAGCAGCCATATCTGTATCGCGGATACGAGATTCAGCAGCCTGTGTGTTTTCAGCAGCAATGTTTACACCTTTTGCAGCCATTTCAAAGCGGTTCTGGTATGCGCCAAGGTCTGCTCTCTGTTTAGAAACAGTAAGCAATGCTGCATCTACAGTTCCGAGTGTTGCGTTTGCAACTTCTGGATCTTTGATAGAAACAACATCTTCTGAGCCCTGGGCACCTTTGAGTCCAAGAGACTGTGCAGTCATGGTACCGATGAATACTCTCGCATTCTGATCCATGTTTGCTCCAATCTGGAACTGCATAACTTCTGTAGAAGCTTCTCCGAAACGGCCTGTAAGCATATTCATACCGTTGAACTGAGCCTGGCTTGCGATGCGGTCTACTTCAGCAATAAGCTGAGATACTTCAACCTGAATCTGCATGCGGTCTTCAGCGCTGTAAATTCCGTTTGAAGACTGAACTGCGAGTTCGCGAACGCGCTGAAGAATATCTGTAGTTTCCTGAAGATATCCTTCTGTTGTCTGAATGAAAGAAACTCCGTTTTCAATGTTCCTGCTAGCCTGGTTCAAACCGCGGATCTGTGAGCGCATTTTTTCAGAAACTGCAAGTCCTGAAGCGTCGTCACCAGCGCGATTGATTCGTTCACCTGAAGAGAGTTTTTCGATGTTTTTCATGATACCGTCATTAGAAATGCCGAGTACACGATCAGCATACAAAGAACTCATGTTGTGATTAATAACCATAATTGTGCCCTCCATGTCAATTAAAGTCAGGACTTCATGTCCTGAATTTCTGCATTTTGTACGGGCTGTAATAGGTTTAGCGCCAACTTATTACAGTTCAGACCCCTCAGCAGAAAAAATAGGTTTAAAAATTTAGACCCATTTTTTCTGCCGCTACAAGCAGCATGAAGCGCACTTTTTCAAAGATCAGGGCGTTTCTGAATCACGCCAAAATAGTGCATTATTAATGTCGGTGATTTAAGCATAAAAAGAGGGTAGAATACACCGTGCATGTAATAGAGATTCCTTTCAGAACCTCAATTACATTATATTACACTATCTGAGCAAAGACAAGTCAAACTTGAACAACAAACTCCGTACATCCTGACAGCATTTTTATGCTGTTTGATCCGGCAATGGAGAAGGGTAAACTTTTTTCCATTGCCTGTTAATCAAAAGGACTGTACTGCAGTGTTTATCTGAGCAGGCTTAAAACATTCTGACTCTGGCTGTTTGCCTGAGCCAGCATAGCTGTACCAGCCTGCTGAAGAACTGAGTTCTTTGTGAATTCAACCATCTGGCGAGCCATGTCTGTATCACGGATGCGTGATTCAGAAGCCTGAAGGTTTTCAGCAGAAACATCAAGTCCTTTAACTGCCATTTCCATACGGTTCTGGTATGCACCAAGATCCGCACGCTGTTTGTTGATCTTTTTAAGACCTTCGTCGATTACTCCGATTGCACGGTTGGCATCTTCCGGTGTGCTGAGAGAAATTTTGTCTTCTGTGCCGATTTCACGAACACCAAGTGCTGTAGCAGACATAGTGCCGATGTAAATCTGCATGCGCTGATCCATGTTGGCACCGATGTGGAACCACATAGAACCAGTAACAACATTTTCTCCTGTTGGCTGGGCAAAGCGGCCTGTCAACATGTTCATACCGTTGAACTGTGCAGTACTTGCGATGCGATCAACTTCAGAAACAAGGGCAGAAACTTCTACCTGAATCTGCATACGGTCTTCATCACTGTAGATACCGTTTGATGACTGAATTGCAAGTTCGCGGATACGCTGCATGATGTCAGTTGTTTCCTGAAGGTAACCTTCTGTTGTCTGAATGAAACTGATACCGTTTGAAGCGTTCTGAGAAGCCTGGTTCAAACCTCTGATCTGTGCACGCATCTTTTCAGATACTGCAAGTCCTGAAGCGTCATCTCCAGCGCGGTTGATTCTTTCTCCGGATGAAAGTTTTTCCATGTCCTTAGAAAGATCGAGTCCTGTAACTCCTAATTGACGATTGGCATACAATGCCGACATGTTGTGGTTGATAACCATAGTTTGTTCCTCCTTGGAATCTGTAAAGGCAACATCCTTGCTGCCCTAATTGCAAACATGTGCAAATGTTTACAAGGCTACATCTACACATATTTGCACGAAAACATCCGGCGGAATCTCGACGAAATTCCTGACAAACCAGACTATTTCTACATCTATTTTCGGAGGAACATGCTAAAATCTTTAATGTTTTTTTTTATTTTTTTAAATTATTTTCTTCAAGTCCGTTAATGATTTTTACAAGTGCGCGTGTAGCTTTTCCTCTGTGAGAAATTGCGTTTTTCTGGTCGGCTGTAAGCTGTGCCGCTGTCTTGTTGTACTGAGGAAGGAAGAAAAGCGGATCATAGCCGAAGCCTCCTGTTCCTGCCTGGTCTTCTATCCTTTCAATTAATGTGCCTTCCATTGTGTCCTGTGCAACATAAACCCTGTCGTTGCCAAGGTAGAGTACCATTGCGCATGTGTAATGAGCCGATCTTGGACCGTTTTTAAAGCTTGTGGAGTCAACATCTCCCTGTGCAAGGCGCGCATTCAACTGTTCTATAAGCATTCTGTTCTGTTCGTCCTGAGGAGTTTTTGTACCGTCCGGCTTACCCTTTGGATTTTCAGGACCTGCGTAACGGGCTGAATAGATTCCAGGACAGCCGTTTAATGCATCTACGCAGATTCCAGAGTCATCAGCAATTACAGGGCAGTGAACGATTTCGTAAAGTGTCTTTGCTTTTATAATGCTGTTTTCATAGAAGGTTTTTCCGTCTTCTACGGGGTTAAAGTCAATTCCTTCGTCTGCAGGTGTTACTATCTCATGATCGCTTAAAATCTGAGCCATTTCTCTTTTTTTATTTTTGTTTCCGGTTGCAAGATAAATTTTCATGGATAAATACTACTGAAAACTCTGCGTGTAGTCCATAAAAATTGAAAATCTTGCTGAACTGCACGCAGAAATGGAAAAAATCCTGTTTTTGTTTAATGGTTAAAGGAAAAGTTACAGGTCGCTATCTTTTTGCTTTTCAAGGAATTCTTCTATTACTTCATCTGCATGCTGCAGGTAATTTCCTACCTGGCGTTCACATATTCCAAGAACTTCTGCAACTTTTTTATTTGTAGGCGAGGGAAGGTATTTTCTATTCTGAAGTTCGTTATTTCTTATTTCCCAGTGCTTTTTATGCAGGTCATAAAATCTTTCAAGCTCAATTGTCCTGTCGTTTCTGTTATTGCTGTTCAGTTCTTCTTCAATATGCCGTTTCAAAAGAAATTCTCTGTCTCTTGATTTCTGAATTCTTGAAATTTTCCTGTTTTTTTCTTCAAGAGTATCCTTTACTTCTTCAATGAGCCTTATGACTGTTTCTTTTGGAATTCCGCAGAAACTACTTAAGGAATTTATGTATTCATCTGTTATGTATGAACATGATTTTAAGGCTAATACAAGGGCTGTTTTTTTTATCTGATTTTTCTTTCCGTATTTTCCCATCATTTTAATGCAGCTGAGTTCGTTCTGTTTTTTCTGCATGATATAAGACTGAAGGGTATGGGTGTCTTTGTACGGAACTTTTTCTTTTTCTGATGGAGTGAACGGCTTAAAGTCAGAAAGGGAAAGTTCTCTTTCGCAGGATGCATATTTTTCGGTATCTGCTTCATAGTTCAGGATTGACATTGCCGAAAGATGTTTTTCATTGAGCTCTTTTTTGTATTTTTCCCGCAGAATGTCTTTTGCCTGATATTTTATTAATGAACACAGGTATGTCTTGAACTGACCGTTTTTCGGATTGTAAAGATCAAAAATCTTTGTTCCTTTCTGAAGAATTTTCAGGATAATGTCACTTCTGAATTCTTCATCAAATTGATGAAGTCCATATAAAAACGGATTTTCCTGCATGTCTGAAACAATTATGTCCAGTGCTTCTTTTGCAGTGATTTTTCCAAGTTTTACATGGAAAACCAGTTCATTAAAATTTTTCTGTACTTTCATAAATCAGTACGCTCCTTTTTGTATATTGCTGTTTTTTCAGCTTATAAATATACAAAGCAAGAAGCGTGCCAAGTGAGAGAAAAATTACATAATTTTTGAAAATTCTTTTACAACTGCAGGAATAAGTGTATTCAGTTTTCCGTCTGTGCTCATTCCTGATGCATTTTTGTGACCGCCTCCGCCGAATTTAGCTGCAACGGCACTAACGTCTACCTTGTCTTTTGAGCGCAGTCCGCCTGTACAGTTTGTTTCTGTTTCCTGACGCAGGAAAACTACGGCTTCTACGCCTTCTATGCAGAGCAGGGTTGAATAAAGGGCGTCTGTATCGCGTCCTTCCTGACCCCATTTTTTAGTGTCTTCCATAGTTTCGTAGGTTACTATAAGCTTTCCGTCAAGATAGCGTTCTGCGTGATCAAGAAGAATGCCGAGCAGTTTTCTTGTGGCAAAAGATTTTCCGCTTGTAATGTAGTCGTAGGTTTCCCTTGGATTTGCGCCCGCATGAATCATTCTTGAAATTGCTGTAACCGTGTCTGCGTCCTTTTCTGAAAGAAAACGGAAGAACCCTGTATCCGTCATGGTTCCAAAAAACAGGGTATCGGCGGTATTTTTAGAGAGCGGACCTGCAAGCCGTTCATAGATATCCTGCACAATCAGGCTGGCGGCTGGACATGTTGAGTCAATGATTGATTTTGAATTTGCCGGGCATTCAGCAGTTTTATGATGGTCAATTATGAAAGTGTCAAAATCTTCCAGGGGACCTTCAATTTCTCCAAGGCGCTTGATTTCTGAACAGTCACAGATTATGAGTCCGGTTTTTTTGATTTCTTCATCCAGAAGGAATTCCATGTGATCTGAAAAAAGTTCTGCATATTTTTTTATTTCAATTCTCTTGAAAGGACCTGCATTAAGCAACTTGTATTCTTTATTGAAGTATTTTAGTATTTCTGCAACACCAAGGCAGGAAGCAATGCAGTCTCCGTCAGGTTCCTTGTGACCTGCAATGTAAAAATTTTCGTGATTTTGAATGAATTCTTTGAATTCTGCAAGCTGATCTTCAGATATTTTTTTCATGTATTATTCCTTCTGCAAATTTCAAAAAAAAACTGCCTGATAAGCCCGGGAATATAAAAGCAAAAGACTTCTATACTCTCCTGTATAAAACTTGTCAGACAGCCCTTTAAGTTGAATATTATGTATGTTTTCTTTTAGTATTCGAGATCTTCCAAAGTCTCTTTATCTGTTCCTTCTACACTCTGTCTGTAGCTGATTACGCCCCAGACGCTGTCATTTCTGTTTTCTGGAACTGTAAGTACAACATGGTGGAATTCTCCGTCCTTTTTAACGACAGTCATGAATGACTTTAATTTTCCGCCAGGAAGGAAGCGAACCTTAAGTTTTCTTGGGTTTTCAGGATTTCCGCGGTTCCAGCTCTTTGGAATTACAGTTCGTCCTGTTCCGATTTTACCTTTCTGGTAAAGAACAACGTATCCGTCTTTAGAATCAAGGATTTTAAGGATCGGAACGTTTCTATATGAGATTGAAGACCAGTTTTCTTCGCTGCTTTCATTGTATGCAACAGGAACTGCAAATGTTCTTGCAAGCATTGCGGCAGCAATAAAAAGTATTGCAATCAGTTTTTTCATAATTCACTCCCGCCGGATCAGATAAGACCCAGCATAATAGCCTTAATAGTATGTTTTCTGTTTTCAGCTTCGTCCCAGACACGGCTTGCCTGACTTTCAAATACATCTTCCGTTACTTCCTGACCTTTTACTGCTGGCAGACAGTGAAGGAAAATTGTAGAGTCTTTCCCGGTAGCTTTCATTAAATCGCTGTTAACCTGGAATGGTGTAAGGAGTTTTATGCGCTGTTCTTTAAGCGCTTCTTCTCCCATTGAAACCCAGACATCTGTGTAAAGGGCATCTGCACCTTTTACCACATCTATTTTATCACTGATTTGAATTTTTGCACCTGATTTTTCTGCAAAAGGCTTACAAATTTCGCAAATTTCTGAATCCGGGAACAGTTCTTTAGGGCTGTAGATTGAAAAATCGATTCCCATCTTTGCAGAAATGAGCATCATTGATCTTGCTACGTTGTTTCTGCCGTCTCCGCAGAATGCCCAGTGAAGGCCTTTTAATTTTCCAAAGCTTTCTTTAAGGGTCATTATGTCGGCAAGAGCCTGAGTAGGGTGAAATTCGTCTGTAAGTCCGTTGATTACAGGAATGCCAGAATATTTTGCAAGTTCTTCAACGTGGCTCTGCTTGAAGCCGCGGAATTCAATTGCGCTGAACATGCGTCCAAGTACGCGTGCTGTATCTTTTACAGATTCTTTTCCGCCGAGCTGAATGTCATCTGTAGACATGAATACCGGGTGACCGCCTTCTTCTCCGAATGCGGTTTCAAAGGAAGAACGTGTTCTTGTTGAGCGTTTTTCAAAAATAAGTGCGATTGTCTTGCCCAGAAAGCGCTGGTGGATTTCTCCTCTGTGAGCTTCAGCCTTTACCTGAATTGCAAGATTTAATAATGTTTCTATTTCTTCGGGAGTCCAGTCAATCCAGTTAAGGAGGGACCTCCCTTTGAACGGTGCTTTAAATGTTTCCATGTATGTATATTAATCAGTTTTTTGAATGGTGTAAAGATGAGGGGGAGTTTGTTTAGAGCAAAAAAAAAGACCTGAAAAATCAGGTCTTTTTAGCGACGGTGGGGCTTGAACCTACGACCTACCGGATATGAGCCGGGTGCTCTACCAGCTGAGCTACGTCGCCATTTGATGTTTTAGACTATATCAAAATGAAGAATTCGTGTCAACATGCGGAAGGTATTTTTTTGAAGATTTGTGTAAGTTTCTTTTGTGCTGTGCGGCCTACAGTCAGCGGAGCCTTGCTTTTGGAACGTGTTTTTTTGCTACCTGTATTATTTCTTCTGCCTGTGAATCTGTGTACGGCTGAATATTGCAGTAATCAGGGTTTAGGCAGTTTTCGTTCAGAAAATTTGCAAACTGCCAGGATACGTTTTCCGGCACAAAGGATGAAAGCTGCTTTATGTTTTTCATGGAGACAAGGGGAGGAACAAGGACTGTGCGTATTTCCCATGAATCTTCCGGAAGCGATTTTAAAATTTCTATTGTGCGGGATGTTTTTTCTCTGTATTCAGCAGGACTGAGGTTTTCAGAAAGGAGCGGTGCCCTGTCTGGTGTTGTCTTTAAGTCCATTGCAATGAAATCCGGCCTTGTTTCTTTATTTTTTATAAGGGAGTCAAGGCGTTCTGGAAACAAGCCGTTTGTGTCGATTTTAACTTTGTATCCGGTATTTTTTGCGTAAGCCGATATTTCAGCTGTTTCCGGGTTAAGAAGGGCTTCTCCGCCGCTTAAAGTAAGTCCGGAAATAACGCCTCGGCGTTTTTCAAGGTGCGAATACAGATCCTGAATTGAATTTAAATTTTCTGAAAACGGAATTTTTACAAGATCGTGATTATAGCAGTACGGACAGCGTAAATTGCATCCTGCAAAAAAAAATGCACAGGCAATACGTCCGGGGTAGTCAACCAAGGTTGACTTTACCAGAATTCCTGCCGGTGCATTTATGTTATTCATGTCAGGCTTCCTGAGGAACTTTTTCAAAAATCAGTTCAAGTTCCTCTTTTGTGTGGGCTCTTGCAGATTCAATTCCTTTTTCATCATAGATGATTACAGTTGGAGCTGCAAAAACACCTTTTTCTGCGGCGGCAGAAAGTCCGTCATCTGTATCTACGTCGATTACAGTGCCTTCCATTTCTATTGATTTCATAAATTCCTTTACAGGAGGGCAGTTCGGGCATGTCTGTCTGATAAACAGTTCGTATTTTGCCTTTGAACCTGTTACTGCATTTTCTGCCGGAGCATTGTTTTCTGTTGAGCAGGCTACATCACATGAGTCTGAAGAAATTGTATAGGTATAGGAACTGCTTTCTTTTACGTCGAACATTTTTCTGTGGCTGAATTCATCCCTCTTTCCCTTGTTCCAGTTTCTTACTGCTCGGTAATAGCCTACGATTCTTGCGTAGACTTCTGTTTCTGTTCCCTGAACGTTTTCAAGTTCAGCCTGCGTTTCTGCGATTTCCCTTTCAATTTCTTCCAGACTTCTCATTTATTCCTCCCATTTTTCATAAGAACTTCTTTTTTTTCCTGTTCCAGCTCCTTGAGTCTCGCCTTAAGCGCCTGAACTTTTTCTGCGCGGCATTTTGGACATTCAAAATGTTCTCCCGGCAGATAGCCGTGCTTAGGGCAGACTGAATATGTCGGCGAAATCGTAAGGTATGGAATCCTGTAGTTTGTAAATACCGTACGGATTAAATCTCTTGTTGCCTTCCAGTCCTTTATGTGCTGGCCTACAAACATATGGAATACGGTTCCGCCTGTATATTTTGTCTGAAGACTTTCCTGATGATCAAGTGCTTCAAACACATCTTCTGTAAAATCAATTGGAAGTTGAGATGAATTTGTGTAGAAAGGATCTTCTGTTCCGCTTGTAATAATCTGCGGGAACTGTTCCCTGTCATGCTTTGCAAGACGGTATGATGTACTTTCTGCAGGAGTTGCTTCCAGATTAAAAAGTTCTCCCGTTACTTCCTGGTATTCTTGAAGGCGAGCCCTCATGTGATCAAGAATTTTTTCTGCAAAAGCTTTGCCTTTCGGGTCAGAAATAGAACAGTTCAGAAAGTTCATGCAGCATTCGTTCATTCCGCAGATTCCGATTGTGTTAAAGTGGTTGTCGAGTGTTTTAAGGTATCTGCGGGTGTAGGGGAAAAGTCCGCCGTCATATAGTTTCTGGATTACCTTTCTTTTTATGCAGAGAGATTCCTTTGCAAGGTTCATAAGGTAGTCAAGCCGCTTGAAAAAATCAGCTTCATTGTCTGTAAGGTAACCTATTTGAGGAAGGTTGATTGTTACTACACCAAGGCTTCCTGTAAATTCATCTGAACCGAAAAGACCGCCGCCGCGTTTTCTAAGTTCCCTTTTGTCAAGGCGGAGGCGGCAGCACATTGATCTTACGTCATCTGGATCAAGATCTGAATTTATGAAGTTCTGGAAATACGGTGTTCCGTACTGACCTGTCATCTCAAAGAGAAGTTTTGCATTGTCGCTGTCCCATGAAAAATCCCTGGTTATGTTGTATGTAGGAATAGGGTAGCCGAAACCTCTGCCTTCAGAGTCTCCTTCCAGCATAATCTGGATGAAGTGGCGGTTTATCATGTCCATTTCTTTCTGGCAGTCACCGTAGGTAAAATTCTGTTCCTTTCCGCCTACGATTGCCTTTTTGTGCATAAGGTCTTTCGGGCATGTCCAGTCCAGGGTTATGTTTGTAAACGGAGCCTGGGAACCCCATCTGCTCGGGATGTTTATTCCGAAAACAAAATTCTGTATGCACTGGTGAACCTGTTCGTCTGTAAGTGAATCAGCCTTTACAAAAGGTGCCAGATATGTGTCAAAAGAACTGAATGCCTGTGCGCCAGCCCATTCGTTCTGGAGTACGCCCAGAAAGTTTATCATCTGGTTTACAAGGGTAGAAAGGTGCTTTGCAGGTCTGGATGAGTTTTTGTCTGAAACTCCGCCGAGTCCTTCCTGAATAAGTTGTCTTAACGACCAGCCTGCGCAGTAGCCTGAGAACATTGAAAGGTCATGAAGGTGAAAAGCGGCTGTCTTGTGGGCTTCTGCAATTTCCTTTGAGTAAATGTTGTTCAGCCAGTAATTTGCCGTAATTGTTCCTGAGTTGTGAAGAATCAGTCCGCCTAAAGAAAAGTTTACGTTTGCGTTTTCCTTTACGCGCCAGTCATTTTGGGCAAGGTAGCCGTCCATTGTCTTGTTTATATCCAGCATAAGGGATTTTGTATCCCTCATTGCTTCGTGGCGGGCACGGTAGATTATGTATGCCTTTGCAACTTCTACTTCTTTATTTTCGATAAGGACGGATTCAACGATATCCTGAATTTCTTCGATTGCGGGAATTGAATGAGCCCTGGTTCCTGCCATGTGCAGTCTGAGGCGTTCTTCTACAAGGTCTGTAAGTGCTGCTGCTCTGTCCGGATCTATGTGCTTTTCTACAGCCTGAATTGCTTTTCCTATGGCAGATTCAATTTTGCTGCGGTCGTAAGGAACAATGTCCCCTGAGCGTTTGACTACAGATTTAATGAAATTTCTGGTTTCAGAATCTTCGGATGAGCCTAAAAAAGCTCGCCATTCCGGAAATACCGCCTGTTCTTTCATTGATTTGCCCCCCCTGCATTTTTAATCTCTGTCAGAAATTCTTCCAGCGTTTCAAAGTGTTTGTATGCTGACGCAAAACGAATGTATGCGACTTTATCCAGTTCGTACAGTCTTTTTAATACAAGTTCCCCAAGAGAACTTGTTGAGATTTCCCTTGTTGTCTTGCAGCCCATGATGGCGGCGTCTTCAATTTCATTTACAAGGTTTTCAATTGTTCCGGTAGTTACGGAACGTTTTTCCAGAGCGCGCTCAATTCCTTTTTCAAGCTTCTGTCTGTCAAAAGGCTGTCGGCGTCCGTCGCGCTTTATGACCATGAAGGGCTTTTCTTCAATGCGTTCGTAGCTTGTAAACCTGTAACCGCAGGCATTGCACTCACGGCGTCGTCTGATACTTTCGCCGTTTGCCATTGTTCGGGATTCTATTACTTTGTCATCTAGACTACCGCAGTAAGGACAGCGCATTTTTGTTTCCTTGTTGTTGAATTGACAGTCCAGGTTTTCTAAAGCAGGTGATTTAGTGTCCTGTACCTCTTAAAAAAATCATAGTACACAAGATGTACAGGTTCAAGTGAATTTGCAAAACTTTTTTTAAATAAATTTGTTGACAGATTTTAAAAATTGGTCTTAGCAGTCATTTTTTTGTGATATTTTCTGCTGAATTTATTAAGTTTGGCCCGTTCCGATGGAACAATGTCTTCTGCGTTGAAATTTATGTAAAAGCATACAGCTGTAATCAGGAATATTAACGACAGGAGTTTTGGAAGCCAGTTGCCAAGGCGAAGGTAGACAGTACTTTTGTTTTCGTAGACAGGTATTTCTGCTGTCATTGCGCATTCGGCAAAAAGCGGCTGGTCATTTATTATGTTTCCCTTTGCATCAAGGACAACGGAATAGCCTGAGTTGCATGAGCGCGCCATTGCAGTCCTGTATTCTATGGTTCTGAATGAAGAAATTACAAAGTGCTGGTATTCAGCAGATTTTGTGCGAGACCAGGAATCATCCGTAATGTTTACAAAAAGTTCTGCCCCGTGTTTTTTTAAGGGACGGCATACATCCGGGAATGAATCGTCAAAGCAGATTGGAGTACTTATCTTTACGTACGGTCTTGAATTTCGAGCTGCTGTATCATAGGTTTTTGTATTCCTGAGGCTTATGACGTCAGATTCAGGCAGATAGCGTTTTTCCGGCCAATTTCCTTGAATTTCAAACAATGTATACTGGTCGCCTGGATTAAATCCTGCGGAAATATGGATTATGCGCTTAAGAAAATCTGCTACTGCTGGAATTGTAGAAAACGGAATGCATTCTGCAAGCGGAACAAGATGGTTTTTTCCGTAATAGCCGCGGAATTCTCCGTCTCGGTCAAAAAGAAAGGCGCAGTTATAGAGTCTTCTTCCGTTTTCAAGCTTAATCATGTATGAACCGCCGAGCACAAAAGGAACTGAGCATTCCTTTATAAACTTTGTAAGCGGCTTTTCCAGAGGGTAATGTTTATAATGGTTTTCTGCAATAGGATAATAGTATTTAAGGCAGCCTTCGCTCCATACAACAAGGTCAATATTTATGCCCTCTGATTTTGCATTGTCTAGGGCTTCTTTTGTAAGTCTCTGTGAAACAAGAATTGAATCGTTGTCGGTCTGCTGTTTCCACGGGTCTGCATTCTGCTGAACAAGGATTGCGTTAAGCGTTTTCTGAACGCGAAGTGGCTGTACAAGACGGAAAATTCCGTATGAGAAGCACAGAATCAGCATTGTACTGGCACAGAGGGCTGTACGGGCATACTGGCCTGCAATCCAGCGGCTTTCTGCGTGGCAGCGGATTGTGTAATAAAGCCTGAAGCCTTCTGCAAGGACTGCGGCAAAAAATGCTGACATGAAAGTAATTCCGTAAGTTCCGGTTATGTCTGCAATCTGAATGAAAGCCTTCCAGCGGAACATTGAACTGCTTACAGTTCCCCATGGATAGGCAATAAAGCCGGAAGATTTTACCCATTCGTATACAGTATAGACTGCGGCAAACCACAGGATTCTTACAGAAACGCTTCCTGCATTTTTACATGTTGAATCGTCTTCAAGGCGCTGTTTTTCTGTTTTTGAAGAAAACGGAAGGAAATAAAAAAGTCCTGTAAGGCCTGCAACCAGGGCTGTTCCGAATGCACTTGCACCAAGGGTAAAGGCTGCAAAATCCTTGAAGAATGCAAGCCAGAAACTTGACAGAAGGTGAACAGTAAGTGCGTGCAGGGCCGGATAGAGAAAGCTTTCCCTATAGGAACGTATTTCTGAATATGCCAGATAAAATGGCACAAGGCTTATGAGTCCAAAAAAAGGTGAACCTAAATGATAGAGTTCATTAGGAATTCCTAATGATAAAATTACTGCGGAAAAAAGAATACAAAAAACTTGTAAAATTCGACTCATGGCTTTAAGATATTATCGGTATTAATTTAAAAAAACTCAATATGAGAGCGATTAAAAGTCTGTGTTGATTTATTGCTTTCTGTTCAGTTAATAATAAAGGGTGGAATGTCGGTTTTATGTTGCAGGTAAAAGAATCACATCTTTCAGAATACGGAAAGGAACCGGAAATTGTTGTAAGTGCGCCAGGTCGTTTTCATCTTATTGGTGAAAATACATGGTTTTTCAGGGATAAAGCTCTTTCTATGGCTGTAAACCTTCCTGTATATGTTTCTATATCTAGAAGGGATGATATGGCTGTAAAGTTTTATTTTACCCAGCTGGATGACAGAAAAAAGGCAAACCTTTCAAATCTAAAATACAAAAAGGAAGACCGCTGGGCAAATGCCATAAAGGCTGTTCTTTACGGATTTCTTTCCGGTGGAGTTGAACTTAAGGGAATGGATATTACCGTAAGCAGTTCAATCCTTCCTTCTGCAGGCTTTGGAATTACGACTGCAATTAAGGTTGCTGTTGCAAAGGCTGTATGGCATCTTTTTTCACTTCAGTTTGATGAAGCAATGATGGTTCAGGTTGTAGAAAGGGGAAACAGACTTTTCCTCCTGCAGGAGAATCATAATGCAGATAACTTTTCTGCCATCTATGCGAAAAAAGGCTCTTTAATCTGTACTGACTATTATAAAAACTCTTATGAACACGTTCCGTTTGATTTTGAAGGAAAAAAAGTCATTCTGGTAGACGCTAAGGTTCCGCGCTATGAAATGTGGAACCGAGAAAGTCTTTTTGAACCGGAAAATGCACTTATTCTTGGAGACTTGAGGGAAGAAAAGAAAGGCCTTTTTGGCGGCTGGCATTATATTTCTGACGTAACGGACATAAACGAAGCTCTTTCTGCTGTTTCTGAAGATACACGCCGAAAGCTTCTATGCGTAATACGCGAACACGGAGATGTAATGGATGCTGTTTCTGCCTGCGAAAAAAAGGATTTTGTACGCTTTGCCCGGGCCGTAAACCACAGTCATGAAAGCTTAAGGGATTTCTTTGATCTTTCATGTCCAGAGATTGAATGGCTTGTAAAGCGCGTTGCAGATATTGATCCAACTCTTGACGACATAAGGAATCCTGTTTCATGCGGACGTATTACCGGAAAAGGATTCGGACGCTGTATGTATGCAATCCTCAGGGAAGATGATGTTCCTAAGTTTGAGGCAAAACTTGAAGAATACGAAAGAATTTTCGGCTTTAAGCCGGAATGCTATTCTGTAGAGAGTGCGGATGGCGTTAAGGTTCTTGAGGAAAAATAATTCATGAATGTTCTTCTGACTAATGATGATGGAATAGACGGAGAAGGCCTTATTGTGATGAAGCGCTTTCTGGAACAGGCAGGGCATTCCGTATATGTTGTGGCTCCTGACGGTAATAGAAGCGGTGTTTCGATGGCAATTTCTCTTTTTGATGAGCATACTATCGTAAAGCACGGAACAAATATGTGGTCATATTCAGGAACTCCTGCTGACTGCGTAATAACAGCCCTTACCAGTGAACTGATTCCGGTTAGGATTGACGTTGTTGTTTCCGGCATTAATGCGGGTGCAAATATCGGAACTGACGTGATATATTCCGGCACCTGTGGGGCTGCGAGGCAGGCGGCTCTGTACGGATATCCGGGGATTGCACTGAGCCTTGAAAAAGAGCCTCTATCTGACTGGGATTATTTTAATTTTGAACCGCTGGCTTCTTTTGCTGCTTCCAATCTGGAAGAAATATGCAGGGCGGCAAGTCTGGAAAATCCCAGGGGGTTTGTAAATATAAATGCATGCAACATAAAGGAGTTTAAGTCTGTTGTTGTCTGTGACAGCCTTTCTGTCCGTAATTATAATGACAGGAAACTTATTGAAGAAACGGAAGATGTAACTCCTGACGGAAAACCGGTTTTCAGGGTAAGGTTTCGTGATTCAGACATTCAGACTTCGGCTGCATGTAAATCTGACTATCATGCCGTAAGTAACGGAT
This sequence comes from Treponema sp., assembly GCA_036310305.1. Taxonomy (GTDB): domain Bacteria; phylum Spirochaetota; class Spirochaetia; order Treponematales; family Treponemataceae; genus Treponema_D. Next base: position 244,063 of record JAXJSC010000020.1, on the reverse strand, counting down.
GCATTGCCCTGTCTTTAGTACAGGCAGAACCTGGAGCTATGAAGGTTGAGAAGGATATGAATTTTGCGCTATAATGCGCTGTAATAGGAAAATGAAATTCCGGGGCATTTTGAATGACCTGGATTGAGCACTTTTTGCTTTTTCATAAAAAGTCTGAGGCAGGTGGGGATATGCCGGATACAGTTACACTTACAGAAGGTATTGATTTATTCAATCAGAAAAAATACTCGGATGCTCTTGCATTCTTTCTGGCTCTTCCGGGAGTTTCAAAGGATGAAAGCGGTGAGCTGGCTTATTATCTTGGACTCTGTTATGCAAAACTCGGACGCTATGAAGATGCACTTTTATATTTGGAACAGGTTGTAACGGGCGGACAGATGCTGGACAGGGTTCAGCAGTGCCGATATCTTCTTGCCGTAATATATACTAAGTCAGGACGCCGCAGACTAGCCGGATTTGAGCTGAACAAGCTTCTGGAAAGCGGGTATAAACCGGCTTCCGTATATGCTTCTCTGGCTTATATTGCCTGGGAACAGGAAGACCTTGACCTTTGCCTTGAGTACTATTCAAAATCACTTTCCCTTGATGAAAACAATGTAACTGCGCTTAACGGAATGGGTTATGTCCTTGCGGATAATGACAGAGATTTAACAAAAGCTCTGTCGTACTGCAAGAAGGCTGTAGAAAATGCTCCGGGCTCTGCTGCATGCCTTGACTCCCTCGGATGGGTTTACTACAAGCTTGGATTATACAAAGACGCTAAAAAATATCTTGAAATGGCAGAATCTCTTGACAGTGAAAATGTAGAGATTGCAGAACACATAAAGACTGTCATGCTGGAAGGGGACCGCTGATGCTCAAAAATTACAGGCGCTGCATTTCTTTTTTGGGAATACTCATATTTTTTGCTGGAATCTGTCATGCTCAGACTGATACTGCGGGACTTTTTTCTGGCGGAGAAATTAGGAGTGCAGAAGAAGGTTTTGCTGCACAGGAATTCAGGCGCGGCGTTCAGGCTTTTTACCGTGGAAGTTTTAATGAATCCGTGCTTCAGTTTGAAAAAGCCCTTAATTACATGCCTGATGATAACCTGATAATGTACTGGCTGGGAAAAGCTTATTACCAGTCGGGGCTAGAAGGAACTGCAATTCAGAACTGGTCAAGGACTGTAGAAAACGGTTACGGCGGACTTCTGCTTCAGAATAAAATCGAAATAATAAGTGAACGAAGAATTTCAAATCAGGATGAAAACAATGCTGTGCGCTATACAGAAGCTGGCAGTTTTTCCGGTACATATAATGGCGTTCAGATTTTCAGTGGACCTGTTTCTGCCCTGCCGAATAATAACGGAACTGTATGGGTGCTGGCTTACGGCTCAAATGAACTTGTAGAAATAAACATAAACGGAAGCGTGGTTTCTAGAATTACGGGGCCTCTTAACGGTTTTGACAGGCCTGTAGACATAATCAGGCTTGCAGACGGAAGCATGCTTGTAAGTGAAAGTGCAGGAGACCGTCTTGCCCGCCTTAACAGAAAGGGAAGGTTTGTTTCCTACATCGGAAAAAAAGGCCGCGGTGTAGGCGAAATGGTTGGTCCTCAGTTTATGACTCAGGATTCAAGGCAGAATATTTATGTTTCTGATTACGGAAACAGCCGTGTAGATGTATTTGATAAGGATGGAAACGGTCTTTTTTATTTTGGCGGTCCGCAGAAAGATTTTTCTGGCTTAAAGGGACCTACCGGAATTGCCGCCATCGGAGACAGCATTTTTGTATGTGATGACATAAAGGACTGCATTTACGAGTTCGATCAGGCAGGAAACTATAGGCGTGTACTTTGTGAAGAAAAATCGCTGAATAAGCCGGAATCGCTTAAGGCATGGGGAAATTATCTTGTGCTCTGTGATTCAAATAAGGTTCTTACAATCGATGCGGATTCCGGGGCAATATTTGAAAATGTCCGCACGGGAAATGCTCCTTCACGCCTTACAAGTGCTGTTCCAGATGTGAACGGAAACGTTATTGTTACAGACGTACGTTCAAATGAAGTTTATGTCATGTCTAAGCTTCAGGAACTGGTCGGCGGACTTTTTGTTCAGATAGAGCGGGTTAATTCGTCAAAATTTCCAAATGTTACCGTAGATATAAGGGTAGAAAACCGCCACAGAAATCCTGTTGTAGGTCTTAAGGCAAATAATTTTTATCTTACAGAGCAGAAAAGGCCTGTTTCAAATCTAAAATTTGTTGGCGCATCTTCTGAAAACACTGAATGTGATGTAACTGTGCTTGTTGACCGAAGTACCTATGCTTCTAAATACGAAGAGCAGATAAATACTGTAGTGCGAGAAATTGCAGATGCAATGAAGGGACGCGGCAGAATAAGAATTCTTGCATGCGGAAAAATTCCTTCTGTTGAATATAACGGAAATCCTTCCGGGGCAAAGCAGTTCAATGTGAACGGACTTAAAACGCCTTATTCAGACGAGGTTTCTCTAGACCTTGCTTTCAGGCTTGCTGCAAATGACCTGATAAATGCAGACAGAAAAAGAGCTGTAATTATTGTTTCTCCGGGTAAAGTGGGCTTAAATGCATTCAGCCGCTACAGTCTGGCAGAAACTGTTGCATATCTGAATAATAATCACATTTATGTTGCTGACGTGCTTGTTTCTCAGAATGCCTGTGATGAAGAACTTTCCTATGTTGTAGAAAGTACGCCGGGTGCTGAGTATTACATGTTCCGCCCGGAAGGTCTTGGTTCAATTATTGAAGATTTGATTGAAATTCCAAGCGGACTTTATACTTTCAGCTATACGTCGGTTCTTTCAACTAATTTTGGTGAAAAATTCCTGCCTGTAGAAGTAGAAACCTACCTTCTTAACAGAAGCGGCCGGGATGAAAGCGGTTATTTTGCTCCTCTTCAGTAAATCCTGAAGAATTCTTTTGTCAGAATGTAAGTTTTCCGCCTATTGTTCCGGAAAGCAGCATGAGTACTGCTTTGTCTGTGGTGTGGGAAACGCCGGCTGTAATTCCTGTATTCATGCTGAAATATTTCTGGAATGCTATTTCGATTTTGTGTCCGGCTTCGTAGCTTTGTGTAAATTTTTCGTCACTGTAAGAAAGGCTTATGTCCAGATAATCCGTTCTTGTCAGTGATGGATTTTCTATTTTAAATTTCTTTATTATAGGTCTGTAGATAAATTCTACAGGAGTTTTTCCTGCGTTCCGCTTGTATCTTGCAGAAAATTTTGAACTCCAGGATTCATCTGTCTGTATCTGAATGTCAGCACCAAAGCGGATAAGGTCAGTCTGATTGATGTAAATGCCTGTCTGTGCATATGCAGAAAGCGAGTAAACTGCATCTTCCGGTTCTTCTGCCGGAATTTTTACGGTTCCTGTAAATGAAATTATGAATTCATCTGTGTCATACCATTTAAAAAGGCATAGGCTGCTGTTTCGTCCTAAAATATTAAACGGTGTATTCATTACGGAAGCCTTCAGAATGTAATTGTCGCATCCGGAGTCAGAAACTATTACAGAACGCTGCGTGCTGAATCTAAAATTTGACGGGATAAAAAGATCTCTTATGTCTGCAAAGACTATGCGTTTCCAGTTGAAAGAATATTCGGATTTATATTCAAGATAATTTGTATCGTCATCCTGACTGTCAGAAATCATGCTGCTTAAATTTTTCTGAAATAGTTCGTAAAACGGTATTGTCCTGAATACAAAATCATGTTCTCCAAGGTGATTCCAGAGTTTTCCTGTGTCAGAATAAAAATCTCCGCCTTTTTCTGTAAATTCATTGCCTCCGCCTGATTTTTCATGCTTAAAGGAAAAATGCTGGCCTTTGAGCGAAAACGGAAATTCATTTGAAAGGGTTATTGAATCTGTGTATTTTGCAGTATTTGAGTTTGAATAATTTTCTTTTGTCGTAAATGTTAAAGCCGGTGAAAAATCTGCCGGCATAAATTTAAGGTTCAGGTTTGACTGCGCTTCTACGCTTCGTTTTGAAGCTGATTCAAGACCTGAACTGAAACTGTCTTTTGTTTGTTCAAGGTAGCCGGTAAAGTAATTTTTATCCTTAAAGTCTTCTACTTCGGAAGTTTCCGGCTGAGATTTTTGTGCTGTCTTTACGGAAGTCTTCCAGTCTGCATTCCAGTTTTTTCTGTCTATAAAAATCTGTGCGCTGCATTCAATTTCTGACCCAAAATTCCACCTGCTTTTTGTACTTGAAGTTTTTCCGCTCAGCTTTAATGGAATCCCGGTTTCTCTTAAAGAAATTTTTGCCTCTGAAAATTTTTCAAAACTGGTTGAAGAATGGTCAAAAATGAATCTGTCTGAAAACTCAAGTATTTTAAAAAGCGGCCGTACTGTAGAAATCTCGTGCGAGGCAGAAGAAAGCAACTGGTATTCAGTGGAAGAAAGTTCAGTTTCTGCCTTAAAATTTATGGAAGCAAGCGTTATCTGCGCAGTGGTTCTGTTTACCAGGCTGGAACTGTTTGTCTGATAGTCCTCTGTATTTTTTACTGCAGAAACGGTTTGCTTTGTGTAAAAAAGTGCATCTTCTACAAGCGGAATTCCGTTTTTTTCAAGGATAACATCCTTTTTTTCAAGCTTCAGTTCAGCAATGTCCTGAAAAAGAACATAGGGAGCAGTTTCTTCAAGATGAAGTTCATCAAGCGCAAGAACGCCGCCGGTAATTTTTTTCTCTTCTGTATCTATTGAAGAAAATCTGATTTTAAAGCGGGAAGGAATGATTCCTGTGTTTATGTATAATAAGCAGTCCTCTTCCGGAATTTTAATTCCGTCTATGTAAACTGCGCGTTCGCTTAAGTCAATTGTAAATTTATGCCAGAAATTTTTATTTTTTCTTAGAAGGCCGGCTCCTGTTTTGGAAATGACTGCGTAAAGGGCAGGTTTTCCGTTTTCTTCTATTCCGGTGCTTTCTCGGTCAAGAATGATTGAAAAATATTCTTCTGATTCCGGCAGTCCGTCTGTAAAATCCATCCTGGCGCTTTCTGAAAATTTATAGTAAAAGTTAAATGTCCTGTAATTTGCAAGATCTGCTTCCGGAAAGTATTTTGCAGCCGTAATCATGTATTCAGCTGCGGAACCGGAGCTTTCTTCTGGAATCCATGAAATTTCCTGAACGTAATTGTCATCGGAATTGAATGTACTGCAAGAAGGAATTGAACGGTCTTTTTTCTGTTCGCTTGAAATAAAGAGTTTTTCGCTTTCAGACGTAAAGATTCCGCGTGAAATAATTTCGTAAGGTCCTGCGGAAATGATTCCTGTACCGGCTTTTTTTGAAACAGCGGTAAGCCTCATGTCATGAAAACTTTGGAGTCGGCTTCTGTCTGAGTCTGTAAGTGTAATCCGTATTATCTGCCAGCCGGACACCTGAGGATTAAAGTGAGTTATTACCGAAGATTCGTTTGAATCTGTAATATTCCAGACTGGAATTTTTTCTGAATATTCAGCCTTTACGTCTTTACCGGCTTCTGTTCCCAGCTGAAGGTAAAGGTCATAATCTGTAAAATTTGCTGATTCATTTTTTATGGCAACCCGGAATTCAGAGGCTGACGGTAAAAGGTTTCCTGCGTTCAGTTTTACGTTTACAGAAGCCCAGTTAGTTTTATCTTCATCTGTAAAATTCCATTCAAGCGGAATTTTATAGCCTGTAATTGCGCTGTCCGTAAAACCTGTAAAATCTTCTTCATTTTGCGTTCCGTCATCTTCTGACTTTAACACAAGGTTTTCGATGTCTGGAACAATGCCGTTCAGGATAAAGCCTGAAGATTTTTCCAGATAGTAAGTTTGGGAAGTGGCATCGTCCATGCCCAGAACTCTGTAAAGACCTGTGACGTTTGGATTTTCCACCGTTGCGGCAACTGCATTTGACAGTGTTACAGTTTCTTTTTTAAATTCAATTCCTGTTGAGGCAGCTGCATAGCCTCCCTGAGATCTTGAATATTCTGCGTAGTTTGAAAACGGCTTTACAGTCCAGTTGGCGGCAAGTACAAAATCAGCCTTTAAGCATGGCAGAATGCTAAAGGCAGCTCCTGCCTGTGCGCTTATGGCTCCGTTGTCGCTTGAACCGGTATCTTCTTCCCAAGTTATGTAGATTTTATCCAGGTCTGATGCTGTTCCGGAAATTGTAACGATTCCTGATTCTGAATCGTAGGATGCATTTGTGTCTAGTATTGCATTTCTGTAAACTTTTACGGAACCTTGGGAAGCTTTTGTTCCGATATTATAATTTTTTACCGGTGAATATTTCTGAATTAAAAGAGAAAGGTCTGTGTTGTCCGGGTAGCCAAGATAAAAACCTGGATGTTTTTCTGCCAGCGGAAACTGGTCCTGCGGTTTTATTTCGGCAGTTTGTGATTCGTTATTCAAATAAATTTTTGCGTATTTATGAGTTCCGCTAAAAAATGCCGATTCAGAAAGGCTTTCAAAATCGTCTGTGAGGCCGGCGGAATATTCTGCGCTGGCAGAACATGTAGTGCTGCTTCCAATCATTACATCTGTTTTTTCTGATATTCCGCAGTCATAATACTGGGCACATGCAAACGGTGAAAATCCGGAGGAATTCTGGATTAAAAGGGCTGTGTGCCCGTTTATTTCAGTAAGCAGTTCATAGCTGAATTTTTTAAGATCTGCAGAACTGCCAAAATGTTCCTGAATTTTTCCAAGAAAGGTGGATTTTTGCTCGTACGAACCAAAATCAGCGGCCTTTGGCTCCCGGGAAAATTCTATGATTACTGCAGGAGTCTTTCCATTCTTTCTGAAAGTTCCGGCATCCTTTGAAATGATAAGCTGACTTGTTTTATGTATTGTGATGTAAGTATCTTCCGCGAGTCTGGAAAATGACCGGCCGTACCTGTCTTTATAGCTTCCGCTGGAAGATTCAACATAAATGCTTTTTATCTGCGAAATAAGGCCTGATTCTTCCGGCAGAACAAAGAACTGGCCCGTAATGTAGTCAGACGGACTTTTTACTGTTGTATTAACTGCATTTTTTCCGTAAAAGGTTGCCGAGTGGGTTTCTGTCATGTCGTAGCGCAGTGCAAAATCTGCATGCCAGCGGTTTCTTTCTGCATCCGGATCCGCAAAATGCGCCTGAATTCCAGGTGCCTGGTTCTGTCCTCCGCCTATGCTTCGGTTGAAACAGTCCATGCTGTAGCCGGAAGGAAATATTATTCCGCGGTTTGCAATCCTCACTTCTTTTAACGGATTTTCTGCCTTTCCGTAAAATCCCATTGCAACCGTGTTTTTTTCAAATTCATCTGCAGCGGCGGCTTCAAAATACCACTGACGGTTAAGCATTAACCACATTGACATGTCTACCTGCTGCTTAAAGACAGGAGTTGACCATGAAGGAGAAAATCCGTCGTCTTCGTCGTAAGTTGCTTCTGCTCCAAATGTTGTCTGCCCCTGCCACCAGCCTTTCATTATGAATTCAAGGTTGTTTTTTCCAAACTCTTTTGTCCACAGGGTTTTAGAAGCTTCTACTGGCACTGGAAGAAGTTCTGTTTCGCTGTTTAAGGCTGCGGCTCCAGAGGCGTTAAGCTGGTTTTCTGTTTCCTGTGCAGTAATTTTCTGATTGACCACGCCAAACAAAGAGCCGAGCACTAGCAGTACAATCAGATTTTTCTTTGCAGATGTCAGAAGTCTTGCCTTTTTTACCTTGATGTCTGGATTTTTATTTGTAAGCGAAAGAATTGCGTCTTCTACGGCTTTCTTTTTCTTTTCGCCAAAATCAAACAGAACTTCCTGCACGGATGAGTTTTCGTCCATTAGATTTTCTGCGCCTGCACCTAAAAGCCTTATTCCGCGTCCTTTTTCGTATTTTTTTTCAAAAAGATTTTTTGCACGCTCAAAAAGATCATCAAGGCTGGTAATAAAATCATCGCCGGTAGCTCTTGCAGAGATTGTTGTAAAATCGTCATAGCGCAGTTTTATCATTACTGTGCGGCTTTTAGATTTTTCATTTTTAAGGCGGAACATTATGTTGTGGCATAATTCCATGATGCATGTTTCTGCAATGTAAGAATCATAAATGTCTACGGGAAAAGTTGTTTCTGCACTTATTGAACGCGTCGGTTCAGATTTCGGTTCTGTTTCCCGCGCCCTTACGGTGTTGTACAGAAAAGAACCCATGCTGTCTCCAAACATTGATTTAAGGAGCCGTTCGTCCTGTTCGTAAATCTGCCTTGTGGTATAAATTCCCGCCTTGTTAAGGCGTTCCAGAGTTTTTTTTCCGATTCCCCAGACTTTTGCAAGCGGAAGGTTCAGCATGAACTGAATTTCTTCTCCATTATGAATTCTGTACAGACCGTCAGGTTTGTTTACTTCGCTTGCCAGTTTAGAAAGGTATCTTGTTGGCGCAATGCCGGCAGAAACTGTTAATCCCGTAGCTTCCTTTATTTCCCTGCGTATTTTTGCTCCAATTTCGTCCGGAGAACCGAAAAGCAGTTCTGTTCCAGTAATGTCAATGCAGGCTTCATCTATGGAAATTTGATGAAAGTCCGGGGAATAATTTTTAAGGATGTTCATTATTATTAAAGAAAGTTCTGAATAGCGCTTGTGCGAGCCGTGCGTAAAAATTGCGTCCGGACACAGCCTGTAAGCCTGAGAAACCGGCATGGCTGAATGAATTCCGAATTTCCGGGCCTCGTAAGAAGCTGTGGAAACAACGCTTCTTGGCTCGCCGGGAAGACCGCCGACAACAACAGGCTTTCCTTTCCATTCAGGGTGGTCAAGCTGTTCTACTGAGGCAAAAAAAGCATCTATGTCAACATGTAAAAAATACTTATCTTGTCTCATGGGATTCCTGATTCCATTTTTTAATTTCTATATTCTTTATGATTTCTGTCCTTTCATTTTTATTTTCTTCTGATTTCTGTACAGTCTGTACAGAAATAATCATATCTGTATTGCGGTTTGCAATAAAAGGAATGTCAATGTCTTCCGGCGGATAAAGCGGAAGTTTTACAATGTAAGCCATATGTTTGGAATCTGAAGTATATGGAAATTCAGAATACTGAAGAGGCTGTGCAGTTTTTCCGATAATGATGACCCTTACGTTTTCTGTCTCGCCGTTAAGGTGAATATGAAGGACTCTGTTCAGGTTTTCAAAATAAATGCTGTCTGAATATTCAATTAAAATTATGTCATCATTGTGAGTTTCAAAATAATGCCGGCTGATTATGCCGCTGTTTTCCTTGTATTTCTGTGGAATGACTTTTGAAACAGTAATCAGGATAACGGCGAAAATTCCAACGGAAGCCGCAATTGCAATGACATTTTGTTTTATGAACTGCCGTCGTTTTTTTTCTACGCGCTTCCACATAATGTTAAGTCTGGAAAGAATTCTGAGCCATGAAAATTCAAACGGAAGCACTGCAAAAGAGACAATAAGGTTTTCTGGAAGATTACAGAACGTAATCCTTGGAATTGTTCCCGGGTCAGCATACAGGACTGTCTGTACTCCATAGGGAATGAAAGGCAGCGTAAGTATGAGGAATGCAATTGACAGTGAAATTGTTCTTTTTGTAAGGCGCGAAAGATACACAAGAAGGTATTCAGAAGCAAAAAGATAGAACAGCGACATGTCTACTGCACTGAAAAGAAAAATATTCATTACGCTGGTTATGGTCATAAGGTAAGGGTAGACATGATGAAATGAATTTCCCTTTAATTTTAAAAGAACAAGATAGCAGAACGAAATGATTGAGATTCCGGTAACAACCTTAACGGAAAAAACAAAGTATGGATCCGGCTCCAGGGTTTTATACAGAATCCATGCAGCTGCCTGTCCTATGTAAAAGGCTGTTGCTGTCAGTACGGCGCACAGCGGAATAAGGTACCAGGATTTTTTAACAAGCAAAGAAAAATCTTTTCTGGAAGAATGAAAGAAAAATGAAAATTCACACAGGATCAGAAGGCTTAAAAATCCCAAAATCATTGTTCCGATTACTGTAAAAATTTCAGGAACAAGAAAGGCAAATGTTCCCAGCTGAATTACCTGCGAATGACGGTCCCATTCCAGAGTTTTTTCTGAGTCAAAATCCGTAAGGATTGTAGAGAAAAAATTCTGAAGTTTTCTGGTGTATTCTGTGTTGCTGTTTTCTGAAGCAGCAAGTTCAATCCCGGCGGCTGGAATTCCTGCCTTAAGGAAAAGACCTGTCCTGTAATCATTTGCAAGGATGTTAAGCCTGTAAAACGGAGAAAGGAATCCGCCTTTAATAATGTAGAAAAGCCTGTTTGAGTGGAATGAGTCTGCTGCAAGTTGTATGAGCCATGAAGGTGCAATTTCTCCGGCGCTTCCAGGAATAATTGCGTTTCTTGCACGGTTAAGGCTAATGCAGAATGCCGCAAGATTATCCGTATCGTCCAGGTTTTCTATAAAACTTTCTGTTCCTGAAATTGTACTTTCCTTAAAATCAGAAATTACATCACCGTAAGAGAATAAAAAATGAACGTTACATTCTGGCGTAAGCGTGGTTTTTATATTGTCAATCAGTTTAAGGATAAGCCGGTGGTTTTTGGCCGCTTCTTCAAGAGAAAAGACGAAATAGATTTCAGAAATTCTTTTTTCGGCTTTAGGATCAAAATCAAAATTATGGTTGTCCTTAAAATCTACCTTGATGTTGAACGGAAATTTTTCTCCTTCAGAGGGAATCAGATAGTTTTCCGTGCAGTGAAGGTCATTTTTTATTAAGAGAGTCCTGAACTGATTGCAGAGTTCAAGGCCGTGCAGGTCTTCTGCATGCAGTCTAAGGGCTGTTGAAAAAAAGAGAAAAACTGTATAAAAAATGAAAAAAAAACTGTTTTTCTTCATATAAATAGATTATAATATTTACAGTTTACAATGCAATAGTCCTTGAGTATAATAGGATTAGATTGGGAGACGTATTTAGGTATGGGTGCACCTGGCAAAAAAAGTATGCTTGAACTTCCTCTAAAAGTTATTCTTACAGAGGATGGAGCTTCGAATTTTATTAATCACAAAAAAAAGCTGATACGTTTTCGCCTTGCAGATAATCTTGATGAATATGGTATTTCGCTGAATAAATTTTCTCCTCAGTCTATTCAGAGCATGTTGCTCCTTGATTATATTTCAAAGATAGAAATTTCCATGCCGGAATTTGTTTCTTCCCGACAGGAAGTTATGGATCTTTCAAAGATTGTTGTATTTTCGCTTCTTTACAAGCAATTTGATCGCGACATTTACATGTCCATAATTCAGTGTGACTGTGTAAGAAAGCATAACCGTGCAAATCCAGCCCACCTTATTGATGAAAAAACAAAGATGAGCGAAAAGCAGCTCCGCTCAATCCTTGTAAATAAGGATGCAATAATCGGTCAGGTTCGAAAGGAAATTCTTGATCCTGTCTGGAATTCAATCCGTGAAAATAAAGAATACTCAATAGAAGAAAAGAATGTTTATATGCTCATGACAGAAAAATTCATGAACCGCATGAGCCTTATGAACTGGTACATAATCACTTTGTTCCATAAATCAGATGGATTTGCAGAAATGATTTCTTCAATCAGAAATCTTCTTGCTCAGTACATGGAAAAATCCCGGGTTGCTGAATATATTTCCGTAATGGTTATGGAACTTGCCCTTAACAATGAGAATACAAATATCCGCAAGGAAGCAAAGGGACTTTATCCGGCTGTTGATGACATTAATTCCCTTGTAGTTGATCCGGAAGTCCGCTCAAAAATCGTAAAGGAACTTCAGAGGAAAAGGGTACTTGTTTCCGTTTCATGGAAATTAGGCGGTGGTTCTACTTCCATTGGAAAGCAGGGACGGCTTCAGATTACCCTTTACAACAAGGATGATGAGTTTCAGGAAGTAAAAGAAAATATTGAAATGAAGGCAACTGCCGATACAAATAAAAAGACTCTTATTGACTTTTACCGTGATGTTCCGGACGGCGGAACAGATCTTGGTCTTTATTATCTTTCTTATCTTGATGATGCATGTAAGAAGGTAGACGTAAAATTTGAATCTCTTGTAAATCAGTTCTCCGCAAGTGATCTTACGGTCATAAACCTGATTTTTAATTTCTGATATGCGTCAAAAAGTCTTTTTTCTTTATTCTTTATTTTTTCTCCTGATGTGCATTGTCTTTTCTGCCTGTTCAGAAGCTGATCCGGACGTGATTAGTTCAACAGGTTATCTTATTCTTGATTATAAGGATGACCATTCTGCCGCAGACATTAAGCTTGCTGCATTTGCTGAAACAAAAAGTGATTCTCATCGTGCAGAACGCCTTGAAATACGCTGTGCAGAAAATAATTACCGCTGGATTTGTTGCGAGCCGCTTATTTTTTCAAATGAAACAAAGCAGTGGGCCGGCTATACGGAATTCTGCATGCCGCTGAACGAAAATTTTAAGCCGGGCTTTTATGAACTTGAATACATTGATGCGCAGGATAAGTCTGTAAAGTCACATTTTAACATTTCCTATGATTCTGCGGCATTTAAATCCAAGGCAGAAGAGGTTTCTGAAAGCATAAAAATTAACTGCCGCCTTTATGTTGCCGTTTACAATGAATCCGGAGTCCTGCTTTATTACGGAATCAGGAAAAACAGCTGGAAAACAGATTCCCTGATTTTTGCCTCTGTCCGTAATTCTGACAGTTATAGGGAATATTACGTTTCAAATAAGGATGCATTTGTATATGTAATGCCTCCAGTATATAAAAATAAACAGAAAAATGAAAATACAGATAGCGCTAAGGCTTCCATGCAGTTTGCAAAAGAGCCGTAACTCTGTATGACTTATATTATTTGGAAAGGATTTTATGGGTAGTGAAAATTTATTGAACCAGAAAGAAAATGTAGAAAGTTCAGATGACGGTAGTGCCGGGAATTCGTTTTACAGGGCTGTAAAAACTTATGTATTAAGGCAGGGACGCATGACTGCGGCTCAGCAACGTGACTACGAAGAACTTTCTCCTGTATGGTGCATTCCATTTATCAACGGAAAGATTAATTTTATTGACGTTTTTGGAAATACAAATCCTGTTGTCGTAGAAATTGGTTTTGGAATGGGCGCTGCAACCGCAATTATTGCAGAACAGAATCCGGATATTAATTACATTGGAATTGAAGTTCATACTCCGGGAGTAGGAAAGCTTCTTGGAGAAATTCGTGCAAGGGATTTGAAAAACCTTTACATAATCCAGCATGATGCTCTTGAAGTTCTTGAAACTATGTTTGTAGACGGTTCTGTAAATGGTTTTCATGTTTTCTTCCCTGATCCATGGCAGAAAAAACGCCATTTTAAGCGCAGGATGATTCAGAGGCCTAGAACCGATCTTATGACAAAAAAACTTTCTTCGGGAGGTTATCTTTATTTTGTTACAGACTGGTTACCTTATGCAGAATTTGGTCTTGAACAGCTTACAGAAACACCGGGGCTTCATAATAAATATGATAAATTTGCGCCGCATCAGGAATGGCGCCCGGAAACAAAGTTTGAGCGAAAGGGGCTTGACCAGGATCGCGTAATAAGCGAACTGATGTTTATTAAGGATTAAACAGGCGTGTTTATTCATGCATTTTTTCTTAAGGGATTATAGATGGCAGAGCTTTTTGATGATATTGACCGGAAGGATTTAGATGGCGCTTCCCGCATAAAGGAACTTGTTTCCCTTATTACAAGGTATCAGGCTTCCTATTACAACGGCGAAGGTGAAGTTTCGGATGCGGAATTTGATCGCCTTTGGGATGAACTTAAAGCTCTTGATCCTGAAAATCCCGTGCTCCATAAAGTCGGGGCAGATTCCGGAAACTTTGCAAAATTAAGGCATGTAATGCCTATGGGCAGTCAGGAAAAGGCTGCAAATCCTGATGAATTTCTTGCATGGGCAGAAAAACATGTTTACGATGAATATCTTGTAGAATACAAACTGGACGGAGCTTCTTTGGAACTTCAGTTTGAACACGGAAAACTGATTTATGCTGTAACCCGTGGTGACGGCACGATAGGGGATGATATTACAGTAAATGCCAGAAAGATGAGGGGAATAGTTTCTGTCCTTAAAGATTCTTCAGGACAGGTAATTGATTATACTGGCGGAATTCGTGGCGAAGTAATAATGACTCATTCCGTTCATAAAAATAAATATCCTGACAAGGCAAACTGCCGCAATGCTGCCAACGGTCTTATGAAGAGGAAGGATGGAGAAGGTTCAGAAAACCTTAATTTTATTTCCTATGATGCTTTTGCCGTTACCGGAGAACAGCCTTTTAATGACGAAGAAGAAAAAATAAACTGGCTTACTGCATGTGGCTTTGAAACTGTAAGGCTTGTAATCTGCAAAACTCCTGCAGAGGTAATTGATTACAGGGCTTCCATTATGGAAGAGCGCAGCCGTATTGAATATGATATTGACGGACTTGTCATAAAGGAAAGACAGATCAATCATCTGGATGCAAGCCGTGCCCGTCCTGACCGGCAGATTGCCTTTAAGTTCAGCCTTGAAGAAGCCGTTTCAACTGTAAGGGAAGTTGAATGGAGCATGAACGGTGGAACCTATACTCCGGTTGCGATTTTTGATGAAGTTGACCTGAATGGAACAAAGGTAAAGCGCGCAAGCCTTGCAAACCCAGATACAATGCGTGCCCTGGGAATAAAAATCGGCTCAAAGGTTGTTGTAGTAAAAAGGGGAGAAATAATTCCAAAAATAGAACGCATCCTTCCTGAAGAAGAAAATTGCACTCCTGTTGTTTTTCCTCAAAAATGTGAATGCTGCGGGACTTCGTTAAAAGATGAAGGTTCAAGGCTTTTTTGTCCGAATAAGCAGTGCGGAAAAAGAGTTCTGCATCAGCTTACAAAATGGGTTCAGACTGTAGACATTAGGGATTTAGGCGAATCCTTGATAAAATCACTTTATGAATCTGGAACTGTAAAATCAATTTCGGATCTTTATGCCCTTACAACTGAACAGCTTACTCCGTTCTTTTTAAATGAGCAGAGCATTGCGGCAGAAAAAAAATCTCTTGGTGCAGAAAAAGTATATTCTTCAATACAGAATCACAGAAGAATGTCTCTTTCTGTATTTGTAGCTGGCTTTGATATAGAAGGAATTGGAGAAACTACGGTTGAAAAACTTGTTTCTGCCGGTTTTGATTCAATAGAAAAGCTTTTGAATATGACGGAAGAAGAAGCTGCCCGTGTAAGCGGCTTTGCAGAAAAAATGGCTTCCATTGCAGTTGAAGGCCTTGTAGAAAATAGTGAAGAAATGAAGTCTCTTTCTAACGGAATAATAGAAATAGAATCTGCTACAGTTGGTATTCTTTCAGGTAAATCATTTTGCTTTACTGGCGAACTGATTACTATGAAGCGCTCTGATGCAGAAAAAATCGTAAAAGAAAACGGAGGAACCTGTAAATCTTCTGTTACAAAGGATTTAAGCTATCTTGTAACAAATGATGTTTCAAGCGGTTCTTCTAAAAATGCTAAGGCGGCTAAGCTGGGCATTCCTGTAATAGACGAAAAAGCTTTTCTTGCCATGACGAGAAGATAAATGACATTAAAGAAGCGTTTTAATTCATTCTTTTTTTCTCTTGCTGCATTGATTCTGAGCATTCTTATAGTGTGGAATCTGTTCAGTTTTATATTCGGTATTTTTTCCTATTCAAGGGTGACTCCAGATAATTATCAGGTTCTGCGAATCATTCTTTTTGGCTCTACTGATAACCCGGAAGGTGAATCTGTAAGCGCAAGCATATCTCTTTTAGACAGAAGCGGAATGGAATTTGCAGTTATAGAACGTTCCTGGCCGAAGGAATTTCTTGCAATAGATTTTGCAGATGTGGATTTTAGCGCCCATAATTATTATTTTCCGGAAAAAATTTACGGCACAAATTCTGTCGTTTCACGAAATACTTTCTTTAAGAAAAAGCAGGGAACAAATCTTATTCCTTATTATATGGAAAATGGAGCCTGCCTTTTCGGAACTTCTGAGGCAGAGCGGAAAAATCTTTTCAGACTTGGTTCATTTGCCTTTAATCCGCTTTCCTTTGTTTTTTACGGCATTAAAAAAAGATATACCGTAAATCTTTCCCTTTGCAGTCCTGGAATTTATTACGGTATATATGTAGAAGACGGTTCTCTAGTCCTTAAAAAAGAATGATTATTCTGCAGAACTGAATAAAAAGTCTGATGTAAAGAAATCCGGATTTACAGGCGAGTTGTTAAGCCATACATCCCACTGAAACAGGGAAGCCGGATTTGTTCCGCTGGTTCCTGTAAGTCCAAGTTTTTCTCCTTGCTTTATGCTGGAACCGTTCTTTACGTTCACAGTGCCAAGGTTCTTGTACACGCTGTAAAGTCCCGGCAGATGCTCAATTACAACTGTCCATCCGCTAGAAGCAATGTATTCTGCAAGCATAATCTTGCCTTCGGCACATGCATATACATCTGTTCCGTCGGATGCTGCATAAACGTTTCCGGATAATGTAATGGTACGGCTTTTCTGTCCTTCTGTAGAAAAAACAGTCCTTTCTCCAAAAGATGATTTTTTAACTGAATCTTTTAGCGGCAGTGTGAATGCTTTAAAACTGTACAGTGAAGATGCATTAATTGTTTCAAGTATTGAAGAAATCTTTTCTGCCTGATTAATGCGCTCAAGAGACATGAACTGGATTTTTCCGGCTTCATCAGAGTTTTTTTCCATAAATACTTCTTTTACTGGATTTGATTCAAGGCTGAACGGCAGAATAAGCTCTTTTGCGTTTTCGTCCTGAATTCCTGTGCTGAAAATAATCTTTATGGAATAGCTTGAACCCGGTTCAAGGGAGCGGGTAAGAGGAATTGCTGCAAGCATATCTGGAGCAGTCTGTCTTCTTGTCTTTGAGTTTAAAAAGAAGAATTGTGCTGAATCAAGTTTCTGGTTGTCGCGGTAAAGCTGAAGGACTGCCTTTACATCTGAAGAATTTTTTTTCTTTGCGTACCTTGAAATGTGCATGTTCATGCGTGCAAAGAGGGCATCTCCCTGCTTTAGTTTTTCGCTGTAAACTACAGTTCCCGAATAGTCTTCTGTTCGGAAAGAAACGTTTTTTGCAGCTGCCGAAAAAACTGCTGCTGCCAGAATAAATAGAATTGCGTTGAATCGTTTCATTACTGTCTCCAATATAAATGTAAATTATTTTTTTTCTGCATCCATCAGGATCATCTGAGGGGTTACGTTGCCGTTAAAGCAGTTTTTACTTATTCCGTAGAGTACGTTCAGGCAGTCTCCTGTCCTGAAGTCCCTGTTCAGCCGGTCAGCTTCTCCCCAGAACATTGCCGGAAACTTGAATTTTCCGCAATCAAAGACAAGCTTAAGGTGCTGGCGTTCAGATTTTCCGACTATAGCGGCATCTTGAATTTTCAAATCTCTGGACATGAATACAAGTTCGCCGTTTGCTTCTCCAAACGGTTCGAATAAATCTACTGTTTTTAGAAGATCAGGGGTAATGTATTCGCTTGGAATTTCTGCGTCAATGTCAATTGTGTCTTCTTCTTCAGAGAGCGAAATACCCGCAGAAAGCTGTTTTGCCTTGCTCATGAATTCTTCAAGCCTTGATTTAGAAAAACTGAATCCGGCTGCGGCATCGTGTCCGCCGTGATTGTAAAAAATGTCTCCAAACTGATCAAGGAAAGTTGTGGCAATGCAGCTGCGGCAGCTTCTCATTGAACCGATTACAGTCTGTCCGTCTTCTGTAAACGTCATTGCAATTGAAGGAACGTTATATTTCTGCATTATTTTTGAAGCAAGAATTCCTGTTACGCCGCGGTTTATGCGTTCGTCTGCAACAATGCACAGTTTATTGTTGAATTTTTCAACGCTTTCTGCGGCCTGTTTAGACGTAAAAAGTTCTCCGTCTGCAACGTAAATCTTCCTCTGTTCATTCAGTTCTATTATTTTGTTCGCAATTCTGTTTCGGGAAACTGCATCTTCAGAAATAAGAAGTTCAAGCGAAAGGTTTGACTGTCCCATTCTGCCTGAAGCATTCAATGCAGGAATCATTTTCCATGAAAGGTCTGTAGAGGTTATCTGCTTTCCGCTTAAATCAAGGCGTGCAAGAAGTTCTGCAAGTCCTTTTCGTGTTTTTCCGCCGTTTATGGCAGCAAGCGTATTTTTTACAAAGATTCTGTTTTCGTTGCGCATAGGCATAATGTCTGCTAGGGCGGCAACACCTACAAGCTGAAGGTCCTGCATGCTGTCTTCTTCCTGCTTCGGAAAGTGCATTAATTGCGTTTTTTCTATAAATGTAACAAAAAAATTGTAAAAACCGGTTATTTCCGTAACGGGAGAATCCGTATATTTAACCATTTTAGAAAGGGTTTTTAGTTCTGAAAGATCTTTTTTTGCAATTGCAGGTATTATTTTTGCAGCTTCCGGCTGAAGGTCAAAAACCTGAAAATCTACATTAGGGCCAAAAACTTCTGCAAGCCTTGATTTTACAAGTTTTTCGTTCCATACAAAAATCTGCTGCCCCCTTAAAAAGTCAGCAAGTTTTGTATTATATATCGATGCGGCTCCTGGGAAGAACGCCTGTGAAAAAGTCCGTTTTGGACACAGGTTCCTTGTTTTTATGCAGTCAATTCTGAAACTTCCGTCAGAAAGAGGCTGTATGTCCAGCAGGGTAATGTCCTGGTTGTAAACTGTTGTAAATTTGCTGAACCTGAGGGCAGAAACAAGCTTATAAGCAACAGCCGCACCGGAAATGTCCTTAAACGGATAGCCTGAATCCTGCATTTTCGGGTCAATTATAAGCGTTGCGTCCGGCAGTTCGTCCGGTGGGTTATGATGATCTGTAACGATTACGTCTATGCCTTTCTCGCGGGCATAGGAAATTTCCTTTACGTTGCTTATTCCGCAGTCAACGGTAATTATAAGGGAGCCGTAACCATCCGTGCTTTTCATAAACTCATCAATTGCTTCTATGGAAAGTCCGTATGCGTCTTCTCCAACCGGAAGCCGCCACTGAACGTCCAGTCCTTGTTTTTTCAGATATCCGTATAAAATTGCTGTACTTGTAACGCCGTCAACATCCTTGTCACCAAAAATAAGGACTTTTTCGCCTTCTTCAATTGCATCTGTAATTCTGCTTACGGCATCTTCCATGTAAGCAAACATAAAAGGAAGGTGAGTGAATCTTTTATCACTTTCCAGAAAATACATAATGTCCTGTCCTGAGGTGATTCCCCTTCTTGCAAAGATAGAGGCTTCCAGCAGTTCAATTCCATATGAATTATGGAGTTTCATGACTGTGTCTTTTGAGACATTTTTTTTAGTATATTTCTTCAATTTATATAAAATCCTTTTGGTATTTTTACGCTTTAGAGAGGATTATTCTTTTTCCCACTTAGATTCTATTTTACAGAAATGCGTGTTTTTTTGCTAGTTAGAACATAATGATGATTCAACTGTATTTCAAGAAAAAAAGCTGTTGAATATAAAAAAAAAGACTTCCGAAAATTCGGAAGTCTTTTTTTTTGAGCTATTCAGGATTCGAACCTGAGACAGCCGCCTTAAAAGGGCGGTGCTCTACCTACTGAGCTAATAGCCCAATCTCTCGTGGTTGAGATGTTTTTATATTATTAAATTATAAAAAAAACGTCAATAGCAAAAATGTTAAAAAATGAAAAAAAACTGAAATTTATTTTTTGTTTTTCTTTGGAAATGTTTAAAATCCATGATATAATAGATTAAAGTTTTGTATGTGAATTAATGGCACCTGCAATATGCTTTGTAGAATTCTGTGACTTATTAGAGGTTTGTTTCTTATGGCTGAAAGTGAAAAAATATTTGATGACCTTGGTGTAACTCTGCAGGAAATTCTGGATAAAGTTGCAGGACGTGTTTACGGTATCTATGTAATGGATACGGACAACAATAAGATTTTTGCCATTAAAAGTTTTTATCAGAAAGATTTTTATTCGACTCCGCAGATGTATGAATGGGATCATACAATGCTTAACAGCGTTACCAATTCAATGGCTTCTAAATACAGGGCTCTGGCTACAGTAATGATGGATCGACAGCATCTTCGCAAGAAGTTTACGGCTCTAGACCAGAGGAGTGAATTTATATTTCAGCGTACGACAGGGGAATGGAGCAATGTTGCATTTGTTCCTGTTAAAATTTCCTGCGAAGAATGTTCCCTTGTGCTGGTATATTTTGTAGATATTACAGATTCAAAGAAGAAGATGGACAATATGTCTGAGCTTCTTGAATTGAGTCATAAGGAAGTTCTTTCTTCAAACTGGTATTTTTCTATGGTTGCGCAAGATATGTACCCATGGATTTTTAAATTTGACCTGATTTCCGGCGAAGTTGTACACATTGTATTTGAAGATAATACGCCAAAGGATCTTCCTATGCTTGACTGGGATTCTTCTTATGAGCGTATCATTGAGTCTATTCATCCGAAGGATCTGGAAGGTGCAAAAAATTTCTTCTCCATGAAGCGGCTTCGCGAAATGGCTCCTGGTGATGTTCTTGAATATACTTTCAGGCGTTATGAAGATAATAAGTACCAGTGGTTCAATGTTTCAATTCATATTTCTGATGTAGAGCCTTCAATTGCCGTTGCCTTTGTAAAGAACATTACAAATTCCGGCGTGAATACGTCTGCCGTAATGAGAAAGGCAGAGCATGACGGACTTACAGACCTCTTTAATATTGAAAAATATTCATATCTTCTGGCAACGGAATACAAGGATCTTGAATCTCTTGGCGTAATCTATGCAGATATAGAAGGTCTTGCCGGGCTTAACGAGAAATACGGTCACGATTTTGGTGATTCTGCAATTAAAATTGTCGCAGACAGTTTCCACTCTGTTCAGAGCAGGCAGATGCTTGCATTCCGCTGCGGAGATGATGAGTTTATGCTTATTGCTCCAAATTGTGACCGCGAATCAATTCAGAATGCACTTCAGCTTGTAAAAGAACGCTTTGCACGTCTTTGCGACATGCAGGGAATTCATTTTTTTGCAAGTTTCGGTTTTGCCTGGAATGATTGTGTTAAGGAAGTTTCTGCAGTTATTTCGGATGCAGTTACAGACATGAAGAACAATAAGAACATAGAGATTTTGCACTAGAATGAACCGGAATCTAGTTACTTACGCAACGGTTCTTTCAATAAAGCCTTTGGGAGAAAACAATTCTTCTGTATGCCTGCTTACGCGTACAGAAGGCGTTATTTATGCCGTCCTTTACGGCGGACCTAAGAGCCGGTTGAAGTCACTTGTTTCAACATGGAATACAGGAACCGTTTACCTTAGTTTTTCTAAAAACAATTATAAAATTTCAGATTTTGACGTAAAAAACTATCACCTTACGTTCAGAGAAAACATCTTTAAATCCTGTGCGGCGTCCCTTGCGGCTGAGCTTTGCATGAAAACTCATTGTGCCGGAAACAGTGAGCGCTGCTGGGCGCTTGTAAACGGTTTTATAGCCGGGCTTGATGCGTGTGAAAATCATGAAGATGCATTTTCTGGCTTCATGCGTTTTCTGTGGCGCTTTCTGGAACTTATGGGCGTTCAGCCGGACGCGGGGTACTGCGCCCACTGCGGCAAAAAACTTTCTGAAGGATATTACAGTGCTGTAGATAACGGTTTTTCGTGCAGGGAATGTTCGGGTAAGGGTGGAACTTTTTATCTTTCAACTGCAGCCTTTGCATTTTTACAGGGAATTTCTGTGCTTTCGCCTCAGGAAGCAGTTAATGTCATGCTGACAGCTGAGGCTTGCGGACAGGTAAAGTCCCTGCTTTATTTTCTTCTTGAATCTGCATGTGGAGCAAAACTTGTTACGCTTAAGACAGCAGCCGGAATCCTTTAACTTTACGAAAACCGAGAACAGAACGGACAAACTGAATGAATAAAACTTCTATTTGACTGAATTACATAAATTTAATATAATTGAAAAATACAAGCGGTGGAAAAATCTGCCGTGCAGTTCTTTTTGGACGGATAATATTCAATATTTCGGGTGGTAATTATGGAATCCATTTTTCCTTTGGAACAGTTGATTGGTTTTACAGATAATATCTATCAGATTACTGTAGCTGCCAGTCGTCGTGCATATCAGATGTCAAAAATTAATGATCAGGAACTGGAAAAAAACGCTGGAAAGGCTGTGTCTTTGGGAGCACGCCAGTTGTTCTGTAAAAAAGTAAGTTACAGAATTGACGACGGCAATAAATAATAGTGCCGGTACCTGTTATAATTCTGTTTGCTCCAACTGCATCAGGAAAGACTGCTTTAGCCTTAAATCTTTTTGGTAAAAGCAGTCATTCTTTTTTTAAAGATCGTGCAGAACTTATCAGTGCCGATTCCATGCAGGTTTACAGAAATCTGGATATTGGAACTGCAAAACCGTCGGAGCAGGAAAAATCTGAACTGACTCATCATCTAGTAGATATAAGGAATCCGGATCAGCAGTTTACGGTAGCTGACTTTGTCTGTGAAGCTGACCGCGCATGCAGGGATATCTATTCAAGGGGAAAAATTCCTCTTGTTGCGGGCGGAACGGGATTTTACATACGTAGTTTTATAATGGGACTTCCTGTTACACCGGAATCAGATCCTCTTGTCCGTGAAAAGATAAAAAATCGTCTTGAAGCAGAAGGAAACGAGGCCCTTTACAGGGAATTGAGCAGCATAGATCCTGTAAGCGCAGAAAAAATCAACGTAAACGATTCTTACAGAATTTGCCGTGCACTGGAGATTTACTATACAGCCGGAAAGCCTAAAAGTTTTTTTGAACTTAATTCTGTTCCAAGAAAAGAATATGAATTCTGTACAATTATTTTAGAGCGTGACCGTGACGAGCTTTATGAACGTATTAACAGGCGCGTTGATTTAATGTTTGAGCAGGGGCTGGAAGGGGAAGTGCGTTCCCTTATTTCCGGCGGCTGTACGGCTTCCATGCCGGGAATGCAGGCAATCGGTTACAGGGAATGGTTTTCAAATGATTTTAACACTCCGGAAGGGCTTGAAAAAATTCGCCATGAAATAAAGCGTAACAGCCGTAAATATGCAAAAAAACAGTATACTTACATGCATGATATTCCCGGAGCGTCTGTCGTTCAGCTTTCTCCGGATTCTGATGGAATTGCAGAAACTTCAGGAATAATTTTAAAGTTTCTTGAGAAATTTTATTCTAAATCACTTGACCGAAGTTCTGATTTGGATAATAATTAATAACACTTTACTAGTAGAGGGGTGCCATCGTGCCTTGTGGAAAAAAACGAAAACGCCAGAAGATGGCGACACATAAGCGTAAGAAGATGCTTAGAAGAAACAGACATAAGGCAAAGTAATTGACGTTACTTTGAAATGTCTTATAAGACCGGGACTGATTTGTTATTTGCAGTTCCGGTCTTTTTTGTATATGATAAATCTTGTAATTTATTTGGGGTTAATACGTTACTTTCTAATATTCATTCGCCGAAAGATTTAAAATCACTTTCTCATAAGCAGCTTACAGAACTTTCATCTGAAATCCGTAAGGTGATTATAGATGTGGTCGGAAAAAACGGCGGCCACCTTGCAAGCAATCTTGGAATCGTTGAACTTACTGTTGCTCTTCACAAGGTTTTTGACAGCCCTAAAGATGCAATTGTATTTGATGTAAGCCACCAGTGCTATGCACATAAACTTTTGACCGGACGTTATTCAGATTTTTCTTCTTTAAGGCAGAAATCTGGGCTTTCTGGTTTTACAAAACAGGCAGAAAGTGAGCATGACTTTTTTGATAATGGACATGCTTCAACCTCAATATCTTCTGCGCTTGGACTTCAGCAGGCAAACAGAATACTTGGAAAAGAAGGAAAATGCATTGCAGTAATAGGTGACGGAGCCCTTACTGGCGGACTTGCAATAGAAGCTCTTTCCAATGCCGGTCAGATTGCAAAAAATCTGATTGTAATTGTAAATGACAATCAGATGTCTATTGATCCTAATACCGGTGCAATTTCCAGATATTTAAGCCGCCTTACAATGACAAGGCACTATCAGAGTTTCAGGCATGGAATTGACGGACTTGTAGAAAAAGTTCCAGGAATAAATAAGTTCCTTACAAAATTTGTCTTCAGGTTTAAGCGCGGATTAAAGGGACTTCTTCTTTCTACAAATCTTTTTACGGATCTTGGTTTTGAATATGTAGGGCCTCTTAACGGTCATGATATAAAGGATTTGATTCTTGTCTTAAACCGCGTAAAGCGCATGGACCGTCCAGTTGTTGTTCATGTTCTTACTAAAAAAGGAAAGGGCTACAGTCCGGCAGAACATAATCCTGAAAGATTTCATGGAGTAGGTCCTTTTGTAACTTCTGACGGTACGGTAGAAAAATACGATACAGTAAGTTTTACGGAAGCTTTCAGCAATTCGCTTATGAGGCTTGCAGAAAAACATCCCGAAATTGCGTGCATTACAGCTGCCATGGCAAAAGGAACTGGTCTTGCAGCTTTTTCCCGCCATTATCCGGACAGGTTCTTTGATGTAGGAATTGCAGAAGAGCACGCGGTTACCTTTGCTGGCGGACTTGCTAAGGGCGGAATTCTTCCGGTTGTGTGCATTTATTCAACTTTCATGCAGCGGTCGGTTGATCAGGTCATACATGATGTAGCTCTGCAGGGCTTTAAAGTCATTATGGTGTTGGACCGGGCCGGTGCAGTTCCATCTGACGGCGAAACCCACCAGGGATTGTTCGATATTGCGCTTTTCAGGCCTGTGCCGGGCTTAAGAATCCTTACGCCGGCGTCTGCTGCAGATCTGGACAGGCTTCTGGAATATGCAGTAAAGGCTCCTGGTGCCACAATGATCCGCTATCCAAAGATGTCCTGTCCTACAGAACTGGAAAGTTTTTCTCAGACAGTTATGGAAGGTCGTGGCGTACTTGTTTCTGCAATGGATTATGAACCTTCTTTTGCTGCAAAATTTGAAGATTCTTTATATAAGCCTGAGCGTGTTCTGTTTGTAACTACTGGCGGAATGTTCTCTGAAACTATTACCGCCGGAAGGGCTCTTGCCTTTAAGGATATTGTTGCGGATATCTATTCATTAAGGTTTATAAAGCCGTTTGATGATGAATATTTCCTTTCTATTGCAAGCCATTACGATGCCATTGTAATTGTAGAAGACGGAATAAAGACCGGCGGTATAAGCGAATACATTGCTTCTGTATGTGCACGTAACGGAGTGATGAACATTGCCGTAAAGGCGTTCCCTGAACGTTTCTATGAACAGGGCTCAAGACATGAAGTTTGTGAAGTTGCGGGGATGACAGCTGACGATTTAAAGGAAACTGCGCTTCAGCTTCTCCAGAATAAAATTTAAAAAGAGGTTTTGAAAAATGCAGACTTTTGCGCTGAAAAACCGGCAGATTACTACAGAATTACCGGCATTTGTAATGGGAATTGTAAATGTTACTCCAGATTCATTCTGGTGTGAAAGCCGGGGAGGTGCAGAGCATGCACTTGAACTTATAGAACAGGGTGCAGATATCCTTGATATCGGGGCTGAATCAACAAGGCCGGGCAGTGCATATGTTTCTGCAGAAGAAGAAATACGCCGCATGATTCCGGTAATTGAAGAAATCCGCAAGCATTCAGATATTCCGATTTCTGTTGATACAAGAAAAAAGATTGTAATGGAAAAGGCTCTTGAAGCCGGAGCAGATATCCTTAATGACATTTCTGCGCTGGAAGATGATCCTGAAATGGCCGCTTTTTGTGCAGAAACAGACATTCCTGTAATCCTTATGCATAAGCGTGGCATTCCTGTAAACATGCAGAATAATGGAAAATACGAAGATGTTTTTGAAGAAGTAAGTTCATATCTTGAAGGCCGCGCAGAATTTGCAGTTAAAAGCGGCATTCGTCCGGAAAGAATTGTAGTTGATCCAGGAATCGGATTTGGAAAAGATTTTGACGCAAACGTAATGCTCATTAAAAAAACTGGTGAGTTGTGTCACGGAAAATATCCGGTTCTTATGGCATTGTCACGAAAAAGCTGCATCGGGCAGATGACCGGCAGGGAAGTTCAGGACAGACTTAGCGGAACACTTGCTGCAGACCTCGTTTCTGTCATGAACGGTGCCTTTATGGTAAGGGTTCATGATGTAAAAGAAACTGTAGATACATTGCAGGTTTTGAGGTATATTAGATAATCAGGAAGAAAAACGTGAAATCTATAGACAGTTTATTGGCATTTTATGACATCCTTCGTCCTGTTCTAGACGTTGGAATTCTGGCTTTTATCCTGTATAAGGCCTATGAAGTAATTGTTCGCACGAACAGCCTCCAGATTATTAAGGCGGCGGTAATCGTACTTGTTTTTTATACAGTTGCCCTTATCCTTCATCTGGAAACCCTTCTATGGATTTTTAACATTATTGCACCTCTTCTTGTGGTAGCATTTGCGATTGTGTTCCAGCCGGAATTAAGAAAAATGTTCCTCAAGCTGGGGCAGAATCAGTGGTTTGCATTTGGAACCAGATCAAAGCATACATACGTTGACTCTGTCCTTATTGCTGCAGAAATGCTTTCAAAGCAGAAGCGCGGTATGCTTGCGGTCTTTTTAAGGCATACAAAACTTGATGACATTGTTCAGACTGGAACAAGACTCAATGCAGACATCTCATCAAGCCTTCTTGTTACAATTTTTGGAATGGATACTCCTCTTCATGACGGTGCCTGCTTCATTCAGGGCGGAAAGCTTGTTTCTGCGGGCTGTTTTTTGCCTTTAAGTGAACAGTATGATATCAGAAAGACTTTTGGTACAAGACACCGTGCCGCTCTTGGTCTTTCTGAAATAAGCGATTCTGTCATTCTTGTTGTTTCTGAAGAAACCGGCGCTTTAAGCCTTGCATATGATTCAAAGCTTCATTATGACCTTTCTGTGCATGAAATAACAAAGATTCTTGAAAACCTTCTTGATATAACACCTGATTCTTATAATATGGAGGATACAATCGATGAACATAAAAAAGCTGACTGATTCCATATTTGATTCCTGGGGCCAGAAGGTAATCTGCATTGTTCTTGCAATCGTCCTTTATGTTTTTAACAGGGTTGCATCACTTGAGCGCAAGGTTTTTACGGTTCCCCTTAAGGTTGAAGCAAACGGACTTATGATGTCTACTACAGAGATTCCGCGATATGTAAAGGTTACGGTGCGCTCAAAGGCAGAAAACATGCCTTCCATTAATTCGGGAAATATTTTTGCTTCCGTAAATTACAGTGACTATGCAGAAAAGGGCGTATATAACATTCCGGTAATGATTTCCATGACAGAGGAGCTTATGCTTCTTGATCCGCTTGAATATTCTGTAAAACCGGAGTATGTAACGGTAGATCTTGATACAAAGGAACTTGCCTATATTCCTGTAAAACCGGCTCTTTCCGGCGAGGTTGAGCACGGATATACAATTTCCAATATTGATGTAAGTCCTTCGACTGTAAAAGTTGTTGGTCCATCAAAAATACTGAGGAAAGTAAAGCACATTGATACAAAAAAAGTCATTGTGTCTGGTGCTGCAACGAATTTTTCGCGGGATGTAAAACTTGATTCCGTTAATTCACTTGTAAAAGTTGTGCCGGAGGGTGATTTTAAGGTTACGATTTCCGTAATTCAGGCAACAGATACAAAAATTTATACCGGCCTTACACCGTCTTTGACCGGACTTGATCCGAAATTTGAAATTATTTCAGAAATTCCAAAGATTTCAATCAAGGTTGCAGGTACAGTTACAGTCCTTGAAAACTATAACTATACAGAAAAAACTGTTCTTGCTGACTGCAGTTCAATAGAAGCAGAGGGAACTTATGAAGTCCCTGTTCAGGTAAGAATTCCGTCAAATCTGGCTCTTGTAGAAAAATCTGCAGAAGTGATTTCTGTATCTGTTGCAGAAAAAAAGGTTCCTGTAGAAATTGAAGAAGAAACTGAGGAACTAGCCCTTGATGCGTTGGATTCCGAAAAGCCGCAGGAAGAGCAGAAGGCGCCGGAAGATGCTGAAAAGGTTCCTGAACCTGTAGAAAAGAAGGGCTGAAACTAATGATTTTTGGCATTGGAACAGACATTGCAAAGGTTTCCCGCTTTGAAAAATGGGTGAAATCTCCGGAAATGATTGCGCGCTTTTTTAATCAGAAAGAATGTAATTCTGCATCTTCCGTTCAGAGTGCTGCAGAGCATTATGCGGCCCGTTTTGCTGCAAAGGAAGCCTTTGGAAAAGCCCTTGGAACCGGAATTTTTGGCTATGAACTTACCGAGGTGTACATTCAGAATGATGAAAACGGTAAACCTGAACTTTTTGTTGAAGGAAAAGCTCTTGAAATCTTAAAAAATAAATGCGGAATTTCAAAAATTCATGTATCATTAAGTCATGAAAAAGAATACGCACAGGCGTTCGTTATAATAGAACAGCTTTAATTTCATCTGTCAGGAGGCGGGGTGTGGTATCATCTTCAAGCAAAAAAAAGGCAACAGAAGAAAAAAAGAAGCCTGCAATTTCATATTTTTCAAAAGATAAGGTAATATGTCCTGTATGCAAAAAAGCTTTTGAAAAGGAAGTAATGCGAAGCGGAAACGGTCGTATGATTGCTGGCGGACTTACCGATGATTTGCACCGAATCTTTGAACCTTCTGCAAAATTTGGAAGAATCTATCCGCTCATCTATGATATCGGTGCCTGTCCAAACTGCTACACGGCTCTTTTGTGGTCAGATTTTACAGAAATAAAAAAGAAGGAAGATGCCGATAAGCTTTTTGAAAGCCGCGATGAACGTAAGGAAAAGGTAAATACTATTTTTCCTCATTTTAACCTTAAGCATGAACGCTCTCTTTTTGACGGATGTGCCTATTATTATCTTGCCCTATTAACCTATTCAAAGCTGAACCCGGATCTTCTTCCTACAATGAAGTCCGCTTTTCTTTCTTTAAGACTTTCGTGGCTTACGCATGAGCTGGATCTGGCTGTGCCGGGGCATAATTTTCAGTACATTTCTGATGTAATGAAACGCAAGGCACTGTTTTTCTATCATCAGGCAATTCAGTGCGAAACGGACAGGACTGAAAAATCTTCTACTTTGGGAAATTTTGGTCCCGACATGGATAAAAATTACGGTTGGGACGGAGTAATTTACCTGTGCGGGCTTCTTGAATATAACTATGGCCAGCAGGATGACCTTCAGTTAAGGCTTAAAAAACTGAGTGAATCTAAAACTGCCATTGCCCGCATTTTTGGACTCGGTAAGTCTTCAAAGAATAAGCCGGGACCTCTTCTGGAAAAGGCAAGAAATCTTTATGATCAGCTTGCAAAAGAACTGAACGATGATGATTTTTAGGGGATTGTGTGCGTAATATTCTGCTTACTATTTCTTACGATGGAACTGATTTTTGCGGATGGCAGCGTCAGGACTGCGGTGAAGTAAAAAACTGCTGCAGGACTGTTCAGGGTGAAATTGAAAAGGTTCTTGAAAAAATTCACAAGGAGCCTGTAACCCTGTATGGTTCTGGAAGGACGGATAGCGGAGTTCACGCTTTAGCCCAAAGTGCAAATTTTATTTCTAACATAGATTCAATTCCTGTTGACCGCTATCCGCGTGCAATCAACAGTTTTCTTCCTCAGGATATAAGGATTACTGCCGCAGAGGAAGTTCCGATGGATTTTAATGCCAGGTTCAGTGCAACGAGCAGGGTTTACAGATATTTTATCTGCCCAGATTCTATTCTTGCAAGCCAGACCCGCTATGCATGGTGCGTTCAGTATGAACCGGATCTGGAACGACTGAATTCGATGTGCGCATGCCTTAAGGGAGAAATTGACTGTGCCAGTTTTGCCGCTAGTGGCGATGAAAGCCTTTCTACGTTCAGGTTTTTAAATGGCGCAAGATTTTTTAGGCAGCCTTCGTTCCCGGACGGAAAGGAAATGGTCGTTTTTGAAATTGAAGCAAATGCCTTTTTATGGAAAATGGTACGTACAATAACGGGAACTCTCATAAACCTTGACCGGACGGGAGCTCCGGTTGATTCAATGAAAAAAATCCTTCTTGCAAAAGACAGAAAAAAGGCCGGGGCAACGGCACCTGCACAGGGGCTGTTCCTTTATAAAATTAAATTTGATGGAGAACGCGTTCATCCCTGATTAGCGGGTTTTGTTCTGTACTTCCGGCTTACATCAGGGAAAGCGGATCTATGTCGCATTCAATGTAGACTGACTGCGGATGAGTGTAGTTGTTAAGCAGGGCTGAAGCTGCCTTTTGGAGCACTGTAATGTTCTGACTTCTCAGCAAAATTTGAAACCTGAAATTCTGTGAAATCTTAAATACCGGACATTCTGCAGGTCCTATGACTTCTGCATTTGAACCGCATATCTGTTCAAGAAGTATGGAAGCCTGTTCTGCACACGCTGAAGCTTGATTCTGGTTTGGACTTCTGAAAACAAGGCGCACAAGCCTGTTAAACGGCGGAAAACCAATCATTTTTCGTTGATTCAGTTCGTAATTGTAAAAACCGCTTATATCTGAACGGCAGGCAAAAAGTATTGGCTCCCTTTGAGGATTGTACGTCTGGACAAGAACTTTTCCATCCGGGAAAAACCTTCCGGCGCGGCCTGCAACCTGTGTTATAAGGCTGAACGTGCGTTCTGCTGCCCTGAAGTCCGGCATATGAAGTCCTGTGTCTGCAAGAATTACGCCTACAAGCTGGAGTTTTGGAAAATTAAGTCCCTTTGCAACCATCTGTGTTCCCAAAAGGATGTCATACTGTCCGTTCCTGAATTCTTCAAGCTTTGCTTCTAGTTCTCCTTTTTTAGAAAGGCTGTCCGTGTCAAGGCGGAGTATTCTAGCATTCGGGAATTTTGCCCTTGTTTCAGCTTCTATGTATTCCGTTCCAAATCCGCTGTA
The DNA here is from genome assembly GCA_036310305.1 of Treponema sp. GTDB lineage: Bacteria > Spirochaetota > Spirochaetia > Treponematales > Treponemataceae > Treponema_D. Next base: position 213,136 of record JAXJSC010000020.1, on the reverse strand, counting down.
GCCTACATCAAGCGAACCGCAGGCAGGGCAGAATACAGGCGGTTCTGTCTGCCAGCCGCAGTAATGGCACCTTAATCGGTTTTCAAATTTGTGGTATGTCATGGGCACGGAACAGTTTTTGCATTTCATTTCGTAGCCGCACTGGTTGCACCTGAAAAAATGCGTAAATCCACGGCGGTTTAAGAACAAAATGACCTGCCTTTTGTTTTCTACTGTCTTTCGTATTTCATCAGCAAGTTCATCAGAAATGCAACCTGAATTTTTAGTTCTAGAAAGATCTATTGTCTTTATTTGAGGCATTGCGCCACCTGCCAGACGTTTAGAAAGAAAATGAGCCTTAAGCCTTTTCTGCGACATAAGGAACCATGCTTCTACAGAAGGAGTTGCGCTTCCCATTACAAGCGGAATTCCAAGCTGGGCGCATCTGTGCATTGCAGCCTGCCGTGCGTGGTAGCGCGGTGTTTCTCCGGATTTATAAGAACCGTCATGCTCCTCGTCAATTATAATCATTCCAAGGTCTGGAACAGGAGCAAAAACCGCGCTGCGTGCACCGACAACAATGCGTGCTTCCCTGTGCATTATTTTTTTCCATTCCGTAAGCTTTTGGCTTGGAGTTAGGCCAGAATGCAGGACGGCGGCTGTATTACCGAATCTGTTGGTTACGGCTTTTACAACCTGCGGCGTAAGGCCGATTTCTGGCACAAGATAGATAACGCCCTTGTTTCGTTTTAAAAGCCATTCCGCACACTGTAAAAAAACTTCTGTTTTACCAGTGCCTGTAGGTCCGTAAAGATAATGGTAGCTAGTTCTTCCTTCTGCAGCCGATTCTGTAATTTCGTGTACTGCTTTTTCCTGTTCCGGAGAAAGTATATTTGTAGTTTTTTCAGAAAGGTCTTCGTTAAAGCTGAATCCTGGGGTACGGCTTTCTTTTTTTCCGCGGGAAGGAATTATTGAAAAAACTGCTTCTCCTATAGAGCAGAGGTAGTAGCGGCTTATCCAACCGGCAAGTTCAAAAATTTCTTCATTAAAAAGAGGTTCGGCGTCAATAATTTTTGTAACTGGACGTATCTTTTCTTCCGTAACTGGGCAGTTTTCCGGCAGGTGGTCAGAAACTGAAACAATAAAACCAATTGCCTTTCTGTTTCCAAACCTTACTTCTGCGCGTTTTCCAATTTCAGGTAGAAATTCCTTTGAATCAGAGTCAGAAGGAATATAAGAGTAGTTGAATGTCTGGTTCAGCGGAATGTTAAGAACTATCTGAAGCCAGGTCATTTTTGAATGGCTCCAGAAAATTTATCTGCGTAATGGGGATCAACTTCCAGTAGCTTTAATTTAAAGAATTTCAGATCTTCCCATGCAAGTTTTTTGTAATCAGCATTTCTGAGCAGGGCACTTGGATGGTAGGTAACAATCATCGGAATTCCACTATATGTGTAGACTCGGCCCCTGTAGCGCCTTAAAGAAATTTCACCTTCAAGAGACATGATGTTCCTTAAGGCAACTTTTCCTACAAGAAGAATCATTTTTGGCTTTAATATATGAATCTGCGCATCCAGAAAAGCACGGCAGGCAACTGCTTCTTCGGGTTTTGGATCCCTGTTATAAGGCGGTCGGCATTTTACTGTATTTGCAATATAGCAGTTTATGTGCCTGTCTAGCTGGATTGCGGCAAGCATCTTGTCCAGAAGCTGGCCGGCTGGACCGACAAACGGAAGCCCCTGCTTATCTTCTTCTTCGCCGGGACCTTCTCCGATTACAAGGACGCTCGGGTTGGTTACGCCCTGACCTGGAACAACATTTGTTCTTCCTCTGCACAGTTCGCAGTTTGTACACGAACGAATTTTTGCTTCAAGTTCCTGAAGTGTAAGTCCGTGCGGCTTTTTTTCCTGTGCCGGGGCAGATTCTTCTTTCTGAATGTTTGATTCAGAAAGGGAAGGTGACGGATTTATGGCTTCTGCCTGAATCTGTGGCTGGGAATGAATTTTAGTGTCTGCAATTGGTTCTGTTTTTATGATTTTCGGCTCGGGATCATCATGAAATTCCGGTACCTGTAAAAAAGAAGGATCTGAATATCCGTAAAAATTATCGCCCGCAGCCTTGAGAAGATTAAAAATAAGCAGTTTATCTGACGTTTTCATCTGTATTTAGAATAGCACATAACTTGTAATTCGGGCAATAAACAAGTATATTTATATAATATGAAAAAAAATCTTTTGTCGTTGATATTATTTATTTTTATTTTTTCGACTTTGCATGCTCAGATCAGCGTGAATCCGACTTCTGATTTTTATACAGATGCTTTAGGCTGGTATTTAAAAGGCTACGTAGATTCACTTCCTCAGTTAAAGCCTTATTCAACGGAAGTGATTGAAAAAATCCTTCTGGCTGTTATGGAAGGCGAATCTGTTTCTGAATCTGACAGGGAAGACGCAGAAGTTTACTATAAGCGCTATTTTGGAAGAAAAATTCATTTTACTGCAGAAGGAAATTTTTCTTCTCATTTTGACATGACAGAAGATGATGAAGACAGTAGCGCAAGATACGAAGATAACTATGAACTTTATTCTGCAAAGGCTTCTTTAGGCGGAGACGTAAAGGTTAATCCTTATTTTGGATTCGGCTATGATTTTGGCATACGTGGACTGAACAATAATGAACTGCTTTCTGACAGGCTTCCAATGTATGACGGAAACCGTGAATATCATAAGATGGATGATTTCTATTTTAAAGAAGGCGACGTTGATTTTCTTCTTGATTTGAATGCAAATGTTACTTTCGGGACAGAGCGCATTAACGGATCTGTCGGTTATAGCAGAACAGGTTTTGGACTTGATCCTGCTTCAGACATAATCCTTAATCCGGCTGCCTTTCAGATGCCTAATGCAAGCGTAAATTTTGACGCAGGCATTTTTGAATATACTCAGTTTACCGGCGTGCCGGTTGCACAGAGCCAGACTGTAGAAAACAAATATACATGGGGCAAGGTATTTTCCTTTCATTCTTTAAGGGTTCCGTTTTTTAACAGAAAGCTTCTTCTATCATATTATGAATCATGTATGTACGGCGAAGGTTTTAATCCTTCTTATCTGCTTCCTGTTCCGTGGATTATCATTGGCGAAGTTTCAGGGCATACAGAAAACGTATATGCAGGGCTTAACCTTCAGTACAAGCCTGTAAAATGTGTTGCACTGAGCGCTGATTTTATGCTTCATCAACTGGATGCAAAAAGTTTCATCAAGCTTAAGTGGAATGATGCTGCAATAAGGGGCGCCCTTAAGGGTGGAATTCTCTATACTCCGGCAGATTCCATTTTCCGCTTCATAAAGATTGACTATTCGATTGTAACTCCGTACACATATACAACCTATGATCTGAGCGACAAAAACTATAATTATTCTGACTATACGAATTATGGAAAATGCCTTGGTTCAGAACTGCTTCCTAACTCTCATCAGCTGAGTATGACCGTTCAGTTCAGGCCTGTAAAACGTTTTTCTGTTACTTCTACAGCTAAATTCATGCAGCATGCAAATGAATATGAAAACCTTGATGATGAAGAAGTTATTGCACTTTCAGGCAAGACTGCTTCGGACGGAAGTCTTAAGCAGAATACCCAGGGCTTTGACACATGTAAGGATGAAACGGGTCTATTAAATCAGGATCATAAGCTTACTATGGTTCAGTCTGGAATTGACCTTGATTTTGAATGTGCCAGCAGAAAATATATGTCTGTTGTTCTTACTGCAGGGTACATGTTCGAATACATAATGAATAAAGGTGTTGAGCAGCCGCTTTTCCCGGGTGTTTATTCTTCTGCGGATGAAGTAGCCCTTGCAAGAAAGAGATGGGAAGGAAACCTTCATAATTCATTTAATCATTATTTTAAGGCTGGGGTTAAGTTAAGTTTCTAGTTATGGCGAAAAGGAAGTTCTTATTTTTTTATCTTGATACAGGGGCAGGCCACAAGTCTGCTGCAAAGGTCCTCGCTCAGTCAATGAAGGCAGAAGATCCCGATGTAGAAATAAAGATTGTACGTGGATTCAGCCGCCACGGGTTTGGACATACTTTCTTTGAAAAGGGATACAATTATTCCTGCAACTATATACACGGACTTTTTCCACTTACTTATGATTTGGGTGAAAACCGTGTTCTTCAGTCAATTTTCAAGCACATTCTTGCACCGGAGACAAATCATTACCTTAGAAAACTGATTATAAAGGAACGACCGACAGATATTGTCTGCTTTCATTTTGCAGTTTCTCCTGCAGTAAAGGAAGTGCTTAAGAATATTCCGTGGCATATTAATTATACAGTCATAGTAACGGATCCTTTTTCGGTTCCGTCTGTATGGTTCCATGAACGCGACCTGAATTACATGGTTTATTCTGAATCTGCAAAAAAGATTGCGCTTAGGTGCGGAATCCCAGAAAAAAACATTACAGTCATTCCATTCCTGATGAATCAGAAATTCAGGACGCCTATAAGTGATCAGGAAGTAAGGACTTTAAAGATTAAGCACGGTTTTGATCCTGATAAGAAAATTGTCCTTCTTGTCGGCGGTGGCGAAGGGCTTCCGGGCGCAACGGAAATTGTAAATCAGTGTCTTCTTCACAGGGCTAATTTTTCTACTGCAATTATTTGTGGCCGCGATGTTGTAAAAAAACGCAATTTTAATCTGCTTCGTCTTGCAAATCCAAGGCTTGACCTTCATGTATTTGGTTTTGTTGATTTTCTTGATGAACTTGTAAAAATCTGCGACTGTGCCGTAATTAAAGCCGGTCCGGCAACTTTGCTTGAAGTTCTTTCTTGCAGAAAGCCTGTAATCATCTGCCGTTACATTCATAACCAGGAACTTGGAAACATGCATTTTGCTGTTGACCACAAGGTCGGCTATTTTATCCAGAAATCACGAGCCATCTATAAAAAAATAAACGAGCTGCTTAATGACAGCTCGTTTGATGAAAAGATGAAGAAAAACTTTGACAGCATCGTAATTGATACTGATGCATCAAAAGTTGCTAAGCTTCTTTTCCAAAAAAATAATGCTTAACTTCTCGTTTTTCGTATGATTCCTTAATCAGATCCATGCAGTCGATTTCTGCAAAAATCCTTTCTGCATCTTCTATGCGTCCCCTGAGAACCGGGTGCTTTGGAGAAAACAGTACACAGCAGTCTTCATAGGGAAGGATTGAAGTATTGTATGTATCAATGAAATTTGCTGTATCAATGATTTCTTCCTTGTCCATTCCGATTAACGGACGCATGAGAGGATATTCTGCAAAATGTTCTGTTATATTCATGTTTTCCATTGTCTGGCTTGCAACCTGACCAAGACTTTCACCGGTAATTATGCAGTCTGCACCGACCCTTTCTGCAAGCATGTTTGCAACTTTCATCATGCAGACGCGGAGCATAAGGGTTGACCATTCTTCCGGCGCTTTCTGCTTAATTTTCATCTGAACTTCTGTAAACGGAACGATGTTCAGGTGTGTCTGAATTCCAAAATAAGAAAGCTTTGCGGCAAGTTCTTCTACTTTCTGCTGTGCTTCTATTGAAGTGTAAGGGTAGGAGTGGAAGTAAACGCACTGAACTTTCATGCCTCGGCGCATCATTCTGTAGCCTGCAACAGGGGAATCAAGTCCGCCTGAAAGAAGAAGAAGTCCGTTTCCGCTGCATCCGGCAGGAAGTCCGCGGCAGCCTCTCTGTGCATCGCTGTAGACAAAAACGCGTTCGCGCACTTCAATGTAAATCCTTACGTCCGGATTGTGAACGTCAACTTCCATGAATCTGTCGTCAAAAACAGCTGCGGCTGATTCTACCGCAATTTCATAGGAATTTAGCGGGAATTTTTTATCGCCACGCTTTGCTTCAATTTTAAATGTCTTTGCGCCGCTTAATTCTTTTGCATGTTCCGCACACTGTCTTACTGCGGCCTTGATACCTTCAATGTTTTTTTCGCAGGTAATTGTTTTTGCCCATCCGGTAATTCCAAGCAGATGGCGCAGGGTATTTTCTACGGCTTCGCAGTCTTTTTCTTCGCAGTCAATGTAAAGCCGTCCGCCAAAAAGTGCAATCTTAAGATCCAAACCTTTAAGGCATTCCTTTGTGTTTTTTACAAGAAGTCTTTCAAAAAATTTAATGTTTGAGCCCTTTAACTGGAGCTCACCGATTTTTCCTAAATAAGTAACCATAGGGCTACTATACTATTTTTTTCTTTCTATGTCTTGCGCTCTAGGACCGAATTCTTTCTGTCTTTTGCGCAGTTGTTCAATCTGACTGTTTCCTTTTTCAAGCTGATTGATTAAATCCCAGTGCCAGTCCAATTCTTCAGGCGGAAAAAGTGCCGGCGGATCAGGCTTTCTGCGGGAATTTGCTTCTTCAACAATTTTAAGCAGTTCTTCGGCGCTTGATTTGTCTTCTACTTTTATAAGATAGGGTTTACCTAAAAGCAGGACTGAACCGTTTTCTGTCATTGTGTATTCAAAAGGAACTTCTGAATATTTTTCTACGTTTCTAATGTTTGTTGAACGGCCGCTTACGCAGGTGTAATTTTGTCCGGCGCTGAAAATGTGCTTGTTTACTGTATATAGCCTGTTTTCGTCAGAGAATGCGGCCTTTGAATTTTCGTGAAGCATGTCTGTCTGCCAGAAGCGAAGCCTGTAGGTTCCTTTTTCTGTAATGTACCAGGAAATTATGTTTTTTCTGACCTGATGACCGGAAAACTTTAGCGAATCAGCTGTATTTAAGCCCTGCCAGTATGCGAAAATCCTACTGCCGGAATCCGGTTCTGTGTCAGAAAGAGAACCTGTGTAGGAATCGCTTTCATACGGAACTTTGATTAGGAAGTTAAGGTAAATTTTATTTCCGTATATAAAAAGAGGAACTGTAAAATTCTCTTTTTTACCGGTGTGAACAGTCATTTCCCAAAGATTCTGGTTTTCGGAAATTTCCTTGAATTCTGTCGTTAAATCGTAGCCTTTTTTTTGAGTAGCTGCATTTCGAGCACGTTTTTTAATCTGTGAAAAATCTTCCGGTTCGCAGGCTCGGTCGTAATACCAGCCGTAATATTCCTTTAAGATTATGGCAATTTGATTTTCGTGTCCAAAAAAGATAATCCTGTCATCACCCTGCCAGATTCCTTCAAGTGATTCAGGGGTTATGGAATTTGCATAAAACGGAATAAAAAGCATTAGAAAGAAGAAAATGCGTTTTTTCATATTATTTTATCGGAACATAAAAAATCCTTGCTTAGAAGAAAATTATCAATAAAGGGATTAAAGGGGAAATGGTTCTTGCAAAAATAAAAAAAAAGTTGTATAACTTAAATAGTTAGCAATGACTAACTAAAATGTATATCGGTTCTCCCGGACAGGTTCCCCCCTGTCTGATAATTTTCCGGCAGAGTTTCTGCCGGGTGCAAGTCATAATTTATAAAAAGTCCCCGGCTTTTTTTCACAGGATTCAAGCTTATTCTGCTTAATGCTTTGATCCTGTGTTTTTTTTAACATGAGATTTTATGAAGTTGTGATAAAATTATATAAAAGTGGAGCGGTCAATATGAATGTTTTTTTAGTTCTTATGATTCCATTTATCGGAACTTCCCTGGGTGCGTCGGCTGTTTTTCTCATGAAAAACTCTATAAATGAATATGTACAGAAAACAATGTTGGGATTTGCTTCCGGCGTTATGGTTGCTGCATCTGTGTGGTCGCTCATTATTCCGGCTATTGAATCTTCAGAAAGTATGGGGCACCTTGCATTTTTGCCTGCTGCAGTAGGAATTGTTCTGGGCATGGCACTTCTGTTTATACTTGATAAGATTGTTCCTCATCTTCACCTTAATGCTGAAAAGCCAGACGGTCCGGAATCACGACTTAAAAAAGCGACGATGCTTGTTCTGGCTGTTACGCTGCATAATATCCCTGAGGGAATGGCTGTAGGAGCAGTAGCGGCAGGATTTTTAAACGGAACAGCGGATATAACTGCAGCCGGAGTTATGGCTCTTTCAGCTGGTATTGCGGTACAGAATTTTCCGGAAGGTGCAATTATTTCCATGCCGCTTAAGTCCGAAGGCTGTGGCAAGGTACGAGCCTTTGTGTACGGGGTGCTTTCTGGGGTGGTGGAGCCGGTCTTTGCATTCCTTACAATAATATTTTCTTCGTTCATAGTGGATTTCCTGCCGTATCTTCTGGCCTTTGCCGCCGGCGCAATGCTTTTTGTTGTTGTAGAAGAATTAATTCCCGAAGCCAGCGAAGGCGAACATTCAAACTGCGGAACCGCCGGCTTTGGACTTGGCTTTATTCTGATGATGATTCTGGATGTGGCATTGGGGTAAAATAATTGATACAAATTCTCAATAATAAGTAAAAATATTGAATTAATTTAATAAAAGTTAGATATTGCTAACAATTAAAATCAGGGTGCATCAAGTGAAAAAGTCGGCATTGTTTTTTATATTGTTAGTTTATGTTGTTTCTGCATGGGGACAGGCTTTTGAAGACTCTTCGTCTGATGAAGATGTTATTGTTGTAACTGCTGGAAAATTTGAACAATCTGCTTCTGATTCTGTAGATAAAGTTCAGGTTGTGACATCTGATGAGATAAAGAAAAGTGGCGCAAAAACTCTTGCGGAAGCGGTCAGGTCTGTTCCTGGAGTATCTGTAAAAGGTGTTAGTGCCGGTAATCCAGTTGATTCAATTTCAATGCAGGGCTTTGACGGTGATTATGTAAAAATTCTTGTTGACGGCATTTCAATGAGTGGTGATATCGGTGGTTCGGCGGCTGTGTATCAGGTTCCTGTTGAAGACATTGATCATATAGAAATCATTCAAGGGGCAAGTTCTGCTCTTTATGGTTCTGATGCAATGGGCGGGGTAATCAACATAATCACTAAAAAAGTTAAAAATGCTTCTGAGCGTTTAAAATTCAATGGTTCGGCTTCTGAGGAATTTACATTAAAATCTAAAAAAGACTGGAGAAATTATTCTGCAGCTTCTTTATCTGTTTCTGGTTTGCGTTTTTCTTCTTCGGTGACAGGCAGTTTTGATTATGCTCCCGGCAAGAAGGAGTACGAATATTATGCATTTGCAGGTAAAAACATAGAATATTACAGAACTCCGTTAAAAAGAATGGGTTTTGTAAGGGCTAATGCGGCCTGGAACGACAGCTGGGGAAATGTCTGTCTTTACGGTGTTTATGCAGATGCCCTTATGGAAAGTAATTTTTCTGCGCTTGGTTTTGATTCCGGTTCAATTATGAAGTACAGAACAGACAGAATTGAGGGAGGAATTTCTGGTGAATATGATTATGACAATAATCTTTCTTTTTCCGGTTTTTCCAGTGTAAAGGGATTTTTGCTTTCTACGGATTTCATGCATTTTACTCCGGAGAAGTCTGAAGGATTTTTATATAGGGAATCAACAGTTACTGATTCAAGTTTTATAGACTGGGAAAGTGAACTGAGGTCTTCCTGGAAGTTAAATGCATGTAATTCATTTCTGTTCGGAATTAATGCAAATCTTCAGACTGTTGACGGAGATTCCTTTGAAACAAGGGAAAAACAGCTTCTTTTTTCTGCATATGTGCAGGATTCTATAAATCTTTTTTCAGATAAGCTTTGTATTGTTCCCGGAGTTCGTTTTGATTATGAACCGGCTTTATACGGAAACAGTCAGGCTTTTATGGTTACTCCAAAAGTCAGCGTAAAATTCAGTCCTTCAACTTATACGGCTTTAAGGTTTTCTTATGGAATGGGTTACAAGACTCCGACCTTGAAACAGAAGTTCTGGGTTTTCTATCATAATTATGCTCCTGGAGAAGGAAACTTTATTCTAAACGGAAATCCGGATCTTGAAAGCGAAAAATCTCATGGTTTTAATCTTTCTGTTGAACAGAATCTGTTTAATCTGGCAAAAATTTCATTTTCCGGGTACTTCAATTACATTACAGATTTGATTGACAGTGCAATTGTTGATGAATCTACAGTTCCTCAAACACGTTCATATATCAATGTAGGAAAAGCTGTTACTTATGGCTGTGACTGTGCAGTATCTGCTTCCATTAACAGTTTTTCGTGCAGGGCTTCATATTCGTATACGGGTGCAAAGGCATGTGTTGATGAAAGCTGGGAAGATCTTTCCTTGCGGGTAACTCATAAAATCTGCGTTTCTGCTTCATATATACTGCCGGTTCTTGAATCTGATTTTGGAATTTCCTGTGACTGGGCATCAAGACAGCTTTTAAAGACCGGGGGAGATGACTATTCTCCGGACTGCCTGCTGCTTGGCGCTTATATTTCCAAAAAGTTCTGTGCAGAAAAAATTGAGGTTTATCTGAAGGCGGACAATCTTTTGAACAATATTAATTTTCAAAATGGAACAGACGGTTCTGATCAGGAAGCTTATTACAATCTTTATGATGGTACAACTGTAAGTTTTGGAACAAGAATGAAATTCTAAAAAGGAGATTCGGCAGGAATGAAAAAAAAATTACGTGAAAAAATCATATTTTACTTTATGCTTGCAGCTTTTATAGCCCAGACTTTTACTTCATGTTCAGAAGATTCAGAACCTGTGACAATTCCTGTATTTCCGATTGAATCTGTCTATGGATTTACTTTTTCTACAACTTTTACTTCGTCTTCGGGTAACAGTCTTTCTCCTGAAATTACTGTTTTTAATTCAGAGCGGATTGACTGGACTATGTCTTCCGGCTCAATGGGAAACAATAAATTTTATTATACAGCAGAATCTGATTCTCTTTTTCCGAATGTATGGACAATGTATTGGTATTCATCTTTATCTTCGTTTAATTCCGGTGATACTTCTAAAGCTGCAATGAAAATAAAGTTTGGAATAAATGCTCTGGAAAGTATTTCTGTCCTGGTTATGGATAACGGAAACTGTTCTGGTGCATCTATGGCTGGAACAGCGCTTACGATGAAAAAAGTTTCCGGTTTTTATAATACAGCGCCGGGTGAAATTTCTGATGCGGCAGAAAGCATTACAGATACAACGATTTCTGTAAAAGGAGAAAAGACAGACTGGTTTGAACTGTCCACTTCTTTTACAGGTTCATATGACTGTCTTGTTGGAGAAGACGGCTGTATATCTAAAGTTCATGCAGACTGCTCTGACGGAGAAATAATCCGTGTGGTAATTAAGAAAACTTCGGATGGGCTTGTTTCTGTGCGTGTTCCTGCAATGAACTACGGGGGATTTAATCTGGAATCTTTTACGGTTACGGATGTTCGGGTTTCTGCTCAGGAAGAAACTTTTTATCTTTCAAAAGATTCTTTTGTGTCATCCGCTTCAGGCTGTGTTATTAACGGTACATCATTGAAAGGTGAATATAAGGACGGTGTACTTTTGCTTAGGTATGTTTTTACTCCAGGAAAAATGCCGTTCCCTATTACTGTAATCTTTACGTCAGAACAGAATGAATGAGTCTTGATTTTTGTTGGACTTGCTTAATCTGATTACGAGGCAGTTTTCTGCCATTGTGATATCTGTCTTTATGATTATTCATGAGGACAAAAAACTGCGGTATGCGGTTAAAAATAAATTTAAGGACGGATTTTTCCGTGCCTAAAAAAAGGTGTTTTTATGAAAAAACTTGTTGTAAGTTTTTTGGCAGCTTCATTGGCTTTTTTTGGTTTCAGCGGTTGTTCAAACGACTCTGATGATAATTCTGCTCTGCTTCTTGCTGTTGCATCTTCAAAAAATAACAGCGTTCAGGCTGATTTTACGCAGGCTGACTGTTACGGCTACTATTGGGGTACGTGGACTGTAATGGGTTCTGCATATCCAATGTGTGTTTCTGCAGCAGCAGATTCTTTCCGATGGGTTGCACAGGGATACGGAGATACAACTTACCCGGCACAGTATACTGTATGGGTAGAAAATGATGATGGTTCATTTACAGTAAAGGGCTATGCAGCAAGTTCTACTAAAACTGCTGATGAAAGGCTTGCAGAAGATGATCCTGCGGCTACTGTAACTTTTACATGTACAGATGGCGCAGTGAAAGGTGCTTTTAATGTTCCTTCAATGAAATTAAAAATGAATGTTGAAGATGCAGAAATCATTCCTGGTATTCAATATGACAGCCGTTATAACGGAGCTGCCGGTGCAATTGCAAAGGATTATGAAGGAACCTGGACTGGTACAATAAGTTTTGGTTCGGGTATTGAAGCTACAGCTGGAACAACAAAACTTTCTGTTGTACGCGTTTCTGATGATACAGCAAAAATTGTCATTCCTGCTTTTACAGGCGATATGAACGGAACTTCAATGACTGTTCCTGGATTTGAACTTGAAGTTTCTGTTACAGCTGTTACATCGGGACGCTCAAAAACTTATACAGTTGCTCTCCCGAATGATGCATCAACATATACTGTTGATATTACTGTAGACGGTGCAACAAAAACTTTTAATGGTTCTGCATTCAGCTTTACGCTTGGTTCAACTGTAACAATGGAAACAACTTATACATATGGCGCCATGCCGTTCCCGTTTGTAGTTTCCTTCACAAATGCTACAAACTAATTAGAGCTTAAAAAAAAACGGAGGGGGTAAACGGACAGAATGATTTTTGTCCGTTTTTTTTATAATTTTTTTATTCAATCAAAAAATCCATTGCAAAAATAAAATCTAGGCTGGAATTAATTTTTTCAGGCATTTTTTTGAAAGGTGCGGCTTTTTTTACGGCTGTAATTGCAGCTTCATTTAAAAGTTCATGAGGGCAGGCCTTTACAATTTCTGCAGTAAGAAGGTCTCCAGTTTGTGCAATGCAAATGTGGATTTTTACGCGGCCCTGCTGGCCTTTTGCACGGCATGAAAGCGGATATGTTTTTTTTGCGGAAATCCTGCTGAGCACGTATTCCTTGTAAGTGCTTGAAGCTTTTTCTATCTCAGCTTTTTCTGCATCCGAAACGCCTGTCTGACTATCTTCTTTATATTCGTCATGTGTTTCGTCCACTTCAGGTTCTTCTTCCGGTTGATTAATTGCAGGATTTTCAGAAGGAATAGTGTTCTCTGTATTTACAGGAATTTTTTTAATATGGTTCTGTTTTTTTGGAGAGGCCTTTTTTTTCACTGTTACAAAAGAAATTTCTGCATTTTGATGTCTGGAATTATTTTTTTCCCTGTGCCTGAAATTAAAAAACGGCAGTAGAAGTACAGTTATTACGAGAAAAATTGTAATCAAGAGGCTTTTAAGGTATCGTTTATTCCGGCTGTTCATGAACGATTCCTATTTTTGCAATTCCTGCATTCTGAAGTTTTGTAAGAATCTGTACTACGCGTTCAAAATTTACGGTTTTATCGCATTCCAGGGAGACAGAAATATCTGGAATTAAGCTTAAGGTTTCAGAAAGTACGCTTTCCAGCTCATCCATGGATACTGTAATTCCGTCAAACTGAATTTCTGACTCAGAAACGGTAAGGACTTTCAGCCTGTCATTTTTTTCCTGCGTTGTATCTTCGCTTTTTGGAAGGTCAAGGGGAAGCGAGTTTTTCTTGAACTGTGTGGAAACCATAAAAAATATCAGCAGAATAAATATTACGTCGATCATACTGGTAATGTTTATGGCAAGTTCTTCTTCATCTGTCTTTTTTATGAAATTCAGCATGAGTCTATTCCTTTGATAGCGCGTCTTCAACCATTAAATTCATTCTCATTACGCGTTTTTCTATGATTCTTTTGAAAGTGCGGTAGAAGAAAAGCGCAGGAATTGAAATTATCATTCCGAACGCAGTTGTAAGCATGGCTTCCCAAATGCCGCCGGAAAGATCCTGAATGTTCAGGTTTCCTCCTGCATTGTTCATTCCTTGAAAAGCGCTTATAAGTCCCGTAACTGTTCCCAAAAGTCCAAGGGAAGGTGAGACTGCTGAAATAAAATTAATGAGCCACATTCCGCGGTTCATTTCGTAATACATCAGGGTACATTCTTTTTCCAACTGGTTCTTTTTATCTTTTTCTGGAAGTTTTTTTGTTTCCTTTATTTTATTACTGAGCCGTTCAATATAAGAATCCTTTTTGCTGTGAAAAGTTTCTGCAAAATAGATTATGCGTTCTATACAAATGCACAGGCAGAACAGGAACAAAAATGCAAGCACCCAGTTTACAGGTCCGCCAAGATTAATAAGTTCTATCAGTTTCATATTGCCTCTTTTTTTTACTTTCTTTTATTGTAAGAATTGCATGTTTAATTGCAAGTGGCGGATGATAAAAAATCATTCTTATTCCGCTGAACCGCATTACAGTTCTTATTTTTTCTCTCATTTCTGGCTTATAGCAATGAATCTTGCAAAACGAACAGAACGATTTGGTTTCCATAAAAATGCATTTTTCAATTTTTGTATGGACGTATTCTGCTAGCTGCTTACATTCCGGACATAAAGTTTCTGGAAGTTTCATTGCTTTTGTTTTGTGCTTATGACTGCAAAAAATCTGTATCATGAGCAGAACTGTTTTATATTCTTTTTGTCTTTTTTGTTTAATTTTCTGCTGTTCGCAATCTTTATTCATTTGCAGCCTTGCTGTTTTTTGCAGCGACATTATTTTTTAAGTTTTCCGCCTCTGTTTTTGAAATCGTGCGTATTCTTGTAAAGAAATAGACGTATTTGAATATAAGTGCAATGATTACAAAGGCGCGGCCGATTCTGGTTCCTATGCAATCATTTCGGCTCATTCCTATAAAAGCGAATGTCAGCATTATGGAAGCAGGTATAAGACAGCATAATTTTGTTTTAAGCGTCATTGCCCTGGAAGTAACGAAACTTTCCAGGTGTTTTTTATATATTGCGGTGCTTTTGAACCACTTGTCCAGCCGGTCTGAACCTTTTGCAAAGCAGAATGCAGAAAACAGCAGGAACGGTGTAGTCGGAAGAATGGGCAGGGGAATTCCTGTTATTCCCAATCCAAGTGAAATAAAACCGCCTGTAATCCATAAAGGTTTTAGAATTTTCATTTTTTTTCTCCATGATTAATCTTTAGCTTCTTTTTTTTTCTGTAATTCATAGATAATGTTTGCGTGTTCAAAAGTTGATTCGCGATGACTTACTATTACAACAGTTTTGTCATTGCTTTCTCTTTTTACGGCATCCATGATTAGTTTTTCGTTGAGGGAGTCTAGATTGCTTGTCGGTTCGTCCAATAGAAGAAAGTCTCCGGAGTGCAGGAACGAACGTGCAAGTCCAAGTCGCTGGCGCTCACCACCACTGAAATTATCTCCTAATTCCGATACTTCTGTATTATATTTGTCCGGTAAAGTCTGAATAAAATCATGAATATGTGCTTTTATACAGGCTTCTTCAATTTCCTTATCTGTTGCATTCAAATTTGCAATCTTTATGTTGTTTTTTATAGTGTCATGAAAAAGTATTGTTTCCTGCGAAATATAACTTTCTGTTTTCTTTAATGACATTGAATTTATTTTGTTTATGTCAGTTCCGGAAATTTTTACGCGACCGGAAGAAGCGTCATAAAATCTCATGAGAAGCTTAAGGATTGTCGATTTTCCGGAGCCGCTCTTTCCTTTGATTCCGATAATTTTGTTTTTTGGAAAGTTAATGCTCAGATTTTTTATAACTTCTGTTCCTTGTTTATAGGAAAAGCTTACTTTATCAAGTTCGGAACCATTGAACTCTATGTCAGTTCCGTTTATTATTTCATTTACAGATGGTTTTTCTTCTAAAAGTGAAAGAAGTCTTTTCCCGGCTGCTATCGTTGAGCTAAGGCCGCTAGAAAGGTTTGCAAGTGCAATTACGGGAGCAAACGAACAGAATTGAAGTATTACGGCTGTAATTGCAGCTTCTGAGCTTATCAATCCCTTGTTTTTTAAGCTAAAGGCAACAAATACCATTAAGAGACTTCCTGAAGTTATAAATAGTCCTGTAACAGCCCCGGTTTTTCCGTCATTTTCTGTCATCTTTTTTTGAAGTGAAGAAAGAGTCCTGCTGTTTTTTTGAATTTCATTCAGCTTTTTTAAACCGTTTCCAAATAAAATTGTCTGTTCGATTCCTCGTATACAGTCCAGTATAAATGCATTTATTTCAGAAAAAGATTTCCTGAACAGCCTTGCATCTTCTTCGGCTTTTTTTCCTGTAATCAGAGGAATAAGGATTCCGACAGAAATGTATGAAAGTAAAGCACAAGTACTTAAAATAATGCTGTAATGTGCTAAAAATATGCAGCAGGCGGTTTCTACGGTAAGGGCAATGCATACAGGGCTTATTGTATGTGCATAGAATACTTCCAGAAGTTCTATGTCGTTTGTTATAAGGGAAATTAAGTCTCCTTTCTGTTTGCATTCAAGTTTTGCGGGCCCCAGCTGTCTTAGTTTTTTGAATACAATGCTGCGGATTCTTGCAAGAACCGTAAATGCTATAAAGTGATTGCAGTATTGTTCTCCATAATGAAGGATTCCTCTTAAAACACCTGCTGCAAAAAGCATAAAAAGCGGAAGCGGCCTGTAAAGCATTATTGAAGCTATTACAGGAATGCTTATTGCACAAATATGTCCTGCTGCGCCAAGAATTACAGCCATAAGCATTACGGGAAGCAGAGGAGTTACCATTTTTGAAAGTCTTATCAGTGTTTTCATATTCATACCTTCCTGCAGGTTCCGTCTGTAAATTCATAAACAGAATCTGCATAACGGCAGTTTTCTTTTCTGTGGGAAATCATGATTATTGTTTTTTTTCCTTTCAGTTCCTGAAGAAAGTCCATTATTGCTTTTTCGCTTTCTACGTCGATGTTAGAAGTGGCTTCATCAAAAATCATTATTTCTGGATCATGAAGAATTGCCCTTGCAATCGAAAGCCTTTGTTTTTGTCCGCCGCTAAGGTTTGAGGCGTTTTCAAGAATTTCTGTTTCAAGCCCGCTTTTTTCTTTTAGAAAATCTGCAAGCCGAAGACGTTCCATTATTCTGTACATTTCTTTTTCGGTTGCATCTGGATTTCCTTCTTTTAGAGTTTCGTTTACTGTTCCCTTAAAAATCCAGTCGAGGTGAGATATATAGCATGTAGATTTATAAATGGAATCTGAACAGATTTCTTTCATTTCTATTCCTGCAAGGCGTATGTTTCCCTGATAGTTTCTATTTATTCCCGCTAAGATTTTTGCCGCCGTTGATTTACCGGAACCGCTTTCTCCAAAAAATGCAGTAAAGCTTCCGCGAGGGATTGTCAAATTCAGATTATTCACGACTTTTCTGTTTTTATATGAATAACTAAGGTCTTTTAATTCGTATAAGTTTTTTTGAAAATCAGCGTCATTAAGTTCTGCTTTTGTAATTTCTCTTTTTCCATATTGAGTTTCCTGTGCATCCAGAAAATCAAAGATTTTTTTGCCTGCTGCTGAGCCGTTCATTGCAACGTGAAAAAAACTTCCAAGCCGTCTTAGCGGAACAAAAAAATCTGCACTTATAAGTATTGAGGCAAAGCAAAGCCAGAGTGAAATTTCTCCGTTTCTGAATCCGTTTATTGCGGCTGCAATTCCTAAGCCAGCGCCTCCATAAGCTATCATGTCCATTATAATGATTGAATTAAGCTGCATGGAAAGCACTTTCATTGTCACTTTTCTAAAAAGTTCCGCATCTTCTTTCATCTGATTCTGCTTGAATTCATCTGCCTGATATATTTGAAGGGTAGTAAGCCCTTGTAAATTTTCCAGAAAATTGTCTGCAAGGCTTGCGTACTGATCCCAGTATTTTGAAAGCAGTTTTTTTGCAATTTTCTGTACTGATGCTATGGAAAGAGGAATCAGCGGCACACACACAAGAAGTATAAGAGCCATCTTTGTACTGATAAAAAAAAGCAGTGCAAATGTAGAAATTGCTGCAATCATGCTGAAGTACAGCTGCGGAATATACGCACTGAACATAGTTTCAAGCTGTTCTACACCCTCTGCGGTAAGCTGAACGAGTTTTGCGGTTTCTGTATTTTCGTGATAGGCTGTTCCAAGAGACAGTAGTTTTTTATAGATTTTGGTCCTTAATGTCTCTTTTATTTTTTTTGAAGCAAGAAATGCATTTTTTGCTCCGTAGCGTGCACTTAAAAAAGATAATGCCGCAGAAAGAATACAGGCCAGAATTATATATTTATATTGAGAATAAGTGCATTTTCTGCATGTAAGCCATGCAGCAGAAAAAATAAGAATTGTATTTGCTGCAAGCGAAAGGAATTTGCACAGAACGCTGTAATGTATATATTTTTTTGAATCTGGAACTAAGGCAAGCAGCCGCCTATTAATCATCATTTTTTTACCTCAAAAAACAGGCTTAGAATATAGGCCAAAAAAAATAAAATCAATTTTTATAATGGTTATTGAGAATTATTATCAATGCCTTGAAAATAAATTAGTTAGCTAAATCTAACTATTGATTGAATCATTTGAAAGTTATATTTTTAAGTAGTTAGTTTAAACTAACTACTTGAGTAAAGTTATGAGTTTTGACCAGTTAATGATTCACTATACGGCACCTTCTTTTTGCGGAATAAAACCTGCAAATCTTTTTTCTGTTTCGTGTACGCAGTTTAGTAATGGAAATTACAGGGAATGGGAAAAGATTTTCACTTTAAAGGGATTAAACAGCGCTTTTAAAAAGCTTCAGAACGGAAGGGTTGTTGTTCTTGTCTATAATAGACTGTGGGTTTCAGAAATCGTTTCTAATCAATATGTAAAGGAGTACTTAAGCTTAAAAGGCTACAGCCTGCAGGATGACGGCAGTTTTATTACCCAGCTTATGGAACGACTGTATCATTCTTCGTGTTTTCCGCATGAAATAGGGATTGTTCTTGGCTATCCGCTGGAAGATGTGATTTCGTTTGAAAGGTTTTCCGGAAAGCAGTGTAAGTATTGCGGTATCTGGAAATGTTATTCAGATGTAGAAAATGCCCGCTTCTATGAAAATAAATTAAGGCAGTGCAGCTATCTGTGTAGTAAATGGTTTGATTTGGGCTATTCCGTTGATCAAATTGTAGAAAATTATAGAAAAGTTTCTCATGTGGCATAAATCATTATGAGAAAAAGTGAGGTTTTATGAAAGTTGCAGTTATTTATGCAAGTACAACAGGAAATACAGAGGCGATGGCAAATGCTGTCTGCGAATCTGTAAAGGCTTCTGGTGCAGAAGTTATTTTTGGAACTGCTGATAAGGCAGATTCAGCTGCAGTAAGTTCTTGTGATGTAATTCTTTTGGGAAGCCCTGCAATGGGTGCAGAAGTTCTTGAAGATTCAATGGAAGACTTCTATTCAAAAATTGAATCTTCCCTTGGTGGAAAGAAGGCTGGGATTTTCGGTTCCTATGACTGGGGCGACGGTCAGTGGCTCCGTGACTGGGAAGACAGAATTAAGGCTGCCGGAGCAGTTCTTTCTGCCGAGCCTCTTATGATAAATCTTACACCGGATGCAGAAGGTCTTGAAAAATGCAAAGAGTGGGCTGACCGGGTAATTAAATAGGTTCCTGTAAAATATGAAGTGTTAAGCTTGTATTTTATTGTTATATGGAATTGGACTGTCTGATAAGCTTTATCCGCTGGTTAACGTTACAACAAAGTCCTTTTGCTGGTTATGTTAGATTAGAACTGTGTCTCCTTCAAATCAACCTGTTCTTTTACCGTAATCAAAGTTTATCAGTCAGTCCTGTCTTTCTTTGTTTTATATGGATTTATTATGAAAAAATCTTCTATTTCTAAAATTCTTTCTTTTGCAGGCGCTTACAGGGCTTTGACTTATACAGGGCTTTTTCTTTCTGCTACTGCCATGATCTGCGGTATGGTTCCGTATATCTGTATATGGCTTGTAATGCGAAGTTTAATTTCTGTTGCTCCGAATTTTAAAGAAGCCGGACAGATTGCGTTTTACGGCTGGATTGCTTTTGCTTTTGCTGTCGGAGGAATACTGATTTATTTTTGTGCTCTGATGTGCACTCATCTTGCAGCGTTCAAGACTGCTTCTAATATAAGAAAAAAAGGCATGGAACATTTGATGCGTGTTCCTCTTGGATTTTTTGATAACAATGGTTCCGGTCTTTTGCGTAACCGTCTGGACGGTGCTGCAAGCGAAACGGAAACTCTTCTTGCTCATAATCTTGCAGACATTTCGGGCACCATAGCAATGTTTGTTTCTATGCTTGTGCTTATGTTTATATTTGACTGGCGCATGGGTGCAAGTTGCATGCTTTCAGCTGTAATTTCAATTATTACTCTGTTGGTCATGATGGGTGGAAAAAATGCAAAGCTGCTTGCCGAATATCAGGGTGCTCTTGATGTTATGGCAAAAGCAGGAACTGAATATGTGCGCGGAATTCCTGTAGTAAAGGTTTTTCAGCAGACAGTCTATTCTTTTAAGGCATTCAAAAATTCAATTGAAGATTACAGCCGTAAGGCAGGTCTTTATACAGACGGTGTATGCAGGGTTCCTCAGTCTGTGAATCTTACGGTTACGGAAGGCGCATTCGTTTTCCTTGTTCCTGCGGTTCTTCTGCTAGCTCCGAGTGCGTATGCCTCTGGAAGTTTTGCAAAGTTTATTACGGATTTTGCTTTTTACGCTGTTTTTTCTGCAATAATTTCTACTGCGCTTGCAAGAATTATGTTTGCTTCAAGCGGAACCCTTATTGCAAATACAGCATTAAAGCGCATTGAATACATAATGAATGCCCCTGTTTTGGAAGAATCTGACAATCCTGAACAGCCGCGCGATAACAGTGTAGAGTTTAAGAATGTAACGTTTACTTATGAGGGCGCAAATATTCCAGCACTTTCTAATATTTCTTTTAAGGTTGAAGACGGAACTACTGTCGCACTTGTAGGACCGAGCGGAGGCGGAAAATCTACAGCAGCAAGCCTGATTCCTCGTTTTTGGGACGCAGATTCTGGAGAAGTTCTTGTAGGCGGTGTAAACGTAAAGAATATTTCTTCTGAGGTACTTATGAACCGCATAGCATTTGTTTTTCAGAACAACAGGCTTTTTAAGACTAGTATTTTGGAGAATGTACGTGCAGCCTGTCCAGATGCAGGAAGAGAAGATGTTCTTCGCGCTCTGGAAGTCGCTCAATGTACGGATATTATCCAGAAGCTTCCAAACGGAATTGATACTTTGATTGGTTCTGAAGGAACTTATCTTTCGGGTGGTGAGCAGCAAAGAATTGTTCTTGCCCGTGCAATATTAAAGGATTCACCCGTTATTGTCCTGGATGAAGCAACTGCCTTTGCAGATCCCGAAAATGAAGTTCTCATTCAAAAAGCGTTGGAAACCCTTACAAAGAAAAAGACTGTCATTATGATAGCGCACCGGCTTTCTACTGTAGTGGACGCAGATAAAATCATTGTGCTTGACGGTGGAAAAATTGCAGAAAGCGGAACTCATGAGCAGTTAAAAACTGCCGGCGGACTTTATGAGCAGATGTGGACAGATTACAACAAGGCCGCTGATTGGAAAATCAAGAAAGTGGAGGGCTGAAATGATTTTTAACGATAATTTTAAGCGTAAATATGCACTATCAGACAGAGGTGTTTCAAATGTAAAGAAGGGAATGTTCTGGACTGTCATCGTTAATCTTGTTGTTATGTGCGGTATGGGACTTCTTTATCTTCTTATGCAGAATTATATGGAAATTCTAAGTGATTCTTCTGCATTTTCAAAAACTTTATATTTTCTGAGTGCAGTGCTTGTTTTTATAATCCTGTCTATAGCAACACATCTTCAGCAATACCGCAGTACCTATGGTCTTGTTTACGGTGAAGTAAAAGACATTCGTCTTGGTCTTGCAGAGCGGCTGCGTAAACTTCCTCTTGGATTTTTTGGAAAGAGGGATATTGCAGATCTTACAGAAACCCTTCTAGGGGATGTAAACCGCATGGAACATGTATGGTCTCATGTCCTTGGTTATCTTTACGGCGCATATATTTCTACAGCAATTATAGCTATCATACTTGCATTTTATGACTGGCGGCTCTGTATTGCATGCCTTTGGGGAGTTCCAGTTGCATTTGCACTTCTTTTTGGTACCAGAAAAATGGCAAATAAGAATGCAGAAATAACGAAAAACGCTGGCCTTAAATCCAGTGATTCAATGCAGGAAGCAATAGAAAATATTCGCGAAATTCATGCAACAAACAATGAAAAATTCTATTTGAACGAAGTTTATAAAAAAATCGATGCACATGAAAAGACTATGATCCGCGGTGAATTTGCTACCGGAATTTTTGTTAATGCAGCAAGTGTAATCATGCGTCTTGGAGTTGCAACAACTATATTGACGGGAACTCATCTGATTCTTTCCGGCAATATTTCATTTATGACGCTTTTTATGTTCCTTCTTGTCATAACCCGTATTTATGCTCCGTTTGATCAGAGTCTTGCTCTTATTGCAGAAGTTTTTCTTTCTGAAGTTTCGGCAGACCGGCTCATGAAGATTTACGAAACAAAAGCGGCTTCTGGCGGAACAGAATTCAATCCTGAAGGTCATGATATTGTTTTTGAAAATGTTTCTTTTGCCTATGACAATAATCCTGTTCTAAAAGATGTAACCTTTACAGCAAAGGAAGGTCAAGTCACAGCTCTTGTAGGACCTTCTGGAAGCGGAAAAAGTACCTGTGCTAAGCTTGCTGCCCGTTTGTGGGATTATACAGGCGGTTCTATAAAAGTCGGCGGAGTAAATATTGCGGATGTTGAACCTGAAATCCTGCTTTCCGATTATTCCATGGTATTCCAGGATGTTGTTTTGTTTGATGACACTGTAATGGAAAACATTCGGCTTGGAAAACATGGGGCAACTGACGAAGAAGTTTTAAAAGCTGCAAAGGAAGCTAACTGCGATGAATTTGTCCAGAAATTTCCGCAGGGCTATAAGACAATAATTGGCGAAAACGGAACAAAACTTTCCGGCGGTGAACGCCAGCGTATTTCAATTGCGCGGGCGCTTCTTAAAAACGCTCCGATTGTTCTTTTGGATGAAGCAACTGCATCACTTGATGTAGAAAATGAAACAAAGATTCAAGGAGCTCTTTCCCGTCTTTTGGAAAACAAAACAGTCATTGTAATTGCGCACAGGATGAGAACTGTAATGGCTGCGGATAAAATTGTAGTGCTGAAAGATGGAAAAGTTTCTGAACAAGGTAGCCCGAAGGAACTTTTAGCCAATGCCGGTTCTTTATTCAGCAGGATGGTAAAACTTCAAACTCAGGGAGAAAGCTGGAATCTGCAAAAATGATTTTAAAAGGTTGTTTTGCAGTCCAAATTTAAACACATAAAAATTTTAGAGGAGAAAAAAATGTTAGACAAAATTGCAATCAGCAATGTAATCGGCCGCGAAATTATCGACTCTCGCGGAAATCCTACTGTTGAAGTAGATGTAATTCTTGAAAACGGAGTTCTTGGCCGCGCAGCAGTCCCAAGCGGAGCCAGTACAGGTGAAAACGAAGCTCTTGAACTTCGCGATGGCGATAAGAACCGCTACGGCGGAAAAGGCGTTCTTAAGGCTGTTGAAAATGTAAACAAAATCATTGCTCCTGCATTAAAAGGCGAAAATGTTTTTGAACAGCGACTAATCGACCTTAAGATGCTTGCTCTTGACGGAACCCCGACTAAATCAAAGCTTGGTGCAAACGCAATTCTTGGTGTTTCTCTGGCTACTGCACAGGCAGCAGCTAAGGCTTTGAATGTTCCTCTTTACCGCTATATCGGCGGTGCAAATGCTCATGTACTTCCTGTTCCGATGATGAACATTATTAATGGCGGTGCTCATTCAGATGCACCGATTGCTTTTCAGGAATTTATGATTCGTCCTGTAGGTGCAGATTCAGAAAAAGAAGCAATCCGCATGGGTGCCGAAGTTTTCCATGCGCTTGCAAAACTTCTTAAAGGCCGCGGACTTTCAACAGCTGTAGGTGATGAAGGCGGATTTGCTCCAAAATTCAACGGAATCAACGATGCTCTTGATTCAATCGTTCAGGCAATTAAGGATGCCGGATACAAACCTGGCGAAGACGTAAAGATTGCAATGGACTGCGCTGCTTCTGAATTTTCTGTAGAGAAGGACGGTAAGTTCTTCTATAACTATAAGCAGCTTTCAAACGGCACTCCAAAAGATCCGAACGGCAGGGAACTTTCTGATGACGAACAGATTGCTTACCTTGAAGAACTCATTACAAAATACCCGATTGATTCAATCGAAGACGGTCTTGACGAAAACGACTGGGAAGGCTGGAAAAAACTTACAGCCAGAATCGGTGACCGCTGCCAGCTTGTAGGAGATGACCTTTTTGTAACAAATGTAAAATTCCTTGAAAAAGGAATTAAAATGGGTGCCGGAAATGCGATCCTCATAAAGGTAAACCAGATTGGTTCACTTACAGAAACTCTTGAAGCAATAGAAATGGCACACCGACACGGCTATACAACAGTTACAAGCCACCGTTCCGGCGAAACAGAAGACACTACGATTGCAGATATTGCAGTTGCAACAAACTCAGGTCAGATTAAAACCGGTTCAATGAGCCGCACAGACCGCATGGCAAAATACAACCAGCTTATCCGCATAGAAGAAGAATTAGGCGATACAGCTGTGTATGGCTATAAAAAGCTTAAATAGCCGGAAAAAGTATTGAAAATACAGACAGCTTCCTGTCATTTGAGGCAGGAGGCTGTTAAACCATATTTCCATAAAAGGTGATGAATATGAATATTAATCTTGGAGATGTTCAGGAAACTGCTTTGATTACAGTTTCAATTAAGGCTAATGAGACCTTGCGCAAAAAACCGCGTGTTCGTGATGAAGTTGCTGTAGAAATTATAAAGACTCTTGGAATTAATACAGAGCATTACGATAAGTTTATGAGTCATGAGGGAGTAATTGCCCGTACTGTCATGCTGGACCGGATGGTACGTTCTTTTATAGAAAAAAATCCTTCCTGTGTAATCGTGAATCTTGGAGCAGGTTTTGATAACCGTTTCAGCCGGGTCGATAACGGAAAAATTTCCTGGTTTGACCTTGATCTCCCGGATTCTATTGCAGTCAGGAAAAAGGTTTTCCCTGAGAGAAAAAGAGTTTCAATGATTTCTGGAAGTGTCCTTGAGTCTTCATGGTGTCCAGCTGTCCTTGATGAAATTAAAAATAAGAATGCACCTGTACTTTTTCTTGCAGAAGGGCTTTTCATGTATCTTACTCTTAATGAAATTGCTCAGCTTCTTTCCATATTAAAACGTAATTTTAAATGTGGAACTTTGATTGCAGAACAGAACAATCCGGTTATGGTCGAAAGACAGAATCTTCATGATACCGTAAAAAATACAAAGGCTGTTTTTAGGAGCGGAACATGGAGTGGAAAAGAAATTTCTGCCCTGTGTGAAGGAATAAATTTTGTTGATGAACACAGTTTTAACGAAGAAATGAAAAAATATTCGTTCCGTGGCTGGCTTTTTGCAGCCCTGTTACCAAAAATGAATGACCGTTGGGCAACTTTTCAGTGGTAATAGCTGTTGTGTATTGCAGTTCATCTCTATTTTTGTTTTCTAGAGTTTATTTTTATTTTAGATAGCATTTTTTTATAAAGGAGATTAATTATGAACCATTCTAAGACTTTAGTCCTACTAGGTGCAATTGGTTATGCAGTATGTCTAGTTGCAGATTTTATTCTTGAAATTGTAAATGGCGTACGTCTCGAAATGAATACATTTACAAATTTTCAGGAATTTTTACATTTTACGGAAGACGTTACGGCAGGCAGGTTTGCTGTTTCGGGCTTGCTTGGACTCTGTTCAGTGATTTTGATTTCAATGGGAATGATCGGACTTTATGAAATGACAAAGCCTGCGGCACCTTTGCTTTCAGAGTTAATTCTTGCAGGAGGAATCGGTTCTGCTGTTTTAGGTGCTGGTTTTCATCTTTTATATACTATTCAGCCGTGGTTTTTTGTAACTCTTGGTCGTTCAGAAGATGCATTTTATGTTTTAGAGCAATTCAATTCTGCTCATAAAATAATTTATATCTTGAATCCAATTTTTTATACTCTTATGAGTATCCCTCTTTTTATAATTTTAATTCGTAAAAAAACTTTATTTCCGCGTTGGACATGCGTTTTCAATTTATTATTACTGTTCTTTGTTTTTAATGCACTTCATATGCCAGGTGCAACCAGTTTTGCTGGTTTAGTTATGTGCTTAGGAATTTTTATTTTGTCAATCATTAAATAAATTTCTAGCCTTGGCCTTAATCTGCTCTATACCTTCAAGGATTGCGTTCTTTTTCTTCGGGGTGTAAAACCTTACTTTTGGCTCAATTTCCAGAAGCAACGGTAAGAAAGTTTGCAGCTTTTCGATGTCCAGTGAATCAGGATTAAAGGTTGCAAGAATTCCGCTTGTTTTTTCTATATATTCTATTTTTGTAGAGGGACAGATTATGCGGACAGCTTCTATCAGTGAATTTCTTATGTCTTCATCCCTCAATATATGATCTCTAAATCTTAGTTTGCCTGGAAAATAACGGTATTCCATTCCTTGTACTCCTTGCTTTTATTTTAAAAGAGGTTTTGCGGCCATCACGCTGAATGCTATGGTAGATGCATTGTGCAGTATGGCTGCAAGTGATGGCGAAATTATTCCGAAAAGTCCAAGGAACATCAGGCTTGTGTTTACGGCAATAATATTGGCATTATTTCTGTCAATCTTGTTCATAAGCTCTGTTCCTAATATGCGTATTTTGTATAGGCCTTCAAGTCCATCTTCGCACGAAAGTACTATGTCGGCTGTTTCGCCTGTGATGTCGGCACATTTGCCCATTGCAATTCCAGTGTCGGCACAGGCAAGTGCAGGCGCATCGTTAATTCCGTCTCCAATCATGATAACTTTGTGACCGGCTTTTTTCTGATTTTCGATGTATTTTACTTTGTCTTCTGGGAGTGCCCGTGAAAAATATCTGTCAACCCGGGTAATTTTAGCAGCATTTTTTGCAGCTCCTTCGTCATCTCCCGTAATCATGACGCAGTTCTTTATTCCTGAATGATGAAGTGCCTTAATCACATTTTTTGCGTTTTCCCTTACAGGATCATTTATTGCAAAAACGGCAATTAGTTCTTTTTTTTCTGCAAGATAGAGCAGGGATTCTCCGTTCTCCAGTGCATTCTTCTGAATTTCCTCAAGATTCTCTGGTGCAGAGCATTTTTCATCATCAAGAATAAAGTGACGGCTTCCAATCAAAAGCTTTTTTTCATTTAATTTGCTTGCAATTCCATGTGCTACAATGTATTCAACTTTAGCGTGCTCTTCCGGGTGAAGTATTCCTTTTTCTTCTGCTGCCTTTACTATGGCACTTGCAATCGGATGTGCAAAATGTTCTTCAAGACAGGCTGCAAGGGCAAGTACTTCATCTTCCGATTTTTCTGTGAATGAATATATTTTTGCCAGACGGGGCAGGGCATAAGTAAGTGTGCCGGTTTTATCAAATATAACGGTATCTGCTTTAGAAGCTTCTTCCAGAAATTTTCCGCCTTTAACAATTATTCCGTTTTCTGCTGCTTCCTTCATGGCGCTGAGTACGGCAATCGGGGCTGCAAGCTTCATGGCACATGAATAGTCAACCATAAGCGTTGCCATTACCTTTCTGAGACTTCGTGTTGCCAAGAAAGTTATAAGGGAAAGAAGGAAATTATATTTTACAAGTTGATTTGCAAGATTTTCCGAGCGGACCTGAGAAGAAACTTTCAGGCTCTGGGAATTGTCTATCATTGAAAGAATGTTCTGAACTTTCGTCTGGCTTCCAACCGCGCGGACTTCAATAAATAGTTCTCCTTCCTGAACAATCGTTCCTGCAAAAACAGAACTTTCGCTCCGTTTTTCTACTGCAAGCGGTTCTCCTGTAATTGTTGCCTGATTTACAAGGGCTTCTCCTTTTAAAACTGTTCCGTCAGCAGGTATAACGCTTCCAGTTCGCACAGCAACAATGTCTCCTTTTTTTACAACGTGGAGTGGAACTGTTTTCTCTATAGTGTTTTTATTTTCATCTTTAGTGATAAGTTGAACCTGATCGTTCTGGTTTAAAAGCCTGTCAGCCAAATCATCGTAGGATTTCTTTTTTGTAAATTCTTCGATTGTTTCACCAATATCCAAAAGAAAATTAATGTTTCCTGCAGTTTTAAAATCCCTTGTAATTAACGCCATTGAAATTGCAGCGGCATCAAGCACGTCGGAATGAAATACTTCTCCCTGTGATGCATGTAAAATGCCATTTAAAATACGTGGAGCAAGAGAAATTGTCCTAAGGATAATTCTTAGCGGTAAAGGCAGAAACATCTTGATGTAATGTTCTGCTGTCATAAGGGCAAGATTAAAAAGAAGGCTTTCCTGTTCTTTTGGCTCTTCAACAGATTCAAGCATTTCCTGGTTTTCAAGATATTTTTCGGAAAGTGCCATAAAATATGAGCGGATATGCTTTTCGGAAAGCGTTTTTGTATCGTAGAAAATAAGGAATGAACCTGTAGTGTAATTTACGCTTACACGGGTCATTCCTTCCTGAACAGAAAGCAGACTGACTGCCAGAGCGGCCTGCCTTTTAGAAAGTTCGTTCTTGTTGTATCGTATGCGGATTCGTCCTGGCAGAGAATGTCTTACAGAAAAATTCATTTTTTCCTTCTGATTTATGCTTTTGAGCTGCTTTCTGCTTTTATATCTTCTGCATCTTCTTTGATTGTTTCGAAGTATTCTTTTGCATCATCCTTGAGCTGAAGTCCTCCAGAAACTACTTTTGAAGCACATTTTTTGAATGTATCAGTTCGAATAAATGCAGCTGCAACCAAACCTGCTGCAACGCCCCATAAAAAGTTTCGTCCTGTGTCTGTCATTTTTTTTACTCCTTATATGTTAGCTATTGCTAATAAATAAGTTAGCACTAACTAATTTTTCTGTCAATTAAAATAAGAATACATGAAAAAAAGATTGACTTTTTTTATTTTAAAAGTTAGCCTATGCTAACAAATTTAAAAGAGGTACTTTTATGGGTGAAAAATATAACGAAATTATTCTTGCATTCAAAAACAAGGGATGCCGTATTACAGAACAGCGTAAAAATCTTCTTTCTATAATTTTAAGAAATCCGGGCTGTTCCTGTAAGGAACTTTATTATATTGCAAGAAAAGAGGACGGAGAAATCGGAAGGGCAACCGTATATAGGATTGTCAGGTCTCTTGTTGATTTAGGCTATGTAGAAAGAAAAAATGTTGTCATAAATTAGTTTTTCAAGTGCATTTTAAAAAAAATAGAGGTAAAAAAATGAAAAAGGTCTTGGTCTGCAGGGAAAAAGATCCTCGTGAAACCCGCGTCGCACTTATACCTGATGACGTAAAAAAACTGTCTGCAATGGGATTTGAATTTCTTGTTGTAAGCGGTGCAGGGCTTAAAAGCGGTTTTACAGATGATGCTTATGCATCCTACGGTGCAAAAATCATCTCTAAAGAAGAAGATGGTTATGATTCAAGCGAAATTATTGTCCGTATCATGAAGCCAGAAAGCATTAAGGGCATTAAGGAAGGAACTCTTCATCTTAGCTATATGGATCCTTTCAACGAAAAGCAGCTTCTTAATGATTTTGCTACCAGCGGAATACAGGCTATTTCTCTTGAAATGATTCCTCGTTCAACACTGGCACAGAAGATGGATGTTCAGTCAAGTCAGACTTCTCTTGCAGGTTACGTAGCAGTTCTTAATGCGGCTGCAAAACTGCCGAAAATACTTCCTATGATGGTTACTCCGGCCGGTACAATAAACCCGGCCCGCGTATTCATTATTGGAGTCGGTGTTGCAGGTCTACAGGCAATTGCAACTGCAAAGCGTCTTGGTGCCCGTGTTGATGCTTTTGATACACGTCCTGTTGTTGAAGAACAGGTAAAATCACTTGGCGCAAGCTTTGTTAAGATTGATCTTGGAGAAATGGGGCAGACTGCTCAGGGGTATGCAAAAGAACTTTCGCCGGAACAGATTGCAAAGCAGAAAGAGGCTCAGGCTAAAGTCTGCGAGCGTTCAAATATCGTAATTACAACAGCAAAGGTTTTCGGAAGAAAAGCTCCTCGACTTATAGAAAAGGCTGTCCTTGATCGTATGATGCCTGGTTCTATCGTTGTTGATATGGCAGTTTCTACCGGCGGAAATGTAGAAGGTTCAAAACTGTTTGAAAATGTTGTTACTGAAAACGGAGTAACAATTATGAGTGGAGACCTCCTTGAACGTCAGGTTCCTTATGATGCATCAAAGATGTTCAGTGGAAATATTACGGCCTTTCTTACCCATGCAGGTTTCTATAATAAAGAATTAAAGGAATTTAATGTAAACATGGAAGATGAAATCATGCAAGGCTGCCTTCTTACTCAGGGAGGAAAAATCATTCATGAAAGGTTTAAGGCTTAGGAGATAATTATGGACATAATGCTTATTTTTGTATTTGTAATTGCTTCGTATCTTGGTACCGAACTTATTTCAAAGGTTCCGTCTCAGCTTCATACTCCTCTTATGTCTGGTACCAATGCTATTTCTGGAATTACCGTTGTAGGTGCAGTTTCAATAACAGCGCTTGCAGTTTCTACGGGTGGTTATTTAGGTCAGATACTTGGTTTTCTGGCAATCTTTTTTGCAACAATCAATGTAGTTGGCGGATACCTGGTTACAGATCGTATGCTCGGTATGTTCAAAAAAAAGAAATAATGTTGAGTTTAAAATAAGGAAAAAAAAATGTCAGATTTAATCATTAAAATTTTATATATGATTTCCTGTATTTTTTTTATAAGGGGAATTAAGCTTCTTGGTAAAACTGATACAGCTCGCAGGGGAAATCTTTATTCTTCTATAGGAATGCTTGTTGCGATTGTAACAGTTTTGTGTCAGAACGAAGTTTTGGGGTCCTGGAATACAGAAAAATTGCTTTCCAACGGCTACATATGGATTGCTGCTGCCGTTATTTCTGGCTCTGTGGTTGGATCAGTTTGGTCAAAAAAAGTAGAAATGACTGGAATGCCGCAGCTTGTAGCACTTTTTAACGGATTCGGAGGTCTTTCATCTCTTTTAGTAGCATTGACTCAGTATCTTGTTGCAGAAAAAGGTGACGTATTTACTTCTGTTTCTCTTGGGCTTACTATTGCCATTGGGGCGGTTGCATTTACTGGTTCTATTGTTGCGTGGGGAAAGCTGAGCGGCAAGGCTTTTAAGAAGAATGTTTCCATTCCGGCAAAAAACGTGATTAATGCAGGTCTTTTTGCAATTGGTCTTGTTTCAATTGCTGTATATTCAATTTTTAGAGCAGAAAATCCATTCGGCCTTATGCAGATTGAATTCTATGGAATTGCTGTTACGGCTGTTTCGTTCCTCGTCCTTGGATTTACTCTTGTAATTCCAATTGGCGGTGGAGACATGCCTGTAATCATATCTTTCCTTAATGCTCTTTCAGGGCTTGCAGCTGCTTTTGCCGGATTTGCAATAAACAATACTGTTCTTGTTGTTTCGGGCTGTCTTGTAGGAGCTTCCGGACTTATCCTTACTTTGATTATGTGCAAGGCAATGAACCGAAAATTTTCAAACCTGCTTTTCAAGAGCTTTGGTGCAAAAAAGAAGAGCGGTGCTTCCGGTACATTAAAGGAACCTGCTTCAATGAGTGTTGAAGATGCCTATGTGATTCTTGAAGCGGCTAAAAATGTTGTAATTGTTCCTGGATACGGTATGGCTGTAGCTCAGGCTCAGCACGCTGTAAAAGAACTTTGCGACAAGCTTGAAGCTAATGGGGCAGAAGTAAATTTTGCAATTCATCCGGTTGCAGGCCGTATGCCGGGGCACATGAATGTTCTTCTTGCAGAAGCAAATGTTCCTTATGAGCAGCTTAAAACAGCGGATGAAATGAATCCTCAGATGAGCAATGTCGATGTTGCAATTATCATCGGTGCAAATGACGTGGTAAATCCTGACGCAATTCACGATGAAAGTTCTCCTATTTACGGTATGCCGATTGTTAATGCCTTTGAATGCAAGACTGTATTTGTCCTTAAGCGCGGTAAAGGAACCGGTTTCAGCGGTCTTGAAAATCCTTTGTTTACAAATGACAATACTGTTATGCTTTATGGTGATGCAAAGGCAACTGTTACCCAGCTTGCTGCAGAATTCAATTCATAAGAAAAAAATAAAAATACTAAAACAAAGGGCTTTCAGATTTGTTCTCATCTGAAAGCCCTTTATTTTTAGACTCAATACTCTATACATTGCTTCCTGTTATATTTGCAATGACAGGTTTGTCTGCTAGAACCATGTTCTTGAGTTCTGCATATTTTTGCTTTTCGTTGCCGGAACCAAGTTCACTCATGTGATTTTTAACCTGTGCAATGCCGCGCATTTCAGAAAGTTTTTTATATCCGTGTGTCTTCATGAAATTCTTTAAGCCGCTTACAACATCAAGTGCAACATCAGGATTTGTAAATTTTGCCTGTCCGATTTCTACCGCACTTGCGCCGGCCATAATAAATTCAACGGCATCCTGCCATGTACAGATTCCTCCAATACCGACAACGGGAACCCGCTGCTCAGGCGGCAATTTATTTATTTCTTCAATTACATCGTAAACTATGCGCAGTGCAAGAGGCTTTAGTCCCGGACCGGAATAACCGGCATGGACGTTATTAAAGAACGGCTTTCCTTTTTCTATGTCTATTGCAACTCCGTGAACCATGTTTATAAGGCTGATTGCATCTGCCCCGGCTTTAATGCAGGCAATTGCAATAGGCCTGTTGTCAGGAGCATTAGGAGAAAGCTTTACCATAAGAGGTTTTCTGGTAACTGCCCTTACAGAAGAAACACAGTAATAGGCTGTTTCGGCACTTAATCCCCATGCTAGACCTGCAGCCTTTACATTAGGACACGAAATGTTTAATTCAATCATGTCACAGTCGGTTCTATCTAAAAGCTTTGCACCTTCTACATAGGATTCAATGTCACTTCCGGCAAGGTTTGCAATTACTATAGGTCCCAGACCAATCATTCCAGGAAGCAGTTCTTTTATAAATGCCGGAACTCCAGGATTCTGCAGCCCAATTGAATTCATGTTTCCGCCTGCAACTTCAAGGCTTCGTTCGCCTTTGTTTCCGACCCTTGGTTCAAGCGTACAGCCTTTTGAAGCAATTCCTCCCCATGCGGCTACATCGCTTACTCCTCGGTAGTTTTGTCCGAAAGCAAATGTTCCCGCACTTGCAATAACAGGATTTTTAAAATGAACGCCAGCAATATCAACAGAAATATCAGGTTCTTCTGATTCTGCAAGCGGTTTTCTTCTTGGCTCCGGTTTTGGAAAGCTTAAAATTCTTGAATCAAATACTGGGCCGTCCTTGCAGCAGCGCTTAAGGCCTTCCGTTGTTTCTATTGTGCAGCCAAGGCACGCACCAAGTCCGCAGAGCATACGGTGTTCCATGCTTATCCAGCATTTTATGTTAAGTTCTTCAGCAATCTGCTTTACGTAGGCAAGGGCAGGTGCCGGACCACAAGCATAGATTATTTCGTAGCCTGCCGAAATAACTGCTTCTTTAGAAAATGCCGCAGTAAGTATTCCCTTTATTCCGGCGCTTCCGTCATCAGTAGTAATCTTTAAGCTTGCGGCCTTCACGTATTCCAGACCATAAGAACCTGTCTTGAAGGATGCATAAAAATCGTATGAATTGTCCGGCAGCCAAGAAGCAAGGTTTGCAACAGGAGCAACTCCGATTCCTCCGCCAACAATTGCAATTTTTGGAGAAGAAGTTTTATTGCTTTCTATTATTTTTTCTGCCTCTTCTATATTCCATGGAGTTCCCAAAGGACCAATTAGGCTTAATGATTCTCCCTGGTACATATGGCAAAGTTCTTTTGTTCCCCGTCCTTTTTCAAGAATCATGAATTGAATTTTAATTTCTTTCCTGCCGTCAGCGTTGATTTTTTCTTCAGAATGATAGACGCTTATAGGACGGTTGTAATTTGTAACCGTCTTTTTGCTTCGCAGCAGATAAAACTGTCCTGGTCTCGGACTGATTTGATTTTTCCGCTCAAGAACTGCTGTCGTTTCCAGTAAGTAGACGTTTTGCTGGCCTTTTATTTTCTCCAGTTTTTCTACTTTTGTCTCTCCAAAAAATAACAGGCCTTTTCCATTTTCATCAATTTCTGCTAAATCCATACGGAACTCCTAAAGTTAGAATTTGCTAACTATAATATAAAGCTTTTTATTGAAATTCTTTATATGAATTTTGAGAAAAATTTATCAATAAGGATTGTTTTTATCATCTAGTAGAATAAATTGTGATTTTTCGCTAAACTAAATTATTAATTATTTTACTCAGAGGATGTATTAATGTATAAGCCAGTTGATCCAAAAGCAGACTTCCCGAAACAGGAAGAAGAAGTATTAAAATACTGGAAAGACAATAAGATTTTTGAAAAATCAATCAGCCAGAGAGAAGGTGCAGAGGAGTACGTATTCTTTGATGGTCCTCCGTTTGCAACAGGTCTTCCGCACTTCGGTCACTTTATTCCGTCAACAATAAAAGACATTATTCCTCGCTATCAGACAATGAAAGGAAAAAAGGTAGAACGCCGTTTCGGATGGGACTGCCACGGACTTCCTGTAGAAAACCTTATCGAAAAGGAACTCGGCATTAACTCTAAGCACGAGATTGAAGAATACGGAATCGATAAGTTCAACGAAAAATGTAAGGCTTCTGTCCTTAAATATACAGCAGAATGGCGTCAGACGATTACTCGTCTTGGTCGCTGGGTAGACTTTGACCATGACTACAAGACAATGAACCCGGATTACATGGAATCAATCTGGTGGGTTGCAAAATCTTTGTGGGATAAGGGGCTTATCTACGAAGGAAAATATATCCTTCCTTATTGTCCTCGCTGTTCAACAGTTCTTTCTACTCATGAACTTGCTCAGGGATACAAGGACGTTCAGGATCAGACTGTAACAGTTCGCTTTAAGATTACAAAGGCTCCTGACGGCGTAAAAGATGCAGATATGGCAAATGGAAAAACTTATTTCCTTGCATGGACAACGACTCCATGGACATTGCCGTCTAACCTTGGTCTGTGTATGGGACCGGAAGTTGACTATGTAAAGATTCTTGATAAGGAAAGCGGAGATTTCTACATTTTTGCCGAAGCTCGTCTTTCTGCTTACTATAAGGAAGAATCTGCCTATGAAATTATTTACCGCGCAAAAGGTAAGGATTTTATCGGTGCTGAATACGAACCTCTTTTCCCGTATTTTGCTTCCCTAAAAGATCCAAAAGTTTGCGAAGAAGAATCAAAGCAGAAGTGCGAAAAGGGCGCTTTCCGCATGTTCAATGCAGACTATGTTTCTACAGAAGACGGTACTGGTATCGTTCATATTGCTCCTGCATTCGGTGAAGAAGACCACAAGGTATTTGCCGGTTCCGGCGTTCCTGAAGTTGAACCGATTGACGCTGAATGTAAATTCACAAAGAAGATTCCTGAATATGCAGGCCGCTTTGTAAAAGACTGCGATAAGGAAATTATTGCACGCCTTAAGAATGAAGGAAAACTTGTTAAGCGCGATACAATCGTTCACTCATATCCTCACTGCTGGAGATGTTCTTCTCCGCTTATTTACCGCGGAATCGGTTCATGGTTTGTTAAGGTTGCAGATCATCACGAAGCTCTTCTCCGTGCAAATAGCCAGATTAAATGGCAGCCGGCTCACATTAAGGAAGGCCGTTTCGGTAAATGGCTTGCCGGAAGCCGCGACTGGGCTGTAAGCCGCAACCGCTACTGGGGTAACCCAATTCCTATCTGGAAGTGCGAAGACCCGGACTGCAAGCACACTCTCTGTGTTGGAAGCCGTCAGGAACTTAAGGAACTTTCAGGTGTTTATCCGGAAGACCTGCATAAGCAGTTTGTAGATAAAATCACAATCAAATGTCCTAAATGCGGAAAGACAATGCATCGCATTCCGGAAGTATTTGACTGCTGGTTTGAATCAGGATCAATGCCTTATGCCCAGCAGCATTATCCATTTGAAAATAAAGAATATTTTGAAAGCCATTTCCCTGCAAACTTCATTTCTGAAGGTCTTGACCAGACACGCGGATGGTTTTATACGCTTACAATCCTTGCAAGTCACCTTTTTGACAAGCCTGCTTTCCAGAACTGTGTTGTAAACGGTCTTGTACTTGCAAGCGACGGTCGCAAGATGAGTAAGTCTTTGCGCAACTATACAGATCCTGTTGAAGTAATCAATAAGTTCGGTTCAGATGCGCTCCGTCTTTTCCTTATTCACTCTCCTGTAGTAAAGGCAGATGACTTGCGCTATTCAGATGACGGTGTACGTGATGTAATCAAGAATATCATCCTTCCGCTCTGGAACAGCTACAGCTTCTATGTTACTTATGCAAATATTGATGGAATCCAGCCGACAGGCCATCTGTTTGATGATAAGCTTCCTTCAAATCCTCTTGATGCATGGCTTCTGTCTATTACACAGCGCCTTGTAAAGGACGTAACTAATGGTCTTGATGACTATGACTTCAGCGGTGCTGTTGATCCTATTGTTTCATTCATTGATGAACTTAACAACTGGTATATCCGTCGCAGCCGTCGTCGTTTCTGGAAATCAGAAAATGACTCTGACAAAAAAGAAGCTTATGAAGCACTTTACATTGCATTGAAGACATTCAGCCAGGTTGCCGCTCCGTTCGTTCCGTTCATTACAGAAGAAATGTGGCAGAACCTCAAGAATGTTTCGGACAAGGAATCTGTTCACCTTACAGATTACCCTGTATACAACGAAAAATGGCACAACGAAGAGCTCGAATTCAAGATGGCTACTGTTCAGAAAGCTGTTTCTATGGGACGTTCTCTCCGCAATACATTTAACCTTAAGAACCGCCAGCCGCTTGCATCAGTTGCACTTGTTACCCGTGATGCGAACGAAAAGCGCGTACTTGCAGAAATGGAAGATTCAATTCGCGAAGAACTTAACGTTAAGAAGGTTGAATTCCACGACCGCGAAGATGAACTTGTAGAATACAGTTGTAAGGCAAACTTTAAGGTTCTTGGAAAGGAACTTGGACCAAAGATGAAGGCTGCAGCTGCAGTTATCCAGACTCTTGCAAGCGAACAGATTCAGTCTATCCTTGAAGGTACAAGTCTTACAATTGATGTAGACGGAACATCTGTTGAACTTACTGCAGAAAAGGTAATCGTTGACCGCTCAGAAAAGGATGGTCTCAAGGTTCTGAATGACGGAACTCTTACAGTCGGACTTGATTCAAAGATTACAGATGAACTTAAAAAAGAAGGTTATGTACGTGACCTTGTACGCGGAATCCAGAACCTACGTAAGGAAAGCGGATTGAATGTAACTGACCGCATCAACCTTACTGTAGGCGGAGACGATGAACTTAAGGCTGCATTTGCAATGTTCGAAAGTTTTGTTTCCGGTGAAGTTCTTGCTGCTTCCGTTAAATTTGATTCAAATGTACAGAATGCAACTGCCGTTGAATCAGAAGACAAGAAATGGAGTATTTCTATTGAAAAAGCATAATTCTTCAGGTCTGCAGGCTGTTAAGGCCTGCGGCCTTGCATTATTCATTTCCCTGTCAGTTGTTTTTTCTGCCTGTAAAACTGTTCCGGAATCATCCTCTGTTAATCCGCTGGATACAATGGACAGTGGAAGTTCCTTTTACTTAAGGATTCCTTCTTCTACAGATCCTGTACTTCTGGAAAGAATTCTGAAAGGGCAGTTTAAGGGAATCTCGGATTCAAATGCAAAAAAAATAATTGAGCATATTGATACTGTCTATATCGGACTTAACCGTAGCCGTCATGGTGTGGATTTTCAGCTTGCCCTTGGATGCAATTTTCCTCAGGTTTACGTAAAAACTGCATTTACAAAAAAGAATGGCTGGACAGGGGAAGATCTTGTTCTTAATGGTTCTGACGGCAAGGCAAAAAAATATACGGTATATCAGGGTTCAAACGTGCTTGCTTCTTTTCCTTCTGAAACTGTTGCCTGCTTTGGCCGCAATGTTCCTGCAATGGTAGAGCGCTATCATCTTGCTTCAGAAGGAAAAAATGTTTTAGAAACAGAAGGTGCCCTTGATGGTCAGGTTTATTCCTGGCTTTCTTATGAAGACGGCATTCCTGATGATGAAATCCATTTTTATGCAAACAGACCACAGTCTTTTCTGACCACTCTGACCGGTGCCCAGCTGAACTATCAGCTTTCTTATGTGCGCGGCCGTATGTACAATGATCCGGATAATGACCGTCAGTTCATAATGCAGCTGGAATTTGATTTTAAGGATAGGCGTGTAGTGCAGGCAGCAAAGGGGGCGCTTTCCCTTGCCTTCGGTCTTGCTGATTCAGAAATTACAAGGGAATCCGACACTCATCTTACTGTTTCAAATATTAAGATTTCAAAAAAACAGCTATATTCAATTCTCGTGCTGTAGGAAGTTTATAATGTCAAAAAAGTTTTTTGCATTGATCTGTATATTTATGTTTCCTCTTGTTTTTTCATGTCATACGGCTATTCATGTTCCGGTACCGGGTGAAACAGCTGTAAAAATTGATAATATATATACGGAATATTACAATATTGCAGAAAACTACATGTCCATGGAAAAATTTGACAAGGCTATTGAGTTTTACGACCTTTCAATGAAGAATAAGAATCTTTACTGGTCTGCCCTCTATAAAAAAGGTCGCGCCTACGCACTTGCAAAGGACTATAAGGAAGCAAGAAAAATCTACAACAGGCTTTTAAAGCGTGATCGGACCAATACGGACCTTCAGGTTTCCATTGCTTATCTGTATGCAATGGAAGGAAATTACGCTTCTTCTGTTAATATTTATGAATATCTGTGTGATAAAAATCCCGAAAACGCAGAAATTCTTGTAAATTTCATAAACGTTCTTATTGCAAACAGTCAGAATGATTATGCAGAACAGAAATTCGGCGAACTAAAGGAAAAGTTTCCGGATAATTCAAATATTCAAGAATTTGAAAAAATTTTTGAAGAGAAAAAAGATTCTGAATCTGAGCCGGAAAAGAAATAACAGTTTAGTTTGACTGCTTTCTGTTCTTCATAAATTCATTGTATTTTTCAATATCAACATGGAAGCCGA
The DNA here is from genome assembly GCA_036310305.1 of Treponema sp. Lineage (GTDB taxonomy): Bacteria > Spirochaetota > Spirochaetia > Treponematales > Treponemataceae > Treponema_D. Next base: position 173,993 of record JAXJSC010000020.1, on the reverse strand, counting down.
TAATATGAGATTCGTTGTCGCTTATTGCGTGCTTAAGGGCTTCCTTTGCTTCTGTAATAAGTCGGGCTGCAGTTATTGTTCTTGTTGCGCGGCTTGAAATTCCTATGTCAAACTGAATGCCTGATTTTTCAGAAAGAACCTGTTCTGTAAGTGCCTTGTGGAAGTCTGCGGCAAAATCTTCTGCCTGGTCTATGTCTGTGTCAGCTTTTACAAGGGCAAGGGTGTTTTCATTCAGCGTAAAAATTGCGTCTTCAGGGAAATATGCATCTTGAATAAATGATTTTACATGTTCGGTAATTTCTTCATCTTTTTCGGTACCGACATAGCAGAGAAGGAAGAGCGAAACTTCTGCCTTGTTGTCAGACAGGATTGAATTGATTTTTTCTGAAAGAGGACTTTCTTCTTCCAGTGATTCAATTTTTACAGAATCATCCTGCGGGAAAATTTCGATGTCAAAGTCTTCCTGGTTTTCAGGATTCTGGTTGTTTTCGGCAGTTGCTTCTGCTTGCGTAAGGCTTGTTTCGGTGTTTTCTGCAGGTTCATGGGCCGGTTCTTCAATCCGGTCAACTTCGGGTTCTGAATCTGGAAGGCTTATATCTTCTTCTTCTGAGCTTCCAGAATCTTCCGTACTATTTTCTGTAATATCTGCTTCTTCAGTATTTATTTCTTCATCTTCCAGATTTACGCTTTCATCAACTGTACTGTAATTTTCTTTTTTTGCTGGAGAAAAAACAGGATCAAGAATAAGAAGAAGCATTGTAAGCAGTGTACATGCCAGAATTATAAGGAAAGATGTCTTTGCGTTATTAAAAATAGCCGCCGGCTTGAGCTTAAACAGCGCTATGCTTACTGTTGTGTTTTCTTCGTCACTTAAAGTCCATATATCTGAATGGATAAATCGGGATGTTTCCTCAAAATTGAAATTTTCGTTTCTTCCGGCTACAGAAAGTCCATTTTTTTTGACTGTAAAGGCGGCAACGTCTGGATTTGAATCAAGAGCCTTAACTGCTTTTGCCATTCCTTTTGTAGAAAAATCATTTTTTATTGTATTGCTTAAAGTTATGCAAGTTTTGCTGCCGTCTTTATATTCGTAAACCGTATTTTTAATGAACAGTGCAATAGAAAAAATATAGACTGCAACTGCAAGAACAAAATAAAAACTGATAAATTTTTTACTCATATCATACAGTATAACGTACAATATGACTGAACGCAAGTTTCACCCATTCAACAAAGTTTTTTTCTGAAGGATTCCGCATTTTAAGCCATGCAATAAGAGGAAGCAGTGCCTTTACATAGGGGTCAGAAAGCAGTTTTTCTGTTGTTCCGCTGTAATCATTTTGTGCTTTTTCTTTTAAAACTTTTAAAAAGCGTTCGTAATCAAATTTTTTCAGCTCAAATGAATTTCTTTTTTTTCTGCTGTCCGCTTTGATTTTATAGACGCTGTCTTCAATAAAGCATTCCGCGTCATTCTGTTTTACCCATTTTTCAAATGCTTTCTGGTAGGAATCCAGAACTTTTGTGGTATATTTTTCTTCCGAAAGTTTTATAAGCTCCGTCCTGTACATGAGGGCAGAAAATGCTGTCTGCTGCGAAGAAGTTTTTTTCTGCTTGATTGAATAAATGTCGTCCAGATATGTGCCTGCTGCATAGGTTTTTCCTGCTAAATAGGAAAAATCTGCTCCGTAGACTTCAATTTTGGTAAAACCTGTTTTTAGGGCAAAGTCAACAGCGGCAATTGTTACGGTTCCAGAAGATGAATCGCTTGTAAAAAATGCTTCAGGAGAGATTTCACGGGCAAGAAGTTCCAGTGGATGACCGGAAATTGTAAAAATAATGTCCGAACCGCTTTTGTAAAGTTTTTTTACTGCATTGTGGTTTGCTGTCAGTTCAAAAATATAAAGCGGGCTGGAAGGATTTTCCGACTGCACCTGCTGCATTAAAAAATGATTAATAGAAACAAACTGGCCGTCAACAGAAAAAACTGCGTCCGGCGAAATTTTGTGCCGCAGGAGAATTTTATTTGCTGTGTCAGTTGCAATTATATAAAAATCATTGCGGCGTTTTTTCAGGATGTCAATTTTTTTGTCTAAAGTCGGGCCGGCGGCAATGACGGCTGCTGTTTTATTTGCCGGAAGTGTAATTTTTTTGCTGCTGCAAATGAATTTTAAATTCTGAATTATGTTTTTTGTCCATTGGCGACCAAAATGGCTTTGGGTGGAAACATCGGCAGAAATAAGCTGCATTGCTGTGGAAATTTTTTCAGAAAGTGAAGATGTTGTCTGTGCGTTAAAAAGGCACCACGGCTTATTCTGTACAGTTTCAAATGAACTGTATGCGGCCGGAATAAAGCTGTTAAGAATTGTTTCTGTAAGGTTTTCAGGGTAGCAGATTCTGACATTCGGTTTTTCAGCAATTTCTTTTGTACACGGAATGCTATCAATAAGAAAATCTGCGTCTTTCTTTGAATTTTCAAGAACAGTTATCGAAGCGCACGGGTATTTTTTTAAAAGCGATTTAATATGATATCCGCCGCCTAAACCTAGAACGAGAAAATAATCACTTCTGTTTATGCCCGAAATCAGGGTTTCAGCTTCTTTTTCCGGATCATATTTTGAATGCATTGGTTTTCCGTCAGAAAGAAGCGGAATCTTGAGTCCGGATTTAGAAATGATTACATCATAATAAATCATAAGCTTTACCTATAGCAGTCCTTCAATTTGATTTACAAAGTCTTCTGTTTTTTTCTGGATATCTTTGTAGGTTTCAATTTTTTTCTCACTTGAAGTTTCACGTTCGTAAGATAGATATTCAATCGGAAAGCATTCCTTTTTAAATTCTTCTGAGAGAGAAAGTTTTTTTACGGCGTCCATAATTTCTGATTTAGAAAGTTTTTTCTGCCAGCTTACTGTAATTTCCTGGCTTGTTTTATGTTCTTCCGAAAAAATTATTTCATCAAAGTTGATGTCTTTTATTGAACCAAGACTGTTTGCGTAGCTGAAATTGTTAGAAAGGCGGAACAGCTTGTCCTTAAAGCGCTGGCTGTTTGCTGTAAACCAGTCTTCATAAATTTTTAATGAAGATGATGAAAGTCTTGAAGCGGTCTGCCGAGTTTCTGTGTTCCGTGTTTTTTTATCCAGGCAGGAATTTTTTATTTCAAGCTCGTTTGGGGCTGTGTGCTGGAAGCCTTTTCCGGGAGCCAGGTCCAGGCCGCAGAAATAGACTTTACCATCTGTAAGTGCCATTGCAAGCAATGCAGCAGTTCCTGAAACTGTTCCGTTGCGTTCTGCCTTTATGCCGGAAACATTCAATTCATTTAAAAGCCTGCTGCTTATTCCGTCCGTGTATAAAAGTGGAATAAGCAGTCTGGTTTTCAAAAGTTTTTTCTGGCAGCTGCTTTCTGAGGATATTGCAAGTGGAATTTTTCCTGCAGTTTTCGCTTCAAGAAGGGCAGAAAGGTGAGCTTTAGCCCAGTATCCGCCGTCTGTAGAGATTACAAGATCCGGGATGATTTTGTCCCATAAAAGCGGTTTTAAACTCGAAGAAACTGCAATCAGAAAAACTCTGTCCCTGATTTTTTTTATTTCAGGAATAGAATTTTTCAAGCTTGTTCCACTTGCAGTTATTAAAATGTCCTTGTTTCCGCGATTTATCCCTGCAAGCTGAGAGGCATTTCTTAAAAAGATGACAGTGTTTTTAATCCATCGTTTTGAAAAATATGCATTTGTATTCAGTACTGATTGACTTATGTTAATCAGTTTTTTTAAAATAGAAAAAAGGGCAGCAGTTTTTTCTGGAAAAATACGCGCAGACGGTTCCCATGAAAAAAATGAGCAGTGAAGAAGTCCGTTTTCTCCAAAATAGGAATTCATGCTGTTTTCAAGCCTGTCTGAACCGGTTTTATCAAAAAAATTAAATGTCCGGTCATACACTGCGTTGAATTTTTCAAATTCATTTGTAAATCTTACTGCGCAGATTTTTGCATCCGGGAATTTTTCCTTAAGAAACGGTACTGCGTAGCCCAATGCCGGTTCCGGAATCAAAATATATTTAGGCTTAAATGAAAAAACTGTGCATTTTACGGCTTTTTCTGCTTCTTTTTCCGGGTTGTAGGCAGAATGAAGGTGTATTCCATTTATGCGGCACGAGAGAGAATTATTTTTAGCTGTAAAAAACTCAATTTTTTTCATAAAAAAAAGCTGTCTGCAATGACGCGCATTCCAGACAGCCTCCATTATATCATACTGCGTATAATCAACAAGCCCGGTATAGATTACGAAAGTCCAAGTTCGCTGAACAGTCTCTTGTATGTTGTAAACTGTTCTGATTTTGCAAATTCAACAATCTTGTCTTCTGGAAGGTTTTCAAGAAGCTGATCCATGTAAAGAAGTACGGAGCGGATGTCATTCTTAAGTTCTGCAGAAACAGGTTTATCTGTTTCTGTTGCAGCTGCCGGTACAGATTCTTCGTTTTTTTCCGGAATTGCTTCTTTAGAAGTTTCTGATTCTGCAGCAGTTTCTTCCATGGATTCTGCATCAGATTCAGCAAAGTTTTCGCCTTCGTTAAGATAGTTTACGTTTTCTTCAGAAAGGCTGTCTGAAATTTCTGCTTCCGGAGCAAGGAAACTGTCAATTGAACTGTCTTCAAGAGAGAGTTCTTCAAATGTATCTGTATCAGCTTCTACAGTTCCTGCAATTTCTGTTTCTGCAGCCGGCTGAACTTCTTCAGATTCAGGAATTTCTGCTGCTTCTTCTACTGGGCTTTCTTCTGCAATTTCCTCAGCAGGGGAGTCTGTATCTTCAAGTACCGGTTCTGCAGGGCTTTCTTCTGAAAGTTCAGCAAAATCTGTAACAGAAGGAATCTCATTTTCTGTGTTTTCAGCCGGTTGTTCAGGTTCTGTTTCCGAACCAAGGAGTGAATCAAGTGATTCTGATTCATCGAATAACGGTGCTGCTTCTTCTGAAAGTTCGTTAGATGCAGTTTCTGATTCTTCAAAAACAGGTGCTTCTGGCTGTTCTGAATCAGAAACTGAATCCATAAAATCGTCGCCGGAAGATTCAACAAGAATGCTTGATGAACCTTCTTCTGTACTTTCGGAAATGTCGTCTACTTTTGGAATTGTGATTTCTGATTCAAGTCCGTCTGTTTCAAGTGAACTTAAATCCGGTTCTTCAAGCGATTCATTGTTCATGTCAATTGAAAGACCTGAATCTGTTTCTGAATGCTCAGAATCATCAGCACCTTCTGCAAGGTCGCCGAACGGAGTGCTGTCAGTGAAGTCTGTATCAAGTGATTCTGCTTCCGGTGTGTCAGAAGCTTCTGCTGTTTCGTCTTCAAATGAACTTACTTCTTCGTCTGAAACTTCTAAATCAGATGAAAGTTTTTCTTCAAGAGGTGAGAATTCTTCCATTGTGATTTCTGGGGTTTCTTCAAAAGGATTTTCTTCTTTTGAATCAGTATCTGCTGTTTCTTCTGTTTCAGAATATGCAGGTGATTCAACTGGAACTTCTTCTGTTTCTGAGCTTTCTTCATGAACTTCAGTAAAGTCAGCAGTATTCATGATGTTGTCAAGTTCGTTGCCAGAAAGGGCAATTGTTTCGTCCTGATCATCACCGCTGAAGAATCCGCTAGTTTCTGGTTCTGGGATATCCGGGAATTCCTGTTCAGCAGGTGCTTCAGCTTCTTCTGAACTGATTTCTGTATTATCTGCTTCTTCTGCTGCTGTTTTTTCGTGAACTTCTGTAAAGTCGGCAGTATTCATGATGTTATCAAGCTCGTTGCCGGAAAGGGCAATTGTTTCGTCCTGATCATCACCGCTGAAGAATCCGTTTGTTTCAGGCTCGGGAATTTCCGGAAGCGGAATTTCTTCTTCTGTAACGTCTGAACTGTTTTCTTCAAATTCTGTTTCTGCCTGGTTTTCAGGTGCTTCAAAAACTTCATCAGATGTTTCTGAAACAGGAACAAACGCGTCTGTGCCGCTTTCTGCTTTAGATTCTGATTCCTGGCTTTTCAGTGTTTCAAAATCAAATTTTAGGTTATTGATTTCTGATTTCAGGCCGGAAAGTTCTGACATAATTTTTTCAAGGATCGAATTGTCTACAACAGTTGCATTTTCCGGAATCTGTTCAGTCTGTCCGGCACCTGATTCAACTTCTGTAGCTGTAGGTGCGGCTTCGTTTGTGTCGTCTTCAGAAATAGCAAGGTCGTAGTCAACTTTCTGGTTTTTCTTTGCTTCCTGTACGTCCTGGTGAACGGCAGTTTCTTCTGCCTCAGAATCAATTCCAAAGTCAGAAAGGTCGATTTCCTCAGAATCTGATGAAGTAGAGGAGTCAGATGTACTTTCTGCCGGAGCTTCGTCTGTAAGGCCAAATTCGTCCATTGAAACTGATTCTGTTTCTCCGGAAGGTGTAGTCTCTTCTGTTTGTCCGGCAGCTGCTTCCATATTGTCAAACATGTCGTCAAAGTCAGAAACTTCTTCAGATTCCGCAGAAAATGAATCGTCTGAATCATCTGTGTTGTCTACTGTCGGAACTTCATCGTCCTGTGATTCTGTAAATGAAAGGTCAATATCAAGTGCTTCGTCGTTTGTAATGTCGTCTTCTTTTGCCTTTGATGAAGAATCATCGTCAAAGAAGTCATCAAGGGAGATTTCTCCGTCATCACTTGATGAAGCTGAAGGAGCTCCCGGATTTGGATCTGAAAAGTCTCCGTCCATAAAGTCATCGAGTGAGATTTCCTGGTCATCGCCGCTGCTTTCTGAACTGTCAGAAAGGAAGTTATCTGCAGAAATTTCTGTTTCTCCTGATGATTCCCCTTCAGTTTCAGAAGTGCTTTCTTCTTGAGGAACAGGAATGTCTATATCTCCGGCAGTTTCTGTCTGCTCTTCTGAAAAATCGATATCAGAACTGAAATCCTGAATGTCGACTCCAAAGTCCTGGATATCGCCGAACGGATCTTCATCAGCTGATGTTTCCGCACCTTTAGAAGTCTCTGTTGTATCAGCTTCTTCTGTTTCTGCGGCAGGTTCTTCTGCAGTTGCAGTATCTTCCAGTGCTGATGCTTCTGAATCAGAAATGCCGGTTTCCTCTGTGTTTAAAGAATCAAAATTAAAATCATCTGAAACGAACGGATCTTCTGCAGCTGTTGTATCTGCAGCCTGTTCTGGAAGGTCAAGGTCGGAAAAATCCGGCATGTCTGCGTCAATCTGTGTTTCCTGAGTCTCAGAGTCAGATGAGGCGTCCTGTGGAGGTGTCTTTACCCAAACACCATAGCTGTCAAGATCTTTTGTATTGTCTGTTGAATCGCTCATATATTTCCTCTCGTTTCAGATAGTCTTATATTATATTTTCGGCATTTTGTTCAAAAAAACACACAATTTTAATTTATTATATCACAGTTTTTTTTATGGTGAAAATAAAAAATCGTGCCGACTATATAAATATGAATCACATAAAAGTTTTGTCTGCTGTATTTATTGGAACTCTTGTTTACGTACTGGTTGCTTTTATTGCAGGAGACAACGGAATTTTGAGTTATAACAAGCTTAACGAGCAGAAAATGCAGATTGCCCGACAGACGGAGGCAATCCAGAATATTAATAATGAACTTTCTCTTGAATATACAGCTCTTTTAAAGGATCGCGATGTTATAGCCGCTTATGCGCGCCGCCTTGATTACGTTGGGAATGGCGAAAAGCTTGTAAAGATAAAGGGGCTTAAGTCTACGGATAAAGCTCTTTATGATACGGGAACAATCCTTCTTCACAAGGATTATGAATGCCTTCCTGAAAAATTCTGCAAAGCTGCAGGAGTCCTGTTCTTTGCCCTTGCAATGATTCTTATGGTGTTGATTGATCTGAGTAATGGTACTATAACTGTAAGCAGAAAAAAGAAAACTGCCGTGCAGGGGATACCGATTTATGATTTGCAGCAAGTCTGATTCAGATTCTGTTGAAAAATGTGCTGAACTTTTAAAAATGGAAGAAGTTCTTGTTCTTCCTACTGACACTGTATATGGATTTTCCGGTATAATTGAAAAAACTGACGGAAAAATCAGAAAAATTAAGGGTCGTTCAGAAACAAAGCCTTTTATTGTACTTATTTCATCGCCTGAAGAACTTTCTTCCATTTCTGATGATGCTGTTCCTGAAAAACTTCTTTCTTTCTGGCCTGGTCCTCTGACTCTTATTGTTAAAAAAAGAAATTCTGACCAGACTGTTGCCGTGCGCTGTCCTGGTGACCAGTGGCTTCGCTCTGTAATAAAGGCAGCCGGCAGTCCTGTATATTCAACAAGTGTAAACAGGAGCGGTTCTCCCGTGCTTACAAAAGTGTCTGATATAAGGGATGAATTTGAATCTGAAGTTTCACTTATTGTTGATGACGGCGATTCGGAATCTTCCGTGCCTTCTACAATTGTAAAAATAGAAGACGGAAAATTTACGGTTGTAAGGGAAGGGGCGGTGCGCCTTTAACGGGAAATCAGTTTGGTTTTGTCCATTTTGCAGGAACTGTAGTCGGCTTTACGGAATCGCCCTGCTGGATAAGAGTTTTTTTTGTACCTTCAAGAATGCCGTCTGCATTCATTATAAGATTCCATTCTATAGGTTCTGCGCTTACTGCGGTTTCCATTGCAAGTCGTCTGTCTATATCCGGGAAAAAAGATGCGTTAGGGCTGCTGGTCTGACTTATTACAAAGTGTGAATTACCGTCGTCCTGCTTTTGTATCTGTACGCTTATGTTCATTGTTGCACCGTTTTTAAATACAATAAATCCGCGTCCGCCACGCATTATTACAATCTTGCTGATTGAATCTTCGCCTGCCCAGGAGCCTGCAATTGAATCTGTTGTTGCTTGGGCTGTATTTTTTATGGCTGGTTTTGCAGATTCTGAGACAGATTTATCTTTCATAAGGTCAGAAAGAATGTTTTTTAATGTAGATTTTGATTCCATGAGGATTTTGTAGTAAGAATCGTATTCCCTTGAAAATGTTCTTGTCGCTTTCTTTGACTGGTTCCTCATGTTTATGTTGCAGAGCCAGCGCGAATCCGGCAGTTTTTTAATGTCTGCATAAAAAACGTAGTCGCTGTCGATTTCTTCAAAAAATGAATCGCTTTGGTCTTTCTGTTCCAGACTGCTTTTTTCGTTTCTTCTGTCTTTTACAGAAACGTTCATGTCGGAAAGCTGCTTGTAAAAAAGATCTTCCGTCATGCTGAGCATGTTTACATCAGCGTCACTTGATTCAATTCCAAAAAATGAAACTGATTGCTGTGCTGTAGCATAAAAACATGCCAAGGTGAGGAGAATTAAGAAAAGTGCAGTCTTTCCGCTTTTTATCAACTGTTCAGCTCCTTCCTGAATTCACGCTGTATGTCACGCTGTACGTCTCTGTCTTTTATTGTAGCACGCTTGTCAAACTGTTTTTTACCGCGGCATACACCTAACGTCATTTTTACCCTGCCGTTCTTAAGGTAAAAGTCTATAGGAATCAGGGTATAGCCTTTTGCTTCAACTCTACGTTCAATTCTTTTAATTTCTTCCCTGTGGAGCAGCAGTTTCTTTGGTCTGTCCGGATCGTGATTGAATATTGAAGAATAGGAGTATTCAGTTATATGAAAATTCTTTACGTAAATTTCGCCCTTTATGATTTCTGCGAATGCGTCGGGAAATGAGATGCTTCCATTTTTTACAGATTTTACTTCTGTCCCCAGAAGTTCCAGTCCGCATTCGTAGGTTTCTTCAATGAAGTAATCAAAACGGGCTTTTCTGTTTTCTGCAATTATTTTTTTACCTTCTGACATATATAAAGTATAGAATATAGTTTATTTGGTTGCAAGTTAAGCCTTGTTTGTGTTAGTTTATATATATGAATAAAGAATTGTATGAGTTGTCATATTCCCTGAAAAAGGATTTTGAGCGTAAGGTTTTTGTTATAGTTTTATTTGCAGTTGGAATTTTTGCCTTTATAAATATACTTCTGGGATTTGTAGTATTTCCAGTACGTCAGGTTTCTGTTTCCATGCAGCCTGATTTTGTCAGGAATTCTTGTGTAATTTTTACACCTCTCTATAAATCTGTGGAAAGGGGTGATGTGGTCCTTCTTGAACCGGAAAATACGGAAGGTGTTCCTGTTGTAAAAAAGGTTCTTTCTGTATTCGTTTCTTTTTTTACGGCTCAGCAGGTAAACATACTAAATCTTGGTCATCGTATGGGTAACGAATCTCAGGTGCGCAGGGTAATCGGAATGCCGGGTGATGAAGTATACATGCGTGATTACGTAATGTACATTAAGCCGGCTGGTGAAAAGTATTTCCTTACAGAATTTGAACTTGTAAAAAAGTCTTATAACGTAAGCATTAATGCTACTCCTGCTCTCTGGGATACTTCCATTGGAATTGCAGGCTCTTTTGATACTTTTGTTCTTGGAGAAAATGAATATTTTGTTCTTGGTGATTCAAGAAATGCTTCTGTGGATTCAAGGCTCTGGGGTGCAGTAAAGGCAGATCAGATAAGGGCATCGGCACTGCTGCAGTATTTTCCTGCAAATAAAATCAAGTTGTTTTGAGATCTTCTGCTTCAATCTATATTCATATACCTTTTTGCCGCACACGTTGTTCTTACTGTGATTTTTTCAGTACTGCCTGCGGCAAAAAAGGCGTTTCCGATTCATATGTTTCTGCACTGTGCAGGGAGATTCAGCTCAGATTCAGGTATTCCGGCTATTCTTCTGTTCATACGGTTTATATCGGTGGAGGAACACCAAGCCTTCTTACGCCGGAACAGTTAAAAAAAATCTCTGATTCAATATATTCTCTTCCCGGTGTGTCTTTGCTTAGAGAATTTTCAATGGAAGTAAATCCGGATGACGTAACGCGCAGTTTTATTCTTTCTGCTGCCGCTTCCGGAATTACAAGGCTTTCATGTGGAATTCAGGCTTTTGAAGATTCTGTGCTTTCCGGAGTAAAAAGACGAAGTTCCGGTAAGCGTGTACTTGAGGCTTTGGATTGTATTTCTGAGCACTGGAAAGGTGATTTGTCTGTAGACTTGATTGCTGCATTGCCAGGACAGACGGAAGAAGGTCTTTGTAAGGGGTTAAAGCGACTTTCTGAATATCCTGTTGATCATGTTTCGTTATATTCTCTTACGATTGAGCCGGAAACGCCTCTTGGTCGTCAAGTAGAAAGTGGAACTCTTTCATATGATTTTGAAAATGCAGACAGAATGTGGCTTACCGGACGGGATGTTCTGGAATCCCTTGGCTTCAGGCAGTATGAGGTTTCAAATTTCTGTAAGCCGGGAAAAGAATGTCTTCATAATCTTGTTTACTGGAATCTTGAAGGTTATCTTGGCTGCGGTGCGGGAGCAACCGGTACGCTTTACGGAAAGAATGCAGTCCGTTTTACGGGTACGACAGACATTCAGGAATATACGGATTTCTGGCTTTCGGAAAGTGCTTGCATTCAGGGTGCTCCTGGGGAAAGGGAAGAGCTTAACCTTGAAGTACAGTCGTTTGAGTTTTTTATGATGGGGCTCCGTACCCTGCGTGGAGTCTCTCTTGATGAATACCGAAGGCGGTTCGGATATGAGGTTCCTGAAAAAATCCGTTCTGAAATGGCTGACTGGGAACAGCGTGGGACGGCTTATTTTTATAGAAGCGGCAATGAACTGTATTTTTCGCTTGGTTCAAATGGTATCCTGTTTCTGAATGATTTTCTGCGCAGTATTATTTAGCAGGAAATCCTGTTTCTGAACTTTAATTTCAAAAAACTCAGCATTTAGCCGAAGAAAATATGTAGAAAAAAAAACAGAATGGTGTTATTCTTTTAATTGGATTCTTTAAAAAGTTTTCCGATAATAAAAAAAGGCGGGCAGTTTAAGAATGATAGAAGTTAACCGGTTGGACGGAAAAGTCTATTGGGTTAATCCCCATATGATAGAAAGCATGGAGTCTAATCCAGATCTTACTCTCACAATGATGTCCGGCAAAAAAATTGTCGTAAGGAATTCTCCTGAAGACGTTATACAAAAGATTATCGCATACAGAAAAAAAATTGGTATAAATTCTCAAGAGGTCTTGTAAATGGATATAGCAACAATAATTGGTTTTGTTGGTGGTGCAGCACTTATCGTCATGTCTGTATTGACTTCCGGTGGTTCCCTTATGGGTATTATCGATATTCCGTCTGTATTCATGACTATCGGTGGTTCATATATGGCAATCTTTATTATGGCTCCTGTTTCAAAGGCTGTAGGTGTATTTAAGATTGTAGGTAAATCATTTAAGATTCCTGATTTTGGAGAAAAAACGCTTATTTCAAAGCTTATGGATCTTTCCAATAAGGCTCGCCGCGAAGGTATTCTTGCCCTGGAAGACGGTCTTGATGATCTTGATGATGCATTCATGCGCAACGGGCTCCGCCTTGTTGTCGACGGTACTGACGGTGCTGTAATCCGTACGATTATGGAAAATGAAATGAGTCAGTGTGAAGCCCGTCATATGGAATGGGTAAATATTATTAACCAGTGGGCCGGATATGCTCCTGGTTTCGGAATGATGGGTACTGTATTGGGGCTTATTGGTATGTTGAACAACCTCGAAGATAAGTCATCCCTCGGTCCTAACATGGCCGTTGCCTTGATTACAACTCTTTACGGTTCCATGATGGCTAACTGGATTCTTACTCCAATGGGTCAGAACCTTATTGCACAGAACTCAATGGAAATGCGTTCTAAGGAAATGGTTATAGAAGGCGTACTTGCCATTCAGGCCGGTGAAAACCCTCGCATTATGGGTCAGAAACTGCTTACATATCTTGATCCTGTAACAAGAAAAGCTATTGAAGCAGACGTACTTAAGGATTAATTTTAAGGAATAGAAGATGGCAAAGGAAAAGAAGGAACCTGAGAAACCGTCAACCGCGTGGCAAGGTACGTATGGTGACATGATTACACTTATGCTCTGCTTCTTCGTAATGCTTTACGATCCTTCAGAGATTGATATTACTCAGCTTGCAACTATTACTCAGTCTTTGCAGATGAACGAAACTGAATCTGTAAACGGCGGTATGTCCCTTTCTACAGGTAAACTTTCTGACCTTGGTAATATGATTAACTCCTTGCCGGCTGTAGAAAAAGGTCGTTCTCTTGGTCTTGCAAAGAAAAAAGCTGTAAGTCTTTTTGCTCCAGATGTAAAGTCAAACCGCATTACAATTACCAGTGATGAACGCGGTCTTGTAATTACGCTTGTTTCGGATAACTTTTTTGATGAGGGCAGTGCAGACCTTAATATTGATGAAACAAGGGAAACTCTTTTAAGGCTTTCAGATTTCTTTAAGGCTCCGGAACTGAATAACAGGCGTTTCAGGATAGAAGGGCATACGGATAATACTCCGGTTGCTTCGGATTCAAAATTCATAAGCAACTGGGAACTTTCTGCTAGTCGCGCAATGAATGTGCTTCATTATCTTGCAGATTACGGTGTAGATGAAAACCGTTTCTCTGTGGCCGGCTATGCGGATACCAGACCAAAATTTTCAAACGATAGTCCTGTGTCAAGGGCATATAATAGACGTGTAGATATAATTATCCTAGACGAGGGACATTTTTAAGTGTATACTAAAATGTCAATTTAATAAACTTTGTTTTTCCGGGAGGGAAAGATGGCAGACGATGGTCTTGACGGATTGGAAGAAAATGGAGCTTCATTCTCAGCTTCTAAAAAGGGTGGAATTGGAGGAGCTCTTCCAGGTCTTTTAAAGTGGGTTGCAATCGCTTTAGGTGCAATTATCCTTATAGTAGTAATTGTAGTCGTTACATATAACATAATGTCAAAAAATACTCCTGGAACACCAAGTATTCCTATCAGTGATGAATATGTTACTCAGAGGGAAATCCTTGACTGGTACACATCTCTTGGAGCAATCAGAACAAAGACAAGTGATGATATTTCGGCAAGCGTTATTGTTGATATAGCCTTGGGCTATAAAAAAGACGATAAGGCAACTTCTACAGAAATTACGCAAAGAAATATTGAATTAAAAGACTTTTTGCGCCGATATTTTACAGAGAAGACTATAGCAGAACTTAAGCCGCAGAACGAGCAGAAGCTTAAGATTGAACTTCGTAATGCTATAAACGACGAAATTCTTAGTACGTCAAAGATAAAGGATATTTCTTTCCTTCAGTTAGACGTTCTGGAACAGTAGTTTCTTCTTAAAAAAATATAATAAGGTGGAAGAGATAGATGACTGAAGTTCTGTCACAGGATGAAATTGACCAGCTCCTTACAGCTATTAGTTCAGGTGATTCTGATACTGATGATTTCAAGCCTGTCAGTGATACCAGAAAAATAAAGATTTATGACTTCAAGCGTCCTGATAAATTCTCAAAGGAACAGTTGCGTACGGTTTCTAATATGCACGAAACTTTTGCGCGTTTAACAACGACATCTTTGTCTGCTCAGCTTCGTTCCCTTGTTCATGTACACGTTGCGTCTGTAGACCAGCTTACATACGAGGAATTTATCCGTTCTATTCCGACTCCTACAACTCTTGCAGTTGTAAATATGGATCCGTTAAAGGGTAATGCAATTTTGGAAATTGACCCTGCAATTACATTCTGTATTATTGACCGTCTTTTTGGTGGACGCGGAATTACAGGTTCAAATAAAAACCGCGACCTTACAGATATTGAACAGTCTGTAATGGAAGGCATTATCGTACGTATTCTTGCAAACATGCGCGAAGCATGGACTCAGGTAATTGACCTTCGTCCTCGACTTGGTCAGATTGAAACTAACCCGCAGTTTGCTCAGATTGTACCACCGTCAGAAATGGTTGTACTTATCACTCTGGAAACAAAGGTAGGTGATGAAGAAGGAATGATGAACTTCTGTATCCCGTACCTTACAATAGAACCTATTATTTCTAAACTTTCCAGCCAATTCTGGTTCTCTTCTGTTCGAAGAAGTACAACGACCCAGTATCTGTCAACATTGAAGGAAAAGCTTTCTACTGTTGATATGGAAGTTGTTGCAGAAGTTGGTTCTATAAATCTTAGTGTAAGGGAAGTTCTTTCTCTTGCTATAGGCGACGTTGTACGCCTTTCTAATACTAAGGTCGGCGATCCTCTGACTCTTAGTGTAGAAAATAAAAAAAAGTTTTTGTGTCAGCCTGGTATTGTAGGAAAAAAGATGGCAGTGCAGGTTACGGGCAAACTTGAAGATATTGCTGCGGAGGATTTTGAAGAGCTTTCCGTAGAAGGAGATGATTCATTATGAGTGATGGTGCTATTTCTCAGGATGAAATTGATGCATTGCTTTCGGGTGTTTCTGTTGATGGACTTAATTCTTCTGGACATGTATCTGGAGGCTCTGCCGTTCATATTGATGCCGAGGCTCTTTCAAAATTTGCGGAAAGCTTAAAGAATCCGCTTACAGAAAAACTTAACGGAATGACAGGTGTTGAATTTTCTGCCGGCACACCAACTGTTGATATTCTTGACAGGGACGGCCTGCTTGGAAAGATTCCGGAAGTTGTTGTTTCTGTTGCCTGTAACTATTCTTCCGGCATGATGGGCGATCATATGTATCTGCTTGCTCCGGAATTTGCGCAGAAACTTGTTAATTTAATAACAAAAGAAGATAACGCTGATTTTGACGAAATGGCTCTGTCCTGCATTTCGGATGTTGTTCAGACTCATTCCGGCTCGGAAATTCAGGAACTTGATAAGACTGGAAAATTTCCTGGACTTGCATGCAATCCTCCTGAAGCAGCTAACAATCCAAAGGCTATGATCAGCATTCCTCAGAATAAGTTTGCATTCATTTCCTATCCGCTTACACTTGACGGACAGAACTATAATCTCTGGGAATGTATTGGCGGTGAGCCGGCTGAACAGATCAGCAATGCGTACGGTGGAGGTACGGCTGAGCTGGAATCGCTTGGTGCGCTGGACGGTGCTATGTCGGCTGGTGGAGCAGCTACTGGAATGCAGCAACCTCAGATGGGTATGCCGAATATGGCTGGAATGCAGCAGATGGGAGGTATGCCTAATATGGCCGGAATGCAGCAGCCTCAGATGGGTTATGCAATGCCTAATATGGGTATGCCTCAGATGGGATACGCAATGCCTAATATGGGCATGCCTATGGGTCAGAATATGGGAATGAATGTTCCTAATGTACAGGCACTTCAGTATCCTAATTTGCAGGGTATGAACGGAAGTTCAGAACAGGGTAATATCAGCCTGATTATGGACGTTCAGATGGAAATGACTGTAGAGCTCGGTCGTACAAAGAAACAAATCAAGGATATCCTTGGTATGGGAGAAGGTACAATCATTGAGCTTGATAAACTTGCCGGTGAACCTGTTGATATCCTTGTAAATCATAAGCCTATTGCAAAGGGAGAAGTTGTAGTCATTGATGAAAACTTCGGTGTCCGTGTAACGGAAATCCTTTCTCCTTTGGAACGTGTTTCTGATTTGCGCTAGTATAGAAGGCAGTTTGTAATAATACTTTAATTTTCAGGGTGGGGAAAATTGAGTAAATTAATTAAGTTTTTTCTTTTTGCATTTTTGTTGTTAGGTTCTGAAATTTCACTTTCTGCGCAGATTTCTTTGAACTCTCAGGAATCTGTATCTGAAAATTCGTCTGTGAAGATGACTGATATTGATGAATCTTCCATAACTTTGGATGCTCAGACTCAGAATACTGGTCTGAACGTAAGTCGGGGCTCATCTTTCTTTCTTGTCCTTAGAATGATTTTTGTTCTTGCTGTTGTTCTTGCAGTCATTTATGGCGTCCTTCTGCTTTTAAAGAAAAGTATGACGACGGAAGCTGGGGATGATCAGTTTCTGCGCCAGGTTGCTTCAATAAATGTTGCACCTGGAAAATCAGTTCAGGTTGTTACACTTACCGATAAGCACGCTTTTTTGATTGGCGTATCAGACAATTCCGTTAATCTTATAAGTAAAATTGATGATCTTGAACTGGTTCAGGCAATGAACCTGTATTCAGATACTCATAAAAGAACTCAGAAACCGCGTTCTTTTCAGGATATTCTTGATATCTTTATGCCGAACGGCCCTAGAAATGAAGGCGTATTTACTTCTTCAGAGCGAAATCAGTCAGATTTTCTGGAAAGGCAGCGTGAAAGGCTGAACGGCGGAGAATAGTATGAAAAACAGCTTCTTTTTCAGGCGGTCAGCAGGTCTGCTTTTGGTTCTTTTGCTTTCTCTTTCGGGCCTTACAGCCCAGTCTTCAAACCGCTTTCCGAACGGTTCGACCCGCGGAAATACAGAAATGTCCAGAAATGTAAGGGCTGCAGAAATCCCTAATCTGTCGATTAATATTACAGAACCTAGAACGGGACGTGAACTTGCTTTTTCTGTAAGGCTAATGGTTCTTCTGACTGTATTGAGTCTTGCTCCAAGCCTTTTGATTCTTCTTACATGTTTCCTCCGTTTTTCAATTGTTCTGGATTTTATAAAAAGGGCTCTTTCGCTGCAACAGGTTCCGCCGACGGCAGTTTTAAATGGAATTGCTTTTTTTATGACTCTTTTTATCATGTGGCCGACTTTTACAAAAATGTATGACACTGCATTTAAGCCTTTGAGCGACGGTCAGATTTCAATTGAAGAAGCGTATCACAATGCAGAGGCTCCGATAAGAATCTTTATGTACAGTCAGATGTCAAAAGATACATCTTACATTGCAACATTCATGAATATGGCAAAACTGCCTAAGCCAGACACTCTTGCTGATGTTCCGACTTATATTCTGGTGCCTGCATATATCCTTCATGAACTTACGGTTGCCTTTAAGATCGGCGTAATTCTTTATATTCCTTTTATCATTATAGATATGGTTGTTGCCAGTATCCTTATGAGTATGGGTATGATGATGCTTCCGCCGGTTCAGATTTCCATGCCTTTTAAGCTTATGCTGTTTGTGCTTGTTGACGGCTGGGGACTTCTGACAACGCAGCTTTTTAATTCCGTGGTTCATTAAATCGTAGGATTTAAACTTATTTCGAAAAAGGGAGGAGCTTATGTCTGTTTCAGAACTAGTGTTTTTAATGCGCGGCGGAATCGTGCAGATTTTTATGCTGATTATGCCTTGTCTTGCTATTGCTCTTGTTGTCGGCCTTATTGTTGCAATTTTTCAGGCAGTAACTTCAATTCAGGAGCAGACATTAACTTTTCTTCCGAAATTTATAGCAATTCTTGTTGTTATTGCGCTTTTAAGCGGCTGGATGTTTACTCGTCTTGAAGAATATACTGTCCAGCTTTTTTCTATGATACCGGGGCTGGCTCTTTAATGGTTCAAGATATTCTTCTTGCGGCGCCTTTATATCTTCTGGTTGCGGCAAGAACTGCAGGATTGATTTTTACGCTTCCTCTTTTTTCCATGCGGACAGTTTCCAGGGTGGCTAAAATAGCTCTTGTAGGCTATGTTTCTTATATCCTTATGGGGCAGACTGTTTTTTCAAGGTACGGATCTATTATTGAGGGGGACGGTGCATTCAGTATTTATTACGCTTTTCTAATCCTTGGAGAAGGTATGATTGGCGTTATAATGGGCTTTTATGTCTCTGTTATTTTTGCGGCGTTCAGTTCTGCCGCTCAGTTTTTTGCCTTTCAGATGGGATTTACTGCTGCTTCAACTTATGATCAGCTTTCTCAGGTTGAAAATCCGCTTTTAGGACAGTTCTTTAATTTTGCGGCTGTACTTATTTTCCTTCAGAATCACTGGTTTCAAATCATATTTTTAAAGGGATTAAAAAGTTCGTTCTCCTCAATAACTGTTTTTGATTTTATACGTGACCAGAACGGCGTTGTTTCATTCCTTCTTAAAGGGCTTACGAATCTTTTTGCCGATGCATTTGTAATTTCGCTCCCGGTTATGGGAACTTTGGTTCTTATTACGGTTTGTACAGGTCTTCTGTCTAAGGCGGCACCGCAGATGAATCTGCTTTCAGAAGGTTTTCCGGTAATGATTCTTCTTGCATTCGGACTTTTGATATGGATTTTTCCTGCTTTGTGCGAATTTTTCTTCCGTTCTTTTAATACGGGGCTTACGGAACTATTTAATATGATCCGTCTATCTGGCGCAGGAGGTGCATCTTGAGTTTTCAGGATATTGACCTTCAGTGGTTTGCCGCAGAAGATGAAGGCCGTACAGAAGAGCCTTCAGAGCTTAAACTTCGCCGTGCAAGGGAAGAGGGACGCATTGCAAAAAGCCAGGAACTTACGGGGGCGCTTGTTTTCCTTTTTTCACTTGTCACGTTTATTTTCCTTGCAAAATCAGTTCTTTCCGGCTGCGCAGACATTCTTTCTTTTTTCTTTACGCGCATAAATTCAGAAAATGTTGCAGAGCCGTCTTTCTTTATGATTTTTGTTTATTATTTTCTGCGTCTTGTAATTCCTGTTACAATGGTAGGCATTGTAGCGGGAATTCTTGGAAATATCATTCAGAATAAGGGTATGATTTTCAGCCTTAAGGTTATTACGCCAAAATTTTCCAAGATTATTCCTAAATTCGGTGAATATTTTAAGAATACGATGTTTTCGGTGCGCGGTGTGTTTAACATTGCAAAATCTATCGGTAAGGTTGCCGTTATAGTTGCAGTTGCATACGCACTTATCCGCCGCGATATTCCGGAACTTATGATGATAATTCATAACGGCAAGGCTATAGAGGCGGTATTTCATATTTCCAGAATGGCGGCAACTCTTCTGGTTATTGCAGCCGTTATTTTTCTTATTATTTCTATCCCTGACTATTTTGTTCAAAAAAGGGAATTCATGCAGTCAATGAAAATGACAAAGTATGAAGTAAAGCAGGAATACAAGGAGATGGAAGGTGATCCTGAAGTAAAGAACCGTCTCAAGCAGAAGCAGAAGGAACTGCTTCAAATGAACATGCCAAAAGCTGTCCGCGAAGCTGATGTTGTAATCACCAACCCTACACATTTTGCAGTTTCAATGAAGTATGACAGGGAAGTTAATGACGCTCCTCAGGTTACTGCAAAGGGTGAAGATGCAGTTGCGCTTCAGATGAGGCGCATTGCAGCAGAAGCCGGGGTTCCTATAGTAGAAAACAGGCCTTTAGCGCGAAGTCTCTATGCAGAAACGGAAGTTGGTGATATAATACCAGATAAGTATCTTTCTGTACTTGCCAATGTGTATGCAGAAATCATGCGTTACGGCTCAAAAAAAATGTGAAAGCTTGCTAAAGGGTGGGGATCTTAATGGCAAACGAAAAAAAAGTAAGCATTTTAAATCTCATACAGAAGAATATGATCGGCGTTATGGCTGTTATTGTCATTGTAATGCTGGTTATTCCTCTTCCTAAGGTATTTATTGACCTTCTGATGATTTTAAATCTTGCAGCTTCAATTACTCTTCTGCTTACAGTTGTATATACGCCAAGGGCTTCAAACCTTTCTTCATTCCCTCAGGTCATTCTTTTTATAACGCTTTTTGGTCTTGGAATAAATATTTCTTCAACAAGGCTTATTCTTTCGGCTTCGGGGAACAGTCTGAATGCACTTAAGGGAACGCAGAGTGCAATGGTTCAGGCTTTTGCCAACATTGTAGCCGGAAATAATCTTGTCATTGGATTTGTAATATTTATCATTCTGATTGTCGTTCAGGTCGTTGTAATTACAAAGGGTGCCGGTCGAGTTTCAGAAGTTGCTGCTCGCTTTACTCTTGATTCCATGTCTGTAAAGCAGTTTGATATTGATAACCAGCTTGCAAACGGTTCAATTACAGACGAGCAGGCTAACAGAATGAAGGAAGAACTGCGTCGGGATATTGACTTCTATTCAAACATGGACGGTTCCAGTAAGTTTGTTTCCGGAAACGTTATGGCGGGAATCTTTATTACTGTTGTAAACCTGATCGGCGGCTTTATTGTGGGAATGGTTCAGCATAAGTTGGATTTTTCAACTTCTCTTGGACTTTATTCAACTCTGACTATTGGTGATGGACTTTTAAGCCAGCTTCCATCCCTTATGCTTTCTTTTGCAACTGGTATCCTTGTTACCGGAGATAAATCTGAAGATACTCTTGGAGAAAAGGTTTCCAAGGAATTTACAATTGACGGTGCAATTTACGAAATTGTCGGTGCCGTGCTTGCTGTAATGGGAATTATTTTTAGGGGAGGAACTCAGTTCCTGCTTATTCCTGTCGGTGCTGGTCTTGCATGGTACGGCTATAACCTTACCAAAAAGAAAGAAGTTGAAAAAATCAAAAAGGCAGAAGCTGAAGCAGCTGCAAAAGCAGACGGAAAAAAAGCGGAAGGTTCAAACGCAGAACAGGATTCCGTTGCGCCTCTTGATCCGCTTTCTCTTGAACTTGGATTTGCCCTTATTCCTCTTGTAGACCGAGATAACGGTGCAGAACTTCTTGAACGCATTTCAAGGATTCGTCGTGAATCTGCGCTGGATTTAGGGCTTCCTGTTCCTAAAATCAGGATTATTGACAACATGAATCTTGATCCTAATGAATATAGTTTCAAAATTCGCGGAATTGAAGCTGGACGCTGCAAGATTCGTCTTGGATATTATATGTGCATGAACACCGGCGCGGTTACGGAAGAACTTAAGGGAGAAGCAACAAAGGATCCTGCTTTCGGCATGCCAGCCATCTGGGTTCCGGAAGATCAGCGTTCAGAAGCTGAACAGGCCGGCTATGCAGTCGTTGATCCGCCGACTATAATTGCAACTCACATTACGGAAATTATTAAGGCTCATGCTTCTGAAATTCTTGGCCGTCAGGAAGTTTCTGTCCTCATTAACGAAGTTAAGAAGACAAATCCTATTGTTGTTGATGAAGTTATGAATGGTGACAAGCGTAAGTTCTCTTACGGAGATATTGAAAAAATCCTGAGCGGTCTGCTTGCAGAAAAAGTTTCAATCAGAAATATGGTTACTATTCTTGAAACGATTTCTAACTATGGTGCAATTACCGGCAATACTTGGGAACTTATAGAAAAGGTAAGGGAAGCGCTGGGCCTTCAGATTTGCATGCAGTATGTTGACAGCGATAAAAAGCTCAGGGTTGTAAACCTTTCGCAGGGCTGGAGTCAGAAGGTTCTGGAATATGCACAGTACCCACAGGACGGTTCAAAGCCTTTTGTTGCATTTGATCCGCCGGATGGACGCGCATGGATAAAGGCTGTAAGTGATACATTGACGAGTGTTCAGCAGATGGGCTTTATGCCGATTATCATGTGTTCAAGCGTTGTCAGGCAGCTTGTTTATTCATCTATTGAACGAGAAATGCCTGGTGTTGTAGTTGTTTCTGAAAAAGAAATTCTTTCTGCCGGAAACAGCATTGGCCTAGAGGTTCTTGGAGAAATTAGTGAAGAGGGTGGACGATAAATATGCCTACATTTGACAGTGGTGAACAGACTAGAAAGATAACTGCCAGAACCTTGGAAGAGGCAAAGCAGAAACTTTATGATATGTACCAGTATGACTACGAAATTACAAACAGGCGTACTATTTTAAATCACGGTTTTCTTGGTTTTGGTCAGCATGAAGAAGTAGAAGTTTCCTATAAACTTAGAAACAGGGGAAATACTGTACCTTCTTATTATTCTTCTTCACGTCCGGCTCGTCCGGCTTATCAGCCTGCTGCTTCTGAAACAGATTTCCTGCGCAGTAAAGAAGCGCTGTTAAAGAATGTTGAACAGCAGACAGGAATTTCGGTTGGACTTAACTCCCAACTGAATATGCTTACAAAAAAAATTGATGAACTTGGTAAGAAAATCGATGAAAAGCCGTCCGTTGCAGTTTCTTCGGAAGAGCATCCGACAATTGAGCGCATAGAAGACCTTCTTTCTCAGAATGAATTTACTCATTCATACATAAAAATGATTTCTGACCGCATTAAGGCTACTTTCTCTCTTGATCAGCTTGAAGATTTTGATGTGGTTCAGAAGGAAGTTGTTGACTGGATTGGAGAATCTATTTCGATTGCAAAAGAAGTTGTCCGCCGTAAGCCGCGTACAGTTATTATCGTAGGGCCTACAGGGGTTGGTAAAACTACAACTCTTGTTAAGCTTGCTGCTCAGAATGTAATTTCTGCAAAGAAAAATCAGAAAAAGCTTGAACTGTGCTTTATTACTACAGATACAATGAGGGTCGGTGCCTTTGAGCAGCTTTCAAGATTTGGCGAACTTTTTGAACTTAAAGTCAAAAAGGCAGAAAATGCAGAAGACGTTAAGCATATATACGAAAGCATTAAGGATTCTGTAGATATGATTTTTATTGATACAAGCGGTTACAGCCCGAACGATGCATCTCATATCGGAATGCTTAAGGCTACGCTTGATGTACCGGGAATGAATCCGGAGGTTTATCTTGCTCTTACGGCTTCAACAAAGGCAAGGGATCTTAAAAATATAATGCAGAATTATGAGCCTTTTGGTTATAAGTCTGTTATAATTACAAAGTGTGACGAATCAAATCAGTATGGAAATGTAATCAGCGTCCTGAATGAAAAGAACAAGAGCATTTCCTATATAACCACAGGCCAGAAGGCTGCCGGATGCATAGAAAAGGCTAATCCTGTAACTTTTTTGATTCGTCTGGAAGATTTTAAGATTGACAGAGATCATATTGATAATAAATTTGGAGATAAATAATGGAAGAACAGGCAGAAGATTTGCGCGAACTTTTGAACGGTGGTGTTGCGGCACCAGAATCTGTTGAAACAAGTCAGGTTTCGGCAAACGGTCATAAAACCAGAATCATAGCTATTACAAGTGGAAAAGGTGGTGTAGGTAAAACTAATATTTCCGTTAATATGGCAATTGCCTATGCTCAGCTTGGTAAAAAAGTTATTCTTATTGACGGCGACCTTGGAATGGCGAATGTAAATGTTCTTCTTAACGTTGTACCGCAGTATAATCTTATGCATGTAATCAATAAGAAAAAGACAATGAAAGAAATCATTCTGGATACTGAATTCGGAATTAAGTTCATTGCCGGTGCAAACGGATTTTCAAAGATTGCAAATCTCAGTGTAGAAGAACTTGAATATTTTGCAAAACAGTTCAGTGCTTTGGGAAATGCAGACATAATCATCATTGATACTGGAGCCGGAATTGCAAATAACGTTCTTCAGTTTGTTGCCGCTGCAGATGAAGTTTATGTCGTTACAACTCCGGAACCGACTGCAATTACAGATGCCTATGGAATCATTAAAATCATTACAACGGAAATTGTAGACAGACCTGTAAACCTTAAGCTTCTTGTAAACAGGGTACATTCTGCAGACGAAGGAAAGCGAATTTCTGAACGAATCATTACGATTGTAGGACAGTTCCTTGGCTATAAAGTTGATTACATCGGTTTTGTTTACGATGACCCGATTGTACAGGCTTCTGTAATCCGTCAGAAACCGTTTATCTTTGTAAATCCGACAAGCAAGCCTTCTGTGTGTCTTAAGCATATAGTCGGACGCATTGAAAAGACTGATTTTACAGGAAACGAAGGGGTTTCTAATTTTCTTAAGAAATTTCTTGGAAAAAAAGACAGAAATGCATAATTTACTGTCTTTTTGCAATTAATTGGTATATAATAGATTGACTGCATAGTTTGCTATGCACATAAAATGTGGGAGGAAAAAGATTGAAAAATGTTAAATTTATAATCGGTTTTTCTATTTTCGGTTTTTTACTTTCCGCAGTTTTTGGCTTTAATTCCCAGGGAAATTATTTTGCGCGGGTAATCCTGCATGCATTGATTTTTGCTGTCGTTTTTGCTGGTCTTGCAGTCCTGATTCAGTTTATTTTTTCCAGGATTCTGGAGTTTGATTCGGAATCTGGGGGAGACGGAGGAATTGCACCTGCTGCGGCTGGATCCGGTGCTTCTGCCAGTTCACACTCTGTTGATATTGTTGTTCAGGATGAAGACCTGCCTGATGATGCAGATGCGTCGCAATTTTATGTTGGGAACAGCCGTCAGATGCTGTCTCCGGAAGATTCAAGGCAGATGAATCCTGCTAAAGAAAATGGGAATAGGTTTGAACCTCAGGAAGTTCCGGAGGCTGAGGCGGCTCCGGCCGAGAAGGTTGTTCAGGCTGCACCTGTAACGCTTTCTGAAGTGGCCAAACAGGTTTCTGCAGAAAATGCTGCCGGTTCAGGAGCTGCTTCGGGATTTGTTCCGATATCTCTGGCGGAAACTCCAAAGAATGTGTCAAGTGTTGAGTCAATGACTCAAGCAGATATAAAAAAAGTTGAAAAGAGTGCGTCTGCCCCGGCTGCTGCAGGGGGTGGATCTGAAGAACAACTGGACAGTCTTCCGGATCTGGAAGATTTATCTGGCTTTGCTCCGGCTATTTCACCGGCTCCGTCAGGAGATGCTGAAGTTGAATCCGGAGATTCTGGTTTTTCAGAAAGCGTACCGGGAAACAGCTTGACTGCAGAGGAAGTAACAAGCGGGAAAGATGCCGAGCTGATGGCAAAGGCAATAAGCACTCTGCTGGCAAAAGAGTAAAAAAAATAAGGTTAGGGTTACTTTATGGAAGATATTACAGTTGCGTCTATTGATGAACAGAAATCGGTAAATGACGAAAGAGAAGAAGATTTGCTCTGGGAAGAATTCCGCAAAACTAAATCTCCTAAACTCAGGGATAAATTTATCCGTCAGTATATGCCGCTGGTAAAATATGTTGCCGGAAAGGTTGCTGTTGGAATGCCTAACAGTGTTGAATTTGATGATCTTGTAGGATTTGGTCAGTTCGGGCTTCTTGATGCCATAAATAAATATGATCCGGAAAAAGGCGTAAAGTTCAAGACTTATGCTGTAACCAGAATCCGCGGTGCAATTTTTGACGAACTCCGCGAAATTGACTGGGTTCCGCGTTCAGTAAGGCAGAAATCAAGGGAAATTGAAGATGCCATTGTTAATCTTGAGGCAAAACTTGGAAGAACTGCGAGTGATGCAGAAATTGCGGCTTCATTAAAAATGAGTGAAGACGAATATCACCGTACTGTAATGAAAGTTTCGGGTACAAGTATTCTTTCCCTTAACGAAGTATGGTATTCCGGTGATGACAGCGACAGTATGTCTATAGGAGACAGCATTGAAGCTCCTAACAGCCTTAATCCGGATGTAATTGCAGAAAGAGAAGAAATCAGGAAGGTTATAATTCAGGCAATTAATGAACTTCCGGAAAAAGAAAAAATGGTTATAGTTCTTTACTACCATGAAGATTTGACTTTTAAAGAAATTGGGGAAGTCCTTCAGGTCAGTGAATCACGAATTTCCCAGCTGCATACAAAAGCCAATTTAAGGCTTCGTGCAAAGCTTACAAATCTCAGGAAGGGTATTATCTGATAAATGTATTCATTGGATAAAATCAGGGAAGAATTACAGAAACGTCTCAATGTTGACAGTCAGCTTAATTCTGTTGAAGTAAATGCAGATTCTGTTGATGAAGCTCTGGCAGATGCATCTGTTCAGCTTGAAACAAAAACTCAGGGACTTGAATTTGAAGTTCTTGAAAAGGGAAGCAGCGGATTTTTTGGAATCGGTAAAAAGCCGTGGAAGTTGCGTATCTATCAGAATCCTGAGTTTTCTGCAAAACAGAAAAAAGTTTCCGGGGACGATTTGTTCTCTGGAGAAAGTTCTGGTGCTGCAGAAGTTATTACTAATCGCGACGGTTTGTTTTATGTGCGTCATTTCGGTGATTCAATCAAGCTTAAAGTTTTGCTTCCTATTGGAAACGGCGCCCCTGTCAATGAAAAAGAAGTTCTTGATGCTGTTCAGCGTCCGGATACCCTTGAATTTGATGAAAAGCTCATTGCAAAATATGTAATTAGCGGAACAGACAACGAATATCAGAAAGTAGGTCTTTACAAGCACATTTCTTCTGCGGACTCAATCGTCGCAGTTGACATTACCCGTGATGAAATGCATGGTAACATCATTGTTGATGCTCCGGGAATGAGCGGTGCAGACCTTTCTTACGAGCAGCTTTATAATGCCCTTGAATCACAGGGAATCCGCTGTGGAATCAATACAGATAAGATTAAGGAATTTGTTGATAATCCTGTATATTCAACTCCTTTTGAAGTTGCATCTGCCATTCTTCCTGAAGACGGCCATGATGCATATGTTCAGTATAATTTTGAAACAGACCAGAATAAACTTAAGGCCCGCGAATCAGAAAGCGGTAACGTTGACTTTAAGGAACTTAACAAGATTCAGAACGTTGTTGAAGGTCAGGTTCTTGCAACAAAGATTCCTGCTACCCGTGGTAAAGGCGGAAAAACACTCTTCGGTCATTATCTTGAAGCTAAGGCCGGAAAAGACATTAACGTCCAGCTTGGACAGAATGTCAAGTTCGATAAGGATGGAGTTACAATTGTTGCCGCAATAGACGGACAGGTTCTTTTTGTAAACGAAAAAATTACTGTTGAACCTCTGCTTATGCTTGATGCAGTTAATATTAAGTCCGGAAACGTTAAGTTTGTCGGTTCTGTAATTGTAAAGGGCAGCGTAGAAGACGGATTTGACGTAAGGGCTTCCGGTACAATTGATATCGGCGGTTCTGTAGGTAAATGTCATATTGAATCTGAGCACGGCGATGTAATTATTCATCAGGGTGTGTTCGGTAAAAATGAAGGTGAAATTAAAGCTGGTAAATCATTGTGGTGTAAGTTTGTTCAGGAAACAAAGATTGAAGTTGAACAGAACGTTATTGCAACAGATTCCCTGATGAACTGTGACATTACAGCAATGAAGAATATTGTTGCATACGGAAAGAAAGCCCAGATTACAGGTGGAACGCTCTTCGCAACAGAGGAAATCTGTGCAAGGACTCTTGGTTCTCCGGGCGGTGGTACAACTACAACTCTTTCTGTCGGTATAGACCCGCGTGCAAAGAAAAAGCTTGATGACCTCCTTAAGGAACAGTCAGAAGTTGTAAAGGAACTTGAAAATATTGAACTTGATATTCAGACTCTTGAAAATCAGAAGAAGATCCGAAAAAATCTTCCAAAAGACAAGGAAGAAAATCTTTCTAAGCTTATGGGTCGAAAGGGCGAAATCCTTACTCACTGTAAGGAAATGAATAAGGAAATTGATGAACTTCAGGCACACTTAAGGGAACTTAAGGCTGTCGGAAAGGTTAAGGTTGAGGGAACTACTTATGCCGGTACAAAGATTTATATCAGGGATGTACTGGATGAAGTTCATGCAGATGTTACGGGCTGTACTTTCTATTATGAAAATGCATTTGCAAAACGGGATAAGTACGAACCTCCTGCTCTGGACGTAACAAAAGGTCCTGAAGGATATAACTGATGGGGGTCCAGCCGATCGATCTTTCTACCATGTATTCTCAAATGGCAAATGTTGCAAACCAGGTTGCTCATGTAGAGCAGGGGATGCAGTTGTCAAAGTCCATGCAGCAGGTTGATGTTGTAAAGATAAATACAGAACAGTCAAAAAAAGTTCACGAAGCCGCAGAAGATTCAAAGTCTACCGCAGTAAACCAAGACGGAAGCGGCGGACAGCATCTTGCCGGCGGAAAACATGACGGTCAGAACGGACAAACTCCGGAGGAAAAGGATTCGGCAGATAAGTACCGCATTAAGGAATCTTATCTTGGGCAGCACATAGATATTACGAGGTGATTTTTGAAATTTTTTGTAATTTTTATCTGTTTGTTTAATATCGTAATGTGGATTGTTTTCCTAAAAAAATTCAAGTCTCTTTTTACCTCAGAAGATATAATCGCCAGTACAAAAGAAAAAATGGAACGCATTATTTCTGACATGAACAGAAATGTTGACCGCGATATTACGCTTGTAAATGATGCAATTTCCAGGCTGTCTTCTGCAAGAAATGATGCAGAAAAAGCCATGAAGCTTCTGAATGACATGGAAAAACAGAGTGCCGCACTGTCCAGCTTAAAGGAAAGAATCTCTGAAAAAACTTCTCGTACAACTCCATATTCTGCCCGCGTCGAAAAAGCATACGAAAAGCATAAGGGTGTTGTAAGTTTTGACAAAAAAAATCCCGCTGAATCAAGTGTCGTCATTACTCCTAAAGGAGAAGAAGAGGTTAAAAATACTCCGGTGCAGAATACTCTTTTTGAAGAAAATTCAGAACCTTTAAATACAAGGGCTGAAGTAACAGTGAATGCTGACGGAGCATCTTATGCAGAAATTCCTGTCGTTGTGCCGGAAATATATGTTCCTGATACACCAGTGAATGCATCTTCAAAGGATGACCTTAAAAAACGTATACTGAACATGTACGATATGGGTTATTCTCCGGATGACATTGTAAACGAACTTTCCTGCTCTATGACGGAAGTTCAGTTTGTCCTTACTCTGGAAAACAGAATTTAGTTTTTTATAATATATAAATCTCTTTTTTTTTATCCTGAAAAAAATTATCTGAATAACTTCTCAATAAATATCAAAGTTTCTTAATTTTTCTTGTAAAATTTGAATTTTGTGGGTATGATTTAAATATATATATTTTGACTATATAGTGGGGTTGAAATGGACATCCAATTACAAGAGTTAATTGATAAGATTAAAAAAGACGGTGTAACAGCCGCAGAAAAGACAGCCGCTTCAATTATTGAAAAAGCACAGAAAGATGCAGATTCAAAAGTTGCAGCAGCAGAAAAAAAATCAGAGGAAATGATTAAGAACGCAAAGGCAGAAATTGAGCGCCTTGAAAAGGCTAGCAATGATGCTGTTGTTCAGGCATGCAGAAACATGCTCATCGGTTTCCGTGATTCATTGGTTGCAGAACTGGATGCAATTGTCCAGACTGAATCTGCAAAGGCTTATTCTTCGGATCTACTTAAAACTTTGGTCCCAGAAACTGTAAAGGCATGGAGCAAGAACGCAGATGCTTCTGAACTTTCAGTTCTCCTCAGCGAAAAAGATCTTAAGACCCTTGAAAGTGAACTTAAAGCTGCACTCAAGGCAGAAATCGCAAAAGGACTTGAAATTAAATCAGACAAGAGTCTTTCTGCCGGTTTCAGAATCGGTGTAAATAATGGTGCTGCATATTATGATTATTCAGCAGAATCAGTTGCAGATTTGTTCTCTGCGTACCTTAATCCACGTGTAGCTTCCCTTATGAAAGAAGCTGCAAAAGGAAACAATTAGTGAAAGAGCAGTATTATTTAGTTTCGCAGCTTCCTGATATTTCTGCTGCTGGAGAAAAATCTACGCTGCCAATAACTGAAAAATATTACAGGGATTTGTGTTCTCGTTTTCTTGATTCAAAAGATGTAAAGGTTTTAAATAATCTTTCTCTTACACCTTCAAGGGAAGCAGAAGCAACTGGTTCCGCTTTTTTAGACGCCTGGTATAGCAATGAACGCTGCCTCCGCTATGCGCTGGCTCAGGTTCGTGCCCAGAAGATGAAAAAAGATGCCGGTTCAATTCCTGTTTCAATTTCCGGTGATATTGTTCAGGCTGCCAGAACGGCAGTCGGTATGGATAGTCCGCTTTCTGCAGAGCAGTTCCTGTATGAATACAGGCTCAGCTTTCTGAATGCAATTCAGCCTATGGATTCATTCTCTGTTGATGCTGTATTTGCCTATGGAATCAGGCTTATGCTTCTTGAACGCATTAAGAAGTTCAATGCAGAAAAAGGTACGGATTCATATCACAAAATTTATGATACTATACTTGGAGAAAAAGCATGACAGATACAAAAGGTACAGTAGTCGGTATCAATGGAAACATGGTTTCTGTTAAATTTGACGGAAACATTTCCATGAACGAAGTTGCCTACGTTAATGTTGAAGGCAAAAAACTTCGAGGGGAAGTTATCCGTATCCGCGGAAACGTTGCCCAGCTACAGATTTTTGAAATGACTCAGGGTATTAAGGCCGGTGATGCTGTAGATTTTACAGGTAACCTTCTTTGTGCTCTTCTTGGCCCGGGTCTTCTTGGTCAGATTTACGACGGATTGCAGAACCCGCTCCCTCTTGTAGCAGAGCAGGCTGGCTTCTTCCTTGAAAGGGGTGTTTACGTTGATGCCCTTGATAAAAAAGCAAAATGGGATTGGACTCCTGCTGTAAAACCTGGTGACAAGCTCCAGAGGGGAGATTCAATCGGTTCTGTTCCGGAAGGACCTTTTACTCATAAAATCCTCGTTCCGTTCAATCTTTTGGGAATGTATACGGTAAAGGAAGTTACTCCTGCAGGTTCATATACAATCATGGACAAAATGGCTGTTATTACCGACGAAAAGGGTAACGACCACGAACTTAAGATGTGCTTTGAATGGCCTGTTAAGAGAGCAATTGACTGCTATGCAGAACGCCTTGCTCCTACAGAAACAATGGTTACAAAGACTCGTCTTATTGATACTTTCTTCCCAGTTGCAAAAGGCGGTACATATTGTATTCCTGGACCATTCGGTGCCGGAAAAACAGTTATTCAGCATACAACTTCTAAATATGCAGACGTAGACATCGTAATCATTGCTGCCTGCGGTGAACGAGCCGGAGAAGTTGTAGAAACAATTAAGGAATTCCCTGAACTTAAAGACCCTCGTACCGGTGAATCATTGATGAAGCGTACAATTATCATTTGTAATACTTCTTCAATGCCTGTTGCTTCCCGTGAAGCTTCGGTTTATACCTCGGTAACTTTGGCAGAATATTACCGCCAGATGGGACTTCATGTTCTTCTTCTTGCTGATTCTACATCACGTTGGGCACAGGCTTTGCGCGAAATGTCTGGTCGTCTTGAGGAAATCCCAGGAGAAGAAGCATTCCCTGCTTATCTAGAATCTTATATTGCTGCATTCTATGAACGTGCAGGATACGTTCGCCTTCGTGACGGCTCTAAGGGTTCTGTTACAATTGGTGGTACTGTATCTCCTGCCGGCGGTAACTTTGAGGAACCTGTTACACAGGCTACACTTAAGGTTGTCGGCGGTTTCCACGGTCTTACACGTGAACGTTCTGATGCCCGCAAGTTCCCTTCAATTGACCCGATTGCTTCTTGGTCTAAGTACCGCGGTGTAATCGTTGAACCTAAGGTTTCTTTTGCACGCAGCCTTTACAAGCGCGGTGTAGAAGTAAACCAGATGATGAAGGTTGTAGGTGAAGAAGGTACATCTACAGAAGACTTCGTTCTTTACATGAAATCAGAATTCCTTGATTCTGTTTACTTCCAGCAGAATTCATTTGATGAAGTAGATGCTGCGGTAAGCGTAGAACGCCAGAACTATGTATTCAACAAAGTTCTTAAAGTGCTTGGTTCTGATTTTGACCTTAAGGACAAGGATGAAGCACGTACATTCTTCAATCAGATGCGTCAGAAGTTTGTTGACTGGAACTATATTTCAGAAACAACATCTGATTACAAGGCAAAGGAAAAGGAAATTGATGATTTGTATGCATCAAAGAACGGTACTTTGCAGGCAGAAGCTGACCAGTTGCTTAAGGATGGTGAATAATGAACAAAGTATACAGTAAAATTGAATCCATCGTTGGTTCTGTAATTACGGTAAAAGCCGACAACGTAGCATACGGTGAACTTGCTGAAATTGAAACACAGTATGGTAAGTCACTTGCCGAAGTAAACAAGATTGACGGCGACATCGTTTCGCTTCAGGTATTTGCCGGCGGACGCGGCGTTTCTACTGGTGATCATATCCGCTTCCTTGGTCACCGCATGGAAGTTTCTTTCAGCGAAAACCTTTTGGGACGCATTTTTAATGGTTCTGCAGAACCTCGTGATAATGGACCTGCACTTGCAGATAACCTTGTTGCAATTGGAGGACCTTCTGTAAACCCTTCAAAACGTATCATGGCTCGCCGAATGATTCGTACAGGTATTCCAATGATTGATATGTTCAATACATTGGTCGTAAGCCAGAAGCTTCCAATCTTCTCTATTTCCGGAGAACCATATAACCAGCTTCTTGCACGCATTGCCATGCAGGCAGAAGTTGACGTAATCGTTCTTGGTGGTATGGGTCTTAAATATGATGACTACCTTTATTTTAAGGATACCCTTGAAAACGGCGGTGCCCTTTCAAAGACAGTAATGTTCATGCACACAGCAGCTGACCCTACAGTAGAATGTCAGAAGATTCCTGACCTTTCTCTTGCAGTTGCAGAACAGTTTGCCCTTCAGGGAAAAGACGTACTTGTACTTCTTACTGATATGACAAACTTTGCAGACTCAATGAAGGAAATTGCCATTACTCAGGAACAGGTTCCTTCTAACCGCGGTTACCCAGGAGACTTGTATTCTCAGCTTGCTGCCCGCTACGAAAAGGCCGTTGACTTTGATAATGCAGGTTCTGTTACTGTTCTTGCTGTAACTACAATGCCAGGTGATGACGTAACTCATCCGGTCCCAGATAACACTGGTTACATTACTGAAGGTCAGTACTACCTTAAGGGCGGACGAATTGAGCCGTTCGGTTCACTTTCCCGCCTGAAGCAGAACGTAAACAGTTCTACACGTGACGACCATCGTGCCCTTATGGACGGTATGATTCGTCTGTATGCAAACTATAAAGACACTCTTGAAAAGAAATCAATGGGTTTCAACATGAGTGCATGGGACGAAAAGCTTCTTGCTTTTGGTGCTGAATTTGAAAAGGAAATGATGGATCTTTCCAAGAACATTAAACTGGAAGATGCACTTGACCTTGGCTGGAAGATTCTTGCTGACTGTTTTGATCCTTCTGAAACAGGTATCAAATCTGCTCTGGTAGAAAAATACTGGCCAAAAAACTAGTTTTTAGGTGATTGAAAAAAAAATGGTGATTGAGCCTGTCGACTCGTAAGAGCCGAAGTAAATCACTTAAAAATTGGTAAACATGGAGCGAAAAGCGTATGGCAAAAATAAAGCTGACTAAAAATGAGCAGAAGGTTCAGAAAGACGCGCTTAAAATGTATAAGCGCTATCTTCCGACTCTTACGCTCAAAAAGCAGCAGCTCCAGACAGAAATTCGTACTATTGAAACAAAAGCCAGGGAAGTCCGTGCAAAGCGCGTTCAGCTTGAAAATGAATTCGCTCAGTGGATTTCCGTTTTTGGAGAAGCAGAGGCTTTTAAGCCGGATATGGTAACCGTAAAGAATATTAGAAAGGGAACTGGCAATATTGCCGGTGTAACCATTCCGATTTATGAAGGTGCTGATTTTTCCCGTGGCGACTACGATTTGTACGAAACTCCGTTATGGATCGATTTAGCTGCTGACAGAATGGAAAAAGCTTTGTCTTTGGATCTGGAAGCAGAAGTGCTTGATGAGCAGGTAAGGCTTCTTTCAAAGGAATTGCGTACTACAACACAGCGCGTAAATCTTTTTGAAAAAGTTAAGATTCCTGAAACAAAGGCAAACATAAAAAAGATATCTGTTTATCTTGGTGATGAACAGGTTGCTGCAGTTGTGCGCAGTAAGATTTCTAAGAAAAAACTTCAGGCTGCCAGCGATGCAAAAAAGGAGGCTGACGAATGATTGTACCAATGAAAAAAGTCTCCCTTGTAGTTCTTAATAAGGAACGAAAGCAGGCTCTGGAGCAATTAAAGAAACTTGGAGTTGTTCATCTTGAACAGATAGAAGGCAGGGGCGAACAGCTTGCTGCTTTCAAGGAAGCTTCTAACAATGCAATGGTAGCAGTTTCTGTTTTAAGTGAAGTAAAGGTCTCTAAAAAGGCTCCTGCAGCTCCAAAACTTTCTGATTCTGAAGTTGCACAGAAATGCAGGGAAGTTATTGAACTTTCAGAACTTAAAAAGAAATTAAACGAAGAAATTGCTGCTGACAGTGCAGAGCTTGAACGTTTTGCACCATGGGGTGGCGTAACTCCGGCTGATTTTGATTATCTTAAGGGAAAAGGAATTTCCTTAAAGATGTACGAAATTCCGGAAGACAAATACAATCTTATTGATGAAAATTCAAAGACTGTATGTGTAAACCGCTACAAAAAGGTTGTTCGCTTCCTTCTCATTGATGCAGGTGAGGAACGGCCTTCCGGATTCCCGGCAGAAGCATTTGAAGTTCCAATGCCTGTTAATTCAACAGAAGAAATCCAGAATAGAATTTCTTCTGATAAAAAACAGCTTGAGGAAATAAGCAGAAGTTTTGCTTCTCTTGCTGCATTTATTCCTCAGATGAATGCATTTAGAAAAGCCCTTGAATCAGACATTGAATTTGAAAATGTCTATTCTGGAATGGGACAGGAATCAGAGGGAAAAGAATCTGACCTTGCATGGATTTCAGGCTTTGTTCCTGTAGACAGCTTTAACGTTCTTTCTGATGCTGTAAAGGCAAACGGCTGGGCAATGGCTTCTTCTGATCCTTCAGATGAAGATGAAGTTCCAACTAAGCTTAAGAACAATAAGCTTGTAAGCCTTATTTATCCGCTTACAGACTTTTTGGGAACGGTTCCAGGCTATCATGAATATGATATTTCCGGCTGGTTCCTGCTGTTCTTTACAGTTTTCTTTGGAATGATTTTTGGAGACGGCGGTTACGGGCTTCTTGTAACTGTTGCCATGCTCCTTATGATGATTAAATCTGCTGCAAAAAAAGAAAAGGTTCCGCCTATGCTTAAGCTGGGACTTCTTCTAGGAATTGCAACAGTCGCATGGGGAACTGTAACCTGTACATGGTTCGGATTAAAGCCGGAACAGCTTCCTGAATGGCTTTGTGCACTTTCTGTAGCTCCGCTTTCTAATGCGTATGCAGATACCGGCTGGCTGCCGTTCTGGACAGATGATGCTTCGAAGGGAACTTTGACTACAGCGCAGAATCTTCAGATTTTCTGTTTTACACTTGCTTTCCTGCAGCTTTCAGTTGCGCATTTTAAGGGTATGGCAAGATACAGAAAATCCTTGAAATTCTTGGGCGAACTTGGGTCAATGCTTCAGATTTGGGGTATGTATTATGTTGTTCTTTCAATGGTTGTAAGTTCACAGATATTTACTTTTGATCAGATTATATATGGAATTCCTGTTGGAACAGTTTCAATCGGTCTTGTTGCATTTGGATTTGCTTTAAGCTTTGTCTTTATCAACTATGACGGAAGTATAATTGCTTCAATCATGGAAAGTGTTAAGGGAATCATTTCTGTCCTTCTTGGAGTAGTAAACGTATTCTCGGACATTGTTTCATATATCCGCCTTTGGGCTGTTGGTCTTGCAGGTGCTGCAATTTCAAATACAGTAAACGAAATGGCCGGACCTCTTGTCGGTCATGCTGTTCTGTTCCTTGCACTTGTAGTTCTGCTGGTATTCGGACACGGATTGAACATGGTTCTTAATCTTCTGTCCGTAATCGTTCATGGCGTTCGATTGAATACTCTTGAGTTTTCTAATCACCTTGGAATGTCATGGTCAGGCTTTAAATATGCTCCGTTCAGTGAAACGGAAAAATAAAATATAATATAACATTTTTTAGGAGAATTATTATGAATTTTGGTATGTTAGGTGCTGCTGTTTGTATGGGTATTGCTGCTATTGGTTCAGCAATCGGAATTGGTATTGCAGGTCAGGGTGCAATTGGTGCTTGGAAACGCTGTTATGTAAATAATAAGCCTGCTCCATTCATCCTTACTGTATTTGCTGGTGCTCCTTTGACACAGACAATTTACGGTTTCCTTCTTATGCAGCAGATGGCTGCTTCTGCAAACACAAGTTCAAATCCAGCATTTGCACTTGGTCTTGGTATTGCTTCTGGTCTTGCAATGTGTTTCTCTGCTATTGCTCAGGGAAAAGCTGGTGCTGCCGGTTCTGATGCTCTTGGTGAAACTGGTAAAGGTTTTGCTCAGTACATCATGGTTGTAGGTCTTTGTGAAACTGTTGCCCTCTTTGCAATGGTATTCTCTATGATCGTTTGCTAAAATTAAGCCATACCTAGTGATTAAAAGGACGCTTCTTTTAAGAAGCGTCTTTTTTTTAACGCATTTTTGTTGTATAATAGAAGCATGAACAAAAATTTTTTAAAGCCTAGAGCAGTTTTTCTTGGCGGAAACGGAAATGTAAAGAGAATGGGGATTGGCGGAGATGAACAAGTTTCCATTCAGACAATGTGGAAAGCCGGAATTACAGATATTTGTGAAAATGATAAAGCCCTTAAGGAGCTTCTCTTAAAAATAAATGAATTAAAATCGCTTGGCTGCGATATCATTCGCTTTGCAGTGCCAGACATGAAAAGTGCGGCAAGCCTTGTAAAAATTCAGGAACACACAGAAATGCCGCTTGTTGCCGACATTCATTTTGATTACAGGCTTGCCCTTGAATGCTTAAAAGGAAATGTAGCTGCAATCAGGATTAATCCTGGAAACATCGGAAGCCGTGACAGGGTAGAAAAGGTTGTTTCTGCATGTCGCGAAAAAGGCGCCGCAATCAGAATCGGTGTAAATTCTGGAAGCCTTCCAAAAGACCTTGCAGAAAAAGTTGAAAAAAATGAAATCTCCCGTGCTGAAGCTCTTGCAGAAACTGCGGCCCGTGAATGTTCTGTTTTTGAAGAACTTAAATTTGACCAATATGTTGTAAGCATGAAGGCATCCAGCGTTCAGGAAACGATTGAAGTAAACGAAGCCTTTGCTTCAAAATACGATATTCCGCTCCATATCGGCGTAACGGAAGCCGGTCCGCTTATAACTGGTGTTGTTAAGTCAACAATGGCATTTACACATCTCTTAAATGAAGGAATCGGTTCAACAATCAGGGTAAGCCTTTCTTCATCTCCTGAAAACGAAGTTATAACTGGCCGAGAAATTCTTCATGAAACAGGAAAGCGCAAAGGCGGAGTTACAATTGTAAGCTGCCCAAGATGCGGGCGCGAAGGTTTTGACGTTCACAATTTTGTTGATCGCTGGCAGACACGCCTTTTAGGTATGGATAAGGAAATTACGGTTGCTGTAATGGGCTGCGTTGTAAACGGACCGGGAGAAGGTAAGCATGCAGACATAGGTATTGCCGGCGCCGGTGACAAGGCAATTATTTTCAAAAAAGGTGAAATAATCCGAACGATAAATGCAGAAGATGCCGATAAAGTATTTGAGGAAGAATTAAATTCTTTATAAATATAGATATGAAAAGATTTTTATTTTGTTTGTTTTTGTTTTTATCATTTTCAGTATATTCTCAGCAGAAAAATGAATCATTTGATGAGGATAAAAAGATTTTTATTCAGGCAAAAATTGCCTATGATTCAAATAATTTTGATGATGCACTCCATTATGCAGAACTTGCAAAACAGAACAGAAAAAATAAAATTACTTCGCAGGTTTCTTTGTTGGAAAATTCCTTTAAGCCGGCAGAAGTAAAGTATGCAGGTGATTCTATCTCTACTTCAATGAAAATTCTTAAGGAACGACAGGATTATGATGCAATCCAGATCATTGAATGGTACCTGAAAATTAAGGGGCTTGAGTTTTTCAATGATTCGAAGAACAGTCTTCTTGCATACATAAGATCCGTTGCAGCATTCCCGGAAGCAGATTTTTTAGTAAGCCGTGTATATAAAATAGAAGGCGAGTATGACATTGCGATTACATATTTAAAACTTGCCCTTGATAATGCTTCAAATTTTGATATTCCTGATGAAAAATATGATGTTCTTTATGAACTTGCTGGAATTTATTCACTTCAGGGAAAAAAGGATGAGTATGAAAAATATCTTCTGCTTATCCTTGCACAGGATTCTGTGTTCCAGGACAGAGTTTTAGTTGAGGCAATGAAAAAAACAATTTCTACAGAGTCAAAGACTTGTCTTGAAAAATTTTTTCAGCTTTACAGAATTAAAAATGCGCATACCCTTAAGGCATATTTTGAAATTGCAGAATACTACAGGCAGAATTCTTCTTCAAAAGCAATTGAAGCCAGTATGATTGGTGTCCTTACGGCTTTTTCAAAGATTGATTCTGTCCTTCAGCAGAGAAATCCTGAATACAGGTATAAAAACATTGAATCGTTTTTTTATGAATTAAAAAAATATCCGGATATTATTGAATGGGGAATGACAAACCAGGTATGGCAGGGTTTTTACAATTTTGCAGTAGATGCCTACAGTTCTCATTATATTTCTTTTTCCCTTCAGATGCTTGATATGCTTAGGACTTCTGCTCCGGAATTATACTGGAGGGAAAAGGCTTACGTAAAATTGGAAGAACTTTTAAGTTGACATAAAGAGTTCTGGTGTTTAGTAGAACAGACCGATACCAATAGAGATTTCGTAACTCTTTGCAGATTTGTCGCGCCAGTCCTGATTAAATTTTCCCTTAAGCCAAGGCATTTTTCGGCTTAAGTCTACACCAAAACTTCCACGGATATTGATTCCACGCATTTTAAGAGGAAAAAGAAGCCCTTCAATACCTGCAGAAAGGAATCCGTCTGCCGGGTTAAATAGAGTTCCTGTTGCCTTGTTCTGGCAGATGGCAAAATCAATAAACGGTGCAACTTGAACTTCCATATCAAAGTATCTTGAATATTTAATTTTCTTTGCAATCGGAACATTTTCCCAGTAAATTGTTCCAAGTTTTATCGGCATGTCAAGATTTACAACAATAGCGGCTTTAGAAGAGCAGGCATTTGTATGAGTAAGTGTAATGTAATTTTCCTGAGATTCTTTATCTGTCAAAACATCTTTTGTCAATTCAACGTAATATTTCTGATCAGCGGAAATACCCCGGAGTCTGTCTCCAAATGAACCGTAGCCTTTTAAGTTTGCAAAACCGTAAATTCTAGAGTTAATACCAAAATTAATTGTTTTATCTTTTACAGGAATTTCAAAGGCTTTGTATAAATACAGTTCACCAGAAAAACCTGTTGTATATGTATTTGTAGAGAAGATATATGAATATGACTGTGCAAGAGTTGCTCCAAGTCCTGTCCTGAGGTTTCCAACCCAGTTTACGCGGGCCGTAGAAAGAGACTGCATTAAAACAACGCCCTGATTTACAATAGCATCCTTCTGACTGTCCGGAATGTCTTCATAAGTCCAGTTAGCTGCAAAGCTGACAGCTGGAGTATAAAGAACTTTTCCCCAGTTAGGAATTTCCTGAACCACTGTAGGAACTGCAAACATATAACTTTCTGTAAAGTAGGTTAGTTCATCAATTGTTTCTATTGTTCCGTCATCTTTAGTAAAGTTCTGTTCAACTTTTCTTGTAGAAGACTGATTGAACTGGTTTACAATAGAAAATTTTCCAAAGTCCTTGGTAAGTTTTAAGCCTGTAGTTAAATCCCATGACGGCGAAACTTGTGTAACTTCATAGTCAATTGCAACAGAGTTTAACCATACGGCATCAAAAACGCTAAGTTTAAACGGAACATCAAAATCAAATTTAAAACCAAATACCGGGTTAGGGTTGGAACCGCACATTTCAAGATGGAAATCAGAAGACATTGTTTCAAGTGTTCCAAGGAAGTTTGAGTCGCGGGCTTTTATTTTAAGGTTTAAACCGCTTGATGAACTGTACTTCGGATATGGAACAATGAGCATGTGCGCACTGTCTTTTACTTTTACAAAAAGCTTTACCGGAGAGATTCCGTTTTCATCTTCTGAGCCAACGGCAAAATCTGTTTCTACAGATTCAAATGCGCGTAAGTTGTTCAGCCTTATCTTGTAGTCATTTATATATTCAACTAATTCGTCTTCAGATTTGAATATTTTTTTCCTGTCTACTTTTTCCTTTGTTTCAAGGGCATATTTTTTTGTTTTGCCGTCAACAAAATATTCAGTTTCTGTAATTCTATAGCTTGCGGCAAAAAGAGTACCTGTTAATAGAAAGCATGCAATAGACAAGAAGAGTTTTTTCATTAGTAAGCACCTTTTCCGTTTATAACAACCCAAACGGTCTTGATGATAATCCAAAGATCAAGCCATACAGACCAGTTCTGAATATAGAATGTATCAAGAGATACGCGTTCCTCGTAACCTGTGTCGGAACGGCCGGAAATCTGCCACATTCCGCTTAATCCAGGAGTTACAGAAAGGACGTAATCTGCGTCTTCTCCGTATTTTTCAAGTTCGCTTTCTGTTACAGGACGTGGACCTACAAAACTCATGTCACCTGTAAAAATGTTCCACAGTTGAGGAAGTTCATCAAGACTTGTTTTTCTTAGGAATTTACCAAAAGCTGTAACTCTTGGGTCATCAAGGAATTTTCTGTCTTTTTCCCATTCTGCCCTGCGGACCGGGTCAGTAGCAAGAATCTGCTCAAGCATTTCCTGACTGTTTTTGTACATTGAACGGAATTTCCAGCACTTAATTTTGCGGCCGTTTTTTCCAACACGTACATGCCCGTAAAAAACTGGGCCCGGAGATGAAATTTTTACGATAATTGCAATTACAAGGGAAACCGGAAGGACAATGAATGACGCCATGATACAGATGAAAAGGTCTATAAGGCGCTTGATGATAAGGTTTCCCGGTTTTGTAAGGAAGTGTGTAGAGGCAGCTGCAAGAATACCGCCGATATCGCGAACACTCATGGAACTTGCAAAGTAATCCTGATTTTTAGAAACGTTCATTGTATATCTGTATGTAGAAACTATAGGACGCAGCCTTCCTTCGTAGTTACACATTATTGCAACTTTAATCTTAAGATGATGAATTACATCAAGGATATCGTTGTTGTCCGGGAAAACCGGAATGCCGTTGCGCATTGTACATTCTGTTGCATTGCTGTCAATGATGATTGCAGGTTTGTATCCAAGGTACGGACGCTTGATAAGGCGGTCAATAACTTCAGTTCCGCTATCGCCGGTTACATAGATAACTGCAGGAACTCCCCAGAAACTGAATTTTCCCAGTAAATGCCGTGAAATTTCTCTCATTCCTGGCAGTCCGACTGCAGAAATCGGTGTTGCAAGCAGGAATGCAATTATAACACCAAGGTCATTACTGTCCTTTAAAATAAAGAGTGTAACGATATTCTGGATTGTAGGGTTGTCGCGGCTGATAAAGAAAATGCTGATTGCAATTCCAAAATAACAGAAGAATGAACAGAGACAGAGCTTTTTTACTTCTTCAGAAGGACTTACCATAATTCCCGGATAAAGCCCTGCAGCATAAAAAACAATAAGAAGAAGAGGAAAGTAAAATGAATAATATATAAATGACCTGAAGTTAATTACAGACGGATTAATAAGGTTTACGATAAAAAATGAGAGTCCAATGCACAGGAAAAGCCCCAGTACATCAAAAATCATGATCATGATTCCGGAAAGCAATGAACTGGTTCCGTTTCTATATGTTTTCTTAAAAAAAGCAATAAAATCATTAGAAGTCATATTTTATATTGTAATTAAAAAATCAATAACTGTCTACTATGGAAGATTTTATCCTTTTAAGATCTGGTTTGTCTGTTCAATTGTGCGCTGTACGGCTTCCTTGAACTGCTTCTGGAAACGTTCTTTTGTAAACGATCTTGCATGAGAAACTATAGTTTCTTTTTTAAACAGGCCCTGAGAATCTGATTTTTCAAATTCAAGGATTGCCTTTTCAAGGCTTTCTGCTGTCTGAGATTCAAAGAAAATGCCGGTTTTATTATTTACTACAGTTTCCAGTGCGCCGCCACGGCCAAAAGCAATTACTGGTGCACCACATGCCTGAGCTTCAAGCGGAACGAATCCAAAATCTTCTTCGGCGCAGAACAAAAGGGCCTTGCAGCGCTGAAGATAATCCTGAAGGACGGCATCCGGTGCGCGTCCAAGGAAAGTAATGTTTTTGTTTCCTGCTGCAAGTTTTTTCAGGTTTTCTGCTTCTGAACCGCTTCCGATTACAACAAGTTTTTTTCCAAGAGCGCAGCAGGCCTTTACCGCAAGGTCAATTCTTTTGTAAGGTACAAGCCGG
Source organism: Treponema sp. (assembly GCA_036310305.1). GTDB lineage: Bacteria > Spirochaetota > Spirochaetia > Treponematales > Treponemataceae > Treponema_D. Next base: position 131,166 of record JAXJSC010000020.1, on the reverse strand, counting down.
CTGAACGCAACATAAAAATCTTCCCGTTCGCCGTCATTCGGGTTAAAACGGCTGACATCAACAGGAAGGTAAATTACTTCTGCATCTCTGTTCCAGAATTTTTTTATTCTTCGTGCAATAAATTTTGAATTTGCAATGATTGTGTCAATTCTCTGGCTTGAAACATAGTCCCAGAGCCTTAAAGACGGAATCCAGCGGTTCATAAAGAAACGTGTCAGTTTTCCGCTGCGTTTTCTGTAGTCAAAGAACAGATCCCATGCATAGCGCATTGGAGAATGAATAAATGCTACGTGAGGAACGTACGGAGGCGTAATTACACCTTTTGCACATGACGACGAAGATGAAATTACAAGGTCATAGCCTGTAAAATCAAACGATTCAAATGCGGATGGCATGAATTTTAAAAGCTTTGTGTAAAGCTTAGAGGCCATAGGAAGCTTCTGCATGGCGGATGTATGAATTACGCAGTTTTTAAAATGATTTCCGATTCTTTTTTTGTCGTAAACAAGGGTAAAAATTTCTGCGTCAGGGTACATTTCAAGAAGGTATTCAACAAAAAGTTCTGCACCTCCGTAGTTTACAAGCCAGTCGTGTACAATTGCTAACTTCATGAATTTTCCTCCAGAGTAGTTTTAATAATCGAAAAAGTTCTTTCAAAAGAATAGACTGATGGAATTTTTTCCAGAATATTTTTATCGCTGTTTATGGATAGGATTTTTTTTGCAAGATCATTTTTATCGCCGGTTTTAAAGAATTCAACCGGAAAATCCCTGTAAATTTCCTTAAAAACCCGTATGTCAGAGAGAATGACTTTTGTTCCAAGGCTCATTGCCTCTAGCGGTGGCATTCCGAAGCCTTCATAAAAAGAAGGCTGAACAAGGCGCAGGGCGCTAGCATAAAGCGTTTTAAGTTCAGCATCGCTGATTTTTCCCGTAAACTGAACGGTGTTTTCCGGCGCTTCCTGAATCTTCTGAAGTACTTCCGTGTCGTTTGTGCGAAAATTTTCTGCATTTCCTACGATTTTTAAGGAACCGGAAAATCCGTTCTTTTTTGCTTCTAGAAACGCATCAAGCAGAACTGTAAGTCCCTTGTGTTTTTTTATGTTTCCTACAAAAAGAAGATAGTCTTTTTTATCTTCCGGAATTTTCTCATCTTTATTTATGAACCATTCCGGAACTGCATTGTAAGTTACGACAACATCCTTTCTGCACTTGAGGTGATAAATTATGCGTTCCTTTGAAAATTCAGAGACTGTAAAAATCTTTTTTGACTTGCTTACGGCGTACAGATAGCATAATTTTCTGATGAAAGTACCGGTTTTAGAGGCAAGACCCGGAACGTCAAGAAAAACTACATCATGAATTGTTGTGTAAACCGGAATCCGGATTTTACCGGGAACGTTGCAGTATGGAGAATAATAGATGTTACATGAATTGATTTTTTTCAGGAGAATCTGAGGAAACCTGAAAATTTCTTTCAGAGAAAAAGTTTTTACCGTGCAGTCTTCAATTTCAACGTTTTTACGTTCATATTGCCTTAGCTGGTCTGGATTTCCAAAAAGGAGGCAGTCAAAATTTTCTGTAAAAAAGGGCAGCAGCGCCGAAATATAGGAACCAATGCCCCCGGAGCCAATCATCCTGCAGTCTATGGCAATTTTCATGTATTAGTTTCCTGTAACTTTAGAAATCATAAAGTCTGCAATTTTTTCGCCGGAATGACCTTCAAACATCCATGCAGTTTCTTTTGCAATTTTTCTCTGCTTTGCAAGTTCCGGACTGTCGCTTGCATTCTGGATGACAGTTTTAATCTGGCCAAAATCCTTTTCTTCAAGCTTAATGCCCATTTTTTCAAGGATTTCAAACTGCCAGAGTTTTTTATTAAGGTCATATGCATCATATGGACGAAGATCCATGTCTGTATTTACGTACATAACCGGCTTATCACAAAGGAATGTGTAGTCAAAAATAATGCCGGAAAAGTCCGAAATCATTATGTCTGCACGTTTCATTGAATAGATGTTGTCACGGTTGTAATCCCATTCAACATTAGGATTGTTTTTGTAGCGGTTTTCAAGGCGCTCAAGCATGTCTGCTTCTGATTTTTTTGACTGTGGATGAGGACGTACAATAATTTTCCAGCCTGTTTCTGCAAGAGGATCAAGAAGACGTTCTCCGAAGCGCTTTAATACACCGACTTCTCCCCATGAAGGAGAAACAAGAACTGTAAAAACATGATCTTTTTCTTCCGGAATTGCCTTGATTTTTTCAGAAAGCATATCAAGGTAAGAGCAGCCGACTGTTACAAGTTCTTTTTTATTGATTCCGCGCATTTCTTCAAGTGTCTGGATGTCTTTTTTCTGATAGTCACCTGTAAGGAGGACTGAATCAAAATAGTCCAGACCAAAAAGTCTGTAAGTTGTTGCATCGTTAGGCATGTGAACTACATGTGAATAATGCTTTACGTTTTTTGAACGCTTAAGCTGGTAAACCTGAAGGCCTGGAGTTGTCATAAGGACAAAACCTGCGCTTAGCATGTTCAGTTTTGCAAATGCTGTGTTCCCTTCGCCGATATATTCGGCCTTTACGTATTCGTATTTTCCGTCAAAAATTGGATCCTGTTTTGCAGAAGTATAATATGTCAACGGAATTTTTCTGCTTTCAAACTGATCTACAACCGGCTTGAATACGTTCCAGTACTGGTTTCCTTCGTTATAAATTACGTAAGGCTTGTAAGAAGCGTCTACAATACCGGAAGAATCTTTTTTTCCGGAAAGAATAATCTTAAGCTTGATGAAAGCTGCCTTTGCAAGAAAAAAGAGGGTTGCCGCAGCTCCAATCAAAATAGAAAAGAGCATGCTTCCTGTACCCGGGTCAATATATAATAAAAAGTTTGCTGTCATATTTATTTAATTCCTTTTTCCCAATTAGAGATGTCAAAAATATTTTCCTTTACAGTGTACCAGTCATCTTCTGGAACCTTAAATGTATAGATTCCGTTTCCGCCCGGGCGCCAGTTGTGTGTAAGAACTACACCGGAAGCTTTTTTTTCTGATGGAGGAACAATCTTGATTTCTTTTCCAGTGAACGGATTTTTTGGAGAATCAATTTCACCTTGAACTGCAAGAGCAGGAACGTCTGCATTGGTCATAAAATCATTATTGATTTTAAGTTTTCCATTTGCGTTAAAATCCTTTATAAAGAGGATTGGATGGTTGTGATCCGGGTTATATGCATATGGCAGTGCGCCGCCTGTGTAATTACTGATAAGGTAACCGTCAACTGTTCCAATTCCGTGGTCACTTACAAGGATGATACGTGTATTGTCATAACAGTCGTTTTCCTTAAGGTACTTAAGCCATTCGCCAAGGCGCTTGTAAACTGCAATATTTGAATCTGAATCATGAAGTTTAAGCGGATTTTCATTGGTAATCTTTATTGCCGGTTCAAAATCCGGTGCCTGAAGCTTCTGTCCAGAGTGGGTTGTATCGTTTACGATTGTAAAATATGCATTGTCCGTACCTGTAAAATCAGTAAGCTGCGGAAGGAATGCAATTGCTGAATAGTAGTCCAGATATTCCATAACGTCAGAAGTCTGATTGTCGCTTGACCACCAGATTCCGTCATCATAAACGCTGTCGCGCATAAAGAGTGGAACAAATTTAAACAGGCTGAACCATACAAGGTTTCTTTTGATTGCACTGCTTGTAATATTCTTTTTAATTTTGTCAGGATTCTGCTTTACCCAAAGACCTGTGTATTTACGTTCAACGTTGTATCCTGTGATTTTTGGATATGCGTCTGTAATTGACATATCCGGAATCCAGCTGTAGTTTGCCCAGCTTAAATCAGAGACTGTAGCGTTGTAATTTGCCTGTTCAGTAAAGAGACGTGGAAGCATAAGAACAGCTTCATTCTGCTTGTCAACAAGTTTTTCTGTATTGCGTCTGTTGATTTCTGCAGGAGTGTATTCGTAGCCGCCGTAAAGCGGAGGAGCACCAAGAAGGGTTCCCTGATTGAATGAAACTGTATTTTTATAGAATGTAAAACCGTCAAAATCATCGTAAAGTTCCGGGAAGGCTTCAAAAATAGGTTCAACATAAGCTGCCTGGGCGCGGTCAAACATGAATACAAAGACGTTTTTTCCTGTTTTAGAAAGATGATAGATTGGTGTTACCTTAGTCTCTTCCTTTACGTCAGAAGCAAGGTTTGTTTTGTAGCCAGAGTATGCGCTGTTAATCTGAACAATGTGTACTGCAGAAATTGCAACTTCAGCAATCAAAATGATAGAGACCAGACCGCTTAAAATCTTTGTCTGCTTAAATTTAAGCAGCACGGAAGGAAGTACAAGCAGAATAAGGACTGTTAAACAGTTAAGAAGGATAATTCCTGTTGGCGAAGCTGTTATTGAAGAATCGAATGTAATGAGTCTGGAAAGGTTTCCGTAGTTTCCGTTAAAGCAGAATGCATCTGCCATGGCAATAAGAAGCACAGTAGGGAAGAAAACAGCCATAAGGGTCTGAATCCTTGCGTGGAACAGGAAGTAGACACAGCATGTCCAGAAAACCAGAAGACCGAACATCTGAAGTGTAGAAAGATACAGGAAGTTCAGCGGATTTCCGCAGCCGTCAATATCTGCAAATTCAACTGCAGAAGAATTGATTACAAATGAAGGAACAACAAAGCCTGCAAGTAGTGCAAGTGCAAGAGTAGAGCAGATAAAAAGCGAAAATCTGGCCTTTGAATTTGTAATGAGCGGCTGGAATGCTGTCTTTATAAGCCTGTTTACAAGTTTTACGACAAATGGTGTAAAAAGAAGGAGTGTAAATACACCAGCCATCAAAAGGCGCTTATGCATGAATCCGTTGTGAATGAAAATAAGGTACAGATCAAGGCTGATTACACATGCTGCAAGAATGATGTAAAGCGCTCTGAGCGGATTCTTTATTTTATAGAAAATGTTCTTTACAAGAGAAAAAACATTGTTCATTGTCCAGTAAATTACAAGTCCGGACGGAGAATTATAAAGGATTACAAGGAAAATTAAGGCCATACCGTAGATTGTAGCCTTATCTTTAAATTTAAATCCTTTTGTATAGATTGCACCGGCTACCCAGTTTATGAGTGTCATTGCAATAGGAAGCACGTTTACAGGAAAGTTTCCTATATGAAAAAGCGCATCCTGCTGTCCCATGTCATGAATAAAGAAGAATGGTTGTCCCTGAAGAACCGGCAGGTTTGAAAGGAAACTGTATGCCGCTATAAAAAACGGCACCTGAATTAAAAGTCCGAATGATGACCTTAATGCCATGAGCGGATGGTAATGATTCTGGCGGTAAAAAGTAGAAAGAATCATGTACTGTTCGTCGCCCTTAAAGACAGATTTGATTCGTTTAATGCCCGGATCAAGTTTTTTTTCTATGTCTCTCTGAACCTGCTGCCAGTGTTCGGCAACAATATAGAGCGGCAAAGTTCCAATAGATACTGCAAGACTGACACCAATTACAGATATACCTTCATTCTTAAATACATTGTAGAAAAGCATGAAAGCAAATTCTATAAGCTGGATTAAAGGATATATTATAATTGTATAAAGAAAAGTAACCATAAATTAAACTATATTACATCAGAATATAAAATTCAATAATGAGTTTTTAATTGCCTGGGAGAGGCGTTAATTTTCCTGCGGTATAGAAAATCCTTTGGAAAAATGCTATTGTCGTTCTATGAAACGATATAGAAAAGTTTTAATTGCATTCCTGATGATCTGCTCTTTTGCGGGGAAAATTTCTGCAGACATTTACAGTGAACAGCAGCTTATTCCGGCCGGACATTGGGTTTACGATGCAATGATGTTCCTTACAAATTATACAGCAGTTACTTCCTTTTTAAATAATGCACCGCTTTCTGTCGGGGAATTAAAACTTTATCTGGATCATATTCCCTATGATGATCTTTCTGCCTCGGGTAAAAATCTATATCAGACAATATTTGATTTTCTTACCATAAAAAAGAAGACTGTAGATTTAGGGCAGGTTCAGTTTTCAATGAATCTGGATCTTTATCCGCAAGCTATGTATAAAAGTTCTTCTGACTTGGACTGGTCCTTTTCTTCAGACTATACGGGGCATAAAAATTCCATGGACAGCCTTTATGCCATATCTGATCCTCTTTCGCTTTATCTTGACGAAGGAATTTCCAATATATCTGACTATCTGACTTTTGATTCTGCCGGAAACGTCTCATTTCAGAAAAGAATTAACTATCCGATTTTTAAGAATGAATACAACTATACTTTTTATTCAAGCCTTACTTCCAGGGAGATTTTCAGAAAGGACCATAAATATTCTGACCTGTATGCTGTAAGCGAGCCAGGCTCCCTTTCTGATGAAAATCTGCTTTATTCTAAAAAGAAGGGAAAAACTTATATTGCGTCGACTAATTTTTCCGGAACAAAAATCGAGCAGGCATTCATAACCATTCCTGTTACAATTGCGTGGGGTGACAGACTTTTTATGCAGGCTGATCCCTGTATCGCAAAAAGCATTTGGGCTGAATCTGCTTCGGGTAATTTCTGCAATATTCCACTTTCTTCTTCTGATGTTGATTTTTTATGGCCTAGAAACGTCTATACATGTGCCGGAAAAACATTTCGTGACTGGGGCGTAAATGTAAGCCTTGCAAGGCAGGGAATTCAGGTTGGAAAAACTCAGACAGGAAGCGTAATTTACAATTCAACATTTGAAACAGATTTTTATTTTCAGTTTAATGTTTTCTGTCCGCGTATAAAATATAATCTGGATGCAGTTCAGATTTCTGCCGGCAAATTTCTTTATCTTCACCTTATAGAGGCAAGGCCGTTCTTTAAGTTTTTAAGGCTAAGCGTTCTTGAAGGAACATTGATTGAACAGCCGTTTGAAATCAGATACTTGAATCCTTTGATGATTATGCATTCTTTTGGCGCATGGAACGATTATTCAAATTATATGGAAGAAAAAATCTACGGAGAATCGCATGTTGCCGCATACATGGGGCTTCAGATTGAACTTACTCCGTTCAGGAACTTCAGAACATATATTTTGTATGCGCAGAACGAAATTCAGTCTGCGGCGGAAAAAGAATCTGCAAACGGAAAGGCTATGCCAGACAGTTTTGGTGCACAGCTTGGCTTTGAACTTACAATTCCGGATGACAGGCACAACGGCTGGTGGATTACAACCCTTGAAGGCGTCTATACAACTCCATACCTGTATATCAAGCAGGGAGCAGACTGGTCGCTTTACAGTGAGCGCTACAACATGCAGAGCAATACGGACAGCCCTATCTGCTCCTGGATTGGGACTCCGTTCGGACCGGATGCTTTGGGATTTCAAGCAAGAGTCGGATATTCAAAACCATCTAAATGGTCCTGCGAGATGGATCTTTTAAGCCTTGCGCACGGTACAAATTCGTTCGGTATTTTTGATAATACAGTAACAATTAATGGAGAAGAGTATTATGCTTATTATCCGTCTGTTCTTTACAGGCTTGGTTTTCTTGGAGCAGAAGAAGCTGCTAACATTGCCAGGGATTACAGGCTTACGGGAACTGTTCAGTTTACAAATCAGATTACATTTAAGGGATCTGTGCGTCTAGGCAGTCATTTTGAGCTTAATGCACAGGGAACATATACATTTATTTTTAACAATAAAAATGAAAGCGGAGCATTTGCGCAGGGTGCAGAAATTGCTCTTGCTCTTGAGTATTTGTTGTTTTAAAGATAATAATAGGTAATAGTTATGAAGAAAATTGTCTTACTTTTTTTTGTTTTGTCAGCTTTAGCAGGTTCGGTTTTTGCACAGCAGAATATGTCTGTTGATATTACAGACGACATTTATGATGTTCTTTCAATTGCACAGGAAAGGGGATTGTGTGATTATCTTCCTGGAGCACGACCTTATTCTGTTAAGCGAATTAAATATGCTGTCGATCAGATTCTAGAAAATCAGGAAAAACTTAACCCTGTAGAACTTAAAATAATTGAAAATTTTCTTGCCCGTTTTAAGGAACCTGAAAAGAATTCTATAAATCTGTTCGATATGAATGTTTCAAACCATAAAGATAAGTGGCACTTCAGCTTTAATTACGGTTTTGGATTTGAATCTTCCGGTTCCGGCGGTTTATATACAAATTCTGATTTTAACCAGGCCGGTTTTGATGTAATTACGTCTTATAACTTTTATGGAGACCTTTCCAGATATTTTTCTTACTATCTGAATGCTTTTTTTGATGCATCAAGCATGAAACTTTATGAATGCGGTTCTGATTATTTTATCGGATATCCGTGGTATGACGACGGAGTAGAAGCTTACTGTCTTGGGTTTGCAGAACAGGAACCAAGAAGACGATATGTAAAGAAATTCCTTAATACAAGCTATCTTCCATTTGCCTATCATAAAAAATGGGACGGACAGTTCTATTATTTTTCTGATCTTTCTGCAAACGGAACAGATAGCTGGGCTTCCGAACCAGGGGTCAGCGGCGGTATTAAGGCAGAAATCCGCGGATGCTGGTGGGACGGACGCGTAACTATTGGTGCCGGCCGAATTGAGCGTGAATGGGCTGCCATGGATAACGGTTCCAGTCTTGTATTCAATGCAAAGGCGCGTCCATTTTTCAGCGTAGATACAACGGTTGAGCTTTTTAAATTCATGAAGTATTCATCTCTTACAGGCGTTCTTGAATATCCTAACCAGGATTATATAAATTCAGATTCCTATGCTGAATTAAAGTCTGGAATTGATGATTCATATTTTTACCAGAATGCATTCTCGCTCAATATGTTTGAACTTGATTTCAAATATTTTCACTTTGACTTCGGTTCATCTTCTGTATGGCCAAAGCGCTTTGAACTTGGATACATGTTTCCGCTTGTTCTTTACGTAGAATACCAGAATCATATTGGAGACAGTGATAACCTTGCTGTTTTTGCTGACTTAAAGTTCAGAAAACCTGGATTAGGTTCCCTGTGGTTCTCTGTTTATCTTGATGAAATTAACGGACTTAACAATAATCCGCTTACTTCTACACGTGCAATGTACAGCGGTCAGGTTGGTGCAAAGATTCTGCTTCCATGGTTCAATTATTCATCTCTTTCCATGCGCTATACAAAGGTTGAACCATACTGCTATACACACCATTCCATTAACTATGCGTCTTCGTATAATCATTATATAAGCGAAAACTATACTAATAACGGCGAATGTCTTGGATATTATCTTCCGCCTAACGCAGATGAAGTTTTTATCCGTTTTGATACAAAGCCTTCTGCATCTGTCCTTGCAAACATTCAGTATCAGTTTATCCGTCATGGAGCAGATTACGGAAGCCAGCAGGTTCCGGGAAGTTCCCTTTATTCAGAAATGAATGTATACAACCGCGATGATTTGAAAAAATACTTCCTTCATGACGGTGCATATAACTGGATGCATATTTTGAGCCTGGGCGGTTCTGTTCAGACAAGAAAGACAAAGATTCCGTTTAAGGTTTCTGCAAATGCCGGTTTCCTGTTCAGCTATTATACTGTAATTGATTCTGAAACTTACAATGACCGGGACCAGAACGGCGTATCCAGTGCAGATATGTCTACTCCGTACCATTTTGTTGATAACGCAGAATATCCTGTACAGTGCGGTGTTGTGCTTACTTTAGGTCTTGCTCTCTGGAGATTCTAGCGGAATGAAAATATATCGTGAATGCCGGCTTAGATATTAAGGATTTTCTTTAATTTTTCTGCGGCATTCTGATAGGTATATTCTTTTAAAATCTTTGCTGGCGATGCTACCGGCTCTTTTAAAAGCTCTTCAAGATTCACGTCTGTGTTTTCCGGATCAATGTAATGTGCTGTATCTTTATAAAGTTCTTCCAGACTTGCTGCGCGACTTATTATTATCTGAGCATTGCATGAAAGCGCTTCAAGAGGCGGTATTCCAAAACCTTCATAATAGCTTGGGAAAACAAATGCCCGGCAGTTTTTCATAAGTGATTTTACCTGTGCATCAGAAACGTATCCTACCAGCACAATATTTTTTAATGTCTGAAGTTTCTTCAGGTCATCTGAGACCATTCCAGAAATAGCCTTCCCAGAAATTGCAAATATATCAGAAGGATGTTTTTCGGCATAATCAGCAATCCATTTAAGATTCTTTCTTTTCTGAAGGCTTCCAAGCGTAAAATAGTATTTTCCTTTTGAGAGGATAGGGAAGTTTTCAAGTATTGAATCATCTTCCGTAACAGAAGAAAAATGTTCCCAGCCATTGTAAATTACATCGATTTTTTCCGGATTAATTTTATATTCTGAACTTATCTGCTGTCTGCTGAAGTTACTTACAGTGATTAGTTTTTTTGCAAAACGAGCTGCATGTGCATACATAAGGCACATGTAAAGGCGGATAAGAGTGTCCTTTTTTCCTTTAAAATCTTCGGGAAACTTTTTTGCGTAAATGTCATGAATAAAGACAATTCCCGGAGCAAGAAATGGTGTTACATTTGCAAAATCAAGACATGTTGCCCGGTGAGTAATTACATAGGCACACAGAACAAAATGCTCCCACAGCGGAAATATTTTGCATGAATTCCGGCTTTTAATGATTTTTATGTTTTCAAAAACAGGTTCTGATTTGTAATTTGCAGGAACCAGCATTGAGATGCTGTCTTTTGGGATTATTTTATCCAGCCGTCTGCATGTTTCATAAGCAAAACGTTCAATTCCTGTAAGGTTTCTGCATAAAAAATCGCCGTTAATTACGATATTCATTGATTTCCTCATTTTTTTTTGTCTGCAATAAAAGTTTCTGGCTTTTACTATGTTGTCTTTAATTTGGAAGATGTAGCAACTGTAATCATACAACGCTTTGCAACTTTTTTGAAGTTCTTTTGTATATGACGGGTGAATATTATGCAATTTGATCCAAAGCTTGAAAGACATGTAGTATTTTTGAATTACAATGCAGGCTTTTTGCCGGAGACATTCCCAGCAGACTTAAAGGAAGTTGTAATCAAAATATTTCTGATAAAGAAAAAAGAGTTTATTAAAAACATCAATCACGAAGAAACAGAAATAACTAAGCTACCATTAGATGTACAGAAAATCATACACGGCTATAAAAGGGAAAGCTTATGAAAGATCTGAAATGCGATACTCTTCCATGTTACGAATGCACCTTACACGAAAGTGAATACACCCAGAAAGACCGGATTATTGAAATGGTAAACCTAAGCCTTACATTCACAATCAAGCTAAAACCCAATACCAGAAACAAAATGCTGCATTATACAAGATACAAAAAGGCTATCTATAATACCTTCTATGAAGCAGAAACAGACTTATGGAATGACTTTTCTGCCGGACTTTCAAACAGAGATTCCATAAAACTTATATGGAAAATTGAAAATTAACGAAATGTTAACAGTATTAACAAAAAGGTTAAAAATTAACAGTCTTGTTCATTGAAAAAATCATACGTTGTTTTACTGTTATAAACCTCTATTTCATGCTATAGTATTGGTATAGGGGAAAATATAAAAATGATTACTGGCGAAATCAAAAATAAAATCGATAACATTTGGCAAAAACTTTGGGCGGCTGGAATGGCTAATCCGCTGACTTGTATTGAGCAGCTTTCTTATTTGATGTTTATCCGCTCGCTTGATGATATTGAGATTGAAACTGAACAGAAAGAAAATATGATGGGCATTAAGGGTAATCATATTTTTGATGAAAGCCAGCAGAAGCTCCGCTGGAGCAAGTTTAAGAATCTTAGTCCAGACGAAATATTTTCTTTAATGAAGGATGAAAAGAACGGCATTTTTGCATTCATTAAGAATATGCATGGAAACAATGAAAGTGCATTTGCAAAGTTTATGAAGGATGCTACTTTCCAGATTCCAGCTCCACAGGTTCTTGTAAATGTAATTGCAGGACTCGATGAACTTTATGAAAACGACATTCAAGACCAGGATATGTTGGGCGATATCTACGAATATATGCTCGACAAACTTAGTGCTTCTGGGCAGAATGGACAGTTTAGAACTCCGGCTCAAATCAGAAACCTTATGGTAAATCTTATTCAGCCAACTCCTGATGACTGCATTTGTGACCCTGCTTGTGGTACAGCAGGATTCCTTATTTCTGCTGCAAATTATGTTCGTGAACATAATGCAAACAAGATGAACGATAAGCAATGGGATCATTATATGAAAGGACTTGTTACCGGTTACGATACCGATATGACAATGCTCCGTATTAGTACAATGAACCTTATGCTCCACTCAATTACAAACCCGACAGTTGAATATCAGGACGGTGTAAGTAAGTCAAATCAGATTGAAGGACAGTATGATGTAATTCTTGCTAATCCTCCATTTACAGGAACTGTAAACGAATCGACAATCAATCCTAATTTGCTTGATGTTTGTAATACAAAGAAAACTGAACTTTTGTTCGTTGCATTATTTATTCGTATGCTTAAGAAAGGTGGCCGCTGTGCTTGTATTGTTCCTGACGGAGTTTTGTTTGGTTCATCAAATGCACATAAGGCACTTAGAAAAGAACTTGTTGAAAATCATCAGCTGCAGGCTGTAATCAGTATGCCTAGTGGTGTGTTCAAGCCTTATGCCGGAGTTAGTACTGGTATTCTTGTTTTCACAAAGACTGGTGCTGGTGGAACAGAAAACGTCTGGTTCTATGATATGAAAGCTGATGGCTTTAGTCTTGATGATAAAAGACAGCCGGTAGATGCAAATGATATTCCAGACATTATTAAGAGATTTCATACTCTTGATAACGAAAAAGACCGCAAACGAACTGAACAGAGTTTCTTTGTTCCTAAGTCTGAAATTGTTGCTAACAACTATGATCTTTCTATTAATAAGTACAAAGAAGTTGTTTATGAGAAAGTTGAATATCCAAAGCCAGCTGTTTTAATTTCTGAAATTGAAGAATTACAGAAAGAAATTACTTCTGATTTGTCTGAGCTAAAGAAGATGCTGGGAGAATAATCAAAGAAAAAAAAGTGCGATACCGTCGCACTTTTTGAACATGAAACTTGGAGAATAAATAATGGCCAAAGAACTTTTACCAAATGATATAGAATTTAAAACATGGATTTCTCAAATAAAAAAGCAAGTTCGTGGAGCTCAGATTAAGGCCAGCATAGCTGTAAATGAAGAAATGCTGGAACTTTATTGGAATATTGGAAAAGATATTTCAGAAAGAAATTTTGAGAAATCTTACGGAAGCAAGTTCTTTGAAAAAACAAGTTTGGAATTAAAGACAGAATTCCCAGACGCACAGGGCTTTTCAGAGCGAAATCTTCGTTATATGAAAAGATTCTATATGTTCTATACTGAAAAATTGCACCAAGTTGGTGCAGAATCTAGGAAAATTTGTCACCAGCTTGGTGACGAATTCAAGGACACTCTATTTACAATCCCATGGCGACATCATATAGAAATATTTACACGAGCAAAATCGATTGATGAAGCTTTGTTTTTTATTTCAAAAACAAAAGAAAACGGCTGGAGCCGTGCAATGCTCATCAATATGATGGACACAAAGCTTTTTGAAACCCGTGGAAATACAATTAATAACTTTGCCCTTACACTTCCTGAAAATGAGAGCGAATGTGCAAAAGAAATCCTTAAAGATGAATACAAATTTGATTTTCTTTCTATGTCTGAAAAGTATGAAGAAAAAGATTTGCATAAAGGATTGGAACAGAATTTAATACAGTTTCTTCTGGAACTTGGAAATGGTTTTGCATTTGTAGGAAGTCATGTTCCTTTTGTTGTTAATGGGGATGATTACGAACTTGACTTGCTGTTTTATCATTTGAAATTACGCTGCTATATTGTTGTTGAATTAAAGGTAGTTAAATTTCAGCCGGAGTTTGTAAGCAAACTGAACTTTTATTGCAATGCAGTAAATCATATGATGAAAGATAAGACTGATAAAAATACAATTGGTCTTTTAATTTGCAAGGAAAAGAATGATGTGGTTGCTCAATGGACTGTAGAAAACTTGAGCGAGCCGATTGGAATATCAACCTATTCCCTCAAGAAAGTTTTACCATCGGAAGAAGAAATTCAGAAAACTCTTTCTAAAGATGAAAACAATGGAGCTGAAAAATGAATGAGTGGAAGACGGTAAGACTGGGGGATGTGTGTGAAATACTTAATGGTTATGCTTTTAAAAGTGATAAATATGTAGATTCAGGAATCAGAGTAATTCGAATTACAAATGTTCAAAAAGGATTTATTGAAGATAACTCTCCTGCTTTTTATCCAATTACAGAACAAGAAAATCTTAAAGATTATGAATTGCATGAAAATGATTTGCTTATATCTCTAACTGGTAATGTTGGTAGGGTTGCACTTCTTTCAAAAGAAATGTTACCTGCTGCATTAAACCAACGAGTAGGATGTATAAGAATAAAGGATAAAAACTTACTTATTTCATATTTATTTACTTTTCTTAATTCTGATAAATTTGAATATGATTGTATTTATTCTGCTAGAGGAATTGCTCAAAAAAATATGAGTACAGAATGGCTTAAAAATTACATAATTCCGCTACCACCAATTGAAGTGCAGAAAAAAATAGCAAATAATTTAAATACATGTACCAAAATTATAAAAAAACATAATAAACAATTAAATAATTTTGATTTATTAATCAAATCCCGATTTATCGAGATGTTTGGGGATCCTCATAATAATACAAAATATCCTTATAAGAATGTTGGAGAATTTACCACTGTAACAAGTGGAGGAACTCCTGATAGAAAAAATAATGAGTACTGGAAAAACGGAAAAATACCATGGGTAAAAACCACAGAACTTCAAAATAATGAATTAACAGAAGTCGAAGAGTTTATTACCAAAAAAGGACTTGATGAATCATCTGCGAAAATGATGCCTAAAGGGACTTTATTAATTGCGATGTATGGTCAAGGGAAAACTAGAGGAATGACAGCTTACCTTGGAATCGAAGCTTCAACTAATCAGGCTTGCGCATGTATTCTTCCAAGTAAAAAAATTAATCAAAGATATCTTTGGTATTATTTTATTCTTTCCTATGACAAGCTCAGAGATTTAGCAAAAGGTGGGAATCAACCAAATTTAAATGGGAATATGATAAAAAGTTTTCCTGTGCTTATACCTCCAATTGATATGCAAAATAAATATGTTTCTTTCATCCAACAAATCGACAAATCAAAATTTGCCGTGCAGAAGTCATTAGAAAAAGCAGAAACTTTGTATAAATCATTAATGCAGGAGTATTTTGGATAATAAATATAGGCTCTGAATTAAGGAGCTTATATGAAAAAGACATTAATTAATCAAATCCAGACTGAAATGTCTGGTGTACTGAACAATGCTCAAAGACAGAAACTTAGCGAAGTCCTTGAGCATTGTTTTTTTTACGTGGATGTTGTTGCCTTAGGTAATGAAAATCTTATTCAAAGTAAATCTAATCAAGCTTTAAAAGATGAATTTCTTTCGGCAAAGCAAGTTGAAGGTTGTTCGGAACGTTCTGTTAGTTATTACAGTTCTACTTTAGATAACTTGATAAAAACTCTGGAAAAACCATTTAATCAGATGGAAACGGAAGATTTAAGAGTCTATTTAAGTGAATATCAGAAGAAAAACAACGCTTCGAAGCAGACTATTGATAACATACGACGTATTCTTTCCAGTTTTTTTACATGGCTTGAAGATGAAGATTATATTTTAAAAAGTCCTGTAAGAAGAATTCACAAAATTAAGACAATGAAACAAGTTAAAGAGACTTACTCTGACGAAGCTTTAGAGCGTCTTCGCGATAACTGCAAAACAATTCGGGATTTGGCACTGATTGATATGCTTGCATCTACTGGAATGCGTGTTGGTGAACTTGTGAAACTTAATAGAGTTGATGTTGATTTTGTAAACCGGGAATGTGTTGTACTTGGAAAAGGATCAAAGGAGCGTGTTGTTTATTTTGATGCAAGAACAAAGCTGCATTTGCAGAACTATCTTAACTCCAGAACAGATGACAATGAGGCTTTATTTGTAAGCTTACTCGAACCTCATAACAGACTTGAAATTGCTGGTGTTGAAATAATGCTTAGGAAACTCGGCAGAAGTCTAGATATTAATAAAGTTCATCCGCACAAATTCAGGCGTACTTTGGCTACACGTGCAATCGACAAAGGCATGCCAATTGAGCAGGTTCAGAAGCTTTTAGGTCACCAAAAGATTGATACAACTATGGAATATGCAATTGTAGACCAGCAAAATGTGAAAAATTCTCATAAAAAGTATCTTAGCTAAAAAAGTAGGAATGGGAGAGAGTTGAACTCTCCAACTGTGAATACGCATTATTTGTTTCGGGTTCCAGAAGCCTCAGATTTTTTCTAGCAACCCGAGCATTCCATAAAAAAACACAGTCCCCATATCACCATAATAAAATCAACTAAATTCATCCAAAGCTCCTTATCATATACCGTATGAAAAAGGAATGTAAGGGTTGCTAGAATGATAGTCACAGAGTCTGCCGAAAACCCCAAATAAGGTCAATTTTGTTTTCATTATATTAAAAATAATCAGAAAGATAAATCCCGATTTATCGAGATGTTTGGGGATCCTGTACAGAATCCTATGGGTTGGGAAGTAAAAAAACTTGGAGATATTTGTACAAAGATTTCTGATGGAGTTCATGCTAAACCTGAATATACTGCTACTGGTAAACCATTCATTTCAGTTGTTAATATTAATTCTGGAAAATTATTATTTGATGATTGTAAATATGTTTCAGAAGAAGCATATGAAAAAATGATAAAATCTACTCACCCAGAAAAAGGTGATATTTTATATACAAAAGTTGGAGCAACTTATGGGATACCAGCTCTTGTAGATACGGATAGAGCTTTTTGTTTATATGTAAGCGTTGCATTGTTGAAACCAAAGTCAGAAATAGTAAACTCTCAGTTTCTAACGACATCAATGGCACAACCGTATATTAAAAATCAAGCAGATAAGAGAATTAAAGGAATTGGAGTTCCAGATTTACACTTAAATCAAATTCGTGAATTCGAAGTTTTAGTACCACCATTAGAGCTTCAAAATCAATTTAATTCCTTCGTTCAACAAATCGACAAATCAAAATTTGAAATGGCTATATATGAAAAGTTGTGGTATAATTATCAAATCTGGAGAAAGAAAATGGGATTATTCCGCGGAATTTTAGATTTATTTTCAACTTGGACTATTTCCGATAAGTTAGGTTTAGGTGCTGGTTTTCTTTATGCTGATTACGCATGGGAGAAAGCAAATGAACGTGAACTTAATAAAATGAAAGCAGGAGTAACTCAGACAATTTCCAATTATATAAACGAAAATAGAAAATTATTAAATAATGATTTAATCCAAACTCTCAATAATTATATTAATTCGATAGCAAATTGTAATAAGTTTAATGCGAATAGCATTTTGTCTGAATTAAAGAACTTTGTGATGCATAAATGCGCTTATCATTCATGTATCATAGAAATACTTAACCATAGTATTGAAGCAATTGAATCTATTCCAGAAGATAATCTTGATGATGGTATAAAAAATCAGGCACTTCAAAAAACAAAAAATGTAATAGATTGTTCGGATTCCAACCAGCTTCCTATTCTTCTAAAAGATTTATTTAGCTTTTATGATGAAAATGGAATAGAGGTTGAAAACAAAGAAGAACTTTTTGATAAATTTGAAAGTTTAAGAAAAGAATATTTAGCCTAGAAATAAGGGAATTGTAAAATGTCAAACTTTGAATACTTGCTAGCCTATAAAGAATTCTCCGCATTTGCATCTTTAGCAAACGAAGCTGAAAAACAATACAATAAATCTACAATGTTCTGCGGTATTTCTGCACGTAAGTGTGTGGAACAGGCCGTGAACTGGATGTACAGTGTTGATGACGATTTGTACATGCCTTATGACGACAGCATTCAGGTTCTGGTTCATGATAAAAACTTTGTAAATATTGTTCCTGGAAATATTCAGAAAGATTTGCAGATTGTAATTAAAGTTGGGAACCAGGCAGTTCATTCAAATACTGAAATTGACAAAGCTCGCGCTCTTCTTTCTCTTAAAGCTCTTTTTAATTTCTTAAACTGGATTGTATTTACTTACAGCAGTACATACGAAAGCCGTACTTTTGATGAAACTCTTATACCGGCAAACAAAGCAACAATCATTGTAAAAAAGAATCAGGGACAAATTGATAAATATCGCAGTGAGCTTGATGAAAAAGAACAGTCTATTGCTGAACTTAAAAAGCAGCTTGCCGATTTACAGAAAGCTTTAACGAGTAATAAGTCTAAGCCTAAAGATGACAGTAAAATCAATTACGAAAAAATTGATGAAAAGACAACTCGTAAACTCTTTATTGATGAAGACTTGAAAAAATTAGGCTGGCAATTTGACGGTGTTATGGTACAGGAAGAATATCCTGTTCATGATATGGGAGATAAACATTCTGACGGCTTTGTTGATTATGTTCTTTTTGGTAAAGACCATAAACCGCTTGCCGTTGTTGAGGCTAAGAAAACAAGTAAAGATCCAAACATTGGAAAACAACAGGCAAAAGATTATGCAGACTGCCTTGAACGTGAATATGGACAGAGACCTTTCATTTTCTATACTAATGGATTTGACTGCAATTTCTGGGATGATTTACAGGCAGCTCCACGCCGTGTAAGTATGGTATTCAGCCAGGGTGATTTACAGAAACTTATTGACCGCCGTTCACTCAAAGAAGATATTAACTCTATTCAGATTAATAAAGAAATTACCGGTCGTGATTATCAGATGGCGGCTATTAAGGCTGTTGTAAAATCTGCCAATGAAGGATTTAGAAAGTTTCTTCTGGTTATGGCAACTGGAACCGGAAAGACAAGAACTGTAATCAGTCTTACAGATGTTTTTGCTCGTGCAAATTATGCAACAAATATTCTCTTTTTGACGGATCGTATTCAGCTTGTAAAACAGGCTTATTCAAATTACAAAGAGCATCTTAAATCTATGTCGCTTTGTAATATGCTGGATTATAAATCTAGACAAAATGATAAGAATGCAAGAATTGTATTCTCAACTTATCCGACAATTCTTAATGCCATTGATACTGATAAAACTGAAGATGGAGAAAGACTTTATACTCCTGCTCATTTTGATTTGATTATTATTGATGAAGCGCACAGAAGTATTTTTAAGAAATACCGTGCAATCTTTGATTATTTTGATGCATACTTAGTAGGATTAACTGCTACTCCACGCGAAGAAGTTGAACGAAGTACATTCGACTTTTTTGAACTGGAACACGGAAACCCGACTTATAACTACACTTACGAAGAAGCTATAAAAGCCGGATACCTTGTTGATTATTATCCTGTTGAAAACTCTACAACCTTTATTGATAAGGGTATTCACTTTGATGACTTGAGTGAAGAAGACCGTAAGGCAATTGAAGACCAGTACAAAGAAGAAGGAACTTCTGATTTTGAAGAAGCTCCGCCAAGTGACATCAATAAGTTTGTTTTCAATAAAGACACCGTAAAGAAAGTTATTGAAGAGCTTATGGAAAACGGCATTAAAACTGATGCCGGTGATAAGCTTGGAAAGACTATTATTTTTGCATATAACAAAAAGCATGCTCAGTTTATTGTTGATACGTTTGATGAAATGTACCCGCAATTGAAAGGTGGTTTCTGTGCGAGAATTGTTTGTGATGACAGTAAAGTTGAGCAGACAATTGCAGATTTTGAAAAGCCGGATCAGAATCCATTTATTGCTGTTAGTGTTGATATGCTTGATACTGGTGTGGATGTGCCGGAAGTTGTTAATCTTGTTTTCTTTAAGAAAGTAATGAGCAAGATTAAATTTAATCAGATGATTGGTCGCGGTACACGTCTAAGCCCTGAGCTTTCTTGCTGTGACGGAAAGAACGGCATTTATGAAGGCAAGAAATATTTTTACATTTTTGACTGGCTTAGAAACTTTGAGTTCTTCCGTGTAAACAAGGACGGTGTAAAAGGCAGTGAAACTGTAAGTCTTACTGAAAGTATTTTTAACCGCCGCGTGGAAATTATTAAGGAATTACAGGCTGCAGAATATCAGACTCCTGAGTATGAGAAATACAGACATGAACTTGTTTGTATTGTAAACAGACAGATTCGGGAATTGAATTTGAACTTGACTAGCGTTCATCTGCATAAAAAACATGTTTTGAAATTCCAGGATATTAATGCATTTAAGAACCTTGAGGATTTTGATGTTGAAAATCTAAAAAAGCATGTAGCTCAACTTGTTTATATGGACGAGTTTGACATTTATGCAAAGGGCTTTGATAATCTTGTTTATGGTATTGAAGTTTTGAAATGTCAGAAAAAGAATTATTCTAAGCAGCAGGAACAAATTGTAAATGATGCAAATATTCTTTTGAAAAAGAAAGCAAACATTGAACAGGTAAAAGCTCAGATTCCGCTTTTGACTCGTATTGTTGATGATTCATATTATCCATCTGCAAGTATTTTGGACCTGGAAGATATGAGAGTTAAGATTCGCGAGCTTATAAAATTCCTGGTTGAAAGCAAAAAGAAGCCGATTCGATATGTTGATTATATTGATACTACTCTTTCTGTAGGTGAAGGAACTCCTGTATATACTGCAAATAATTTTGAAGCTTACCAGAAGAAAGTAAACTCTTACATTACTGAGCACCTGGATGATGAGGCAATTATTAAACTGCGCAATAATGTTCGTTTGACTCAGGATGATTATAACAAACTGAATGATGTATTTACTAAGGAACTTGGAACTTCTGAACAGTTTGAAAAGATAAGCGATGGAAAACCACTTGGTGTTTTTGTTCGCTCTATTGCAAAGATGGACCGCCAGAAAGTAAATGAACTTTTTGCGGATTTTATTTCTGAGTTTAATTTGAACATTAAGCAGATTGAGTTTGTGAAAGTGATTATTGAGAATATCATTGAACAAGGCGAAATTAATCTTGAACGCCTTGGAGATGGTAAGCCGCCGTTTGACAGACCTGGTAAGTTCTTTAGTCTGTTTAATCCTAAGGCGCAGAATAGATTGATTCAGATTATTCGTAGTGTGAATGAGAATGCGCGTGTGGCGTAAAGATATAAAAAAAGAGGTAGAAAATGAAAATTGTATCAGAAATTTTAGATAAAAGAATTGCATCTAGAAATATTCTTGTAGAAATGAATTACAAAGAATATTTATCAATTGCAAAGCAAATTAAAAACAATAATGAATTACAGAGAAAAAGGGTTACCAATGCAAAATCTGTATATTCCTTACTTCAGAAAGATATGGAAATTGGTTGTATATTCCCACCTATAGTTTTAGCAATTACAAATCAAAAAGATTCAAATGAAAGTGTAACAGAAGAAGAGCTGAATACAACATTTAGTTCAGATTTAAATGAAGTTTTAATTCTTGATGGATTGCAAAGAACAAATACTTTGTTAGATGCAGAAAAAGAATTATCTAATAATTCAACAAAGTTGGAAGAATTCTATTCAAATAAACTTCGTGTAGAAATTTATGCTCATATAAATAAGTTTGGTGTTCTTTATAGAATGCTTACATTAAATTGTGGCCAAACACCTATGAAACCAAGACATCAAATTGAAATGCTTTACAGTGATTTATTACAGAATGAAATAGATGGAATTAAAATAATAAAAGACACTGATCCTGCTGTAGAAAAGAATGAATTATTTTTTACATTCCAATATGCTATTGAAGGTTTTGATTCATATCTAAAAAGAGATGAGTTACCTATTGATAAACAGGAACTTCTTGATAATATCGAAATGCTAGAAAACATGTCAAAAGAAGATTCAAATAAAGATGTATTTAAGGATTTTATTTCTTTGTATATTAAATTCTTTAAGACGATGATTTCAATTTACAATGAATTTGAAGTTACAGACGATATGTGTCAAGATTATGGAATTAAAGGAAATCCATTCGGTAGAAATGCAATAAAAGTATTTTCAACTTCACAATCTTTTACAGGTTTTGGAGCAGCTATAGGAAAACTAAAAGAAATGGAATTAATAAATGGATTTGAAAGTATAAATGAATCACTGGATCAATTAAAAAAACAAGAAAACTCCGAAGATGCGTTTATGAGATTTTTATTGCGAATGGATTCAATTAAAACTGCTTCTAAAAAAATTGGTAATGCACAACGAATGTTCTTCTGTTATTTTTATCGCCAGTTATTTAATCCTTCAAGTGATACTTATCTTGATATTTATCAATCAGTAGAAAATGGATATAAGAAATACTACAGCCAGGTATGCTAAAAAATGACAAATATAGATTTATTAAAAAGTTGTATTACTTATAATGCAGATGAACTCCTGTTTTCAATAACAAATGATGATTGTGAACTAGAGTATCATAGTGTATTAAATATACACCCTCATCTGGATCCAAAGAAATTTGATTGCTATTTATTGCATAATAATCGAGATGAAGTTTCAGAAAATAGTATCTATAGGGTTTATTTTGATAATATACGCGGCGGATGGATTTTTCCTATTCAAGCGTTAGTATCAAAGGAACATGACTATGTAGATGATGAATTCTTCCTACAATATGCCTATTTGGGAATGTATTTTTTACTCTCTTCATACAGTAAGGATGATATTATTTCTGATTCACGAATAGAAACAAAATATGATACGAATGATCATTTATTGCTTATAGATCATGACAATATAAAGCGTATTAATAATTTTACCATAAAAAATTATGTTGTTTCACTATTTAAATATGGGTATGGATTTAATAATGAAGGAAATACAATAAGTGAAAATATTTTAATTCCTGAAAAAAATATGAAATTAGCATCTATACCTTCATGTATAAATAATAATGTTGGAATAAATTTTTTATTTACAGAATTAATAAATAAAAAAGAATCAGAGTATTCGTTATTTTATGTTTTATACCAGCTAATTGAATTATTAATAAGTAAAGTACTGATTTTTGAATTCAAAAAGCAAGTTTTAACAATTGATTGGGATGAAACAAATTTATTTGATAAAAATGATTCTATCAATAAAGCAATAAGTGAAAAAAGTAGAATAAAAGCATTATTTAATACATACAGTAATCCAGATAATGGAAAAGTAGAAAACCTATCAAATGTTTGTAGAAATTTCCTACTTTCTAGCAATTATGATACTGAGACAACCTTAAAAGATAAAACATGTGTTGACTATTTTTATCGAGTTAGATGCTGCCTTGTTCATAGTTTATATAAATATGATACTTCAACAGCAGGGCTGCTTGCTAATGTTAATAAGTGTTTTCTTGATGTAATAATGGATATTTTATTGACTTTCAAAGAAAATTAATAATCCCACCAAAAAAGCTTGACTCCTAACATTTTGTATAATTATATTTTAAATATAACAAATGTTAGGAGAAAAGAAATGATAGTAGTTAATATAAGTAATTTCATTGCTGTCACTGATAAAGTACGTAATTTTCCAGATTTAACAATAAAAATTACAAAAAGAGAAAAACAAGACAATAATCTTGACGATAAATACCTTTATATCGCAGAACCAGATTATGCAATTTGGACACCTTCTTTAGCACCATATCGACATACAGGATATGGAAGTACGGTTGAGGAAGCTGCAAAAGAAGCAATCGAAACTTACGAAAGTCAACTTTTTGATGTATATAAAAACGACGAAATATTTGTTACAAAAGCAACTTCTCCATATTGGGATGATGCTCCATACTACGACGGAAACGGAAAAGCATATACATACAATGATGCTCATGAGATTGTAAGCAAAAAAAATTAAATTATAGAAATAATATAGGACATAATTAATCTCTTCTTTCAATTTATAAACTGCCACAAAATGTAGCAGTTTTTTTATATTCTTGCTTTAATTTGATAAATTCGTAAATCCCGAAATTTTCACAAAATCTTTAGGACACAAACCGTCTTACACTATCCCTATGATGATTCAGGGAAAGAGCTGCACACTGACTGTGGCAAAAGACGGTTACTATTATCCACTACCATACAGCGAGAAAACTGTACGCACTGCGTCCAAAGGCTACGCTCTGCCAGGCGTCATCGGCATTAGGAACAGAGAGAAACTTGTTGAAACCGGCAAAGCCATTACCGGATGCGTGGTTACGAGACTTGAATATAATAATATTCTTGCTCTGTTCCTTTTGCTTTTTTACCGAGAAGAAAAGTTTGACCAGCTCGCTGACAGAGTAGCTTATAAAGTAATCTATAAAAATCTTAGCATAAAAGAGTTTGAGCTTCGTGGAGAAAACAAAGCACCTCTTTATCTCAGGCTTGATGTTCAGGAAAACGACGATTCTTATACATCAAGCTGGGATATAAACACACCTTCATTAAAGTGGACTCCAAACAGAACTTTTTATTTTGACGGACATAATGTAATTGCCGATTTGAAAGTGCTGCCTTTGGTGTACCGCTTTGAGCTTACAGGTAAATACACAGAGAAAGCCAAGTACAGCATTACACTTTATTTTCCTTTTACAGATGATTACTTTCCGACACAGAACAATATTGAAAAACTTACAATTGTGCTGGATGTAAAGTTTGGTGCAAGTTTAGATCTTTATGACTTGAAGCCAATTAATGATATGGGTGATATCAACTGCGCTGATACTGAGGTTTGCTTTCAGAAGTTTGAAGTATGCGGAATTGTTGTCTTTAATATTCGTAATCAAGAACAGAATACAACGGTGGTGCTATGAGATTTTACGAGTTACCACCGGAAGTTGAAAATAAGATTCGCGATGCAGATGCAAGGCCTTTTGTTCGGGTTGTTCTTGAGCTTAGCGGCGGCGATGTTTAGAAATATTACTGTTTTTGTTCCAGTAATATTTCTTCCATTCTGCCTTAATGGGACAAAATGTAGTGTATCGGCTTAAACTGTAAACTGAACTACAATCTCACGGTAATTCAGATTTGAAAGCTTTGCTGGTAAAAGACATCTTTGAAGGTTTTGCTTCGCGGATGATTTCTGCAGCAAGAGCACGGATGTGTCCGGCTTTTTCAAGACCTGGATTACCAAAGAGCTTTGCTTCTACGTTTTCGATGCAGACAAGAATTGAGTTCTTATCGTGAACATTGTAAGGCTCTGCCTGTACAGAAACTTTGAGTGATTCGTAGAAATCATGTTTTGCCTTGCGGATTTTTTCTGCATTGCCGCAAAGATCATCTGCACTTAGATTGTCTGTAAGCTTTGTAAGAGCTTCAGGAACAATGTCGTCATCTCAGTGATAGAAGTTTGTACCTACAAGAGGAAGAGTTACAGTTACTTCATTCATTTTGAAGTAGCGTTTAAAAGCCTGGTCGAGCGATTCGTGGGAAGAATCATATTCAAGCTTCTTTTTTGCGCTTTCAAAAATCAACGGAATATCATCTGGATCGATATTGTTCATCTTACCGTAAGACAATGAGAACAGAATCTCACGCAAAGAGGTTCCATAATGTACTGTGTAAGCTGTGCAAACTTTTCGAAAACTTCACTGCAACGCATGAAAAGTTCTCCTGCAAGCAGAGAATCTTTTGACTCTACAGCTGCAAGAAGGGGACCAATATGTACGAGGTAATCGAAAACATCTTTGTCAGAAACATCTACATCTGAAGAAACATAAATTGTAGGATTGCAATTCAAAGCGGTCTGAATGAATACATACCAGCTTGGAGAGAAGTATGTGCTTGAAACAAATTCCTGATAGCCTTCTACATCTGGAAGAGCATTATTTTCCTATTTGCCAACAAAATCGAGCTGTCCAGTTTTGCTCTTTGAGAATTCAAACTAATCGTTGGCAGTCTTAATTAAAATCTGTGCGTTCATAGATACCTCACAATTTATTGGGACGTATAGGTCCTCCTGTGGAAGGCCGCTGGCGGCCGATGTTCTATAGCAAAGCGTTAAGAAAAATGCGAAAGCATTTTTTAGCTTTACCACTTATAAATTAAATTTTTTGAAAGAGTTTTCTGACCGCTGCGCGCGATCTCCCCGAGGTTTTATTTTTTTATAAGGAGTTCTGCAAGCAGAACAAATCCGATTCCTACAGCAATGCTTAGGAACATATATAAAGCTGCAATTCCTGGATGTCCGTTTTTCAGAAGATTCGAGCTTTCAAGCGCGAACGTTGAAAATGTTGTAAAGCCTCCACATATTCCAACTTTCAAGAATAAAACCAGGCGTGGATTTAGATTACTTGATTTCAAACTGAGAGCAGCAATCAATCCAATGACGAAACATCCCAGAACATTAATCGCAAAAGTTTTTATTGGAAACAGAGTTTGCTCTTTGAGAGGAAACAATCCGATTAGATAACGTAGAACTGAACCTATGGCACCGCCAAGTGCAACTGCAAGACAATCAAGCATTTGTAATCTCCTTTCTTTGGAGATTAACAGAAAATGAGATAGGTGTCAAAATCATCGGCCCGCTAAGCGGCGGGAGCACAAGGACGTGCGACCGTATCTTTCGCAGCGAGTAACAAATATAAAAATAAAATTAACCTGGAATCCAGAAACAGAATTTTATGAAGAAGAAGAGTTGGAGGAATAACCCGGGGGCGTTACGGGGGCGGCGTAAGAAAACATGATCAGATTGCACAAGAACAAAAAAATATAGTCCTCATTGCCCCCGTTGGAAGGGGTAGGAACAAACGGCTTTCAGCCGGTTGTGACGAGGGGAAGGCTTTCCCCTTCGAAATCACTTGAATTAGTCACGGCTGTAAAGATCGCGGGTGTAAACCTTGTCTTTTATGTCAGAAAGTTCATCGCTCAGGCGGTTTGCAATTACAACATCGCAGGTCTTTTTAAATTCATCAAAATCCTTGAGTACCTTTGAATTGAAGAAATCGTCGCCGTTATATGTTGGTTCGTACACAACAACGGTAATACCTTTTGCCTTGATTCTTTTCATTACGCCCTGAATTGAACTCTGGCGGAAGTTGTCGCTGTTTGCTTTCATTGTAAGGCGGTAAACACCGACTGTTTTTGGCTTTCTGGCAATAATCTGGTCTGCAATAAAATCCTTGCGGGTTGTATTTGATTCAACAATTGCAGAAATAAGGTTTTCCGGTACGTCAGAAAAATTAGCGCGAAGCTGTTTTGTATCTTTTGGAAGACAGTAGCCACCGTAACCGAAAGAAGGGTTGTTGTAAAAGTCTCCGATTCTTGGGTCAAGGCATACGCCCTGAATGATCTGTTTTGTATCAAGTCCGCGCACTTCTGAATATGTATCAAGCTCATTAAAATAGGCAACGCGAAGTGCAAGATATGTATTTGCAAAAAGCTTAATGGCTTCTGCTTCTGTACAGTTAGGATGAAGAACCTGAACTTCTTTTTTTAATGCGCCTTCAAGAAGAAGGGAAGCAAACTTTTCTGCTTTTTCCTTAAGTTCTGGAGCTGCTTTAGGAAAACTTACGACAATGCGACTAGGGTAAAGATTGTCATAAAGTGCATGACCTTCCCTGAGGAATTCTGGAGAGAAAATCATGTTGCTGTAGCCTGTTTTTTTGCGGAAAGATTCTGTGTATCCTACTGGGACTGTACTTTTAATTACGACTGTTGCTTTTGAGCCGGATTTTTTTACGGATTCCATTACAGAATCTATGCTGGATGTGTCAAAGAAATTCTTTTCTGTATCATAGTTTGTAGGCGTAGAAATAATTATAAAATCTGCGTCTTTATATGCCTTTTCGCCATCTGTTGTTGCGGTTAGATTAAGCTTTTTTGTAGAAAGGTATTCTTCAATTTCCTTGTCTACGATTGGCGATTTTTTCTGATTTATCAAATCAACTTTTGACTGCATGATGTCTACGGCATAAACTTCATTGTGCTGTGCCAAAAGGATTGCATTTGACAATCCAACGTATCCAGTTCCTGCAACTGCAATTTTCATATCTGTTCTCCAAATATATATTTTTTAATCAGCGTTTCTTAAGGGCTTTTCCTAAAGAACGGATTCCTGTCATTGTCTGTTCCATTATGTTAAAAAGCACAGGTACGTGCTTTTTAATGTCTGCAAGCGTAAATGTAAGCGGTGACTGCATTATGCTTACTATGCGGCTGTCGTTAATAAGGTGAACCCTGTTAAACTGAAATTTAGGGTCTTTTATCATCTCTATGATGTCTTCCGGAATTTTGCCGCTTTCCTTTATTCTGTTCTGAAGTTCCTTGTCTGCAAGCTTGTAATACGGAACATAGTTTTTTCCGCTGAATTCGCTTGAGTAGTAGTGAATTATTTTTGCGTTTTTTAGGAATGCAAGTCCGCCGTGGCTTGGCTGGCAATTCCATTCGCCCGGCAGCTGCTGCATTTTAAGGCCTGTACGGTAGTTTGCTTCGTTAAGGGCACTCTGGTCATGAAGATCATGCTTTGTGTAAGCGGAATATTTCCATACTTCATTCCACATTTTAAAAAGGGCGTGTCCGGCTTCTGTGTCACGGCAGAATACAATGCCGCCGTTAAAATTAAAGCCTTCTGCCTGGGTTCCATGGAACCCTAGTTTTTTATCTCTTGCAAGAAAATAGTTTTTATGGATGTGCTCGTCAAGGTAGCAGTGTCCGTCCAAAATACCACCGGTTTCACAGCCTGCTTTTTCGATGTCAGAAAGATCGTCTGCAATGATTGTGTCGCAGTCAATGTAAAGAAAATCCCCGGAAACGTAGTCTGGAATTGCAGTTTTTATGAGGCGGCTTCGTTCTACATTTGTAACCTTGTCATCAAATTCAATTGATTTTACTTCTGCAAGCTTCTTTAATTCGCTGCGTTTTTCATCTTCAAAAGATTTAAATGTCTTGTCATCTACAAGGACAATTATGTCTGCATCCGGCATGCGGTAGCGCAGGGACCATACAGACATAAGGGCCTGTTCGTAATATAAATCTTTTGGCGTTGAAGTAAGGACGTAAACGTATTTCATATTTCTATTATAGTCTATTTTTATTTTTTATAATAGCATTTATACCATTTTGCAAAGTTTTCAAGTCCTTTTTCCAATGGAGTTGATGGCTTAAAGTTAAAATCCCTCTGAAGGTCATCAACATCTGCGTATGTCTGGTAAACGTCACCCGGCTGCATTGGAAGAAGAACCTTTTTACCCGGTTCAGAAATAATTCCTTCCTTTATGAGGCAGTTTTCAAGAATTTCTACAAAGCGCATAAGGCTTTCAGGCTTGTTGTTTCCGATATTATAGATTTTGTATGGAGCGCCGTCTTCTGTTTCATCAGGTGTTTTTCCCATGACGCTCATGATTCCGGTAACAATGTCATCAATGTAAGTAAAATCGCGGTACATGTCACCCATATTGTAGATTTCTATCGGTTCATTTTTAACGAGTTTATTTGTAAATTTAAAATATGCCATGTCTGGGCGGCCGATTGGACCGTAAACTGTAAAGAATCTTAAGCCTGTAGCCGGAATTTTGTAAAGCTTACAGTAGGCATGTGCAAAAAGCTCATTTGATTTTTTTGTTGCGGCATACAGCGAAACAGGGTTGTCCACCTTGTCTTCTGTAGAATACGGCACCTTTTTATTTGAACCGTATACGCTTGAAGATGAAGCAAATACCAGGTGCTCAACAGGATTATGACGGCAGCATTCAAGAATGTTGTAAAAACCAATCATGTTGGACTTAATGTATGCATCAGGATTTGTAATTGAGTAGCGTACGCCTGCCTGAGCAGCAAGATTTACGACAATCTGAGGCTTGTATTTTGCAAACACGTCCTGCATTACCATCATGTCAGAAATGTCTGCCTTTATGAATTCAAAACGATTTCCGAACGCACTCAGCATTTTGAGGCGTTCATCTTTAAGGGAGGTGTCGTAATAATCTGTAATGCAGTCAAGTCCAATAACTTTTAAGGAAGAGACTGTTTCAAGAAGTTTTTTAGAAAGGTAACTTCCGATAAATCCGGCAGCTCCTGTAACCAGAATTGTTTTATTTTCAAAAGATATTTTTGCCATTTTTTTGTCTCCAATTTCAAATATTTTCTAATAAATTATCTAATAAGATGTTCTGCAAGATCATTGAGGTCTTTTTTCTGTTTTGCGGTTATATAATCATGCCGTATTTCTGATTTTTTTTGAAGTTCTTTGTAAAAGTTTTCGTCCAAAATCTGAATTATTCTGTTTTTTATTTCAGAAACTGAATATGGATCAAAATAAACGGCAGCATCTCCGCAGACTTCCGGAATAGAAGTTGTTCCGCTTGCAAGAACCGGAACCCTATATTTCATGGAATCAATAGGTGGGTAACCGAATCCTTCGTTTAGAGACGGATAGATAAATGCATATGCGCTTCGGTTCAAAAGTTCAAGTTCATCGCGTTCTACATATGAAAGAAGTTTCACTGCATCTTTATTTTTTATGTGCCTGGAGAATACCTTTTTATCTGTAACGCCTGTTACTACCAGTTTGAAACCTGTCAAGCTTCCGTCAGAAACAAGCTGGTCAAATGCAAGGACTGCGCGCAATGCATTTTTATTCCATCTGGCGGCGCTTGTAATAAGAAAGAATTTTCCCTTAGAGATACCAAAATCTTTAAGCCGTGAATCATCTAGTGCTGAGCTTACGGACTTGTAATTATCAAGCTGGTCAAAAGTAGGCGAGGCAAACACTGGAATGTTCCTACTTTTTGTTTCTGGATAAAATGTTTCTATAGAAGCCTTTGAATGTCTTGAAATTGTAATTACATTAATGCGGGAATCCGTTACAAGACGTCCGTTTATAACTTTCAGCTTTTTTTCATACCATTTTTTGAATATTGTCATGAAAAGAACATCAATAATCAGCTGTTTTTTGTTTTTTTCATAGCAGAGCATTACCGGATCAGTCGGTTTTTCAAGTGTTCTTAAGCCGTGAACTGTTGTATATACTTCAAGCTGACCTAAAGGCCAGTTCTGGTTTAAATTAAGCATTGCAGAATATGCCCTGTCAATTTTTTCTTCACTTATAATTTCTGCAAGTGATTTTTTCTGAATGTCAAAGATTTTTACGTTCTTTTCTTCTGCGGCCTTTAAAAGATCAGGATTTATGTAGGATTTTGAATCATAATAGGCACAAAGATTGATTTTATCTGTGTATTCAAGAAGCTTAAAGAATACAACTTCTCCGTATTCTCCTCCGCCGTGAAATTTGCTCTGTGGAGAAGGCTGCGTTGCCGAAAGGTCATATAAAAAATTAAGCATGGTTATTTTACTATTTCTCCTTTTTTTACGTTCAGTTTTGACCAGTTTTTTACCGAGAAAATTGAATTCTTTACTGTATACCAGTCATCATCATTTATGATAAAACCGTTGTCTTCTGTTGCTCGAACCCTGTTTGCCTTGCTGAATGAAACTATTGTTTTTTCCTGCTTTTCTTCTAAAGATAGTTCCTTTATTTCGTTGCCGGTAAAAGGATTTACAGGCTCTTTTATCACATTTTTGACGGCAATTGCTGGAACATCTGCCTGTGTCATAAAATTACCGCTGTATTTTAAATTACCGGCTGCATTAAAATCCTTTACCATTAACATTGGATTATACCATTCTATTGCCCTTGGTAAAAGGTCAGAGCCTTCAAATATAGGAAATCTCTGGTAGGAACCGTGATCAGAAACAATGATTATACGCGTATTATCGTAAACATTGTTTTCTTTGAGGTAGTCAAACCATTCTCCAAGTCTTTTTAAAGAAGCTGTCATGGCATGGAATCCAGGGTCGCATTCAAGTTCTGTATGTTTAAAACCAAAGCTGTTTGGTATTCCAACCGCAGGCGTATAGTCCGGTGCCATTACAAACCCTGGATCATGGGTTGCTTCATTATCCATGAAGATAAAGCAGTTTTTATCTGAATCCGTAGAAGTAAGTTCCGGTAGAAAATCAAGGACAGAGTAGCGGTCAATAAAGTCAGAAACATTATCCATATAGTCCATTTCGCTCCACCAGTCATTGTAATGGACAATTGAACGCATGGACGGCGGAACAATTCTAAATATGCTGAACCATATGAAATTTCTTTTTATGCGGCGGCTTTTTGTATTCAGTTTTGGATATCCGCTTGCCCGGTACCAGATGTCTGTATATCTTGCAAGAGCCTTGATGCCGTGTACATTTTTATGTCCGTCTAAAAATGAAAAAACAGGTTCTGTATCGTAGTTTGGGTACGGCGGATCAATAAGGTATGATTCGAAGCCGTTTTTTTCAAACATAAACGCAAGCATGCTTAAAGCTTGATTATGCTTTTCCTGCATGGAAATTTCGCGGCGCTGATTCATTTCCCACGGTGTATATTCGTAGCCGCCGTATAGTCCCGGCGCACCTTGGATTGTCCAGCTTCCGAAAGAAACTGTATCAGGATATGCCGTAAATCCAGAAAAAGAATTAAGAAGTTCCGGAGCTTCATTAAAAACTGTGCTCATGTAAAATCCCGGAGCCTTGTCCAGCATTATAACAAGAACGTTTTTACCGCTTTTTGAAAAACTCATTACTGGCTTTATGTCAGTGACCTGAGGATCAGGTTTTGCGGTCGCTAGAAATTCCCTTTGAATCAGCATACAGTTTATTACCGAAAGTCCGCCCATAGAAATAAGCAGAATAAAGGAAATCCAGCTTATAATAAAACTTTTCTTCCGGTTCATTACAAAAAGTATGATGCCTGCACTTAGTAAAAGTACCGAAAGATTCAGAATAAAAGTTTTCATGTCCGGATGCAGATCCTTGTGTTCCGTAAAAACAAGAGTTGCAGAAACCGTTCCATAATTTCCCTGAAAGCAGAAGGCATTTATTATTCCGAAAACAAGGATTAAAAAAGAAACAAAACTGACTGTTCCCTGAACCTTTCTGTCAAAAAGAAAATAGATGCATGTCGGCCATAGAAGAAAAAGCCCTGTACACTGAAGAAGGCTGTTAAACAGAAAATAAAGGGGAGTGGAGCAGTTATCAATGTAACAGAATTCCTGAGTCGAGGAAGTTATTAAAAACGAAGGAATTACAATTCCCGTAAGTAGAGTAAGGCTTATTGCAGAAACAAAAAATACTGATGTCCTGAATTTAATGTCTTCTTCAAATTTGCTCAGACTGGAACATAACAGCTTTTCATATAGTTTTTTTAGCACCGGTAAAAAAAAGACAACAATTGAGCTCAAAAATACAGGAACCGCCTGTTTTGGCTTCATTGTAAACAGGATAAAAAGAGCCGTAAAGAAAAGAAGGGCGGCCATCATAAGGCGGAATATTTTTCCAGGATTTTTAAGTCTGTAGAAAATATTCTTTACAAGGGAAAAAACATTGTTCATTGTCCAGTAAAGAACCAGACCGGAAGGAGACCTGTAAAGGATTACAAGAAAAATAAGCGCCATAACGTTTATCTGAAGTTTTTCACGAAATGCAAAGCCTTTTGTGTACACAGCACCTGCAATCATATTAATTACAGTCATTAAAACCGGAAGAACGTTTAGGCTTACAGAACCAATTTTAAAAAGTCCGTCCGGGAGGCCAAGACTCTGAATGAAAAAAAACGAAGCCTTGCGAATTTCTTCGTTATTCGAAAGAAAGTTATATGCAGCAATAAAAAACGGAATCTGAATAAAAAGCCCGAATGAAGACCTTAATGCCATTAAAGGATGATAATGATTCTGCCTGTAGAACGTAGAAAGAATCATGTACTGTTCATCCCCAAAAAAAGTTTCTTTAATGCGCTTTATTCCGGGCTTAAGCTTTTCCTGAATTTCCCGTTCTTTTCTTTGCCATTTTTCGGCAACATCATATAAAGGAAGGCAAAAAAGCGTTACAGCAGCACTTACGCCAAGGATTGCAAGTCCGGAAGACTTGCAGAGTTCTATGCATGCAATATACACAAATTCAATAATCTGCTGCAGTGGATAAATCACAAGAGTGTACAGATATGAAGCCATAGAACGCCTTACGCCTTTCCTTCCTTAATATTTATTCTTCAATCATAGGCCATTTAAGGTAAACAAAATACTGAGTGTCCCTGCCATAAATTGTATGATAGAAAGTATCCTGAATCATAGGCAGGTCAGTAAGCTGTTTCTTAAATTCCGGGAGCAAATCAAGTTCTGGAAGTGTATATTCACTAAGGAATTCAAAGTCCATATTGTATCCCTTAATGATATATTTTGTAAGTACTGGAGAAACAGAGCCTGCTGCAATTGGATAGTTTTTACGTTCCATCCTTGATTTTCCCGGCATTCCTGTAATTCCACCAATGTAGATAGAATTTGTTTTTGTAAAGTCAACGATTTTACTCAAATCCTGTGCAAGAATTGAAAAGCGGAAGTTTTCATATTCTTTCTGTTTCTGCACAAAATTTCCGTAAACAACAGCCTGCACAATAAGCCCATAAACATAAAGTGCTGTCATGGCACCTGCAAAACGCCTGATCTTTATGCTGTTTTCTTTTGTAAGGGCATATACAGAATAAACTGCAATAATTCCACAGAGCATGTCAAATCCAAGGAATGTGCGGTTTGTTACAAGCGCTTCTTCAAGAACAAGATATGCACCAAGAGTAAGGCAGTACATAGCAACAAGAATTACCAGTGAAAGTCCGATTGTTGCAAATACATTTCTTCCGTTTCTAAGACGTACTGCAGAAACCGGGAAAAGAACGGCTGTAAGACCAATAAAGAATTTTACCCAGTGGTTTCCGCTCAAAGGAAGAATGCAGTAATTATATGCCT
Source organism: Treponema sp. (assembly GCA_036310305.1). GTDB lineage: Bacteria > Spirochaetota > Spirochaetia > Treponematales > Treponemataceae > Treponema_D. Next base: position 96,340 of record JAXJSC010000020.1, on the reverse strand, counting down.
TAAAGTTTGCAGCCATTTTACTAAAAATGTTCATGCCGGTTGCAATTCCTGTACCTCTTGAATCCATTGAAGAATCAAACTGATTCATAAGGAAAATACGGAAGAAGAACAGGGCTGCAACATAAACTGCAATTGAAATGCCTGTGTAAATTCCAACAGATTTCATCGGCTTTTTCTGAAGCCACATTCTAAAAGCAGTAAACATTGCAAAAATAATGTAAATACCGTTTGATGCCTGATATGAAGAACATACAAGAAGCAGGCTGATGAATGACATTACAGCAAAATTTACATAATTAGAAATAAAGAGGAATGGAAGAAGCCCGAACAGCATGGAAAGAGCCATGTAAGGGCAGTCATATTTATACGAAAAATTAGCAAGATAATAGATTGTCAGTCCGCACACTACAGACATTGCAGCGGCGCATTTCCCCATTTCGCCTTCTGTTACAATGTAGCAGAGCAAGTACGATGTAACAGTAAGGACAATTAAAGTCCACAACTGAGTAATTGGAGTAATATCATTAATAAAGAAATTTGTATGAATGAATACCGCAAGAATTTCAGAAACGTAACGGCTCCAGCCAACCCAGGCCTTGTGACCTGCATAGCAGCGGCGGATATCATCAGCGTATTCATAGTTTGCGCGGATAAGGGCAGAGTAAGCAATAAAGTAGATTACAAAAATTGCACCAAGGTAAAAAAGCGTTTTCTTTCCGGAAAAAGCTCTTACGGCAGTTTCGTAAATTTCTCCTCCGATTTTCTTTCCTTTAGAAGTATACCAAAAGAAAAACCAGAAAATACCTATAAGCGCAAAATAAGTCATTGAATGAACAAGAATGTCATTCCATTTAGAAAAATCCCTTAATTCCCTGTGCAGGACAAAAGTTTCCATCAATTTTACGATAAGATCTTTTGTAAACGGAATGATGCAGATAAAGCAGCAGGCTATTCCAAGAATTAGAAGGGTTCTGAAAGAAAAAATCTGTTTTAACTTACTGTTCATTAGTACTTCCTTTCTTTGAGTTTTTAAAAACCAAAAAATTAGAGAAAATAAAATTAAAAATCATTCCAACAAGAATACCGATTCCTTGCGGAATAACTTTAAGAGAGAGTTCTTTTTCAAGAATTACATAATTCCAGTTTGAAATATGTAGGAGAAGAGAAAAAATTCCAAAGTTTACTGCATAGCCGACAAGCGAACCTGCAAGAAATTTTGCCCAAAGCTTTACAGAAAGGCTTTCTCCCTGATTTTCAACCTTAAATGTCCACAGGTGATTTATTACATAATTCTGTGTACATGAAATTACAAAGCAGGCAACGCTTACTGCATGAGCTTCAAACTTAAGGATGTCTGCAAAAAGGGCAAACAGAATAAGGTTTGTAAGTGTTCCAAGCCCGCCTGTAACTGCAAATTTCATTATTTTTTTAAGCATTTCTGATTCTCCAGACTGCTTTAAGGGCTTCCATAAAAATTCCCTTGCTCATCTTTGATTCGCCAAATTTTCTGTCAGGGAAAATGATTGGAATCTCTTTAATTGCACAGCCGGCTTTGTAGGCCTTGTACTTCATTTCAATCTGGAATGAATATCCCTTGGAAATGATTGTATCTAGCCCGATTTTTTCAAGGGCTTCTTTTTTCCACATGTTAAAGCCGCCTGTAAGGTCTTTTACCGGACAACCCAGTACAAGACGTGAATAAAGCGAACCGCCCTTTGAAATAAAGTTTCTTAAGGCAGACCAGCCTTCTACAGCACCGCCCTTAATGTTTCTTGAACCGATTGCAACGTCATTTGTCTGCATTGCTTCGTAAAGAGCAGGAAGGTATTCCGGTTTATGAGAAAAATCTGCATCCATTTCGCAGAGTACATCATAGCCGTTTTCAAAGCCCCATTTGAATCCTGTAATATATGCGTTTGCAAGACCGCTTTTTTCCTTTCTTTCAAGAAGGTTCAGTCGTTTTTTATATTCTTCCTGCATCTTTTTTACAGCAGCAGCAGTTCCGTCCGGTGAACCGTCATCAACAATAAGGATTCCAGCATCCTGAGGAATTACCTTAAAAACTTCAGGAACGATTTTTGTAATGTTTTCAATTTCATTGTAAGTTGGGATTATTACCAATAATTTCATAAACTGTTACTCCAGTCTTTTTTTTACTTGTGATATGATATTCTATAAGTATAACTCTTTTTTCGTCTATTGAACAATAGTTGAATTCTTAAATAGAGAAAGTAAGTCTGTTAAAAAAACAGGGGATGCCGTTCATGACATCCCCGTGCATTCTACTCAGCAAGGTTAGCTTTAAGCCATTCCTTGAATTTTGCGTAATCGTTTTCCATTGGAATTGCCTGATCCGGAAGGTTCATTACTTCTACAAGTGATTCAGGAATTACAGGTTCTCTTCCTGTTGCTTCAGCTACGATAGAACCGAATTTTGCAGGATGAGCAGTTTCAAGGATAATGCCTACAGCATTCTTTGAAACAACTTTGTCTGCCCATGCAGGAGCGCTTGGTGTAAGGCCAGGTTTCTTATAATCATTCTTGTTTCCGTTTACAAGATTTTCCATTGCACCGCTTCTGATGTCATCCCATGCTTTCCAGCCGATTGCTCCGTGCGGATCAATTGTATAGCCAGTCTTTGTGTTGCAGTCTGTAATTGCAGCCTTGATTCCGTCGTTGTCAAGCCAGTAAGAAGCAAACATAGAACGAACCTGTTCAAGTGAATACATAGCCTTGATTCGCTCGTAGTTGGAAGGTGCACCTACGTCCATTGCGTTGGCATATGTTTCTACAGAAGGACGTGCATTGTAGTCGCCTGTAGCAATCCAGTCAGGGATTGTATTGTTAGAGTTAGTTGCAGCAACAAAACCTTCAATTGGAGCGCCCATTTCTTTTGCAATAAGGCCAGATGTAAGGTTTCCGAAGTTTCCAGACGGAACAACTGCAAGGATTGCAGGATTTTCAAGTTTAGAATCAAGAGGAGCCCTGTTCTTTACAACAAGAGAAGAGTACATGTAGTAGAAACTCTGTGGGAGAAGGCGAGAAATATTGATAGAGTTTGCTGAAGAAAGGCGGAACTGCTTTCTGAGGTCAGCATCTGTAAATGCAGTCTTTACAAGCTTCTGGCAGTCATCGAATGTACCCTTTACTTTAAGTGCGCGTACATTTCCTGTGAATGTTGAAAGCTGTTTTTCCTGGATTTTAGAAATCTTTCCCTCTGGGTAAAGAATTGTAACATCAAGCCCCGGAACGTTGTGGAAAGCTGAACCAACGGCAGAACCTGTATCACCTGAAGTAGCTACAAGAATGTGAAGTGTTCCTTTTTCTGTTCTGTTAAAATATGACATAACGCGAGCCATGAAACGTGCACCAAAATCCTTGAATGCACATGTAGGACCGTGGAAAAGTTCAAGAACGTATGAAGTTGAATCAACTGGAACAACTTTTGGACTGAACGGATATGCGTCACAGATGATAGCCATAAGGTCTTCATCTGGAATTTCGTTTTCAACATAAGGCTTTGCCATATTGAAAGCAATGTCACGGAAAGAAGGCTCTGGATTTTTGTTTATAAAAGAGCTGTCAAGTTTTGGAAAACTTACAGGAATGTAGAGTCCGCCTGTTGCAGAGTTCATTCCGTTCATTACAGCTGTCCTGAAATCTGTTTTTACACTTGAATCACGTGTGTCTGTATAAATCATAATAGTTCCTTACATGCCGTATACAATTGCGTCGGCAGCCTTGTCAGCAAGAATCTTCCGGCACTTTTGATCAGCAGTCCATTTGTTTTTATCTGTTACAGTTTCTGTAAAACTTGTTTTGTACAGGATGTTTCCGTTGCTCATGTCAACGCATGTTATGTCTGCAATAAGGGTAACAGTTGCCCCGTCAGCAGTTTCTTCTGCCGGGGCAGCATATTTGAATGCTCCCATAACCATGAATTTATAGGATTTGCCTACGATATTGTAAGTTTCCCTGTAAAGTTCAGAAACAGGCATATTGAAATATGACGTATCGCTTACTGGAGAGTTTCCAACGTTTACGCCTATGTTTCTGAGGCTCTGAAGGAGAAGAAAGTTATTTGTTGTAGGGTTTCCCTTTTCGTTAAAATCGTAAGTGTAGAGAAGTCCTCCCGGATAACCCAGGTATTCTGACTTTACTGCATAAGGCGCAGAAACTGCTGTTTCATAGGCAGCCTTAACAATAAGAGATGAAGAACTTACCGGTGAAGGGTAGAAAGTCACCTTGTCCTTAACTGCAAATTTTGGAGCAGCAGGTGTAAAAGATACTTTTCCTTCTTCGTCTGTCTTGATGCGGGCAGCGCTGTAAGTTACTGTATCATTTGTCCTGCCGATAGGCCAGTTCACTGTAAGTTCAAGGCCTGCTACAGGACCGTTTTCATCTTTTACTGTTACAACATAAGGTGTTCTGAATGCCTTGTTTGCAACAGTAGCTTTTGGAGAAGATTCTACTTTGAGTTCAATTCGCTTCAACAGGTTCTTGAATTCTGTTTCAAGCTGATTTGATGTATTCTGTACTGATATAGGTTTTGGTTCTTTTATGATTTTGCCTTCCGGCTGAGAAGTTGATTCCTGACTGATAAGTCCATCATCATCATTGCTGCCTGAAGAAGCTGCAGAAGAAACTGTTGCACATGAAGCCAAAAGAAGCAGTCCCGCAGTTCCAAGAATAGTTAGTACTCCTCTGATTTTTTTCATTTTTAAGTTATCCCCTTGAGTGTTCTGTTCATTCTCCTGATCTGAATGAAATACAGACAGACTCACCATACATTCTATAAAAAAAATTAAAACTTTACAATAATGGCGTATGTAAAAATATTATGTGAAACATTGATATTTAAACGATTTCGCGCTTAACACGGCTGGAAACGCTGGTCATCACTTCGTAGGAAATTGTTCCCGTCATCTGTGCAATGTCATCAGCATCAAGAACAGAACCTTTATCTTTTGGGCCGAATAAAATTGCAGTATCCCAGCGCTTTACGTCAAGATTTGCATTTCCTATGTCGACCATGCATTGATCCATACAGATTCGGCCAACAACCGGGTATGCCTTCCCATTGATTGAAACCTTAAGACCAGGGGAATTCCTTCTTAAAAGACCATCTGCATATCCGACCGGTAAAACTGCTATGTCAGTTTCTTTTTCTGCAGTCCAGGTGCGTCCGTATGAAACGCTTTGCCCCGGCTTAAAATGCCTGATTGCAGCAACAGAAGTCTGAAACTGCATTACCGGCTTTAGCTTAAGGCTTATTCCCTTTGATTCAAGGTATTTTTCTGTAACCTGGTCTGCATAATATCCATAAAGAATGATTCCAGGCCGGATCATATCCAGCTGATATTCCGGCATTGCAATTCCTGCTGCACTTGCAGAACAGGTGCAGATTCCGGGATTAATTCCTGCGCTGCGTACGTTTTCTATTGCAAGCCTGAACTTTGAAAACTGACTTGCGGTATAAGCAATATTGTCTTCTGTAATTCCATCGCTTACTGCAAAATGGGTTATCATTCCTGCAAGTTCAAGTGATTCCTGACTTTCTATGAAGCGTGCAATTTCAGAAGCTTCTTCCGGGTAACAGCCGATTCTTCCCATTCCTGTATCTACCGCAAGAAATACGCTCTGGTGTACCTTGCCTGCCCGGACTGCTGTTTCTGCCAGAAGAGAAACTGTTTCCCGGTCAAAAACAAGGGGAGTAATTCTGTTTTGAACAACGCCTTCAAATTCGTCCGGGCAGCATGGAGAAAGCAGCAGGAGATCAGCCTTTATGCCTGCATTCCTTAATTCTTCACCTTCAGAAACTGTTGCTATTGCAAGATAGGAGGCACCCATTTCTTCTGCGATTCGGGCAGAAGTAACGGCGTCGTTTCCGTATCCGTTTGCCTTTACGGCGCAGCAGAGCTTAACGCCCGGCTTAAGGTTCTTCTTTATTTCTGAAATATTATTGCGCAGGTTATCGCTGTATATAATTGCTTTTGTGCATCTCATTTTGTCATCTTCCGTCTATTTTTATGCTGCAAGGCCTTTTCTACCTATCAGGTTTATCAGTTCAGAAACCAGATAGAATGAGCCGGCTGCAAGTATAATATCGTCATTTTTTGAGTCACATTTTAGCATGTTGAATGCAGCCTCAAGGTCGTTTTCTATTTCTGCCTTGATTCCGTTTAGATCTGCATTCCTTTTCATTTCTTCCGGATTGCATGCCCTTACAGTAACAGGTTTTGTAAAAATGATTCTTTCAAACGTGTCTTTAAAAAGCGGAATTATATCCTTTATGTCCTTGTCACCGGCGCATGCAAAAAGAAGCCTGTACTTCCTTCCCGGATAAATTGATTTTAGGGTGCATATTGTATTTTCTATGCTACGGACTGTATGTGCTCCGTCAAGGACTGTATTTCCGCATATCTGGAACCGCCCAGGAATAAGGGCTTTTGAAAGTCCGCGACTTATTGCGCTTACGTCAATTCCCGGCAGCATGATTTTTAATGCTGTAACCGCCGCTGCTGCATTCTGAGCCTGAACCCTGCCAGCCATAAGAAGCTTTGCAGAAAGTTCAAAATCAGAAGGAATTTCTGCTTCTTTGCCTGTTCCTCTGAGCCTTATATTCATTTCGCCGTTTTTAAAATCCAAAACTTCCGGAATAAGGGAATCTTTTACAAGAATGTATCTTGAATTTTTCTGGCGGCATGTTTTTATAAATACTTTTTCCGACTCTGCGTAATTCTGGAATGATATTACGGCCGGTGTATTTTCCTTTATGATTCCGGCTTTTTCAAAGGCAATTTTTTCGATTGTGTCGCCAAGAAATTCTGTGTGTTCAAGTTCAATCGGCATTAAAACCGTAACAAGTGGCTTTACGACATTTGTTGAATCAAGGCGTCCACCAAGTCCTGTTTCGTAAACTGCATAGTCTACGCCGGCATTTTTAAAGCAGAGAAAAGCAAATGTTGTAACAAGTTCAAACCATGTAAGAGGGCGCTGTGCCGGAAGCTGTTCAAGCGGAATGCTGTCTACAAGGGATGTCAATTCATCAGCTGACCTTTCATAGATTTCGTCAGGAAAAAATCCGTGCGGCGTGCAGACTCTTTCACGAAAGTCTGAAATATGAGGGGAAGAGTATATGCCGCATTTAAAACCGGCTTCTTCAAGAATACTGGCAGTCATTTCTGCCGTAGAGCCTTTTCCTTTTGAGCCTGCAATATGAATACATGGAATTTTATCCTGCGGATTACCGAGTTTTTCGCACAGAAATTTCATGGAATCAAGCCAGAAAATATTTTTTTTCTGTGTCTTTTCAAAATTAAGGTAGTTGTCAAGCCAGTTATAAAATGAAGCAAGAGTCATGGCTTTACTTTAGCGTTCTTTTTAATACATCTCAAGTAAGATATCGGGGCAAAAATGCATTGTAAATCTGTTTTTTTTTATGCTAGAATCACAGATGAAAAAAGGAATAAATATGGCAGAAACAATAAACAGTGCAACTTATCAGGCAGCTCTTGAAGCAAGCCGCAAACTTGAAGAAGACCTTCTTAAAAATCCTTCTAAATACAGGGTTCTTACAGGAGACAGACCGACAGGAAGACTCCATATCGGTCATTATTTTGGAAGCCTTCAGAACAGAGTACGACTTTCTAAACTCGGCGTTCCTACAATGATTCTTATTGCTGACTATCAGGTTCTTACAGATCACGATGCATACCAGGAAATTAGCCAGAATACTAAGCAGCTTGTAATTGACTATCTTGCAGCAGGAATCGAACCGGGGGAAAACGTAATCATCTATCCGCATTCCTATATTCCGGAAGCAAACCAGCTTATGGTTCCGTTCCTTACGCTTATTTCAAATGCTGAATTAAGCCGCAATCCTACTGTTAAGGAAGAAATTCAGGCAGCCGGAATTACAAACGTAAATGCTGGAATGTATACTTATCCTGTTCATCAGGCAGTAGATATCCTTTTCTGCAAGGGAACAGTAGTTCCTGCAGGAAAAGATCAGCTTCCTCATATAGAAATGGCACGTACAATTGCCAGCCGTTTTAACAAGAAGTTCTGCACTGATTCCGGAAAAGAGCCTATTTTCCCGCTTCCTCAGGTTCTCCTTTCTAAGACTCCAAGCATTATGGGACTGGATGGAACTCAGAAAATGAGTAAATCACGTGGAAATGCAATCATGCTATGCGCAACAGAAGATGAAACTGCAAAACTTATAAAAAAGGCAAAGACTGACGGCGAACGCCTTATTACTTATGATCCTGTAAACCGTCCGGAAGTTGCAAACCTGCTTCAGCTTATTTCCCTTTGTACAGGTGAAGAGCCTGGCGCAATTGCAGATAGAATCGGAGAAGGCGGAGGCGGAATGCTTAAGAGCACTCTTACAGAAGCATTGAATGAAACTCTGCGCCCGCTGCGTACAAAGCGTGCACAGCTTGAAAAGGATCCTGCTTACATAAGGCAGGTGCTTCTTGACGGAGTTGGAAGGGCAAGGGCAATTGCTGAAAAAACTCTGTGCGAAGTGCGCGAAGCCATGAACATGCAGATTTAGTCTGCTTTAATTTGAATCAGCAAATAACCGTCTGTACAAGTGCAGAAATGTCTTCTTCGTCCAGACGGTTTTCTTTTACCCTCTGAACAATTTCTTCGCCTGTATACGAATCTTCCGGATAAAGCACGACAACAGCCTTGTCTTCGTTCTTTAGGAAATTATTCATCCCGTATTCTGTATATCTTGTTGCACCTATGGAAATAAGAAGGTTTTCTGGATAACCGGCTCCGGCAAGGTAAGAATGAATATCTTCTGCAGGACCTTCATCTTTCTGTGAATTCAATTTTTCCAAAAGCCAGTCAGAAAGTTTTTGCCATATGTAGCTGTAATCGCGCACAGCGCTGTCTTCTCCATAAGGATAAACGTTTCCGTCGCGGACAAGAAAACTTGCAATTCTATAGCCGGCTAACACGCTTTTATCCGAGAATTCTGCAAGAGGAATTGTCTTTGCTGTAAATCCTTTTGTGCTGTTTCCCCAATTTTTTTTCAAACTGATTTTTTTAGCACCTTCCTTTCTGATTGAACAGTCATTTGAGGCTCCGAATGCAACAGGAGAAAGAGACAATGCCTTTCCTTCGAGCCATTTTACCTTAAACAGAACTGCACATTCCGGTTCAATCTGGAGTTTTTCTTCTCCTTTTGGAAAAATGATTGATTCAGATGAAAACGGGAATACATGAAGGAATTCCGGAGTGGTGCCATCATTTCCCGGAATATATGTCGGAAAAAGTGCTTTCGGAGCATTGTTTTCTGCTGTCTTTACGTTTTTAAAATCTGCGGCTTCGCCTGCCTGTTCAAGATGTCCAGTAAAATTTCCTGCAACGCCAAAGCACGCGCATTCTTTTAAATTAATTTTTTCGCTCATATCCATTTCCTGTAATCAGTTGATTAAATTTCTTACTGTCCGGATTTTTATTCTTCATCATCTTCTGGAATCGGATCAGATTTATCTATATATTCACAGATAATTTTTCCGTTTACTTCATTTACAGAAGTAATTGAATATTCTGAATAGTTTTTTACAAGCCAGGCATCGTATGTTGTCCAGTTTTCAAATTCTTCATTGTGTTTCATATCAGTTTATCCTCTGTCTGTAAGTTTTTTCTGCTATTTCCAAAAGTTTTTCCCTGCTGTTCTGAGCCGGATCTTCAAGGACTGCCTCGAACAGTTCGTTCAGAATCATTCCTAACTGTTTTCCGGCCGGAATTCCTATTGAAATTAAATCTTTACCGTTTACGGCAAGATCCTTTAAGCTGAGTGCTGAATTTGCATTTTTCTGCTGCTCAATGCGTTCCTTAAATTCTAAAAGAGATTCGCATGCTGCGCTGTCGTGAATCCTCACGTTTTCGTTGTATTTGCCGTACATGTCTGCAAGGCGCAGGTCAAAAAGGTCTTCAATGTATTCTGAACCCGCCTTAACCAGAAACCTTCTGACGGCGGAATCAGACCAGACCGGCTCGTAATGAAACATGTGCAGTTTTATAAGGTGGCACACATATTCAATCTGCGCATTGCTGAATTTAAGCCTTGTCATTATTTTTTCTGCAATTTTTTCAGAATAAACTTCGTGATTGTAGAAATTTACAATCCTGATTCCGCCTTCGTTTTTTTCCGTACGGCTTGCAGGTTTCCCGGAATCATGAAGCAGGGCCGCAAAACGAAGAAGGGGCTTTTCCTTTGGTGCGCCGTCACATGCATAAAGGTTATGATCCAGTACGTCAAAAATATGGTAGCCCCTGTCATCAGACTGAATGCAGTTCCTGCCGTCTAAAAGTTCCGGCATAAAAATCTTCAGGATTCCGCAGGATTCCATAAGCTTTAATCCTTCAGAAGGCTTTTCCGCCGTCATAAGTTTCATAAGCTCATCACGAAAGCGTTCTGTAGAAATAGAAGCTGTTTTTTTGAGTACTTCCGGATTGCCTAAAGCTTCCATGGTCTTTTCTTCGATCTTAAATCCAAGCTGGGAAGCAAAGCGAACAGCGCGCACAGGCCTTAATCCGTCTTCGGAAAAACGTTCAAGAGGGTTTCCGACTGTCCTTATGCATTTAGCCAGAATGTCTCTGTTCCCGCAGAACGGATCCTTGATTTTACCGTCTTTAAGGGAAGCCGCAATTGCATTCATCGTAAAGTCTCGGCGGCTCAAATCTTCTTCAATTTTTCCGGTAAATTCAATTTTATCAGGATGCCTTCCGTCTGAATAATCTGATTCAGTCCTGAACGTGGTAACTTCTATTTCTTTACCCATAAAATGAACTGTAACAGTTCCGTGTGCAATTCCGGTGGGAATAACTTTTCTGAAAATGGCAATAACCTGTTCAGGTTTTGCGTTCGTAGTTACATCCCAGTCATGAGGCTCTTTTTTCATGAGCATGTCTCTTACGGCGCCGCCGACAAGATAGGCTTCAAAACCGTTAGATTCAAAAATCTCATTCATTTTATTTAAAATTGCGGGAATTTTTACATAATCCATGGTATTATTCTAACGATTGGGAGTAGAAAATGCAAAACCCTAAAAAGCTTCATATAGTGATTTTTACAGGCGGTCTGTTTCCGGCCTATGATAAAACTCAGCTTTACTGGAAGACACATCCGCAGGTTGATTATGTCATCGCCGCAGACTCAGGACTGGAGCCATGCATCCTGTATGGATTTAATCCCTGCGTGATTTTAGGAGATTTTGACAGCATTTCTGACCGGTCAATTTTGGATGCATTCAGCGATGACGTAAAGGTTCCGTATCCGTGTGACAAGGATTATACAGATACTGAACTGGCAGTAGAAAAAGCATATGAAATTGCAGAAAAGCAGGGAGGGATTCCTTTTATAACTCTGGTAGGAGGAGACGGCGGACGAGCTGATCATTTTTTTAATATTTTTGATTCCTTTTCGTCCTTTCATCATCCGGATGTATGGCTCTGCAGCGAACAGAGTATTTATTTTGTAAAGGAAGGAACAAAAACTGAAATCAACGGGTTGAAAAAAACAGACGTTGTTTCCGTTGCAAGAACTACTTCCAGCTATTCCGGCGGAAAAATTCTTTCTAAAGGACTAGAATGGGAATCTGACCTGTTTAGAAAATACGGAATGCCAAGCCTGAGCAACCGTATTTCTGAAGAATATGCAAAGGACAGGCTTCCTGTAACAATATCAGCAGAAAAAGGTGACTGCATGCTTTTTCTGCCTTACAATGCAGTTGTTTCATAAATTAAATTCCCTGAACAATGATAATAAGGGAAGATGAAGCAATAAGGACTGCAGCTCCAAAACAGCACGCACCGGCAAGCAGCACGCAGTGAACGGCATAGTAAAGCCATCTTGATTTTTTTATCATAATGTAGATAAAAGATTCAATGATGGCTGCGGCGCTAAGAACTGCAAGGGCAGAAGCTGAAATCGCCATCGTCTTAATGACGATTATCTGAGTTGAATCAAGAAACTGCTGGAAATTTCCAATAAAATACAGGAAAATCAGCGAGACTGTAAAAAGCAGAAGAAAGAGAACTGTTCTTCGTGTAAGTTTGAACAAAATAGAGACAGATAGATTTTTATTCAAGTCAATCCTTGCAGTTCTCATAATCCATTGTTATACTAAAAATTGTATTTTTAACCGTCAAGGGGGTAAAATGAAAAAGTTCTTCAAAAATCTGTTTGCATGTTTCATTATTCTCGTAGTTTTTGGAGCCGTTCTTTTCTTTCTTGGCTGGACACAGTTCAGGGTTCCGTCTGACGGTTTTGGAATAATCGTTTCCAAGACAGGCGGAATCAGTTCACGCCCGGTTGTTCCTGGAGTTTTTTCATGGCATTGGGAATTCTTAATTCCATCTAATGCAGAATTAAAGACTTTTAAAAATCAGAATTTTTCATTGACAAGAAAAATTACAGGTTCCCTTTCAAGCGGAGATACATACAAATCTGTTGATGACAGCATAAACAACTTTGACTACAGGTTTACCTATAAAATTTCGGCCGCAGTAAAGGCAGAAGATGTAATCAAGCTGCTAAAAGCATCTGTAATTACAGACGAAGAATCGCTTTCTGCACATGTAGAGGAAAAAAGCGATTCTCTTTGCAGGAACATTTCTGCCGTTCTTTTAAGAAAGTCAGAAAAATCTACAGCTTTCAGGCCGGAACTGCTTTCTACAGAAGAACTTCTGGAACTTTCAAATTTTGACACAGAAAACCAATACGTTACGTTCTCGTCAATTGCAGTAACAGAAGCCTTAATTCCGGATTTTTACCTTTATGAACACGCACGGGCAGTTTACCTTCAGAATCTGGAAAAACAAAACGGCATTAAAAATACAAATATAAAAAAGTCTCTGGAACCAGCAGAAGATTATCCTGATGATTCTCAGGATTTTTCTGAACAGCCGGATGAAACTTCTTCCGGCTACAAAGGTTTTTTCAGAAGAAAAAGGATTGAAGAATGAAAAGATTGTACGGAATTCGCGGAGCGATAACTGCAGAAAATACAAAGGACTCAATTACAAAAAAGACTGTAGAAATGTGCACGCAGCTTTTTGAAAAGAACGGTCTTAATGCAGATGACTTTGTATCGCTTCATTTTACGCTTACAAAAGATCTGGATGAAATGAATCCATGCGCAGCGCTCCGCCATTCTTACAGAGGAATAAACGTTTCGGGCATTCCGCTGTTCTGCAGTCAGGAAGCCTATATAAAAGGCGGACTTGAAAAGGTAATTCGGGTTCTTGCAACAGTTTACATGGAAGAAAATTCCGTGCCTAAAAACATTTATCTTGACGGAGCAGCCGTGCTTCGTCCGGATTTAAAGGGTGAAAAATAAGCTGATGAATATTTGGATTGCAAGCATGGAATGCGCCGGAATTGCAGAAGCAGGCGGCGTTAAGGATGTTACGTTCGCACTCGCAAAAGGCTTTTCCAGAATAGGGCATAAGGTTACTCTTTTTATCCCTGCATTCGGCTGTACTTCTTATGCAAGAATCAAAAACTTGAAGAAAGAAGCCGTTTCCGGTGTTGAAATTCCTGTAGGTAACATGACTCACTTTGTATCCTATACAGAAGGAATTTTTGCAGGTTTTGGATTTAAGGTCGTTTTTGTAGAAAATCCTATTTTTTCAAATAAAAGTGCTGTTTACGTTTATACAGAAAAAGACCAGAAAATAGATCCAAAGCATATAAAGGGAAAAGGGCACGAAGACAGTCTTTTTATTGATGCAATGTTTTCGAAGGCCGTAAGTGAATATGTAAAATATATTCCAGAAGCAAAACGTCCTGATATAATGCACTGTCAGGATGCATCCTGTGCACTTATTCCTTGCTATGCAGATAAAAACGCCTCTTCATTTTATGAAAAGACAAAGTTCTTCGTAACAATTCATAATGCAGGCCCTGCCTATCATCATGATTTTATGAATCTTGAACAGGCTGCATTTTTCAGCGCACTGCCTTATTCCATCCTTATTCAGGCGCAGAACGGCTACAGGGTAGAACCGTTCCTTCTTTCTGCAGTTTATTCACGACTTACAACTGTTTCTACATTTTATGCAGAAGAACTTACAGATCCTGAAAACGACAGCTGTACGGACGGACTTTCTACTTTATTCTTCAAAAAGAAAATCCCGGTTCATGGAATTACAAACGGAATTGACTACAACTTGTACAATCCTATGAAAAAACATGTTTCGCTTCTTCCATATGCTTTTTCACCGGCAAAAGGATTTTTATACGGAAAGCTTCTTAACAGACGTTTTTTCCTTAAAATGTGCAGGAAATTCTATGTTGCAGAAAAGAAATACGAACGCTACATGAAAGGAATGACCCGTTACGGATGGATAGACGATGTTCCTGACGGAAAAGGCCTGTATTTAATGTATCACGGACGCATTGTAATGCAGAAGGGAATTTCTGTAATTCTGGATTCCCTTGGTCGCCTTTTTGCAGATCATCCGGAATCAAGGATTTTTATTGTAGGACAGGGAGATCCAAATATTGAAGAAAGCATAAAGCTGGTTACAGAACAGTATCCAGGTAAAATCGTATTCTTTAACGGATATAATGATCCTGTTTCAAGACTTGTTGCGGCAGCTTCAGACTTTGTATTCCTTCCAAGTTTTTTTGAACCTTGCTGCCTTGAAGATTTTATTGCACAGATTTACGGAACAATCCCTATTGCCCACGCTACAGGGGGGCTTAAAAAAATTGTAGACGGAAAATCCGGCTTCCTTTATTCAATTTCAAATGCAGACGGCTTCCTTGCTGCTGTAGACCGGGCTGTAATGGCAAAAAATGACAGGAAAAACTTCAAGAAGATGATTGCCTGGGCTGCGGCCTATGTCCTAAAAGAATACTCATGGAATAGTGTAATCCAGAGTAAATACATTCCGCTTTTCTGCGCCGACACGGAATAAATTTTTTAATTTTTTTTCAAAAATTAAAGGTTTTGCTATTGACTCTTTTTTCCAAAAAGAATATAGTAAAAACACGTTCGACGCAAAACGAACATCTGCTGCCTTAGCTCAGTTGGTAGAGCACGTGATTTGTAATCTCGGGGTCGAGGGTCCAAGTCCTTCAGGCAGCTCTTTTCGGGAAGTTGGCACAGTGGGACTGCGGGAGACTGTAAATCTCTTGGGCAACCGGATGGGGTTCGATTCCCTGACTTCCCAAAGCTCTGGTTTATCCAGAGCTTTTTTTTTACAATTTTGTCAAAAAGACTTGTATCTGACTGACTTTTAAAAATTAATTCTGTATAATTTCTTCTGCTTATGAAAAAAAATTCTGTAAAAATCTTAAGTTTGGCAGCATCTGCTGTTGCGCTGCTTGCAGTCATTTTTGTTTCTGTTAAGCTGTGCACCTTGCCGTATAACAGTTCTGACAGTACGGGAAAAACCGTAAGGGTTCCTGCAGGTGCATCTGTAAGGGCAACCGGAAATTCATTAAAATCTGAGCATCTTATAAGAAGCGAACTGCTTTTTTATTTTGCAGCACGCTATCCGGCTGCAAGAAAAATCCTTATGGGATCTTCAGAAGCATTCATGCTTAAAAGCGGTGTATACAGAATCAGTCCTTCAATGAACCTTAATGAAATACTTAAAGTTCTTTCTTCAGGCAATCAGGAATATATAAGGGTTACAGTACCGGAAGGTTTGACAGTTTCAAAAATCGGAATGATAATGGAAGAAGCAGGCGTATGTTCTGCTGCAGATTTTAAAGAGGCTTCAAAAAATCCGGAACTTCTTAAAAAACTTAACGTAAGGGCAGAGTCCTTTGAAGGATTCCTTTTTCCTGATACATATTTTCTTACACCGTTAATGCAGGCTTCTTCTGTAATTGAAACAATGGTTGAAAACTTTTTTGAAAAATTCCGTCAGGTCACCAATGCAGAAAATATTCCTGAATCAAAAATTCTTGATACTGTAATCCTTGCGTCAATTATAGAAAGAGAATACCGCATAGCTTCTGAAGCTCCTCTTATTTCAAGCGTATTCAATAACCGGCTTAAGCATAATATCGGACTATATTCATGCGCAACCCTTGAATACATAATTACAGAAATAGAAGGCCGCGAACATCCGGATGTAATCACCTATAAAGATATAGAAATAGACAGTCCGTACAACACATATAAATGGGCAGGACTCCCGCCGGGACCAATTTCCAATCCTGGACTTGTAGCGCTTAATGCAGCCGTAAATCCGGCATTAACAAATTATTTTTATTTCCGCCTTGTAGATCCGGAAAAGGGAAATCATGTTTTTTCCAAAACATTTTCAAATCATATTGAAAATGCTCATTCTTACAATACAAAAAAGAGTGGATACTAGTGGCCGGCTTTATTTCTCAGGAAACAATTGATGCTGTAAACAATTCAGTAGATATTGTAAGCGTAATCAGTGAATACACAAAATTAGACCCTCGCGGAAATGACTTCTGGGGCTGCTGTCCTTTTCACGGAGAAAAAACAGCCTCGTTCCATGTTGATCCGTACAAAAAATACTATCACTGTTTTGGCTGTGGTGCCGGCGGAAACGTAATAAAATTCATAATGGAGCAGGAAAAGCTTTCCTTTACAGATGCAGTTATCCTGCTTGCAAAAAAAGCTGGAATCGAAGTTAAGTACGCTGGCGGGCAGACAGAAAACAGGCCCGATCCTAAAATTAAACTTATAGAACAGTACATTGAACTTTACGACAGGACAGGTTCAATGTTTCATTATCTCCTTATGGAATCAGAACAAGGAAAAGCTGCCCTAAAATACATTACAGATCGCGGACTTACAATAGAAACCTTAAAGAAATTTAAAATAGGATATGCGCCGGCTGATAGATACTGGCTTAAAAATTTCCTAATAAAAAAGAATTTTACAAAGGAATTCCTGGAAAAATCCGGTCTTTTCAGCAAGAACTATCCGGACGTTGCTTTTTTTTCAAACAGGCTTATGTTCCCGATTTTTAACCGTCAGGGACAGATGGTTGCATTTGGCGGACGGCAGCTTTCCAACGATCCTAACAGTCCGAAATATCTTAACTCCGGTGACCTGATTCAATATAAAAAGGGAGAAACCCTTTACGCATTCAATTTTGCAAAAAAAGCAATAAAGGAAAACAAAAAGGTTATTTTCTGCGAAGGATACATGGACTGCATTGCATACCATCAGTGCGGAATTGAATACGCCGTGGCTCCTTTAGGAACTTCGCTTACAGAAGACCAGATAAAAATCATCAAACCATTTGTTGATGAAGTACTTCTTTCTTTTGATTCGGATGGAGCTGGACAGAAAGCAACACTGCGTGCAATCTACATGCTCAGAAAAGCTTCAATTACAGTAAGGGTAATTAAGATTGAAGGTGGAAAAGATCCTGCCGAACTCATGGTAAATTTTGGTTCTGAAATATTGACGAAGTCGGTTTCTGGTGCTATCCTAGATAGCGACTTTTTATTATCTAAACTAGGGAGAGAGTATCCTATTGATACACCAGAGGGAAAAATACGGGCTTCGCTTGAATATTTTCCTTATCTGGATTCCCTACAGTCCGATATATTAAAAGAATCTTGTCTGGAACAGATGTGCCAGGCATTCAAGTTAAAGCCGGAGGCAGTCAAGAGGGATTATAATAATCGTGATCAAGCTCGTCAGCGTTTAAATATCCGGCAGCCAGAAAAAACTAATAATACAGAACCCATAAAGCGCAACGCAGAGTTGGGATGTGTACTGGCAATAATAGCCGATCTTGATAAGTATAAACTTATTCGAACCGAACTTATTCCCGATGATTTTGATGACTCTTATGCTAAAAAGCTTTTTCTTATTCTGGAGGATTGCTTCAATTCAGATTCTTTAACGCTTTCGGCAGTTTTGTCCAGGTGTGATGATGTGCGGATCTCGAACATGATTACAGCTTCACTTTCCAGCGGAGAATTCAGCAGGAATACAGAGGCTGCAGTTAGGGATTCCGTTGCCCGCATAAAGCGCAGGGCACTGGAAAAACAGCGGGACAGACTGATGGAACGTATAAAGCAGTTTTCCTGCGTAACGCAGGACGCTACAGAAGAGTTGAACAGACTTCTTTCAGAAAAAATGATGCTGGATAAAAAATTGAAAGTATAATCGGCTGCTTGATGCAGGTCAGTTGACTTAAACGGCAGTTTGCAAAAGGTGTGAATCGATGGATCAGGAATTAAATCCTTCTGTAAAAAAAATTTTTGATTATGCGGCTGGAAAGTCGGTAATTACATACGATGAAGTAACTATTCTTGTTGGACAGGATTTCGTAAATTCTCCGGAATGGGAAACTGTCCTGCAGCTTTTGGAAAAAAACAACATTCAGATTATTGAACCGGGAATCGAAGACGAAGATGATTCAGTAGAAGTTGAGGGAGACGAAGACGACGAAGGCCTTCTTGATGATGAAGATGCCGAAGACACTGTTGATGACCTTGACAAAGATGCTGACAGAAGCCGTCTTGTAAACAGCGATAAGGATTCCAGCGTAGATGATCCGATCCGCCTTTATCTTCGTGAAATCGGTAAGGAAAACCTTCTTACGGCAGAGCAGGAAGTTACTCTTTCAAAGGAAATGGAAGACGGAAACAACATCATTAAAAATGTTGTACTTAATTCCGGCATTATGATTCCAGAATTCTTTGAAATTGCAATCAAGGCATTTACACGCATTGACCAGCATGAACCTGGAAAAGCACGTAAAGAAATCAATGAAGAAATGGCAGAAAAACGCCGCCTTAAGAGCTGTTACGGTGAATACATTAAGCCTGTCCTTCCTGAAATGAAGCTTTACAAATCCCTTAAGGATCAGATTTACAAGACTGATCACGTAAGTCGCATTTTTGTTGATCCTCAGCTTGTAGAACTCAGAGCAAAAATTCAGACTCAGCTTCAGAAAATTGACATTCAGTCAGAAGAACTTGATAAATTTACAGAAAAATTCCTTGATGCAACTTCAAAAATTGAAGAATACCGTCAGAAGCAGGAAAAAAAGATGAAGGAACTGCGCATTTCCAATGCTGCAGAACTCCGAACTCTTGGACGACGCATTTCAATGCGTTCAGAAGCTGCAAAAATCGAATCAGAACTTAACATGACAACTGACGAAATCAGAGATATTTATACTCAGATTCAGAAGATTGACCGCAAGCTTAACCGCCTTGAATTCGAATTTGAAAATACAATTGACGAAATTCAGGAAAAGGCAAAGGAAATTAAACGCGGCGCACGCATGATGGAAAAGGCAAAGAATCGTCTCATCAATGCTAACCTCCGTCTTGTCGTTTCCATTGCAAAGAAATACACAAACCGAGGACTTCAGTTCTTTGATCTTGTTCAGGAAGGAAACATCGGCCTTATCAAGGCTGTAGAAAAGTTTGAATATCGCAAGGGATTTAAGTTTTCTACTTATGCAACATGGTGGATTCGACAGGCAATTACAAGGTCAATCTCTGACCAGGCGCGCACAATCCGTGTTCCGGTTCACATGATTGAACAGATTAATAAGGTTGTACGCGAAAGCCGCCAGCTCATGCAGAAATTCGGACGTGAACCAACAGATGAAGAAATTGCACAGCAACTTGGCTGGCCACTTGCACGTGTAAAGCAGGTTAAGAATGTTGCCCGCGAACCGATTTCCCTTGAAACTCCAATCGGAGAAGAAGAAGATTCATCACTGGGAGACTTCATCGAAGACAAGGAAGTTGAAAATCCGGCAACACAAACTTCATACAAGCTGCTTCAGGAACAGCTGCGTCAAGTTCTTGGAACATTGCCTCCGCGAGAACAGGAAGTTCTTAAGATGAGGTTCGGTCTTGATGACGGATATTCACTTACACTTGAAGAAGTAGGTCTTTACTTCAACGTAACACGCGAACGAATCCGTCAGATTGAAGCAAAGGCTTTAAGAAGACTCAGGCACCCGCGCCGTGCAAACGGGCTGCGAGATTATATTGAAACATAATCTGTCCGGTGTTTATAGACAGAAAACTGTATTTAAGGTATTATTTTTAGATAAACAACGAATAAGGAATTCAAAATGGAAACTAATGAGATTTTTGACAGACTAAAGAGTCTTCAAGTTATTCTTGGAAGAAAGTATGAACTTGAATCAAAAATTGAAGAAGCTCCGAAGCAATTGAGCTCTCAGGATGAACTTCTTTCTAGAATGAAGAAAGAATTTATCGAAAAGAATAAGACATACGACGAAATAAAAGAAAAAGTTTCTCAGATTAAAGTTGAACTTGATGAAGCAATAAAGACTCGTGAAGACGGTGAAAAGGCAATGGATACAATTTCTACTCATCGTGAATATGAGACTCTTGAAAAGCAGATTCAGGAAGCAACAGATACTGAAGCTAAGCTCCGCAAGGAACTTCAGAAGGAAGAAAAAGTTCTTGCTGAACTTAACGAAACTATGAAAGCTACAGAAATGATGATTTCTTCACAGGAATCAGACCTTAATGCAAGCAAAGAAGCACTTGAAGGTCAGTTTTCTACATATAAAAACGAACTTGAACAGCTTAAAGCTCAGGAAGCACAGACAGTTCCAGGCCTTGATCAGGAAATCTTGTTCAAATTCCAGAGAATCATTCAGAGAAATTCTGAAGGTATTGTTGCCGTACGTAACGGTGTATGTTCTGGATGTCACATGATTCTTCCTGCTCAGTTTGCAAACGAAGTTCGTGAAGGCGACAGCATCTTGTTCTGTCCTTACTGCAGCCGTATCCTTTACTATGAAGAAGTAGAAGAAGGCGCACAGGAATCATACTTTAATGATGCCGGAAGCCTTGCAGATCTTGACGACGACTTTGCCGATGATGAATTTGACGAAGACGAAGATAACGATCTGTACGATGAATCTGAATCAGCCGATGACATGTCTGAAGATCGCGATGATGATGATTTGGAAGAATCTGACGATTCTGAATAATTAAAATGATTACAAACAGGATCTGATCGCGTGTCTGCATGCTGATGACAGTATGCAGACATGAGGAAAGTCCGGGCTCCTTCGGGAAAAATGCCGGGTAATAACCGGGCAGAGACAGGCAGATGCAGTTTTTACTGTATATCCCTGAATCTGACAGAAAGTGCAGCAGAAAACAAACCGCCCTGCAAAGGGTAAGGGTGAAAAGGCAGTGTAAGAGACTACCGCGCAGACGGCAACGGATGTGGCAGTGAAAACCTCATTTGGAGCAAAATTAAGCAGAAGTTTGGTTTCCCGACCTTATACTTTGGGTAAATTGCTAAAGTCATCCGGCAACGGATGATTCGGATAGATGGTCAGGTATTGCTTGCAATACGACAGAACCCGGCTTATTATCCTGTTTGTTTTTTTTGAACATGTTGAACAGTAATGTTATTAAGAGAAAAAGTAAATTAGGACGCAACCTCACTATTTTAATCTCAGCAGCAGTTGGTTTTGCTGTCATTACAGTTCTTTTAATAAAAATGTTCCAGGGTACTTTTCAGGACAGAGTAACCAACAAAAAAATCGTTGATGCCTGGAATCAATATGACTATCAGAAAGTAAATGAACTTACAGCTGTCCTTCTTGAAGAAAATCCGTTTAATAATTTTGCACTTGTCTATCATGGTTTTTCCAGTTTTTATGTAGCACTTTCACAGCTGGACACTCTTAGCACTCAGAATTACCTTGATGACGCAATAAACAGCCTTAGAATTGCCCTTTACAGTTCGAAATCAAAGTTAAGGGGGCAGATTGCATACGTTCTTGGAAAGGCCTATTTCTACAAAAACACAATCACATCCTATTATTATTCTGATCTTGCAATAAAATATCTTGAAGAAGCAAAGAATTCCGGTTACAAGCCGGATGACTTATACGAATATCTTGGACTGAGTTACGCAGCCCTGGACATGACAATGGAAAGCATTGCAGCCTTTACAGAAGCACTGATTGTCCGAGAATCATATTCGCTGCTTCTTTCAATTGGCGAGCAATACTACAAAGCCGGACAGGAAAATGTTGCGAAGCAGTACCTGTACAGAATTGTAAATGACTGCGAAGACGACAACCTTGTAAACAAGAGTCTGAATCTGCTTGGACTTATATATATTGATGAAAAAGATTATGGTAAGGCGAGGGAATCTTTTGATAATATCCTTAAAAAAAATCAAAATTCTGCTGACGCTTTCTATGGTATTGGTGTAATATATGAAAAGCAGGGTGATCTTGTAAAAGCTCGTTCCGAATGGAGAAAAGCATTAAAGATTCATGTTAATCATCCTGGCGCTTTAGCCAAGATGGCTGCATATAATTAAGAAAATAATATATTTAAAAATCCGGGAGGATTTATGGGATTTTTTGACAGGTTTTCGACAGATATTGGTATTGATCTTGGTACATGTAATACTTTGATTTATGTAAGGGGAAAGGGAATTCTTATTGATGAACCGTCGGTTGTAGCCGTAGAAAAAGGTACAAAGAGAATTCTTGCCGTAGGTGCAGAAGCTAAAAACATGCTTGAAAAAACACCTAGCAATATTATTGCAATCCGTCCACTTGCAGACGGTGTAATCTCTGACATTGACAGCACAGAAAGAATGATTAAATATTTTATTCAGAAGATTACTCCTAGACACCAGTTGTTCAAGTCTACCCGAATGAAGATCGGTATTCCTTCCTGTGTAACAGACGTTGAACGACGCGCTGTAATTGAAGCAGCTCTTAAAGCCGGAGCAAAGGAAGTAGAAGTAATTGCAGAATCCCTTGCAGCTGCAATCGGTGCAAAAATTCCTATTTATGAACCGGCAGGCCACATGATCTGTGATATTGGTGGCGGTACAGCAGAAGTTTCTGTAATTTCACTTGGCGGTATGGTTGTTACAAGTTCTATCCGCGTTGGCGGTGATAAATTTAACGAAGCCCTTGTAAAGCACGTAAAAAGCGTTCACAACCTTATCATAGGACATCAGGCTGCAGAACGTCTTAAGATTCAGATTGGTAATGCAACACCTGACAAGACTATTGAAAAAATGGAATTGAAGGGAACTGACGCAATCACAGGTCTTCCACGCCGTCTTGAAATTGACAGCGTAGAAGTTCGCGAAGCCCTTAAAGAACCTGTTAAAATGATTGTTGAAGAAATCAAGAATGTAATCAGTCAGACTCCGCCGGAACTGGCTTCTGATATTATTGACCGCGGTATTGTTATGACTGGTGGTGGTTCTATGCTTAAGGGGCTTCCAAAACTTATTTCAAAAGAAACTGGTGTTCCTGTAATCCTTGTAGAAAATCCACTTGAATGTGTTGCATTGGGTGCTGGAGAAGCATTTGAACTGTTCAGGGACATGTCTTCTGACAGATCTGTTTACGACAGCTTAAATGAATAGGCATTGCCGTGAAAAATAAGTTTTCTTTTAAACTTTCTGAATTTGTTCTTGTACTTTATATTCTTTTTTCTGGAATAATGCTTACGTTCAGTTCAGGGAGTTTCGTTCTTAATTTTAAACAACTCGGTTTTTCTACTCTAGGAGCCATTGAACGCGGTGTTCACGGCATTGTTTACGGAATAGGAAGTTCTTTTTCTGCTGTACGCGAACTTGCTCAGCTCAGGAAAGAATATGAAGTCCTTACAAAACAGCTTGCCGACTATGAACAGATGCGCAGGTCAAATGCAGAAATAAAAAAAGAAAACGAACGCTTAAAGGAACAGCTTGGTTTTTCAACTTCACTTGAAGAAAAAAATTATCCTGCAAGAATTATTTCCCGTGACAGCGACAACCTTTACGCAGCAATTACAATTGATAAGGGAAGCCTTGTAGGAATCAAAAAGAATATGCCTGTAATTGCCTATCAAAGCGGAAATTCCGGCCTGGTTGGAAAAGTAATTCAGGTTGGAGCATTTACAAGTCAGGTTATGCCTGTTTATAACCTGAACTGTACTGTTTCATGCAGAATTCAAAATACGCGTGACATAGGTCTTGTTTCCGGAAACGGAAATCAGGATGAACCGCTGAAAATGAGTTACGTTCGAAAAAGGGTACTAGAAGAACTGCACTACGGAGATGTAGTTGTTACTTCGGGAGAAAACAATAACTACATGAAGGATATTGCCGTTGGAACAATCTCAAAAATTTCGGTAATTGATTATAATTCCCTGCTTGATATTGAACTTACTCCTATAATTGATTTTTCAAGGCTGGAAAATGTTGTAGTTGTAAATATGCGTGAAATTAACGAGGCTAAGAAGTAGATATGTTTAAGTCAGTATGTTTTTCGGTTCTAATTCTTCTGTCTGTAAGCGTATTTGAGACAGCAATTGTTTCCAACATTTCTTTTTTGCCGGCCGTTCCGGATTTTCTTTTACTTTGCATTATTTACATGGCTCTTCTTAACGGAAGAAGCTACGGTTCAACAGTTGGATTTATTTCAGGACTTTTCTGGGATTTTCTAACAGGCTGTCCGTTTGGCTTTAACATGCTTTTGCGCACCCTTCTGGGATATTTCCCGGGCTTTTTCAGCAAATCAATCAATTATAACGGTTTTTTTATTCCTGCCGCATTCGGGCTTATAGGAACAATTGTAAAAGTAATCCTTACATGGCTTATTTCACTGTTTTTCCCGAACCTTATTGTAAACTATAACATTATTTCTCTGGAATTTCTTTTTGAGCTTGTATGCAACTGTCTTTTTGCGCCATTTGTATTCAGGCTTTTAAGGAATTTTGCAAGGCTAATCTCTTTATTTGACGGAGATTTATAATGGCTTTCAGAAATACAAGGTCGGCACGAAATTCCTCAATAGACAGAAATACTCGAATTTTATTTCTTCTGCTGTCGATTATTTTTCTGTTTTCTATTTACCTTTACAAGCTTTTTTCGCTTCAGATTCTGCAGGGAAATGAATACCGCTCCAGATCAAAGACAATTTCTAGTCAGGTAAAAACTATTCCGGCTCAGCGCGGAGAAATTTTTGACCGAAAAGCAAACCTTCCTATGGTAATCAATACGGAATCTTTTGCTGTTGAAATTACACCGGGAGAAATTCCTCCGGGCTACTATGATACAGTTGCAACAAAACTTGCAGGAATTCTCGGCATCTCTAAATTTGACATTGATAAAAAAATTCCTAAAAGCGTACGAAAGTCGTTTACTACATATCAGATTCGATCAAACGTTCCTTTTAAGGTTATTTCTAATATAGCAGAAAACAAAACGGATCTTCCGGGCGTTTCCTGGGTTTCCAAACCAATCAGAAACTATGTTCAGACAGGATCTCTTTCTCATGTAGTTGGATATGTTGGTGATATTACGCGCGAAGAAATGAATGTAATGTACAACCAGGGGTACACTAGAAACAGTATTGTAGGGAAAACCGGTATCGAAAAGCAGTACGACAGCCTTTTACAGGGTATTCCTGGACGCGAAAGCAAAACTGTAGACGTTAGGGGACGAATTCTTTCCAACACTCCTATTGTTGAACCGCCGCAGATGGGTAAAAACCTTGTTCTTACAATTGACAGCGAAATTCAGACACTTGCAGAAAAGACTCTTGGAAACAGAGTAGGCGCTGTAGTAGTTTTAAGACCCTCCAACGGAGAAATTCTTGCAATGGTTTCATACCCGTATTTTGATCCAAACATTTTTAATACGGATGAAGCCGGCGAATATTACCAGACTCTTACAGAAGACGAAAAAAATCAGCCGCTTGTAAACCGCGTTGTAAATGCAGTTTATCCGCCGGCTTCTACATTTAAAATCATTATGAGTGCAGCAATGCTGCAGGAAGATGTTTTTCCGATAAACAAAAAAGTTGAATGTAAGGGAAAACTTTTTTACGGTAACCGCGTATTCCACTGTCACGTTCATGAACCAGGACATGGATGGCTGGACATGAACAATGCGCTTGCTCAGTCATGCGACGTTTACTACTGGACAATTGGACGTGACTATCTAGGTATAAGCAAGATTGCCTCTTATGCAAAGGAATTTGGCTTTGGCCAGAGTGCAAAAATTGACCTTCCAAGCCAGCAGACAGGTTTTGTTCCAACTGCAGAATGGAAGGAACGACGATATCATGAAAAATGGCTTGGCGGTGATACTATGTCTGCCAGTATTGGACAGGGATACATGCTTGCAACTCCTTTACAGGTTGCAAACATGGCGGCAATGGTTACCAACGAAGGCGTAATCTATAAGCCACACCTTTTAAAAGAAGTAAGAAACCCAGTTACAAACGAAATCATTTCCGAAGTAAAGCCGGAAGTGCTTTTTAAATCTAACATAAGTTCAGAAGTTTGGAAGCAGGTAAAAAATGCCATGCTCTTTACAATTACAGACGGTACGCCGCAGTATCCGATGCATAACAAGATTGTACAGGCAGCAGGAAAAACAGGTACAGCCGAAGTTGCTCCATACAAGACAAGCTGGCATTCATGGATGGTCGCTTATGCACCTTACGATGCACCTGTAGAAGACCAGGTGGTAGTTGCAACTATTGTAGAAGCCTGTAACCCATGGGAATGGTGGTCTCCGTATGCAACAAACATCATTCTTCAGGGGATTTTTGCAAAACAGACTTACGAAGAAGCTGTTCAGTCACTTGGATTTAACTATCTTATGAAAAACAGATCCCGACAGGAGTAGGCATGAAGGCAAATTTTTTTGAGCGGTTCGATTATGTTCTCTTAATGTGTGTAATTATTCTTGTTGCTACGGGAGTTGCATTTATATATTCTTCAGGAATAAATTCCCAGGGTGTACTGGTAACAAATGAATACATAAAACAGATTATATGGTGCGGAATCGGTTTAAGTTTTCTTACTTTTTTTGCACTCTATGACTACAGGAAGCTTGAAAATAACGCAAACTATCTTTTTATTGCAATGATTCTCATTCTTGTGTACACAAGAATTTTCGGTCGATACGTAAACGGTGCACGCAGCTGGATTGGTCTTGGTGATTTTGGAATTCAGCCTTCTGAATTTTCCAAGATTTTCTTTACTATCATGCTTGCAAAATATCTGGATGAATCGCTGAACGAAAACCAGCTTAAACGTTTTATTGTTGCAACTGGGATTTTTCTCTGTCCGTTCGGATTAATTTTAATTCAGCCTGACCTGGGAACTTCTACTGTATACATTCCGATTTTTTTCCTAATGTGCTTTATGTCCGGTATTCCAATCAGATACATAATGTTCATGTTGGGAACAGGTTTTGCAATCATCATGTTTACAATTCTTCCTGTATGGAACGAATTTATTGCGCACGGATCTGTTGTAGCTGTAACAGCCCTTACAAACATGAAGCTTAAAGTCATTTTGATTTTTTCTACGTCAGCAATTTGCCTTATTTCTGTAATTGTACGCCGTTACTTTCATGGTCCAAAATACTATTATTGGCTTGCATTTGGCTTTGCAATTGTTGCACTTGGACTTGTTTTTTCTACGGGTGCATCTAAAGTTCTCAAGGACTATCAGATTAAACGCCTTATTGTATTTATTGACCCTTCTGTTGACCCGCTGGGTTCAGGTTGGAACATAATTCAGTCCAAAATTGCAATTGGTTCCGGCGGTATGTTCGGACGGTCGTTTCTGCACGGTACGCAGAGCCATTACCGGTTCCTGCCAGAGCAGTCTACAGACTTTATTTTCAGCATTCTTTCTGAAGAAATGGGATTTTTAGGTGGACTTTTGGTATTCGGGCTTTACCTGATTATCATGTTCAGAATCCTTATGATTATTAAAAACACTTCCAACAGATTCGGACTGTACATAGCATCGGGTTTCTTGGGAATGTTCATGATTCACTTTTTTATTAACGTAGGAATGGTTATGGGAATAATGCCTATTACCGGTATTCCGCTTCTTTTCCTGTCTTACGGCGGTTCATCATTGCTTACAGCAATGTCCTCAATAGGCATTTTGATGAGCATAAGTTCCAGAAAGTTTGAATTTTAGGGAAAAGAGGAAACTTTATAGAGTGAAAGAAAATCAATTAATAAACTCCTTTATAACCGCATATTCCTTCAGAAGATTTTCAAACGTCCATGCTGCGTTTGCAGGGCTTGTGCTTGGCAGACATACACAGGTTATGCCGAATTTATGTTCATAAACAGGAGCGCAAAATTTCTTCCAGAATGAAAAAGCTGTTTTTCCAGTACAGTATACATGGCGAATTTTAGACTCAGAAAAAATCTGACTAAAGTCATTTGGTATTGCATTT
Organism: Treponema sp.; assembly: GCA_036310305.1. GTDB lineage: Bacteria > Spirochaetota > Spirochaetia > Treponematales > Treponemataceae > Treponema_D. The sequence goes on along the minus strand of JAXJSC010000020.1, from coordinate 68,108 downwards.
TTAATGCTTGAGTCAGAAGCACCGCTAATTTTACAGGAAGCAAGAACATCCCATATGGCAATTTTATGCCGCATTAGAAAATCTTTTCTATCATTAACTGAATCAGAAAGTTTCTCTCCAAAAATTACAGGCATTACGCGCCAGAATCTGTTACGGGGATGCATATAAAAAAATCCAGCCTCTCGGCTTTTTGGAGAGGGCATTGTTCCCAAAATCAAAATTCTGCTGTCTTTATCCCATACTGGAGAAATTTCATGAACTACAGTTTCATTCATTTTTTCCCTTAAAAAAAACTCCACCAGAAACTGGCAGAGTTTTTTACAAATTCATTTAAGTTGTGGATTTTGTTACAAGCACAAAATCCTAAGAAATAAAATCACAATGCGATTTTATTTTGTAGCACCTGGAATTTCTTTGTCGAATTCTGGGTTACCGTGGTGGTATGTTGGAAGCACTTTTGGAGAAACTGCGTCACCTGCGATTTTTGCAGCGTCACGTTCTTTTTCGAATGCTTTTACATGGTCAAGGTTGAGTTTGTCGCTCAATTTGATGTTCTTGAACATTTTACCAGCTTCGATTCCGGCTTCACGACCGAATACAACTACGTCAAGGAGTGAGTTACCCATCAGGCGGTTTGTACCGTGAACACCACCAGAAGCTTCACCTGCAACGAGGAGATTTGCTACGTTTGTGTGACAAGTCTTGTCGATTTCAACACCACCGTTCTGGTAATGGAGTGTAGGGTAAACAAGGATTGGTTCCTTGCGAATATCGATTCCGTACTTGATGAACATGTTGTACATAGCAGGAATTGACTTAAGAATTGTTCCTTCTCCGTGAATCATTTCGATCATTGGAGTGTCGAGCCATACAGCATCCTGTACATCGTTCTTTACACCGCGGCCTTCTTTTACTTCACGGATGATACCAGAAGCATTTACGTCGCGTGTTTCAAGTGGGTGAATATAAACTTCACCGTCTTTATTGATAAGTTTAGCTCCAAGAGAGCGAACTTTTTCTGTTACAAGCTTTCCAAGAATCTGTGTCGGGTAAGCTGCTCCGGTCGGGTGATACTGCAAAGAATCCTGATAAAGAAGTTTTGCACCTGCACGGTAAGCCATTACGAGACCGTCGGCTGTAGCACCGTAGTGGTTAGAAGTAGGGAATCCCTGATAGTGCATACGACCAGCACCACCAGTTGCAATGATTACAACCTTTGCCTTAGCAATGCGGATTTCACCAGTTTCGATGTTCATAAGAACAGCACCACAAGCTTCGCCTTTATCGTTCTTGATAAGTTCGATTGCAGCTGTAAAGTCTACAACAGTGATGTCATCCTTGCGGTTGAAAGTTTCATCACGAAGTGTACGCATGATTTCAGCACCAGAGTAGTCCTTACATGCATGCATACGCTTGCGGCTTGTTCCACCACCATGAGTTGTAACCATTGTTCCGTCTTCAGCCTTGTCGAATTCTACACCAAGGTCGTTGAGCCATTTGATTACAGATGGAGCTTTGTTTACAAGTGTGTATACAAGTTCTGGTTTTCCGTCAAAGTGTCCGCCACCGTAACAGTCAAGGTAGTGCTGAGCAGGCGAGTCATTTGGCTTGTCTGCAGCCTGAATACCACCTTCAGCCATCATTGTGTTTGCATCACCAACGCGGAGTTTAGTAACGAGAAGAACTTTTGCACCAGCTTCGCTTGCCATGATTGCAGCAGAAGTTCCGGCACCACCTCCACCGATTACAAGAACATCTGATTCATAGTCGATGTGGTTAAGATCAATCTTTTCTGGTTCAAGGCGTGGTTTTGCCTGAAGCATTTCTGCAAGTTCGATTGGAGCTTTCTGTCCTTTGTTTGGACCGATTTTAAGTTCTGTGAACTGTTCCTTAATGCGGTCCGGATGGAATTTCAAGAGCAAATCGTCTTTCTGTTCAGCAGTAAGACGAGCGTGTTCAAATTTAAGGTTTTCTTCGCGTTTTTCAGCTACGATTTTCGCAGCATCGTCCAGATAATTTCCGTACATAGTTTTCTTATCTCCATTTAGCGGTCATTGAGCTTGTCGAAATGACCTGGGATTTATTTTATGGTGGTTTCGACAGGCTCAACCACCGAGACTATTTGGTTTCAATCACCGAAGCGCTTACTTCTCGATATCTCTGTTGTTATAAAGATTCTTAATCTGCTCTTTGTCGCCGGTAGACATTTCTACGAACTTCTTGATTGCTTCTTCGCAGGCACCGCTGTCGATTTCTGCAACGCGGTCAAGAAGATGCTGGCTCTGTGGCTGAAGGTATTTACCGTTGAGACGGCGTGCAAGTTCTGCAACCTGTGGATGAGAAATACCTGCTGGACAGCGGCTTGAACAGCATCCGCACATTACACAGTCGAAAGAAAGATCTGCACATTTTGCAAAATCTCCGCGCTGTGCGTATGCAATGTAATTCATAGTCTGAAGGTTCTGAGGACAAGCACGTGTACAAGCGTTACAACCAATACATGAATAGATTTCCGGGTAAAGCTGCATCATAACAGCCTGTTCAGGTTTGATTTTATTGATGTCGTAAACCTGTTTTACAAGTGGGAAGAAAGGAAGGGTAGCGATATACATATCGTTTTCAACTTTCTTTGAACATGCAAGACAAGTCTGAAGCTGGTTCTGTCCCTTGATACGGTAAATTGTAGCACAAGCACCACAGAATCCGTTACGACAGCCACAACCACGCTTAAGCTGGTATCCGGCATATTCCATTGCATTCATAATTGTGAGTTCGGCAGGAACTTCATATTTTTTACCAAAGATATAGATGGTTGCCATCTCTTTTTCACTCATAGCAATTTGCTCCTATAAAAGTATGGTGGTTTAGCCTGTCGAAACTACCTGTAAGAAAGTTGCTTTCGCAACATTTATAGATTTCGACAGTCTCAATGACCATTAGTGGCTTTGCCACTATATTTTTATTAATACTCTGGAGGAAGTTCTCCAAGTTGATCAAAACTGAATACAGGTCCGTCTTTACATACGAACTTGTCGCCGATGTTACAGCGGCCGCATTTACCGATACCGCACTTCATGCGCATCTCCATTGTCGTAAAAATCTGTTCGTCCTTGAAGCCAAGGTCTTTAAGGATTTTAAGCGACATGTGGATGAGGATTGGAGGTCCACACATGATTACAGTCATACCGGCATCAGGCTTAAGTTCTGTGATGAACGGAGGAACGAATCCAACGTGGCCGTTCCAGCCTTCTTCTGCGCGGTCGATTGTGATGTCGATAGAGCAGTTTGGCTGTTTCATCCATACATTCTGCATTTCATCAAGGCGAACAAGGTCTGCCTTAGAACGAGCACCGTAGATAACCTGGATTTTTCCGTAATTTTCGCGGTGATCCATCATGTAATTTACAACCGAGTGAACTGGAGCAATACCAATACCTCCTGCAATTACAAGAATATCTTTTCCTTTTAGTGCGCCTTCTACAGGGAAGCCGTTTCCAACAGGTCCGCGAAGACAGATCTGCTGACCAACTTCTGCATTGTGAAGCCATTCAGTTACAACACCGCACTTTTTAATAGAAAATTCCATGTGAGTTTCAAGAGTAGGGCTTGAAGTAATTGAAATCATTGATTCACCAACGCCTGGAACGATGAGCATTGCACACTGTCCAGGAATGTGGTTGAACAATTTTTTCCCGTCAAGACCAACTACGCTGAAAGTCTTTACATCAGGAGTTTCCTGCTTAATGTCAATAATTTTTCCAATGTAAGGGATAAATGATTCTTTGTTTTCCATTATTTATCTCCTCCAATATCATCTGTTTCCTGTACAGCCTTGATTACCTTTACGATATTCATGTTTACAGGACAGCTTTCAAGACAGCGGCCGCATCCTACGCAAGAGAACAAACCTTCATGTGCCATAGGATAGTACATAAGTTTGTGCATAAAGCGCTGGCGGCTTCGTTCTTTCTGTGTGTGACGTGGGTTTTCTGCAGCCATCTGTGTAAAGTCGTTGAACATACAGCTGTCCCAGCAGCGGATCTGACGGATGCCGTTGTTGGTTTTAAAGTCGCGTACGTCAAAACACATACAAGTAGGGCAGACATAAGTACATGTTCCGCATCCTACGCAAGGTTCAGAAACTTTGTCCCAGATTTTTGAATTGAAAATCTTGAGCATGTCTTTTCCCTGGAACTTAGAAAGGTCAAGGTGAGCAAACGGAAGTTTTTCTGTCTTGTCCTTGATTTCTTTCTTAAGGGAATCAACTGCCTTAGCATCTTCGTCTTTAAGAACGGCCTTTGCTTTTTCTACAAAAGCTTTTCCTTTTTCTGTATTTGCCTCAAAGAAGTATTTTCCGTCACTGAGCCATGCACTTACATCGCCTTTTGAACCGTTTTTGTCAGCAGAAAGGCTTGCATCGATTCCGTATGTAGAACAGAAACAAGTCTTTGCAGGTTCATTGCAGGCAAGTGTGATTACAGTTCCGTGGTCGCGGCGGTTCTTGTAGTAAGAATCAACCGGATTCATGTTGAGGTAAACATTGTCGATAACAGCAAAACCTACAGCATCACAGGCACGAACGCCAAAGATTACAAAATCTTCAACTTCCTTGCGTGGGTCTGTAACTTTTACTTCTTTACCGCTCATTTCATAGCTTACCATGTGTTCTGTCTTAGGGAAGAAAAAGTCCTTTGCAGAACGAACTGTCTTAAGGTTAGAAGAAAGCTTTACGCCTTTTTCCCACTTCTTAAAGTCAGCTTTTCCTGTGTTGTTATCTACAGGAAGGTAAAGAGGCTGTTTTTCGCCGATTAAGGCAAACAATTCGTCAATTTTATCTTTAGAAATTGCAAACATTAGTTTTCGCCTCCTTCTTTTGAACGGTCATATACGATTGTAGTTTCTGGATCTTTTTCTGCATTGAATGTAAGCATTGCAGGTTTTGTTTCCATGTCGCTGCCAGCCTGATATTCACCGTAAATTTCGTTGATGTCTTTAATGTATTTGCGGTTAAGAAGATAGAGTGGAATGCCCTGAGGACAAACGCGTGAACATTCTCCACAGTCTGTACAGCGGCCAGCAACGTGCCATGCGCGAACGATGTGGAAAAGGCTTTCTTCAAAACTTGTTTCTGCAACTTTCTGTGTTGTGTAAAGTTTATTGTTGTCGAATACACATTTTTCACAGGTACAAGCAGGACAAACATTGCGGCATGCGTTACAGCGGATACAACGGGCAAATTCATTTTTCCAGAATTCGTTTCTTTCATCTGCTGTCATCTTTTCGTATTTTTCAACTACTTCAAGACGGTTGCTTGTGCCGTAATCTGTGTTTTCATCAACTCCTAAAAGTTCATCGCATGAAACATGTTTCTTTCCGGCACATGATTCACATGGTTTTCCGCCGTCAAGTGTGTCCTGACATGGAATACCGATTGCGTAAACATCACTGCGGGTAATGCGGTTTTCTTTTAAAAGCTGAGTGAATGAATATGAATCAGCTGGCTTAAGGAACACGAGAACAACTTCAGAAGGAATAGGTGCTTCCGGAGCGTTTGGATCGCGCTGCTTTGCCATTGTGTTATTCATTCTTGTTGTGCTTTTCTTTACTTCAATATCACGTGTAATTCCAACAAGGTATTTTGAAAGATTTGCAGCACAGTTTTTATCAAAGATAAATTCTTTATCAAGTTCTTCAGCTGTTGTAAAAGTTCCTGGTGTAATATCATCATCAAAGAGACCTTTTTTCCAGCCTACTACGCGCTGAACTTTGCCTTCTGCAAGCAATGCTTTTGCGCGTTCAATCATTTTTGCGCTTAGTTCTTGCATCGTACATCCTCCAGCTTTTTACATTCGCCAAGAGCCTTAATCTGCTCAACGAATTCGTTCATGATTCCGGCAAATTTAACGCCTTCTGCAGCAGAACACCATTCTACGCGTGTGCGGCCTTTTTCGATTCCCAAGAAGTCAAGCTGACTGAAAAGGAGAGTCATGCGGCGGCGTGCAAAGAAGTTACCTGTAGAATAGTGACAGTCTCCAGGATGGCATCCGCAGAGAATAACACCGTCGGCACCACGCTGGAATGCACGGAGAATGAACAATGGGTTCAAGCGGCATGAGCATGGAATGCGGATAATCTTTACATTTGCAGGATATTCAAGACGGTTGTTACCGGCAAGGTCTGCACCTGCATAAGAACACCAGTTACAGCAGAATGCAACAATTTTTGGCGTCCAGTCTTTATTAGTATTTTCTGACATAATTATTTTTTACAGTACCTAGTCATTTCGACAGGCTCAAAATCCGAACCATTTCTAGCGGTTGAGCTTGTCGAAACTACTTATTTCTAGAGTACTGAATCAACCTCCGCCAAAATCTGTTTATTGCTGAAGCCCTTCAAGTCCATAGCACCGCTAGGACAAGCTACTGTACATGCACCACATCCCTGACACATTGCACTGTTAACCTGTGAAACGTGGCGGGTAATAGTTGTACGGTTTGGACCGCGGAAATCTTTGTCAACATACGAAATAGCTCCGTAAGGACAAACATTTGCACACTGACCACAGCCGTTACATGCATTTTCATCCGGCTGAGCTGTACAAGGGTTATTCTTAAGCTTGTCTTTAATCAAAAGACAGATTGCTTTAGCCGCAGCACCTGAAGACTGAGCTACAGTTTCAGGAATATCTTTTGGTCCCTGGCAGCAGCCTGCAAGGAAGATACCAGCTGTTGGGCTTTCTACTGGACGGAGTTTTGCATGAGCTTCAAGGAAGAAGTCATTTGTGTCCATAGAAGTTGTAAGCATTGTAGCAAGAGGTCGGGCAGATTTGTCTGCTTCAATAGAAGCTGCAAGAACTACCATGTCTGCCTTGATGTGAACCTGACGGTTCAAAATCAAGTCTGAACCCTGAACATCAAGAGTTCCGTCTGGAAGAGGAGTTACCTTTCCAACCTGACCCTTAATGTAGTTTACACCGTACTGTTCAACAGCGCGGCGGTAGAATTCATCAAAGTTTTTACCTGGAGTACGAACATCAATATAGAAAACAGTTATGTTTGTGTCAGGATAGTGATCGCGTGTAAGGATTGCGTGCTTTGCAGTATACATACAGCAGATCTTAGAACAGTATTCATGTCCCTTAGTAGAATCAGCTGAACAGCGGCTTCCTACACACTGAACGAATACGATGTTCTTTGGTTCTTTTCCGTCTGATGGGCGGCGAAGGTGACCGTTTGTAGGTCCAGATGCATTGCAGAGGCGTTCAAATTCAAGTGAAGAAACAACGTCTGGGCTCTGACTGTATGCGTATTCGTCAAATTTCTTAAGGTCGATTGGATTGTATCCGGTTGCAACGATGATTGCACCGTACTTTTCTGTGATAACCTGTTCTTTCTGGTGGAAATCAATAGCACCTGCAGCACAAGCTTTTTCACAGAATCCACATACGTTGTCCTTGCCATTAGCAAGACCTTTCATATGAAGACAGTAATTTGCATCGATGTTTGCAACTTTTGGAACAGCCTGAGCAAAAGGAATGTCGATTGCCTTGCGGTTGTTCAAGTTAAGGTTGAAAGCGTTTGGAACTTTCTTGTTTGGACATTTTTCGATACAAGCACCACAACCTGTACACTTTGTTTCATCAACAAAGCGTGGATGGCGTTTGATATCAATTTCAAAGTTACCGATGTAACCGCGAACGCCGCAAACTTCACTGTAAGAAAGAATGCGGATGTTAGGGTTCTGGCTAACTTCTGTCATTTTTGGAGTTACGATACAAGAAGCACAGTCGAGTGTAGGGAATGTCTTGTCGAGCATGGCCATCTTACCGCCGACTGTAACATTCTTTTCTACGATATCAACAGGGAATCCTGCATCAGCAATGTCGAGGGCAGCTGTAATACCTGCAATACCACCACCGATAACAAGAGCGCGCTTAGTCATTGGAGTTTCACCAGGAGTAAGCGGTGTATCAAGGATAGTCTTTGCGATTGCAGCCTTACCAAGTGCAATTGCTTTTTCTGTAGCGTCGCCCATGTCTTTCATAACCCATGAACACTGTTCACGGATGTTGGCAACTTCTACTTTATAAGGGTTAAGACCTGCGCGTTCTGCACATGCACGGAATGTCTTTTCGTGCATACGTGGAGAACATGAACAAAGAACAACGCCTGTAAGCTTGTCTTCTTTGATATGGTCTTCAATCATTTTCTGACCGGCAGATGAACACATGTAAGTGTAGTTAGTTGAATAAACAACTCCGTCTACCTTTCCAAGTTCTTCTGCTACTTTTGCTACGTCAACAGTGCCTGCAATGTTAGTACCACAGTGACATACAAAAACACCAATTCTTTCCATAGGTTTTTTCCTAAGTTAAGTTTTTTTCAAAATTGCGCCATGGATGGCGCATTATCCTATGATCTAAAGTTGTGGCAGTTTACGCAACGCATAAACTGCTAAACCAAAAATTACAAGAATGTAATTTTTGGTTATCACTCCTTATTTCTTGTACTTTCTGAAAGCACTTACAATTGCCTGCTGAGGCATATCTTCATCCAGATGCTCTGGAACCTGTACAGGATCAAGGTGATGCGGACCGCGCTGACCTTCAACGATAAGACGAACAGCATCAATAATCTTTACCGGTTCTACCTGACGAGGACATCGTTCAAGGCAGGCAAAGCAAGAAAGGCAGGCATAAATTGATTTTGTCTTAAGCAAAGGTTCAATTTCGCCTTTTTCTACCATCTGAACAAACTGATGTGGATGATATTCCATTGAATCGTAGTTTGGACAAGTACCAGAGCACTTACCGCAAACCATACATTTTTTTGGATTAACACCGCTTGTACGGATTATTTCCTGTTTAAAAGCTTCAAGTTCACTTTTAAGCATTCAGAGCCTCCTTTTGAGAAGAATTCTCAAGTTCAGCTAAAACAGAATCTTTAATTCCAAGGGCTTCAGCCAAAAGTTCAGAAAAATATACAACATCAAGATTTGTATCTTTCTGATTTTTGATAAGGTTGTAACGGCAAAGAGGACAGCTTGTTACAAGAAGTTCTGCACCAAAATCCTTTGCATTAGTAACGATTGCTTTTGTTCTGTTTTCTGGAATTGATTTATCTTCAAACATAGCATAAGCACCACAGCATTCATTTCTCTGTGCATAAATAACAGGAGTAGCACCGATAGCCTTGATGAAATCTTCAAGAATCTGTGGATTTTCAGGATCATCAAACTGAAGAACTTTACCAGGACGAAGGAGAAGACATCCGTAGTAAGCTCCAATTTTTTTATCCTTAAGAGGATTTTTTACAGCAGCCTTTACTTTATCCCAGCCAACAACATCGCGGAGAATTTCAAGGAAATGAAGAACCTTAGCTTCTCCGTTGTACTGAATTTCATCAGCCTTAAGATAGTTATTTGCACGCAAAATCATGTTTTCATCATTCTGCATAGCATTGTTAGTCTGCTTCAATACGTTGTAGCAGGCAGAACACAAAGTAACCAGATCCTGTTCATGATCTCTGGCATCTGCCAGAGCACGTACTGATGAAAGTTTTGGAGCAATTTCGTCGCTTGCCATAGGGTAAACGCCGCCACAGCACTGCCATGATTCAATTTCCCTAAGTTCAAATCCAAGGACTTCTGCAGAAGCCCTTGCATATGCATCAAGTTCAACAGCCTTGTTTTTTAATGTACAGCCAGGGAAGTATGAGTAAACTTTTTTATCGCTCATTTTTTTACCCCCGCCATTTCTTCAGGCTTAAAGACTTCATCAAATTTTTCTGCAGTAAGGAATCCAAGTCCTACACATGCTTCCTTAAGAGAGATGTTTTCATCAAATGCCTTGTGAGCTGTTTTTGCAGCATTTTCATAACCAATATACGGATTCAATGCAGTTACAAGCATAAGGGAATTGTAAAGGTTATGATGCATCTTTTCTTTATTAGCCTTAATTCCAACAGCACAGTTGTCATTGAATGATACAATTGATTCAGCAAGAAGACGAACAGACTGAATGAAATTATATGCAATAACAGGCATGAATACATTAAGTTCAAAGTTACCCTGGCTTGCTGCAAAACCAACTGCAGCATCATTACCCATTACCTGAACAGCAACCATAGTTACAGCTTCACACTGAGTAGGATTTACCTTTCCAGGCATGATTGAAGAACCAGGTTCATTTTCTGGAATGTGGATTTCTCCAAGACCGTCACGAGGACCAGAAGCAAGCCAGCGAACATCATTGGCAATCTTCATCATATCAGCTGCGAGGGCCTTTACAGCTCCATGTGCAAATACAAGTTCGTCTTTTGAAGTAAGTGCATGGAATTTATTTGGTGCAGTAATAAATTTCTTTCCTGTAAGCTTAGAAACTTCTTCTGCAACTTTTTCATCAAATCCCTTAGGAGCGTTAAGACCTGTTCCTACAGCTGTTCCACCAAGAGCAAGCTGCTTAAGATAAGGAAGGCTTGATTCAAGCATTTCCTTGTCACGTTCAAGAGATGTACGCCAGCCGGAAATTTCCTGTGTAAACTGAATAGGTACAGCATCCTGAAGATGAGTTCGTCCAGACTTAACAATTCCTTCATTTTCCTTTTCAAGACGCTTGAAAGTATTTACAAGCAGATCAATTGCAGGGAAAAGCTTGTCTTCCAATACACATACTGCAGAAATATGAAGAGCAGTAGGGAATGTATCGTTAGAAGACTGACTCATGTTAATGTCATCATTTGGATGAAGGATTTTTTTACCGGCGATTTCGTTACCGCGGTTAGCAATAACTTCGTTGGTATTCATGTTTGACTGAGTACCGCTTCCTGTCTGCCATACAACAAGAGGGAAGTGGTCATTAAGTTCTCCGGAAATAACTTCATCACATGCCTTTTCGATGGCAGAAAGTTTTTCAGAAGTCATTTTTTCCGGTTTCAGGGCGTTGTTAGCTCTGGCTGCTGCTTTTTTAAGGAAGCCGAAAGCCTTTGTAATTTCGCGTGGCATTGTTTCAATACCTACACCAATCTTAAAGTTTTCGTGACTGCGTTCAGTCTGTGCTGCCCAATACTTGTCAGCAGGAACCTTTACTTCACCCATTGAATCGTGCTCAATGCGAAAATTTTCCATAGTATTTTCAAATCCTTGTAAAAAACGACCGGTGGAAGCTAACCGCCAGTCATCTTTAAGTTTAATTTAGAAGTTAATCTGCTTGATTACGTCTTTCAGGCAGTCAGCGCTATGGCGGAGTTTTTCAACTTCGTCATCTGTAAGAGGAGCAGCGATGTGACCTTTAATACCGTTTCCGCCGACTACAGTTGGAATTGAAAGACATACATCTTTAATTCCATATTCACCGTTCATCATTGATGTAATTGTAAGAACTGAATCAGTGTTATAGTTCAAGGCTTCAACTAGGTCAGCTGTTGTAACGCCGATACCATAGTTTGTAAATTTCTTGGCATTGATGATAATTCCGCCAGATTTACGGATATAGTCTTCTACATCATTTTTATCAAATGCAGGAAGCTTGTTGCCTGTGAAAGAGTTTGCAAAATTATCAACAGGAATTGAACCGATATTTGCAAGAGACCAAGGTACAAAAGAAGAGTCACCGTGTTCACCGAATACATAACCGTGAACATTAGTTGCACCGATTTTGTATGTTTCTGCAATACGTGCACGGAAACGTGCTGTATCAAGCATAGTACCTGTACCGAAAATATGATTTTCAGGAATTCCTGAAGTCTTTACAAACTGATATGTAAGAATATCAACAGGATTTGCAACAATTACATAGAGAGCGTTTGGAGCTACTTTTGTAATCAAAGGAATTACAGATTTTGTAATATCAACATTTGTCTGTGTAAGATCAAGACGGGACTGACCAGGTTTACGTCCTACACCGGAAGTGAATACTACAATGTCAGAATCTCTGGCATCTTCATAATCTCCGTCGTGAACATAAACTGGGCCAATAAACGGAGTACCCTGGCGGATATCCATAGCTTCGCCCATTGCTTTTTCTTTTATAATGTCAATTATGACAATTTCAGATGCAAGCTGTCTCAATGTAAGAGCATATGCTACTGTTGATCCAACCTGTCCAGCACCAATAATGGTAATTTTGTTTGACATATATCGTGTCTCCTTAACACAAAGTGCCGTTTAGTTCCCTCAAAGACAAAATTGTCCATACTATAACGGTATCTAATACAGTATATCGTGTTTTTATTTTTATGTTAATAAAAAAAATAAATAAAATTGAATATAAAGATATAAAAAAATTAAAAATCTGTATTGACACATTACACGAATTTTTGCTATAGTTCATACATCGCAACACGATATGGACGGTTAGCTCAGCTGGTACGAGCGTCTGGTTTACACCCAGAATGTCGGGAGTTCGATCCTCTCACCGTCCACTAAGGTTCTCAGAAATGAGAACCTTTTTTATTTTAATTTACTTATTCCGTACTGTTCAGATGAAGTTCACGATGTATTGATTAAAATTATAATAACTGCTATTATACATTTCACAAGCCCGGTTGGCGAAATTGGTAGACGCGCCTGGTTCAGGTCCAGGTGAGCATTGCTCTTGCGAGTTCAAATCTCGTGCCGGGTAATACCTAAATGCTTGCTTTGCAAGAAATTGCAAACTGTTTTGACAAGTTAATTTTACTCTCGATTGCATAAAAATTGAAAATTTTATACTTTTTATTAAAAATCAGATTTTTTTTTCTATTAATAAATTAATAACCAGTTGCTTTCATGCAGCTGTAAATTCCGAACATAACGCACGCAAAAAGGGCTGCAGTTACTGCGTAAATCCAGGCTGGAAGAGAATCTGAACTTTGGCCGATTTTTTTTCTGCGGGCTTCATTTCCTGCACCGGAAAAAAGTCCGGCAAGGGCTTTTGCCTTGTCAGAGATTTCTGCGCCTGCGTAACCGCCTTTCATTGCATAACCGCAGTTCGGGCAACCGGACTTAAACTCACTGGAAGTGCCCGTATGGCCGCAACTAGGGCAACGCACAGAAATAAAAAATTTCCCGCATTTTTTGCACATTTTTGCATTTTCAGGAACTTCTGCACCGCAGTTTTCGCAGAAGAATTTTGCATCTTTTTTACTCACCATACATCTCCAAAATTCTGGCAAGAAGTGAATGCTTCCTTGTTATTTTTAAATTCTGGCCGCCATCCAGGATACGGTCAACAGATGGAATAACAGCAGAGTCAAGCTGAACGGAAAGAGCTTCAGTCAAAGCTGGAGAAAGTTCACTTTTTTCGCCGTCTGGTTCATATTCTTTTTCTTCTAAATTATCAGCTTCTTCTGATCGTTCCGTTTCAACCTGACTTGATTCACCAGCAGTACAATGATTTTCCGAAGAGAAAAGTATAAAACTACCTTCATGTTCAGGCGAATACGAAACATCAGTCTCAGGCATTTTCATTTCATAATCAATTTCTGCAGCTTCTGTTTCCGGTATATCAATTAAACTTACGTTTAACCTGCTGTATATATCATCAACAGTAGGAATTACGTTTTCAGGAAGTTCCGGAAGTGCGTCCAGTACTTTATCAACATCAGGAAGGACACATTCTTCCGTAACATTTTTTTCGAGTTTAAGGGTTACTCCGTAAGGCTCATCACAATCAAGATGATTAATTTCATCAACAGTTGGAAGATAGCCATCTGATTCTTCCGTAAAGAGGTTATCAACAGTAGGCAGGGCAAGGGATTCAAGCAGTTCCCCAGCAGATTCAATCATTCCAGAATTCTGTTCTACAAATTCACTTCCTAAAAGAGAGTCAACAGTTGGAACTTCATCAACAGCTTCCTCAGAATCTACAGCAGGTACAGCTTCTATTTCAGACACGGTTTCCACTTCCTTCTTTATCTGATCATCTGAACCGTCCTGAAAATTTTCAAGAAGAGATTTAAGCTTATTCAATCCGGCTTCATCAAGTTCAGAAATATAGCCTTTAACGCCAAGCGCAATTTCTTTTTCTATTTCTTCCTTAGAGATATCTTCAGGCCTGAAAAGAATGATTACAGGCTTTTTTTCAAGAATTGCATTTTCAAACTGAACAAGAGTCTTCCAGTGTCTTGGATAGTCAAATGCACTGATTACAGTTACATCAGGTGCAATTTCAATCACATTATCAAGGGCCTTTAAAAGCCAGCGGTATACGATTGTATCGCAACCATTATTTTCAAGGACATCCTGAATTTTCTTTACGACAGTTTCATTATCCGCAATAATAAGTGCTTTCATTATTCTGTTCCCAGGTTTGTAACCGTATAATCATAAATCTGCCAGATGCCTTCGCGCTGGCGAACCATATAAACATAGCTTTTCTTTTCGTAGTAATTCGGATACTTAAACCATTCCGTAACGGTTACAGTTCCTTTTGTCTTAGTATAGACAGTTTTTTCAACTTCAAACCTTTCCGGAACCGCAACAATGTCATTGTCAATTTTTGACTGAATCAAATCTGCCTTATACATCTTAATCATGCGTTCGCGTTCTTCTGCAGAAACTGTACCATACTTGCGTTTCTGTGAAGAATTTCTAAGGAAGAGCGATTCTACATCAAGATAAAGGAAGAACTGATCCCACAATGACTTCTGGCGGGAAATAATTGTCTGTTCAACAATCTTGTCAGGAGCAATTTCCTCCGGCTTAAGAAGTTCAGCAGTAACATTTTTTACAGGAAGAACAGAAGAAGATGCAGCAGCCGGAGAAGGGCGAACTTCAAGAGTAAGCCTGTTGGAAGTTTTATTCAAATACTTTGATTTATAAAGTTCCGGGTAAACTGTAAGTTCAACATAATATACAGACGGCTCTGTAATCTGAATGTAATCCTTAAGATTTTCTACAAAAGCATATTCTTCGCCGGTTTCAAGGCTAATTTCACGGAAATACACAGTCTGATTTGTAGTACGCTTTCTTCTAAGTTCTTCAGTCTGAGGAAGTTGTGTGTTTTTTACAGTAAATACATTAAAGTCACAGCTAAAACTTCTGTCATCTGCAATTTTAAAGCGCAAGGTATCTTTTGAATTATTTTTAATAGAAATATGTACAAAAACAGGATTAATATCCGGTTCCGGATAATACATTGTCTTATCATAATATTTGATAGAGACTGTCATGTTTTCAAATTTTGAAGGATCTACTTTATTCTGCGAAAATGCAATCTGTCCAAACAGAGATAAAACTGATATAATGGTAAAAACTTTTCTTTTCAATGTAGACTCCTTAGGTTTATATTGTATTCACTAATATTTTTATCGGCATAACTATATGAAATCATTATTATCAAATTCTAGTAAAGATTCTATTAAGGAAAAATTAAATTACTTTGAACCGTTTGTATCTGCAGCAAAAAAAGCCGCAGAACTTGAAGAGAATTCATTTCTTGACATCACAGGAATAAAAGGCTGTCTTAACAGCTACTTTATAAGAGAATATTTTAAATTCAACAGCGCAAAATGGCTGAACCAGCTTAAATACAATGCGGCTGGATATTCATCAAAAGCACTACAGGGAGCAGGCTCTCAGGAATTTACGTCAGGAGCAGGAGACCTTGTAATCATCGTACCGGGCGAAAGGGAAGCCACTGCATTAAAAATTGACCTTGAGGTAATTTTCCCGGAAGCTAAATGCACTGTAATTCCCGGTTGGGGAACACTGTATTACAGAACTGTTTCTCCGGGGTCAATAATTTTTGGAAAGCGTGCCGGAGCACTTTCAAAGCTTGCATTTAAAAACAGCGACATTTCAAAAGCATTTGAAATGAAACCACGCATTTTTATTGTTCCCCAGAGAGTAATGGAAACACCACTTCCGCCTCCGGAATACACCAGAAGCCTTTCATTTCTCCTGAAAAAAGGCCAGCAGATAGATACAGTTAAAATTGCAGGACAGCTCTCAGAAATCGGTTACACCCGCGTTCCCCGCGTTGGCGTTCCTGGCGAATTCAGCCTGCGCGGAGAAGTTCTGGATATTTTCCTCCCGTCAGAAGAACTGGCAGTCAGAATTGTTTTTGATTTTGATGTTATCGAAGAAATAAAAACCTTTGATCCGGAAAACCAGTCAACAGTAGACAAAATAGAAGAAATCCTTGTATATCCGATGAAAGAAGTCATCTGGAACGAAGAACTCAAAGGACGTCTAAAGCAGCTGCTAGCCGAACCCGCAGAAGGCAATTCAGAACAACCGAAGCTTCCGTTTACAGAAGAAGCTGTAAAAGCCGGCAAAAAACTTCTGGAAGAAATTGAAAATTTCGGACAGGCAGAAGGCGAAGAACTGTTTTATCCGGCACTCTGGGAAAAGCCGTCATCAATTTTTGATTACACCGACAATAACACAGGAATATTTTTCCTTGATTTTGACAGGCTTGAAAATGCCCTCGAAAGCACAAAAAGAGAACAGAGCGGAATGTACAGAAAGGCAAGGCTTGAATTTCCCGTACTCCCGCCAGAAAAAATCTCTTTTGAATTCAACAATTTATTAAACTCTTTATCAAGATGTATAAAATTTAAGACACTTTATACAGAAAAAGATACCACTTCGGATAATTCAGAAGAAAATATTCTTATAGAAATTCCTTCTGAACCGGCTCAAAGCTATTTTGGAAACCTTACATTCCTGAAGGAAGAACTGGAACGCATGCAGGACGACGGCTGGCTTATCTGCATTTTTGCAGACAACGAAAACCAGGCAGTCCGCATAAAGGAAATTCTTAAGGACTTTACGGCAACAGAAAAAGCAAATCCTGTAAGAATATATGGGCAGGCAATTTCAGAAGGATTTGTCATTCCTGACATTAAGCTCAGGGTTATTCAGGAAAACGAAATTTTCGGAAGACGAAAGTATGTTCCAAAATCCCTTCACAAAGCAAAGAGCCAGGTAATTGATACATTCGTTGAACTCAATCCCGGAGACTACGTTGTTCACGTTCAGTACGGTATTGGTATTTTCAAGGGAATTGAAAGAGTCCGCTCACTTGGTAACGAAAGGGATTACATCAAGCTTGAGTATGCAGACGAAGAATTTGTTTTCGTTCCAATCGAGCAGGTAAACCTTGTTCAGCGATACATTGGAAATGAAGGTGAAAAACCGGCACTGGATAGAATCGGAAGCAAGTCCTGGGAAAACAGAAAAAACAAAGTAAAGAAAGCAGTAGAAGATCTTGCCGAAAAACTTATCGGACTTTATTCAAAAAGAAAAGCGGCAAGGGGATTTCCTTTCCCAAAAGATACAGAATGGCAGACTGCATTTGAAGCAGCATTTCCTTATGAAGATACGGCGGACCAGATTACAGTTACAGCAGAAATAAAAAAGGACATGGAACGGCCTGTTCCAATGGACAGGCTTGTCTGCGGAGACGTCGGCTACGGTAAGACTGAAATTGCAATGAGGGCTGCATTTAAGGCTGTAATGGGCGGTAAGCAGGTTGCATTCCTAGCGCCGACAACAATTCTTGCTGAGCAGCATTATGAAACCTGCGTTGAACGCTTTCAGAATTTTCCGGTACGAATAGCTCATCTTTCCCGTTTTGTTACACCGGCAGAACAGAAAAAGATTCTTGAAAAAACAAGAGACGGGCAGGTTGATATTCTTGTCGGAACGCACAGAATCATACAGAAAGACGTTTCATTCAAGAACCTTGGACTTATGATAATTGATGAAGAACAGCGTTTTGGCGTAAAGGACAAGGAACGCCTTAAGGAATTCAAGAATAACATTGACTGTCTTGCAATGTCTGCAACGCCAATTCCAAGAACGCTTCACATGAGTCTTTTAAAAATAAGGGACATGAGCCTTTTAACAACGCCGCCTCAAATCAGAAAACCGATCGAAACAATTATAGATGCATATTCAGAAGAAAAGGTTGCAGCCGCAATCCGTAAAGAAGTAGAGCGGGGCGGACAGGTTTTCTTCCTGCACAACAGGGTTGAATCATTGAACGAAACAAGACTTAAGCTAGAACGACTTTTACCGGAAATGATGATCGATGTCGCTCATGGACAGATGACAAGTGATCAGCTTGATGATATTTTCCGGAGATTCAAGATGGGAGGTTTTCATGTTCTGGTTGCGACTACAATCATAGAAAACGGAATCGACATTCCAAATGTAAATACAATCATAATTGACCGCGCAGATATGTACGGAATCAGTCAGCTTTACCAGCTGCGCGGACGTGTAGGCCGAAGCGACAGAAAAGCCTATGCATATCTTCTGTATCCGGGAAATAAATCTCTAAGCGAAATTGCAATGAAACGTCTTCAGGTAATCAGTGACTTTACAGAACTTGGAAGCGGTTTTAAGATTGCGATGAAAGATATGGAAATCCGCGGAGCCGGAAATCTTTTGGGAAGGGATCAGTCAGGAAACGTTTATTCTGTTGGATTTGACATGTACGTACGTCTTTTAAATGACGCCGTAAACCATCTTATTTCCCAGGAAGACTACAAGTCTCAGACAGAAACTCTTATGGAACTTGAATACACTGGATTCATTCCTGATTCATATGTACAGAATCCACAGACAAAAATGGAAATCTACAAAAAGATTGCAGCCGTACAGGTTCAGGACGAACTTGACGGAGTTGTTACAGAACTGCTGGATCGATTTGGACCTGTTCCTGATGAAGTTTCAAGCCTGCTGTCACTTGCTGAAATCAGAATTCTTTGCAAGAAGCTTAATATTGCATCTATTAAAGAACGCCAGGGAACTGTTGCCGTTGAATTTGCAAAGGTAAGCGATATTTCCGTAGACAAAGTTCTTCGCCTTATTTCTGAAGCGGCCGGTGCAGTCAGGCTTGATCCTTCTAAACCGAACATGATTTTCCTGAATATAGGAAAAATCGGGCTTAAGGAAAAAAGCGAATTTATACGCGAAAAGCTTGAAAGAATTGCATAAATTCAAATGCATGGAGCCGTGACATGTAATATATGACATTGACATGACCCCTTTTTGTTCAGTAATTCACTTTACTATAATGTATATTCTGTCTACCAATTATATTATTAAATACACTCTTCGTTCATCATGCTTTATATTCCTCTCTTTTTCCTACAACTGGATTAAAAAACTCAAGTCCGGTTGCATAAAACTTAAGGGAGCTTTCAGAAGGTTCTGCATTGTAAAGTCTGTCACCAACAACTGGCAGATTGCACCATGCAAGATGACAACGAACCTGATGTCTGTAGCCGGCTTTAATCCTGCATTCTGCATCAATTATTTCTGAGTCAATTGATTTTAAGAAAATCTCTGTGGAATAGAGTCTTGCGTTTCCGAGTTTTTTTAATGCTGCTTTTCCAGAATCCTTTGTAACTGGCCGAACCTGCTTTTGTTTTTCGCCGTAATTTCTGAAATAAGATTCAACGGTAAATTTCCTACGCTCATAAAACATTTCATTTACAGGACATGGAGGAAAACCTTCCAGAAGTTCAATGTTTCTGCTATTTAACGTGCATTCCGCCCTATACGTTTTTATAAATCTTCCCAGCAACTGTTCCTGCTGAATAAAATCGTAAAAATCCTGTGAAGCCGCTATTAATAAAAGCCCCTCTGTTTCTGTATCAAGACGATGGACAAGACCGTGTTCTACAGTTTTTTTTCCATTTATATCTTTTAAAAAAGGAAAAAGTTCCGCCGCATAGGAAAATGCATTTTCTGAATCAAATTCTGTTAGAGGCGCAGAAGGAACGCCACCGGCTTTTTTTATAATGAGAAATGGATGATCTTTGTCCGGTGACTGGATTACATTTATTTTCTGCATAAAGCTTTTACCTTTGGCATTACTTCGCGCGGATATTTTTCCCTTAAGACACGTACAGTTTCCATAAATCTAAGTGGAACCGGAGCTCTAAAGCGCCTATATTTATCAGCCCCAGGCAATTTTATTATCATCTGTCTTGAATGAAGCATTAAATTTGCATTCGGAAAAAGTTCATTAGGCTTTCCGTAGATTTTATCTCCTAAAATCGGACAACCAAGATACCTCATGTGCACGCGAATCTGATGAGTGCGCCCGGTTTTAATCCTTACGCGCATAATGGAATATGGACCGTAGCATGCAATGCAGTGATATATTGTCCGGGCAAATTTGCCGTCTTCCGTGCCGGTTACAGCCTTAAAGCGCTGGCGGTTTTTCATGTCCCTGACAATCTGAGTCTTTACGTCTCCGCTGGAAGCCGGTGGACGCCCTGCACAAATGCAGATATATTCTTTTTGAATGAGCCTGTCCTTAAACTGCCTGCACAGATATTCTTCTGAATCCCTGTTTTTTGCTGTAATAATGATTCCGGATGTGTCCTTATCCAGCCGGTGAACAATTCCAGTACGCCGGCGCTGGATAATGTCATTTTCAGATCCTTCCTTTATCTGATAGACAGCTTCGCGTCCCCAATGATACAAAAGCGCATTTACAAGCGTTCCAGACCAGTTTCCGGCTGCTGGATGAGTTACCATCCCCTGGGGCTTATTTACAACTGTAACATTTTCATCTTCATATAAAACTTTAAGCGGAATGTTTTCAGGTTCAATATTGTCCGGAATATTATCTTCCCAGACAATGTCAATTATGTCGGAAGCCTTTACCTTTGTAGAAAATTTTGCTTTTTTACCGTTTACAAGAAGTTCCTGAGCCCCGCTTTTTAATTTTGAGCGGTTCATGTCTTTTGAAACCTGAGCAATATAATTGTCCAGACGTACGGATCCGGAAAAATCAGACGGTACATTATAGGTAAAATTACTCATTTCTTTTTCCTTGGATCAACGTATTCTTCGTCAGAGAATATTTCAATAAATTCCTGAGGCAATTCTGGTTCCGGCTGTATTTCTGCAGGAGCAGGCGGACGGCTTATTTTAACGGCTTCAGGATCTTCTTCTATTGGAGAAATTTCTATAGGTCCGTTTTTCTGACTTTTAAGCTTGCGCATCTGATTATTGCGCTTTGCAGAATGAACTATAAAATCAGTAAGCCCGATTCCGGCGCTTATACATATTGACGCAACAATGATTGCAATCTGTTCATCAGAAGAAAAGGCATTTTCGTCAGAAGAATTTGCAAAGGGATTTACAAAATAGGAAGAATCAAAGCCGTGCATGGCGTAATTTGCAAACGAATAGCCGAATGTAAGGTTAAACGTAACAAAAGGCATTGCACCGAGCGTAATAATTTCTGCACGGCGAAGGTCATGAAGAAAGCCCGGAAATTCTTCCTTTTTATACGGTTCCGGAGTTGTTGACGTAGTTTCAGCGCATAAGGAAAAAATAGAGAATGCTAAAAATAAAAATACGAATAATCGTTTTTTTGTCATTAACTATAAATCCTTTCTCCAAATATTGCTGTTCCGATCCTAACTTCTGTAGAACCTTCCTGAATTGCAATTTCAAAATCGCCACTCATTCCCATGGAAAGTTCATTTAAATCAAGGGATGGAAATTCTTTCTTAAGATTTTCTGCAGTTTCCCTCATTTTTACAAAAGAAGCCCTTACTTTTTCCGTATCGTCGGTAAAAGGCGCCATAGTCATAAATCCCTTTGGAATTATGTGAGGCGCATTTCCTTCTGCACAATACTGAACAGCCTCTTTTAAAAGCTCATATGATTCAAAACCGGATTTAGAATCTTCACCAGTATGATATTCAAAGAAAATTTTTATGTTTTTATTGAAGGCAGCTGCATGCTTTTCAATTTCCTTTATAAGTGAAAGGCGGTCAACAGATTCAATGAAAGATGCAATTTCCACTGCCTTTTTTACTTTATTAGACTGAAGCTGTCCGATAATATGAAGTTCAACATTCTCAGTATTTTTATATACTTCAGAAAATTTAGAATATGCTTCCTGAACACGGTTTTCACCAAAAGAAAACTGCCCTGCCCTATACGCTTCCATTACGGCTTCTTCAGAATGAAATTTAGAAACCGCAAGAAGCTTAACAGAATTAAGTTCCCTTCCTGCTTTTTTTTCAGCTTCATTTATTTTTGCCTTAATTTCAGTTAAACGTTCAGAAACAGTATTCATGACAACCTCTAATTTTTAATTTTCAGGTTCAGTATATCAGTTAGGACATCGGATAACAACAGGATTTTTTCTATTGGAAGAGCCTCTGCCCTTACAGTCGGCTCAATCCCGGCTTTTTCAAGAGCAAGCAGCGTATTTTCATTGCTGCGGATAAAATTAGAAAGATTATTCCTTACGTTTTTTCGCCTTGAAGAAAAAAGCGCCCTCTGAACCTTTGTAAAAAATTCCGGATTCTTGCAGCATGGAAAATCAGATTTTTTAAGCATCTGGAAAGCACGGGAATCAACGTTAGGCTTTGGCCAGAAATTACCGCCGGCAAGATCCATCAAAGGACTTAAATCATACGCCCACTGACAGAGAATGCTGAACGAAGAATAATCATCCGAGCCCGGCTTTGCGCATGCCCTTAAAGCAACTTCTTTCTGAACAGTAAAAACCGCCTTTTCAAAACGGACGTCTTTTTCAATAGTATCTGCAATCAATGTTGCTGCAATATTGTATGGAAGATTTCCGAAAAACCTGTCAGGGAGTCCGTTTTCTTCATATTCTTTCTTCCAGTTTTTAAGGACATCACCATCTACAATCCTGAACTTCCCCTTCTCTTCGTAATCTGCAAAGAATCCATGCAGAAAATTAATGAATCCGCGGTCAATTTCAAAAACCGTAAGGGTTGCTCCCCTTTTTAGAATTTCAGAAGTCATTGAACCAAGTCCGGGTCCAACTTCCCAGACTGTAGAATTTTCATCAATATCAAGGCTGTCTATAAGCTTAACCCTAGCCTGCTCATTTACTAGAAAATTCTGACCAAATTTTTTCTGCATGGCCATACCATTAGATTCCATAAAAGTCTTAAGTTCTGCAGGAGAATTATAATCAGGATGATTAATTTTAGTCATGACAACCCCTAAAAAGTCAGATTCGGCACAAAAGCAAAAACGCGCACCGTCTGTTTTATAACATTATATAGAATTTTCATAAAAAAAGCACCAGTCTGCACAAAATCCGGGAAAATAAAGCATAAAAGCATGATTATTAAGCCGGAATATATAAATAAAGAGATTAAAGGCGAAACAGTTACAGAAGCAATGATTCCAACAGGAGAAAAAGCCCCCGTGCACATTACTGAAACCGGCGCCGTAAAAGCCTGTGCTCCGGAACCAGCTCCCAAAGGTTCAGAAATCCAAAGCGGAAGCCTGGAAGAAAAAATCAAATTAAAAATTTCGCCGGAAAGAAGAATTCCCGCAAGAGCGCTGTAACTTAAAATAAATCCTAAATTATGTACATCTTGAATTCTTGTACAGACATGAATAATAAACGAAAAAGCAAGGATTTTTATCATCTTTACAGACTTAAAACCACAGACCGTACAGAAAACAGCCGTTAAACTGCATAAAAGCGCCCTGAACAAAGACGGAGAACCACCTGCAAACCATACAAAAATGATGATTACTGGAATTGAAGCCGCTTCAGAAGCCCTTTTGGAAGCAACTTTTCTTGAAAAAAAGAAAAATATTCCGCTGAAAAGTGAAAGATGCATTCCTGACAACGCCAGAATATGAGAAAGCCCGGCCTTCCTGAAATTCTGGCAGAGAGAATCATCCGCATATTCACGCATTCCGGAAATCAGGGCAAGAAAAAGTCCTCCCGCATCTTTCCATGCATACATTATCCTTCTGAAATTCATTCTTGAAACGCTACGAAACCTAAGTATTTTGGTTATAAAAGATTTTTTTGGCTCAATGTTCTTTCCTTCTGCTGCATGAAATGTTCCATTTTTTTTAAAGTAACCGTAAAGCTCTGCAGAATACCCTTTTTCGCACAGTAAGTCTGTACAGGAAGTGCTTTCAGAATAGAGTTTTCCAGGCATGTATGCTTCTGCAATTTCAGACGGTATAAGGACAGTAATTTTTCCCGTACAGGAAGAAATATTTCCGTCAGAATCTGAGGCTGCAGAAGTTTTAAGATCGATTCGATAAAACGCCCCGCTGCGTTGTTTTACTGGATCAGAGCAGAATATACCAGAAATGCGGGTAATCCGTTCATTTTTTATAAGACAGCAAAAACTGTCCGGACTTCGGACCGGCAATATTCCCGAGTATAAAAGAAATGCAGCTAAAACTGCGGCAAGAATTACAGGATCGTACAGGTTCTTAAAGAATCTTACCATTTAAGTTTTGCCAGAGCATTTCTTGCTGCGGCAATAACTCGTTCCGGGTATTCATAATATGTAACGCTGAGCAGTGCATCAAAAGCATTTTTGTCTCCGGCTTCTCCTAATGAATTAATCAGTGAGAGCAGAACAGCTTCTGAAGGCGCCTTTTCATTAGATTCTTTCTGACGGTTCAGGACAACAATCATTCCAGAAAGGGGTTGGATCGAACCGATTGGCGAAATCGTTGTAACCCCTTCTATTATGGAGCAGAAGTTCTCTTCAGAAAGCATTTCCTGATTGTATTCTGTACTTGCATTCTTTAAATAGCGCACGGCAGTATTTGAAGCCCTGGTCCATTTTGCATTTTTTAAAAGCTCGAAAGATTCAAGCTGCAAAGGAATAAGGTCTTCAGAAACCTTTGTTGAGTTCTCATATATATATATCGTGCGTGAAAGTACATTTTCTGCAATCTGCGCAGAAAAAAACTGATCAACATCCGGATTTTTTGTTACAAGTTCAAACATTCGGCGACAATCCTGAACATTTCCGCTGCTTATAATTTCCAGAATCTTCTGTTCAGCCGGTTTGCTTAATTCTGTAAGGGCTTTTTCTGCTTCTGATTTTAAGCCGTTCCAGTTTTTTTCTGCCGAAACTCGGAAAAGAATTTCAAATGTTTCTTCCGTTCCGATTTTACCAGCTGTAAGAAGTACAGTCTTTAAAAGTTCCGGATCAACTTCTGCCGGCACAACAGATTTTATGTAGACATTAAGCTGCGCAATCATTTTGTCTGCCGGAATCAAGCCGGAGGCAAAGCGCTTAAGTACAGCCGCCCTTACATTTGTTTCAGTAAACATACCGTAAAGCGTAAGGAATTTATTCATAAGGACATTTTTTTCCTGATCAGAGGCGTTTTCAAGGTATTCCTCAGAAATTGATTCTACGCCGGCAATTGCAAGGTCAGAAAGCTCCTTGTCAGGACCAAGCAAATCCTTGTAATTGATGGAAAACTCTATTGCGGCCTTTGCAAGATCTATAACTTCCTGTTCAGAAGCAGAACGAACGGCATCAGTTTTGTCTGTTACAGTTCCCTTTACAAATTTCTTCTGATTAAGGCTTCCAATCGCAAAAAGATTAACAAGCAGTCCAAAAAATAATATTTCAAGAATCAACTTTTTCATTTTATCTCCAAGTCCGGCAGGGCATCAACTTCATTAAGTTTCTGTTTAATTTCCTGCGCTTCAAAAACATCAACATCTTTTTCTTCGATTACAGCATCAGTTTCGCTGATAGATTCGTTTATAGAATTAGACAGCGACTTTTCTGAAGCGGCATTGTCTGTTTCTGCTTTATTTTCAGAAGATTCATCTTCTTTTTCATCGGAATCAGTAAGCTTCAATGCTTCAAAAACCTCTTTATCCTTGTCTGACATAATATTGTAAACATAACTAAGGACAATATTCTTCATTGCTGGTTCAATATGAATGCATTCAAAATGAAGGCGCGACTGCTGTATTTCGGCATTATATTCTACTGTCCTGATAATTCCGAACATTACGATAAGCCTATAATCCAGCTGGAACTGAAGCCTTAACTGAAGGTTAGGAATTCCCTTACCTCCAATGCGGATTAATGCACCGCTTTCAGAAATATCTTCAAGAAGGCATTTTAAGCCCGGCTTTGTTTCTACAATAGAATAGTCAACGTTCTTATCCTTTAGGATATAAAGGTCAGCAAGAATATGACATTTTGAACGGATTGCATTTCTTTTCTGGGTTCTTACAAGAGTATTTGTATGTTCAAGGAAGATACACGGCTTACCTAAAAAAAGTCCGTCGCCGGTTACCTTTGTGTCAAAAACATAGCGTGCATCTCCGGTGCGCCACAGATAGACGTGAATTGACTGCCCTATCCACTGCTTTCCTTCCACGCTGATCTGTCCCTTTTGAGTAGGAACAGTAATTATCATCATTTTCCCGTTGTTCACAAGCTCGGAAGAAAAAACGCCTTTTCCAGGCAGAATGATTCGTAACTTCTGATGAGTAGAAAGATACCTGGTTGAATCAAGGCCGCGCTTTTTGTCTGCATCTTTTTCTATCTTATTTCTAAATTCATAGAGTTTTGCCAGCATACGCTGTGTCTTTTCATCATTTACAGAACCTTCACGCTCCGCTTTTGTCTTGAGGAATGAAATACATTTTGTAAGAGCCGGCATTGAATAAAAAAGAGAAATGGATTCTTCAATTCCAGCTTCCTCCGAAACATTCCAGAGCAGAGAAATTTCAGTTGTATGAAAGCCCTCATCATAGCCCCTGAAAAAAAAGTCTATTTTGGCCTTATTAAGAGAATATAACTTTCCAATCAAAACTATCAGAACGACAGTTATAATTAATGCAATAACTACTGGCATTTTATATACAAATTCTTTCCCTACTATTATAATATCATATTGAGCATGAAAAAACATTATTTTTACATTGATTTAGCGCTTTTTTTTTCAGTTTTTTTTATTTTTATCCTTCCGTGCATATTGAATAATTCGCCGGCAGACTTTTCTGACTGGAAATTCCCTTGGTTTCAATTATTGTGGCTTATTTCTGCTGCTTTTATCTGCTTTCTTGAAATCCGGCTGCAGGAAAACGATGGTACCGTACTCAGCATAATAAAACCAAACCGCTTTGCTTTTTTCCCGTGCTGCCTTACTTTTATTGGACTTATTGTTTTTTCAGGGATTCTTCAGCTGGCTGCATATAAAGCCGGAACATCTTCCATAAATGAAGCAGTTTCTTTCCCTGCCTGCGCAAAAGAGCTTATTTTCTGCATACTTACTTTTTTATTTTCTGCTTTTTTTGAAGAACTGATTTTCAGGTTTTATGTGCCGGCGGCACTTTCCGGACTCCTTGAAAAAATCCATGCAGGGAAAAAGTTTTACCCGGCAGCAGAAATTTTTACAGCCGTTGTTTTTGCGCTGTGCCACAGGTACATGGGATTTTTTTCAGTTCTGAACGCACTTTTTGCTCATTTTCTGCTCAGATTCTGCTTTAAAAAGACCGGCTCAATTTTCTGTTCATCACTGACGCATTTTCTGTACAATATTACTGTTCTGTTTTTTCTTTTCTGCTGGTAATATATAGCGGAGAAAGCTAGTAAAAAAGTCCGCGCAGAGTATTCAGCGTCCAAAGGCTTATCTGCGAAGTATAATTCAAGCCTTCCAGTACATACCTGATGACAAATGAACTTTCTGAATCTTCTGGATCAGAAAATATATCTATGGAAACAATTTTACCGTCATCTAGAACGCAGGAAAGCCTTGCTACCTTTACAAGTCCTTCCGTACTTCCGGCATAAAGCCTTCCGTGCCGAAGCTCTTCAAGCTTTTCAATTTTTTCTTTTGCCGCATTTGAATCAGAAAGTCTGATTGAATACTGCTTTCCGTTTTCAAAAAAAACAGCCGACTGAATTCCTTTATTTTCTTCAGAAGAAGTTAAATTCCTCGGAACAAGATACGGATCATACCAGATTCCTGCATCTGCCGAAAGAAACGGAGTGAATGTATCCAGCGTCCTGAATACCTTTTCTGACTTGTCCGTCCAGTAAAAACGCTGTGTTCTTGAAAAATCACCTGCACCAAAATAAATTACAGTAGATTTTCCGTCATTGAGCGTATAGGCCAGAACACATTCTTCCTTCTGTTCGGTTTTCCTAGCGGAACTTTCAGAAGTCCTGCGTATTTTAGAAAGTTCCTGCACAAGATTTTCCACCTGCACTTGTATCAAAGGAAAAACAATTGCACCGATTTTTCCTTTCCACAGACCGTTTTCCTTGAAAAACTCAATTTGATCTGTACCTTCAGAAATATAAACAGATGAAAGCTGTTCCGTAAACGAAGGATTTAAAAACGAAGTCTGAACAGTTTTTTCTTTACCGGAAAAAGCAGTCTGAAAAAAAGAACAAACAAAAATACAGATGCTGAGCAGGGCTGCATATTTTAATAAAGTTTCTTTATTCATTTTTTTCCTCCGGCACCGGCGCTTTTAAAGGCTTTTTTTCTTTGAATCCGCATAAAAACGCAGAACCCCAGAATAATCAGAGGATTCAGTATAAACATGCAGAAAAGCGTCCTGTTTTTTGCTGAAACAAACGATTCAATGTCGTAAGTTTTGTACAGTGCGCCAGAAGACATTCGACCGCCTTTCTGATGCAGTTCAGCCAGTTCCGGTTCTCCGTTCAGCTTAAGAAGCGCATTGACCATAAAATCAAGGTTTCTGTAATCCCCCGTCTGCCCGCCTGTATAGCCAAGCATAAGGGAATTTACAAAATACTGGTCCGGGATGAGGATAATTTTATTTTTACCGGAAGAATAAAGTCCCAGTGCAAGAACCTGCCTTTCTTCTGAAAATTTTAACTCATTTATTCCAAACGGATTTGTAAGGAACAAAGTTTCTGTAGAATTTCTGTCCGGAGCAATTTTCCATCCCTGAGCACTTGAATAAAACAGCGGCTGTATTCCTTCTGTAAGGGCTTCTACACTTTCACACCAGAATAAGGTAATTCCGGAAGGCGCATTCTTCTGCGGAAGAACCGAAATCCACAACGGATAATTCATTGTCCTTGTAACAGAATCGTTTTTTCCTTCTGAATTTTCATCGCTTGTCATTGTAATTCTTGCGCTGGAAATGTCTGCACAAAGTTCATCTCTAAATCCAAAGCCGTTTTTTTCAAGGAAATCTATAAAATACTGGTTCTTATTTTCTGTAATGTACCAACTGTTTTCAATGTCGCTTGAATAGCGGTTTGCGAGGGCAAAAAGTTTTCCGCCGTTTTCTACAAAAGTTTCAATCTGTGCGCAGTGCTCCTGTGTCAGCATTGACGAACCAAAAACCATAAGCAGGTCGCTGTATTTAAACTGGGAAGAAAAATTTTCGTTCAGTTCAATTTCATTGCAGATAAATCCCTGTGAATTAAGCCACGGAAGCACATAACTGTAATCATTTTTTAAGGAAAGACCGTTACCGCACAGAATGTTCACGATGCGCTTTTTCCCCGCTATAAGGGAATCCAGCCTTACATTCAAGTCATATTCTAGGCCTGCCGGCAAAAGGATAAAAGGAATTACTTCCCATTTACCTGCATATTCAATCACAATTGTAGAATAAACAGTCGTAAATTCAGTAGAATTATTTCCGTTTGTCTTGAACTGCCGCCCGTAAATTCCATATTTCTGCAAAAGTTCAGCGCCGCCGTCTTTCTCCGGAGACTTTACCTCATAATGAATATTTTTCAGGAGGGAAAGCTCATAAAGATAGTCATGAATTTCCCTTGACTGCGGATAAAGATCATTTAAAAGCGAGCTTCTGTAATAAGAAATGTAAACCGTATCTTCCGCAAGATTCAGAATGCTTTTTGTGTATGCAGAAACTGTAGTCTTTTTTTCTGCAGAAACATCATGACGTACATAAAAATGAGCCGTATTTGCAAAACCAAAAACAATGATTACAAGAATATACAGAATGCATCTTTTCTGAGAGGCAGAAAAAACATATCCGCGCCTATGTAAATCTGTAATTACGCTTCCAACGGTAAAAAAAGCTGAAATAAATACGAAATAAAAGAAATCCCTTGAATCAAATATTCCCTTTAAAGCCGAATCAAAATGCCATGAAAGGCTTAAAGCCTTAACCCAAAAGGCAAGAAATGGAACAGGATTTGCATAAATCATCAGAAAGTTGATTCCGCTGGTAATACCAAGAATTATACATCCCGAAAAAAATGCCGCCGCATACGAATTAATTAAAGACTGAAGAAAAATACAGCAGGCACCGGCTGTAAATGCATAAAGTTCAAGAAACAGAAAGCCTGTAAAAAGAGAACCGGCATCAACCGTTCCAAAAAGATTAAGGCAGCACGGAAGCAGAAACTGCGGCAAAATCATTGCAGAAAACTGAACCAGAACCGCAATGCATGAAGAAAAATATTTTTCAAGACTGGAAACTGGTACGTATTCTTCAAAACCGAAATTCCGTACATTCAATGCAAAAAGCGGAATTATTACAGAAGAAACTGCAGTTGAAAAACTAAAAAAATTATAAAGCTCTGTAGAACCGTTTCCTCCAAAGAAATTCTTTATCAAAAAGAAATATACCGGGCAAAAAATATTATATGCAAAAGAAATTATATAAAAGAGCGGACTTTGAAAAATGCAAAAAAGCCTGTACTTAAGGTAATTTTTCATAAAATGCCCCTATGACGTAGTAATCTTAAGGAATGCTTCTTCTATTGTAGAACAGCCGCATTCATAAGTTATCTGTTCCGCAGTTCCGTGCGAAGCAATCTTTCCGCCGGAAATTATGTATATATCCGAACATAAAGCCTGAACTTCCTGCATAAGATGGGTAGAAAGAAGTACAGTTTTTGTTTCAGAAGCGTCCTTTATTATTTTTCTGAACTGAATGATCTGTGCCGGATCCAGACCGTTAACAGGTTCATCAAGGATGAGGTTTTCCGGATCATGAACAAGAGCTGCGGCAAGACTTACACGCTGCTTGAATCCCTTTGAAAGTTCCCTAATTTTTTTATCTGTCACAGATTCAAGAAAGCAGTCTGCAACAGTTCTATCAAAAAGATTTTTTTTATTTTCTGAAGGAACTTCATACATTTCCTGTATAAAAGAAAGATATTCCCGTACGCTTAAAAATTCCGGCAGGACAGGTTGTTCCGGAACATAACCAATCGATTTTTTTACAGTTTCAGGATTACTGCGGGCATCATACACCGTTCCGTCATTTGAACAGAGAACATTTCCTTTTGTTGCAAAATGAAGCGCACATACAGCCTTAATGACAGTTGTTTTTCCGGCCCCATTTAAGCCCAAAAGCCCTGTAATCCTGCCTTTTTCTGCCTTTAAGTTTATATCTCTTACTGCATAATCTTTTTTTCTGGAATATGATTTTGAAAAATCAATCAGTTCTATCATTTAAAAGCTGCCTTTCCGGTTAAAATGTCAGTCAACATACGGAATTTCAATATGCATTCTGTCTTTAGAAAGTTCTGCTTCCGGATATATTTTTCTTGCCTGCTCCAGAAGCTTAGGAAGTTCCTTGTCCGTATATCTAGGCGAATAATGAATAAGGCACATCCGCTTTGAATTTGAATCTCTTGCAACCGTTGCGGCCTGACTTGCCGTCATGTGCTTTTTTTCCTTTGCCTGATCAATAAGTTCATCTTCAAACATTCCTTCACAAACAAGAAGGTCAGAACCGCGCACTTCTTCTGCAATCGAAGGCTTATAGAGAGTATCCGTTACAAAGCTGAATTTGCGGCCGCTTCGTTTTTCGCCCATAACATCAGAAGGTAATACAGTCCTTCCATCTGGAGTTTCTACAGAAAATCCCTTCTGAAGTTTTCCCCACATAGGTCCCATTGGAACGCCAAGTTCAGCCGCCTTAGCAGGATTAAATTCTCCCGGACGGTCAAGTTCTTCCAGAGTATAGCCGACGCATGTTTTAGTATGATCAAGAGGAAAACAACGCACATAAAAATCTTCGCCCTGATGAACAATGCACGGAGCCGTAATTTCCTTTACAACTATGGGAAAATTTATGTACATATCCAAAACCTTGCGGCTTGTTTCTATATATTCAGCAATCTTTGGAGGACCGTAAATGTAAAGAGGCTCAGATCTGTCTACTTGGGCAGAAAGCATAAGGATTCCTGGAAGCCCAGTAACATGATCCGCATGAGTATGGGAAACAAAGATTGCAGTAATTTTCTTCCACTTAAGATTCAGCCGTTTTAAAGAAACCTGAGTACCTTCTCCGCCGTCAAAAAGAAAAAGATCTCCGTCCCTTCTAAGCAAAACCGAAGTCAAATGTCTGTAAGGAAGAGGCATCATGCCGCCGCAACCAAGAATAAAAGCTTCCATATTCATGCGTTACAGTTTACATGAATATGGATTTTTAGGGAACCACACAAACGGACACTTTTTTTCAAAAGACATCCCTTTAATTTTGTGCTAGACTTTGCCCATGAAGATTTTGTTTTACAGTACAAATGCAAATGTTTTTAACGGAGAAGACTGGAATTACCTTACATGGCCTAGCGTAAAAAGTCAGTTTGACCTTCTGTGCAGTAAAAATCCACAGAATGAATATATAGTGCTCACCCAGATGCCGGGGCTGTTTCTTGTTGATTCAGAAGGTGCTTCCGTCAGCGAAAAATCAGAATCCGTAAGCTACGGCTTTTTTGAAAATGACAGCACAGACGATATTGTAGAAAAAATCGCTTCATATTCTCCAGACCTTGCAGTTGCCCTTTCTTTCTGGCTTGCCCCATTTGACTGGCTGTGCATAAAAGATTCAATTATTGGAGAAAAATTAAAAAAACGCGGTATAAATACGTTTTCTAATCCGTCAGAAACAAGCCTTATAAGTTTTGATAAAAGCCTTACCCATAATTTTTTAAAGGCAAACGGATTTAACGTAAAAAGAGCAGTTTATGTAAACCATGAACTTTTCTTTAAAACAAAAAAAGAGATAAAGGAAAACGTATACAGGCTGTGCATCCTGCACGAAATAGAAAAAATGACATTCCCAGTTGTAGTAAAAGACACTACAGGCTTAAGTTCATTTGCAATGGATGTCTGCTCATCATATGAAGAAGTTCAAAAGCTTCTGCTTTCCAAGCGCAATAATTCAGACAGAATCGTAGAAGAATACATACAGGGACTTCATTTTGGTTCAGAAATATACGGAACGCCCGGAAACTACAGAATTATGCCGCCGTTCGTTCTTTCTTTGAACAAATACGGAATCACAAGTCCAAAACAGAGCATTAAGATTGGACCCGTTACAGATCCGGCCTACAAAATTGATGAATTAAAGCAGGAACTGAACAGACTTGCAGAATTAATGCAGTTTTCTGGAATTGCCCAGACCGACCTTGTTTTTGACGGAGAAAAATGGTTCATCGTCGACATAAATCCCCGCCTTTCCGGTATTTCAGGAACATATTCTGTAAGCACAGGCAAAACAATTTTTGAGCTGGTTCTTGATTCAGAATACCCGGACTTTAACTGTGCAATGAACTTTAAATTTCCAATCCTTACAAAACCGCAGCTTGAAGAATTAAAAAAACTTCCGTTTACAAAGGCAATCCGCCAGTTTGAAAACAAAGCTGCAAAACAGGACCGCGAAGTCGGCTACTGCGAAATAATTTTCGGAACAACAAAAAAAATCCAGGAACTGGAACAGTACCTGGATTATCTAAAGGAACACTTCCCCTCTATCGTAGAACCATTATTCTACGAACGGGGAAAAGAATTGTTCAGGATGCTTACTGTTCAAAAATAGTTACACCTGTACCTTCGCATTTATAGCTGTGGCTATCAGAACTGCCGGATAAAACGATACCGGATTTATTGAATACCTGAGTTCCACCACCGTTATAAGTAATGTCACTGCCAGGATTAAATACACAAGTATATTTTTTCCCACTTGAATCAGTAATTTTATAATAAATTGTCATACCATCAGAAGATGTGCTTGCATTTCCATTGTAAAAACCATTATGAGCTTTCTTGAATGCAATCAAATCTTTGTTATATTTAAATACATCGTAATATTTTGCTTTTCGGCTCCAGTCAATCTGGTTCATCTCCCAACCAAACATGTAACTGTTTTCTTTAGCAGTTCTTGTGTCGATAAGCATTTCACTATAAGTATATCCGCCCTTTGTTCTCAAGAAATCATCACCACCGTGCAGGAATCCGACACCCTGAGAAAGGACAACGATTCCATGACCAAATTTAACCAAGGCCTGCTGATAAGCTGAATTCGATGTCGTAATTCCAGAACGAACAATTTTGTCATACAGACAAAGGTTATCGTGTGCAGAAAGATAGTTTACTGCCTGATATGTTTGCTTTGTAAAATATCTTGTCCAAACATCACTCGAAGCGCTTCCGGCAGAACCTTTCAATCCAACTTCAACATGTCTAACAGTACTATCTCCATCTTTTTCAGTAGCGTTGAACATATATCCTTTTATACCGTCATCGCTTCCTCCTTTTACAGTTTCACGATATTTATGAGAGAAAGCACCAATTCCGGCATATTCCAAATCAGGAATCGCATTTGCATAAACACGATTTGCTGTATCATCATGATTTGCTGCATAAGGTTCACCATAAAGAAGCAATGTTCTGTCACCATAATTTGAGTTCAAATATTTTCCCCAATCACCAACAGCATCTTTTTTATAGATTCCCATTAAGTCAAATCTAAATCCATCAAGATTGAAAGTTGTAAGCCAGTATTCC
Organism: Treponema sp.; assembly: GCA_036310305.1. Classification (GTDB taxonomy): domain Bacteria; phylum Spirochaetota; class Spirochaetia; order Treponematales; family Treponemataceae; genus Treponema_D. The sequence continues at coordinate 33,605 of JAXJSC010000020.1, read as the reverse complement.
AAACTGTCGCGAACCATTCGGCTTACCATTGCATTAGAAACATCTACACTGTTTCCACAACCAGAAAGATCTTTTGATGTGTAATACTTTGAAGAAATATTATTAAACATTTCCCCATCAAAAGTATGATTATATACAACATCCATGATTACACGGATTCCCTTGTCATGAAGAATGTTTACCATATCTTTTACTTCACGGATTCGTTCTTCATAATTTGTCGGATCTTCTGCAAAACGGTCTTCCGGAACATTGTAGTTTACAGGATCATAACCCCAGTTATAGTATTCTCCCAATGTATGGTTATATTTAGTTGCATAATCATACATTGGCATAATCTGAACGTGAGTAACTCCAAGTTCAATAAGATGATCAAGACCTGTTGCTACAGTTCTAGAGTTTCCTGTGTAAGTTGTTCCGCTTTCTGTAACGCCTTTAAACTTACCGCGATGACTTTCAGTTCCGTGCCAAGACGGACTTACAGTAAAATCACCAACATGGATTTCATAAACAACAGATGCTGCTCTGCTTGGCAAAGCAGGTCTATCATACCAATAGCCTTTTGTAGGCAAGATTGAATCTGTATCCATTACAATATTTATTGAAGAGCCTGCATAACTTGATACTTTACAATTACTTTCTGAGTAATTTGCTTTAATGAGATTTGTTTTAGCGTCAGCGTCTTCATACTTCACCATCTTACCGTAAGGGTCGCGTACAGCCTTTCCGCCAATATAGAACTGGTATTCTGCAAGTCTGTAGTCGCCCTTAAGTGTAATACCATAAATGTTCGTACTGTCAGAATATCCGCCATTTACAGTAAAGCCTTTAGTACAAGTGTATTCAGTAAAGTTAGATTCACCCTGTTTTTTAACAGCAACTTTTACATTGCTTGAAGCAGGAGACCAGATACTGAATGAAGTTCCGCACTTTTCATAGCTGGCACCAAGGCGAGTCGGTATGCTTGGTTCTGCAATTTCTGCAACCTTAAGAGTTATAGAAAGAGAAGCTTCACCTTCAGAGTTTGCAACGCGTGCAGAAACTGTAATTCTGTCTCCGTCAGCAAGTCCGGACGGCAAATCAACAGTGTTTTCACCAACAGAAAGATTTCCTGTTTTTGTTCCGACTATGTAAGTTCCGCTTGTAAGAGCTGTATTTTTACTTGTTACAGTAAATTTAACAGAACCGTTTATATCAATTTCATCGCCGTCGCTGTAATTTACTTTTACAGTAGGCTTCATTGCAACCGGAGGATTCTCTACTTCAAATTTAAATTCCGGTTCGCTCTGAACTTTTGTAAAGTTTGAAGAGATTTTTGAACCGTCAGCATCTGTTGTACCTGATTTTCCACCGATATAGTTCCATTCACCTTCTGTAATGTAAAGGTCATTTGTCTGGTTTGAACCAACAGTTGAACCACCATTATTATTGAAAATAATCTTAGCTTTTGTCTGTTCGATTGTGTAATCATAGAATGAACCGTTCGAAGACATTTTCTTTCCAGGCCATGTACCACCAGTATAATTAACAGAAGGACTCGTTGTTGACCATGCCCAAATATCAGTATATCCCAAATCACTCGGCACATGAACAATAATCTTTCCAGTTACATCACTTCCTGCTGAATATGAAAGAGTAACAGTACTAGTCTTACCGCTTACAACAGCAATGTCTTCTTCACCGGCAAGTTCACCGTTTGCATCAAAAATCTTAGCCTTCCATGTTCCAGGATAAGCGTCTAAAGAATAAGATTTTTCAGAATCAGCAGAACCGTCAATTTCAGTTTTCTTAGTTGCAGGATCAGTAATCTGAACTGTATAGCCGTCAACATTGTAAGCATTAACAGTAACTGTACCACAATCAAGAATATATGAATCCGCAGAAGAAAGAGTTCCGCCCTTATAATCAGCAGCAATAGATTCAACATCTACAAGGCTTGCATGAACTTCAGGAATATAAGAATCAAAATAGGTGTTATTTATAGAAGAAACATCAACATCAGCCTTAATGAGGTTATAGAAAATGCCGGCAACTGCAGTAGAATCCCAGTTTACAGAGCATGGCTTTACAACGTCTTTTTCAATATCCACAAGAGCGCGGATTACAGCACCGTCAGAATCAGCTTCAACTGTTACAACACGATTTTTTCCAACAAGGATTCCGTCAATTCGGATTTCACCCTTTCCGTCAGAAGCCGATACATTTTCTTTAACAATGTCTTCCATGCCGAAACCGCTAACAGTTACGGTAACAGAATCAAAAGAAGAAACATCCAGAGCCCGCGAATTACGAGAATCATTTACTACAATGCTTCCGTACTGTCCGCTTTCCGAACGCGCCGCTAAAGCTAAAAATGCAAGATCATTTTTTTCTGTCAGGGAATCAGAACAAGAAAATAATGCCAGAGACAATAAGCCCAATGTGAGCCGTAAAAAAAACTTTTTCATATATCACCTACTTTTTTACTTTTATACAATTATTGTAAATGAGAATTTCGATATGTCAAACTTTTTTTTACTTTTGGCGCAAATTTTTCCGCAACGGGCCATTCCGCAGCCCGCTTACGCTCGGTCTTTGCAGCCTTACGGCCGCAAATCCAGCCTCCGGCTCTGCTCCAGCCCCGGCGCAGAAGAGTTCTTCATTACCTTACTTTTTTGCATCATTTAAGCCGGTTTAAGGTTTCCGCAAGCATCAAGCAGTTTTCCCGGTAGTTTCAACATGGTAAAACCACCAGGAAACAACTAATAAACCTACTCAGAAGGAGTCCATGTTACTACAGCATAAGCATTGCTTGAACCGCCAGAAATATAATAACCAGTATCTTCTCCTGTAAGCGTTATATCCTCCGTTTGAGTACCATTACCATCATTAAAAATAACACAAGTTGCGCCACTTGGTACTGTTACTCTATAAACAGTTTGACTCATATCGTTTGTATAAGAATCAGACAACAGCGTTCCCGGCCATCCTGTTCCTACGGTTGTAGTTCCAGTAAAGAAATATGCATATACACTTGACCAACCATAGTTATTAGTAAAATGCAAAGTTACAGCCGTAGTATACTTTTTGCTCACCACGCTTGAATCCTCATATCCGCTTGCCGTAGCCTTTGCATAAACAGTTATTCCTTCTTCAACGCTGAACGGTGCGCTGTATGTACTGTAACTTGTGCCGTCAGTCGAATACTTAATAGTTGCACCGTCTGTTGCACATGTAATAGTACAAGTTCCGTCAACAAAACTGATTACAGGGCTCTTGCATTTTGAAGAAGCAGAATCTGTCCAGATTGTAAAGTTTGTTCCGCTGTAATATTCTTCATAATCAGAATATGAAGAAGTTTTACTCCAGCCCGAACCAATTTCTACAAGAAGGTTTCCGTTTGTTCCTTCCACAAGAGCAACATAATAACCGCTTTCTGCAGCAATCGTTGTACGTGTTGAATCATATTCAATGCCCAAATCCTTACGCAATTCAATAAGCTCATCAATATGCTGACGAAGAGTATTGCTTGTACCATTTACAGTGTTACCAGCCTGATACTGTGCACCGCTGTCTGTACCGTTACTTCCGCTTTCTGCATAAGTAAAATAATGCTGCCATGCAACACAAGGATATCCAGGATGAGTAAGGATAAGGGCATACGCTGTTCCGACATCATTTGGATCAAGATACCAGTGCTGCTGGGTAGAGCCGGTGTCATGGTTATCAACAAAGGTCACTGCATCTTCCGGCTGACTTATGTAAAGGTTTGAACTGTCGGCCAAGAGCGCATAGTTAGAGTTAGAAACTCCGCTTGCATTGTAACCGAATACAGTATTCATAGCTCCCTTAAGCGCAAAGTCAAAAGCACGTGAACGGTAACCGCCAGTTTCTGTATTGGAAACCCAGTTCTTTATTTCATCACCCCAAGTGCTCGGGCTTGAAGAAGAATAGCCGTCTGTAGGCCAGTATTCACCGACGCTGAATTCTGCGCTTGTTGCAGCATCGTAAAGTCCTACATAGTATCCGCTATATCCCTTTACATAGTCATAGCGCCAGCCCACAAAACCAGCATCTTTTAACACGTCGTTCATCCAGCTCTTAATGCCTTCCTGAACTGTTGTATTCGTATGGTCAAGGTCGCGGCTTGCGCTGTAGCCTTCACCAGTATCACTTGCTCCTCCGTTACCAGAATAGCCGTACATTGGACTTGTTGAAGTTGTAAAGCCTTCGTCGTCAGAACAGATTGCAGGATAGTTGTTACTGCTAAGGCTGCATCCCCAGTCAGGGTTTGTAAAGTCACCCCAGCTTGTAGTTCCTGAGCGGTGATTGATTACGATATCAGCAATAGCCTTTGTCGGGCTGATAGAAGAAATCATAGTTCTAAGTTCAGATTCTGTTCCGTAGCAGTTGTCTAGTACATTAAGCTGTGTTGGACAGTATCCTTCAGAAGAAGCGGTATCACACATGCTTGGCGGCGGGCACCACATGTAAGCAAATGTATTACCGATTGCAGAAGCGTTGTTAGTGACAGTTGCATACCATTTGCCCCATTTGGCGCTGTAGCCTCTAGGAGCACTATCCCAGTTAAATCCCTGAAGCATTACGCCGCTCTTGTCACTTACGACAGATTCTCCCTTAAGGGTAAATGTCTTTGACGCAACAGAAGAATCATTATAGCCGCTCAAAACTGCAATCGCCTTTACAGTTGTAGTTGCACTTACGCTGAATGAACCGCTGTAAAGAGTTCCATTCGTACTGCCTGGTGTTGAACCGTCTGTTGTGTAATATATGTTTGCACTATCTGTTGAACAGCTGATTGTTACGCTTGTGCTTGTTTCAAACGGAGTAGTTCCGCTGATTGAAGGGGTGGCACAGGTTGGAGTTGTGTCATCACTTATCTGTTCAAGAATAAGAACTGTCCATGCTCCTACGCCGTAAGTTTTTGAAGATGTAATTTCATAATAGCCAGAAGCCTCGGTATCATACGGATCCCAGCTGTTCATATAAGGTTCAGCCCAAGAACCTGTATCGCAGATTCTTACCCAATGAGTTCCAGTTGCAGGAGCAGGAATAGTAACGCTCACTTCTCCGCCTGTCATGTTGCTGAAGAAGTAGAAATCGTGACCGCCTGAAACAGCAGAACCTGCAATCTTATAACCAAATGTAAAGTCGCTTGAATCTCCACCGTCTTGGTAAGTTAATACAGGAGTTGTATAGCTTGCTTGTGTAAATGCAGGATCAGAATGCATTTCAAGCATTCGTTTCATGAAGACAAAGTTTCCGTTTACACCGTTTGTATTATTGAAGGTTCCAAACTTATCTGTATAACTTCCGCTTCCTCCTGTTGCAACTGCCTGCGGAGATTTTGTGTTGATCATATTGTAGTTGTTCCATGTAGCAACACTGTCAATATTGTACGGATTGTTGTTTCCGTTCTGAGTACGGCTGAATTCGTCACCCCAGACAATCATCGGAATTCCGCGAGTTACCATCTGGAGTGCAATGTAGTTTCTGTTTATCTGGCGGTGACCTGCCTGTGTATCAACAGGAATATAGTTTGTATCACTATTACCGCCGTCACTTGTACCAAACGGCCAGCTAAGCGTTGAATTAAGTGCATTTCCAGTTCCTGCATAACTTGAAAGGTCTGCAAGTGTAAAACCATCGTGAGCAACAATCATGTTAACGCTTGGTCTGTATGAACCAAAGACATCACTGCTTCCGTAAAGGGCATTACCGATATTCAAATTGTAAAGCACATTACCACTATCAGACTTTGTTTCTGTAGTACCTGCACCGCCAACATACTTACGTACAACATCACGGTAAACACCGTTCCAGTCGCCCCATCCGCTTGGGAATTTACCAATCTTATATCCGCCCGGCCACTGGCAGTCCCATGCTTCCGCAATCATTTCAACACTGTAAGCAGAACCAAGGCTTGCAATTTGAGTAAGAGTTGTTGCACTGCTACTAAAAGTCCAGGTTCCGTTTCCTTCGCGTCCCAAAACAGGTGCAAGGTCAAAGCGGAAGCCGTCAACACCCATGTCTGTAATCCAATATGAAAGAGAATCAAGAATAAACTGGCGTACAACAGAATTATCACACTGAAGGTTATTTCCGCAGCCTGTAGTTTCCCAGTAACTGCTCTTATCTGTTGAAACAAGAGAATAATAAGTCTGGTTATCTATACCGCGCATACTCAAAACCGTACACTGAGCGTTTTCATCCGTACTTCCGTTCCATGCACCGCCTTCTCCAGAGTGGTTATAAACAACATCAAGATAGACTTCAATTCCTTCATTATGGAAGGCTTCTACCATCTGCTTGAACTCGCGTGTTGGACCGCCTGCTGTTTTATCGTAAGAATAACGTCTGTCAGGCGCAAAATATCCAAATGTCATGTAGCCCCAGTAGTTACCGCCAGGACCATCGTCAGGGTTTGCATCGTTATCAGTTTCATGAACTGGCAATAACTCTATCGTGTTAATTCCAAGAGCTTTAAGATATGGAGCCATGTATGCGGCACCTTTGTAAGTTCCCCTATATTCTGCAGGAACATTCTGAACTTCATCAAAACCGTCTATTCCATTAAGAATAGATGTAAGACTTGAAGAAGATGTATGGTTTGTAAGCCCCCTGACATGAGCTTCGTAGATTCTGGCTTCGCTTGCCGCAATTCCCGGCTTTGTTCCGTAACCGGTGCTGTCAGAAATAATATATCCCTTTGGAGCATATTTTCCGGTATCGTAATTTCTATATAACTCCCCAGTACTTAAAACATAATAGCTTGAACCGCTAACAGAAGCATCATAAGTCGGGGAATCCGCTAAAGCATCTGCATTGCTAGGATCATGTGTAAGTTCACGTGTATAAGGGTCAAAAACAACTTTATTAGGATTAAAGCGGTTTCCTTTTTCATCACAGTCTGCAATAAAACCGGCACTGCTGTTTCCGCGTGTCCATGCAGAATCATATTTCCAGTTCGGCCCCCAGCAGCGGAACGCATAGATTTTTCCGCTTAAATCGCCACTAATTTTTGCACGCCATACGCTGCTGCTGCCTTTAACCATCCAGTAATCGTAAATTGCATCTGCGCCATATGCAGAACCGTAAATTTCAAGAAGAACTTTTTCTGCATTTTCAGAGTAAAGCGCAAAAGTTGTATTTGTACCGTCTGTATTTGCTCCAAGCGCCCAACTTCCGCTTCCCCATGAACTTTCGCTTACAGTGGAATAAGTTCCGCTAGCAGGATGCGTGTAGCCAAGTGACGGCTCTGCAAATTCCCATGAAGAAACATCAGAATCAAAAAGACAAGAACATACGGCAACAGCCTTTACTGTCATTCCGGCAAAAACTGTAATTCCACTGCCTGTATATTTTGTACTTGAAGAATCAGGTTCAGTTCCGTCTGTCGTATAGTAAATCACTGTTCCGGCAGGTTCCTCTTCGCCGTCATAAGTACGTGCCTTAAGATAGACATTTTTAGAAGATGTAATGTATTCACTTATCTGGTTTCCGTTAGAATCTTCAAGCCTAGGAGAAGGAACTTTGAACATAATGTCTCCAAGGTCATAAGTTTCTCCGCTGTTCACGGTAACGGAAGAATTATAGACAACAGTCGTTCCGTTAACAATTCCAAAAACTTTCCAGATTCCCGGCGCAACATCAGAAACCGTATTCTGACCGAAAGAGACCGCATTCTGTTTTGCAGAAACAGGATCACAAATCTGAAAAGTTATTCCAGAAACAGCCGCATTTGCATTAAAAGTAACAGCTCCGGCAGAAAGCCTGTAGCTTTCTGAAGATTTTACAGAACCGGATTTTATATCCGCAGCAAGAGAAACTGCATCAATTAAGGCTGCATGAACAGTTTTATTTTCACTGTCTTTTGGCAGATATTCAGCAACAGATTCCCTAGAAATAGAACTAACGTCATAATTAAGACCTAAAAGTTCGCTGTATACATTTCCGACCGCAGAAGAAGCCCAGTTTACATTTACACTATTTGAACCTTCATCAATGTCACATACAGCCGTCATCTTTATGCCGGCAATGGCAGAAAGTGCATTTTCAGAACCTTCTTTTGCCTGCACCGTTACAACTCTGTTTTTTCCAACCGGAATATTATTAATTGTTACAGAACCAGCACCAGAGGTAACCTTTACATTTTCCTGTGTAATTGAAGCAATACCATAACCAGCTACCGTTACATCTGCACCATTTATTGAACTTATATCCAGAGCCCTTACAGAATCAGAACCAGAATACACAGAAAGAGAGCCGTACTTTACAGAATCAGAGCCTGAAGAGTTTGAACTGCTTCCATTCATAAGCATGGCAATAAGGGCAAGGTCACTTTGACTGTCTATTAGCGACTGCTCACATGAAAACGTCAGAAAAGATAAAATGATTGATAAAAACAATAACAGAGATTTTTTCATAGCATTCCCCCGTAAAAAGTCAATCAGAAAACTACTCTGATGAAGAAAGGTTTCAAAAGACTTTTTTTACTGTCCACAATTTTTATAAAACAGGGGCAGCTGCTTGTAAAATCATGCCGAAGGCATACTATCTCCAAGAATGTATTTTAAGGAGGAATTCTGAATTGTCAAAATATTTTTACTGAAACTTAACAAATTTTACAAAATAGGGATTATTTCGCGAAAAAAAGAATTGTCAATCCGGGCTTCGTTCATAAAATCACCCCAGGAATAAAATTTTTTCTGTTCGTAAAGACGCCCAAAGGCAATGTATTCACCGTCAGAATCTTTCCCGTAGGTAAGATTATAAACAGCACCTCGGAATTTAAACTCAAAATCTTTTTTGCAGTCAACCAGAAAACGGAAATCTTCAATCTTCATCTAGCGCCCACGAATTCTCTTAAGAACTTTCTTGTGCCAGAATGCGCGCAGGCTTTCTGCAGTTTTGTATACAGAATAAAAGGCAGAAACAGGAACGTCAAAACTTCCGATTCTGTGAATATTCTGACCGCCAAAACCTGTCTTAAACAGATAGAGTCCGTGCATCGGATGATTTTCATCATCTGTAGGAGGCATGCCGTACATGTCATAGTAAGAACTGCCGTAAGACTTTGCATCTTTCATTGCAGTCCACTGAAGCAGAAAGTTAGGCATAAGATTCCTCTTTACGTTTGAAGAACAGCCGTAAAGGTATATGCTTTCTGTCCTGCTAAAAAGCGTAATTATTGCTCCAAGATAATCCTGTTCATGGCGCGCAAGATAAAGCGAAACACACGGTACGTCTTTTCCTAAAGCTGTTTCTTCAGCAGATTTTTTCAAGAGGTCTTCATAGTATGATTTTAAATGAATCGCAATTCCGTCCCTTTCTGCGGTAACCTTGTAAAGTTCATAAAAAATATCAAGTTTTTCGCCAAAACCTTCTGAACCGGCCTTTACGCATTCAATTTCTACGCCTTTTCTTGCGCTGAGATTTACGTTATAGCGCCATTTAGTCTTCATTCCGGCAAGAATTTCTTCTTCCGTCTTCAATAAATCGATTCTTGTTGAATCCGGCGGCTGAATGTCTACCCTGCTCTTTTTAAGGGAAAGCCTGTCGGCAAAAGAAATCACCTTCATTCCCTGAACAAATTCATCTCTTTCTTCCGGTGAGTCAAATCCTACAGCAGGATCAAACCGTATGCACAGAGTATTTGCCGGAAGGAATGCTTTTAAAGCCATTCCAAGTTCAGAAAGAAAGTTTGAAAATTCAATATTCTGGCTATGCGCGTCCGTTCCCTCAAACGGTAAGCCCGGAAAAAGCGGCACATAGGCAATAGTAAAAAATCCGCGGAAAAAGCTCCTGAGCATTACGGAAACGTCCGCAGCTGCTTCAGCATTTTTTTCTGCATATTCCCATCGAACAGAAAATTTACGGCATTTCCAGCCGTGCGCTTCCTTGAACTCTGTCCAAAAGGAAGTCTGCTGAAAATATCCGTCGTTAGAGTGACTTGTTGATTCTATTTCCTTTACGTTAAAGCTGAACATTATGAAACTGGTCCATTTACAGTTTTTTCTGTAGAAAGAGGTTTTCCGGCAGCAGTAAGATTCTTTCCGCCAATCTGAACAGCCTTATTATTGACCTTAATTTCAATCTGGAAGAAAGTATCCGCCTGAATTTCAGCAGGCTTTTCTGCATTTACATCATCGCCTTCAAGAACAACTTTTGTTCCAGGTGCAGCCCATGGAGCGGTAATAAGTTCAACACATTCTTTTCCGTTTTCGTCGTTGTAATCTGCAGCAAGGAGCATACCACGGCTTTCAATTCCGCGCATTTTTCGTGGAGCAAGGTTATCTGCAATGATTACATGTTTTCCAAGAAGGTCTTCTTCTTTTAGATATGGAACAAGTCCGCTCTGAATAACTCGGTCAGTTCCAGAACCGTCATCAAGGTGCTCAACATAAAGTTTGTCTGAATCAGGGTTTCTGTCTACCTTTACAATTTTTGCAACCTTAAGCTGAATATTTTTGGCAAAATGAGCAGGCTGTTCTGTTTCTGGAAGTACAGCTGGTTCAGCCTTCTTTTCCTGCTTCTTTTCATTTTTCTGCTTTCCTTCTGCCTTTTCCTTTCGTTCAGCCTGGCTTCCGCTGAATCTTTCGCGGAATGCGTCTGCTGTCTTCTGATCAAGAGGAGTAAAGAAAACTGCAGTTTCTCCAACCTTATCAAGACCTTCTGTCTTTCCAAGATCAGACCAGTTCAATCCACCGGCTACAGGAGCTTCGCCATAGCATGGTTCAGAAATCTGCTTTCCAAGGTAAGAAAGAATCTGTTCTGCGTACTGCGGAATGTAAGGATGAGCCATAATCATAAGATCCTTGATTACATAGCAGAGGTTATGAATAAGCTTTGCAGCGGCTTCAGGATTTTCATTTCTTGTCTTCCATGGCTCGCCGTCCTGGAATGCCTTGTTTGCAATGTCTGAAATTTCAAAAATCTGATGGAATGCATCCCTGAGGTTTGCCCATTCAAGGTTTTCTGTAATTTTTGCTTCAAGTTCACGAACCTTTGACCACAATTCTTCATCAACAGGAGCGTCAGGAATTTTACCTTCGTAGTATTTATTTACAAACAGAAGAGTTCGGTTTACAAGGTTACCAAGGTTTCCAAGAAGTTCTCCGTTATACTTTTCACGGAATTCCTTCCAGGTGAACTGGTAGTCCTGCTTTTCAGGGCGGTTATAGAAAATATAGAAACGCCATGCATCTGCCTTAATTCCAGTTTCAATTGCATCAGTTCCGAATACACCTACTCCGCGGCTCTTTGAAAATTTTCCGCTTTCGTAGTTAAGGTATTCTGTAGAACTCATGTGGTAAAGCTTTGTCCAGTTATGGCTTGAGCCGAGCAATGTACAAGGAAAAATTACTGTGTGGAACGGAATATTGTCCTTTCCGATAAACTGGAATAGATCAACAGGAGCCTTGCCTTTAGCTTCTTCGCTTTCTTCTGGAAGCCACCATGATTTCCAGTCAAAGCTTGCTTTGCCAGCCTTTACAAGTTCATTTGCCAACTGCTTTGTAATTGAAATGTATCCGATCGGCGCATTGAACCATACATAGAAAACCTTGTTTTCGTAGCCTTCTTTTGGAACTGGAATTCCCCACTTAAGGTCACGGGTAATTGCGCGTTCGTTCAAACCGTCACGGATCCATGCTTTTGTAATGTTAATTGCATTGTCAGACCATTTTCCGTCAACGCTTGCCTTGTTCATCCAGCTGTCAAGGTGCTTTGAAATTGAAGGAAGGTCAATGTAAAGGTGCTTTGTTTCGCGAACTTCCGGTGTGTTTCCACAGGTAGCACACTTTGGATTTTTAAGTTCAGTAGGATCAAGCAGAGAACCGCATTCATCACACTGGTCGCCACGTGCCTTTTCTGAACCGCATTTAGGACATGTTCCGTGAACATAGCGGTCAGCAAGGAACATATTACAGTGAGGACAGAAAAGCTGCTTGTTTGTGTGTTCCTTGATGTATCCGTTTTTATCAAGATCCTTAAAAAGTTCCTGAGTTATTTCTGTACATTCATCGTTAGAAGTGCGGCCGAACTTATCAAAATTGATATGGAACCAGTCGTAAATCTTTGTGTGTTCGTTATAGTAATAGTCACAGAGTTCCCTTGGAGTCTTTTTCATTTCAATTGCGCGGGTTTCTGTTGCGGTTCCGTATTCATCTGTACCGCAGATATAAAGGGTTTCATAACCGCGGCTACGGCAGAAACGTGCAAAAACATCTCCCGAAAGCATCTGAATCAAATTTCCAAGATGAGGAATATTGTTTACATAAGGTAAAGCTGATGTGATAAGTCGTCTATTCATAATAACTGATTATAGTTTTTTTATATATTATGGTCAAACCTATGGGCAGAACAAAAGGTTTTAACATAAAAAAAAAGCGGACTTTCCTTGCAGGAAAATCCGCCCTATAAGAAAACGCAAAAACTACATTTTCTTGAACTTAAGTCCAGAAATTACCAGATCACCTTCTTCTGTAATAAAGAGACCTGCTTTTGAACTTGCCGGACCAAGTGCCGGCTCAGATTTATAATATTCTTCATACGGAGTTTCTTTTCCGCCAATGAGAATTGATTTTGCAGTCAAATTCAATTTTTTCCCGTTTACGGAATATTCGCCTTTTAACACGGCAACAGAATCTCTGTTTCTGTAAACTTCAAGAACCTGATCAGGAGTTATTCCATCTGCAAAAGTTTCGGCCTTTACAGCCTTTTCAGATACAGTTCTGGAGAAAGTTCCGTCTTCGTTAAAAGTAAACTCATTTGTCTGTTCAACGTAGATTGAAGCAATCTCAACAAAAGGATCTTCCTGACTTGCAAGATCATTTTTTAATGTTACAGTTGATTTCCAATTTCCAAGAATATCCATAGCTTCTTTTTTTGCACAGGAAACAAGCATCAAGGCAGCCCCTGCAATACATATAGTTTTAATTAAATTTTTTATTTTCATAACAGTTACTTTAAAATAACAAAGGGCAGGAAACAAGTTTTCTGCCCTTTGTGTTCATTGTACTAGTAAATTACTCACCAGTTACAACTACAGTCTTCTTAACGATGAGGTTAAGGAGGTTGTAAGTTTTGATATCTACAGTAGCAACCTTAGAGATTCCACCTGCTTTAGCAGCAGCAGCAGTACCACCATTTTCTCCCTGATCAAATGGGAATGGAAGCATACCGAAGAAGTAAGTTGTTGTAACTTCACCAGTTTTTGCTCCGATAGAATTTGATGTTACCATGCATGGGTCTGTTGTAACACAAGATGTTGCAGCGATAGCCAATACAGCAGCTGCCAATGTAGAAACGATTACTTTTTTCACAGTAATTCCTCCGAAATATTAGATAGTTTAATCATATGACGCCCCATATGATTTGTCAAGAAAAAATTTACACTTTTTTTTGATTTTTTTACAGAATCTTTTTTCTCTTATGCTGGCCAAGGATAGTAAAGTTAATTGTTTTTTCCATTTCCATGCCTGGTGCAAGTTCAATATCCCAGAAAAGAGTACTTGAGAATGTCATACTTGCAGGAACAATTTCGCCGGTAGTATATTCCGGGCGGTTAAAAATAATCGGAACAAAAGAAAGTCCGCACGATTCATTAGGCTCGTAGACAAAAGAAATGTTATTGTCCGTATCTGTAATCCAGATTCCTTCTACGTCAGAAAGCTTTCCGGACTCATTAAGGGCATAGCTTGAAGATTTTGTATCAATTTCTTTTTTCATTGAGTCAGAAAGAATTTCCAGCTTGAATGCATTAAAGTCTTTCTGATTGAAATTTGTCTGTGCAAAACTTGATTCTACAGCAAACTTAGCCTTTAAAGGCTGCGTGCTTTCGTTTTTCAGAATGTACTGAATCATCATGCCGTTAGAATTAGTTATATATTTTTTCTTAAGCAGAATCTGCTGTCTGTTTTTGTAATGCGCAGAAGCTTCCAGACAGATTTCTGAATGCTGCTCTGAAAATTTTGTTTCTGTATACAGATAGTTCGAAAAAATCCCCGTACCTGTAGGTTTATTTTCCAGATAGGCATCAAATTCAGCATCGTCAAATACGTGATCTATAAAAAGACCGCGGTCATAATCATCCGTAAAACCTTCAAAGTCCTGAGCACGGTTAAGATTGTCTGCAAAGTTTCCCGAATTCTGAAAGACGTCAAGTTCCCGCACTGCCCCGCCAAGTTTAGATATTACTGCAAAATAGCGGTTCATGCGGCACACGTAGTCCTTAATTCCGGAATTAGTGTAGTCAATTGTATTTATGGATTCCTTAAAGTGTCCGCACTCCCTTAAAATCTTTTCTGCTTCAGTAAGTTTTTTGTACGCCTGCTGCCTGAACGAAGAACTTACAAAAGCACCCTTTGAAGTACAGATAAATCCGTCCCCGTTCTGCGCTTCCCAAAGTTTTTCGCGGGCAGTATTCTTGCGGATTTTGTCTCCGTGACTCTGCTGTACAAGCATACTTACATAAAGCATGCGGTTATAAAGAGCATTGCTCTGCGGATAAATCTGGAAAAAATCGTAAATTGTAGTCGGATAGCGTTTATCCAGCTTTACAGATTCGTACGGTTTTATACCCCACTGGGCAATTTCACCGCTCATTCCGCTGTAAATATAGGCAGGAAGCCTTGCATCCGTTTCTTTTAAGGCCGTTACAGGAGTCTGAAGTTCAACCGAACCTGTAATATCTTCCCTGCATGCCCTGTAAAACTGTTCAAACCAACCGGACTGCAACAGAGAAGCAAATTCACCGTGAGAAAAGATTATGCTTGCAGATCTCGGACTGTCATAAAAGTAAGAAGGAACAGATTTAGACATTTTCTGCACTTTTTTTACAAGTTCTTCCCTATATTCGTAAGCAGACTGATCCGGATCAGGCTTTAAAGTCTGATAGAGAGGCAGAATGGAAATTGATTTTCCCTTTTCTGACATAAGAAGCGGAATGAATTTTAATTTTTCAGAAGGAATCAGCGACTCGTCAAGAAAAACATAGTC
Organism: Treponema sp.; assembly: GCA_036310305.1. Lineage (GTDB taxonomy): Bacteria > Spirochaetota > Spirochaetia > Treponematales > Treponemataceae > Treponema_D. Next base: position 18,605 of record JAXJSC010000020.1, on the reverse strand, counting down.
CATTCCGCAGGTGTTAAAACTTGTAATCAGGGAATAATCCCAGATGCTTCCACAAATGCTTACGCCCCGAGGCCTTTTTCCTGTTAAAAATCGAATTTGTGATGTTAATTTCTCTATCTGACCGGTTCTGTCTACAGGCAGAAGGAGCGGAAAAACAGGATCATAGAAGCCGCCGCCTATTATTTCAACCTGCTTGCGGCTTATCAGCTGCTTTAAAATCTCTATAAATTCTGAATATTTTTTCTGAATGTATTCAAGTTGAACGCCATTAAACGAAAATGCAACTTTAAAACCTGGATTCGCATACAGAAATTTTACAATCGGCTTGTATACCGACTGGTAATCCCTTTCAAAATGTTCCTCCTGAAAAGGTCCTAAGCGAGAAGATTTTAAAATAAAACACAAATTTAAATGGTTCATCTATTTTTTCCGAACTATTTTATAACATGTACGCCATATTTTAAAGCCTATTTTTATGTTCCAGGTAATTTTTTTGCCGGAATTAAGTTCTTCCTGATCAACAGGTTTCTTTGTCTTTAAGTCAATCAGCTTGATAATCTTTTTTGGACAGACATCAACGCACTTGCCACAGCCAGTACACAGATCAGAAACTTCTGCACCGTCCTTACCTATAAAAAGCGCTTCCTGACTGCACTGTCCAATGCAATCTCCACGTCCAAGGCAGGAAAAAGACGCCTCTGAGTCGGCTTTTAGTATTCCAGCTATTGTTCTGCAGTCTAAAGAATTAAAATAATTTTTTGGAAACCATTTCTGCAGGTCAACCTTACCGGAAGAATCCACAAAAGCCTTACGTGTAATTTCTGAAGCACCGCTTCTGTTACTCAGCTTGTCAAACTTCCATTCAAACCTGGAAAGGATAATGTCGTCATCCATGCCGGTCTGCTTGCTTACAGCCGGAATAAACACCCTTACAAGAAAATAAAGAAGCAGAGAAATAAGAATTATACAAAAAACTAAAAGAAAAATTTTCAATATCATCTGCACCTACCTGTTACCTAACCATGAAACATTGCCAATCGCAAGCAGTGTAATTATAACCGCAAGAGAAATAAGAAGCATGCTTTTTCTGTTTCCATGCGGCTGCATGTTTCCAACCAGCATGATTCGCTTTTTCAGGGAGTAGATTACAGGTATGAGTACAACGAAAGAAAAGAACGAACAGATCGAAATAATTATAACTTCAAGCATATTCAAGCTTTCGTTTATGGCAAGCAGAATTATAAGATATGAAAAAGAAAATTCTGCAGTAGTACGAGAAGTCGTAATGCGCACAACTGTTTCAAGCAGTGTTGAAATGATAAGGAATATTATAAGCGCAACAAGAGGATAAAACTCCAGAAGCTTTAAAGGAACCAGAAGATTCGTAATTAAAAGCCAGGTAAGCACGCATGAAAACAGGATTGAAAACATTATCTTTGTCAGAGGCAGAAAAAGCCCGTGAACAGTGTCAGAAAGAATAAGAGAACTGTTCAGGCCAGCACCATAAAGGATAACCGAAGAGGCAAAAAATATATAATAAATCGATGTAAAAATCATTTTATGCACCTGCCTTTATAAGAATGTGATATTTCTTTTCAAAATAAAGATAAAGAGACAGAAGCAAAGATGTAAGAATCATAGCTCCTGGAATTGTAGCCAGAAAGCTCAATACAGAAACACCTTCCGGATTAAACAGAACGATTTCCAAAGGATCTCCGTAATACGGCAGAGAAAGCGTTCCGTAGCCAAAAACATCCCTGATAAGGCTGAATGCCAGTATGTATCCGGCAAAAAGAAGCGTAGACGGAGCATCATTTAAAAGCGCATCTTTAAGCGTATGTTCTGTCCTGTCTAAAAGAAAAACCGTAGTAAATGTAGAAATTGCCGGCAGGAATAAAAGGAATTCCAGCTGAAGGGCAACTTCCGGCATAAAAAGAGCAAGGAGCTGCCTGTAAAGAAGAGTAAAATATACGACAAAACAGAGCATTAAAACCTGAGAAAGATGCCTTAATGAAATCTTTTTTATAAGAGCCTTAAAGAGTATGCCCAAAAGCATGAGCAGGCAGATTTCCACGGCAAAAACAATTCCGCATACAAAACGACCGGGTGCAACAATAACCATGGCACATGTTGCAGCCATATAAACAGAAATTGCCCTTCTAGTCATTCTTTCTTCCCTCCTCTGCAATTCTGATTATGTCTGGAATTCTGCGCACCCACTGAGTTACGCTGGAATCCGTTTTATTCTGGTCAAGAAGCCGGCGGATTTTTCCTTTTACAGAAGAATATCCTATAAAACGCACGCCTTCATTCCTATTGTAAATGTAAACCGCAGGAATATGCCCGTACATAGTAGCACTGCGGATTATGATTGCATAATTTTTTTCTACAGAATCCTTGTGGCGCAGTTCATAAAGAGCCGCACTGGATTCCAGAGGAGAATTAAGATAAATCTTTTTTCCTAAAACCCAGTTTTCGCTGGTTTTCTCTTCAAGAATAGTTTCTATTGAATTCCTTAAGCCTTCATCCCAGGATTTCTGTGTAAGAAACTTCATTCCAAACAGAGAAAGAAAGAAAAAGCATATAATGCCCATAAAAATTCCGAATTCCCGCCAGAATTCTTTTGTCGTCATCAATTCGCTATTCATGTGAATAAAGCCCCCTCTGAATCTGCAAGTCTTCTGCGTGAATTTCGTCCAGACGGCGCTTAAGTCTTGTGCGCTCAACGTAATCTTCAAACTGCTGGATTATAATTGAACAGATATTTGCCACAAGAACCGTAAAAATTCCGCCGCACGAAGATGTTCCGCAGCCAGCAATAAAGAACATTGCAACAGCCGAAACAAATGCATAAACCGTCTTTCCATAATTTGTAGAAGGGACAGTTCCCATCCAGTTAAGGATAAAGAACGCACAGAAGAAAGTTCCGCCTGTAAGAATTGCAAGCAGTATATCGCCCTGGAACATAAGCCCGCTAAAGAAGAACGGAGAAACAATTCTGATAAGGAACGAGTAAACAAACAGGAATACGCCCGGAATTATCATGTCTTCAAAATTGTCACAGAAAAGTATTATTGAAGAAACAAGCGTTGCAAAATTAAACCTGAACGCCGGTATTACAGATTTAGTGTCCCAAAAAAGAGAAACGTAACCTTCCGGCACAGAAACCTTAAACCAAGAAAAAACATTTTCGTTCAGAAAATCCGTTATAAGCGAATCAAAACTACAAACCGGGATAGCACCGCTTTCTATAAGGATAAGTGACGGATTTCTGGAAGCAAGAGAATCAATCGGAATTAAAAATCCTGGAAAAAGTTCAAATCCTACAATCCAAAGTATTATTGCAGAAAAAATGCACGGATTAATCCATGTAAATGAATAGCCGCCAAAAAAATTCTTTGAAACGAGCATTGCAAAGAAAACTACAAGAAAAACTGCCAGAAGCGGATAATTCTGCGGAATAAGCATTCCGCACATGAGCCCCTGAACAATAGAAATCAGGACAGAATGAACGTTTTCGTTCCTTTGCCTTGTACAGAAATACCATACAAGATCAGCAAGAACAGTTGCCGCAGAAGAAGCCAGAATTACAAAAAATGCCTGATAGCTTCTGGAAATCAAAAGAAGTATAATCTGCACACAAAGCATTACAAGCATTTTTATTGTCATACTGTACAGAGAAAAACATATATAGCTGTATGGACGCTGAAGGAATTTCATGTTTCTGTTAATTAAATCAGTCATTTTTTTCCTCGTTTATTTTCAGGTTTAATTTCTGCCCTTTTTTTTCAGAAATAATCTGCATGAGCGGAAGTCTTGCCGGGCAAACAGAATTGCAAAGCCCGCATTCAATGCAAAGGTCAGTAGAAGAAGCAAAATCTGCAGACGCAGGTGCTCCTCCAGAATAATGTCTTACAATAATATCCGGACAGATATGCGAAGGACACGCACGGCGGCAGTTACCGCATCTTATGCAACGGCTTCTTATTCCCTGCTGTACAGGAGTTCTGGCCGCAGAATTAAAGGTTATGGACTTAACATAGCGCGTTACAGGAACGGCAAGGCTTCCAGAAGAAAACCCGCAAACAGCACCGTTTACAATTACAGAAACCGGAGTCTTTATAAATCCGCCGCACTGTTCAGCAATTGACTCAAAGGTTGTTCCGACGGCAACTTTAATTATACCAGTAGCAGGAAGACAGTCGCCGTTTACAAGTATATACCTGTCTATTACAGGCATTTTATTCGTAACGCTTCTGTACAGTTCAAGAACTGTAGAAGAATCCGTAAAAAGATCATATTTAGAAATCTTAGAAAAAGGCGATTCTTTAGAAAGTTTCTTTACAGCCTGGCAGATTTCAGAAGAATATGCAGCAGGGAACATGTTTCCTTCTATTCTTAAAAGGAAATGCGGAACAGAAAGCGAGTCAAAAACAGTTCCATATTCAGTTTTTTTGTCTGTAACAAGAACAATTCCGTCCGCCTTAATCATATAGGCGGCAATTTCAAGACCGGCACAAATTTCTTCCGCATAGACAGAAGTAAGGACAGAATCTATAAGTCTGGAAGGATCTTCATCTATAAGGCGCACAATGAGCAGCCTGTGCGAATGCCTGCCTGCAACTTCCATTTGAGAAGCAAGTTTTTCCGGTTTGTCAGAAACAAAGGTATTCATAAGACCGTATTCAGCAACCATTCTTGTAAGCTGTGCTGGAGAATATGCCTTATAATCGTTTTTCTTTAAAATCTTTCCAAGGAAAGTAAAGCTTCCCTTAAGGGAAATTTTTACAACTTCGCCGATTTTTCCATCAGGCATGTTCTTAAGTTCTTTTTTTTCTACAATTCCCGGAATTGAAGAATAGGCAGTTCCGCCAATGCACTGACCTTCCTGCACAACGTCTCCAGGATTTACAGTACAATCACCGGCCTTGCCGTCTTTATCAAGGGCAATATAAACGCAACCGGGAACAAAGCCGTTTACGATTTTTTTATATGCGTCTTTTTTAACTGTATGAATATAAGGGTATTTCTTCACTCTAGTGTCTCCCGCCACCTATTTCTTTTTTAAGTTACGCACACAGAACATTCCGGGAACCAGCATTGCAAGTACAAGCAGAACACATATGAATGCACTTACACCGCTTCCTCCAGCTCCAGAATAACCGGAACGCCCTGTATAGCCCTGTTTTTTTAGCATTGATTCTATAGAATTAAAGGAAAGCGAATCTATTGAAGAAACAGAATCCTTCCTGAAATTTTCATCGTATGTAATGGAATTTACAGACTCTGTTATCTTTCCGTTCTTTTCTTCATATCTTGGAAAAACAACAGTCTGCCCCTTTTTATTTTTTAAATTACCTGAATCATTTAAGGATTGGTACGGAAAAGTCATTGCCGACCAGCGCCAACTTACATAATCATCAAGTCCCGGTAAATCCTTTTTGGAAGCATTTTTTGAAGGCAAAAGAATGCCGCTTTCCGAAGAAGATTCCATAAACGAAACGTTTTTTAATGAAAAAAACGCTGCAACAAGAACAAGAAAAGTCCCCGCAAAGCACAGGTTAATTATCATCCTGTTAGTTCTGTTCATAAGTGGAATCATAGAAGCCGGCCGAATGAGCACTGGACGGAAAGAATATCTGGATTCATAAATCAGGCTTAAATTAAAGTAAATGTATCCTGCGGCAAAAACAGAAACAGGAACAAGCAGGAACAAAAATCCAACCTTAAGCCCTGTTAAAAACACAAGAAGCAAAGGAGAAATAAAAAACAGCAGGATTGCCATTGAAGCAACCAGCGTCTTTACCGCCCCAGAACGATTCCAGTAGCGCAAAGAAAGAAAAACTGCCGCCATAAATATGCAGGAAGCCGATGCAACCGAATAAAAAGGCATGCGAACCGTAAAATAAACAGGAAAAAAATTCAAAAGGAGCATAAGAAGCCGTCTTGAAGAAAACCATACAAGGGAAAGCGCAAAGCCCAGAACCACAACAATACTCATCCACGGACATGCAGAAGAAGAATTTATTCCTGCAGAAACATTCCGTGCGCCAAGCCTTTTTATTACATCTGGAATGCAGTGCCGAGCAGAATCCGGAACATAATAAAGCGTATATTCCCTTGAAAAATCAAAAAAATAACCACGCCGTTTTTCCAAATATCCGTCCGGATCCCCGTTTCCAAAAGAATATTCCGGAGAAAACCTTGAAACAGCAAGCGGAACCTTCTGGTTCCTTAAACAGATATAGTCAGAACAGCCTGCATCCTCAAAAGTTTTACCGACAAGCGAAGAATCCTGCTTAACAGGAACATACACAACAGTATAACCGTTCCACAATCTGGATGCCGGCATTACCCTAAAAAACTGAAATACCAGAAAAGAGACAATAATTACGAATAAAGGCAAGACAAACTGTTTTAAATATTTCATATTAAAATACAGAAAAAGCCAGTCCAATAAAAAATCCAAGAAGACAGCCCAAAGTTACTTCCATAGGAGTATGACCATTAACTTCCTTGATTGTATTGTACTCAAGAATATCTTTTTCGTTTAGAATTTTACCAATCTCATTAATTTTTCTAGCCTGAATTCCACTGGATCTGCGGACACCAACAGCATCCCTGATTGTAACCATAAAGAAACAGAAAGTCAGGACAAAAATGTCTGAATCAATGCCGTTTCTAAAAGCAATAACAGTAGCCAGCGAGGCAACAAGAGCCGAATGACTTGATGGTAAGCCGCCTGTTTTCCAGATAAGGCTTTCGATTAACTCTCCCAGGCTATGAATGCGTCCGTACAAGACAGAAATAACAGTTTTTATAAACTGCGCACAAAACCAGCTTGATATGCAGGCTAAAAATACCGGATTAAGCAAGAGAGTTAAGAATTTATTTTCAACTGCACACAACATAAAATCAATTATATCACCATTATGCGTTTTTTACTAGTAGAATTAGGTTTGTATGGAGGTAATTTGTAAAATTCAAGTTTACAGTACAACCAGAAAGCGCCGACAGCAAAGTTACCGCACTAACATCTGTCCCGCCGGTACCTAGCCGGGTTTTGATGCCATTATTTCTTAATATAGCAAAGGGGAAAGCCTTCCCCTCGGCCGCACGCTGTTGCGTCCTACCCCTTCCAACGGGGGCAATAAGGACTATATATTTTTTGTTCTTGTGCAATCTGTATCATGTTTTCTTACGCGGCCCCCGTAACGCCCCCGGGTTATTCCTCAATTACCTTTATAAAATCAGGTAACGGTTCGCTTTTGTCATAACGTCGATCATATATTCCATTTTTCATAGCTTCCAAAATTTTTTTCAGACATTTCTTCATAGCTTGGTACATTCGGATTTGTTACCAGTATTGAAGAAAGACATGTATCTTTGTACTTTGTGCCCGGATATACATCTTTTATTGTAATGCGAATTTTATCTGTTTTTTGAGGCAAATTTATAACTGTGTATTTCACCAAATCTTCAAGTTGATATTCTTTTGAAAACTTAGGATTTTCGCTTTCTATCAAGACTGTTTTTACACGGCTGTTTTTTTCATATAAATCCATTCGAGTAAAGTCAACAAAACCATTTAAAATTTGAAGTTCATCTGATGGCCATTTGAACTCAATATCAAGATATTCACCAATTCCATAGTCTTCTTTTCCTTCTACCCATGGTGGGGTAAGAGAATCATAACCAATATAATATGGTTCATCGTTATACTGATAATAAATTTTTGTCAAAAGATAATCAGGAGAATATACTATTTTTCCCAATTTTGAATTTTCTGTCAAAAAGGATGATGCGATTATGTCTTTTATACCAGAATTATAAAGAGCAATATATTCTATCCAAGATTCACGTTCTAAGTCCTTATATTTTAAATATTCTTTATTAAATTTTTTTTCGAGCCATTCATTATAATCTATTATATACTGCTTCGTATCTTGAATTTTATAATTTTTTTCTCGATATTCATACAAAACAAGTCCCCGACCTTCTAAAAAGAATCTATTTTCGGATAGAGAATCTTTAATAAAATGACCTTCAATTGTTTTATTTATTCTATACAGTTGATCCAGAATAATTGGTTCTTCATTAATTTTCTCGTTATCGAACCAAGCCTTAAAAAAATAAGTATCATCTAAATAAACTATATTATCAGAACATATTTTGTTTGGAATACTTACAAGGAATTCATCATTCCAACCTGAATACATAAAACTGTAATCAATATTTTGCGCAAACATCGTCAAGTTTATAAAAAATATTATTAAAATTGCTATTGTTTTTTTCATGGTCTAAATTTCCCCCTCAAATGAATATTGAACTGGTATCCATTATAGATACCCTGAGAATGATATAAGTTAAGTTGCTGCTGGAAATAATAAGCACCAGAACCAACCACATTGGGGTTATTCCATACGGGTTTTCCATTGTTATCAGTTCCTCCAACTCCAGAATTACTCATTGGCCCAAAGCATCCCTCCATCGTTCCTAATTGATCAGTTGGATGATATAAATATCTTCCTTTTGTTTTTCCATCATTCCCTTTTATAGCAATTTGATTTCCTGTAGCTGTGTATGCATTTGAAAAAAGACCAACTGTATCTACTCCATATGTCTTCGTGGTGTAAGGTATTAGTCTCATATTAAAGTATTCTGAAACAATAGAGTTTTGATGGTATACATTATCAATACTAGTAAATGAATTGTTAAAAGTTTCTCGGTGAATATCTTTTCCTGTAAATACATCTTTCATCCAAAAAGTTGTATCTGTATTATCTCTATCCGCATAAGATACTTTCTCTCGTTTTTTATATCCGCCTTTTCCATCATCATATACGCTGAACGCATTATCTTCTCGTGTAAAATCTAATCCGGCAGTAAAGAAGGTATACTTTCCTGTTTCAGAATTTCGAGTTACTCCAAGGCTATCATTTTTAGCTAATCCTTTTACTTTATAATTTTCAGTACCTTTTATTTTATCAAGAGAAAGGAAATTTTTTATTCCTCCAACAGCATTTATCAATGCTAAGGTATCAGAACCTGCATATTCGGAGCCTTCAATTTTTTCAGTCTGAGAAACTCCGTCTTCATCTATGTATTCCCTAAAAAATGCTTTCTCGTCTGTTTTTTCTATAGTTCCATCTAGATTTACTTTCCAATAATCCGCACTATAGTCATAATTTCCCAGTACGTATTCCCCGAATGACGACCAGTCGTTGTTTTTCAGTGCATAGTCAAAACGAGTTACGTCATTCTTTAGGTTCATGTCGCTTTCAATAATACCAGTCATCACACTTGAATACAAACTGTCGTTCTGCACCCTCTTGATCATTGCTGTGTGTCCAGCTACCGCAGAGAACGTTTCTGCCATCTGGTTTTCAATACTTCCTTTTACTCCATCACGATATGCCTCATGTCCAAGCGTGATTCCTAATTTTAACTGTTCCTCGCGGGTCATGTCTTTTTTGTAGCTGTTTAAGTAAACTGTGCGCTTACCGTTTTCAAGCACAGTCTGGGCGTTTTCTGGGCCGCTTCCGGCGGCGAGAGAAACTTTTTTATTTAATACATCATCCAGAAGTTCAAGGCCTTTATCATCTCCAAAGCCGTAAAGCATCCTTAAGGCCGTTGCACTTTGAGCCATATTGTTTTCCTGGGCCGCCTTCTTTATTTTTTCATTCATGCCAAGATTTTTTATACCAGAAATCGCCGACAGCAAAGTTCCCATGCTGACATCTGTTCCTCCAGTACCTAGCCGGTTTTTGATGCCATTATTTCTTAATATAGCAAAGGGGAACGCCTTCCCCTCGTCACAACCGGCTGAAAGCCGTTTGTTCCTACCCCTTCTAACGGGGGCAATGAGAACTATATATTTTTGTTCTTGTGCAATCTGTTTCATGTTTTCTTACGTGGCCCCCGTAGCGCCCCCTGTTAATTAAAATATCAGTTATCAGTATAACCATATTGAATCAATAATTTCTTTATTTTATTTGCAATATCAATTGTTAATTTTTTCCTTACTACAAAATCATCAACTTCATCCATATATGTTCTGCCATAATGAGTTTCACTATTCGGATCTGCACCGTTTTTAAGAAGTAATTCAACTAATTCTATGTTAGCATTTTGAATTGCCCAAAATAATGCTGGCGCATACTGACTAAACGGATAATTAATATATTCTTTTGCTGGCGTAGTAAGTAAATATTTTGTAAGTTCATAATAACTCATTTTGCAGGATTCAATTAATGGATTAGAAAAATCCATTCCGTATACCATTTTTCCTTTATTATCTGAAGCAAGTTTTACAATTCGTATACATGTCTCCTCATCTTTATCTTGTAAATAATACTGAATAAGAGAACTTATGCTTTCACACGGAGCAATTTCACCTTTCTTTAGTTTTTCAATTGCAGATTCATCATTGTTAATAAATGATTCAAGATAGTCTTCAAATTCAGGTACTTCAGTCTCTGTTTGTGGTAAGGATTTTTTTTCAGTTTTATTACACGCAGATAAACAAAAAATTGAAATAACAATAAAACAAAATAACAAAATAATTTTTTTCATTTTAACCAGTCCTTTCTGATAGAAATTTTATCGACTGGATAAATCCAGCCTAAATTATATTCCTGTTGTCCAGGATTATGTACTGCATATGGATTATTAACTATTAATTCATAGTGATCAGGTTTACTAGAATAATCAGTACCTTTATAGTAATAGCCTATTCCATACTGATAGGAAGATTTCTTAAAGTCTTCGGAATTGGTATATCGTAGAATTACACTACCATTTTCTGCTGGATAAACATAATCATAATATTTTTCATTTCCAATAAATGCTGAAATAGAATTAGAAAGCCCTTCAAAGCTTTTAATTTCTGCTCCTGGTTTTGAAATATATTTAGAGACTTCATTGCTGTTAAAATAATCATCTACCTGTTTATCGGTCATATTGGAATCTAATCGATACAAATTTATTGTAGTAGTTCCGTAGCAAAGGGCATTATCGTATCCAAATTTCTGTTCGATTTCTTTCTGCTTGATAATAGTATCATTGTATGATTTTGCATCTTTTTCATTTTCATTATTATCCTTAAATCCTTTAAACCACTTCGTTATTTTACTAATAATCTTTTCTGTTGAGGTCACAGTATTTTTTTCTTGATAACTTCCCTTTTCATCCACTGCATACCAGCCTTTTCCTTCCTGATAATCCAGTCCCCAGTCATGCCACATAAGATAATTAATATCAGACTGGCTTTGACTACCGTTACCAAGATCGGCTATTTGTTTTGTTAAACTTGTTCCATCATTATCAAAACGACCTTTTTTCTTTCCATTTTCATCATAAACGTTAAAGTGTTCATAATCACCGTCGTCCTGAACATTGGTAATATTCCCGTTCTTATCTGTAACAACCCGCCAATAATCCGCACTAGAATCATAGCAGTTATCCACGTAGTCGTTAAATACATCATCTCCCAAACTTCTTGCAATCAGGTCGAGCTGTAAGTTTCTGTCTCCGGCAATGATACCAGAAAGAGTGACTGCATACATACTGTCCCCAAGCATACGCGTCATCATGTCGGTGTGTCCGGCAACGGCATTTCGGGTTTCGATTTTTTGAGTAAGTTCATCACCTTTTACTCCATCTCGATAAGCTTCATGCCCCAGCGTGATTCCTAATTTCAGCTTTTCTTCCCGGGTCATATCGTTACTGTAGCCGTTTAAGTAAACTGTGCGCTTACTGTTTTCAAGTATGGTCTGGGCGTTACCAGGGCCGCTTCCGGCGGCAAGAGAAACTTTTTTATTTAATACATCATCCAGAAGTTCAAGGCCTTTATCATCTCCAAAGCCGTAAAGCATCCTTAAGGCCGTTGCACTTTGCGCCATATTGTTTTCCTTGGCCGCCTTCTTTATTTTTTCATTCATGCCAAGATTTTTTATACCAGAAATCGCCGACAGCAAAGTTCCCACGCTGACGTCTGTCCCGCCGGTACCTAGCCGGGTCTTAACACCGTTGTTTCCAACGCTGACTTCAAGAAGTCCGCAGCTTGCTCCGGCTCCAAAATTTGATATGTTCAGGACGTTAAAGGTTGCTTCGCCTGTAAGACCGTAACTTAGCGCACTTGTCGCAAGCCCGCCGACAAGAGAATTAAAACTTTGTATGCTTCCAATCTGCGAAGAGTTGAAACCGTCAACCTTTGTGTGAATTGTGTTTAATATAGTTTTTCCGTCTTTACCGGTAAGTTTTTCAACTTTTGTACCAAGATTCATTTCGCCAAGACAGTTTGTAACCAAAGCCCCAGCTCCGCTTGTTTTTACTCCGCTCCAGGTGTCAAAACTTGACATGCTTGAAGCAAAGCCGTCCCAGTCGCGAGAGCATTTAAAGGGAGAGGTCTCTTCCTCGCTCCAAACCTGCGGTTTTACGCTACCCTCTCTAACGGGGGCACAGAGTTTTTCTGCTTTCTGTTTTGTTCTAAGTTCTGTCACTTTGTTCAATGCTGCCCCCGTAACGCCCCTAATTTTTATTTTGAATTAGTAAAATCCCTCTGGAGTTACAAACTGATTTGTATATTCGCTACCATCTTGTTCAAAGGCTTTTATTATTGCAGTTTTATCTTTTTCTAAAAAGTAAATTTTCGCAAAGCCACCAAAAACCCAACCTTCTTTTCCATCAGACAGGTGAACTTTATACCATGGATATTCAAGATTATCTATTTTTGTTTTTTCTTTGGTGCAATCCACCAGTTGAATATCATCCCATTTTTTGAGTTTACCTATAATTTCCGTTGTTGAGTCAAGGTTAGGCTCTGCTCTGATTCATAAATTATCTGTTATTACCAAAGCATTACAAGTAGATGGTGATTGTTCTTCATCTGAAACAAAATATTGATATGATTTATAACTTTTTTCTGCAGCAATCATTTTTTCTATTATTTCAGGTGTAAGAACAACTGTGCTCTTTAATGGATAACGCCAATCATAATAACAAATTTTAGGATCACCTCTAATTACACGGTTAGAATATTCTACAGTTAACAATAATCTGTCCTTTATTTTTTCATATGAAAGAATTTTTGAATAACAAAATGAATTGGGTGTTTGCCATTCGCTATCAATGTTATATAAAAATGTAAGTGCTATATTTGTTAAATTTTTAGTTATATAAAATCCAAATTCTTCCCCTAATAATTCGTCCAAACTTCTTGTTTTTTTACAACTGCAAAAAAATATTGCAAAGACCGAAAGTAAAAATATAAATCGCTTTTTCATTTTCGACCTCGCTTATTATTGCCATAAAAATAAGTCGGATCAAATACATATTTATTATTTGGTTTTACAGTACCATCAGCATTATGAGTTATACTCTGCATCATTGTTGATTGATAATTTTGACCTAAAATATTAGGCATTCTTTTTATATTTTTAATGTATTCCATTGAAAACCTTCATGTTAGGAAATTTTTTCTTTAATGAATTTATATAAACAATATGAGACTCATAGAATTTTTCATCAAAGCAAATCATTTCAAGATTCAAGCATTCAATAAATTCAAGATTATGTACTTCTTTGCAATTACGTATTGTTAAATATTTTAAATTTCGTAAACTCTTAAACTCCATAAAGTCCACTCTATCATCATCAATAACTTCCAAGTAAATTAATGATGATAGATTTTCATAATTGATTTTTCCATCATAAATACAATTTCGCATAATAAGTTTTTTTAAACTTTTAAAATCATATAAATCATTGATATCTAAAATTTTCATTTCGTAAATACTTAATGAATATATATTATTATTTAGCGAATTTAAGTTAATAATCGGAAAATCTTTTTTTTCGTAAATTTTGCTGCCTATTTCAAATTGTTCAAGATTATCAAATTCTGGAATAAATTCGACGTTTTTATCTGTGATTACAGATAAAAACTTTATGTATTTATTTGTACATGAGAATTTATTTTCAAATAATGACAAATTTTTTCCATTTACTTGCAATGCACCAAATTTGTCATTTTGAGTTTTGAAATATTGAAAACCATACTTATTCTGATTTTCTCGTAATAATCTATCTGCTTGCTCAAATGATAAATCTTTGCTACAAGAACATATTAGAAAACACATAAAGAGTAATACTCTTTTTGGATTCTTCAAAAAATTTTTCATTAGTATCTTCCTGACAGATAATCAACGCTATAATAATAATTATTATATTTTTCAGAATAATATCTATTATTACTTCCAATATATTGTAACAACAATTCTCTTCGTTTTTTATAGGCTTCTGGTTCAGTGTAATTCTGAATTCCATTATAATTAAGTCCCATTAATTGATAATGTAAATGATTTCCCGGATTTCCTGACACAGCACCTGTATGACCAACATTACCAATTTGTGTACCTGCTGTTACATAACTACCAGCAGCAATCGGAGACTCTGAATTAAAATGCATATATTGACTTGCAAGCCCCATAGAATAAAAAGAATTTTGAAATTCAAATCCATATTCTAATGCTACTGAATAGCCAGAAGATGTTGTATTAAACTTTTCAAATACAACACGTCCACCAAATTCATTATAAACAGGCGTACCCTCTAAAGCTGCTATATCTCCGCCTTTATGAATACCGTCTTTATATATAATATTTCCATTGTTGTCTAAGATATTTGAAGGCCCAAATCCTTGTTTCCAAACTGTATTGGCATCAGGAGTTATGACATCTGAACGATTATTAATAAACTCCCTCTTAGCATCCACAAACTCATTAAATCTGCCTGCATAATCTTTACCAATCATTGAAAGGTTAGCCAAAGTCTTATCTAAGAAGTTTCCAAAAATTATGCTGTCAGACTTTCCGTCCATTGCCTGCATGAATACAGGTGTAGCAACTGTATCTCCTGCAATATCCATATATTTTCCTGTTTTGATTATATGATTTTCATTATCATTAATCCAATTTGCTGTATACTTGTCACCATCCTCCATTTTCATGCCTGAATCATGCATAAGTTTTTGAGCTTCATCCTTCTGCTCTGATGTAAAATCTGCATATTTTTTGCCATATCCAGAACCTTCGTCAGGATAGAGTATATTCAAGAGCCCAGTTTCAATACCTTTTGCTCCAAGAGTTTTTTCTGTACGCCAGGTTGTCCGTGAGCCATCACTATTTATGTACATACCATCTTCATCTCTTAGCCAACCATCATTGTCTTTCTTCAGACTTCCATCTTTCATCATCGTCCAATGATCCACGTCCCCAGAGTTTTCCTTCCAGTTTTCAGCGTTCAATACGCCAGCGAGCATCTCGTTTGATAGTGTACTGTCGCCTTTGAGCTTAAAGAGCTTATTTATCTGCGAATATGTATCCAGACCGTTCAAGTGGGCCATGGCTTCCCGACGTTCTCCGTAGTAGTGAGTACTTTCGTGACTCATTACAGCAGCTAGTTTTGCACTTCCTTCCCTGCCGCCACCTAAAAGGGCTGTACTGAGGCGGATCTTGTCGTCGCCAATGGTGTAATTACCAAAGTCGCTTCCTGTGTCACCATATTCAACCTTGACTTTTTCATCCCACACATCCTTTGAGGCCTTGATTGCAGTCTCGTTCTTTGTGTAGCCCATCATGTTGATTGAATTTAATGTACTCCGCTTTTCTATACTGCCGTACTTCCCCTCGTCACAACCGGCATAGTGCCTGTTGTTCCTACCCTTTCTAACGGGGGCTGTGAATTCTGAAAATGTAAAATCGCTTTCGAACTGTGTCATGTTTTGTTAGAAGCCCCCGTAACTCCCCCAGATTTTTTACTTTTCAATATCAAGATATTTTCCGTAGACCCAGCCAGTTTTGCCATCATGAGTTTCAATCTTGTGCCAATAAAATTCGTCGTCATTAATAACAAACTTTTCCATTGAACTGTCTATTATTTTTACTTCATTATTTTTATTCAGCTTACCTATTGTTGAGCAACTCAAATTAGGTTCTGTACGAATTCTTACATTATTATCATTGCAGACGGCATCATAGATTATTGCTAATTCATGTAACGTATATTTTTTATAATCATCGTTTACATATGAATCTTTATTTTCTGTTATATATGAAATACGATTTCCTTTGTTATTGATTGCAAAAATTCCATTTACAAATTCTTGACTGTAAATCCGATAATCGAAGATAATATTTTTATCAGAATCAGAAATAATAAAATATGGATACCATTTTCCAGATTTTTTTTCAAAATCACCTTCGTAAAAATAATTATTTAAAAGTTGTTTTTTGAATATTCTTTCAAATTTAATTAGTTTCGGCTTTAATATTTCAAATTGTGAGATTGATAATTCATGCTTTTCTACAGTATCATCATCATGAATTGAAAGTTCATATATAATTAAGGTTTTCTTTTCTTCTGGATTTGTAACAACATAATAAAACTTATCAAAGTTTGAATTAAAATATATTTTGTTCAATATAAAATATCCGAATGGATTAATTCCTTTAGAACAAAAATCTTTTTCATCATCAAATATTTGGATAATATCATTCTTTCCGATAAATTTCATTCCCGAAAGCATAATTTTGTTTCCAAAATAATACAATTCGGGAAATACCCTTTGATTTTTCAATATAATAGTTTTTCCAAACAATTCTTTTACTTCAAGAGAGAATATACTTTCAATGACAAGAAAAAATAAAGTGGAAAAAATTAGTAACTTTTTCATATTAGTACCATCCATTTACTTTTTTCCAATAATTCATATCAGTATTATATTTGTTCTGATAGTACTTTCTATATGTTTCAAGAACTGCGCGGTTACTTGAATCAAGTAAGAATCTAGATGTCAATCCTGAATAAGTTTGAGCCCAATTGTCATCTGGCTTATATGAATATGTATTAGGTTTAAACACATTCTTAAAATTCAGTCTGGTATCAGAATATATGTTCAAAGTATTTGGTTTGTTTACATTATATATACCAAAATCCACATGGTTACCTGCACTTATACCTGTATTACCCATTGTTGCATAAGTGGTTCCCGCTTGTATTCCTGAAAGTACAAAGGAATCCTTGCCAGTTGAATGTAAATATGTTCCCTCCATTCCAAATAAGCTAATGTACTGTTTAATTGAAGATGAATCCAAGTGGTTTGATAAAAATGCCAGATTTGATTCTGATGAATAGTTTACGCCGTTAAGACCCCATGTAGATGAATATGATAATCCAACAGAACCATCAACAGATGTAACAACGTTGCCTGAATCATAAGAAACAAGGTCCGTATGCAAATGTTCATTTTTAGCAAATCCCATCAACGGGAAATTATCTCTGTCTTGTGGTCTTAACGCATTATAAAAATCTTCGGTTACAAATCGTATTCCTTGATCACAGGTATCATATACGGTACCTGTTAGAGGTAAATAAGGAGAATCTATTGTTCCGTCACCATTAAGATTTGAACTATTTTTATTATAAGTATTCTTCAACAAAAGACCGCTTTCCTGTGCTGCATACAAACCTTGGTTCATAGCGGTTAATTCACCCTGGCTGAGTTTTCCATTTGACAAGTTTAGTGCTGCAAGACTAGCATCTGCAAACCCTTCTGATTTTAATAAGAAATTCGAATAGTCTTTTACATTTCCAGAACGAACAAAACTATTAAACATTTCATCGCTAGCTAAAGTTCCATCGCTTTTAGTTCCCGATGAAAAATAAGCTTCTTGTTTTAAGTTCATCTGTGATTTATCAAATCCCAAACCAGTCATAAATTTTTCATCACTAAGAATTTTTAATGTTGCGATATTTGCTTTCATCTGTTCAGCAGTAATTTTATGATTTCCAACATTAAAATCAAAATCATCGTCCCAACGCCAGCCAAAACCGCCGTTTCCATCTGAATCAAATTTCCAATGGTCTATATTACCAGTATTTTCTTTCCAGCTCTCAGGATTCATAATACCATTAAGCATTTCATTTGAAAAAGCACCATCGCCTGCAAGGTTAAAAAGATTATTAATCTGCGAATATGTATCTGCAGCGGTAATATGAGCTACACCTTCTATTCTATTTCCGTAATAATGTGTACTTTAGTGACTCATTACAGCAGCTAGTTTTGCACTTCCTTCCCTGCCGCCGCCCAGTAACTTGCTGCTAAGAGTTATTTTTTCATCTCCGACGGTAAAGTTTCCGTAGTCTTTGCCGGTGTCTCCGTATTCAACTTTAAGTTTTTCATCCCACACATCCTTTGAGGCCTTGATTGCAGTCTCGTTCTTTGTGTAGCCCATCATGTTAATTGAATTTAATGTACTCCGCTTTTCTATACTGCCGTACTTCCAGCTTAAAACCTTAGATGATTCTTTTATACCGTTGTATGCAGAAATCAGGGTACCTGCACTGATGTCTGTTCCTCCAGTACCAAGCCGGGTTTTTATGCCTTTTTTTCCGATATTTATTTCAAGAAGACCTACGGATGCATTTGCTTTCGGTCCGTTTGGTGTACCGAATTTTTTATCTATAAGGGCATTGATTCCAAAATCTGCGATATTCAATATATTAAACGTAGTTTCTCCGTTAATGGCATATTCAAGACCGTT
>JAXJSC010000019.1:0-164586 GCA_036310305.1 Treponema sp. | reverse complement strand
TCTTTGCAGAGGTAATTGGTATGAGTCTTACAGAATTTGACGAAGATGAATTCAAGCGCATCTGCCGCGAAGATGGCTACGCAGAGGGGCTTTCTAAAGGACAAAAAGACGGTCGCATGGAAAAAGCTGTTGAAGATGCACGAAGTTTTTACGCCAATGGCGTATCGATTGAAATCATAGCAAAATCCCTGAACATGACTATTGAGCAGGTAAACGAAATCGTAAAACAACTCGTTTCTTTGCAGAGGTAATCGGTATGAGTCTTACAGAATTTGACGAAGATGAATTCAAGCGCATCTGCCGCGAAGATGGCTACGCAGAGGGGCTTTCTAAAGGACAAAAAGACGGTCGCATGGAAAAAGCTATTGAAGATGCACGAAGTTTTTACGCCAATGGAGCCTCAATTGAACTTATTGCAAAATCCCTGAACATGACTATTGAGCAGGTAAACGAAATCGTAAAACAACCCGTATTGAAGCGGCAGTAAAAGCTTAGCAGTAAATCGCCGCACACCCCATTACCTTAAAATCTGCTATTTTCCAGTGCGGCTTCTATTTCTTTAACAAAATCGCGGCCCCAGTAGTCGCAGAGCATTTCGTAGGCTTCTTCTTTTATTTCAGGCTCAACCATTTTGCGGAACGTCATTATATTGTGCGCAAGAAAAGAGCGGCAGTTCTGCTTTATGGTGTCCATAATTTCTTTTGTAAAGACTTTTTCCATCTGTGGCTCTGGCAAGCTTTCTATTTCTGAAAAAATAGACGTAAAAACTGATGCCGTAGAAACAATCTTTTCCCAGTTCTTAATGTCAGTGATTTTGCGGTTTCCAGTAATGCCGTTTCCAACGCAATACACATAGGCGGAGTCTTCAACACCAAGATATTTACAGTCGTGTAGAGCCGCCTCGTAAGAAAGCCACACAAACTGAAGATAATCTTCTGCCATAGTACAGGAAACAGGCGGAATATGCTCCATTGTATTCAAAATAAGCTCGCGGTCGTAAAGCTTACCACACATAAACCCAATAATATCCATGTCGATTAAAAAATGCTCTATAATCTGATGCCCGCAAAGTTCCCCTAAATGAACATTATGAGCCTTAGAATTCATTTCCTGCATGTAATGTTCAGAACCACTGCCTACTACCCGCAAAGCACTATGAACAATCTGAGCATTGTTTTCCTTAGCATAGTTTAAAAGCCCAGGTAAAGCGCCGGCTTCCAGATAATCGTCGCTATCCAGCATAAAAACCCGCGCACCATTAGAAGCGTAAACCGCCGTCCGCCGCGCTTCAAACGCACCCTTATTCTGCGCATGACGAATATACTGAACCGGAAAATTACATTTTTTCTTAAAACCCTTTACAATTTCTGCACAGGAATGCCCGTCCTCATCCTTACCGGGCGAACAGTCATCAACAACAACAAGTTCAACCACACACCCCTTTGCCACCTGCGCCTTTACAGATTCCAGACACCGCAGCAAAGTATTTTCCGTACAATACACAGGAACAAGAACGCTTATATCAATTTTTTTCTTTCCAAACAAAAACATAATTCCCCGATAATTAAACCATTACGAATTCTGCATTGCACAATACCATTCATTTAACGGTAGTTGAGCCTGTCAAAGCACTATACATAGAATCTCGCAATTAATAGCTCAACTCTATAAAAAAAAACGCCACAGCCTAGAACCTCGTGGCGGTCTTTATCCGCAAAGTGAAGCAAGACGCTAAATTGCGAAATGCCGCCTGTTTTTAATATAACAAACCTTATTGCAGATAAGCAATAAGGTTTAATTTGATTATAGAAATAGAGGAATATGACTATAGACAGATATACCCTACATGAAAAAGAAGAGTGATGTCAATTTTTTTCTTTTAATCTTCTAGAATAAATTTCTGGTCCAGTCACCTTTATTTTTAGAGATGAACCAGGAGGACAGCGTTCTGCATGAAAAATCTTTAATTCGACATATTGTCCTGGAATTAAGTTATGATTCTTATAATAACATAAATTAGAATCATTGTAATCATAAGATCCAAGGTTTATTTTTTGCTTAATTTCGATATTACTGCTCAGTACTCTAATGCTTCCTTCAGAACAAAATCCAGTATGAATTCCTCCAAAATCCAATACTAATTTCCCGTTCAAAAACACCCAAAAAGTATCATCTCCACGTATTTCAATTGTTTCTCCCCCAAATCCATGTAGATAATATACAGATATTTCCGTTGTAAATCCCCAATTATGTCTTCCTGAATCTATTTCATAATTATTACCAAATCCTTCATTATCTATTGGAAAAAACTTATCAGGTTCAGCAAATATTGAAACATGATTTTTTGAATCGTAAGAAAACGGTATTTCCTTTCCATATATTGTTCTGTTTAAACCTGGATAATCTCTATACCACATATCATAAGATTCTTTTGTAATTGAATAAGTTTCCACATATTCTTTATTAGGATTTCTTGAATTATATGACAGAAAAACAGGTTTACCCTCAGAATCAAGTTCGTCTTGTACAATTCCCCTTATAAGTTCCCTGTGAGTATTTCCTATATAAAAATCAGGATGTCCGCAGCCTACAATAAATCTGTCTCCATAAAGATTTCTGTGCTCTTCAGTAATAAAACCATCTCCTTTTCCTTTAACATAATATTGAGAACACATTCTAAAATCCCGTACAACAATTGGAATACAAATTTCCCCCTTGCTGTTAATATTCTGAAAATACTCATATTTAGATTCCAGTAGAATCGTATAATCCTTGATTTCTTCGCCAAAGAATTGCGGGTCGGAAGGAGAAAAACTTCCTATTGTGTAATCGTTGCTGTAACAGTCTTCAGATATTTCGATTTTTTGTTGATATTTACCAGAAAGCGTAAATTTACCGCCAGAACCTGTATCATCGAATATATAAGTAAAATGAGTTTCATAAGTGTTACGGTCGTAGTAAACGTTTGTAACCGTTAATTCTGTGCCGCTGACTGTTTTTTGTTCTATATTTTTAGGAGTAAAACCATAAATTTCGTTTGCAGAAGCCTGTGTTAATTCTGTTTTTTTGCCAACTTTATAATCCTTGTCTATCTGTTCATAAGAATTTTCATCATCTAAAGACTGAATGTTATGGCAGACAACATAATAAGATTCATCTTCCAGACACCATAGAGCCTTTAAATTAATATCCCCGCTGACACCTTCCGGGATTTCTGTAACAATGTTTTTGCCGTCGTCCAGCCAGCCGTAAAAAACAAAACCCTCTTTTTGAGCAGATTCCAATTTGACAGGCAAATATGAATCTATATATGCTGCTGGATTTTGTTCAGAATTACTGCCGTCATCCAAATCATATAAAATATGAGAAGAATAATCATAATAAATTTTTACAACTGTCTTGCCGGAAGCATCTATTGTTTCCTGCTTAAACTTTTTAGGAAGAAAACCTTCATAGCTTTTCGATTCAGCCTCTGTTAATGCGCCAACAGTTCCAGACAACGATTCTGTATCTTCATCAATAAGGACATATTCACTTTTATCTGGTGACTGCCTGTAGTGTTCAACAAAATACGCAGCCTTTTCCTCTACTTTGATATTTTCATCCGGATTCTTATCGGTTTCTTCAGATTCATCTTTTTTTGAAGTTTCTTCGTTCTTTCCTTTATCTTTTTCCAGCGCTTTCTGTTTATCTTGATTTTCAAGATAGTTTTTATAAATATCAAATAAAGAAACTTTGTCTTTATCTAGAGTTTTTTCCAAATCAGAAACATAATTACTGCACGAAAATAACAGTGCACAAAACAACATAAAAACGATTTTTAATTTATTCATTTTACTATTTCCTTTTTTCCATAAAGTTATACATAAGTCCAATTTTTAATCCAAGACAAGAAATAAATGCATCTGCAGAAGGAATAAAAGTATAAGTTGGTGTAAAATTTAAATAGAAAGCTTCATTAAGTATATGCGGACGATATAAAAATGCTGCAGTCACCTGTCCGATAAAATCAATATAAGCCGTTTTTTCCAGAGAATCATATTCATCACTAAGCGTAGCGTTTTGGTAAACCATTCCTCCTGCTAGACCAGGCTGAAAGAAAAAAGTTTCATTGTAAAGAGAAAACTGAAACCAGATTCCAATAAGAGCGGAAGCCAGCCATGCAAATTCAATATCTTCATTAGGAGAAAACATTTTTGCATAATTTAATTCAACTCTTTCTCCAAAATGATTGGAAAACCCAAAATCAAGGTCTAAAGATGTTCCCAGATTGTTTGAAAAAAGAGCTGCAGTTTCTCCTAAAACAAACTGGTCAAAAACACTGGTTCCAACTTTTATTGATTGTGCATTTAAATGAACTGAAAAAAGGAATGCAAGGATAATTAAAACATTTTTATAATAAACTCTCATCAATAATATTATATAATGATGAGATAGAATTTTGCAAGAAGTTTATTTTTTTACAGTGATTAATAGCTCAACTCTATAAAAAAAACCGCCACAGCCTAGAACCTCGTGGCGGTCTTTATCCGCAAAGTGAAGCAAGACGCTAAATTGCGAAATGCTGCCTGTTTTTAATATAACAAACCTTATTGCAGATAAGCACTAAGGTTTAATTTGATTACAAAAACGGAACAATTGTTTTTTAGTTATGTTTCAAATAGTATATATTACCATCGCCAGTAACTTTGTCTAGAGCATAAGTTTCTGACGAACCTAATTTTACATATGATCCATTAACAAAAAGACTAAGAGTATCATTATATTGAGTATTTGTTTTAGAATCATTTATTAATACTTTTCCAAAAACCGGATGAGTCGTAGCCGCATAATAATCTTCTAGAGAAGCATTTGTAATATTGACAACAATTGATATGCCTGCATACTCAGCTGGATTGCTGTTTTCATATGCAGTAGGACTTTGAATAAGGAATCCAGCCTTGCTATCCAAATTTACCTTTAAATGATTATACACTTGAGATGGATAAACATCATTATTATTCCATTCTACAAATGGGTAATTTCCATCGTAATCATAAAGATCATAAACCTCAAAAACACCATTGCCACTTAATGAAACCGTATTTCCGTAAATTTTAAGAGTTTTTATACCATCTGTCTCGACTTCGTCATAAGCCTTTGTTAATAGATATCTGGTTTTTGGAGTTATAATTTCTATTGTCTTTTTATAGCCTTCTGAGTTTTCTTCAAATGCCATTTTAGAGAAAAGACCGTCTGAACCATATACGGCATCATAATCAAGAATAAAACTGTCATCACAATAAATATAGCATGGTCTATATTTATTTACGCCAGTAACGCAAAGTGTATATGCATCATTTATAGAAATTGGAGATTCACTGCTTAAACCTGTGTTATCCTCTGGAACATTCTGCTCCATAGTTGCATAATAAGATACTTTATAAAATGATTCATCAAAGATTGGTTCAAAATAATAATTAATTTCTACATTTACATTCTTCAAAACCCTGATTGCATCGTGCTTTTTAAACAAAACCTTTGATTTACCGAATGAAAAATCATATTCCATTACAAAATCATAAAGCCCTTCTTCAATCTCATCTACAGAGGATGCATTAAAATAATATTCTGTATATTCATAAGCTCCCCAACCACCTAATGTTGGTTCATTTGGAGCATAAGTTTTTGTGCCTCCCCGTTTTACAAGTTTTACAGGATACGTATCAGAATCATATTTGCCACCAGATAAATTTACATATGCGATACGCTTACCTTCATATGTAGAATCATCATAAAAATCATAACTACCTAAGACTTCTACGGAATCCAGAGAATAAGTTAGACTTAAAACATTTTTTTTATCAAAACTAAATTCAACATTTTGTGCTGAAGCAGAATAATAGAATTTACGTTCAGTTGAATAAGTATAAATACCAGTTAAATTTATTTCAGAATATGTTTTTCCAGCCTCCGCATAAAATTTATACCTACCATAACTATCTTTAGTAAGAGAAATTGAATCTCCTCCATCTTCTAATACAACTGTCCAACTTGCAGATTCTCCTCTACTATAAAATGATGATTCCAACGTACGGCTAGAGTCAAAAATTATTTCTACAGGAACTTTCTTTCCGTTTGAATTTAAGGAAGCAACGGCTTCTGCTGTAAGCAGATTTTTTGCATTCTCCAAATCCTGATTATCTGAGCAGCCACAAAATACAAATGTAACAACAGCTGCCAAAGCAAATATAAATCTTTTCATTTTCTACTCTCCTGTCTTAGTAAACAACAATAACACTACCGTTTGTAAAGTTTTTTTCACACATAAATAAACCGGTACGAGTCTTTGTCGTATCAATAGCTTTATTAGACAAATCAAAATATACAACACGGTCTATACTGTTAAACACTTTGTTATCTGCGTCTACAAGATCCAAACCACTGTCCTGCAACAACAAATAATTGTCAGTTGCTGCAAGAATTTTTTTAATTCCATAGAATTCTGTAGGATTAGCACCTACTGGAGCGTATCTCGTGTAACTAATATGATCTGATGTAGTACCCTCAGATGACACAGGTACGCCGTAAAGACCAGCCTGCGTTAAAGAACCGTCAGAATTAATTGTATATTCAGCAATTCCACCCATATATGTGTAAGTAATATCATCTACCTGCTTATATGCCCACAATGTTACATATAGCGACTGACCAATTATTACCATATCTGTATAAAACCTACGTGCCGACTCTGGATCTTCAATAGTAGTTATTGGATAAGTGCTGCCGTTATCTCCCATGACACACCTATCCATAGCAACATAACGATCACTTTCTTCAACTCCAATATATCCTTCAGTATCCATTGTCATTTGGGTTTTATAAACACCTTTTTCTTCAAACAAGAAATATAAATTTGTACCCTTTACAGCAAATCTGCTTGGGTTGGGAAGCTCCCCACTAAAGGTAATAACATCAGAACCTGCTGTCATACTAATAAAGGAGCCTTCTTTATAAACAATTGAATCAGTACGAAGAATTCTATATCCACTATTATCATAATCATATATCAAAAGATAATAGTAACCACCATCCATTGTTATATCAAAGACATAATATTTGTTGTCTGATAAATATGAATTAAAACTTGAAGAAAAGAGATTTTCCCCTGTATCAACAGTCTTAGTAAAAGGATTCATTTTATATGCATAAGATACATAATTAGCCTGTTCTCCGGCATTTAAAATATTTTTAGAAATATACAAATATCCATCGTTAAGATTCCAATGGTTCCATATACAACTGTCATCATCCCCAATAGAATATTCTGCATCAATAGAAAAAACTTTCTGGTTGAATGCTGTTTTACCAATATTGTCTTTGTTATCAAGGGTTTCTGTATAATATTTGATTGAATATTTAGAATCTTGAGACAAAGGATCTTTATAGGAAATCCAGTTTTTATACAAACTAAAAGAGTCTACACTCAGTTTTACATTAATATAGGAAGTTACCTGATCATCTCCACAAGTTAATGTACATGAAACCTGATTTGTCGTACCTGCTACAAAATATGAAAGAGGAATCTCTATCTGACTATCTGTAGATTCTGAATAAGTTGTTCCGTTTAAAAGCCACTTAATTGAATCTGGAGTTACTGCGTTATTATAAAGAGCCGTAAAAGCTATTGATTTATCTGCACCTTCCTGCCAGTCACAAGATAATTGTTTAACTTCGTCGCTTACCCCAGCAACCGTTCCTACAACTCCTTCTAAATCCCCTGTATATTCAGCAACAGCTTTTATTTTTAAAGAATAGTAACTAGCTTTCTCAGAAATCTTAATCATTCCTAATCTTTTCAAATATAGATTTGCTGCCATTACTTCTCCATTGGAGTCTTTTTCTTGAACAACATAGATTCCATAAGTTGGATCGTAATTATAAGTCTTTTTTGCTGCATCATAAATATAAATAGACGCACCGCTTACATCTGGATCCAAATTTAATGTAAAATCAGCATAAAAAATACGTTCTGCTTCTTCACATGATTTTAATATGCGCATAAAAGGCTTATCAGAAGAAGTTCCTTTACTTAAATATGTAGAAAGATTATCAAAATAAAAATTGCTAAAATGAACTGCACCGCTTTCTATACAGGAAGTTCCTTTAAAATAACATGTATTTGCATACATAGATTGTCCAAGAATCATTGTAACTGGTTCTGTTCCCGTTACTTGGATTTTTTGGAATGGCTTAATGTATGCCGACCCAGACGAAGAAGTTATTTCATAATATCCCAGAGACGTAACAATTCTAATAATAAATCCACCCTGGAAAAATGAATACTGCTCTTTTTCTTCATCAGATATATTAAATATGCGGTTGTACTCATTTGAATTCATTACAAAATCGCTGCAAAATACCGTAGCAGAAGGAGCAGCATCACCACCTGCAGTATAGCTCCAATTACCTTTTTTTATTGTATCAATAATGTTCCATACATAGCCGGCTGTTTCAAGATAAAGTCCGTTACCAGTGCTTTCAGGATCCATATTTGCATAATAAACAGACTGAACTGTATTAATAGAGTATGAATAATAAGCTTCTACTGTTCCTGTAGTTTTCTTGAAATTTGAAACTGCAAAAACAGAATCAGAAAGAGGAATGTTTTCCAAAGAAGATACATTACCATCTTTTGACAAATAGTTATTTAATGAAACATTTATTTTATAAAAACCAGATAAATAAGGATAGTCGGAATTATATGATGTTGTATCAGGACTTGGCTTTACTGTTAAAACAATGGATTCCAATTCATCATTAGAATCTAATATTTCACTACGTTCAAAAGTATAGGGATACAATTCGTTGAATGGATGTTCTTCAGTAACAGAATCAATAACATTTTTAGAAAGCGGTTCAATATTAATTTCAACAGTTTCAGAATTTATAGATACTAGATTCCATTTTTCTGCATCAAAAGAAACTTTAATTTCAAAACTACCAGTACCTAACTGAACAGAAGAAACTTCTACTTCAAGATTTTTAGAAGCAGAAATGTCAATATTATTTTTATATGCATTAAAATAAAGAGTTTCTTCTGTAGATGGATTGGTATAAGTTCCACTCAGATTAATGTCGTAAATTCCTTTGCGAATGGTTCTGAATTTAATATATCCGTTTTCATCTGCAAATACATCATTTATATAAAATGGTTTTGCTTCCCTGTAGTTTTTTTCTACAGAAGTCGACGGATAAAAATATACATTCCATTTAATATCGCTAAAACATTCTTCAAAAACCGAATTATCCGGCACAATAGTTCGAGTATTTTCAGACTGTTTTAAACAAATTTTATATTCTGTTCCCTGTTCCTGCTGGGTTAAAATAGAAGCAAGCAAAAATTTTTCTGATACGGAGTCGCTATTTGAGCAGCCCGTAAAAATTAAGGCAAATAAAATTAATGCACTAAAAATCTTTTTCATATCTCTCTCCTGGCTACTAATCAAATTTTATACCACTTAATGCATCACTAGCACTACTAGGAATATCAATCACAATTGACGAATTTTCTATAGTACCAGAAATAACTTTTTGTTTAAGATTAAATTTCACAATGCGAGATTTTAATTTATTGTGGTTATAATCAGAATCTTCTTCTTTATATATTCCTGCATCAGTAATATAAAGTTCATCATCCTTAATCGCCAGGAATCCTAGTGGATTATAAAACGAATTATCAACATTTTCTCCGTACGGACTGTATACATCATACTGATTATAATAAGTATCCCATGTATAAGATGGTGTACTAAGGGAAATACTTCCTACACGCTCTTCTGAAAAACTAAATCCATTTTCAGCAGTTAATTCTGCAATAGCTATATAGCCTGTAAAATATAAAGGACCTTCAGTAGGATAAGATACGCCATTTAACAAAATATACAAAATAGATTTCCCATTAGAATCTACATATGGATATAACCCTTTAACTGTAGGAGTTATACCGCCTGTTTTTAAGCTATCAATAGTCTTTGAATCAACATCAGTTTCATCAATAGAATAAACTCCAGATTCATTTAAGATTTTACGATATGCAATTGAAGAAGATGTTGTATATACAAAATAGTCATTAAAAACTGCTATTTTTTCAATGGATCCTGTAAAAGAACCTAAAGAAACATCTGTTATAACTCCAGAACTTTCTCTGCGTATCAGTTTATTTCCGCCTTCTGAGGAAGAGCCATAAATCCAAAGATTTCCATTTGTATCATATGCTAACTCTGTAACAGAACCAAATATTTCATTCCAGTTTTGTGTTTCATCTTTCTTTGTATAAGCATCATTTTCATAAGAATACTCTGTTATTGCAAAGTCTCCAGAAGTAGGTGCAACCAAACATACAAAATCATTATTTTTTGAAAATGCAAATTTATCTGCACCTTGGAAACTTCCAGACATATGTGTTATTGCATCATATGAATAAATATTATACTTCGGAGAATTATCAGTAGTATTCTTAATATACAAATACTGCTCGCCAGCTGAAGGTGTAAAATTAAATTCAACCTCTACTCTGCTAGAAATAAACGAGCCGTCAGCATATTTTACCAAACATTCTATATAGTTTGTGCTTTTTAAATCTATCAAGCAATTCTGCTCAGGAACAAATTCAATTGCATTAAGATTTTCATTATTAAAATCTTCACCGTCAGAAAGAGCGGTACCATTAATAGTCCATTCATAAGTTACACCCTGCAGAACTTTATTATCTGCATCCAGACAAGTAATTATCATCGGCTTTTTGTCGGAAAGTGCATAAGGAGAGTTTGTCTGACCGTCATATTCTACAATTAGGTTAAGTTCAGAAGCTAACGGCTTTACAACTAAATTTCCATCCGCATCAACGCTATACGCAAGGTCAATTGTTATCGGGGTAACTTCGCCGGCAAGGATTAATGTTTTATTTGCGGAATACAGAACGTCGCCGTCTGAGTCTTTAATTTCTATTAATGCAAAAAGGGTTTTATTCATTGGAAGATTGATTACGGCAACTGTACCGGATGCTTTGTTTCCATCGCCGAGTTCTTCCTGCCAGTTTGATCTTTTAATTTTTCCGGAACCCATAGAAACGCCACCATCCCATGTAATTGTTACGTCAGCGGTGTATTCGATGAAATTAAATTCTTCATCCTCGATATGGGGTTCTTCATCAAACTGCAGCAAATGCGATGCAGAATTTGCCTGAAGAAAACTGCTTTCAGGAAGGGAAACATTCAGACCGATTGCAAGCGAAGCTTTTTTTTCACTCGGTTCAATCAGGCTGCAAGAAACAAATAAACTTAACAAAAATACAAAAACTGATAAAACTGCATATCTTCTCATATTTTCATATTAAGTCTTTTTAATAAATTGTGCTACACAAGAAGCATGTAAAAAATGATTTTTTTTGAGAATTTAATTCACAACAGGTGGTTTACTTCGTGCTCTTACGAATCGACAAACTCAACCACCAATTTTTCTATTCAATTCTTGCTTTATCAAATAAAGGAGAAGACAGGAACTTGGAAAGACTTTCTTTCCAGTCAGGCAGAGCTATGCCAAGGGTTTTCTGGATTTTGTCCTTGCTTAAAACTGAATAAGCTGGGCGCTTTGCAGGTGTAGGATATTCATCTGTTGTACACGGATTTACGACGCAGTCTTTGTTTGTAATCCAGCCCTTTTCTATTCCCTGTCTTTTGATTTCGTTTGTAAAATCCCACCAGGTAATTTCGCCAAGGTCTGTACAATGGTAAATTCCATACGGAACATCATCTTTTTTGATTATCTGAATGATTACAGAAGCAAGATCTGCGGCAAAAGTCGGAGTTCCTTTCTGATCATTTACAACTTTTACGGCATCGTGTGTGTTTATGGCGCGAATCATTGTGTAAACAAAATTCTTTCCGGCCCAGCCGTAAAGCCATGCTGTTCTAAGGATATAATATTCATCTGTAGTAGAAGCTACTGCCTTTTCTCCGTCAGCTTTTGTTACGCCATAAACTCCGATCGGGGCAATCGGCATGTCTTCTGTTCTTGGTGTGCTACCCGTGCCGTCAAAAACATAGTCTGTGGAAATATGAATCATCTTTGCGCCGTATTTTTTTGCTACAGAGGCAATGTTTTCCGGGCCTTTTTCGTTAAGAAGACGGGCAAAATCACTTTCGCTTTCTGCCTTGTCTACGGCTGTATATGCAGAACAGTTGATTATATATTTAAGTCCGCTAAGGGATGAAGCAAAGCTGTCCAAAGCTTCCGGGGATGT
Organism: Treponema sp.; assembly: GCA_036310305.1. Classification (GTDB taxonomy): domain Bacteria; phylum Spirochaetota; class Spirochaetia; order Treponematales; family Treponemataceae; genus Treponema_D. Next base: position 152,303 of record JAXJSC010000019.1, on the reverse strand, counting down.
AATGTCTACATCAATGTCAGTTCCCTTAAATTCAATATTATTTTCCTTAAGCTGACGCGCAATTTCTGTTCCGAGCATTCCTTTGCAGCCAATTAACCAAATCATATTAACCCCGTGACTAAAATCTTTGTCCGTTTATTTAAAGACTTTTTTATAAATTTTTCAAGTGCGGACCGGATTCGAATAGAAAGATTTTACAACTTCTACCATATAATCCACGTCTTTTGCTCCGGCACTTTCCATAGGAGAATGCATTGCCCACTGGGCAAGTCCTATGTCTACAGAGCAGATTGAAACCTGCTTTGTGCTTATGTTTCCAAGGGTAGAACCGCCCGGCGTGTTTGAATTGTTTGTATAAAACTGGCAAGGTACGCCGGCTTTTCTACAGATTTCGCGGAAAACTGCGGCGCTAAGCCCGTCTGTTGTATATTTTTGGGATGCGTTGAATTTTAAAACCGGTCCGCCGTTTACTGCAGGCTGATTAACAGGGTCAGCAGACTGAACATAATTAGGGTGAACGGCATGTGCATTATCAGCACTGATTAAAAAACCCTTTGCAACTGCGCGCTGGTAGTCTTCTTCTGAACAGCCGGAACACAGGCAAATTCTGTGAAGGATGTCCTTTAAGAATGTTGAAGCAGCTCCCTGTCGGCTCTGGCTTCCTACTTCTTCGTTGTCGAACATACAAAATGCCCTTACACCGTCTGAATCCGTACAGGCAGCATTTACAAAGCCCGTGCAGCAAGTGAATACGCATTCAAGGTCGTCAAGGCGCGGAGAGCAGATGAATTCGTTCTGAAAGCCCCAGAACGACGGTTCATCCCTATTATATAGAAAAATATCGTGGCCAATTATGCTTTCGGCAGGAATTTCTGCCTGGGAAGCCAAAAGGTCTGTAAGGCAAAAGTCGGCGCAGGCGGAAACAAGGGGAAGAACTTCGTTCTGAACGTTGATTTTTCCTCCATCGTTGGCATCGCGGTTCATGTGGATGGCAAGGTTTGGAATCATAAGAAGATTTCTGTCTATACTAACAAGTTTCTGCCCGATTTTTATTGCGTCAGTGCTGGATTCGCGGTATACGACTCTTCCGGCTATACTAAGGGGACGGTCAAACCACGGGCGAATCAGCATGCCGCCGTATTTTTCTACGTTTAAGCGAACCAGTCCGGCCGACTTCATTTCAGGATTTTCCTTTACCTTAAAGCACGGGGAATCTGAATGAGCTGCGGTTATGTAAAAGGCGGCCGGTATTGCGGTAGCCGGCATTATGAATGCTATAAGAGCGGAGCCGTTTCTGGAAACAAAATATTTTCCCTGCGGTTTAAGTTCCCAGCGGTCGCCTTCGTTAATTTCTGTAAAGCCAGATGCAAGAAGGATTTCCTTTATGTTTTCTACTGCATGAAAGCAGCTTGGACTTTTCTTTATGAATTCCAGCATTTTGCCGGCATAAGTTGATGTATTCATTTGTTTTCCTCAGGAATAGTATACATCAAATAAGGACAGATTGTCACAGTTTAGTAGACGGAATTCAGATGTGACAATCTGTCCTTATATATAAATTCTGTCTACCCTGTTTTGTGACAAAACGTCCACATATTTGTGACATCTTGTCCGTGCATTGAGATAAATTGTCCATATATTGTGATTTTATGTCCACATTTTCATAAATTCTGTCTACTTAACGCCTGTATACCTAGAAAAATTCTACAGAATTTGAATGGGAACCAGGACAAATTGTCACAAATTCATTGTGATTTTCTGTCCATATAAAGTGTGATAATCTGTCCTTATATTTTAAGCATATGTGGACATAAAATCACAAATTTGCTGTTAAAAAAAATGCTCCCAGTCACGAAGCGAAATGAAAAATCGCCCGCTAGCGGGCTAGACGCTGATTGTGGCAAAGGAACTTATGCTATGCCGCTTCGCGGCACCCACAATCAGAGTCTTTTTTCATTCCGCTTCGCTCCTTCGCGCATTTTTTTTTAATCTCACTTGTATTTTATCGCCCCTGCTCCCCTCCCCCACCGCTTTATGTGACAAAACGTCCATATAAGGACAGAAAATCACAATACGAAAAACAGGCTGTGACAATCCGTCAACATAAAAAAGACAACCTGTCCGTACCAGAATGATTTTCTGTCCACATGAAAAAAAGCAGAAGTCTGCATAAAAAATGACAATCTGTCCGCATAACCATGACATTACGTCCGTATAAGATGACAAACTGTCCGTATTAGCATAAATAACTTTTTTTATTACAACAAAATACAACGGCTTATATTATTTAAATTAACAAAAATTTAAAACAAATTTTAATAATTTGTGCAAATTCTTCAATATGAATCTCGACTTATATGTGGACATGTGATAAACTAAAGTCCATATAAGGGAAATGGGGAAAATGGATCGGGAGCCAGAGCTTTTCGATGAATACAATTATTCATCACTTGCAAGAGATACTGAAATCAAATTTCAGACTCAAAAAGTAATTAACCAAAAATATGTAATTCAGCCGAACAACATCACAAAAGCAATCTATGACATGAACTTAGGTTCTAAGCGAATTGTCATGATGGCATGCTCTCTTCTGCTTGAAAGAGATAATACTGATAATCTTACGGCAAAAAAAGACCTTACTGTAAAATTCCGTCTTGAAGATGTAATGAAGACGCTGAATCTTGCGCATGGCAGCACCACAAAAAAAATGCTGGAAAATGCCATAGAAACAATCTTTGATCAGAAAATCCGCATACGCACGGAAGACGGCTGGACAAAGCTGTACCACTGGTTTGTGGAATCAAAATATTCGCTTGAAAAAAACGGCATAGAACTTACCTTTACGCCGCAAGTTGCCCAGGCATTTATTGACTACCTTAAGGGATATTCTGTCATTAATCTTGACGTTTACGGAAACCTTACCGGAAAGTATTCAATCCGAATGTACGAGCTGTGCTGGTCATATCACGGTTTTGCCTCAAAAAAAGATGGAACCTGGAAAACTCCGCTTGTTGAAGTTTCGGAAATACGCACCATGTGGCAGATTGAAGATTCCAAGTATCCAATGATGAGTGACTTTAAAAAACGCGTTTTTGATGTTGCCAAAAAGGAAATCAATGACTACGAAAATTCTCAGTTCACTGTAGAAAAAATTGAAGACGTAAAGCAGGGAAAGAAAATCATAGGATGGTACTTCCACTGCAAGCTTAAGGGCGAAACAAGGTCAAAGCTTTCTCTTTCCAGTTCGGCTTTAAACCGCGAAGATGACAGCATTGCGCGCGACCACCAGCAGGAAGTGCTTCAGCTTTTTAAGACACTGATTTCTTCTGAGGAAATTAAGAATTCTGAAAATCGTATTGAACGCGAAAATCAGGCGCTGGAAGAAGCCAAGCAGACTATAATAAGCAAATACAGAGAATAGTAATTTTGGTTAAACTGTGTTTAATATGGTTTAACCGAGTTAAATATGATTTAATTAAGTTTAATACGGTTTAATTTCTGTTTAACTGTAATAAACTTTGTCTACAGGCAGTTTTTCTTAAAAAAATCAGAAAACAGAAATGCTCCTGAGATTAAAAAAACAGGGGGTAAAATTAAAGATTGATAAATTACCCTAAAATCAAAAGAAAACCGCTCAGAATCAATCCTAGAGCGTCTGAGAGGGTGTATAAATGCGGTGTTCCATTACCCCTTTTTCTTTTTGAGCGTTTTATCCGGTTTGGTTAAACTTTAGTTTAATAAATGTTTAACTTTTTGATAAATCTATATAATTTGGTTAAACGAAGGTTAAATACAATTTAACTAAGTTTAATTCAGTTTAATCATTGTTAAAAATGGTTAAACGTGGTAAAATCAGATTAAATTAAGTTTAATTTTTGTTTAACGCTGCCGATAATGACAGTGTAATTAAAAAATTGTCTGGAGATATTATGAAGACATATGCATTTGCAATTCAGAAAGGCGGAACAGGAAAGACAACTGTAAGCGTGTCTGTTGCCGTTGAACTTGCGCGCCGCGGAAAGCGTGTTGTGCTTATAGACGGAGACCCTCAGGGAAATGCTTCCAGCTGGCTTTTGGACAGCCTTGACTACGAACTTGCTGACGTTCTTTACGGCAAGGTAAGCCTTAGTCAGGCATACACAAAGACAAAAATAGAAAACCTTACTTTCATTCCTACTGCCGGACTTAATGGCGAATTAAGAAGCTATTCAACAAAGATGGGCGAATCAAAGCCTTTTATCTTTAAGCACATGCTTCCAGAACTGAGCAAAGACTTTGACTACTGCATCATAGATACTTCGCCGAGCTTTACGGGTCTTGAAAAATCAATCTTCCTTGCTGCAGACGAAGTAATTGCCGTAATGCAGGTTGACTATTTTTCTACGGACGGACTTCAGATTTTTATGGACAATCTGTCCACAATGAAAAAAGATTTTGATTCTGCCGAAAAGCCTGAATTCAAAAAAATCGTAATGAACGTTAAGGATAACCGCATAAAATACCAGGATGACATGATTTCTCAGTTAAAAGCGCTTAAAAAGTTCGAATTTTTCATGATTCCGGTAGATCAGGGCTTTAAAAAGGCTCAGACAACTCACTATGCAATCCAGGATTTTCCGTCAATTAAGGGCGAAACCCTTGAAGCAATTACTGAAATTGCAGGGAGTCTTGAATAATGGCACTTCAGAAGAAAAAAATTACTTATGATCTTACGGGTCAGATTAATTCCATGAACAGCATTGTTGATGGCAATGAACCGGAAGAAGCCGGTGCGGCTGCTGTTCAGGCTTTGCGGGAAGGAAACGGAGTTCAGGCTGCGTCAAAATCTGCTGAATATGGACAGAATGTCACAAAGCAGACGGAAAAAGCTCCTAAAAAGGCTAATGAAAGCTCTGTAATGGTGGGATTTAAGATTCCAAAAGAAGCAAAGGACCAGTACAAGGAATTTTTTGAAGGCTACGGGCTTAATTTGAGCGAAGCAATGAAAAATGCGCTGGAATATTTTGCCTCTGATGTTGAAAAGGGAAAGGTTAAGATTACTTTGACCAGACATTTTGAACGGGTAGAGTAGAGCGTATTTATCGATTGTTTAATACGGTTTAACTGTGGTTTAATATACGTTGAATAATCGTTTAACTTTTATATAAATTTGCTGTAAAAATGTGACAATTTGTCCTTATATGGACAGGTTGTCACATTTTTTTTATACGGGGTGTTGCGGGGTGTCCCCGCTGGAAAGGGTAGCCCGCAACGTAGTGCGGGCGAGGGGAAGGCTTTCCCCTACTGTTGCTTTGTCTAAAGGTTGTCTGCAAGTACGTAGTAGCTTGAAGGATCGTGGGCTTTGGCAAGGCCGCCGCTTACTGCTGCGGAAATAATCTGCTGTGCAAAAGGACTGTATTTTTCTGATCTGCTTATGCCGTTCAAAAGACTTGAGTTTTCTGCAGATACAATTATTGCAGGAATGCAGCTGAATACAAAGGCTGGGCTTACATATCCCTTTATGTAGTATTTTCCGTCTGAAGAAACAACAGAAAGGTTTCCGAATTTTGCAATTCCAAGTGTGTTAAGTTCTGCAAGTTTATCGTGGGCTGTCTGTTCGTCTTTCATCAAGAGAGCAAAAAGGTCATCATCCGTGCTGCCTGTAACGTAAAGTTCGTCGCGAGAAGCTGCGCTTGCCTGGAAGCTTTTTACAACTTCCGGATTGTTTGCGCCTGAAGAAACGTATGTTCCTGTAAGGTCTTCGCGCTGGTATGCCAGAAGCAGGTACCATGCGCTGCTTAATTCTGAAGAGTCAGAAATTGAAGCATTGCGTGTAATTCCGTTTCTTGTAAATCCCCATGACTGGAGCGGAAGGATTGTAATCATGTCGTCGTCGTTTATAAAGTTGAATATGGTTGTGTATGTTTCTGCATCTGCCTTATCTGTTGTTGTAAACGGACTTGCAAAAGTGTAGGTGAATGATTTTTCAAATTCTGTTGATTTTTCGTATTTTGCACCAAGTATGTTTGCAATTGCTCCGCCGCGTGAATGTCCTGTAAGGAAGATGATTTTTTTTGCTGTTCCGGAAACGTTTGCTGTTATGTAATCCTGGATTTTGGCGTCTGCGCGTTCTGCTGCAATAAAAAATCCCTTGTGATACTTTTTGTTTGTCCATTCTGCATGCGAGCCTGTTGCGGTTGTGTAGGAATCAGTTGTGTTTCCAATGTCAAAGTTGCTGTACCACTGTTCTTTTGTTGCGTTTGAACCCTGGACTGTAACCATTATTACTTCGTATTCTGTTGAATCTTTTGTAAAATTTTTGTGGCTGATTACAAAATTTGTTATGTCATCTTTGTCAGATGTGTAGTCATCGCTGTTCAGTTTGTATTCTGCTGCGTCTGTAAATCCAAAATTTGAATAGATTGAAATATTGTCTGTTGCAGAAGCAGGAGAAGTTCCTCCGCTTGTTACTACCATTTCTGATGAATCGTATACGTCGGTTGCCATGCAGGCTGCGTATTTTGCATATTCCCGGTTGAACTCTGCTGCATCTGCAGAAACAAGGGATTCCGGAGAAAATTTAAAATCGACCATATAGACAAAACCGGCTTCTTTCATGACTCCTGATGTACGTGATGTAAGGGATGAATAGATTGCGTTTTTAACTATACCTTCAGCAAATGAATCCTGTTCAACTTCTGTAGAGCAGGAAAAAAGACCTAAAGCCACTGCGGCTAGTACTGATAAATGTAATTTTTTCATAGTAATTATATTTTATGAAAATTTTAAGCAATTGGCAAATTTATAGTTTATAATAAGTTGATTTAAAATGTTTTTTTTTAGTTTTGCTGGAGGTTTTTATGATTGATTATACAGAGGGATCCGGAAAACAGTATCATACAGGGGTTGGACCCAGGGATATAGGAAAATATGTAATCATGCCGGGTGATCCAAAAAGGTGCGCAAAGATTGCAGAACATCTTGACGGCGCAAAACTTGTTGCCGATGTTCGCGAATTTGTAACATATACGGGAATGCTTGAGGGCGAAAAGGTCAGTGTAACTTCTACGGGGATTGGAGGGCCTTCTGCTTCCATTGCGATTGACGAACTTTCTAAATGCGGGGCGCATACTTTTATAAGGATAGGGACATGCGGAGGCATGCAGGAAAATGTTCTGGGCGGCGATGTTGTAATTGCAACCGGTGCCGTGCGCATGGAAGGAACCAGCCGGGAATTTGCACCGATTGAATATCCTGCGGTTCCGGATTTGAATGTTGTAAATGCGCTTGTTGATTCTGCAAAGGAAATGGGCATTCAGCATCATGTTGGGGTAGTGCAGTGCAAGGATTCGTTCTTCGGGCAGCATGAGCCTGAAATCATGCCGGTAAGCTATGAACTGGAAAACAAGTGGCAGGCATGGATAAGGATGGGCTGTCTTGCTTCTGAAATGGAATCTGCAGCGCTGTTTATTGCCGGAAGTTTTCTTCGCGTAAGAGTTGGTTCCTGTTTTCTGGTTGTTGCAAACCAGGAACGCGCAAAAAAAGGGCTGGAAAATCGGCAGGCACATGATACGGAACTTGCAATCAAGGTTGCGGTGGAAGCAATGAGGCGGCTTATAAAAAGCGATAAGAGTAAATAGGAGTGCAGCGTGGTGTGAGCGCAAACCTAAGTATTTTGGTTATTAACAGGATATATTTATAATAAAAAGGGCAGGATTGCGGTGAATGACTGTGATTCTGCTTTTTTTTGCTGGATTTTATTGTGTTTAAAAAAACGCAGGCTCCGAACACAACGTATCCAGAGCCTGAGTTGTCCGGTTTTCACGGACATCGGAGAGAGTTTATCAGCTTATTTACAAGCTGATTAGAATATACCATATGTGATTTTTTATGTCAATAAAAAAATAAAAAAAATTTAATTTTTTTTATTTTTTTTTAGATACAGGAATGTCCGTCTGTTCGTGCGGCGCGGGTCATTAAGACAGCTTTTTCTGCATCTTTTCTAGTTCTTCCCGGTATGCCTGCTTTAGTTCCGGTGGGTTCAGAATCTGAACGGAAGAACCGAAGTGCAGTACCCAGAAAAGTGTTTCCTGAAACTGGTTTGATTCAAAGCTTAAGTATACGCTTCCGTCGCTGTTCTGATGGCATTCCTGGTTTTTATGCCAGGTTCGTTCCAGAATATAGGTATTAACTGATTTGTCAAAAAGAAGTTCTATTTTCTTAAAGTCAGATTCGTTGTTCCAGATTCCAAAGTTAGGATCGATGTGAACTTTTTTTTCGTAATCTGGGTCGGGTGTAAAATCTGCGCAGAGAACTATGTCTTTCATGCGGGAAAGGTTGTAGGTTGTGTAGCCGTTGTGCTTATGGCAGAAACCGATTGCATACCAGTCGCCTTTCTGACAATAAATTTTATACGGATCAAGGGAGTGGGGCGTGTGTTCAGTGCTGTTTATTGAACGATAGCCGAAACTTATTGTCTTATGCTGTTTTATTGCTGCAAAAATCTTTGTAAAAACGTCTGATTCTATTGTTGGAAGCGGATCTGAGATGAACTGAACGTCGTTTAAAAGCGAACTTTGAACCTGAACCTGGTTTGGTAGCATTTGCGAAATAGTTTTATAAACCTTTGAAATCGTTTCCTTTAAAGGTGTGTTGTCGTAACGTTCAAGCAGAGGAAGAATTCCTGCCATTGCAACAAGTTCACCTTCGCTTACAAGTACGTTCCGTACAAAAAATGTTTCGTCGGTGTAATAATAGCCTTTTTTGGTGCGGTCGTATTCAATCGGAGCGTTATAATAAAGCCTTAATTCATCTATGTCGCGCAGAACTGTGCGTCTTGAAACTTCCAGTTCCTTTACAAGGCGGTCAACGTCAGGGTAGTTCATTGTCTGAATTGCTTTTTCAAGCTGCAGAAGCCTGAGGGATTTTACGTGGCTTTCGCGTGTTTTATTTAATTTTGACATATTTTGATTTTAACACATAAATTTCTGTTTAAGAAGACTTTATAAAAAGGAAAGACGGGCAAAAAATCGTTGCAAAATACAGATTCAGGGATAAAATTATTGTATGGATTTACAGGAGATAGTTGATTCTTATGACATGGCTGCCATAGTCATGTCTGTTGAAGATAAGGGAAACGGTCTGTACGGAGACATTCGCATTGTAAGGGCGAATGCCGCTTATAAAAAAATACAGCCGGGTGATTATCATGATAACATACTCTATTCAGAAATGATTCCGCCTGAACCAAAATTTGAAGATTTCTGCTATAGATGTGCCGTGAAAAAACAGTATATTCATTCCTATGTTGAAACAAAATCCCTGAATGTCTGGAGTAATACTTCGTATCTTCCTCTTTCTAAATCCCTTGATAAGGGAAATCTGCATTATTTTCTTTTTACGATTGAATTTACGGAACATCCTGAATATGAAAAAATGTCGGATGTTTCAATTGATTCGGCAGCGTTTATTATAAAGACGTGTCTTAAGTTAAGGGGTTCCTTTGATTTTTGTACTTCCATGAACGAAGTTATAAGTGACATTCAGAAAAAAACTGATTCGTTCTGCAGCGCCATCATTCTGATTGATTCTGAAAATCAAAAATCTTCGCTTTTGTGCAGTAAATTCAGAAATGACTCTGCTTCGTTTAAGGATTTTGAAAAAGTTCTGACTAATGAGGTTATAATGTCATGGGAAAAAATGGTGGAAATGCATGACAACATAATGATTAAAGATGAAGCCGACATGCAGAAATATGAAAAAATAAATCCTGTATGGGTAAAGTCCTTGAGGGCAGGTCATGTTGAGAGCGTTATTCTGGTCCCGTTTGTTCATATGAAAAAAATTATGGGCTATCTTTTTGTTACCAATTTTAATGTTGAGCGCCTTATAGAAATAAAAGAAATTATTGAGCTTACAGCGTTTTTTCTGAATTCTGAGATTGCCTCTAATAACATGATGGAAAGACTTGAACTTATGAGCAACATGGATTTGCTTACGGGCTTAAGGAACAGAAATTCCATGAACTATCGGGTTGATCTTTCTGTTAGCGGCGAAAAAAAGATTGCAGGGCCTTATGGAGTTATTTTTGCAGATCTTAACGGGCTAAAAAGAGCTAATGATGCAGGCGGCCATTCGGCTGGAGACGTTCTTTTAAAGAATGCGGCCGCTCTTTTGCGGGATATTTTTGAGCGGCACGAAGTTTACAGGGCCGGTGGTGACGAGTTTGTTGTTATTGTTCCGGAATGCCAGGAAAAAGAATTTGACAGCCTTGTCTGCGAACTGCGTTCAAAGACCGGTTTTGGCTCTGACATTACGTTTGCGATCGGCTCTTACTGGGATGAAAAGGGTGGAGACGTAAGGGTTGCAATGCATCTGGCAGATGAAGCAATGTATGCCGACAAAAAACGTTTTTACGAAGCTCATCCCGAATTAAAGAGCAGGTAGATTACGGCTGCTTAATAAAATCTTTCATGCAGTTCCAGAACTGTTCGGCAACTTTTTCGTGGTTAAAGTCAGAAAGCCGTTCCTGTTGATTTTTAAGAATTTTTTCCTTAAGGGAAGAATCAGTAAGAATTCTGTTCATTACGGCTGCCGTAAGTTCCGGATTTTTTTCTTCCAGCAGGAAGCCGCTTCCATTCAATGTCCACGGAATTGCAGAACTTGCATACGCAACAATCGGAATGTTAAAGAACATTGCCTCAACAAGTGGAACGCAGAATCCCTCATGCTCGCTCATGCACAAAAACAGGTCAGAAAGCTTGTAGTAGGAGAGGATTTCATCGAAGCGGGTATGCCCAGTGAAAATTACATTCTTTACATTAAGTTTTTTTGCGTATTCTTTTAATTTTTCGCTGTAGTTTTCGCAGCCAGCAGGATTTCCTACAATAAACAGGCGTGATTTGTTGTTGAATTTTTTCTGGTATTCAGAAAAAGCTTCCAGAACATGTTCCTGTTTTTTGTTTGGAACAAGCCGGCCAAGAAAGATTATATTTGTAAAGTCATCGTTATATTTTTCAAGAACGGCCTGATTTGGAGTTTTCTTGTAGTCATCAAATGGAATGAGTATTGGAAGTACATTTATTTTGCAGGTGTAGCCCATGTCCAGAAGATTCTGTCTGTTAAAATCTGAGCAGGCAAGAACCATATCAAAAGTCTGATTAAGGCTTTCTACTTCTTTAAGTCCGCGTTCACAGTATTCGGCGCTTTTTTTATTATAATTGTCAAAAAAAATTGGTGGAGTAATGTTGTGGTAAATCATTACTTTTTTGCATTTTACTTCTTTAATCCACTGGTTTAGTTTTGTCGCTCCTCCGACGTGAAGAATTAAAAGGTCTGTTGGTTCGGCTGTAAATTCAGAAATATGAGAAGCAAGTTCTGGCGAAATCCGTTTATCGATTTTTTCTGCATATATTTTTGTCTGAAAACCATTTTCCTTGATTATTGCATCAAGTGCAAGAATGTCATTGCCGATTGCATCTCCGTAAGAGAGTGAAGAAAAAAGCTGTATAATCCGCATTTTTATTTTCCTTTAATGATTGTTTCGAGATAATCGATTCTGCTGTTCTGTTCTTCAATTTCTTTAAGAAGTTCCTGATTTACAGAATTCTGCATCTGGATAATTTGAAGAAGGTGATTTCTTGTAAATTTGAGTACGATTTTATTAATAAATTTTTTAATGCCAGAACCATTTGAAATATTATCAAAAATAATTTTATAGCCGTTTTCCTGAGCTTGGTTCAAGGAAATTTTATCGAAATTTTCAGAGGCACTTGTATTTTCTGATTTTGAAATTGTTGTTTTAATCTCAGAAATAATTTTTTCGCTTTCAATATTTTCCATGTTAAATCCTGCAAAAAATTTTCATGTTGAATTATAATATTCATTATAATATATTTTTCTATTAAAATATAGAGTTGAAAAAAACATAATTTCTATATATTAAGTTTTTTTATAACTTAGAGGGGTAGGTCGTGAAATTATCATTTATTATTCCTGTTTATAATGCAGAAAACTATATAAGCCGCTGTCTGGATTCACTGCTTGATCAGAATATTGATGATTATGAAATTATTTGCATTGATGACGGTTCATCAGATAACTCTAAATTTGTTTTAGAGGACTACAAAAAACGTTATCCGCAGAAAATTATTTTGAAATTTCAAGAAAATCAGGGTATAGGCCCAACAAGAAATACTGCATTTAACTATGTTTCTGGAGAATATACTTGGTTTATAGATAATGATGATTGTATCCGTTCTAATTGTCTGAACGAAGTTATAAATCTACTTGATCAGAATAATTCTGATATCACGAATATTTCCTATTACAAGGGATTTTTTACAGCAAATCCGTTTGAAGGAAAAAAAATTGAACAGCTTACTATTCGAAAAATTAATCAGGATTATGCTATGTATTTTTACGATGATGCACCATGGTCAAAAATATATAGAACTGATTTCTTGAAAAAGAATAAACTCTTTTTTGAAAATATTTTTGGTGAAGATACAAGCGTAACTTTTGATCTATATTCAAAAACAAAAAAGATTTTTAAAATTGATCAGCCTCTTTATGCATGGTTTGAAAGAAAAGAAAGTTTCAGCCATTCTGTATATTCAAAGAAACATTTTGAGACATTCCCGGTTTTGCTGGAGGTGTTAAAAGGCCAGTCTGAAAAAGCTGATAAATCGCTGAAAGTCTTCTATGAAAATTTGATGCTTCGAAAGGCAGATATATATCTTCCTCATTTTAGAAACGCAGAAGTAACAGATGAATTAAAACTTTGCAGGGATGAATGCATAAGAAAATCAGAAGAAATTTTAAATCAACTTGATACAAATCTGTTATATGAAATCTATCTGGAAAATAAAAAAGAAACAGATAATAAGCTGTATCAGCAGGAAAAGCGGCTTGTAAATAAATATGAGAATTCCCTTTCATGGAAATTTTCAATGCCAGTTCGATTGATTGGAAAATTATTTAGATAAGTTAAAATTTTAAGAAAAAATAGGCTGCAATTTTATGATTCGAATAATAAGGATTATAGAGTTGTGCTTATTTTTTTTTTATTAACATGCTATAATAAAATTCGAGTTTATAAATTTATTGTTAAATGAAACTAAGGAACAGATATGAAAGATGTTACAGTTGTAATTCCATCATATAACAGGGCGAGGATTTTGCCGAAGACAATTCCAACTTATATTCAGCCGGAAGTAAAAGAATTAATCATTATTGATGACTGTTCATCTGATAATACGATGCAGGTTGTAAAAAAACTGCAGAAAAAATATCCGATCATTAAATATTTTAGAAATGAAGTAAATTCAAAGCAGACTTTCAGTAAGAATGTCGGCATTAAAAATGCAAGCTGCGATTATATTTATTTTGGCGATGATGATTCAATAATCAAGCCGGGTACAATCAGGAAATTAATTGAAGTAAAAGAAAAATATGGCTTTGATCTTGTTGGTGCCAGATATTTGACATGTGAAGATTACTGTAGCGACAGAATCAGAGATATTGCTGCCTATGAAATTTGGAAAAGAAAATTATGGACTGTGGACGGATCCCGCATTTCAAATCTTGAACCTTTCAGGTCTTTCTTCTGCGGATACTGCAATGCAGAATATGTTGAAGTTCCTTATGTTCATGCCTGTTTTTTAACGGACCGCAAAATTGCAGCTGAAACTCTTTTCAGTACATTTTATACGGGGTGCGCTTTAAGGGAAGAAACTGATTTTATTATTCGCTGTCTGCTTGGGAACAAAAAAATTGCCTATGTACCGGATGCCTGTCAGATTAATCTTGCTCCGAAATATGTAAAATCTACTGGGGCAAGAACCGGTGGGCAGGAAGCATGGTTAAAATCGGCACTAGAATGCAATGAAATCTTCTTTACAAAATATTGGGAGTCTTTAAAGGAAAAATTCAACCTGACTTATTCTCTTGAACAGATACTGGAACAGACTTCAAAGGATATTAAGGACTGTTCTGCATCAACTAACAAATTCAGCTTGTATGAATATTTATATTTTAATCTGCATGTAGTCCGAAAATATCGTCCTAAAGGGAAAGAGTGGAAATATAACTGTAAATAGCAGCAAAATTTGCACTTTGAAACATCGGGTGTATAATTAAAGAATGTCATTCTATAGAATGGCAAAGGTGGCGACCGATGACGATTTCAGATGAAGAATTCAGCAAGGTAATAAATTTGATTACGCAGAGAACTGGAAATCAGCTGCGGGATTCTTATATTATGGGATTAAGGCGCTACATTGAGCGCAAGCCAGCCTTTGACATAAAGAATGAATCTGATGTTGAAGACATAATCAACGAAGCTACTGTAAATGAAACCTATTTTTTCAGGGAAGAAAAGCAGTTTGATGCCCTTAAGGATTATTTTTTTCCGGAATGGAAAAAGGCGCACGGGCTGGTTCCTTTAAAAATCTGGAGTGCGGCAAGTTCTACCGGTGAAGAAATTTATTCCATTGCGGCGTTTGCAAAGTATTTGGGAATGAATGTTGAACTTTCTGCAAGTGATATAAATACTGCGGTTCTTAAAAAGCTTGAATCCGGCTATTTTATGCCTAAGACCGGGCGGCACTTTGACGGTGATGAATACAGGAATATTATAAGCTGTTACCTTAAGCCGGACGGCAGTTATGAGTTTCCGCCGGAATTTTCTCGTTCCATAAAAACCATGCAGGTAAATCTTTATGATTTTGCCTTTGCCGGAAAAGCCTTTAATCATCCTGCTGAGCAGAACCTTATCTTTATACGCAATGTGTTCATCTATTTTGACCGAGAAACCCGCGGGCGCATCCTTAAGGGAATTGCGGAACGTGCGCTTGCTACAGACGGATATCTTTTTGTATCTATAAGTGAAGTTGCAAGTTTTGATGCGGAAATAATTCCTTCCTGCCTTGAAAAAATACGTGTGGCCGGAATTTACTGTTTTCATAAAAAGAAATAACGGTTAGCAGCATCTAATAATATTTCTTTTAGCTTTCTTTAAATAGACTTATTGAGAATTTCTCTATATAATTATTCTGTTATGAAACTGCATACTTTTAAGGGTGGAATTCATCCTAAGGAAATGAAGGAATTAAGCAATCAGTGTCCTATTACTGACGCTTTTCCTGCTTCTAAGACTGTTACTATTCCCGTTACTATGGGGGGGGCTCCAAATACTCCTGTAGTTAAAGTCGGTGATCTGGTTGCAAAAGGTCAGGTAATTGCAACCGGCGATAAATTTATGAATTGTCCTGTACATGCTTCCATTGCCGGAAAGGTTAAGAAAATCGGAAGCCACATTGTTACGGGAAACGGCATGGTTCCATGTATCGTTATTGAATCAGACGGTTCTGACCGTACTGAATTTATGGAACCTCTTGATCCGTTTACTTGTTCGCATCAGGATGCCTTGGACAGAATTAAGGCTGCAGGTATTGTAGGAATGGGCGGCGCTTCTTTTCCGGCTCATGTAAAATTAAATCCGCCGGAAGATAAAGAAATCGAATACGTTCTTGTAAATGCGGCAGAATGTGAACCGTATCTTACATGTGACGAACGCACTATGCAGGAAACTCCGGACCGTCTTATTGACGGGCTTGCGATCATTTTGAATCTTGTTGGCGCAAGCGGAATTATTGCCCTTGAAGACAACAAGGCATACATCAAGCCGATTCTTGAATCTGAAATTGAAAAGAAAGGTTACGGCGATGATATTTCTGTATGCATCGTTAAGACAAAATATCCTCAGGGATCTGAAAAATTCATCGTTAGTTCATGTCTTGGCGTTGAAATTCCAAGCGCTAAGCTTCCTGCTGATGCAGGCTGTATAATTTCTAACGTTGGAACTGTTTGCGCCATAAGCGATGCATTCCGTCTTGGTAAGCCGCTTATTGAACGCGCCCTTACAATTTCTGGTGGCGCTGTAGAAAAGCCTTGCAATGTGAAGGTTCCGGTTGGAACTCTTATCAGCGATCTTATGCCGGAGACATTTAACCTTAAGGATGGAGAAGCTGTAAAATGCATTTCCGGCGGTCCTATGATGGGCTTTGCAATGTCCACTATCGAATTCCCGGTTGCAAAGGGAACAAGCGGTGTAACATTCCTTACAGAAAAAGAAACCTATCTTGGGTCAGAAGACCAGTGTATTGGCTGTGGCCGCTGTGCAAGTACATGTGCAATGCGCCTTAATCCGATTATGATTATGCGTTCATTAAAAGAAGGAAACGTTGATAGGGCTAAAAAATACGGTCTTATGGACTGTATTGAATGCGGATGCTGTGCATTTGTATGTCCGGCTCATGTCCGCATTGTTCAGCGCGTCCGCCTTGGAAAGGGTATTGTCCGCATGAAGATGGCAGAAGAAAGGGCTAAGGCTGAAGCCGCAAAAGCTAAGCAGGCTGCAGAAGGAGCAGAAAATGGCAGAAAATAAATTTCACATATCATCAAGTCCGCATTTTTCGTTGGGAAATACAACTCAGAAAATAATGCTGACTGTGCTTATAGCATTGCTGCCGGAAGTAATTGCCGGTATTGCAGTGTTCGGCATTCATGCTTTGATTGCAGTTGCTGTTTCTGTTTTTGGCTGTGTTCTTTTTGAAGCTCTGTTCCAGAAAGCAACAGGTCAGAAAAATACTGTTTCAAATCTTTCGGCAGCAGTTTCTGGCGTAATGCTTGCGCTGGTTCTGCCTTCTACCGCTCCTGTATGGATGATTCTTTTGGGCGACCTGGTTGCAATGGTTATTGCCAAGGGAATTTTTGGCGGAATCGGCAGCAACGTGTTCAACCCGGCTTTGACTGGTCGTGCTGTTCTTTTTATAAGCTTCCCGGCTGCAATCGGCGCTTCATGGGCAACTCCAGGCAATCTTGATGCTGTATCATCTGCGACTGTGCTTGCACGCGTAAAGGCAGGCACTCTGGAAAATTTCGATTTCTTGCAGTTCTTTATTGGTAATCGCGCCGGCTGTATTGGAGAAACTTCAATTCTGTTGATTCTTGTTTCTTTTGTGTTCCTGCTTGTTGCTAAGATAATTGACTGGCGCGCACCGCTTGCAATGGTTTTGACTGTTGCGGTTTGTACGTTCCTAGGCGGGATTTCCAGCGGGCTTGAAAGTGCCTGCCGTGATGTTGTAATTGCGCTTCTTTCTGGTGGACTTTTATTCGGTGCAACATTTATGATTACTGATTACGCTACTGCGCCGGTAACTCGTCCTGGCCGCCTTATTTTTGGTTTTGGAGCAGGACTTATTACTTTCCTTATCCGCAAATTTGGCGGTTACCCGGAAGGCGTTATGTTCAGTATTCTTGTGATGAATGCGCTTGCTCCTCATCTTAACAGGGTTACAGGCCGCATGTACGGTTATGGAAAAAAAGGTCATCAGAGACCGTGTTCTGCAAAAATCAACATGGAATTTGACCTTACTACTGCAAAAGAACGCAAGCTGTCAGATGCTCAGTCTGCTGCAGAAGGAGACAAAAAGAATGATTAAATTGGGAATAATTCTTGCAGTATATGCTGCTGTATCCTGTACTGTTCTTGCAGTTGTAAATAATTTTACGGCGCCAAAAATTGCCCTGAATCAGGAAAATAAAGTTAACAGTGCAATGAAGGCTTTTTTTCCTGAAGAAGGATTTACTTTTGAAAGCGTTACTGATTACGAACCAAAAGCCGTTGGTTCTGTAAAAATTGAATCGCTCATTATTGCTAAAAAAGACGGACAGGTTGCCGGCGGTGCAGCTCAGGTAAACGGTCCTACATACGATCAGGGAACAATTCTGGTCGGAATGGATAAAGATGGCGTAATAAAGGGACTTAAATTCCTTAAGCTTACAGATTCTCCTGGTTTTGGACTTAAGGCAAACGATCCGACCTTTACGCTTCCTTCCGGAAAGACTTTTTACGGTCAGTTTGAAGGAAAAAACGCAAAGGACGGTTTTACGGCTGGCGAAACTTTTGATGCAATTTCTGGAGCAACAATTTCCAGTGTTGGAATCGCAGGTCTGTTAAAAGAGGGTACAGATGCCTTGTTCCGTTATATAGGAGGAGACAATGAATAAGCAGCTTCAGATTTTTTCTAATGGTTTTGTAAGGGAGAACCCGCTGCTGGTTCTTAATATTGGACTCTGTTCATCTTTGGGTGTTACTACAAGTATTTTTAACGGACTTGGAATGGGCATGGGTATGCTTTTCGTTCTTGTGATGAGCGAAATTGTAATCAGTGTGTTCAGAAAATTCATTCCGTCGGCAATACGACTTCCAGTATTCATCATTATTATTGCGGCTTTTACTACAATTGTTCAGCTTGTCCTGAATGCATACGTTGAATCGCTTTATGAGGCGCTTGGTGTATTCCTTCCGCTTATAGTTGTAAACTGTATCATCATGGGACGAGTAGAGGCTTTTGCTTCTAAAAATAATGTTGGAAATTCTATTCTTGATGCTCTTGGAATGGGGCTTGGCTATACAATCGTTCTTGTGCTTATTGCATTCTTCAGGGAACTTCTTGGAGGTGGAACTCTTATGGCCGGAACTGCCCTTAAGGTTACTGTAATTCCAGAAGCATATAGAATCGGTGTGTTCAACAGTGCGCCAGGCGGATTTATGGTATTCGGTTTCCTTGCCGCTCTCGTTCAGTTCTTTAAATTCCTTTCTGCAAAAAAGAAGGGTCAGAAATGCCAGGAACCGACTGCTCACGACTGTTCTGCATGTTCAGCTGTATGCGGTTCCCGTGTTCAGCCTGCTGCGGCAGCAAAATCTGAATCAACAGAAGGAGGCGCAAAATGACAGACATGCTCCAGCTTTTAATTAAATCAGCTATTATTGATAACGTTGTATTCATCCAGTATCTTGCAATCTGTCCGTTTGTCGGCATGACAAGTGATACAGACAAGGCTGCGGGCATGGGTATTGCTACTTCTTTTGTTATTGTGCTTGCTACTGCCGTAACATGGCCTATTTACAAACTGGTAATGGTTCCGCTTGGACTTGAATTCCTTCAGACGCTGTTCTTTATTCTTGTAATTGCTTCTCTTGTTCAGCTTGTTGAATTCTTCCTTAAGAAATCAATTCCGGCTTTGTACAAGTCAATGGGTGTTTACCTTGCACTTATTACTACAAACTGTGCGGTTCTTGGTGTAACAATCAACTGTATCAGCAAGAACTATAATTATGGAGAAAGTCTTGTTTATGCCGTTGGTTCTGCTGCCGGATTCCTTTTAAGTATGGTTGTAATGGCTGGCGTAAGGGAAAGAATTAAAATCGCTTCAATTCCGCAGAGTTTTAAAGGTTCACCAATCCTTTATGTTGCTGCAGGGCTTTTAAGTCTTGCCTTTATGGGATTTAAGGGACTGATCAAATAGGATTTTTGACTGGAGAACGATATGACTTTGATTATATATACAATCGCAGTTGCCCTTGCCATTGGATTCCTGCTGGGAATTCTGCTTGGGCTTTTTCAGAAAATCTTTGCCGTAAAGGTTGATCCGAAGGTTCAGGCTGTGCGCGAGGCTTTGAGCGGTGCAAACTGCGGTGGCTGCGGATACGCCGGATGTGACGCTTTTGCAGAAGCTGTTGTTGCCGGCGACGCTCCTGCAAACGGATGTGTTGCGGGAGGTTCTGCTGTTTCAGAGAAGGTTAGTGCCGTAATGGGCGTTTCTGCTGGTGGCGCAGAAAAGAAAGTTGCTTTCCTTGCCTGTAATGGAACAAAGGATTGCGCAAAAGACAAGGGCGAATATGAAGGCGTAAAAACTTGTGCTGCGGCTCAGCTTACAATGAACGGAACAAAGCTTTGTGCTTTCGGCTGTATCGGTTATGGTGACTGTGTGGAAGCCTGTCCGTTTGATGCGCTTTCTATGGGGGCAGACGGACTTCCTAAGGTTGATGCGTCTAAGTGTGTTGGCTGCGGAAAATGTGCTAAGACATGTCCGAAACATCTTTTCTCTCTTATTGATGCAGGAACTAAGGGTGCTATTGCGCGCTGTTCAAACCACAGTGACAACAAGCCGCAGATTAAGAAAGACTGCTTTGTGGGCTGTTTTAAATGCGGTATCTGTTCTAAAAAATGTCCTCTGGGCTGTATAGACATTACTTCTGGTATTCCAAAGATTGACTACAATCAGTGCGTAGGCTGCGGAGTATGTGTAGAATCATGCCCAGATAAGGTTCTTACCCTCATTGGCTGATATATTATACCTGAATGGTGAGTTTAATATATTTCTGCAAACTTATTTGAGTATAAAACTCACCATTCAGGCGATTTAGTAAAAATCAAGCACACAAGAATTTACCTGCAATTAACAGAGAATCTGTTTTCAATCTGCGCTTTAAAATCTATCATCTGGTGATGATTTGGAATTTGCTTTTACAGATATCCGGGTTTGCGGGCGCTTTGTGCCTTCTTCTGTTCGGCATGGACATGCTTTCTGACGGAATTCAGAAAGGTTCAGGTAACAGTCTTCAAGCTTTGCTGGGGCGGCTGACCGGGAACAGGTTTTCGGCTGTTTTAACTGGAATCGGAGTTACTGCAATAATTCAGTCATCCGGTGCTACAACAGTAATGGTTGTAAGTTTTGTAAATGCTGAACTTATAACGCTGGTCCAGGCAATTTCAATAATTTTTGGAGCGAATATCGGAACCACTGTTACCGCCTGGATAGTTTCCTTCTTTGGTTTTTCTTTCAGCATAAGTAAGATTGCAATTCCGCTTTTTGGTGCTGGCTTTGTACTGAAATATTTTAAGCGGCTTAAGATTCATAATTTTTCTGACTGCTTTATGGGATTTGCGTTCTTGTTCATGGGTCTTGATCTTCTAAAAAGCGCAGTCAGCCTGAATACAGAAACAGTTTCTTTCCTTAAAAATTTTTCTGAGATGGGATTTCTTGGGCTTATGCTTGGAGTTGCAGCGGGCGCATTTTTTACGGCTCTTATTCATTCGTCTTCTGCAATGACGGCAATTGTCCTGACCATGGCTTCTGCCGGTTCTTTGAGCTGGGAGCTCTCGGCAGCAATTGTGCTTGGAAGCAATATCGGTTCCACTGTGGATGCTGTCATGTCGGCATTTGGGGCGTCTGTAAATGCAAAGCGGACAGCGGCCGTTCATGTTGCCTTTAATGTTACCGGAACGCTTATTGCTCTCATCTTTTTTGAGCCGTTCCTTAATCTTGTAGACATGATGATTCCGGGTTCGCCTGCGTCAAATATTACTGTGCACATTGCAATGCTTCATACATGCTTTAATATTATGGCAACCCTGCTTTTTATTCCTTTTGTAAAACAGATTGCGCAGCTTTCCGAGCGGTTTATTACGGCAAAAAACGAAGAAATGGATTCTCACTACAGACTTCCGGCCATTCTGCCTCATTCGCATTTAAGTGCAGATCTGTATGCTTTTCAAATCCGTACGGAAATTACAAGGATGGCGGGAAAGGTCATGGAAATGCTGGATATAATTTCACTTGCCTTGAACGGGAAAAAGCCTGCTGATGAAGAAATGGTTCAGAATATTAATGCGCATGAAAACTATATTGATGAAATGCACGTAGCAATTACAAATTTTATTCAGAAATGCTACCGCTCAACAAATGCAACTCATTCTGACCGGGTGCACCTTTCGCGCCTGATTCATGTTACGCAGGCGCTTGAAGATTTAAGCGACGAACTTTGTTCCCTGATGCATATAGTAGAAAAATATACGAACCGCAAAATTTTTGCCCCAGATTCAGGAAGAATGAAAAAGTTGCTCGCATTCCTTGATCAGGTTCACGTTTTTTACGAGCAGGTCTGCATTTTTATTGCGCTGGGAATTTCAGACGAAGGAAAATGCGTCTTTAATCAGATGCAGGGTGAAATTGAAAAGACAAAGAAGGGACTTAACAAGGCCTGCCGCCACCGCATTGAAGCTGGTAACGACGTAAAAGCCGAACTTGACTATATGGACATTCTTAGAAAGCTTAAGCGCTCCGGCGACTGTGTTTATACAGTGGTTCAATCGCTGTGCAGTTCAGGCGACGGAGCTCGGTAAGCCTTTGGTCGAGCGGCGGGGCAGGTGTACTAAAAGTTTATTGAGCCTATATCCATTGAAAAGAATGGCGTAATGGATTTTTCCATTGTAGAGGCTGCACCAAACCTGAGGTATATGCTGAACGCAGATTTAATTTTTAGGGCAATTCCGGCTCCGCCAGTCCAGAGGATCGGGTTTATTTCGTTTTCTTCAGAGTCGGACGGAATCATTTCTGTAAAAGTTTCCGTTACGTTGCCGACAGTTCCGTTCAGCGTAAGGATTAAGTCGCCGCCAAGGATTGTAAGCTGCTTCCACGGTTCAATCTGAAAGGTAAGGGCCGAGGCAAGAATGCAGCTTCCGAATGTTGTAGGGCTGCAAACCTGCGGGAAATATATTCTGCTGAAATTTGTAAACCCTTCTGCAAACATGGAAGCTGTAGAAGAAGCCATGTTCCCGAAAACGTCTGTACCGATACAGGTTGAAGAATTCATGCTTACGTGGCGGCCGAATGGAATGACACTTTTTCCCTGTGCGGTTAATTTGAGCATATTCGGCTGGGAATTCCAGTTTTCATCAAAAGTAAAGGCGTATCTTGCATTGATGTTAAAATTAATACCCTTGTGTGCAAAAATCTGGGAATCCAGTCTGTTGATTTCGTAACTTACAAAAATTCCTAAACTTTTTGCATTTGAAGAGGTTTCGTAGTATTCCTCAAAGAGTGCCTGCAAAAGATCTTCCCTGTCCTTGTTTTCTAATTTATATGCCGTTTCATATGGTTCAATAAATCTTTCCTTGAAGAAATTAATTTCCGGAAGATCCCTGGAAGAGATGTATTTATAGTATCCGCCAAGCCTTACGATTCTTCCTGTGTCTGTTCGGGCTCCGATAGAAATTGAGCCGTTGAATTCTTTAAAGGAATTGTATTCCGATAGATCTTTAGGAAGGCTTCCGAACGGAAGCTGCGGATATCGTCTGTCTTCCAGATTGACGTTACAATCGCAGAAAAGGTTTGTGTTTATTGGCTGAAGGTAGTAAAGGCTTAAGCCAAAGTCGTTTACGCTTTTTGCACGCAGTGAAATTATTGAACCGCGGCCGGTAAGTCCCCTGTATTGGACACCAAGGATAAAATCCAGCATGGCAGTCGTTCTTGTAGAAACCACCTGCGTGTAGTCAATGTCCAGGCAGAGCTTTGCGCTTTTTGATTCTTCCTGCGTCATTTTTAAAAGAAGTTCCGAGCCGTCTTCTGCGGGATAAATTCTTGCCTTTATGCTTTTATAGTTTCCAGTAAGTTTAAGGCTTTCCATAAAATCGGTAAAAACGGACGGTGTAAATTCTTTTCCTTTAATTTTTTCTGACTGGGCGTTTATGTATTTCTGGTCAACGGGGAAAAGTCCTTCTGTTTTAATGGAAGAAATGACTGGGAATGATTTAAAATCATATTCGGAATATTCCGGCAGAACCTTGTACTTGGAAATTCTTTTTCCGTCGGCATCATAGTCTTTGGGATAGATTTTTTTACGGATGTCTTCCAGAGCCTGGGTGTACTTTGTGACTGTTTTTTTGCCTTCTTCGTAAATGAGTGAGGATTTTTTAAAATCCAGGGTTCCAAAGTCGGCAAGCTCTGGAAGAATTACAAGATCTGCGTCCTTGTACATTGACTGAGTTGCTGTGTACTGGGCGATTGTAATTGTGTTCAGCATGGCAATTGCCGGATTTGAAGAAAAAACATCCGGGTCGTTCCTGACTTTCTGCGAAATGTCTATTGCAATGATTATGTCGTAACCCATATTTTTTGCTACGTTGATTGCAAGGTTGTAGCGGATTCCGCCGTCCATGTAATATTTTCCGTCAATTTCCATCGGTTCAAAAACGGAAGGAAGGCTCATGCTTGCCCTTATGGCCTCTGCAAGGTCGCCTTCGTCCAAAACGAGCGCTTCGCCGGTAAGCATGTCGCATACTACGGCGCGGAACGGAACCGGAAGCCTGTTAAAATCCATGTTGGAAGGATATTTTAAGGTTCGTTCCTTTATCATTTCGTAGATTTTCTGACCGTTAGAAACGCCTTTTCCAAGTTTAAGGGAAAGATCCAGCCCCAGATTCAGCGTAATAAGATTCCTGAAAAGGCTGTGTTCCATTAAAGTATTTTCATACGGCGAAAAGGCTGCGTCGGCAAAAATAGGGGTCCAGTCAACATTCTGAAAAGACCTGTCTATTTCTGAAGGCGTGTAGCCGGCAGAATAAAGCCCGCCGATTATGGAGCCGATGCTTGTTCCTACAATCATGTCAATCGGGATGTCCATTTTTTCTATTAGTTCAATTACCGGTAAATGTGCAAAACCTTTTGCGCCGCCGCCGGCAAGGACAAGTGCTACGGAAGGCCTGTCTTTTGGTTTTGGACCGGCGGGCAGTTTACCATCTGCGGAGCGCGGTTCTGAATATATATAAATGCAGAATAATGACAGCAATATAATGAAGAAATTTTTTTTCATGTTTTTATAATATCACAATTTATTGCATATGTATTGGATTTGGGTGTAAAATATAGAAATGAATAGGAAAGTTGTTTATACCGCAAGCTGTCTGCTTGTTCTTTTATTGTTTTGCCTGCATGAAATATTTTTGAATTTTCATCCTGACATAAGAAACGTAAGGGTTGCCCTTAAGTTTTCAATGAGTTTTATACCGTTCGTTCTGTCTTATTTTGGCTGGAAAAATCACAGAAACGTTCTGGGCTTGTATGTAACGGAAGGGCTTTTACTCTGCTGTATTGCTGACGCCGTAATTAACCTTCAGCTTATTGTTGGGATTGTGCTATACATGCTGGGACATCTGTGCTTTATAGTAGGATTCATAAAAATACGGAAACCACATTTTATTCAGTATGTTCTGTGGATTGTGACTGCGCTTACAATTTCGCTTTTGCTGTGGTTTGTTCCAGAAAAACCGGCTCAGATTAAGATTGCGGCAATTGTCTATACGCTGTTCATGACTGCAATGGTCAGTTTTTCTTACTGCGGTTCAAAGAGAATTTTCTTAGGCGGTATTATTTTTGGTCTTTCTGACATTCTTCTTATGATAAGCATGGCACTTGGAATTAACGATGGAATTTTTCATATTTTTTCGCTTGGCATTTATTATCTGGGTGTGCTTATGTTTGCCAACAGGACTTTTGTTGGCGCAGAGGATGCGATTCCAGTTATATAGGGCTTAATGTGCTGGCGCCGGCATGGAAGGGCAGCCACAGGCTGTTCCGGAGCGGAGCGCAGGAATGAGCGTGAGCGGAACCCTGGAACGCCGGTTTGCGCTATCCGTTTCGCCCGTTATAGGAAAAAAGTATAATTCGCATATTTTTATAAATATTTCACTATAAACCTATTGACTTAATAGGAAATAATCATTATAAAAATCCTATCAGAATAAATCTGAAATTGATGAGATTGAGGGTACTATATGAAAAAATCTACATTGTCTTTTTTGATTGCAGGATTGCTTTTGCTTGGTTCTTCTTTTTCTGTAGAGGCAAAATCTAAATACAGGTCTTTGGCTCAGATTAAGAAAAGCGGAACAATTAAGGTTGCGGTTTTTAGTGATAAAAAGCCGTTCGGTTATGTTGATGAATACGGAAAGTATCAGGGATATGACGTTTATTTTGCAGAACGTCTTGCTGCTGATCTTGGCGTAAAGGTTAAGTATGTGCCGGTTGAAGCTGCTGCCCGCGTGGAAGTACTTCAGACAGGAAAAGTTGATCTTGTTCTTGCCAATTTTACAGTAACTCCTGCACGTGCTGAGAAAGTGGATTTTGCGCTTCCTTACATGAAATGTGCCCTCGGAATTGTTTCCAGCGACAAGGCTCTGGTAAAGTCTCCTGACGATTTGAAGGGAAAGGTTCTGATTGTTTCCAAGGGAACTACTGCTGAAACATATTTTACGGAAAACTATCCTGAAGTTCAGCTCTTGAAGTTTGACCAGTACAGTGAAGCATACAATGCGCTGCTTGACGGTCGCGGAGCAGGTCTTTCTACAGATAATACAGAAGTTCTGGCATGGGCTTTGGAAAATCCTGGATTCAGCGTTGGTGTTGAATCTTTGGGAAGCGTTGATACTATTGCTCCTGCTGTGGCAATTGGAAACACAACTTTGCTTGACTGGATTAATGAAGAAATCCGCGTTCTTGGAAAGGAAAAGTTCTTCCACGCTGACTATGAAGCAACTTTGCGCGCAACATACGGAAAGGATTCGAATGCGGATTCCCTGGTTGTTGAAGGCGGAAAGCTTTAATATAGAATATTTTGAAAAAATAAGAAGAACGGCGGGTTTTAGAATATATTAACCCGCCATTTTTTTTAAAACTGAAAGTACACGAACTGGGTTTTCTCTGTTACCGAATAGAAGATGAGTGCGTAGATTAATGCGTAGTAGCAGAGCCAGCGTATTATGAGCGGGCTGCGGGTTATAAGCGTGACGCCGTCTGTTTTTCTTGTAATAAAACTTACCGTCATAAGGATTGCAATCAGCACAAGGGATGTTACAATTCCAGAAATGTCTATGCTTTCATGCAGGAACAGCAGGTAGTTTATTGTTGCTGTAAGAGGATACTGGTGAGGATGGCGCAACAGTGTTTTTGCTGCAAGCGAAATTTCTGATGGAATCATCGTTAGTTTTTTAAGCGCATATAAAAAGTCTGGAACGGAATCTGCCCTGAACGATATTGCAAGCAGGGTAAAGACTGTAAATGTTGCAAATATTTTTAAAATCTTAATTCCTGTATTGCAAGTGCTTGCCTGTGCGGAAGGCATTTTTTTTGCCGCGCGGAATAGAGCTTCTGCAGAAAGGACAAGACCGTGCATAAATCCCCACAGGACAAAGTGCCAGCCGGCTCCATGCCACAGTCCGCTTAAAGTCATGATTATAATAAGGTTCAGGCAGTGTCGTAAGAGGCCACAGCGTGAGCCGCCAAGCGGAATGTAAACGTAATCCTTAAACCATGAAGAAAGGGTTATGTGCCAGCGGTTCCATAGTTCGCTCATTGATTTGGAAAAAAACGGGCTGCGGAAGTTTCTGGATAATTTAAAGCCTAAGATGCGGGCGCTTCCGATTGCTATGTTGGAATAGCCTGAAAAATCGCACAGAACCTGAAAGCAGAAGAAAAATGTAGAAAGAAGAACGGCGCATCCGGTTGCCGGCTGAAGCTGGTTGTAAACATTGTTTACGTAAAGTGCAAGGCGGTCTGCAATGACGATTTTTTCAAAAAGACCCCAGGCTATAAGTTTAAGGCCGGCTTTTATTTCTTCCGTAGTAGGCGGCAGGACAGTCTTAAATTGAGGAAGAAGGTTTTGTGCGCGCTCAATTGGCCCTGCGACCAGCTGCGGAAAAAATGTAACAAAGAGGGCGTATGCTGCAAAGTTGCGTTCGGGCTGTAATTTTTTTCTGTAGACGTCAATTGTGTAGCTCAGAGCCTGAAATGTATAGAAGGAAATTCCGACCGGAAGAAGGACGTTGAATTTTACGGAGCTGTTGATTGCTGCGGTAAAAAAGTTGAAATATTTGAAGGCAAAAAGGATTCCGAGGTTTGAGATGAGCGAAAAGGCGAGCAGGGCTTTTTTTATTTTTGGAAAGCGTTCCATAAAAATGGCGTTCAAATATGTAATTATTACGCTTAGAAAAATCAGTGCCAGGTATGACGGCTTCCAGCATGCATAAAAAAACAGGCTGCAGGCAAGCAGAAAAATCTGCGTAATGAATGGCTTTCTTATATAAATGGCGGCAATATAATTTAAGATGAAAACTGCTGGTAAAAAAAATGCATATTGAATCGAATTAAAGTACATGCTTAAATCTGGCTAAAAAAGCCCTGCTCCTGTCTTATTAATTGCCTCTAGGATTTCATCTGTGTATTTTGCACAGTATTCGTCTTTAAGGTGAACCGGATCCTTAAACCATTCTTCGTGATTCATGTATTCTTCTGAACGGTTGTAATCCAGCCAGTTTATTTCTATCTGTTGATTTTTGCATTCATCTAAGATAGCGCTCTTTAGTTTTTCAAATGCAGTAAAATAGTCAGTTTTTTCAAGCGCATGTACGGTGTTGGCGGGAAGGGGCGGCGTTACTACAACAGGATGAACGTTATGTTCGTTGCAGAGTTTTGCCATTTTGATTACATAATTTTTGTTGTAGTTTAAGCCAGCCTGCTTTTGACGCGGATAAGTCCTATTAAAAACATTCAGGAAATTATCTTGCTCAAGCCGTTTTTCAAGAAAACATGTCTTCTTTTGTGCCGCGTCCAGAATTTCTTCCGGTTCGTCATGTTCTTCTGCTTTTAAAAATCTGCGTTTAATTTTGTAAAAAGGGTATTCCGCATAGACAATCGGAACTGCACAGTATCGGATTCTGTCAAAAAGTGAATAGTCTTCTATATAATTGCTTTTTAAAAACTGGTAGTAGCGGCCTTTTATTGTTCTGTAAATATCGTCATTTAGAATTCCGTCTACCTCGCCGTAAGACAATACAATAATAAAGATGCTGTCTCTGGCAAAATGATCTATGTACTGTTCCAGAATATGAAAGTCGTAATTAATCGGCTGCATTAATAGAGAAAATTTAACTGCGGTTAAACCCGGGTGATTTTTATAGTTCATCTGCTCACCCAGGGAATTTCCGGAATTTGCAAGCTGTATGCTGTATGGCACGTTTTTAAAGCGGGAAACATCATTGTCGCCAAAAGAATATTCTGCATTTTTATAAATCAGGTTGAGCAGCTCAAACGGAAGAAAAAGTATAAGTAGCGACAGTAAAATTTTTTTCATATTTAAATAATAAAGCCAATGTTACTAAAAAAAAAGTGATTTTGTATAAATTTTTTTAATATAAGCAAAAAAACGTGCTAAAATTGTTAACATAATTTAACTGTAAGGTTTTACGTTAAAAAAAAAATCCGCTTACGCGGAAAAAAGGAGATTGTTAAATGAAAAAGCTTAATCTAATTTTTTCATTAACTTTAGGTACTGCTTTTCTGTTTGGCATTACAAGTTGTAATAACGATGTAGATCAAACAAAAAATGCAATGGCTGTAATTGCAGCCAGGAACACGGGTGTTACAAAGGTAACTTTTAACACATCGCATGGAACAAATGTTGCGCGGTTTGATAATGCAAAAAAGAAAATTGTATCATCGGATTCAATTGACCGTCAGACTGGAATTGTTACAAGCCGTTCCTACAGTTATGACGGAGACAACAATATCCGCATGCTCAACATTAAAAAAGGATATTCCCCGGAAGTAATTTATTACTATGGAACAAAAGACTCTAATTCCAGAAGTCTTGCTTCATCAATTTCTGATGATATTGTTGCAACTCCTGTAAAAATCCGTTCTGTTACAAAAACTACGGAAGCCACTTCCCGCGCGCTTGCAAAAGAAGAATCTGCCGTTACAGAATATTATGGCGATGAATCAGGAAATATTGTAGCAGTCATTCAGAGAGATTCTTATGGAAATATCAAGATGAAATCAGCTGTAGGAGATGAACAATGAAAATGATTAAAAAGATTTTATGTTTTGCATTGGCTCTTATTCCTG
The DNA here is from genome assembly GCA_036310305.1 of Treponema sp. GTDB lineage: Bacteria > Spirochaetota > Spirochaetia > Treponematales > Treponemataceae > Treponema_D. Next base: position 122,735 of record JAXJSC010000019.1, on the reverse strand, counting down.
CCGGTGCGTTTGCAGATACTCATCTAAGAAACTGTGTATACGACTACAAGCCAACTGTATTCGATTTTTCTTCAGATGGTATTGAAGAAGTATTTATTGACGGACGTGCTGTTGTTCCTACAGTTATGGATCTTCGTGTCGGTGATCTTTTTATCGATGAAGACGGAGTAATTCAGGTTGTAGACAGCATTATTGTAGATTCAGAAGGAAACCTTACCATTAATTCGTCCATGCCGTCTAACGTATATGATTTTATGGATATGGTAAGCATTCCGCAGCAGGATATTGAAGTAGAAACCGGCGACTGGGACATTATGGGTTATGATGCTCAGCCGGAATTGCTTGAACAGGAAAAGAACAGTTCAGCTCTAAGCCGCGGTGCGGGAACTGCTTCTTCAAGCGGAATGCTCGGTAACGCAATTCCTGTTGAAAAGCGCGATATGACTCCAAACATTAATGTAACAATTCCTTTGGGAAGTTCTGCTTCTGCAGATGAAATTGCCCAGTCGGCTGGTGCTTCGGCAGCCCAGACAGACGAGGCAAAGAAAAGGGTAAAGGATAAATCTGGCTCATCCCTTACAATTAAGGCAGAAGTTCCGTATCTTGCAAAGAAATTCAGCATCACTCCAAAGGTTGACTTACCTTATACAACCGTAATTACAAGAAAGAAGACTTACAATATTTACAAGAAAGAATACTGGACAAAAGAAAACTGGTATCATCCTGGTAGTGCTTCCCTTAATGTAGATCTTGATCTGTATACAGGTATTGGATTTGAAATTGATGTAGTTGCCAAAAAGGCCTGTGAAATAACAATCTGTCAGACTCCGACAACGGGTATTACAGCAGGTCTTTACCTTTGGCCGGAACTTACTCTTATGTCAAGCATGACACTTCAGAAATATGTACACGTTCAGTATGCATGCGGATGTTCCTGTGACCTTGACGGTGAATACATTCTTTGCGTTCCTCATAATTTTAACAAGTCTGTATATAGGAATGATGTTCACACAGGTTCTTCGTTTGACGGTTCTATTGTAGGAACAGCTGGAATATTTATCGGGCCAAAGATTGCAGTTTCTATAGCCGGTTTTGACCTTGCTGCAATATCGGCAAAATTCGGACCGGAAGCAAAGGCTGTATTCCCGCTTATAGGATGTATTTCGTATAACGATCCGAATAATGAAATTGGTAACGGTGATTATCTTGGAACTTCCGGCGCAGGTGGTGTTGTAAATAAAATTTACGGTCCTGAGGAGTCAAAATTTACACTCTACTTGAAGGCTACTGTAGGCGGAAGCTTTATTAAGGGTCTTATTTCAACTGATTTCTATACATGGAAATCCAGCCCGATTATTGAACTTCCAAAAGACTGGGAAAAATTTGTTAAGTTGACGGAAGAAGAGGTAGACTTATGAAAAAATATTTAATCACAGCCGCTGCAATCCTGTGCGGCATTGCACTGATGTCATGTTCAGACAGTTCTAATGATAATACCTCAAAACTGATTGCTGCTTATAAGGCTTCATCTGGTTCATCGGGTACATCTAATACAACACCATATACCGACGCAACACTTGAAGATTTAAAGGTTCAATATGTTGATTTCTACGATTTAATGTCGGATACAAACTTCAGCAAGGACATTGAAAACCTTAAATCAAGAATCTGTTTTAGTAAAGAGGTTGAAAATCTAGATTACTATGAAGTTGTCGTTCATGATGAAGGAAATACAGATTCCTATCATAAGGCAACCTATTATCTTCTTAAAGAAATACTTATTGAAGATGGTATTCAGGAAGATGATAAAGTTATTGGAATGGGCGTTTATATCAGGGATTCTGTTAACAAGGTAAAAACTTTGTTTGAGTATTCTTTTGATGGTGAAGTAACAAAAGCAGCAGCGGACGCTAATCCAGGAAATGCAACTTTTGCTTATTATGAAACTTTCGATGACGAAGCGCTTACAAAGTCCAAAGTCAGATGTATTTACTGTCCAAAAGATAGTAACAGAATTGATACATTGCAGGTAACTACTTACTCTGATCCGACAGGAACTGAAGATTCGGTTGTTGAAGATACATATGAATATCTTCCATACAATTTGAAGTGGAATGAAGTTAATCAGAAGGAAGAAGCAATTGATACATCTTTAGTTTCAAATGAAGGTAAGGTTACGCTTGTTGATTACAAAGGAACTGAATATCAGTTTGACTTCCCAGTTATAGCAGACAGGTCTCTTACGTATCATAAATTGAATTCGGCTCATCCTTATGACTATGAGGTTGTGATGAATAACGATTTTCAGCGCATTTATACGGAAGATAATAAATATAACTTCTGCGAAACACGTTACTATATGTACGAGTTTACATGGAATACTGGTGTTTGTGCAGATTCTTATATTCAGCAGGTGTGCTGGAATCTGAATAAGTCCGGTGACTCTGAAATTAACCTGTTTGATTCGTCTACATATGTTATAGACGGCAGATGTTCAACCTTGATAAAGGATTACAAGAAGTTCGGCGGTACTCCGCGTCTTATCCGTTACACCTGGTTTAACGCTGAATTAAAGACAAACTATTACCGTACTTTTGATTATGAACCGTTTACAAAATCAGACGAGACCCCTTCTGATACAGAATATTATGAATACATGTACAAGTACTACATAAGTGACGATACTTCTGATTATCCTACACATCTGGCCCTTATACGGGAAGGACATCAGGATTATATTAATGGAAATAATGTTTATGGAGAAACGTGCTATTCAAACAACGAAAAAACAACCGGATCAACACCAGCGTCTGATATTTCAGTTGGTTTGCCTACGGACAAAACAGCCAGAACAAGAGTTTCTTTTGCTTCTGACGATGTGAAATCTGCTTTTGCAAGTACTTTGCCTGAAGCCAGAATTGGATATGCTAACAGATAAAATTATTTAGTTAGAATATTCAGAGAATGCTTCCTGTGCCGATTTGGTACGGGAAGCATTTTTTTTGCTCAAAATAAATTCTATACTGTGAAATAGTGGGTAAATTTTACTCATAATGATAAGTTATTTTGATCCACGGGTAATTTTTGTGCGCCGAAATGGCTTTTGCAATCGAGAATGCATGTGGGTTTTAGTTCCAACGGTTATGTTACTGTCAAGAAAGAGTGAATTTTTACTAAATTTGCCGGAAAATCTGCTTTTTTGTTTAATTTTTTTATAAATTTTTAAACTTGGCACGGCATTTGCATAATTATAAGTGTAAGCAAAAAACTTACAGAAAACTTAAAATAATATAAATGCTGCAGGAGGCATAATATGAACGAACTTTCACTTTTTGATTCAATTTTTGGTAATGGTATGGACAATGTGTTCGGCGGTTACGCCACTAGGGCTTCAGTTGCTCCTCGCGTAGACGTAAAGGAATCTGAAAAAGCTTACAATCTTGATATGGAGCTTCCGGGACGTACTGAAAATGACGTTAATATTGAACTTGACCGAAATACACTGACAATTTCTTCTAAGGAAGAGGAATCTGTTGAAAAATCTTCTGAAGACAAGAAAGAGAAAAAAGAAGAAAAGAAGAATGCTGAACGCTGGTTAATCCGCGAACGCCGCTATTCTTCATTCAGCCGCAGCTTCCAGATTCCGGAAGATGTAGACAGCGAAAACGTACATGCTTCATTCAAGAACGGCATTCTGAGCGTAACTTTGCCTCGCAAGGCTCTTGCTGCTCCAAAAAGAATTGCCATTGAATGCGCATAATGCGGTTCCTTGAACATGGAACGGCGGAAATCTGGCTTCAGGAAAGTCGGGTTTCCGCCGTTTTTTTTCCGAAACTAAAGCATCGGTGTAGTAGTGGTGTAATAGCTTGAAAAAGCAATAAAAAGAATAATAACAGATATAAAACGTATAAAAAATAATACAATCTAATAATAAATCTAATGCTGAATAAAACAGCCTTTATTTTATCCCCTTTCAAGTTTCCTGTTCCTGCTTTTCATACGGCAAATTTTTTCCTAAAGCCGCAGTTCATCCTTCCGAAAATCAAAGTGATAGAGGGGATCTTTATGAAAAAGTTATTGTTTGCTTTAGGTTTTATTTCATTTGTTTCGCTTTTTGCGAATGCTCAGGAAAAAATTAATATTGATACAGAATATGTTGCAGAAGCAGGCAGCGCTTCTTACGAAGAATGGACTGGCGGATATTCGCCGGAAGAAATAAACACTGCTTCTGAAATCATGGATATTGGCCGCCGCCTAGGCCGCGGTATTAAATACCAGGAATCTGTTCAGAACGAGCCAAGCCCGTTCAATAAGGGAAATCCGGCCTATAAATACAGTGCGGCCAGAATCTACGGCTCAACAAAACGCGGTGCAGACGTCATTTTAATCGGTCAGACTGCTACTGTTGATACAATCAAGTGCCTTAAGCTTATAATCCGCGGTTACCTTGAAACTGCGTTCGGTTACGGCCCGGAAGATTCTAGGCGCCTTGCAGAAAAAATCTGTTATTGGAACACAAACGGATTTGATGATTTTTCATATTTTAATTCGCGCTTTGAAGGCGCTGTTTCTTCAGTATTTTCTGGCCATTTCAGTCACATCGGGCTTTCTTCTTCATACAAAGACTGGAAGGGTTCAATCCTTGTAATTCCGCATGTAAGCAGCCTTGAATATTCCGGCGCAAATGCAAATGCATATTCGTATGCAGAAGAAAGTCCTGCCGTTTCAGAAGAAATTACGGATTCCTACGATGCTGCGCCGTCGTATCAGGAAGAGCAGGATTATTCAGAACAGGCCGCGTCTAATGATTACGGAACATACTCAAATAATTCAGAAAGTGCCGGCTCAGATTCAAGCCGTTCAAAGTCTTACGGTTCTGTAAAGTCTGAGCCTGAGCCATTCCTGAACAGAACTATGATTATTATGATTGCGGTCGCCGCGGCAGTGCTTTTGGGCGTAATTGCGGTAGTGGTGATTATTTCAAGGCGGCAATAGGAAAGTCATTCCGGCCCTAAGATAAGAATTGATTTATTTCCTTACCATGATATACTTTAATCTGGGGGTTTTTGTGGAAGGAAATAAAGACAGGCTTAGTCCGTATCTTTCACTTGCTGCAGTTTTGTCGCTTTCTGTTGGAACAAGCATTGGCTGGGGAGCCTTTGTTGTTACAAGCAGCAATTACATTATGCGTGCCGGACTATACGGAAGTATAATCGGGCTTGTTTTGGGCGCGCTTGTAATGCTCATTATTGCAAAAAACTACGGCTATTTGATGAATGAATTTCCTTCGGCCGGAGGAGTTTTTCATTATTCTGCAAAAATCTTAGGCTATGACTACGCATTTCTTTCTGCGTGGTTTTTAGGACTGACTTACATAGCAATCTACTGGGCAAACGCAACCAGCATTCCGCTTTTTTTTAGGGTCATTTTTAACAATGTACTTTGTGTTGGCCTTCACTATACGCTTTTTGGCTATGAAGTTTATCTGACAGAAGTTTTTGTAACGATTTTCTTCATAATGCTGTTCGGCCTTGTGTGCTGCAAGTCGCGCAGGGCAGTGGCTCTTGTGATGAAAATTCTGGCTTCTGTCTTTACTGCTGGAATCCTTATCTGCTATTTCCTTGTTATGTATAAAAAAAATGCCGGCGGAATCCGCTACGAAGAATCTTTTTCCTTTGATTACAAGGCACTGACTAATATTCTGACTATTGCATCAATTTCTCCGTGGGCGTTCATCGGGTTTGAAAGCGTGTCTCACTGTTCGGAAGAACTGGATTTTCCGGCAGAAAAAATCAGGGGCGTGCTCAGGATTTCCGTCATATTGACTACAGTGCTTTACCTTGCAGTATTTATGATTTCTACTTCAACATATCCGCCGGAATATGACAGTTTTCTTTCCTATATAAAGGATATGGGAAATCTTTCCGGCTTAAAATCTGTACCTGTATTTTATGCTGTAAATTATTATCTTGGAAGCAGGGGCGTTTTTATCCTTGTATTAACGCTTTTTTCCCTTATTATAACAAGCCTTATAGGAAATCTTCTTGCGCTTACCCGGCTTATCTATTCGCTTTCTACAGACGGAGTAATTACTCCGTATTTTTCTAAAATCAGCTGCAGAGGCATTCCGTGCAACGCAAACAGAATGCTGGTGCTTATTTCAATATTGATTCCATTTATGGGGCGCACGGCCATAGGCTGGATTGTTGATGTAACTACAATTGGCGCATCTGTAATCTATATCCTTGTTTCATACATGACGTTCAGGCATGCAAAAACAAATCATGCCCGGACGGAAATTTTTACCGGACTTGCCGGAACTATAGCGGTACTTTTCTTTAGCGTATACATTATTTTCCGCGGATTTTTTGCCGGTCAGTCCATAACGACCGAATCATACAGCCTGTTTTGTATCTGGGCTCTGGTTGGGTTCGGGGTTTTTCACATGGTTTTAAAAAATGACAGTTCAAACCGTTTTGGAAAATCTGTTGTTGTATGGGTTGTATTGGTAACGCTCATTCTAGTTCTTTCTTTAATCTGGATGATTGAAACTGACCGAACTTCAACAATTAATCATATTAACGAAATTCATGAGCACATTCATGAAATCACTGGTACCGCGGAACATATTCCGGGTATGGAAGAATTCCTTAATCGTTCTCTGTTTACTATCTATGATGGAAACGTAAAGAGTTCATTTATTGTAATTCTGTTCTTCGGTTTTTCTATTGCAATGCTCATAAGCAATTTCTTTATTATGAAAAAGCGTGAATACGAGCACGAAATTGAACTTGGAAAGGCAAGGCGCATTGCAAATACTGATCCCCTTACGGGCGTAAAAAGCAAGCATGCCTATCTTGAATACGAAAGTGTTCAGGACGGACTTATAGAGGCCGGTGAATTAAAATCGGTTGCGGTTGCCGTCTGCGATGTAAACAACCTTAAATATGTAAATGATAACATAGGTCATAAGGCGGGTGATGCATACATATGTGCGGCAGTTAATATTATCTGCAATGTATTTGCGCACAGTCCTGTCTTTCGTATTGGCGGAGACGAATTTGTTGCTGTCCTTAAGGATCGCGACTATGAAAACCGGGCAAAAATCCTTGCAGAGATTACTGCAATTTCTGAAAAGAATAACAAGGAAGGCAAGGTTGTAATTGCTGTTGGAATTGCAGATTTTGATCCTTCTACTGACAAAAGCCTTCTTTCTGTTTTTGAAAAGGCAGATTCAAAGATGTACGAAAGAAAGCGCACTTTAAAGAAGACTGAAGTACTTCCAAAAGTGGAGCAGGATATTTCTTAAAATTTATGAATTTTTTTTCAAAAAAATATTGACTTTATAGTTAGCCCTCACTAATCTATCAATATAGTTAGGTTAGATTAACCCTAGGAGCGGATATAACTATGCCTTTAAGTTTTGCAACAGTTGGTGAACATTATCTGATTAAAAAGATCAGCGGAAAAGAGGAAGTTCGACGTTTTCTTGAAAATCTTGGTTTTGTTGCCGGAACTGACGTTTCTGTTGTCTCTGAAATTTCCGGGAATGTAATTGTTATGGTTAGGGACTGCCGTATTGCAATCAGCAGGGAAATGGCTCAGAAAATCATAATTTAAATTTTTTTTTTAATCTATCGGTTAGTTATAACTAACAATCTATAGGAATGCAATGCCGCCAGCGCGGATTATAGGAGAATATATGACATTAAAAGAAGTAAAAACCGGTCAGACAGTTGTGGTAGAAAAACTTAATGGCGAAGGAGCCATCAAACGCCGCATTATGGATATGGGAATTACAAAAGGAGTTGAAATTTATGTCCGCAAAGTAGCTCCTCTTGGTGATCCGGTTGAAATTACAGTCCGCGGATACGAGCTTTCTATCAGAAAGGCAGATGCAGAACTTATTCAGGTAAAATAAACGAGGGTATAATAGAAAATGATTAAAATTGCTTTGGCAGGAAACCCGAATGCGGGAAAAACTACATTATTCAATTTTCTTACAGGTTCAAATCAGTTTGTAGGAAACTGGCCTGGAGTAACAGTAGAAAAGAAGGAAGGTAACCTTAAAGGTCACAACGGTGACGTTGTAATCATGGACTTGCCTGGTATATATTCGCTTTCTCCGTATACGCTTGAGGAAGTTGTTTCCCGCGAATATCTTGTAAAGGAACGCCCGGATGCAATCCTTAACATTATTGACGGAACAAACCTTGAACGCAACCTTTACCTTACAACTCAGCTTGCAGAACTTGGAATTCCAATGGTTGTTGCCGTAAACATGATGGACATTGTAAAAAAGAACGGCGATAAAATTCATATTGAAGCTATGTCTCAGGAACTCGGTTGCCCTGTAATGGAAATTTCGGCGCTTAAAGGAAAGGGCTGCATTGAAGCTGCAGAAGAAGCTGTAAAAAAAGCTCGCGAAAAAAAGCCTATGATGTACAAGCACCGCTTTGAAGGCTGTGTTGAACATGCCCTTGCTCATATTGAAGAAGCAATTGTTCACGATCTTCCTGCTGAACAGCACCGCTGGTATTCCGTAAAGCTTTTTGAACGTGACGAAAAGATCATTAAATCCATGAAGATTCCAATGGATAAACTTGATCATATTGAAAAGGACATTAAATCATGCGAAGAAGAACTTGATGATGATTCTGAATCAATCATTACTTCTGAACGCTATAAGTATATTGAATCAATAATCAAAAAGTGCGTTTCTAAAAAGGCGCGTACAAGTCTTTCTGTTTCTGACAAGATTGACCGCATAGTTACAAACCGCTGGCTTGCACTTCCGATTTTTGCAGTTGTAATGTGGCTTGTTTATTTTGTTTCTGTAACAACTGTCGGAACATGGGTTACAGATTGGACTAATGACGGTCTTTTTGGTGATGGCTACTATCTGTTTGGAAATGGGCGTGCCGCATATGATGAAGCGCTTACTGATTTTGCTAAAGAAAACATCTGGTCAGACGACCTTGTTGAAGCTGTAAAAACTGCTGCAGAAAAAGAAGTAATTGGTGCAGATGAACTTCTTTCTTCTATTGAAGATGAAGATTACGGCGCATTTGAAGAAGCATACGGATTCTACGCAGATGATATGGCAGAAGCCGGTTATGATATTTCTTCAGCCGGAGAAATAATAGAAGGCGACGAAATGCCTGATCCTGCAGACGGCTATGGCTGGTGGGTTCCTGGTGTTCCTGTTCTTGTAGAAAAAGGCCTTGATGCAATCGGCTGTGCAGACTGGCTTAAGGGGCTTGTAATAGACGGTATAGTTGGCGGTGTAGGGGCAGTTCTTGGATTTGTTCCGCAGATGCTTGTTCTGTTTATTTTCCTTGCATTCCTGGAAGCCTGCGGCTACATGGCGCGCATTGCTTTCATCATGGATCGCATTTTCCGCCGTTTCGGCCTATCCGGCAAATCGTTTATTCCTATGCTCATCGGAACTGGTTGTGGAGTTCCTGGAATCATGGCAAGCCGAACAATTGAAAGCGAACGCGACCGCCGCATGACAATCATGACGACAACATTTATTCCTTGCGGTGCAAAGCTTCCAATCATTGCGCTCATTTCTGCTTCTTTGTTTGGTGGCGCTTCATGGGTTGCTCCATCTGCATATTTCCTTGGAATTGCTGCAATTATTTCTTCAGGAATTATCCTTAAGAAAACAAAGCCTTTTATGGGTGATGTTGCTCCGTTTGTAATGGAACTTCCGGCATACCATTGGCCTACAGTTACAAACATCCTGCGCTCAATGTGGGAACGCGGCTGGTCATTCATTAAAAAAGCCGGAACAATCATCCTTCTGTCTTCGATTATCATTTGGGTTGGCTCGGTATTCGGTGCAACAGAAAGCGGATTCGGTTTTGATCCGGAGATGGAACTTGAATCATCTTTGCTCGGTCATATCGGAAACTCAATAAAATGGATTTTTGCTCCGCTCGGATTTGGTAATATTCGTGCTGTAATTGCTACAATCATGGGTCTTGTTGCCAAGGAAGAAGTTGTAGGTGTATTCGGTGTCCTGGACTTTGTTTCACTCACTAAACTTGCCGGATATTCATTCCTTGTATTCAATCTGCTTTGTGCTCCTTGTTTTGCCGCAATTGGTGCAATCAGACGCGAAATGAACAATGCAAAATGGACATGGGCTGCAATCGGTTACCAGTGTGGATTTGCCTATGCAGTTTCATTGTGTATCTATCAGTTTGGAAGCCTTGTGTCCGGAAACATGAATATTGCGGGACTTGTTGTTGCTGTTCTTGTTCTTGCAGCTTTTGTCTGGCTTCTTGTAAGGAAACCGGGCTGTTCAAAATAAGTAAGTGAGGTTTATATGGCAGGAACTATTGTGGTATGTGCTGTACTGGTTGTAATTGTTGCTGCAATTGTACATTCTATGTTTAAAAAAGGGCATGCTGGCACTTGTTCCTGCGGCTGCGACAAATGTAGCTGCTCTAAGACAGGTTCTTGTAAAGCACCAGAAGTTTAGGTTTTAAGTGATTTAATTTCTCTGCCGTCTGTCTGCGTGATGTGAATAATAGTCAGCTTTGTCGGCATACATTGCGTTGTCAGCACGGCGGAAAATGTCCTTTAAATCTGCGTCTTTTCCAAACTGATAGGCAGAAAAACCTTTTGAAACTGCAATTTCCGGTTCTTTTTCCTTGCGGCAGGAATTCTTCTGTTCTATTTTCTGTTCAATATCTCTGAAAATCTTACTGATATCATTGTCTGTTGAATGTTCAAGGATTACGACAAATTCATCGCCGCCGATTCTGTATACTTTTTTGCTGTGAACGCTTTCCTTTAAAATTTCTGAAACCGAAGTAATTACAAAGTCTCCGTATTCATGTCCAAGACTGTCATTTATCTGCTTAAGTCCGTTTATGTCAAAAATTGCAACGGAAAAATCTGCTGGATTTTCTGCAGTTGACGCGGAAATTTCTGCATCTAGACTCTTTGTCATGTCAATATAGGCGTTGCGGTTTCCGATTCCTGTAAGCATGTCGGTATAAGCGGCGGTGTGGGCATCGTTTATGTAGCGCTGAAGTTCCTTGCGCACAAAATTAAGGCGTTTGCCAAGAACTTCAAAGCCTACGTCAGAAGAAGATGCTGCAGAAATATCGTGCCGTGATTTTTTAGGCATATTTCTTGCAGAGGCAAGACACAGAATTTCGGCAAGTTCTTCTACCTCGTCTGTAAGATGAACCATTTCCTGGTTGAGGCAGTTCAGCCTTTTTCTGAGGCGGTCCATTAAAAGGAAAACAATTGTTCCACCAGCAATAAGCGAGATTGCACTTATAATCAGAGTTGTATACAGGTGCTGCCAGAGCTGGCTTTCGTACCAGTCTGCATTGATGTCTACGGCTATGATACCGCCGACATTTCCCTTTGAATCAAATACTGGATTGTATGCACTGTAAAAGCGACCCCATCTGTCTTGATACGGCACTTTGTCAAAAGAAGGAATTCCCTTGCTGGCAGCGTAAAGCGCATCCGTATATTTTATGGTTTCGCCAAAATCGCCCGGATTTTCAGGATCAGGGTCAATTGTAAAGGTAAAAGTTCCGTCATTCATTGCGCGGATTCCGTATATATAGCTTAAATTAAAGTTCTCCTGAAAAGCTCTTAGAATTGAAACAACTTCTTTATAAGGTTCTGTATCCCTGTCTTCTGCCTTAAGGTTTGCAAGAACATCTCCGTCCAGCAGGGCTCCAGCGCTCTTTAAAATGTCGAGCATTCGTTCCTGCATCTGCTTGCTTAAATCTGCCTTGGACTGATACATTAAAGCCGTACCAAGGAATCCGTTCATGGCAAGCAGAAAAACAGAGATGAGGATTACAAGTTTTCTGGAAAAATTTCCGTTTTTCAGTTTCATAATTGTTGTTTCTGTTGAATATTATTTTAATACCGCTATAGTCATAACGCAAGGAAATTGTAAAGAGAATACAAATCAAAGAATTTGAGGGAAGATGTGAAAGGAATAAAATATTGCCCGTTTAGAATGATCTAGACGGGCTTTTTTCTGTCTGAAAATGATTATTTGCTGAATGAGTCCTTAATAGAGTTACATACCCAGTCGATGCATTTTTCGTAGCTTGAATCATCTGAGTTGTCAAAATCATGGCAAACAAAAGAAGCGATGATTTTTCCAGTATTATAATCTGTCAGAACAAAATTTACGTTTGTAGAAGTACCATTATAGTCAATCTGATATTCGTATCCCAAAAGGCTTTCTTTTTGTGCATCAGAAAGGGACTCAGTATCTTTTATAACTTTAAGTCTTGAACTTGCAAATGCAGTATCAAATTTTTTCTGGACTTTAGCAATTTCTTCTGGATTGTCATGTAAATCCATTTTTACGTACATAACGTACTGGTAATCTTCTGCAACTGGATCTACATTTGCCTTATAATTCGAAGATGAAAATGTAAGACAGCTTGTAAAAAGACAAGCTACAGCCAATAAAGACAATAAAGATTTCTTCATAAAAAACTCCTTTTTTTTAATTATACCCTCTTTGGATATTTTTACAATACAAATCAAAAATAGATAGGATATTTTACATTTTTATTGCGAATTCCCAGATATCGTTTTACTATAAAATGATTCTTAATTTTTTTTAACAATGGGGTAAATCGGTTTAAAAACATTTTAGGGAATCATTTTTTTGATTTTTGTATTTTTAGTTTTGGAGCGACCGCTAACGCGGACTTCAATTAGGAGTAATATATGAAAAATATTAGGTTTACGGTTTTTCGAAAAATAATTCTTGGTGTAACGGCTACAACAGTTTCTATCTTGCTTGTTTTTGGTGCAATTGTTTTTGAAAAAATGAAGGTTATCGATAAGGAAGCCTTTGACAATTCGTTTAAGAACATTATTTCGGAAGTTGACGTTGCAATTGAAAATTATTTTGAAAGCTTTGACACTTTCTCTAATGCCTTTGCAAAAATTGAGCTTATAATGGAGCCGGACAACAGCATTACTTCTTACGTGGATAAGTCTGATCCGAGCGGAAAAATTCCGGTTGATCCAAATAAATTCGGAAAGTACGAGCGTTCTGTCTACGAACTTGCAAAAGCCTTTACCGAAGAAAAGCCGGAAATTACCGGAATTTCTGTTTCTCTTGAAGCTACGGGTGCCTATGTGCGCTATCCTGTTGAACCGCGCCCTAACAACTATGATTCCAGAACCCGCTCCTGGTACAAAAATGCCAAAAAGAACAATGGAAAAACCTATATTTCAAACGTTTACGTAACGGCGCTTGGTGGCCGAACGATTGTTGCTTCAAAATATTTTAATGACGCATACGGTAATCCTCGCGGTGTAATTGCCACGGACATTGAATTCAGCTATCTTGATTCCCTTATGAAGGCTTTCAGAAAAAATAATACTGAGCTTTCGTTTATGATTCTGGACAACAGCGGAAACATAGTCCTTAATCAGTTGGATTCTTCTACAGAATTCCATAAGGTCGACACCCTTAATATAGAAAAACTTAAGGAATTTAAGCACGGAGACCAGATGACCTTTAAGGCATCGTATAACGGAATTGATTATGAATTTTCTTCGCTGCCTTCGGAAAATTCCTATGTTGAACTTGACTACGTTGTTGCCGCACCGCTTTCCTACATAAACCGCGCAAACAGGACGGTTCTGGCAGTAATCATAATTGTAGCCCTTTCTTCTGTTATTCTAAGCATCATAGTTGCAATGATTCTTGCAAAAAAGATAACAAATCCTTTGAATTCAACGGTTCTTCTTCTTAAAGACATTTCGGAAGGAGATGGTGACTTAACTAGACGTCTGCCGCAGAACGGAAACGATGAACTTTCTGATCTTGCCGTGTACTTTAACAAAACCATAGAAAAAATCACTGCGCTTGTAGGTTCCATTAAAAATGAATCTGACGTAATGGATTCCGTAGCATCTAATCTTTCTTCAAATATGAACGAGGCGACTGAAGCAGTTCATAAGATTGATGAAAATGTTGTACTTATAAAGAATCAGATTGGAGTGCAGCGTTCGGATGTTTCCCAGGCTTCGGGTCGGGTTAAGCACATTTCTGAAAATATCGAAAAGCTCAGCAATAATATTGCGGATCAGGCAATGAGCGTGGCTCACGGTTCCAGTGCGATTGAAGAGATGGTTGCCAATATCCGCTCTGTAACAGATATTCTGGACAAGAATGCCCTGTCTGTTAAGGAACTTTCAGATTCTGCAGAAAAAGGACGCGAAGTTGTCCGCAAGACAGTTGAACTTACCGATAGAATTGTTGAAAATTCAGACGGACTTATGGACGCTTCTAATATTATTTCTAATATTGCGAGCCAGACAAACCTGCTTGCTATGAATGCCGCAATTGAAGCTTCTCATGCCGGTGAAATAGGAAAGGGATTTGCAGTCGTTTCCGGCGAAATCAGAAAACTTGCGGAAGATTCAAATAATCAGGGTAAAAAGATTTCCGAGGCACTTACCGGCTTAAAGGATCTTATTGCAGATGTTTCTAAATCTACAAAGGACATTAAGGATCAGTTTGAGCGTATTTTCAGCAATACACAGGAAGTTTCAGAGCAGGAATCTGTCATTAAGGCCGCAATGGATGAACAGAGCGCCGGAAGCCAGCAGATTCTTAACGTAATCCGCGACATCAACAGTCTTACAGACGAAGTAAAGAACGGAATTGCAGAAATGACTCAGGAAGGACAGTCTGTTTTGGAAGAAATGCAGAGTCTTGCGGATGTATCTATTGAAATTTCCGGCAGTATGGATACAATTTCTTCAGAAATCAGCGAAATTACAAATTCCGTTTCGGATGTAAACGAGCAGACACAGAAGAACCAGAATTCTATAATTCGCGTTACGGAAGAAATAAACAAATTCCGTATTTAAAAGCATTTTTCAGACTTTTATGGAGAACATTATGACATTAGAAGAACGTGCTCTTAAGGGTGCTGAATTAAAGGCAACCGGAGCATGCAACTGTACGCTTTCTGTCTTAAAGGTGATGGAAGACAAACTGAATCTTGATGAATCAGAAATGAAGAAAATATCTGCCGGTTTTGCTGCCGGTATGGGCGGCATGGAAGGAACCTGTGGAGCCATAATCGGTGCCGTAATTGCCGCCGGAATTCTTACTGACGGGCAGGGAACTCCGCGCCTTGCAAAGCAGATTGTTTCTGAGTTTAATGCGGCGTCCGGCGCCACAA
This sequence comes from Treponema sp., assembly GCA_036310305.1. GTDB lineage: Bacteria > Spirochaetota > Spirochaetia > Treponematales > Treponemataceae > Treponema_D. Next base: position 107,523 of record JAXJSC010000019.1, on the reverse strand, counting down.
TCTGTAAGGACTTAAAGAAAATGACGGATGGTCGCCCGGTGTGCGAATGCCCGCAGTGCGTTTACAACGCAGTAAAAATTCTTGGGAAACTTACAAATATGGAATAATGGATGAAGCTTGCGCCGTCCTTTTATTCCACAATCGTAATTACGTCTTTAAGTATGTAGTTGAAGGTCGGAGCAGAAGAATTCCTGTTTTCCTTATATTCGCTTGAAAGATTATAGGTATCATCCGGGTTATTCGGGTTTACGCCAGTGTAATTTCCGTAGAAAACTTTCTGTCTTCCGTGTATAAGGTTTTTCTCTATTTGCCTTATTATTTTTTCTGTATTTGGAGCAATGTAATTTCTATTGCATTCAAGAACCTGAACCCAATTTTTTTTCAGACCGGCTCCAATATCGTTTCCGTGAATGTGACCGCCAATGCGGTGTTCGATTTTTTTATGTTCAAGGACGGCTTTTATTGCGCCCGTAATATACGGAATCCAGTTTATTCTTGTGCTTATGAGCGACGTTGTAGGGGCTATGTCCATCATGCTGTGGTTGTACCCTATGTGATACACTGTTTTTGTAAGTCTGGCTTCTTCGCAAACGGTCGCCGGTCCAATTGTATCTGAATGCTGGGAAATTATTATGCAGTCGTCATCTATAAGGCGACGGGCAATTTCTTTTTCCAGACTGTAGTTGCACCATGTATTTGAATATATGACTTCCATTGTTGCAGTCGGGCAAAAACTTCGTGCGCCTAAAAAGAATGCTGTATAGCCGGAAATAACTTCCGGGTATGGGTAGGCGGCAACGTAGCCCAACTTAGCCTGTTCCGGAGTAATAATATTGTTCTGAATAAGTTCGCGCAGCTTAAGTCCTGCAACTACACCGGAAATGTATCGCCCCTGATAAATTTCGCCCATAAAAGTGTGATAGTTCGAGCAGAACGGTTCTGTATTTGCGTTGTCGCAGGTTGCGGCACAAAACTGAATTTTAGGGTTTTTCTGAGCCAGTTTCTTGGCTGTTTCGCCAAAGCCGTAGCTGTTTGTAATTATAAGACCGCATTTTTCGTCTATAAGCTCCTGAATTGCGCCTTCGCAGTCAGATTCCGGCACATTATTCTTAACAAAAGTTTGGATGCGGTCACCAAAAAGGTTTTCCGCTTCTTTCTGTGCGCGTATAAAGTTGTATGAATAAGGCGTGCTTGCGTCAGAATCGTATACAAATCCTACTTTAAGCGGTTCTGCGTCTTTTTCTAAAGGCTTAATGAAACTTGAGAAAGCATAAAAACAAATCAAGACTGCAATAGATGTCAAAAGTGTGACTGTAAAATTCTGTTTCATTTTGAATCTTCCTGATTTTCCTCGTTATTATAAAGCTGATCTGTGTCGATTTTCTTTTTTTCAATCAGCTTAAGCAGGATGTCTACAATTTTTGGATCAAACTGGGTTCCCCTGCCGCGCTTAAGTTCGCTTATAACGTATTCAAGGCTCTGCTGTTTTCTGTATACGCGGTTTGCCGTCATTGCGTCAAAAGCATCTGCCACACCGATTATACGACCGTAAATCGGAATGTCTTCGCCCTTAAGGCCTTTTACATAGCCGGTTCCGTCATAGCGTTCATGATGATATAAAACTCCGTCAGAAACATGCTCAACAAACGAAAAATCCTTAAGGATTTCCGCTCCGCGCGTAACGTGTGACTTCATCACTGCATATTCTTCATCTGTAAGCCGCGCCGGTTTATGCAGGATGCTGTCTGAAATTCCAATTTTACCGATATCATGCAGAAGGGCAGCCATGCTTATGTTTTCGCATTCCTGCTTAGACATTCCAAGTTCTTCGGCAATAAGGACAGAATACTGCGAAACCCTCATGGAATGCTGGCTGGTGTTTTTATCCCTTGCGTCTACAGTTTTTGCAATCGTAAGGATTGTCTGCTTGGATAGTTTTACCTGTTCCTGCGCAAAGAGAATCTGCTTTTTCTGGAATTCAAGGGTGCGCTGAATTTGAGTCTTTACAATAAACCAGGTGAACCACGCAATTGCAATCATGGCAACAGAAAGCATGTACAGCTTGAACCAGCTGTTGTCATAAATGTCTTTCTGTTTGTAAAGATGCCACTGATTCTGTTCCATTATGCGGCCCTTATTGTCCAGTACTTCCATGTGGAATACATAGTTTCTGGAAGGAAGGTTAGTGTAGGCAATGCCCGTCAATTCACTTTGAAGGATTGTAGTTTTTTCCGTGTCAAAGCCTTCCAGCCAGTACCTTACGTAAGGATCCTGTACGGCGTAGTTTACAACTTCCGGGAAAAGTTCAATTTTTGCGGCATTGCGGTTAATTACAAAAACTTCCCCTTTTTCAAAAGTATGATATTGATTGTCTACCTTAATAGTAGAAAGCATCATTCTGTAATAAGCCTTGTTTTTCTGATAGTCGTTCATTTTTACGGTATAAACGCCGGCATCAGAACTAAGATACAGGGTTTCGTCTTCGTCAATATGATTCCATGCGTTTGCCGTAAGGGAACTAGCAAGTCCGCTTCTTAAATCCAGAAGTTCGTACTGCATGTGTTCTTCATCTTTTACAAGGTCTTCCTGATTAACTACATAAATTCCGGCACTTCCAAGAACAAAAAGCTTGCCTGCCTTGGAAATCTGAATGTCGAAATTGTTGAAGTACGGGAAATTCCTTATTACGCGGATTTTCCAGCTTTTTTTAGCCTTTGAATCCGGCAAAATGTAGCATAAACCGTTACTTGTTACGGCAAAAACTCCTTCGCCATCGGATTCCTTTACGGTTCTCAGAATTACGCCGGAAGTAAGTCCGTCTTCTAGCGTAAGGAATTCATCTACTTTTCCGTCCTTGATTATGGCAAGACCGTCGCCGTTTGTTCCGGCAAAGACAGTCCGCTTGTCGTATTCCATAAGTGAAAGGGTCATGGAACTGCGTAATTCACGGTTGTTTTCAAGCTTGTGAACAAGATTTTGATTCTGAATGAAAGATAGTCCTTTTTCGTCAGCAGAAATTATTGTTCCGTCAAAACGTTCCAGAATGCAGCGTACCCTGTTTCCAAATCCCGGAATTGAATTGTCGTAAAGGTGCATTGAACCGTCCGGAAGAAATTCATATAGTCCGTGACCGTAAGAAGCAATCCAAAGATGATTTTTGGCGTCTTTCTTTATGCAGCGAATCCTGTGTTTTCTGCATACAGAAGTTACATTGTCTTCTGCCTGATGGTTTTCCTTAATTAAATCCAGTCCGGAATCTGTACCGACATAAATTCCGCCGTTCCAAAGTGCTACCGCATTTACAACCTTCTGTTCCATTCCCAGCTGGCTGTAAAGGTTTACAAATGCAGAATTAGACATTTTCAAAAGTCCAAGACGGCTAGAAGTAAACCAGTAATTTCCCTGGTAGTCAGAAAGCATTGTATCAATTGAATTATCAAAGGATTCCGTATTTAGTACGGATACAGACTTATCGCTGTTAACGTAGCCTATTCCCGTATCTGCGCAGATAAAGAGCTTTCCGTTGTTGAATTTAAGTCCGTTAATGCACGAAAGTTTTCCGCAGTCAATGCTTTCCAGGCGCTCAAGAGTTCCGTGGTCAATGCGGAATTTGTGGATCACGTTCTGGCGGGTGCCGCAGTAAAGGAATCCGTCCTTGTCAAAAGTACAGGAAAGAAAATTTTCCTTTGAATTTTCCGTGTAGATAATCTTATTTTCATGCAAGAGGAACAGTTTTCCACGCGAATTTATTGCCGCAACATAGGATTTTTTTCCGGCTGCAATGCTACGTATAAATCCATAGTCGGTAATGGAGTCTATGAATCTGATTCCGGAATTAAGGCTTATAATCTGAAGTCCCGCCGAAGTTCCTATGTAGTAAAAACCTTCGGAGTTTTTTGTCATGCAGCGTACGGTGGAAGAATTAAGCCCGCTGTTAATGTCTATTACGTTCTGAATTTTTTCGTTAATGCAGATAGAAAGTCCGCTGTCATTTGTTCCAATAAAAAGTCGGCCTTCTTCGTCAACAAAAAGACAGTTTACGTTTCTTATGGAATCGTAGGTGGTCATGCGGCGGAATTCGCTGCCGTTGTATCTGTAAAGTCCGGCATAAGTTCCAATCCACAGAATTCCGTCTGGCGTCTGTGCAATGCAGTTTGCTTCTCCGCATGGAAGCCCGTTGTGCCGCGAATAGATTGTCTGAACATAGGAATTGATTGCCGGCAGTTCAGAAGCATTTGCGTTAGAAAGATTAAATGCAAGAAGTATAAATACAAAGAATAGTGCAACAGAATGGAATATATCCTTAAAATGAGCAAGATTATAGAGGAAAGATAAAAAGCGGAGCAGCATGCGCTTACGCATGTTCTTAATGCATGCAGCATTCCTTAGCCTTGCACCGTGAATGCACAGATAAAGGATTGCGAGCGTAATGAGTTTATCAAGAAATTCGATGTAAAACTGCCCGATTATAAGGCTCATATGATTGGAAACGTTCTGTTCCTTCAGGAATGCCGCAACGCCGTCTCCCCATATGTTATTGATTTTACCGTCGCAGAAGAAAATGCTTATAGGTACCGAAATTGCAATAGCCGCAAACGTAAGAAGGACGCTGACCGTTACAGTTCCAAAGAAAGTTTCAAACATCTTCTTTTTAGCGCTTATTCCGACAATAACGGCAATGACAATACTGGTAAAACTGAATAAAAAGGAAGAAAAACTCTGAAATTTATCCAGCAGATTTTTAGTAATTCCTACAACAGCCCCACATGCTGGTCCCAGAACATAAGAAGCCGTAACAGTTCCTATTGAATCAAGCCATAAAGGCAGAGAAAACTTAGTTGCAATCAGACTGCCAGCATAATTTGCAAATAAACAAAGAAATGTAAAAATACTGACTTTGTATTTTTTATCAAAAAGCATGACTTTTATAATTAACTTATATTTTACAATAAATGTATTCAGAATGCAACAATGATAAATTGCGTGAAAATTCTCATCAAATCTTTATTTATGTATGGTGCATGCCAGAATACAGCTGAATGCCGTTTATTGTCACCTTTACGTGTTATACTTGAAATCAAGAAGCTGCGAAGGGGTGGAGAGGTAATAAAAGAGAAGATGAATCTTGAAGCTCTTAGTTTGATAGCTTCGTTGCTGTCAGAAGCATTTAATAGAGAGTATGAGAGTGGAGAAAAAGATACTTATGATTACGGGAAGGATATGAAAAAGTTTTATGAACAGCATACTGATAGGCACTGGCGGATACGATTAGGAAGGAAAGTGCAGGTGTATTTTAATAATCATCCGAAAGGAAATGGAGCTAAGAATGCGATGCAGTTGAAGGAGATGGTGAAATAATAATAAAGCCCCATCTGAAAATCTCAGATGGGGCAGAAATCACTTAAAAACCAAACTCTATGCTGCTATACTAACAGTCTTACTGATAGCAGAAACAGCTGATTTGAGTTCTTTGTCACCAGAACAGTAACGGGTGCGGATTACGATTCTGTAATCGGCTTCGGTAATACTGTCGGGAACGTAGAATTCAAGCGTTTTTGGCTTGTTCTGGCTGATTGTTTCAGTCGCAACCTGAATCCAGGTGGTCTCATCCTTGCTGACGTTTCCGTCGGTGTCGAGAGGGGCAAACCAGATGCCGGAATCTTCGCCCATTACTTTAAGCTTTGTACCGGTAATGCGGACGGCTTTTCCTTTTAACAGATTGCGTTCTTCGTTCTGATTAAAGGTGTTGATGATTCTGTCGATTGTTGGACTTGAATCTGCAATGATAACCTTATCAACCTTAAGGCTATCCACGGCTTCCTGTGCACGAGTGCTTGGAGTAAAGTTCAGTTTGAAACCTGGAATACTTGATTCACCCGGATTTTCGCCAGAGATACTTCCTGCTACGCTGATGTACATTGTACCAAGACCAAGAACATCAACTGCCTTTGCATTCTGGCAGGCAGTGAGCATTTCATCTCCTAAAAGATTTGCAACATGCTGAATCATGTAAGGACTTACGCCTGCATTCTTTTCAGAGATTGATGCAATTAAGTTTTCAAGAGTTACTGTGTTTCTTGTAACACGTCCAATGAATGAATTCTCTTCTGTAGAGAACTGATTTTTACGCAGAGTCACGCTTAAGATGCTGTCTGCATTTTTAAAAGTTGTAGAGGCCATAGTCTTCTATGCTCCTATTAGTGCGGTGATTGAGCTTGTCGAAATCACCATTGTTTAGATTGTTTGTCAAAGCTGAACACAACGGAACAGCGGGAGACCAAAAACTTTAGTAACAGAGCATTCTGATTTTCTTTGCACTGTAACCTGAGAAAAAAAGTCTTTGACAGGAAGCATAGATTTATAGTAAAATAGTATAATCATTTTTGGATTCTACTATAGAATCTATGCATAGCTCTTGTTTAACGCCAATTAAACGGGAGCTTATTTTTTTGCCCAAAGGCCATTTAACTAACCCTCCTTTGTATTTGAACTTGTTTATTTTGAGCCATAATCTGTGGCACAAAATTCTTCATAAACTTCTCTGTCAAAACTTGGTGATTCTGACAATAAAAGAGCGCAAGAGATAACTGATCTTTGCTCATACAAGAGCTAAAGTCAAAATCTCCTGCGCTTTGTGCTTTTAGAAGTTCTTCTTCACTGAACACAAGCAGAGATGTAAGCAAATCTGCTATGTTTTCGTGAATGTTCATTAAAACAACTTTAGAAACCGGATCAAGCTGTTCAAATTCCTGAACACCAAGGTTTATCTTAAAATAGTTAATCAGACCCCAATGAGAGATTTCATGTGCAATCGAATAGAGCGCACCGCGGTCACCGTTACGAGCCTTTTCGTAAACAGATTCTTTGATGCAAATCTCATGCAGGTTTGCACAATGCTTATAGTATGCCTGAATGCTTTCTTTGCATGTCCATTCAGCATCAGGAATAACATTAAACTCAAAATGTGCGTCAGCCTGACAGAGTTTGTTTTCTGCAATGCTCAACGCTGGAAACATTTGTGTAGAGTCGAGTCCGAAAAACTTTTTGAACTCAACTGCCATCTGCTTAAAATCCACAATCATCATTAAGATGACTGTTCCAACAACTGAAATCTGATCTGCCATTTAATCTCCTTGATGCCTCCGCGGCAGCGGTCGCACAGGAGGTGCGAAATCAAAGTTTTGCTTGCAAAACTTAAGTTCAAAAATTGCATGGATGCAATTTTTGAAACAACCTCCATGTGTTACATAGGCACAGCTTCCGATTTAATTCTTTGCAGACAATCCTTTATTTCTGCAAGCTGTTCTCTGTTCATTTGCGACAGGTCATGTGCAAACATAACAGCGGTGTCCACATATTCAGGTAAAAGCTCTTTATCCTGAATAGCCGAAAGGCCAATTACGACCTTTTGTCTTGACTCTGCAACAAGTCGCGCAAATTCAAACTTTTGTCCTTCTGTAAGGTTGTAAGCCTTATAGAGTTTCTCCTTAATATCTTCCGGAACCTCACGATGTTTGTTTTCGATAGCCGAAAGATAAGCGGCAGAAAGACCAATCTTGTCTGCCATATCGCCTAAGCTCTGGTCGTTGTCAATGCGCAACTTTCTTAGAAACTTTGCGATTTCTGTAGCCATATTTACCTACCAGTTATACACGGCATTTACCGTAGGATTTTTGATGTAAGGCGGATTGCCAGTCACGTCTAACCTTTCTTGTTGTTTATAGAATATCACAGGTGTTTTGTGCTGTCAATACATAAATATCAAAAATATTTACAAATTGTGAATAAAGGCGAATCCGCTGTGTATGGAACGACAGTTCCGCAGTATGTGGAAAGGCGAGAGTGCAGGGTGTGGAATGGACTATCCATAGGTGAAGGATAACACGGAGTTTATTAACACACAAATATTTTTTAAGAAATCGTGATATTTTTTAACCTATTTTCCAAGAACTGTGCTATAATCTATTTAATATGCAGGTAGATTACAGAAAACTTTGGATACGCCTTATTGAAAAAGGTATTAAGAACAAAACAGATTTAATTCCTCTTGCTGGTATTTCAACTAACATTTTAGCAAAACTCAACAAAGGCGAATTTGTTTCAATGGAAAGTCTTCAGAAGATATGCAAGGCACTTAGTTGTGATATTGGAGACATTGTTTCGTTTGAAGAAAAATAAAAACAGTGTCGTTTAATGACACTGTGATGTGATAGAATAAAGAATTGGAAGTGGAAAAATTGTTGTCCGAGAAAACTATTGATATAAAAGAAAATGACCTTCTCAAAATAGATCCGGAATTATTGGAACTTCTCTTAAAAGATAAAACAACTGGCAATAACATCATATGGGCAACAGATAATTATTCAAAATACGGTTCTCCTTATTCTGCAGAAAAAGAAATAAAAATCGAATTAATTACTTCAAGACATGGCGGAATAATAAAGCCGAGAGTTGAAAAATCTAAAACAGAGCAACAACAGAGAGTGCGCCAGAAAGCTGAAGTGTTTACGCCTAGTTGGATTTGTAACATGCAAAACAATAAGGTTGATGAAGAATGGTTTGGGCGAAAAGATGTTTTTAATTTAGAAAAAGAAAATTCTTGGGAAGTAACGAAAGAAAAAATTATATTCTCTGATTCTGAAAAAAAAAGTTGGCAAGATTATGTTCTTTCTAAAAGACTTGAAATGAGTTGCGGTGAGGCTCCTTATATAACGAGCCGCTATGATGCAGTAACTGGGGACTATATAGAAGTTTCAAATAGAATTGGAATATTAGACAGAAAACTTAGAATTGTTAGTGAAAATACTGAAACAAGAGAAGAATGGATAAAGTGGGCTTATAGTGCAGTTCAAAATGTTTATGGTTTTGACTGGCAAGGTGATAATGTTCTTATTGCAAGAGAAAATCTTTTATTTACTATTGCTGAACACTATAAGGCAAAATTTAATGAAAAGCTTGAAATTCAGGATTTAATTGGTTTTGCAAAAGTAATTGCATGGAATATATGGCAGATGGATGGATTGAAATTCGTTGTGCCGAATTCATGTTGTACAAAAGAAATTATAGATGAAGATTTGTTTGAACGTAGAATAATTGCAAAACCTTGTGTTGGATGTACAAAAGGTGACAATCGAAAACACAATGGAATTTATTGCGTAATAAAAGATTGGGAAACACATAGAAATATTCGCTTTGTGGATATGGTATTTGGAGGCGGGAAATAATGGCAAGAAAAACAATAAAAGAAGTTACAATCCGTAGTTCAGCCGCAGAATATTTGACTTTTGTTGCTGCAAGTGGTGACGACAAAAACAGCGTAGAAGTGCGCTACGAAGATGAAAATATCTGGATTACGCAAAAAATGCTTGCTGTTTTGTATGAAATCGATGTAGCAGGTATAAATTATCACATAAAAAAAATTTATGATGACAATGAATTAACTCCAGAGGCAACTATTAAAAATTTTTTAATAGTTCAAAATGAGGGCGGTCGTGAAGTTTCTCGTGAAGTAAAGCACTATAACCTTCAGATGATAATCGCTGTTGGCTTTAAGGTGAATTCTGAAAGAGCCGTTCAGTTTCGCAAATGGGTCAACAATATTGCAAAAGAGTATACCATCAAAGGCTTTGCAATGGATGATGAGCGCCTTAAAAATGATGGCTCAATTCTTACAAAAAAGTATTTTGAGGAACAGCTGGAACGTATCCGTGAGATTCGTTCCAGTGAGCGCAAGTTTTATCAGAAAATTACTGACATTTATGCTACTGCTATTGATTATGACAGAGATGCTGCGGCTACAAAACGATTCTATGCTACAGTTCAGAACAAAATGCATTTTGCCGTTCATGGGCACACAGCAGCAGAATTGATTGTAGAGCGGGCTGATGCAAGAAAAGAACACATGGGGCTTACGACATGGCAGGATGCCCCAAATGGAAAAATAAAGAAAAGCGATGTAACAGTTGCAAAAAACTATCTTACAGAAAAAGAATTAGGACAATTGAACCGCATGGTTTCCGCATACCTTGATTTTGCCGAAAACATGGCGAACCGTCATATTCCGCTTACAATGGCAGATTGGGAAAAACGATTGAATAAGTTTATAGAGATGTTTGAATACGGACTTTTGCAGGATGCAGGAAAAGTAGCGGCAGAAATTGCAAAGCTCCACGCAGAAACAGAGTTTGAAAAATATCGCATAGTGCAGGACAGATTATACAAGAGTGACTTTGACATTTTTATTGAAGGCGAGGGGGCTTTATAAATGGCACAGATTTTTAATCAGGCATTTGAGCAAAAATTGATTTATGTTTATAGAATTAACGACTCTGCCCATGAAGGAATATTAAAAGTAGGTGAGGCTTCTTGCAATGCGGGAATGGCCTATTTTGCTTTTGAGCCAAACTGTAAGGAATTAAATGCTGCTGCCAAAGAGCGTATTCGCCATCAAACACAGACTGCAGGTGTTACCTTCGAACTTCTATATACCGAAGCAACTGCTTATATGAAAGGAAAAAATCTTATAGTTTTTCAAGATCATGATATTCATGACATTCTTGTACGTTCTGGTATTAAAAGAAAAATATTTGATACAGAACATAAAGCAAATGAATGGTTTTACACAGATCTTGAAACTGTAAAGAAAGCAATTGCGGCTGCAAAAGAAGGAAGAACATCTCTCAATGCAAGTGAAATAACTAAAGATAGAAGTCCTGTAATTTTCAGACCAGAACAGGTGGAAGCTATAGAAAAGACAATTAAGCAATTCAAAAAATCTGGTGGAAGTCATCAGATGTTATGGAATGCTAAAATGAGATTTGGAAAAACACTTTCTACTTTGGAAGTAGTTAAGCGTATGAATTATAATCGCACTCTCATTTTGACACATCGTCCTGTAGTTGATTCTGGTTGGTTTGAAGATTATGGAAAAATATTTTATGACCGTGATGATTTCTATTATTTTTCTAAGAAGAATGGCGGTGATCCAACAGAAGAAGAAAACTTCCATGAAATGATTCATAAGGCTGACGATAACGGAATGAAAGATTTCCACTTCATTTATTTTGCCTCAATTCAGGATATGAGAGGTTCTGAACTTGTTGGAGGAAAGTTTGCTAAGAATGAAGAAATTTTCAATATAGCATGGGATTTAATCATAATTGATGAAGCTCATGAAGGGACGCAAACAGAACTTGGAAAAGCTGTTCTTTCAAAATGCCGTAAAGAGAACACGAGAGTCCTTCATCTCTCTGGCACTCCATTCAATCTTATGGATGATTTCAAAGACGATGAAATTTACACATGGGATTATGTTATGGAACAACGGGCAAAAGCTGAATGGGATAAAATCCATCAGGGAGACCCGAACCCATATTCTGTACTGCCTAAACTCAGTATTTATACATATAACTTGGGAAAACTCTATCCTGAATATGCAGATGCTGATATTGCTTTTAATTTCCGTGAGTTCTTTAGAGTTGATAAAGAAGGAGACTTTATACACGAAACAAACGTAAAACAGTTTCTTGATTTATTAACGAAAGAAGATACTGATTCAAATTATCCATATTCAACAGAAGAATACAGACAGAATTTCCGTCATTCTCTTTGGATGATTCCAGGTGTAAAAGAAGCAAAAGCTTTAAGTAAACTTTTGCAGGAGCATCCTGTTTTCAGTCAATTCGCAATTGCAAATGTTGCAGGTGATGGAGACGAAGAAGAGGAAGAAAAAGAAGCTTTAAAGAAAGTAGAAAAAGCAATTGGTCCAAATCCAGAGGATTCATATTCAATTACTCTTTCTTGCGGACGACTAACTACAGGCGTAAGTGTAAAACCTTGGACAGCTTGTTTTATGCTGTCTGGTAGCTTCAATACAGCCGCAAGCACTTATATGCAGACAATCTTTAGAGTACAAACTCCTGCCGTAATTGGAGGAAAGCAGAAAGAAGAATGTTTTGTATTTGACTTTGCTCCAGACCGTACTCTTAAAGTAATTGCGGAAACCGCCAAAATCAGTAGCAAAGCTGGAAAAACTACAAACAATGATCGTGAGATATTGGGCGAGTTCTTAAACTTCTGTCCAATCATAGGTTTTGAAGGCAGTCAGATGAAGGCCTACAATACCGAAAAAATGCTTGGTCAGCTTAAAAAGGCTTATATTGAGCGGGTTGTTAAAAATGGTTTTGAAGACAGTTATCTTTATAACGATGAGCTTCTTCACATGGATAAACTTGCTCTTGAAGAGTTTTCTAAACTAAAAGAAATAATTGGTTCAACAAAAGTTCAAGGAAATACAGGTGATATAAACATCAACGCTCAAGGTTTAACTGATGAGCAATATGAATTATTACAGATGCCTGAAATCAGAGAAAAACCTGTTAGAGAACTTACTCCAGAACAACAGGAAGCATTAGCACGAGAAAAAGAAATTAAGAAAAATCGCGATACTGCTATTTCCATTTTACGAGGTATTTCTATTAGAATGCCGCTTTTGATGTATGGAGCAAATTTACAGAAAAATCTTGATGGAACAGAAGAAGCAATTACTCTTGATAACTTTTGCGATTTAGTTGACGACCTTTCATGGGAAGAGTTCATGCCAAAAGGTGTAACTAAAGAAATCTTTGGGCAGTTCAAAAAATATTATGATTCAGATGTGTTCCGTGAGTCTGGTGTAAAAATCCGTGAAATGGCTCGTGCTGCGGACAAACTTAGTATTGAAGAAAGAATTGAACGAATAAGTGCAATTTTTGCTACATTCCGAAACCCAGATAAAGAAACGGTTCTTACTCCTTGGCGTGTTGTAAATATGCACCTTGCTCAAAGTCTTGGAGGATGGTGTTTCTATGATAAAGATTATAATGAGCAAATACTTGAACCAGAATTAATAAAACAAAATGAAATTACTGATGAAGTTTTTAAAAAGAATACACATTTTTTGGAAATAAACTCTAAAAGCGGTTTGTATGCCTTGTATTGTGCTTACAGTGTCTACCGCACTCGGGCAAAACTTGAGCTAGGCCCAAAGCCTACACGAGAAATGGAAATTGATTTGTGGAAGAAAGTTCTTGCAGAAAACATTTTCTTAATCTGTAAAACACCTATGGCAAAAAAGATTGCGCAAAGGACTTTGGCCGGATTCACAGGAACAAAAGTAAATGCTCAGTACTTTGAAGATCTCGTAAATCAGCTGAAAAATAAACCAAATAATTTTATAAGCGAAGTGAGCAAAACAAATTACTGGGAAAAGGATGGAAATGGAGATATGAAATTTGATGTAATAGTAGGTAATCCACCATATCAGATTATGGCAACCGGAGACGCAAACGGTTCAGATCCGATATATCATCTTTTTATTGATGCCGCCTGCAAGCTTGGTGAAAAGGTGAGCTTTATTCATCCTGCTAGATTTTTATTTAATGCCGGTAAAACTCCGAAAGACTGGAATGAAAAAATGCTTAATGATGAGCATTACAAAGTTGTTCAATATTGGGCAAACAGTGGCGATGTTTTTCCAACAGTTGATATAAAAGGCGGTGTTGCAGTTACATATTGGGATAAAAATAAGACCTTTGAAAAGATTGGAACTTTTACCTCTTATCCTGAATTAAATGGAATAAAGAAAAAAGCAGCTCCAACAGAAGAAATAAACAGTTTGATGTCGATAATGTACAATCAAACTAATTTTGATTTGGATGTGTTATTAAAAGAACATCCTGACTATATAAAAGGTATTGGAAGCGAAGGAAAAGATAGGCGTTTAGAAAAAAATATATTTGATAAAATACCTCTTTTTACAGAAGAAAAATCAAATGAAGATGATATTAAAATTTTGGGAGTTATAAAAAATAAACGAAGTTATAGATTTATTCCTCGTAAATATTTAGATATTAGTCATGAAAACCTTATGAAGTATAAGGTACTAGTTCCTCGTAGCAATGGATCGGGGGCGATAGGCGAAGTACTATCGACCCCGATACTCGGCGAGCCGATACTCGGCGAGCCGATACTCGGCTATACAAGAACATTTTTAGGAATAGGAGCCTTTGATTCAAAAGAAGAAGCTGGAAATGCATTGAAATATGTAAGAACAAAGTTTGCAAGAACAATGCTTGGAATACTAAAGATTACTCAAGATAATCCAATTGAAACTTGGAGACTTGTACCCCTTCAAAATTTCAAAACAAACAGTGATATTGACTGGAGTAAATCTATCCCAGAAATAGATAAGCAGCTATACAAGAAATACGGACTTTCAGCAGATGAAATCTCCTTCATCGAAAGTAAAGTAAGGGAGATGTAGGAAAAATGAATATAATGATTTTGAATTTATAAGTTTTGAAATTTCTGCAAATATACAAAAATACTTGATAACTTTTTAAACTTGTATATATATTAAGCTTAAGGGGATTTGACTTATGAGACAAGAAGAATTAATTATTACATTTTATAAGATTCATAAATGTGGATATTACATAGGCAATGATAGAAAATTTGGTAGCATAGAAGATACTTTATTTCAATTACAAGAGTGGGCTAAAAAAGCAAGCCTCTTTACTGATACAGCTATACTTCCGAAAACTGATGAGATAGGGGCTTCTTTTGATTTGCGAAACACCTATTTTTATGAAGTTGCTAAAACAAATTCTGATAATTTTCTTTTGACTCTTTGGAATGAATTACCTGATGTTGAAGGTGAAGTCGCCACTTTGAGTAAAGCAAAAAAAATCGGTGATAGTACAAAATGTGAAATAAAAACTCTTGCAGATGATGTTATTCCTGGAACAGCAAGTTATTTTTGGTTTCTACCTAAGATTGGTTATTACGCAACAGTGTGCAAAAAAGGTCGAACAAGCAATAATTCAGAAATGATAGCATATATTCGAGAGTTTCTTGAAACATATACTTCATACTGTATAAAAAGAATGAATGAAAATGGCGAAATAGAAATTTTGGGATATAAAGAAAATGAAAATAAGCCACATGAAAAAAATATATCGCCATATTTCCATGCCTCAAGAGCAGAAGATAAAGAAGAAATTAATTTTATTAATGAAAATCGTACAAAAATCAGAAAACTGGTGCGTAAAGAATCGATTGAATATTCATCTAATATAAGATTGAATATTATGAAGAATTTGCTTATACATATGGGTGTAAAAAAACCTGTTACAAAAACAGAAAAAATAAAAATAAAATATGAAATTGATTATAGTCCTTCTGAAGAAGAACTTTCCCAATTAATAAATAATTGGGAAGCGGAAAAAACTGATAAATATGATGATACAGGCTTCCAATTTCAGGGTGATGAAACTGGAAAAACACATTGGTTAAGTGGTAGCATTTCTAGAATAAAGAAAGACTTTTCTATAGATTATTATGATGATGAAGTCATAAATCCGAAAATTCTATTGGAAGTGTTGAATAGTAATCAGTCAGATTTGATAAAAGTGTTGAAGTGAAAATGAAAAAATCATTTATTATTTTCCTTTTAGTTCTTATTTTCTCAGGCGTGATAGGATTTGTTGTTGCATGGTTTTATGGTAAAAACATTTCTATATCTACAACTTTAGCAATATTAGAGGTTTTGACAAATATTTCATCTATATTGCTTGGAGTAATGGGGATATGGCTTTCATTAATTTGGGGAAAGAAGTCAAAAGAACAAGCAGAAGGAATTTTATATATAAAAAAAACACTTGTTAGCTCTTTTTTAACTATTACTGTATTCCTTTCTTGTAAACAGATATATCCAGTCCTTATTCAAATTGATTTTTTTTCCAAAGTAAGATTAATATGCAGGGGCATATTATTTTTTATATCAATAGAATTAACTTTTTTTACAATAATTTCTGTTTTATTCGTGATATTGTCTTTTGATTTTTTTTCATTTGATAAAGATGTTAGCGATAGAAAATCACAAGAGTTAAAAGAAAAAACTAATAGACTCTTTTCGCTAACACAAAATATGGAACAAGGAGAATAAAAATCTAGAAAGCTTGAACTGCTCTGTATGGCAGAAAATGCCCAATGAAAAAGGAGAAGCAAACTAAATGTCCGAATCCCAGTTAATCGAATACAAAGAGTCTTGGCGTGATGAATATCTCAAATGGATTTGCGGGTTTGCAAATGCTCAGGGCGGTGTGCTTTATATTGGTAAGCGTGATGACGGTTCTGTCTGTGGCGTTGCTGATTCAAAGAAACTTATGGAAGATATTCCGAATAAAGTTCGTGATGCACTTGGATTGATTGTTGATGTGGATTTGATTAATGAGAATGGACTTGATGTTATAAAAATCACTGTTGAAGAAAATCCTTATCCTGTGAATTACAAGGGCGAGTATCATTATAGAACTGGCAGCACAAAGCAGCTTTTGCAAGGTTCGGCTCTGACTAATTTTCTTTTGCGTAAGACAGGTAAAAACTGGGATTCGGTTCCGCTTGAAAATGTAAGTGTTGAAGACCTTGATAAAGAAAGTTTTGATATTTTTCATCGTGAGGCAATTCGAAGCGGAAGAATGAGTAAGGATGACTTAAAGCATTCGAATCAGGATTTGCTTGAAAAACTGAATCTTCTTGACGGGACTTTACTTAAACGGGCAGCGGTTTTGCTCTTCCATCGCAATCCGGAAAAATGGATAACAGGTTCATTCGTAAAAATCGGGTTCTTTGAAACTGATGCAGACTTGCGCTATCAGGATGAAGTTCATGGTTCTCTTATGATTCAGGCAGATAGGGTAATTGATTCCGAACCGATAATAATTTAGCGGTTCGGAAAACGGCTGAGTCAAGGCTTTAAGCGAAGCGTGCCTTGACCAGACGTATTTGCTTTACACAAAATATCTGACTGCAGAAATTTCTTATGACAACATCACCCGAATTGAACATTATCCTTTCCCTAAAGACGCTGTGCGAGAAGCGGTGTTCAATGCATTGATTCATCAGGATTTTTCTGTTGGCGTGCCTGTGCAAATCAGCGTTTACAAGGATAAGCTTTATATTAGCAACGATTGTGTTTTCCCTGCCAACTGGACAGCCGAAACTTTAATGCAAAAACATCGCTCACTTCCTCATAACCCTGATATTGCAAACACATTCTTTAGAGCTGGTTTTATAGAAAGCTGGGGCCGTGGCATAGAAAAAATCTGCAATCTTTGTAAGGAATACGGAATTGCCGAGCCTGAATATACAGTGCATCCAAATGACATTATGATGATGTTTAAGGCAAATGAGCCTGTAAATGAGCCTGTAAATGAGCCTGTAAATGAGCCTGTAAAATTGGTTCTTGCCGTTATTGCTGATAATCCTAATTTATCAAAAGAAAAGATTGCTGAAAAAATCGGAATGTCACGGGCCACGGTAACACGAGCTTTGGCAAAATTAGTGGAAATCGGCGCGATTCAGCGTGTCGGTTCGGACAAGTCTGGACACTGGGAGATTGTAGAGAATGGAGAATAATTCTCGTAAAGATGTTTATTACATCACATACAAAGATGGAAAACCATATCCATACAGAAGTGCTGATCTTCAAATAATTAAAAACTGCCTTAAAGACAAACAGTCAGCAACTGTGTTTGATTATCTTTTGCAGATGGCTCAGTTTAGTGATATTAAAAATGATGAAGGCCAGAATATCCTAGTAAAAAATCTTGAAAAGTCTAAGTTTGTAAATGAATATTCAGTTTTAGCAAGATACTTAAATCCTAAAAAAGGTAAAGAAGAAAAATCAAAAATCCATTCACTTATATTTCCTTTTGGTTGCAATAACAGTCAGTTTAAGGCTGTAAATACAGCTTTGAATAATCAGGTAAGTATAATTCAAGGACCACCTGGAACCGGTAAAACTCAAACTATTTTGAACATCATTGCAAATCTGTTAATGCATGATAAAACTGTTTTGATTGTATCAAATAACAATGATGCGACCAGAAATGTTTATGAAAAACTTGATTCTGATAAGTATGGACTTGGTTTTATTTGTGCTTTCCATGGGAAGAGAGAAAACATAGAGAACTTTTTGAAAAATCAGCAGCAGTTCTATCCGGAATATCTTAAAGACTGGAAGAACAAATTGCCAGTTTTGTCTCCGCTCTTGGATGAAGATATCAAACATCTGGGAAAATATTTTGAAGCTAATGAGCGTATTTCTACAATCAAATCAGAATTAGCTGCACTTGAAATAGAATCTAAATATTTTGATAACTCAATTACAGATATTTACAGTAATAAAAGGCTTTTGAAAAAATCTTCTGATGTTTTAATGGACTTACTTCAGAAGATTCAATTTACTTATGAAGAAAAAGAAAAGTTTGGATTTTTTCTGAATCTAAAACTTAAGATTTCTTTTGGCCTTGGAGAAAAAGGAAATTGGACAGTTAATCCCGACAAGGCAATAGAAACAATTAAAGCTACTTATTATCCTCTTAAAAAGAAAGAGCTTGAGAATGAGCTAAATGAAAAAGAAAGTATTGTAAAAGGCTTTAATCCAAACGATGTTTATGAAAAATGCTTAATAACTTTAAGAAGTGAAGTTGCTAAAAAGTATTCAAAGAAGAATGAGCGAACCCAATTTAAAGACGAAAAAGAAATTTATTTTAATCCGACATCCTTCGCTTCTGAATATCCTGTAATTCTCAGCACAACATTTTCTTCAAGAAGAACTATAGGGCAGGTAACCGACTTTTTATTTGATTATGTAATTATGGATGAAGCTTCTCAGGTTGATGTTGTTACAGGAGCGTTGGCTTTATCTTGTGCAAAAAAT
Source organism: Treponema sp. (assembly GCA_036310305.1). Classification (GTDB taxonomy): domain Bacteria; phylum Spirochaetota; class Spirochaetia; order Treponematales; family Treponemataceae; genus Treponema_D. The sequence continues at coordinate 88,760 of JAXJSC010000019.1, read as the reverse complement.
GCTGTAATTGTTGGTGATAAAATGCAGCTTCCAAATGTAATAGAAGACAGCAAAAAGAAAGTTGTGCAGGAACTTTTTGAACAAACAAAACTTCCTGAAGGCTATAATTATATCAATAGTTTCTTAGCTTCTCTGGAACAGGTTTTACCAGATACTCCGCAGACTTTGCTTCGCGAACATTACCGCTGCCATCCAAAAATCATCAATTTCTGTAATCAGCAGTTTTATGGCGGTAAGCTTTTGATTATGACAGAAGATAAAGGTGAAGAAGATGTTCTGGAAGCCATCAGAACGGTACCAGGAAACTTCTGTAATAACCATTATAATCAGCGACAGATTGATGTTATCAAAAATGAAATTCTTCCAAAATATACAGAAGAAGAAATTGCAAATCTTGGAATCATAGCGCCGTACAACAATCAGACAGATGCTATTCGCTCACAGATTCAAGGTATTGATGCAGCAACAGTTCATAAATATCAGGGTAGGGAAAAAGACAACATCATCATTTCCACAGTAGATAACGAGATTACAAGCTTTGCTGATGATTCTAATATGCTGAATGTGGCAATCTCACGTGCAAAGAAAAAGCTTGCTATTGTTCTATCAGGAAATGAACAGCCAGAAAATTCGAATCTTGTAGCACTTCTAAAATACATTCAGTACAACAATTTCTCAGTAGAAGAAAGTAAGGTCAATTCTATTTTTGACTTCTTTTACACAAAAGATACAGAAGCAAAGCTGAAGTACTTAAAAGCAGCAAATAAGATTTCTAAGTACGACTCTGAAAATGCAATGAATACGCTGCTTACAAATATCTTTGAAGAACCTAAATATTCAAAGTTCGGTTTTATATTTGAAATGCCCCTGAAAGATATCGTAAACAAAAAGTACATGGGAGAACTCCCTGAAGAACTTTCAACTTTTGCAAACAGAAGCTGGGCCCACGTAGACTTTACAGTTTTCAATCGTGTAACAAAAGAGATTCTGTTTGGAATAGAAGTAGATGGTTATAACTACCATAAGAAAGGAACTAAGCAGGCAGAACGTGACCTGAAGAAAAATGCAATTTTTGAATATATCGGTTTACCACTTTTGAGATTAAGTACGAAGGGCTCTGGAGAAGAACAGAAGATAAAAGAACAACTGGATAAGTATTTAAATGACATCAAGGAGAGCAATTAATAATGCATAAAATAAAAATCACTGCAATCCGTAAAGCAGATTATAAAGATTTGCAGCAAAAATATGAAAATCCCATAAAGCACGCCTGCGATATTCAGGAAGGGCAAGTGTTTATTGCAAATGGCTGGCAGCGACCTGAAGGCATGTGTGAATCTGCATGGGAAAGCATTTCTCCATTTGTCATGACTTTAGCACATGGCGGCGAAAATATTTACGATGGATGGATACACCGTGCGCAGAATGCGCACAAGATAATAATTTCCTAAATGTAAACGGAGCGTAGCGACGTATGAAAAATCCTAAGTCTGCAATGATAAGCTGTAATGATGGATTCCGGCCGGTAAGTTTTTTGATTGAAGTTGTGGATGAATAAATAATTAAGAGTGCCTAGAACTGCACATGGGCACTATCATTAGAAATAAACCAACATTATGGAGAATCATTATGAAAAACTTTCTAAAACTAATTCCATTATTTGTATTTTTTCTCTGCCTTACCTCCTGTGTGGATTATGTTCAGTCGATTTCCTACAAAAACAAAATATAATTAAGTAAGCGAGGTGAATACAATGAAAAAAAGACAAGTGAAAATAGGTTATATTGTTATCTGTTGTTTTTTATTATTTTCATGTAGTAAAAAATTATCTGTAAAGGAACTTTCCTCTATAACCGACATGGAAGGAACGGTAGTCTCTATCCCGGAACAAATAAATCGTGTTGCCTGCATTTCGCCGTCTGCTACCGATTTAATGATTGCTTTCGGTCTTGGTGACAAGATTTATGGAACATACCGTTCATTTACTTACAATACATGGGCACAGGAATTATATCCGCCTGCAAAAGATTTTAAGGCTTATTCATACAGCGTTTCTGCAGAAGAATTACTTTCTGATAAAATCGACCTTGTTATAATTCAAGATACAGAAAATGCACAAACTTTTAGAAATGCAGGAATTCCTGTTGTTGCAGTGCATCAGTATTCTTCTTCTGGAAAATTTGATGATGAAGTGTATGATGTTGCAAGAATTCTTTCATCTATTTTTCCAGAATGTAAAAAGAAAGCAGATTCATGGATAAAAGATGTTCAGAAAACTATTGCAGATATTGAATCTAATACTAATAAAACAAAAGATAAGAATCTTGTTTATTATGTAAATGGAGAAAAAGCAAAAGGTCTTTACTATTCTGACGGCGGAAATTCGATGATTTCACGAATACTCGAAGTTAGCGGTACGCTGCTGGCCACAGAAAAATATGAAGTTCTGAATGTTCATAAAGTTTCTGATGAAGAAATGGTTTCACTTAATCCATATGCTATGATAATTGGTGGCGCTTATCAGAATAATCTTATTGATTCACTTAATAAATCTCCTGTGTGGTCAGAGCTTAAGTGTAACAAGGAAGGTCGTGTTTATAGAATACCTGTGTGTATGGTCGGTATTGAAAACGTAAGTGCAGAAACTCCATTAATGCTAAAATATACGGCTTCATTGTTTTCTGATTATAAGTTTGATATGGATATAGAAATGAAGACCTGCATCAAGAAATATTTTGGTTATGAACTTTCTGATTCTGATGTTCAGAATATGTGCAATGGACTTGATAAAAACGGAAATAGAATGGTATATGCAAAATAGTAGAACCAGAACGACTTTTGTTTTTCATATCTCAATTTTATGCGCTTTATTGTTATTACTGATTTTTGTCTCAATGTGTGTTGGTCGATATAGCATTTCTGTGAAAACTGTTATTGGATTCTTTTTTAATCAGGCAGTAGATGAAGTATCAAAAAGGGTAATATTATATCTAAGAATTCCAAGAACACTTGTGGCAATACTGGTTGGAGCAGCACTTTCTGTAAGCGGTGCAATTTACCAAAGCACGTTTAATAACAAGCTGGTGTCGCCAGATTTACTTGGAGTTTCCAGTGGTGCAAGCGTAGGTGCCTGTCTTGCAATTTTACTTGGACTTTCAGCAGTATTTGTTACTATCTATGCTTTTGTCTTTGGATTCTTTTCAGTTTTCCTGACTGTGACAATTGCAAAAGCATTTAAAAACAAAAGTAATGTTATTTTACTGTTATGCGGGCTTGCAACAGGAGGTCTTATGTCTTCATTGGTGGGGCTATTGAAATACCTTGCTGATGATGAACGAAAACTTGCAGAAATGACTTTTTGGTTATTGGGAGATTTATCTGCAACAACTATAAATAACTTTTATCTTATGTTACCGGTTTGTGCATCTTGCTTTATTTTAGTATGTGTGCTCGCCTGGCAACTGAACATTCTTTCCTTAGGAAAAAAAGAGGCGGTTTCTCTTGGCGTAAGTTATTCTTTGATAATGGGCATAATGATTTTTACAGCTACAGCACTTACTGCAACATCTGTTTCTGTTGCTGGGAATATTTCATGGATTGGGCTTGTAATTCCAAATATTGTAAGAATAGTCATAGGTAGTGATAATAAGAAAGTAATCCCTTTATCGATGTTATATGGTGCAATAATGCTGCTTGTTGTTGATATGCTGGCACGAACATTGACACCAAATGAAATTCCATTAAGCGTAATAACAGGTATTCTTGGAAGTCCATTCTTTGTATTTGCAATTTTCAAGAAAAGGAAGGAAATTCAATGAGTGAAATTATAAAAATCAAGAACCTTTCTTTTTGCTATGAAAACGGAAAATTTGTTTTACAAAATTTAAATGCCGCTTTCTCAGAAGGAAAATTAATTGCACTGATCGGTAAAAATGGAAGTGGAAAATCGACGTTACTTGAGTGTATATCTGGCATGAATGAATTTTCAGGAGTTGTTGAATTAGATGGCCGTTCTATAAACGATTATTCAATCAATGAATTTTCAAAGAAATTAGCGTATATTCCACAACAGACCCAAATCAATCTTGATTTTACAGTTCGTGAGTTTATTTCCTTTGGAAGAAATCCGCATGTTTCGTTATTTGGAAACTTAACGGATGACGATTATTTACAAATAGAAAACAATGCAAAAGTTTGTGGTATAGAAAAACTGTTAGAAAACGATATAAACAAAATAAGTGGTGGTGAAAGACAGCTTGCTTACATAGCCCGAGCACTTACTCAAGATGCTTCAGTTATTCTGATGGACGAGCCTGCTGCGTTTTTAGATTTTGGAAATCAACAGAAGTTATTCTTTATTTTGCGGCAACTAATCGAAAAGGGAAAAACTATCATCTTCACTACGCATAATCCAAATCATCTTATAAATTTAGATTGTGTCATATTTTCTTTGATTGATGGTCGACTAGAAAATCTGAAGTCTTTAACACTTGATGTCGTAAAGGAAATCTACAATGAAACTGCCATCATTGAAGGGCAAGGATTCCTTTTTAATTGAAATGGGAGATTGCAGGTTTTTATGCAGCTGACCTACATCATCCAAAAATCTAGACGCCGCTCTATTTCTGTCAGTGTTATGACAGACAACCGTGTTCTCGTAAAAGCTCCGTATGGAACCAGCGAACGCACGGTGCGGGAATTTCTTCTTTCTAAAAAGGACTGGATTACAAAGCATCTGGAAAAGCAGAACATGGAAGAGAAAAAAGCTGTTGCGCTTGGGGTGCTGAGTGATGAGGAAATCCGCAAAATTAAAAGACAGGCGAAAAAGATAATTCCGGAGCGTGTTGCGTACTGGGCAGAGAAAATCGGCGTGACTTATGGAAAGATTTCTATTCGGCTGCAAAGTACACGCTGGGGGAGCTGTTCGGCGAATGGCAATTTAAGTTTCAACTGTCTTTTGGTGCTGATGCCGGGTGTACAATCCTGTACACCCGGCAAACAAACGAGTCAAGGGCAAAGAGCGCAAGCGTCCCTTGACCGTTTGTATGACCTGGAGATTCTGGACAGTGTGGTGGTACACGAACTCTGCCATCGCAAGCACATGAATCACTCAAAAGAATTTTACGCTGAAATTGACCGTGTGTTCCCCGATTATAAACGCTGTAATAAGTGGCTGAAAGAGAACGGGGGTGTATATATGAAAAGAATAGTGAAATAAAAAAAAGCCTTCCCCGTTAGTTAAAAGCGTGAATAAACATCAACGAGGTTTGGATTTTTTTTACTTGCTTAATCAATTAAGTTTTCACGATTATTCATAACATTTTTTACCTATTTCATGATATAATATACAAAAGGACTAAATTTAATGTTTTCATCATTTGATTATTTTGAAAAAGAATTTCCAATACTTACAAAACTCGGGAAACTGGCAGAAACATATTGCGAAACAGATCCGAATGGTGCGTTGTATAAAATCAGGAAAATTGGTGAAACCATTACGGGTCTTATTTATCAGTATGATAATATTGCCTGCCCTACAGGAAACGTTAATGATGTAAGTCAGGTAACAAGAATCAATACACTGCAGGATTACGGAATTATAAATTCGCTGCTTGCAAAATCCTTTACGCGGCTTAGAAAAATCGGAAATGAGGCCGTACACGAAGATTTGGATTCTTCTGTACTGGTTCGGGAACTTTTACCAATTGCATACAGCCTTTGTTTGTGGTTTGCAGGAACTTACGGAACAAATAAAAATCCTGAATATAAGGAATATGTAACTCCAGAAAAACTTAATGCAGTAGCAAAAAAGAAATTCATTGTAAAAATCAAAAAGCCTGTTGAATTCACTCCTCAAGAAAAGCAGGAAGAAGAAAAAGAAAATCAGCTTATAGAACAGGCATCAGTTGCAGCTGCTCAAGTCCCAAAAATTTTAATTTCAGAACGCAAGAATCGTTCATATAAAGCAAACCGTGCGCGACCTCTTACAGAAGCGGAAACTCGCGAACTTATTGATGACCAGCTTCGTAAGGTTGGCTGGGAATGTGATACAAATCTGCTTAATCAAAAATTACATGGTACAAAACCACAGAAAGGTCACAACATGGCCATTGCAGAGTGGCAGACTGATTCCAAAATCTACAATCATGGCTATGCAGATTATGCACTCTTTATCGGCGAAAAACTTGTTGGCGTAATTGAAGCCAAGGCAGAACACAAAGATATTCCATGCGTAATTGACGGGCAGTGCAAGGAATATGCAAGCCTCATAAAAGATTCAGATAAAGAATTTGTACAGGGGACTTGGGGTGTTAAAAATGAATACAAAGTTCCTTTTGCCTTTGCAACAAATGGTCGCCCTTATCTTAAACAGCTGGAAACAAAATCTGGAATCTGGTTTATAAATTTCACAAAACCGACAGAAGCTCCAAAAGCATTGCAGGGCTGGATGAGTCCTATTGGTATTGAAGAACTTTTAGAGCGAAATGCTGAAAGCTATAAAAAAGTATATGAAGAACTTGATGATGAAGAATTCTTACGAAATAAAGATGGATTGAGTCTTCGTGATTATCAGATAGAAGCAATTCATGCAGTTGATAAAGCCCTGGAAGAGGGAAGAAAAAATATACTTCTTGCTATGGCAACTGGAACCGGTAAAACCTGAACCTTCCTTGCTTTGATTTATCGCTTCTTGAAGACTGGGCGTTTTAAGCGAATTTTGCTTTTAGTAGACCGTAACTCTCTTGGTAAACAGGCATTTGATGTTTTCAGTGAAGTAAAACTGGATCAGCTTCAACCTCTTACAGATATTTACAATATAAAAAATCTAGATGAAAAAGTAATTGATAAAGAAACAAAACTGCAAATCTCAACAGTACAGGGAATGGTTCAGCGCATCCTTTATAATGATGGGGAAAGGATGCCTGCTGTTACAGATTTTGATTTAGTAATTATAGATGAAGCACACCGCGGATATATTCTTGATAAGGAAATGGCGGATGAAGAATTATTCTTCCGTGACCAGCTGGATTATCAGAGTAAGTACAGAAATATCATAGAATATTTTGATGCAGTAAGAATCGGATTTACAGCAACTCCTGCTTTACAGACGACTCAGATTTTTGGTGAGCCTGTTTATACTTATTCATATCGACGTGCAGTTTACGAAGGTTATCTTTGTGACCATGATGTTCCGTATATTATTTCTACAGATAAAACTCGAAACGGAATCCATTTTGAAGCAGGAACTCTTGTAGATAAATACGACCCGAATAATAAGACAGTTGTTAAAGCCGAAGTCGAGCCCGATGAAGTTGATTACGATGTAGAAAAATTCAACAGAGATATTATTACACGACCATTCAATGAAGCTGTATTTACTGAACTTTTTGAAAATGGATACCTTACTCTTGATGCTCCAGACACACATGGAAAAACTTTGATATTTGCAGTGAACGATGAACACGCAGATATGATTGTTGATATTATAAAAAAGATTTGCGAAAAGAATGAACTTCCGGAACAGGCAGTAATGAAAATTACAGGAAGTGCCGGTGGTGGAAATCAAAAGAAGATCGAAGACCTTATAAAACAGTTTAAGAACGAAGCATTTCCAAGTGTTGTTGTAACAGTAGATTTACTGACAACAGGAATAGATGTTCCTTCAATCTCAAATCTTGTATTTATGAGATGTATTAAGTCACGCATTTTGTTTGAACAGATGATTGGACGAGCTACACGCCGATGTCCTGAAATCAATAAGACTCATTTTAATATTTATGACCCTGCCGGAGTTTATGATCATATTAAAGATAAAATTGATATGCAGCCGGTAGTGCAGAAACCAAAAATTAAAATGACCGAACTTATAGACTCAATGGTCTCAGTTCCAGATACAGAGCCAAAGATTATTCAATATCAGATTGAGCAATTACTGGCAAAGGTAAACCGTAAAAAGAATAATCTTACAGCGGAAGCAATTTCAAATTTTAAGATTCTAACAAAAGAGACAAGTATAGAATCATATCTGAAAAAGATAGAAGAGCTTAACCCAATTGAGGCCAAAAAACAGATAATTGAGGACAGAAAAGTCTTTGAACTTCTTGAAGATGACAAAGCTGAACTTCGTAAAATCATCATCGATACAAATGAAGATAAAGATGTTCAGATAACCCGCGGATACGGTAAGCACAATTTGCAGCAGCCAGAAGATTACATCGAAGAATTTACAAATTACATAAAAGAAAACCGCAACAAGATTGAAGCGTTAAAGATTGTATGCACCAGACCTGCAGACCTTACCCGCGAAGCCCTTAAAAATCTTGCCGTCGTTCTTGCAAACGAGGGCTATGACCTTACAAGCCTTAACACTGCATGGAATAAAGTTACAAACGCAGACCTTACTGTAGACATTATCAGCGTAATCAGAACTTGTGCAATCGGTTCTCCTATGCAAAGTCACGAAGACAGAATTAAAAAAGCAGTTGCAAAACTCAAGGCAAATCATAATTTTAGTCCGGTTGAACTTGGCTGGCTCAATGTAATAGAGGCAAATCTTTTGCAGGAAAATGTACTGGAAGAATCAGTATTTGATAATGAAGTTATTTTCCGTAATAAAGGCGGCTTCAAGCGCATAGATAAAGACTTTAAGTTCCAGCTTCATGCCTTAATTGGTGAATTGAATAAATATCTGTATGAAGATGCAGCATAGTAATTGATAATGGAAAATGAATAATTAATAACGAAAGGAGAATATTATTTGAAAGGAAGAGATGGGGTTGATTACAGAGTTTTGGGAATAGAATCCAAAAACTTGTTGAATTTGAATACTTTTAGGATTATACTTTTAGCATGGAACTTAGTAATAAAATAGACAGCTATAAAATTCCTCGTCTTGAGCCTCTTAATCGCCTTAGAAATTTAAAGCACAAAAAGCTTATAAAAATTGTTACAGGAATCAGACGCTGTGGAAAATCTACTGTCCTTGAAATGTTCCGCGATGAACTTCTTTCTGAAGGTGTAGATAAAGAGCAGATAATTTTCATAAACTTTGAAGACTACGAAAACAAAGCACTGCGTAATCCCGATTTACTGTATGATTACATCAAAAGTCGTCTAACAAATAAATTGAATTACATCTTTCTGGATGAAATTCAGCGAGTAGAAAACTTTCCGGATGTAGTAGACAGTCTTTATATAAAAGATAATGTTGACCTTTATCTTACAGGCTCTAATTCCTCTTTACTTTCAAGCGAAATTGCAACGCTTATAAGCGGCCGTTATGTAGAAATAAAGATGCTTCCATTTTCTTTTATAGAATTTGTAACTGCAACGAATCAAAATAAAAATCTTTCTACAGCCTACAGACAGTATATAGAAACAAGTTCATTCCCGTATGTTCTTGAGCTTTTGGATACACCGCAGGAAATCAATTCATATCTTGAAGGAATCTATAACACAATTCTGGTAAAAGATATAATCGACAGAAAAAAAATTGCAGATACCCTTGTACTGAAAAGTGTAACTCAGTTTTTATTCGATAATATAGGTTCGGAGCTTTCGTCAAAAAAAATTGCAGACACTCTTACATCTGGCGGAAGAAAATCAGATTCCAAAACAATAGAAAAGTACGTAAGCTCGCTTGAAGAATCTTTTATCGTATATCGGGCAGGACGTTATAACATCAAGGGTAAAGAATATCTTAAAAGCCTTGAAAAATATTATGTTGCAGATATCGGCCTTCGTAATTTTATGCTCGGAAAAAAAGCAATGGATGTCGGCCACATACTCGAGAACATAGTTTATCTTGAACTTATCCGTCGCGGCTATTCTGTTTACGTTGGAAAAATCGATGATATGGAAATTGATTTTGTAGCGCAGAACGATAAGGGAAATACGTATATTCAGGTTTCGGCTTCTGTAAGAGATGAAAACACTTTGCAGCGGGAACTTCGTCCTCTTAAAGCTGTAAAAGATAATTATCCAAAATTACTTCTTACACTTGATGATGATCCAGATGGCGACTACGAAGGAATAATCCGAAAGAACGCTCTGGACTGGTTAATGAATAAGTGATTATTGGAAAATTAAGAATGGAGAATTAAAAAATGACCACACAAGAAATCGTAAGCAAACTCTGGAACCTGTGTAACGTACTTCGCGATGATGGAATTACATATCAAAATTACTTAAACGAACTCACATACATTCTGTTCTTAAAAATGTGCTCAGAAATACCTGGAGCAGAAGAACAGATACCAGAAAAATATCGCTGGGCAAAACTTGTTGCAAAAGATGGAATTGCCCTCAAAGATTTTTACAAAGAACTCCTCGATTATCTTGGAACAAAAACAAGTGGCCGTGTACTTGAGATTTATGCCGACAGTCAGACTTCAATCGACGAGCCAAAAAATCTTGAGAAAATCATAAAATCCATAGATGCGCTCGACTGGTTCAGCGCAAAAGATGAAGGGCTCGGCGACCTATACGAAGGCCTGCTCGAAAAAAATGCCACAGAAAAAAAGAGCGGAGCAGGGCAGTATTTTACGCCGCGAGTTTTAATCGATGTAATGACAGAGCTTGTAAAACCTCAGCTTGAAGAAAAATGCAACGACCCCGCCTGCGGAACCTTCGGCTTTATGATTAGCGCTCACAAATACGTGCTGGACCACAACGACAACCTCATTCACTGTACAAGCGAACAGCAAGAGTTCGAAGATACCCAAGCCTTTACTGGTACAGAACTTGTTCACGACACTCATCGCCTTGCCCTTATGAACGCATACCTTCACGACATAAACGGAAGAATCACACTTGGCGATACATTAAGTTCAATCGGAATGGAAATGAAAGGCTACGATGTAGTTCTTACAAATCCGCCTTTCGGTACAAAAAAAGGCGGTGAGCGCGCGCTTCGTACAGACCTTACTTACACCACAAGCAACAAGCAGCTCAACTTTTTGCAGCACATCTATCGCTCACTAAAAGCAGACGGAAAAGCCAGAGCCGCTGTAGTTCTTCCAGATAACGTTCTTTTTGCAGACGGCGACGGCGAAAAAATCCGCGTAGATTTAATGAACAAATGTAATTTGCACACAGTCCTCCGCCTGCCAACCGGTATTTTCTATGCCCAGGGCGTAAAAACAAACGTCCTCTTTTTTACCCGCGGAAAAACTGACAAAGACAACACAAAACAAGTCTGGTTCTACGACCTTCGCACCAATATGCCAAGTTTCGGCAAAACAAATCAGCTCAAAAAAGAACACTTTGCCGACTTCATCAAAGCTTACGAAGCAGCCGACCGCAGTTCAATCAAAGACGAACGCTGGAACTGCTTTACCCGCGACCAGATTGCCGCCAAAGGTAATAGCCTGGACCTGGGCCTTATCCGCGACGAAAGTATCCTGGACTACGAAGACCTTCCCGACCCAATCGAAAGCGCTCAGGAATGCATCGACCAGCTGGAAATGGCCGCCGATCTCATCAAAGAAGTTGTCCGCGAACTTCAGAAGACGGAGAGGTAGAAGATGGCAAAAAGCGAAATGCAAAAAATATCCATCCGCTTTTTCAACGATCGCGAAGTCCGCGCAATCTGGGATGAAGAAAACTCAAAGTGGTGGTTCAGCGTTCTTGATATAATTGGAGTATTAAACAACCAGGACAATTACGAAAAGAACCGCAACTATTGGAAATATTTAAAGACAAAACTCAAAAAAGAAGTGCCTCAGTTGGTTAGTGCCACTAACCAACTCAAACTTACCGCTGCTGACGGAAAAAAATATAAAACCGATGTACTGGATAACGACGGAATTATTGCGCTCGCAAAATCATTCCCGAACAATAAATCAGTTCCGTTCGTTCAGTGGTTTACAAACAGCGATGAAACAATAGACGGAAAAAGTAAGTCAAAAGCCTATGCTCTGTTTGAAAGTTCACTTTTGGATAACATCGAAGTCGGAACTATAAACGGCTTAAAGCAGATACATGCTTATCTTTTTGGCGGACTGTATGATTTTGCAGGGCTTATCCGAACCGTAAACATTTCCAAAGGTGGCTTCAAATTTGCAATGGCAGAATACCTGAGCGAAACGCTGGATAAAATAGAAAAAATGCCGGAAACAACATTTGACCAGATTGCAGATAAATATGTAGAGATGAATGTGGCGCATCCGTTCAGAGAAGGCAACGGCAGGACGACACGCATTTGGCTGGACTTGATTTTAAAACGCAGTCTAAAGAAATGCGTGGATTGGAGTCAGATTGACAAAAAAACATACCTAAGCGCAATGGAAGAAAGCGTAATTGACAGCACAAAAATCAAAGCCCTTCTGCAAAACGCCCTCACCGACAAAATCAATGACCGCGAAATGTTCATGAAAGGAATCGACTATTCATACTACTACGAGGAAAATTGAGAATGTGTAATGGAGAATTGAGAATTGGCTAAGAAAGAAATATTGCAAAATGTGGGGGAAGTCTCCCCCTCGCTACAACCGTCCGCAGCAGAGCTGCTACCGTTTTCCGCTACCCCCTCTACCGGGGGACACCCCCGCAACGCCCCCGATTTGCCACACGGATTCGGGTCGTCTAACGCAAAATCCATAACTTTTTAGGAGCAATGTAATGGCAAAAAAAGTTGATTTACCAGAGCCGATAATTCCCAATAATTCATGGAAAATTGTCGAGTTAGGAAAATATGTAAAAATACTCAATGGATATCCTTTTGATTCTGGACGGTTTACAAATTCATCTGAAAATACATATCCTCTTATAAGAATTCGTGACGTTGTAAGAGGGTATACAGAGACTTTTACAGATGAAGATTGTCCTGATGAATATAAAATCAAAAAAGATGAAATACTCATTGGAATGGATGGTGATTTTAATATTTCAAGATGGAAATCTGATTTTGGTTTATTAAATCAGCGAGTTTGCAAAATAGAAACATCCTCAAAAGATTTAGATGAAAAATTTTTGTATTATTATTTGCCAATAACATTAAAGCAGATAAATGATGCCACTCCAAGTGTTACTGTAAAGCATTTGTCATCTAATTCTTTACAACAATTGCATTTTCCATTACCGCCACTCGTCGAACAACAGCGTATCGTAAACCGCATAGAAGCAATGTTCGCAAAACTAGATCAGGCCCAGGAAAAAGCACAGGCAGTGCTGGACAGCTTCGAAACACGCAAAGCCGCCATCCTGCACAAAGCGTTCACCGGCGAACTAACCGCCAACTGGCGCAAAGAAAATGGAATTGGGAATAATACGGAATTAGACTCTATATATAGTTTTGTACAATCGTTAACTAAGAAGGATATTACAAATATTGCAGAGTTCCAAAGTCAAGCAACTGATTATATTTTATCAGATGGAACGTTATGGAAAAAATGTTGTATTGGAGCTATTGGTATAGTAACAAATGGAAGTACTCCATCTAGGAAGGAGCCATCATTTTGGAATGGTGATATCCCTTGGGTCAGTTCTGGAGAGGTTTCCAATAACATAATTGAAGCAACTAATGAATGTATAACAGAGGAAGGATATAATAATTCATCAGTAAAGAAATTACCGATAGGTACAGTTCTAATTGCCATGATTGGAGAAGGAAAAACTCGAGGACAAACTTCTGTACTTAATATTGAGGCAACAACTAATCAGAATATAGCTGCAATAATAATAAATCATGGTCATGTAGAACCTAGATTCTTATGGTATTGGTTGCAGAAAGAGTATAAAAACAATAGAACTGCAGGAAATGGATCAGGTCCACAAGCGTTGAATTGCCAAAGGGTACGAGAGTTACCATTTGTGTTACCATCTCTCCATGAACAACAAGAAATCGTTCGCATCCTAGACACAGTACTAGAAAAAGAATCCCGCGCCAAAGAAGCCGCCCAAACCGTACTAGACCAAATCACCCTGCTAAAAAAATCAATCTTATCTCGTGCGTTTAGAGGGGAGTTTTAATATTTCGAAATGATATTATACAATAGGAGAAAAAAATGACAATCGAAGAAATTCGTGAGAAGATTTTAACAGGAAAAGCTATCTTGTTTTGTGGAGCTGGCTTTTCAAAAAGTACAATAAACATTGAGGATAAAAATCCGCCACTTGCAGGTCAACTTTCAAAAGAAATTTCCAATTTAGGCAAATTTAAGGAATCAGATAATTTAAAGTACACTTCTGACAGATATATAAACGAAAATAAAGATGATTTGTCAGAATTAGTTCAATTATTGAAAAATAGATTTTCAATAAAGAAAACCCCACAAGAACATATAAATATTATGTCTTATCCTTGGAGACGAATATATACAACTAATTATGATGATGCTATAGAAGTAGCAGCAAAAGCGGCGTCTATCCATTTGGATTCAATATGTATAGATGATTCCTCAAAAGACTTTTTTAAGCGAAATGATTTGTGTGTACATATAAATGGATTTATTAATGGATTAACGGAAGAAAAATTAAGAAACGATTATTTAAAATTATCTAAGTCTTCATATTTCTCAACAAATTCTTTTGAAAAATCAAATTGGTATCACCTTTTTCAGAAAGATTTGCAAAACGCTAGTTTAATTCTATTTATTGGATATTCTCTTTATGATTGTGAAATCGAAAAAATATTATTTGAAGGAAGCTATCGAGAAAAAACTTGTTTCATAAATGCAAAAATGGAAGCAGATGATACTGTGTATAACTTAAAGCAGTATGGTACTGTTCTAACAATAGGAGTTGATGACTTTGGTAATCAATTGGGTGAATGTGAAGTCTCAACACTCGAAAGTGTAAAAATTGATAATAAAGGTTCAATTTGTAAATATGAATTATTAGAATCTTCGGCGATAATTTCAGATAACGAAATTCAAAGTTTTATTATGCAAGGTGATATAAGGGATGAATATATTAATCCAAATTATATTGCAGCATCAAAAAAGTCATATATAATTAAGCGCAATAATATTACAGAAGCTTTGGATGCTCTAAAGAATGAAAATAACGTATTTATATATGCAGAATTTGGAAATGGCAAAACTATTTTCCTTGAACAATTAAAAAGTAAGCTTACCATGGAAGGTAAAAAAGTTTATTTTACCACATCTCCAAGTGAATACTTGGAATCAGATTTTGATTTTTTATTAAAAAATGAGAAAAAGTTTATTCTTGTTATTGATAGTTATTCGAAATATCTAGATTTTATCCGGTATGTTTTGGATATAAATAATCCAAATGTATTATTAATATTAGCTGATAAATCTGGATTACATGAGAGAAATTATGAAATTTTAAATGATAGTTGTCATCAAGCAGTAGGTTTCCGTATTGATAAGTTAATAGATGAAGAATTAACTCAGATGACTTCAATAATATCTAATATCGGTTTTTGGGGAGAAAGAATTGTTTATTCAGATTATTTAAATACACAGTATTTAAAGGAAAAGTGTTCATCAGAGATTTCTAGTATATTACTAGGAATCTTTAATTCTCCTCAAATGAAAAATCGAATTGCTGATTTGTTGGGTTCATTAATAGGTAAAGAATCGTATAAGAAAACAATTTTTTCTATGTGTTTGTTAAAATTAATGGATATACCATTCAATGAAGCATATATTTCAGCTATGGCAGATAATAATGAAATTTATAATCCTAAATTGATAAATAATGAAAAATTTAAAATGTTATTTCCTAGTTCAAATACAGGAGGCATTGTAAAGTCATCTCTTTTTGCATCTGGAATGATAAAAAATTGTTTTGATGCTAATTTCATAAAAGAATGCATGCTTTTTATAGCTAAGAAATTTGATGCATTAAAATATAATGGTGGATATGATGAGGATTCGATTTTTAAAAATGCAGTCAAATTTAATTTTGTTGAAAGATTGTTCCCAGAACAAAATAAACGTACCATACTAGTTTCTTATTATGATAGATTAAAATCAGAAGTAAATTGGTTACAAAAAGACCCTCATTATTGGTTACAATATGGAATGGCAGAAATAAATTTTAAGAATTTAAGTAAAGCGGAAATGTATTTTAATAATTCTTATCAATTAGCAAAGGGAAAGGAAGGATATGTTACTGCGGACATTGATACCCAATATGCGCGTTTATTAATATTAAAAAGTCTTCTTGAAGCTAATGGCTCAATTGTTATTTCTTTATTTATGGAAGCACATAATTTATTAATTAATTTGCCAAATGACTATTTTAGAGCAAAACAAGTTTATCTGTATAAAGAGTTTTATGATAAGAAATACAAGATACTAAATGAAAAAGGAAAGAGTACATATAAGAATGCCTGCAAACAAATGCTTGAATCAATGAAAGCAGTTGATAAAGCAAGTAATATACGGGATTCAAATTTTATAAATTATAAACTTATAAAATTTTTTGATTCTTTATTAAAGAAATAAAACTATATTCGGAAAACACAGAGTATATGAGCAAGGAGAATCAACATGACTGAATACAATTTTTACTGTGATGAAAGCTGCCATTTGGAACATGACAACAGTAATGTTATGGTTCTGGGGGAATATGACAATGCTTTGGAAAAACAGTTAAAGCACTATGAACAATATAAAACGGTTTAAAAAAGCAAAAGACGCTTCGGCAAGCGGAACGTCTTCAGAAACTCCTTCTACAACTAGTAGATGAGATATTTCAAATATAACATTTTGATTCAAAAAGTCAAGGTTTTTAGCATTTGCTATTTATTATTAATCAAGAACTCTTTGAATTGAATTGTCAGCTGTTCCTTACTTCTCATAATACATTGCTTTTATGCAATGATTTGTTGCGTCCTGATTGCAACTTCCTGCTGGATAAAAACAAGATTCGTGCAATTCATGATTGTACAGAAAAAGAACTTCGCGAAGGACACAACATAGAAAAGCTTTTCCGTGGCGGTACATTTGATTAATGATTTTGTTTGTATTTGAAGGTCGTAAAACTGAGCCGTCTCTTTTTAAGACATTGGAGTATTTGTATTTTAAAAATCTTATGTTTTATTGTGCAAATTCAACAGGACGCTAGTATAATTATAGTACGAAAAAACTATTATCATTACTCATTTTATTAGCAGCATTTAATACGGCTATATTTGCAGATTTACCTGAATATTATAAAAACGACGAAAATTATATAAACGATTTTGTTAAAAAGACATGGACAACATCTGACGGGCTCCCGGGCGTTACAATTACAGATTTAATTCAGGATAACAAAGGTTATATCTGGATTGGAACTTACGATGGTCTTGTTCGTTTTGATGGCGTGGAATTTAAAACCTTCTGCCGTTCTACCGATGAACGATACGATTTTGCCTCTGTGCATTCGATTCTTCAGGATTCAGATGGAAATTTATGGGTTGGTCATAATGATGAAGGCGTTACAAAAATTATACCCTCTGGCGAAATAAAAAAAATTACAACTGAAGATGGCCTTCCAAATAACAAAGTAAATGCTCTTTGCGAAGATAAATCAAAGAATATCTGGATTGGAACTTCTTCCGGTGTCTGCTGTATTAATCCTGAAAATCAGATTTTTGAACCAGAGTGCGATGAAAATCTTTCTATAAAAAAAATATCGGCGAAGAAGATATACTGTGATAATGATGGGAACATTTGGATTACAACGGGGACTGCAAATAATTTATACATCTGCAAAAATAATAAAGTCTCACTTTTTACAAACCTTAAGGGCATTGAAGATCCTGGCGTTTATGATGTACTTCAGGATAACGACGGATCAATCTGGTTGTGTGGTGAACCTCATTTTGCAGTAAGGATAAGGGGAGATGAACAGACTTTATTTGATATGAATCCCCGGGGTTTTTCAGGGCTTTCTATATCCTCTATAATTCAAGATTCAACCGGTAAATACTGGCTTGGTTCTGATGCAGGAATTATGATTCTTCATGGCGACAGTCATACCTATTATAATGTTAAAAACGGCCTTCCTGATAACGGAATTTCAAAACTTATGGAGGACCGGGAAGGAAATATCTGGATTGGTTTGAACCGTGGAGGCTTGCAAAAGCTTAGTAAAGGAAAATTTCAGACTGTAAAAATGAATATAAGCGTAAACAGTATCTGCCAGGATCGTTTTCGTGGAGTTACATGGCTTGGCTGCGATGACGGCTTACATTGTTATAAAGATAATAAATTTATAGAAAACGAAATTACAAAAGCTGTAAAAGGCGTTCGTGTCCGTCATGTTGGAATTACCAAAGATAATGAGCTTCTTATTTCTGCATTTTCAGAAAAGCCGCAGGCACTTGTTACAGCGGATTCAAAAATAAAATTCTGGACAATAGAAGATGGAATTGTAAGTTCAAAAGCCCGTGTCGCAATAAAAAGTTCTAACGGAGATATTTATGTTGGAACTCCCCAGGGACTTTCAATAATTCACAAAGACGGAAAAATTTCTACGCTTACAAGAAATGACGGCTTTTCAAATCATTATATAATGTGGCTTTATGAAGATTTAAAGGGGCGCGTCTGGGTTGGAACAAACGGCGGTGGCGTTTTTGTTTTACAAGATGAAAAAATCATAAAAAGTTACACTGTAGAAAACGGACTATCGGGCAATGTAATTTTTAAAATCCTTAATTTTGATAATGCAATCTGGATTGCAACAGGAACAGGACTTTCCCGCTATATTGAAGAAACTGATTCTTTTGTAAACTTTAATTCCCGCAACGGACTTGGAACCGACAGTGTTTTTCAGATGATTTGCGATAATACCGGTCTTGTCTGGATGACCTCTAACAAAGGAGTTTTTTCAGTTCCTTATACAGAAATGCAGGCTGTAATAAAAGGAGAACGCAAAAAAGTTTCTGCCCGTTATTATGGTGCTTCCGACGGTCTTATTACAAGTGGAGTTACTTCTACATCACTTTCCGAAAAAGATTCTGAGGGCAGAGTATGGTTTACTCTTACAGACGGCTTTGCAATTTTTGATCCTCAAAAGAGCGGAATGAACAAATTTGCACCAAAAATTGAAATTCAAGATTATACAGTTGATAATGTAACAAAAGATTACCATAACGAAAAAATTGTGCTTTCTCCATCTGCAAAACGTTTGAGCATTAAATATACGGGAATGAGTTTTATTTCTTCCGACAGTATGAGGTTCCGCTATAAGCTTGCCGGTTTTGATAAGGATTATTCAGAATGGACTACAGCAAGAAGCGTTTCTTATACAAACTTAAAGCCTGGAACCTATCAGTTTACTCTGATTTCCCAGAACAGCGATGGAATTCAAGGAAGCCCAAGCGAGCCTGTAATTATTGTAAAAAAGCCTTACTTGTGGCAGCAGCCCTGGTTCTGGCTTCTTATAATTGCAATTATTGCTTTCCTTGTTGTACATAAAATTAGTTCCATGCGACGTTATCAGATTGTTCTTGAATCAAAAGTTGACCAGCGTACAAAGGAACTTAAAGTTGCAAACGAAAAGGCTGAATCACTTTTATTGAATATTCTTCCGGCCGAAGTTGCAGCAGAACTTACAGAACATCCGGACAGGACAATCGCTAAGAAATTTCCGAATGTAACCGTTTTGTTTACAGATATTGTGGGTTTCACAAAAATGAGTGGCGGAATGAGTGCCGAAGAAGTTGTTACAATGCTTAATAAAATGATTTCTTTGTTTGATGAAAGGGCTAAATAAGGAAGGAATTGAAAAAATAAAGACAATTGGCGATGCTTACATGGCCGCAGTAGGCCTTAGCGAAAATGCAAGCGAAGATGATGCTGTAAGAATGATTCGTTTTGCAAAGGGACTTTTGGATGATGTCGAAAATTATAACAAGGATTCGCCTGTTAAGATTCAAATCAGGCTTGGTATAAATACAGGAGAGCTTGTTGCCGGCGTAATTGGTAAATCAAAATTTATTTATGATATTTGGGGCGATACAGTTAACGTTGCAAGCAGAATGGAAAGTACAGGCGAACCTATGCGAATTCACGTAAGCGAATCAACCTGGCAGCAGACAAAAAGCACCTTTGACTACAAAGATATTGCCGAAACTAAAGTAAAAGGCAAAGGCGTAATGAAGACTTATTTCTTGTAATTTCTTTTTATGATATGATCATGGCATTCCACCGGAGGAAATTATGAAAATCGATGTGTTCAACACGGCGAGCATCATAGTCACTAACGGGCATAATAACAGGCATAGGAGTACTTTATGGAATCTATTGCAGCAAAAGAAATTAAGGAATTGTCCAATCCAGGAGTTGTTTCGCGTCAGCTTTTGAACCCGGAAAACTCAACCAGCGAACGAGTAACAATTACTGAAGTTCATCTTGTTCCCGGAGCAAGCCAGCCACGTCATATTCATGAAATCTCTGAACAAATCTGGTATGCCCTAAAGGGAACCGGCAAACTTCTATTGGCTGATGACAAAGAAAAAGATTTTAAAGCCGGAGACGTAGTTCGATTTGCAGATAAAGACCTTCACGGCCTTTTAAATGACGGCGAGGGTGAATTTGTTTATGTTTCCGTAACAACACCTCCGATTAATTTTGGATATGCTTACAAGGATAGAAAGTAAGGAACTGGAGTTTCCGAAGACAAGGAATGCCAGGACTTCCGCGTAATAGGGAAAGGTGTGTTCTGGAATGCATCTTATGGTTACAGGATTTTTTGCTTTTCAAATTATTATAGAAAAGTTTTTCTTTTATCAAAAAAACTTATAACTGAACATAAAAATCTTGTATTAGAATAAAAACGATAATTTTAGTATAACCTAGTCAATCAGTCGGTTGAACATTACGGCTTACGAAAACCGTAACATAACTTGCCGCTGAAAATTAAATTAAAATGACGGAAATGTACTTTTCAAGGGAACTGTAAATGATTCTGTCAGGAGGTTATATCATGAAAAAAATTATCGGAATTATCGCAGCTTCGGTATTTGCATTGTGTTCTTTGAGCGCAAAACCAAAATTGAACAACTTTACCCTGGGGCATTTGAACTCAACGGCTCATCTTCTTGCGTTCGTTGCCCAGGAAGAAGGATATTTTAAGCAGGAAGGACTTTCTGCAACTCTCCTTCAGTTTGCAAGCGCAGGAGAACTCGCAGCCGGTCTTGAATCAGGAAAACTTGACGCCGCATTTATCGGTTCGGTTCCTTCGATTACATTCCAGAGCAACGGCCGAAACCTTACAATTTTCGGCGGCGCAATGTCGAATGGTCACGGTTATGTAATTAAAAAGCAGTTCACAGGGGGAAAGGATAATCTCGGCGTTCAGATTTTGAAGGGACGCAACGTTGCAAGCGTAAAGAACAGCGTTCAGGATGCAGAACTTCTTCTCCTTCTCAAAAATGCAGGAATCAAAGTTGGAAAAGGCGCTGATGAAGTAAACATCGTATATTTTGACAGCCAGAAGGACGCTTATGCCGCTCTTCAGAACTCATCAATCGATGCTGCTTCCGCTTATTCGCCATATACATCCCTTGCAAAAGGTCAGGGCTACAACGTAGTTTACTACTGCGCAAACGAACCTGCTCTTGAAAACTAGCCTTGCTGCCGTCAGATTGCATATACTCCGGCTCTTGAAAAGAATCCGGCTCTTTATAAATCTTTCGAACGGGCTTTGATTAAGGCTTACAAGTTCACTCAGGAAAACCAGGCAAAGACAATCAAGGATGTAAAAAAATACATAGACATTAATGAAGATTACATCAAAACAGAAGTTTACGGCGGATTCAGCACATCAAGTCCTGATCCAGACAAGCAGGGAACAAAAAAACTTAAAGATACAGTTGTAGAACTGGGTTATACAAAAGATTACGACATCGACAAGTACTACAACACATCGATTTACAAAGAAGCTTTGAATTCCCTTATCAGCGAAAATCCGAATGACAAAGTTTACAAGGAATTGAAAGTACACTTTGATAAGTTTGAGTAGAGCATTTTATAAAGTAAAAATAATTAAAAAAAACGATTAGCTTTGTATAAAGTTTTATGGCGCCTGGAATGCGTTTTGTATTCCGGGCGTTTTTTTTGTAATATAACAATTCGTTCCTATCAAAAAAATCTATACCCTACGATAAAAAACTTGTATTAGAATAAAGCCTCTAAATTTTGTATAACCTATATACTTGATAGGTTTAATGTATAACTCAACAACGGAGGCATTCAATGGGGAAAATCATCGTTGATAATATTTCAGTTACATACAAAGAAAAAAATAAATCGTATCAGGCGCTGAAGGATGTTTCTTTTACGATTCAGGACGGGGAGTTTGTAAGCATTATCGGACCGTCCGGTTGTGGAAAAAGTACATTTTTGAGCGTTCTTGAAGGAATTCTTCCCCAGACTGAGGGACATATTTACATCAATGACAAGGAAGTAAATGGAACCGGAACTGACCGCGGCGTCGTTTTCCAGAGTTATTCTCTTTTTCCGTGGCTTTCTGCAAAGAACAATATCGTTTTTGGCGTTCATCAGAAAAACAAAAAGCTTTCAAAGGACGAACTTGAACGGATTGCGGACGAATATCTTGCAAAAGTAAACCTTACTGATTTTGCGGAAAAATATCCTTGCCAGCTTTCGGGTGGTCAGCAGCAGCGAGTTGCAATTGCCCGGGCGCTTGCAATGGACACGGACATTCTTCTGATGGACGAACCTTTCGGCGCCATTGACCCGAAAAACCGCATCGCACTTCAGGAAGAACTTTTGCGTCTCTGGGAAGGCGGAGTTGACGGAAAGGGCTCTGTTGAAGGAAAAAAGAAAACCGTGGTCTTTGTAACCCACGACATCGATGAAGCAATTTTCCTTTCCGACAGAATCGTCATGATGGCTTCGAATCCGGGTCATGTTTTCAAGGAAATTTCGGTACCATTTGTACGCCCGCGGGTACGAAACGAACTTTTCCATAATTCTGCCTACAATAATTTGAGAAACGAACTTGTATCTCTCTTCTATAAAGATGTTGCAGAAAAAATTGGAAACGAGGAGGTTGTATTATGAGTCTTCAGAAAATCGAAAATCAGCTTGACTGGAAGGACAGGTTTCTTCGCGTCGGAAATGCACTTTTTGTTCTATTGTTATTGCTTCAGCTTTTGCCGAATCACAATTCAGTGGATCCGAAAACGGCTTATCTCATCGGATTTGCGGTAATTCTTGAGGCGGTGGTGCTTCTGGTTTCGGCTTTGATAAAAAATAAGCCTGCCCACACGCTTTTTATCGATATCATTGCCTTTATTTACGGACTTTTGATTCTGTGGACCCTGGCAACTGCAAAATTCAACTGGCTTAAGGAAAGTCTTTTTCCGCCACCGGGGAAGGTTTTTGCTCAGTTTGTGGAAGACGGCTTAAAACTTCTGATTCACGCCGGAAGTTCCCTTGCAATTGTCCTTGAAGGATACGCGCTGGGATTGGCAATTGCGATTCCCCTGGGACTTTTCCTGGGATGGAGCGCCCGTCTTGGAAGTGCAGCTACCTATATTTCGAAATTTTTCGGTTCAATTCCGCCGATTGTTTACATTCCGTACGGAATTGCCCTTCTGCCGACCTTCCGTTCGGTTTCGGTATTCGTAATTTTCCTTGCGGCTTTCTGGCCGGCTTTTGCAGGAACCATGAGCGGCGTTCTTCATGTTGAAAAACGTATTATCGATTCGGCACGGGTTTTGAATGTAAGCAAGGTCACCATGCTTTTCAAGGTAATTCTGCCGGCCGCCCTTCCGGAAATCTTTTTGGGCTGTAACCAGGGCCTTGGCGTCTCCTTCATCCTTTTGACCTCCGCCGAAATGATCGGAGCCAGCCGCGGTATCGGTTTCTATGTAAAACAGTATTCAGACTTCGGCGATTACACCCGCACAATTGTAGGACTTATCGTAATCGGAATCGTTGTCGTTGTAATTACACTGCTTTTCAATAAACTTCAGAAGTATTTACTGAGGTGGAAAAGATAAATGGATTTAATTTGAGTGTAGAAGATTTAATTAAAAGTGGCGGGAGGGAGCGGATCGTGGGGCAAAAAGGCTCTGCTTGTGGATGCCGTAAGGCATTTAATAGTTCCTATGCCACAAGCAGCGCCTAGGGGGCTAGCCCCCGTTTTTGATACCACGAGACCGTGACTGGTAGCCAATTTTAATGCAATTTTTTTATTCAAATTAAGACTAATTTTTTTTAAGGAAAAAACTATGAAGAAAACACTAAAAACGCTCTCCGCTATTGCGATTTTTGCCTGTTGTCTTACTGCCTGTACAAAGATAAAGGCAAACACAAAAGACTGCTGCCACGAAAAGGCTAGCTGTTGTGAAGTAAAAAACGACTGTTGTGATGAAAAAACAGAAGTTAAGGATTGCTGTAAGGATAAAAAATCCTGCTGCGATGAAAAAGCAGAAGTAAAGGACTGCTGCAAGGCAAAAGAAGCTTGCTGTGAAGAAAATGCAGCTGAAAAAGATTGCTGTAAGGAAAAGAAAGACTGCTGCGAAGAAAAATCTGAAGTAAAAGACTGCTGCAAAGAGAAAAAAGATTGCTGTGATGAAGACCAAAAAAAGGCTGATAGTCTTGGTGCTGGCTGCTGCGGCTGATAATTTATTTTATTGTTTGTAGTTGCATTAGATTCTGCTTTTCTTTTTGCGCAGAATCTAATATCAGAATACTCTTCATTGACTGCAAGTTCTCTTATTTGTATTATAACCCTATCTATTAAGTAGGTAAATAAAAAGGACAGGCACAACAATGATAAATGAAAGAATTCTAAATTTTCTCAAAGCGAAGGGGTTCGAAGACAGGCTTACCGAGCACAAAGAAACTATTGATACTGTTGAACATGCAGCCCAGCAGCTTGGATGTTCCGAGGCTGAAATTGCAAAGACGCTTTCATTTATCGTAGATGGAAAGCCGGTTATTGTTGTAATGGCTGGTGATGGTCGTGTAAACTCTTCCAAGTTCAAGGCGCTCTTTCACACTAAGCCTAGTATGATTCAGCGGGATCAAGTTGAGGCTATTACAGGCTTTGCTCCTGGCGGTGTTTGTCCTTTTAATGTTCCTAAAGAAATTCCGATATGGCTTGATGTTTCAATGAAGAGATTTGAATACGTCCATCCTGCAGGAGGAAACTCTTTTACATCAGTAAAACTTACTCCTGATGAACTTGAAAAAGTGACCGATGCTACTGGCTGGTGTGATGTCTGCAAAGGCTGGGAAGAGGAATAAGTGAACACTTCAAAAATGGCAATTAACGGACCAATAGCCATAATAATATGTGCAATACTATGGAGCACAGGCGGCATCTTCATAAAAAATATCGAATGGAATGCCATCGCAATTGCCGGAATCAGAAGTCTGATTTCCGGAAGTTTTATGCTTTTAGTAACAAGGCAGAGAATCCATTTTTCAGTACATGATGATAACGGCCGTTTGGATAAACAGAGTACAATTTTATACTGGATTGCCGCAGTCTCATACGCCCTCACAATGATTTTATTCGTGGTCGCAAACAAGTTGACAACTTCTGCAAATGCAATTCTTTTACAATACACTTGTCCTGTTTACATCATTCTGCTTGCACCTTTCCTGACCGCTGAAAAGAACCGACCGTCAGATTACATCACTATTGTTGGAGTAATGTTCGGCATTGTACTCTTTTTTGCGGACGGGATTGAAAGTGGAAATCAGCTTGGAAATCTTCTTGCAGCCTTATCAGGACTCAGTTACGCCCTTGCAACAATTTTCATGCGTCGTTGTAGAGGTTATTCCGGTGGAGCAATGGTTCTTTCGCATCTGATAACGGCAGTAGTATGTCTTCCATTTGTAATTCAAAGCGGAGCGCCAAGTTTAAAATCATCGTTATTTCTTCTTCTTGTCGGCATCGTTTCAATCGGCATTCCATCAATCCTTTACACGATTGGAATCAAAAATGTACGAGCTCTTACCGCTTCTTTCATCACAATGCTCGAACCGCTTTTAAATCCGGTATGGGTAATTATTTTTGCAGGCGAAATTCCGTCAATAAAAACAATCCTAGGCGGCGTTTTAATTCTGGGATTCATAATGATTCGCTCAATTGTTCAGAGCAGGGAGAACGTTTAGTCCTCTTCATTGACTGCATGTCCTCTTATTAGTATTATATCCCTATCTTTTTAATAGGTAAATAATATGAAATCAGAAACAGCGTTTGAATTACTTGGAAAATATGTTCATGGAGAAACTTTGCTCCGTCATTGCAAAACAGTTGGAATTACAATGCGCACCAAGCACGAGGAAATCGGATGTTAAACCAGTTTTCAAGAACAGAATTAATTGTCGGAAAAGAAGCCATGGAGATTCTGAATAATGCACATGTTGCAGTTTTTGGAATTGGTGGAGTAGGCGGATATACTGTTGAAGCCTTAATTCGTTCTGGCATTCAGCATATAGATCTTATTGATGATGATAAAGTCTGCCTCACAAATCTGAACCGTCAGATTATTGCAACAAGGTCCAGCGTTGGAAAGTACAAGGTTGATGTGATGAAAGAACGCATTCTCGATATCAATCCACAGGCAGAAGTAAATGTTTTCAAATGCTTTTATTTGCCTGAAACACGCGACCAGTTTGATTTCACAAAATATGATTATGTAGTAGATGCAGTCGATACAGTTACGGCAAAAATTAATCTGATTATGCAGGCGAAGGAAGCTGGAACAAAAATCATCTCCAGCATGGGTGCGGGAAACAAGATGGATCCAACTCAGTTTAAGGTTGCTGATATTTCACAGACTTCGGTTTGTCCGCTTGCCCGCGTTATGCGTCAGGAATGCAAAAAACGTAAAATCAAAGATGTGAAGGTTGTCTATTCTACAGAAAAGGTTTTACGTCCGATTGAAGATATGGCAATCAGCTGTCGCCTTCACTGTATCTGTCCGCCGGGAACAAAACATAAATGTACTGAAAGACGTGATATTCCGGGAAGCAATGCTTTTGTTCCTTCTGTTGCAGGATTAATCATTGCAAGTGAAATTATAAAAGACCTGACACAGGAAGCTACTGCAAGAACCAGGACGGCTCTGAATTAAAATCTACCGATTTATTTCAAGAAATCTATAGCATAAAAAGTATAAAGTGCAACAGCTTGTATAAGCGCATCTTCATCAATATCAAATTTTGAATCGTGATGTGCGGCTGTAGTACCTTCCTTTGCAGGATTACCGGTTCCAAAGTAAGCATATGTGCCTGGAACTTTTATTATGTATTCTGCAAAATCATCTCCCCCTAAAGAGGGCTGTCGTGACTTTATTACATTTTCACTGCCGAAAATTTTTTCAGCAGTTTTTTGAATTTCAACTGTAGCTTCGTCGTCATTAATAAGCGGCGAGGTGAAATCTTTATATTCGATTTCTGCTGTGCCGCCAAAAGTTTCTGCCGTGCGTTCTGAAATCTCTTTGAGCATTTTCTTTGTGTTCTCGCGAACTTCTGGAGTAAAGGCTCTGATTGTTCCTTCAAGCTCGGCCTTCTGTGCAACAATGTTGTAGGCATCACCGGCTGTAATTTTTCCAATTCCAACAAGAACATTGTCCATTGGGGATGTGCGGCGGGTTATGATTGCCTGAGTTGAAATTACAATCTGGCTTGCGATATAAGCTGCGTCTGCACCAAGCTGTGGAGTTGAAACGTGAGCAGGGTGTCCCTTTACTGTAATCTTAAACCAGTCTACGCTGGCATTATTTGGGCCTGGAACTACAGCAACTTTTCCGGCAGAAAGCGGTGAAGCGGCATGCATTCCAAAGGTTCTGTCCGCGCCGTCAAGGTAACCGCCGTCTACGAACTTACGCGCTCCGTATCCGATTTCCTCTCCTGACTGAAAGGTAAGGCGAACAGTGCCGGAAAATAAATCTTTATGTTTATTCAGAATACGGGCCGCACCGAGAAGGGCCGCCGTATGTGCATCGTGACCGCAGGCGTGCATACATCCTGGAATTTCTGATGTATATTCGCATATGTGTGTTTCCTGAATTGGAAGGGCATCAATGTCTGCGCGAAGAACGATTGTTTTTGCAGAAGCGCCAGAAGCTGACGCATCCTTCTCTCCCTTGATTTCTGCATAAAGTCCGGTTTCTGCCACACGCTGGTGGGCAAGACCGATTTTATCAAGTTCTTCTTCTATTTTAAGAGCAGTCTGAAATTCTTCTTTTGCAATTTCAGGGTGTTTATGGAAGTGTCGTCGTAAATCAACAACATATCCATGGTCTGCTTTTATTTCATCAAAAATTTGTACTTCGTCTGCGGTCATAATTAATTATTTACCACTTAATTGCTTTATCTACAGCCTTTACAGTTTCAGCTGCTTTTTCTGCACTTACTTTCTTGTAATCAAAAGAAGGGAAGAATGATTCAGAGAATTTTGAAAGGATGTATTCTGCAACAGTCTGAGACTGATATGCTTTTACAATCTTTTTATATACATCGTTGTCCTTATCCTTTGTGCGTGCAACTATGATGTTTACATAAGGATTGTCTCCGCTTTCAGACTGTTTTTCGATAATAAGTCCGTCGCGTGAAGGAATAAGACCTGTAGGAATTGCATAAGTTCCGTTGATTGTGGCACCAGCATAATCGTCGAGTGTCTGTGGAAGTGTGTTTGCTGTCTGTGGAACAACTTCTACATTGTAAACAAGCTCTGTAATGTCCTTAAGCTCTGGTGTATAACCTGCTGCAGGATCTACTGAGATAAGGCCTGCTACTTCAAGAAGCTTAATACCACGGCTGAGGTTTGTACCGTCACTTGGAATAGCAAACTTGAGGGCACCTGATTTTACATTTTTTGTTCCATTCTTACCTGCGACAGCTTTGATTTCGTCAAGGCTCTTGTATTTCTTTGAATAAAGAGTGAGTGGAGCAATCAATGTGTCGCCGATTACTGTAAGGTCGTAACCGTTTTTACCGGCATCGTTGTTCAGATAAGCCTTGTGCTGAAAAGAGTTAAGGTCGATATCGCCGGAATTCAAAGCTTCGTTTGGAAGATTGTATGCACTGAATTCAACAAGCTCAAGTTTAATTCCGCTCTTTTCCTGATCGAGTACATACTGAACAGCTTTCCACTGGTCGTTGTTTGCACCGCAGACACCAATCTTAACTTTCTGTGTTTTAGCTTTCTTTGTTGCGAAAGCTCCGCTTACCAATACGCTTCCTAAAAGAAGCAATGCAATAGTTCTCTTCATAAATATTTTCTCCTTCTTGATTTATGATTTATTTATTTTCAGGCTTCCCTACGGAATCCTTGTGTCCATGTTTAAAAAGCTCTCTGTTAGTTGTCTTCTTTGCCAGCAGGGAGCCGGTAAACTGCAGAAGACAGATAAAGAGTAGCAAGATAATGATACATGCATAAATGATATCCTGATGATTAAGTCCCTGACCGTAGTTGATTGCAAAGTCTCCAAGTCCACCGGCACCTACTGCACCAGCCATTGTTGTAAGACCAACAAGAGAGATTGCAGTAATTGTAGTTACGCGAATCAACTCTGGAACTGATTCATGAAGATAAACTCTGAAGATCAGGCCGAGAGTTCCGCTACCCATACTGCGGGCAGCTTCTGCTTTTCCTGAATCAACATTCTCAAGTGCTGTCTCTACCTGACGAGAGAAGAAAGGCACAGTTCCAAAAATCAGAGGAATGATTGCGCCCTTTACTCCGATTGCGGTTCCAACGATAGAGCGTGTAAAAGGAATCAGGAAAACAAGAAGAATTACAAAAGGAATCGAGCGGAAAAGATTAATAAACACGCTGATGATTGAGTAAAAAATCTTGTTAGGTTTGATTCCGTCTTTTTTGAAGACAATCAGAAGTACCCCGAAAATCAGGCCCAGCACAAAAGAAATTGAACCCGAGATTATAAACATCTGGAAGGTTGCAAGACAGTTGTTCAAAAACTTATACCAGTATGCATAGAGATTTGGTACGATTTTTTCTGCTAATTCTTCCATATTATACACGCTCCTGTGTAAGGCCGCTGGCGGCCGTTGTTCTATAGCAAAGCGTTAAAAAAATTGCGAAAGCAATTTTTAGCTTTACCTCATATTTCTGTTACTTTTACACGCTGTTCGACAAAATGTTCGATAGCGGCCTTAATATTTGCATCCTCGCCCTTTATCACAACAATGATTTCTCCAAGAGGTGTATCCTGAATCATATCTACATTTGCAAGAACGATATTCAAACGCACATTAAACTTTTGGGAAACCAGTGAGATAAGTGATTCGCCGACTGAATCTTTAAGGAAGGTAAGCTTAATCAGTTTGCCGCCTTCTGCCGGATTATTTACACGGATGTCATTTACAAGGGTAGAAATCTTTGTCATTGAAGACTGAGATGCGATGAATCTCTTTGTGATTTCCTGTTTAGGTTCTGCAAAGATAGAATAAACATCGCCTTCTTCTACAACGCGGCCTTTTTCCATAACGGCAACTTTCTGGCAGATAGATTTGATTACGCTCATTTCGTGTGTAATCAAAATGATTGTAATGCCAAGTTTTTCATTCAAAGTTTTTAGAAGACTTAAGATAGAAGCGGTTGCCTCAGGATCAAGGGCGCTGGTTGCTTCATCAGAAAGAAGAACTTTCGGATTATTTGCAAGTGCGCGGGCAATTGCTACTCGCTGTTTCTGTCCACCGGAAAGTTGGCTTGGATAAACATTGCGTTTGTCGCTTAAGTCTACCAGTTCGAGGAGTTCGCTTACGCGCTTATCAATTTCTTCTTTTTTAAGACCGTTATACTTGAGAGGATAGGCTATATTATCAAAAACCGTAGAGCGGTCGAGCAGATTAAAGTGCTGGAAAATCATTCCAATTCCCCGGCGGATTTTTTTCATTTCGTGATTTGATTTTCTGTGGAAGTTTCCCTGCTCGTCGTGCCAGATAAGCTGTTCGCCATTTACAGTGATAGAACCTGAATCTGGAACTTCCAGAAGATTTATACAGCGTACCAGAGTAGATTTTCCTGCTCCTGAATAGCCGATTACACCATAAATGGAACCATCTTCAATTGTGAGTGAGACATTTTTTAAAGCCTCAACATCATTGTTTTTGAGATGATAAGTCTTTTCAACAGATTCTAATTTAATCATAATGGCTATACCTAGTTCCCTACTAATTAAGTAGGGAATATAATGTTTAAAAAGACTGTTGTCAAGAATTTTAATATATAATATTCCTATCTTTATAATAGGTAAATTATATAAGAAAAATTATGGAAATTATTTCAACAAAAGAAGCGCCTGCTGCAATCGGGCCATATTCACAGGCAATTGTTTCTGGAAATCTGATTTATACTTCAGGCCAGATTCCAATCAATCCGGCAAGCGGAAATATTGAAGCAAGTGACATTGCGGCTCAGACAGAGCAGGTTATCAAAAACCTCAAGGCTGTGCTTGAAGCTTCGGGTTCGTCACTGGAAAAAGTAGTGAAGACAACCTGTTTCCTTCAGCACATTCAGGATTTTGCAACCTTCAATTCAGTATATGAAAAATACTTCACCGTAAAGCCAGCTCGAAGCTGCGTAGAAGTTGCTGCTTTACCAAAAGGCGCACTGGTAGAAATTGAAGTGATTGCGGAAAAATAATTAAGCTACGACTTATTCACCATTTTGCCGGTTATGTGTCTGCTACTTGTTTATAAAATAAAGCCCGACAAGGCAGATTACAATTTCCAGCAATTTTCGAAACGCTCAGCTGTTCTTTATATAAAAAGAATCCTACAAAAATCAAAACCGCCGCAAGCAATGTACTTGCTACAAGTGCAAGCGAATTTACCTTCCAGCCGGCTTTATAGGCGCAGATGAATCCGACTTCAAGACATGTAATTACGATTCCAAGAATTATTGTTGCCCAGTTTGTAAGTGTGAAGTCTTTGAAACTTGGATGGCCTTTTGAGGTGACAAGGAACATAACGAAAGAGAAAACTGAAGCTACAGCATAAGTAACGGTCATTGAGGCATACGTGTTCATTGCTTGAGGAATGCCTTTTGCGCAGATTTGATAAACGGTGTTTGCAGTAACGATTAATAAGATTGGCCAGATGTATGAAAACATGATGGACGCTCCTGAGTAAGGCCGCTGGCGGCCGGTGATAGCTTGGAAAGCGTTAAGAAAATTGCGAAAGCAATTTTTAGCTTATCCACCCTCAAAATGATTGTCCATCTTCTAAGACCTAACGATGAGACTGAATGCCCAAAGCATTCCTACCTGGTGGCAGTAATAAGAGAATAACAGAATTAGTTTGAATCATCAATGAGGGTAGTAAAAGAGGGCTAATTCTACTGATGCTGTGGAAAACTCATAATTATTTGGAAAGTTGTTTGGGGGAAATGGGTGTGTTCTACAAAGTAAAAGCTGGCCGGTTCCGTGATTACAATATTTCAAAACGTGAGTGGGTTCTGGACGGTGAATCAGTTCTTTATGCCAATGCAGACATGATTCGACAGGCTCTTGAATATGATTTTGGACAGGAAAAGGCTTTTGATTATTCAACGCTTTCCAAAGAAGAGGCAGTAAAACATCTTATCCGCTTTGTTGCAAATATCTGGCAGATTCACCCGTTTGGTGATGCGCTTGTGCCGCAAGGCACAAACGTCAATAATTTCCACTCATGCAAACGACGCGGAGCGGCGTATGGCAATACCCGCACGACGGCTGTCTTCACAATCAAATATTTGCAGTCACTTGGCTTTGATGTAAACAATGAACCGTTTGAAAAGAACAGCTGGTATTTCCGTAACGCTCTTGTACGTACAAATTATACGAACATGAACAAGGGAATCTATATGAATACCGAGTATCTGGAAAAGTTCTTCTGTAATCTGGGACACTGGAAAGTTCTATAAATCAGATGTTAACAAAGCACTTACCTTCAAAAAACAAATACTAATTTCTTTCCAATGTCGTTCATTGTCACTTTTATATGCTATAATCTAAATATCATTTTTTAGGATGTGGATTTAATGAATAAAAAATACTTATATTCGATCCCGGATTTTATTAAGGAAAACATAGGAGACAGGGCTGCGGTATTTGTTTTTCCGACTGATATTGTGGCGCAGTCCTGGGCGGAATGGGCCGTAACGGGCGGGCATACAGGAGTAAAGTCGGTTGCGCTGGACAGGTTTATTGCATGGGATCAGTTTAAGGGAAGCTTTATGTCTGCGGACAAGAAAGGGGCTATGGCAGTTCCTTCGCTTCTTAGGAAGATGTTCGTGTATGATCTTATCCAGAAAAATTCTGAAAATGCGTTTCTTTCAAAGATAATCAAGCCGGAATATGCTTCCTCTGCGTTTTCTTTTGCGGGCTGGCTGGAAAAAAATCTTCCGTCGCTTCATTTGTGGAAAAAGCGTATGGACGATAATCGTTCTACTTACGGTCAGCTTGATGACGAAGACCGCGATTACCAGAAAGTTTACGAGC
Organism: Treponema sp.; assembly: GCA_036310305.1. GTDB lineage: Bacteria > Spirochaetota > Spirochaetia > Treponematales > Treponemataceae > Treponema_D. The sequence continues at coordinate 55,354 of JAXJSC010000019.1, read as the reverse complement.
TTTACAGCCAGTTTCTAGAAGATAATGCGCTTTTTGAGCCTTCATGGATTGAAAAAGTTGAATTCAGTGATTCATCCCGTAAGTTCTATATTTTGTACCCTGAACAGCTTGCGGACTTCAGCAATTTTGATGAAATTTTTGCCAATGCTCCAAATGTAACGGCTCTTTTAATGCCGGAAGATGTTCCCGGCCCTGAACTTTACTTTTATAAAGATGCGCGCCGCGAGCTCAGGCAGACAATGCTCAGGATAATTGCTCTTGTAAAGGAAGGAAAAGCTGACTGGACGGAAATTGCACTCAGCGTGCCGGATCTAGATCTTTACAGGCCGTATATACGCAGGGAATTCAAACAGTACGGTATACCTTATGTTTTTAGGGCAGGCATTTCGCTTACTCGTAACAATGCCGGCCGGATTTTCCGCGAAATTTCTGACTGTCATGCTTCGGGCTTTGCATATGATGATTTACGCACTCTTCTTCTGGATGAAACAATTCCTTGGAAAAAAACTGTTTCCCTTAATATGAAGGAAGCCGGCGGTCCGGATAAATACGAAAATTTCGACCTAAAGGAATTAAAGGAAGACCTTATTCGCGAAGGAAACCGCATGCGCTGTATTTGCCCGTATGAACAGCAAGACGAAAACGGCATCTGGAGCAGTGTAGACATTTGGGAAGAAGCGCTTGGCAAAACTTATGCCGTAAATAAAGTCCTCCTTAAGTTTTACAGAAAGCTTAAAAATGATGTGAATCGCTTTTTTTCTTCAGAAAACGTATATTTCGCTTCTATTCGCGATGCCTGGTTTAACTTTAAGGAACATTTTATAGATGATTCGGACTATACCTCTTTTGCAGATAAGATTTTAAGCCGTTGTATTACGCACCTGGAAGAACTTATAGAACTTGAACAGACTTACAGCACGGCCGGCCTAAAGGTTTCTTCGCCGTTCCAGTTTTATCTTGAACTTCTGGATTCAAAAAAATATACGCTTCAGGCAGAAGAGCGAGGGGTTTCTGTTGTTCCTTATAAGGTTACGGCCGGAGCATATTTTAAATATCAGTTTGTAATTGACGGATCTCAGAAAAACCTTGAAGTTCCGTACAAGCCGCTTTCCTTTTTGAATGCAGAAAAACGCCGCAAACTTAAACTTTCAGAAGAAGACACCCTTTACAACGCAACAGGGACAATAATCCGGCTGTATGCAAAGCCTTCAGAAGGCGTTCCAGAAAATTTCGTCCACTTTTCCGCAAGCGAAGAATCGTTCAGCGGTTTTGCAATTCCGCACAGTGCCCTGCGCATTCAGGAAAACGTACCGGACTACGACGGCGACGATTTTATTCTTGCAGAACGCAAATGGCTTGAATCTGGCGCAGAAGGCAACTGCGGTCTTACCGGTACGCAGCTGGAGCAGCTTACCGCGTGGAAAGCTTCCGCGCTTTCTCCGGAACCGGACTACACCGCAGGAAAAGCGCTTGCGGAGCGTATTCAGAATGTTCTTGTTGCCTCCCGCAACGAATCGCTTAAAAAGAAAGGTATAGAAATTCCGGCCGGAGCAGAATCCCTTATAAAAATTTCTGCGCGTGGCGACATGGAAAAATTCTTCCCCTGTCCAAGAAAATGGGTTCTTTCCCAGCTTTTAAAACTGCGTGCAGACACTCTTGATACAGACTTAATGCAGTCCTATGACATGGGGAATCTGCATCACAAGATTCTTGAACTTTTCATGAACGAATACATGGATAAGCCGCTTCCGTTTTACGATCCGGAAACAGAAAAGTTCTATGTAAAAGATTCAAATCCGGAACTTTTGAATAACTATATAGAAGAAACAGATAAAGTTGTCGCTCTCCTTTATGGTTCAGAAAACCAAAGAAGTTTGGTTTATGACGCAATTTACAGCAGAAGCAACAGTTTTTCTGATAGTCCGCTTGTAATAAAAACTCTGTGCAACCAGCAGAAAAAGACGGCCGACAGAATATTCCGCTTTTTAAAAGTCCTTCTTTTAAAATATGATGAAGAAGACAATCCAGAAACCCCGGAAGATATAAATGGAATAGGAGGGTGTACGGTCTGTTCTGCCGAAGGAACGTTCTGTGCTCTACAGAAAGATTATGCCTATTACGGAAAAATTGACTTTGTTGTAAAGACTCCGGATACAAAGCAGTATGTGCTTCTGGATTACAAAAACAGCAAAGCTTCAATTCCTGCAGAAGAGGATTTTATGCCTGATCCTGTTTACGGCACCCTTGCAGATTTTCAGATGGCGCTTTACTGCCGGCTTTTAAGTCAGGACTGCAAAAACGAAATTGCAGCCGCATATTTTTATGCCGTTAATGATCTTGGAAAGCGCATGGTTTTTGACAAGTATCAGATAAACCTTACAAATTCAAAAGGAATTCCAAAGCCGTCTCATGACTATACTGTATTTGAGCCTGCGGTAAAAACCTGTGATGAATATGCCGCGCTCTTTAATTCAATTGTATCTTCAAAAAATCCGGATTTTACGCCGCATTCCTATGCTTCAAACAAAGAAAGGATGAACGTAAAACCTCACAAAGACTGTACCGGCTGCACCTTTAGCCCAATCTGCCGTACACTTTATTCAGTTGCAGGAAAACAGATTCCAGCCGGGAGGAACGAATAATGAAAAACTATGCTTACCTTGATGTAATAGAACGCGCACTTGATTCCTCGCAAAGGGAAGTCTGCTTTACTACAGATAATGCCGTAATTGCAGCCGGCGCCGGTTCAGGAAAAACTCAGGTTCTTGCAACCCGCTTTGCGTGGCTTGTAATCTCAAAGGGAATAAAGGCTTCGGAAATCCTTACGCTTACTTTTACAGATAAAGCTGCTTCAGAAATGTACCAGCGAATTTACAGTACGCTTAAATATTTTGCAGAATACAAGCCTAAAACAGACGCAGAACTTTTAGATTTCTTTGCAAAAAAAAGACGCGTTCCAAATCCAACTGCTGAGCAGATTCAGGAATTCCGTCTTGCAGAAGAAGACCTTACCGAAGACAAGAAAAAGCTTGCCGCTGCCGCCCTTGATGATTTTACGAACGTTCACATACAGACTTTGGACTCGTACTGTGCAGGCATCGTCCGCCAGTGTGCAAATCGCTACGGCATACGTCCGGACTTTTCTGCCGGAACAGGAGACGGAGAAAAAGACACAAAAGAAAGGGCATTTTCTTTTGCCTTAAAGTACATAGACAGCCCGTGCGTTCAGGAATTTTCTGATGCAGGTAAAATTCAGGATTTTGCAGAAAACCTTCTTGCTGATGCGGTTATAAAGCATACTTCCGCCGCAACTGATTCCGGCTATTTTATGGAACAGTTCCAGGAGCAGAAAAGGCAGATAGTAGAGGGATGGAATCAGACTTTCCACGCCGGCGGAAACATGTCTTTCTGTGACCTGCTTAATGAAATTCAGAATGCCGTTGAATCCGGAAAAACCAAGATGACTACGGAAAAGGCGCTCTGGACGGCAAAAATGACAGAGCTTATTCAGAAGGGTCTTGATTTTAATTCGCTGTATGAGCCGCTTTTATACGAAGATTTTGACTCAAATCCCGAAAAAATAAGGTCCACCTGCAATTATATGTCTGAATTTTTCGACATCTTAACAAAGATTCCAAAGAAAGGATATATAAAAGCAGCAAGAGACCTTATGAAGCCGCTTAAAGAACAGTATTCTGTCTACTTCCGGGCTTTTTCGTACTTCTTTAATACATACGAAAAGCAGGTTTCACTCATGGAGCTGCTTGATAAATTCCTGGATGAAGTAAATGCTTCAAAACGGGAAACCGGCTCCCTCACATTCTACGATGTTACCGAACTTGCGCTAAAAGTCCTTGTAGAAAACGAAGATATCCGCAATAACGAAAAGAATTCATACAAAAAAATCATGATTGACGAATTCCAGGACAACAACGCAAAAAACCGCGACCTGTTGTATCTTCTTTCTTTAAAGAAGGGTGAATTTGAATCTGCGGACGGTACCTGCTCAATTCAGTATGACAGATTAAATCCCTCTGCATTGCATGACATGATTGCTTCCTGCCGCGAGCCGGACAAACTGTTCTTTGTAGGTGACGAAAAGCAGTCCATCTATAAATTCCGCAATGCGGATGTTTCTGTATTCAACAGCCTTACGTCAGAAAATAAACAGGTTTTCATGAACTACAACTACCGTTCAACGCCTGAACTGATAAGCGCTTTTAACGCATTCTTTGAAAATGACCGCGGAATTTTTATTCAGGGGGCAGAAAATACAAAGGATGATTATGAAGCGCATTATAAAGAAAAAGCTTTGAAGAACGGAGTGGAACTTCCTGAACTTACAAAAGAAAACGTTCCGGTTCATGTACGTATTGTAAACGAAAACCTGTTGGCCGATGACCCGGAAACGGCACTGGATTATATTCCAAAGGCAGAGCAGGAAGCCTATTTTATTGCTGAATCGATTTATAAAACTGCCCAGAAAGAATTCAAGGATATTCCAAGGGCAGAGTGGCCTTGGAATAAATTTGCAATCCTCGATAAATCCAGAAGCAAGCGCAGTCTTATTACAAAATATCTGGGGCTTTTTAATATTCCGTTCCAGGTTGATCAGTTTAAGAATATTTTTGAAGAGGGTATTGTAAACGATATCTATAATTTCCTCCGGGTCTGCGTTTATCCTTCTGATGTAAACGCTTTCACCGCATTCCTGTGTTCTCCGCTTGCCGGCCTTACCCAGGACTCCGCAGAAAAGATTCTTTCCTGCATTGCAGAACCGGTCGCTGATTTCGCTTCCGGGCAGAATTTTGTATTTGACCCGTTCACCCGCGCCGGAGATGAACGCTTAAGCACACTTCTGGAACCGGCAGAATTCAGCAGGTTCCAGTCTGCCCGCGCTTTTTACGAAGAATCCAGAAAGCAGGTGCTTAGTCAGGAACTTACGGAAACGCTTTCTGACCTGTGGAATGCGCGCGGATACAGATATGAAACCATGCTTTCTGAGCATGCAAAGCTGTGTGCAGAACATTTTGACATGATTTTTGAACTGGCGCGCACTTCCGATGAAGCAGGAAAGAATCTTTCGTGGTTCATCGATGAGCTGGAACGCCTTAAAAAATCGTCTTTGAAAGGTTCTGATTCTGAAATTGACACGGGAAGCATTTCCTATCCGCTTGAACGCAATTCCGCCGTTCAGATTATGACGGTTTTCAAGAGCAAGGGACTTCAGTTTGAACACGTTTATATCTGTGGTTGCGTAAACATCAGGAATAAAAATTCCATGTCTCCGTATCTGTTTTTTGAAGATTCCGGAGTTTCCGTAAAACCTACAGACGGAAGTGACAATTATTTTAAACTCAAGTCAAAGGAACTTGAAAACTTGAAGGAACTTGCCGAATTCCGTCGCCTTATCTATGTTGCCATTACGCGCGCTATAAAAGACGTGTATATAATAGGACGGATTGACAGTAGCGACTCATCTTCAAAGGAATTCCGTTTGATTCACAGCATGATAGAAGCCTCTTACCCGGATGCGTTCGCAAAGCCCGATTATGCGCTTAGTTTGCCGGTTTATGTGCCGGGAGCAGCATTTGACTATCAGGGAATTCAGCCGGTGCGCTACGCAGACCTTCCAAAATCTGATGATAAAACTGATTCCCTACGTGCTAAAATTCTTTCAACTTTTGAAGCTAATTCACTACGCATACAGCCGGCCGATCCTGCCTGCCACGGGCTGGAACACAAGCAGCCGAGCAAGCTGTATATGGAAAAATCAGCAGAAAAGGCCGGTGCAGGGGAAGAACCTGTATCTTCGGCTCCTGATCAGTACGAAAATCTTTCTGCAATCCTCAGAAAGTACGGCAGTGCCCCTGACTCAGACGAAGAATTTAAGCATAATTCAGAAAATCAGGAAGAACTGCGTAATTCCGGCTTTTCGGCTACGGATTTTGGTACCCTGGTACATGACTATCTATTCAGGATGGCTTCCGGCATAGACATTATGCAGTACCAGCCGGTTCCGGAAAAGAAGTATTTTGGCAGTCTTAACAGACAGGATAAGCAAGAAATTGTCTCAATATGTATAAAAATGTGCACGCAATTTAAAGAAACACCCGCTTTTAAGGAATTTTTAAGTGCCCGTGCTGCCGGACGCCTTGCCAAGGCTGAATACGAGTTTAAATTGTTCTACAAAAATGCGCTTTTCAGGGGTTCTGTCGACCTGATTTACGAGACAGAAGCTGGTGATTACGTAATAGTGGACTACAAAACCGACCGGAACATAATTCCGTCCGAACATATTGACCAGCAGAAATGTTATATGGAAGCTATGAAGGATATTGTTCCGCATCCGGGAAAAATTTCATGTTTTCTGTATTATCTTCGCTTTAACGAGCTTGTACCTCTTGATATAAGTTGTGAAATTTAGTATCCTAGGACGACGGAATCACCGGAAAAAGGAGGTGACACACACATGGCAACAATCTTAGTTGATGACTCAGAGAACCTTGAGAAAGCAATCAAACGTTTTAAGCGTATGGTTGAAAAAGAAGGTATCATTCGCGAATTCAAAAAGCGTGAATATTTTGTTAAACCTTCTGCAACTCTTCACCAGAAGAAAACAACCCTTGAAAGAAAGCTTTTGAACAAAAAGCGCAAGGCTGAAAAGAAAGAATTCTAATTTAATCTGAATATCTTTTGAACCCGTCAGCATAGTATGACGGGTTTACTTTTAGGGTAGCGATACCCGTTAAATCTGATTTACTGCAAAAAAAGGAAACCTGTTCGGTTTCCTTTTTTTTATTAAGAGGTTATACAACCCCTTAAAACGGCGAAGTCAAGGCTTTAAGCGCAAGCGTGCCTTGACTCGACGTATTTTCCCGGCCATTGAGGCTCTCAAAATGACCGTAGTTTTTATTTATTATCCGTCTATTCTTTACCGTTCCAGCAGTATGTACAGAGTTTGCAGTGATCAAGACCTGTAGAATCCAGCATGTCATCAAGACGGTGGAAGCGCAGGGTAGTAAAGTGCAGCTGCTTCCTGATTTCTTCCTGCATTTTTTCGTATTCAGGAGTATCCGGATCACAGTATTTTGCAAGAGTTTCAGCGCTTACGTTATCGCCTTCAAACTGGCGTACAACGCGACGTGCAATCAAATCCATTTCTGACTTTGAGCGGCTGAAGTTAAGGTATTTACAGCCGAACATAATCGGCGGGCAGGCAGGGCGTACATGAACTTCCTTTGCTCCTGATTCATAGAGGAAGTCTGTAGTTTCCCTAAGCTGAGTTCCGCGTACTATAGAATCGTCAATAAGAAGGATGCTCTTGTCCTTAATAAGCTGCTGAACAGGAATAAGCTTCATGTGGGCAATAAGGTTGCGCTGTTCCTGGTTTGTAGGCATAAACGAACGTGGCCATGTAGGCGTATATTTAATGAACGGCCGTGTAAACGGAATTCCAGCTTCATTTGCGTAGCCTACGGCGTGTGCAGTTCCAGAATCAGGAACGCCGGCAGCGCAGTCAGGATGAATATTTGCGTCCTTGTCGCGGCGGGCAAGGAATTTTCCGCAGTTATATCGCATTGCCTCAACGTTAACGCCTTCGTAGCAGGCCGTCGGGTAACCGTAGTAAATCCAGAGGAAAGTACAGATTTTCATCTCTTTGCCCGGTTCCTGAAGCACCTGGTAAGAATCCGGAGTTACAAAAACAATTTCTGCAGGTCCAAGCTCATGTTCATCTTTATAGCCAAGGTTGATGTAGGCAAAACTTTCAAAAGAAAGGCAGTGAGCGCCGTCTTTTTTACCAATCTGAAGAGGAGTGCGTCCAAATTTGTCCCTGGCACCGTAAATTCCTTCTGGTGTGGCAATAAGGAGAGTCATTGAACCTTTTACTCTAGACTGAATGTATTTTATACCGTCAAGAATCGTTTTCTGAGTATTCAAAAGCGCAAGAACAAGTTCCGTCTGGTTCACTTCGCCTCCAGACATTTCCAGAAACGAACGTCCATTATCCATAAGTTCTTTAACAAGCTCGTCTTTATTAGTTACGATACCGACAGTTGTAATTGCAATGTTTCCAAGATGCGAGCGTGCAAGCAAAGGCTGCGGTTCATAGTCCGAAATACAACCGATTCCGACAGGTCCTTTCATGCCCGGAAGATCGTTTTCAAATTTAGTTCTGAACGGTGAATTCTGAATGTTGTGAATAGCCCTGTGAAATCCGTTTTCACTGTTAAAAACGGTAAGCCCACCACGACGGGTTCCCAGATGAGAATGATAGTCAACTCCAAAAAACAGGTCTAAGGAACAATCTTCCTTTGAAACAACACCAAATATGCCGCCCATTAAAAAACCTCTGAAAAAATAAAATCTACGTACATTATATAGAAAATTCAAAAAAAATCTATTAGTATGAGCCTAATTAATTTTAAATCTGAAAAAGAAGAGTATCGGTCATATTTATGGAAGAAAAACGCGAAGTAAAGATTCACGGAATCTACAGGCACTTTAAGAATAAGTATTATATAGTAGAAGATGTTGCATATCATTCAGAAACTAAAGAAGAATACGTTGTATACCGCCGACTGTACGATGATAATTCGCTCTGGATCCGCGAAAAGAATATGTTTCTGTCAGAAGTTGATCATGTAAAATATCCTGATGTTCAGCAGAAATGGCGCTTTGAACTTGTAGAAGAAATCTGTAAATAAGTTTGCATAAATAAGAATAAAAATGATGAAGAGTAAGGCCTGTTCATTATATAGGTCGACAGAACATTTATTATTTACATGTATAGAAAGCGAAATAATGAATATTTTGGTACGTAAATTCTGTCGACCTAAGATATGTTCTGTCGAACAGGTATTTTCCATAATATTTATCTTAAGTTTCGGGATAGGCTTGACAGAAGCTGTTTGTCAGAATCAATTGTATATCCATATGTTGTAAGATAGTCTCCGGTTATAGAAGCGCTTGCACCGGACTTAAGGGCCCTGCTGCTTGAATACAGTTTTCTTCCGCCGGCAAGCCTTATGTCTGCTTCTGGATTGATAAAACGGAATATAGCTATGGTTCTCAGAATTTCATCTTCTGTAAGAATCGGACGGTTCTCAAAAGGTGTTCCAGGAATTGGCGTAAGAACGTTTACCGGAATTGATTCCACTTTGAGCGAAGCCAGCTGCAATGCAAGCTGAATTCTGTCTACTAAGCTTTCTCCCATTCCGATTATTCCTCCAGAACAGACAGAAAATCCCATTGATTTTGCAAGACGTACCATCTCTACTTTCATTTTATAAGTATGTGTTGTACAGATTGATGGAAAGAAATTTTCAGATGTTTCTATATTGCAGTGAATTCTTGTAACGCCGGAATCCTTTAATTTTGCAAGCTGATTTTCAGTAAGAAATCCGAAGGAAGCGCATACAGACATTCCAGTGCGTTCCCTGATTTTAGAAAATGCCAGGCATGCCTTCTGCTCGTCAAATTCAGAAAGTCCCCTACCCGAGCTTACGATAGAAAATCGCTTAATTCCCTGCCCTGCGCACTTTTCTGCCTGTTTTAAAAGTTCTTCCGGTTCCGGAAAATCCTTAGAAGCACAGCCTGTATTGTACCACCCGCTCTGCGCGCAGAATTTACAGTTTTCGCTGCACCGCCCGTTCCGCCCGCTTGTTATGCAGCAGAGTTCAACAGAGTTTTTCTTAAACGCTTTCTGAATGCGATCTGCGTTTTCTGTAAGAAGTTCAAGATCATTTGTTTCAAAAAAATTTAAATCATCTTTTTCCGAAAGCCTGTAATTTTCATTTATAATTTTGTCTGCAAGTTTGATTAAATTCATAATGATAGAAAATTTATACGTTTGGCGTGTAATTGTCAACTATAAACAGTGTTATAAGTTTACAATAAAAAAATAAAATTAAGCAAATGCATTTTTCTTAATTCCTCCGCGTATATATAAAGTATGGAAACAATGACAAATAATAATCACACACTCACCCCAGAAGAAAAATGGGAACAGGCTACGCTTGCGAATAACTTCATCTTTTATAAAGTGATGCGGCAACATCAGGATGCATGCAAACAGCTTTTGGAAATGCTGCTTGGAATTAAGATTGAGTCTATGGAAATGAAGCAGGAAGAGACTATTGCCCTTGACTACGATTCAAAAGGCATAAGGCTTGATGTCTTTGTAAAAGATGCAGACAGAATGTTCGATGTTGAACTGCAGGTCGCAAACACAAAGGAACTTCCAGAAAGAGCCCGCTATTATCAGGGCGTGATGGACGTAGACACGCTTAAGGCGGGACAACAGTACAAGGAACTTCGGGACAGCCACATAATCTTTATCTGTCTTGAAGATGTTTTTAAAAACGGTCTTCCTGTAAACACATTTGCAAACATCTGCCTGGAGGATAAAAAAACAAAATTCGGCGACAGGACTTACAAACACTTCTTTTTTGCGCCTCTGTGTGCTAAAATGATTGACGACAAGGAAGTCAAGGCATTTTTTGAGTTCCTCATTTCAAACCAGGCATCCAGCAGCTACACCGATGAGCTGAAAAATTACGTTGCAGATGCAAAACAAAGCACGGAGAACAAAATGCAGTTCATGACATGGGAAAGACAGAGAGCATACGATTTAGATGCAGGGCGCGAAGAAGGCATAGAAATTGGTGCTCAGCAGAAAGCGGTGGAAGCTGCCCGCAGTTTTTATGCTAACGGAGCATCAATAGAATTAATTTCAAAATCACTTAATATGACAATAGAACAGGTTAAAGAAATTGTTCGAGATACAGCAGTTTCTGTATAATTTCCTTACAACAATAATTTCTTTATAAAAAATTACTGGCGCCGCCATGGCGCCAGTAACCATATAAACCTTACATCTTCCTATCTTGCGCTGATTTCAAATTGAGGTTCCAGAAGAGACTTGTTTTTGTCCATAACTTTTACATAGAGCTTGGTGCTTGTAGCATAAACCATGGCAAAGCCTGTTTTTCCAGGTACGCTTACCTGTCCTTCTGCGCCTTCACCTTCAAACATTGTTTCGGTAACGATAGGAGCTTCGTTTGTAACGGTTGGAGATTTAGCGCCCATTGCAGGAAGGTTTATGTATTCAACGCCGTCTTTTGCCTTTGGATGGTTGTAGACGTGGATGTGTCCTGCAAATACAACGTTTACGCCGTATTTTGCAAAAAGCGGATGAAGATACTTTCTTACGCGGTAGTTTGCGTAATGGCGAGGCGCATAGCAGTATGGACTTTCGTGCATTGCTACAATCTTCCAGCGATGAGTGTCATTTTTAAGGGTGTTTTCAATCCATTCGTACTGTTCAGAGCCCGGGCTGAATTCCATTTCTACATCAAGTGTAAGGAAAAGTGCATTTCCGTAGCTGAATGCATTGTAGCGCTTATCAAGACCAAGGTAGTCTGCAAAAAGACTGTTTGTACGGTCGTGATTTCCCGGAGCTGCATTGAACGGAACAAGACAGTTATAGCCGGCTGAACTTGATTTTGTATTCTTAAGGTTTGCAACAATTGGCTTAAAGAACATTGTTTCCCACTGAGATTTTGGGCAGTTTCCGTCGTTACTAAGATCTCCTACAGAAAGCACAAACTCCGGTCCCTGTTTCATCATTGGTGGCAGATTTTCATTTATAATAGATGCGCTGCTTTGCGAGTCGCCGCATACTGCAAAACAGAATTTTTCAGTTGTTTCGTCCAATGGGGCTATAAAATACTGCTTTTTGCCACTTAAGCTTCCGTCTACGTTTTTCAGAATAAAGAAGTACTTTTCTCCGGCTGTAAGATTTTTAAAATCATAGTAATAACCGTTTTCTTTTCCATTGATTTTATCGCGTAAAGCAATTTTTGTTTCTCCGCTTTCGCCGTCTTTACCCCACGTAATTTCGCTTCCGCCGTGCCATACAAGGCGAGGAACAGTTTTACCTGTATCTTTGTCTGTAACGTAAGTTAAAAGTGCTGCACGGGTACAATCATACTCTGTACCATCTGTACCAGAAATAAAACTGTAACCATCGGCCTTTAATTCAAGACTTCCTCCCTCTTTTGCCACTGCAGTAAGAACTGGATATTTATCTTTTTTTCCTGGTAAATAGGCTTCACTCCCCCATGCTCCAAGGGTTGGGTTTACAGACCACTTTTTACCCTCTGCAACGCGGAATTTTCGAATCCAATAACCACTTTCGTTCTTTTTAAGACCGGCTGCTTCACTAAGTTCAGTACCACATGGAACGCTATCCCAGTAAGCAGTTCGGCTAAGGTCGCAGAGTTCCTGAGTTTCATCATCATGCTGATAATGAGCAAGATACATCTGCCAGCTGTCCTTCTGCTGAATTAACGCGGTTACAACAACTGTACGCATTACTGTAAAAATTCTGGAATCATCAACCCAGTTGTCATCACCACCGTCCACCTTTTCCCAGCCTGCGCGGTAAACACCCGGTTTTTTAATTTTGTATTCTATTGAATATGAGTTATTTCCGGCAGTTACTTTTGTCAATGTTACGGAAGAAGAGTTTTCAAATGTGAATACATAGTCTTTTCCGTCTTCGCTTACAGTGTATTTATTTAATTTTCCATCTTTATAGTTGGAATTTGAGCATGATTTATACGAAACAGACGGTTTTCCAAGATATTTTTCTATAAGAATAGTTACATGTTTATTTTCGCGCCATGATTCGTCCAGTTTATAGCTTTTTGAAGTTGTCAAACTTCCTGTAATTGCATCCTGAACAAGAGAATCGTAGTCGATTAAGTCTAATTCTTCGTCCTGCGGAATATACGGGTCAAATGCAGTTGCCGCATATTTTTCAATTTCGAATGAAGGATTTTTACGAAGTTGATAGAAAAGTTTACCGGCTCTGGATGAACTTCGGTTTATAGTGATTTTCTTAACTTCGTTCGGTTCAATGTCTGTTACGGCGTAAAGTTCCGCGTTCATCATTTCAAGGTAGTCGTCATCGACTTTTTTAAGCCCCTGAATCATTATGACGCGGTTTTTACCGGCCTGAACATGTTCAAAACTTATGTTTCCAATGCCGTCAGTAACGTCTACAATCTGGTCAGGAGGATTTTCGTCGCATCCTGTAAGACTTACCCTTGCATGAGTAACTTCTGAAGCAACCAGTTTTCTAGAAACGCTGTCGTCCGAAGAAACTTTTAAGGAACCATAAGAAATGGTAGAAGATGATCTGCCTGAAGCAGCCAACAAAAGGCCGGAATTGTCACTGTCAATGTTGTTGCAGGAGATTATGCCGGCGCATAAAACACAAATAATAAATAAAAACTTTTTAAACATGTCTATATTGTAACATGTGTTTTTTAAATTTGTAAATTTTTTTTAACAGGTTTTCTTAAAAAAAGCTTCCGGGCTACATGCTGATTTGCCTTGGAACCATCCACATTGCCCTCGCACGGCAGCAAATCAGGATATCTATATCTCCAGCTCGTTTATTTCCTGGACAAAGCGGCTCATGGAAAGGTTGTAGGTTTGTTTTTGACCGGCGGTTTCTATAGTCAGGATGAAGGCGGAATCAGTAGGTTCCAGGAACCAGACAAGACCTTTGCCGTCGAGCTTTTTTTTGAGGATTGATTTTATCATTTCGCCGGTGAGTTTCTGCATTTTTAGGAATTTCTGGCGGCCGATGCTCCATTCTTCCAGTTCTGACTGATATTCTTTAAAGTGATTTACAAAGTCTTCCAGTTCCGGGAACGGATTTGTCCAGAATTTTGCGTCGCCCAGTTTCACAAAGCCGGCATCTGTTTTCTGAAGGATTGAACCTTTTACCTGATTCTGGACAAAAAGGCGGATTTTCAGTTCAAAAGAAAGTTCTGCTTCAAATTCCATTCCCGAACCGTTTTCCGATACAGAAACGGGAACAGACGGAAATTTTTCTGAAAAAGCGGCGGCTTCTTCCCTTATATTCTGAACTGTAAGGCGGATTCGGCCGGTAGCAGTCATATTTTTCTGCTGCAGTGCGGCAAATTTTGTACGCCAGAAATCGCCGGTTTCTTCTGTCATAAAAATCTCCTGTAAAACTTAAGTTTCTCTATAGTATTGTTTTTTTAGATATGGTGCAAATGTGCCTGTATTTACAAAATAAAACAGTCGCCCGGATCTAAAACGGAAGGTATGCTGCTCTGCTTCCGGGAAGGTTTTCTATCCACTGGCGGGATTTTTCGTAATCCAGGCGGGTGGACAGAATCCACATAAGGTTCAGGCGGGGCTTTGATATTTTTGGAATGTTGCCTTCTCCGTCTGTAAAGATAATCATGCCGTTGTATTCCTGATGTTCCTGAAAAAAGTCGATTGCCGGCTGAAAGTTTGTGCCGCCGCGGCCTTTTATTTCTTTTAGATTCAGGTGCCTGCGCGCAGAAACTGGTTTTGTGAACTTTAAGTTTGTGTCAAAAAATATTACGTCCAGTTTTTCTATTCCGTAGACAAAGAAATTATTGATTACATGAAAAAATCTGGCAAAACTTTCGTCTGTAATGGAACCGCTTACGTCTACGGCGACCAGTATGTTTGCCTTGCGTTCGTAGCGGCTTCCCATTGCAGAAAAACCAAAGCGGCGGTTCGGGCGCATTCTGGTAAGAGTGCGTTCTGAAGATACGCTGGCGGCCCTGAACTGCGCCAGTATGCGCCGGTAGTCCATCTTAAAATCTGATGCCTCCATAATGCCGCGCTGCAATGTGCCGCCAAGTCCACCCCAACCTTGCTCCCGCTCCGCTTTTTGAGTCTGCTCGTTTATTTCTGCCTGGATTTCCTGGTCTTCATTCCAAAGGTCTGCGGCTTCTTCTGAGGAGCGGGAGAATGCAGAGGAATCATCTGCGGAGCCTGCGTTTTCTCCCTCTCCGGAAGCAGTTTCCTGAATCAGAAAAAGAATCTTTCTATACCACTTTTCAAAGGTCAAGTCGTCCAGTGTTACAAGACAGCCTGTTTTTGGGTCCAGCTGCAGATTGCGCAGGAAAAATTTCTCTTCTTCTGTGTCGCGCCATTTTGCAGGAAGCACATTATTGAGGATCTTGAACTTTCCAGCCTGAGCCTTAAGGTATTCAACTCCGGCAAGCGGAACTTTTGTTCTGTAAAACTGGTAGAGCGTTACGTCGCTTGCAAGCAGGAGGATTCCTTTTTTTGCGTTGTGCGGCTGTCGCGCGTACGGATGCTGCAGCAAAATGCGCAGAACTTCGATTTTAAGGTATTCTTCAACCTGTGATTCGTCATATTTTTCCAATAGCGGTTGACAGAATTCAATTCTCTTCTGTCCAGTGCGCATTGGAACATTCATTCCGTCATTCTGGACGACAGAATGCGTACACAGAACCGAAAAAAGAAGCGGTTCTTCGTAAAACCAGCGCGAAGATATATTTTTAATGAGCTTTTCTATATTCATCCTATGATTATGCCTGTTCGCTTATAAAATCCATCATGTTCTGGTATAATTCCATGCACTCTGTAGAAATAAAAAACATAGTCTCTGGGAAGGTTTCTGCCGAACAGAGGCTTGAAAAATGAGCCTGCACCTCTTTTGGAGCGTTTTTTCCAAGAAAATCAAAGTATTTAACAAGATTCTGGGAGACAGAATTCTTTTCTGTCGACCCGAATTTACCGGATTCTATAAATTTAAACAAAGAAGTATTAAGAGCGGTATATTCCGGCACAGAAAGTACCTTTATTCTCTCAGAAACAGCTTCAAAATCACCGCAGAGAATTTCGTGTGCAGACGGAATTTTACGTTCATTTGTAAAATGGAAGAAAAGCGAAGTTACCCTGTCGCCAAGAATTCCGGTGATAATCGGCTTGTGAATGTCCTGAAGTTCCGGAAAATTACGGATAATGTTGCTGGCACGTTCCCAGCTGCGGCGGTCAGGAGTGCGTTCAAGGTCTGCGGCCTCGGAATAAGACACTTCCCCGTCAAGGCATTCAGGATTTTCTTCTATAAAGCTGATTATGCGGCTGTCAATTTGCGAGGCTTCTGCCCATTTTATCCAGTCAGAAACTGTCGGCGCAAATTCGTAAATGTTAAAGCGGCTTACAAGCGCTGGATCAAGGTCTGTAAGTTGGTATTCGTTGCCGTTATTTACTGCCGAAATTATGCGGCTTCCCATTGGGAGGGCTTTTCCGGCAAGTTTGCGGTTCAAAGTAAGGTCCATTATTGTCTGGAGTACTTCTGGACGGGCACGATTCAGCTCATCAAGGAATAGGACAACCGGCTTACGGTCTGTAGGAAACCAGTACGGCAGAAGAAATTCAGTTTTTCCGGTTTTTTCGTCTTTTTCCGGCAGACCGATAAGATCCCCCGGATCGCTCATCTGACCAAGAAAAAGAGTAACAACCTTGCAGCCTTTTTTGCTGTAATATTCTTCAAGAATTCTAGATTTTCCGATTCCGTGCTTGCCGACAAGCATGATGTTCTGCTCTGCCGGCGTATTATCAAGAATAAAATAAAGCTGTTCTGAATTAATTGTCATTTTTCGTACCTGAATGAGTTTTATACCGCCATTCTAGCAGAAAAAAACTAACGTTGAAATGGGGCGGCAATTTTTTCTTTTCTGCTCATTGGAACCATTATCAGCGAATAAAGTACAGGAATCAGAACCAGCGTTACAAATGATTTGTATAGTCAACAAGAATAATTCCGTTATTTACAACAATTCCGACAAGACCTTATCCCGATATATTGCAATTTTTTATGAGAAAAATGCGTTAATAATAAAAAATTCTTTCGCTTTTTTTTTAAAGTCATCGTATACTTTAGATATAGGGGCGGGAACAAATCCGGCTCTTATTTAAAAATACATCTTTGGAGGCGCGTTATGCATACTAAATTTGGTTTGAACAAACCTGACTTTGACACACTGGTTGACAATCAGGAATATGCAAAACTTGCAGAACACTTGAAAAACTCTTTGGCATTGGGCAAGATTCGTTCAGGTGAATATGAATCTTGTATGGAATGGCTGGAAAAATCAGCCCAGATGGTTGGAAAATCTATCAAAAACTAAATTTTCCGGATATTTCTAGAAATATTTTTGGTATATCCTGGCATAAAGTAATGCTACCTGTAGAATGCAGCTGCACAACCAAAAGGACGTACAGCTGTGTTTCAGGCAGCATTTTTGTTATTACGGGCGTTTATAAAAAGGAAGGCGGATTTATGACTATAAATTTTAATGAACTTTCCGAAATTGCACTTCAGCATATGAATAACGGTGACGGCACAATTTTTGCAAAAATGATGATGACACCGGAAAACAAAATCATGATTCGAAGGATTCCCGTTGGAAGTTCCATAGGACGCCACATTCTTTCTAAAAGCAGCGAAACAAACTATGTAATTGCCGGCGAAGGCAAGCAGATCTGCGACGGCGTAGAAGAATTTTTTAATACCGGGATGTGCATTTTCTGCTCTAAAGACTCTTCCCAAAGCATTACAAATATCGGAAAAGACGATTTAATTCTGTTCACAATGACAAAAGAATAGGACGAAGCCGTTTATCTCACCCTGTTAAAGTTTACAAACCTAACCGCTTAGGTTATACTTATCTCATGAACATGACTCCTACCCTTAAAGAAAGCCGCAGCAGCGTTGAATCTGTATGTGAAGAACTTAAAAAAGTCGCTGACGGCATGAATTCTGTCTCCCAGATAAAGAATAAGGAAAGCATTTTAGCCTGTATTGATCGTCTGCACGAAGTCTGCGATAAAATTGACCAGAGCGTTGCTTTCATGTACTTCGGCCAGAAAAGCGGCGGACAGCGGAGCACGGCAAAGAAAACCAGAGCCGTTCAGGAAAATGGTAAAAAAGGCGGACGCCCGAGCAAAAAAATCCTTATAAATGTTTCTGCAGACGATTCCGGCTCTTTTTATGCAGAATTTGACGATGGTTCAAGAAAAAAAGCAGGTTCATCCATGGCAGAAGTGCGCGAAACGTTCCCGCCTAGCCGTTACAGGTGGTCTGATTCTGCCGAAAATCTTTACGAAAAATTGACACAAGGCTGATTAAAAGGCATAGAATCGCTATCATCCAAGAAATCGGATAAGAAAGATAGATTGTGCTGCACGAATGAAAGCGCGGAATCCTGAATACGGTAAAAAGCCATATGATTCTGGAACCGCATACCGCCGTAAGCGTTATGAGCATAGGAACAAGGCTGTACCCCATTCCGCGGATTATGTTTGCAAAGCAGTCCATTACGCCGCACATAAAATAAATTGTGCAGATGATTTTAAGCCTTGTCATGCCGGCATCTATTACAGCCGGATTTTCAGAATAGATTCTTAAAATTGAACGCCCGAAGAATACCACAAGATTTCCAAGAATTAGTCCAAGCAGAAACTCCAGAAGCTCTGCCTGAACCGCCATTTTCTTTACGCGGTCAATCTTGCCGGCTCCTATATTCTGAGAAGTAAAAGTAAGCGTTCCCTGCGCGCAGCAGTTCATTGCGACATAGACAAAGCCTTCTATGCTCTGCGCCGCTGAATTTCCGGCGATTGTAACCGCTCCAAACGTGTTTACCGACGATTGAATGATTATGTTTGAGAACGAAAATATTATTCCCTGAACGCCGGCCGGTACCCCAATCTTTACGATTTTTATGAAGATTTCGCGATCGACGGCAAGTTTTTTAAGGGAAAGGCGGAATTCGTCTTCTTCGCGAAGGAGGATGGCTATTATGAAAACTGCTGCGAACGACTGTGAAATTACTGTTGCAAAGCCGACGCCGGCAACGCCCATCCCGAAACAGATTACGAATATAAGGTTCAGGATGACATTTATAAAACCGGCTGTAAGAAGGATGTATAGCGGCCTCTTTGTATCTCCCTTTGCACGCAGTAGTGCCGAACCAAAATTAAAAAGCATTGTGGCAATTATTCCGCCAAAATATATCTGAAGGTACAATGTAGAAAGCTCAAGGACTTCTTTTGGTGCCTGCATTAGAAGAAGTATTTTCTTAGCTCCGACAACGCCGATAACGGTAAGCGCAACACCGCTGTAAAGGCTAAGGAGCATGGCGGTATGAACTGTCTGTACAAGGCGTTCTTTCTGGCCTGCGCCGTAAAAATTGGCGGCAACGACATTTGCACCTATGCTTAGGCCTACAAAAAGATTTACAAGCAGATTAACAAGTGCATTTGTAGCACCGACAGCCGCAAGGGAATTGTCTCCAGCAAAGCGTCCTACAACTACGGTATCTGCGGCATTAAAAAGCAGCTGGAGCAGACCCGTAAGGATGAGAGGAACAGAAAAGCTCATTAATTTTGAGAATATGGCACCTTCCGTCATATTAATCTGGTTATTTTTCATTGGCGCAATTCTAGCATAATGCTGAGAAAAATAGAATCTTTGTAAGAACAATGAGGGATGAGAAATGCATTATACACTATATTATCTAGAAAATTTCAAAACTATAAAAAAATAGCGCGAAGGAACGAAGCGGAATGAAAAAAGACTCTGATTGTTGGTGCCGCGAAGCGGCATATCATAAGTTCCTTTGCCACAATCAGCGTCTAGCCCGCTAGCGGGCGATTTTTCATTTCGCTTCGTGACTGGGAGCTATTTTTTTTATGATAACCATTTTATTTGTCATATACTTTATAATGCATTTACCATGCCGTTTAGTTTCTATATAATCAGATTCGATTATGGAAAACACGGAAAAAAAAGAACCTTTTTATAAAGATGGACTTCAGTTTGGGTGCCAGAGGTGCTCTTTTTGCTGCGGGCATTCGCCGGGATTTGTATACCTTTCGCGAAGGGATTTAATGGCGCTTTGCAATTTCTTTAAGATGAGCACAAAGGAATTTGTAGAAAAATATTGCCGCTGGGCTGACTATTATTATGGAACAAAAGTGCTTGCCCTTAAAGAGCAGAAAAACTATGACTGCATTCTCTGGAACAGCGGCTGTTCTGCCTATGAGGCTCGGCCGGTTCAGTGTTCTACATATCCTTTCTGGTCATGGATGCTGGAAGACCGCGCAATCTGGGATGACTGCGCAAAGGAATGTCCGGGAATGAACAAGGGCCGCGTTTGGAGCCTTGAAGAAATCGAAAAGAATAAAACTGCTTACGATGACAATAAACCGCTCCACAAGGAAGAACTGGAAGAAGAGCTCAAATAGCCTGAACTCTGCAGTTCTAGTACTGTGCGTACATAAATCCCGAATCTCCGGTAGAGAAAGAAAAGGAAAGGATTACCAACGCAAGCAGGACGTAATAGCTTAGCCAGCGGACAGCAATGTTCCTTTTCTGGATTTCTCTGTAAACATCAATGTTTCTTTCTTTAAGGACGCTTACCGTAAACAGGATTATTGTACCCACAGCAATAAGCACAATCTGCGACTGAAAATGCGAAATATGTCCGAAAACAGAAACCATATAATCACGGTTCAACAACAGAAGAGGGTTCCCAAACCTGGTAAAGGTATTCCTTAAATACACAAAGGATTTCTTTACGTCCACAATGTGATCAAAATACCACCCGATATTTACTATTACAAACGTCCTTATGATTCTGAACACATGCATTCCGGTAGACTTTACACTTATATGGAAGAAAGAATTAATCCTGTCAAAAACTGGTTTTAAAAGATCACTTAAGGCAATTACAAGACCGTTATAAAGTCCCCACACAAAAAAATGCAGTTCCGGTCCGTGCCACACACCAACCAAAATGAAAACAGCAATATTTGCGATGCACGCAGGAAGAACGCGGGAAAAATGCTTTCCCATGTGAGAAGCACACCATTTGCTGAAATCCTGCATTCCCTTAGTAAGTGCAAGGGGATAAAAAACGTAATCACGCATCCAGGCGCCAAGACTTATATGCCAGCGCTGCCAGAAATTTGCAAGACTTGTAGAAAAATACGGCTGACGGAAGTTAGGCTGCATCTTTAAGCCAAAAAGTTCCGCAATCCCAAGAACCATGTCTATTCCGCCGGAAAAATCTGCATACTGGTAAAGTGCATACATAAGAATTCCCGCTGTAATCACAAATCCGGGGAGACCGTAATTAGGCTGGTCAAGCGCGCTTACAACCCTGGAATACAAAAGATCCGCGATTATGTATTTTTTCATTGCGCCGTACAGAATAAGTATTGCGCCGTGCTTAATGTTTTCAAAATCAAAGCGATGTTCTTCCTTCATCTGAAGTCCAAGCTGACCATAACGGTTTATAGGACCCATTATAAGCTGCGGAAAAAATGAAATAAATGAAAAATAGCGCAGGAAATTTGTTTCCCGCCCGTATTTTGAATTATAGACGTCCATAAAATACGAAATTGACTGAAGCGTATAGTAAGAAATTGCAAGCGGCATGAACAAAGTTCTGTGAATCAAAAGGACATTTATGTACTTAAGGAATATAAGGATTCCCAGATTTACAGTAAGCATTGCAGAAAGCACAAGGCGCTTTTTATTCTGGACGCGTTTTTTTTCATCCTTAAAATCTTCTTTAGAAAGGAGCGGCTTTTTTTCTTTTAAACCATCGTTTAACTTAGAGACAAGAACAGCTCCGTAAAAAGTTATAAGTGAACTTGCAAGTATAAAAACAAAGTTCCCCACTCCGCTGCACGCATAAAAAAACAGGTTAGACGCAAAAAGAATCACCCACTGAATCTTTTTGGGGCACAGATAATAAAGAATCAAAGAAACTAGAAGAAATCCTGCAAAAGAAAACGAAAGTAAATTCATGTTGACTGTTCCCTATCTATAAAAACTAGTAAGAAAAATAAGCCCTACTTACGGCATTTGTAATCTGACCGTCAAGTCTGGCGATTATTTTCAGCATTCCAAAACCGGCTCCGGGGAAACCGACGGTAGTGCTGGAAGTATTAAGTGCAAGCG
This sequence comes from Treponema sp., assembly GCA_036310305.1. GTDB lineage: Bacteria > Spirochaetota > Spirochaetia > Treponematales > Treponemataceae > Treponema_D. The sequence continues at coordinate 33,492 of JAXJSC010000019.1, read as the reverse complement.
GATTTAATTTTCCGTCCGAAACGGCGTAAAAATCGTATGTGATGCGGCTTTTGTCGCGGCAGTTTGTAACGGGATATACCGTAAGCGATTTTTGATCCTGCGAGGTAATAAGCACAAGACCGAAAATCCTTTCTGAAATTGAAGCCATTTTATCTGCATAGGAAGCGTAAAAAAGTTCATCTTCCGGAATTTTTCCGGTAAAAAAACTGCAGAAAATCTCTGTATATTTTTCTATACCGCTCTGATTCAAATGATTGTCGTCGCTAAAATCATGGTCGCATAAGGAAAAATATTTTTCGCGGCAAAGATTAAAATCATAGTAAGGACAGCCGTTCTGAGCGGCAAAATTCCGGCAGAAATTCAGGTACTGGTCATAGTCGCCCTTTTCGTTCAGGTAAAAGTCGGAATACGGCATGGAATAGAAAATCAGCTCAATATTATTTTTGCGGCATATTTCTACTATCTGATTAAGGCAGCTGATTATATCCGGGTGAATGTTCTGCGGCCCTATGGGCTCTTCAAAAGAGTCTGAACTGAACGAGCCATCAGAAATGCTTTCTGAATCAAGAACGCAGCCTTTACCCGCGTACGAACTTTTTTCATCACCGAATTCATATTTAAAATACCGGCCTGTAATTACAGACTTGATTTTTGCAGAAACCTTTTTTGGATCTAGATCCATAAGTTTATCCTTGCCGATTGGAAGCAGTGAATTTAAGTAATACGCCGGTACTGTCATTTTGAGCATGTAGTCCAGCTTGATGAGCGGATCCCTTAAAAAATCAAGGACAATGTAGTCTGCGGTGTGCCCCGGCCTCTCCTTTATTCCGTAAGAAGTTATGATTCCAAAATCCATTTCCATAAAAACTTTTTCTATGGAATAAAGCTTTACGGCCTGCTTAAGGACTGCAACTGTGCCGTCTATCTGCTGGGCCGGGGTACCTGCGTTGAAAACGTTTTTGTTGAAGGAAAAGTCTGCAATGCGGGGATTAATTCCGTGCGAAGTATGCGATGCGCCGCAAAAAAGGTAATCTATGTTCTGCTGGCGGTAAAATTCGTGCCTTAAAACACGGGCATAAGAATTTGAATCGTCTTTTAGAAAAAAAGCAAGGACTGCGGCAAAAATAAAGAAAAACGCGATAAAAAGAATTAACCTGGTTATTCTGCGTGCCATGAATCTGATCCTTTTGTGAATAGTTTTTTTTTATGAATTACAGTATACTTGTTTTTAAGTAAAATTTAAATCAGAGATTCATATTATGGTGAGATTAGTTACAGATTATTTAGACAGCACTGCCCTTAAGTTTGCCGGAAAAACAGCATTTAGGGACGAAAAGAGGTCAATCACTTTTGGTGAACTTCAGAAAGAATCGCTTGGCATTGCAACAGAACTTATTAATAGAAGAATATTTAAAAATCCGATCGTCATTTACCTTGAAAAAAGCGTAGAAGTAATTGCAGGCTTTATGGGCGCTGCTTACAGCGGAAATTTCTACACTCCTATAGACGTAAGCATGCCTGCCAGCCGAATTCAGAAAATAATGGAAACTTTGAATCCAGCTTTAATCATAACAGACAAGGCACATGCAGAAGCTGCCGGAGAATTTGCGGGTAATGTACCCGTCTGCCTTTACGAAGAGCTGATTTTAACTGCGGTAGACAGAATATTGGTAGACAGAACACTAAAAAAGGTGATTGATACAGATATTCTGTACGTTTTATTTACATCCGGCTCAACTGGAACTCCAAAAGGCGTAATAATTAGCCAGAAATCTGTAATCGACTATGCGGAATGGGTAACAGAAACCTTTAAAATAGACAGTACGACCGTATTTGGGGAGCAGGCTCCGTTCTACTTTGACAATTCAATTCTGGACATTTACCAGACACTTAAAAACGGCGCCGAATGCTGCATAATTCCGCACAAATTCTTTATGCTGCCAAAAAATCTTTTCGGCTATTTAACAGAAAACAAGGTTAATACAATTTTCTGGGTTCCTTCTGCCCTGTGCATAATGGCAAACCTTAAGGCAGTGGATAAGTTTGTTGTCCCTACCCTAAAAAAAATTCTTTTCTGCGGAGAAGTAATGCCGAACAAGCAGCTTAATGTGTGGCGCAAAACCTACCCGGACGCGCTTTATGCAAATCTTTACGGACCTACAGAAATAACGGATGTGTGCGCATATTATATTGTTGACCGTGAATTCAGCGATGACGAAAGCCTTCCGATTGGATTTGCGTGCAAAAACACAGAGATTCTGGTGCTTGATGAAGAAAATAAGCTTGTGGATCCGGAAAATAAGGATGTTAAGGGTGAACTTTGCGTGCGCGGTACCTGCAATTCCTACGGATATTACAACAATCCGGAAAAGACACAGGCTGCATTTGTTCAGAATCCGCTTAATTCAATCTACCCGGAAATTATTTACCGCACCGGCGATATAGTGCACTACAATGAACACGGCGAAGTAATGTATGACTGCCGAAAAGACTTTCAGATCAAGCATATGGGGCACCGCATAGAACTTGGAGAAATTGAAACTGCGGTTGGAGCCGTAGACGGCGTAGACCAGAACTGCTGCCTTTATGATTCAGAAAAATCAAAAATCGTGCTGTTTTACACGGGAACAGTAGAACCGCAGCAGATTATAGATTCAATAAAGGATTCAATTCCCGACTATATGATTCCAAACAGAAAAATCAAACTTGAAAAAATGCCGATTAATCTGAACGGAAAAATAGACCGGGTTGAACTTAAAAAACAGCTGTAAAAAAAGATAAAAGGATAAAAGATGGAAGAATTACTTAATATACTTAAAGAAGCAAAACCTGAAATTGATTTTGCGTCAGAAAAAGCACTAATAGATAACGGACTGATTGATTCATTTGATGTAGTCCAGCTGGTAATGCAGCTGAACGAAGCATTTGACATTGAAATTGGTGCCGAAGAAATTACACCGGAAAACTTTAATTCCGCAGAATCCATGTGGAATATGATTCAACGGCTTCAGTAGCAGATTGCGGAACAACCGCTAAAAATCCAGGGTGAGATTATCATTATTCATCTTTTCTTCGATAACCGAATCAAGATTGTAATCAATGGTAATTTCTACATCCTGAATGTCCGAAAAATCAAGCCTGCAGGAAGAACATTCAAGCCTGGCCTCATTCAAAATCTCAACAGCTGCAAGATAGGCACTGTCAATCTTCTGTTTTTCCGCCACCGGCCCCTCGTACGCCAGCAGCTTTTCACTAAGACACTTTTTAATTACCAGCAGATCCTTAAATGTCATATGGATATTTTACAGAAAATTTGAGGGATTTGCAAAGGTGTGAAAAAAGAATGGTCAATTATTTTTTTTCACTGCCCCAATTTAAAATACTCTTTTTGAACCCTTTAATTATCTTATTTCTACGTTCTGTTTTTCTGGCTTTTATACATTCTTTTACGCTGTCATAGTAATTAAGAACACCTTTATTTTCTTCCTGCCCAACAAGACAATATCTTGAACCGTGACTCAGATAAAAATCATACTGTTTTGGAATAGGTAGCTTCAAGTCTTCAAAAGAGCTTTTAACGGTTTCTAAATTTATTGATGAATTAAAATATTCTCTTTCAGTCCATGCTCCAAAAATATTTCCAATATCCGTGAAATTTTTATTATTTAATTTAACAATATATTCAAGAGTTTTTCTTTGAATAAAAGACCATACCTTTTTAGGAGTCATAAACAATATTATTTTTATAATAATACGCTGTATTTTCCCCCGGTTCCTTGGAGGAAGACGTAAAACACTTAAGTGGTGTAAATTTGCTATTAATCTAAGTCTTTTTCTTGCCCGCTTTTCAGAAGGAACTCTATCCAATGCAAACAGATCAATTGTTGGTGAATTTTCAATAGCATATTTTTCGTTTACCAAATGTAAATGTCCTATTGGTGCATCTGGAATAATATGTTTTTCTGCAGTCTCATATACATATTTTTTATTTTTAGAAAGTAATTGCTCTGCCTGGTCAAAATCCTTACGTAGAACACCAATGTCCATATCATCATCCCAGGGAATGAATCCATTGTGCCGAATTGAACCAAGAACACTACCGCCAAGAAGAGTATATTTAATATTATGTTCTGTAAACAGAGCATCAACTTCCTTCATCATAGAAACAATTTCTAGCTGCATTTCCCTAATTTCTGACATCACTGCTCCATAGGTTTTCCTTTATCTGTGTAGTAGATATTTCTGGCGTTCTCTCAAGATAAACAACTTCACAATAAGGTTTCAGAAATATATGAGCATAAGTTATAACTCGTTTCATAAACTTTCTCCTTTTTCAAATTCGATTATCTGTTTTTTTGTTCTAAGCCTGTACATAATCAAATTGAAGTTCTTTTTTCCAATTAAATTCTGGACTAAAAGGTGCAATAATTTATTCATTTTATTTTTAAAACTGTTTTTTTTCCAGGCTGCAGAAAAATGATGTATAGAATAAGTACTTTTTGTAGTTTTAATTTTACCAGAATAACCATTTTTAGAAGAAAAATAATCATCTGGAAAAATAATATTGTTTTCGTGCACTAAAATCTTATTGTTATTTAACAACTTTATTCCATATTGATTTTCATATGCACATTTGAAAATCACAGGAGCAACAATCTTATTAATAGTTCCATCATGTTTTATATATAAGTTTTTTTCATACCACTGTTTTGCCTTTTGAATCCATTCTAATTTCGGAATGCAACCAAGAACTGCAGCTTCTGGCATTCCACTATATTCATAACCTATGAAACAGTCATATTGTAATAAATCATTGAATGATTTCAAGACCTCAACATCTGAATCAAGATATACACCACCATAATTATACAGTGCATAAAATCTTATATAATCAGCAACAAAAGCATATTTTTTTTCTGCAAAGGCTTGTTTTGTCCATTCCGTTGAATTTACATCAAATTTGTTAGTATCCCAAATCATTATTTCCCAGTCTGGAAGATTCTTTTTCCATGAATCTATACAAGTCTGAATTTTTTCAGGATAAGGATCCCCGCTTAACCAGCATAAATGTATTATTTTAGGAATTGACATCTATTTACCCCTGTCAGTATGAAAAAAATGCTGCTTACGCCTCAGAGATAAAAATGTTCTTTAAAAATAAGAACCTCTTTATCTTTTTCATCTTTAATCTTAATTAATTGAAACGCATTAAGGAAGATACAAAAGAACTTTTATAAGGTTCACATACAAAATCAAAATACTTTTTTGGAAAAGAGAAAAATTATATAATTTATATTATTACAGATTAAAATATATTTACAATAGTTATCTTGGTTTTTGTGAAATACCTACATCACAAGATTTTCAACATCATTATTGGTTATTACATCAAAAATATTTCCCATAACAAAATTATTTAATTAATGTCCTATAAATATTCAATTACTCACAACTAAAAGTATGCCCGTCCACCTTACGTACAAACTCATAATCAATTGTTCTTCGTAAGCCTTCTTCCAATGATACTGGAGCAACAAAATCTGTCTTCTTTATATTATTTCCAACAAAGTAAGTATTCTGTGTAAACTTCTTTATACGGATAGAACTAATAGCAAACTTATGTCGTGTAATAAATGCCAACAAATCAAAACAAAGTCCACCGCAATATGCCAGCCAATATGGGAAGTGGAAAAGCTTTGTTTTAGGTTTGCCAAGTGCCTTGTAGCAATCCATTACCAGATGATTCATGTCATAAGCCGGTTCATCACAATAATTATACAAATGTTCACCTGGTTCATTATCATGAGTAAGTTCGTATTCAAGGAAAGCAGCTACATTTTCTACATAATTCATGCTCTTGCGGTTTGTGCCTTTGCCAACCATAGGGAATTTACCACTTGCAATCTGGCGGAGAAGATTATATACATTTCCGCGGTTCTGTTCGCCAAAAATTACTGTCGGGCGAATTATTACAGCACAATTAGAAGAATCTTTTTTAAGCCAATCGCGGTATTTTCCTTCTGCTAAATACTTTGTTCTGCCGTAATCATTAAAGTAATTGATTTCACCGGTTTCGTCTGTTCCAACAGGAGCAAAACCATAAACTGCTACAGAACTTGTGAAAATCACTTTATGAATACCGAGTTCTGTACAGGCAGCAAGAACATTTTCGTTTCCCTGTACATTTACATCATCATACAAAGAACGTGGAGTAACATCGTCACGGTGTTCAGCACTAAGATTGATTACAACATCACTACCCTTCAAAACATCAAGAAGAGACTGCATAGGCATTGCTTTTACAGCTTCTTCATGTTTACCCGGTGCACTTGCGGCATCGGTTATACTTTCTGGAAAATCATTTGTTTCATTTGGAGCATTTCGAACATCACAACGCATCCATAAGTCAGGATATGTTACGCTTTTTCTTTTATCCGCAATTTTTACTGTATAGCCAGACTCAATCAGTCTTTTTACAAGACGGGTTCCTACGAAGCCGCTTCCACCAATTATTGTAACTGTCATAAAGTTTAATCTCCTGTTAATTATATTTTTTTAAGATTTGCATTGAATACATAGAACTTAGAATCCTCAAGTTCAAGAATAATGCTATCTAATGAATTATTTCCATTATCTTTACTAATTTTTTTAAGATGATGTGTATCAAGATATTTATGTTTACTACCAGATATATCTTTGTTATCAATATTATTCAAATAATTATAAACTTTTTTCTTGAAATCTGAATAATGACTTCCGTCATAGTAGATTACGATAAAATACAATTTTCCATAAGTCGAATAGTCAAAGACTTTATCTAAATGAGCATCAAGATAAGTTTTGTCCAAGCTATTCAACCACAAGCATTCTACTACAACATCCTGCCCATCAATTTTTATTATAATGTCTGCGTTCCCGGAATCTCTCGATTGTCCATTGGTTCCATTTGAATTACCTACACGAGGCTGGTCAGCAGTCTCTGTTAAGTCTAGAGGAGATAAATAGGAATTTATCAGGCTTTGAAGAATATCATTAAGCTGGTTTTCTTTTAATTTAGTAGATGTAAAAAAAGAGGCTATTTTATTCATTGTATTACATTTAGTTATCAGTTGATTCAGAGACTTCACGAATACATTTTTTAAGAACACGCCTACATCATCATTATGCTCATTTATTTTTCTAGGAATTACACAAATCTTCTCATTATCTTTAAGTGAAAAATACAAGGGGGCATTACTTTTAAGATTATTAATCAAAATAGAAGGGGGAATCTCATAGGAGTCTAGAATTTCCTGAATTTCATTTTCATCTTCAAAATTTTTCAAATATCCTAGCAGTTGATAATTATCTTTTGCCTTAAGCATTTTTATTATCTGTTCTTGAGCAATACCCATTTCAAGAAACAGTTTCCGATTTTCCAAATATAACTCATAAAGTTCATCTAATCGGGTTTCATTAAAGAGTTCAATTGCTTTTATTTCAATCAGTGAAGCTTTCTGTTCTTTTTTAGTCATCTTCACCCTCTTGAACTGTCTTTAAGAGTTCATCGCAGTCTTGCAAGAGATTTTTCTCTCCCATTGCCTGCTTTACCTGAAGTAAGAGAATTTTATAATCTATTTTCTCAGGATATTTTTCTACCAAAAAACTCATATATTTATGAGGAATTTCATACTCTTTCTTTTTTAGCAGCAAGATTGATTTATAATACATCCGTAATTCATTTTCTAAATCAGACTTATTATAAGAATCTAACCTAGCTTCATCAGAATTTATATAGGCATCGAAAATATCCAACTCTTTTAGAAGAATTTGGTATTCTTTCTTTTCTGAAAATCTTGAACTGATAAACTTATGCAGTTTATCTAACAACTCCTTTGCTAGCGTCTTATTTAGATGGCTATTATAAACATCAATCGTAAATTTTATTAAATCTGGCAGATAATTTACATCAGAAGTTACCTCGTCAATCTTAACATCAGAGAGATATTCTTCTAATAATGCCAGTATCTCCTTATTCTTGCTTGTATTAAATACAAAAAATTTCAATTTATACGGAAGTTCATTTGTAAGATTTTTATATGCCAGTTCATATTTTTTTGAGGCAGAACATATATAATCAAGCATTTCAATTACATTTTCTTTATATTTCCCGCTTTTATCAAGCAAATCCAATGTTCTAATATAACCATTTGGCTCAGTAAGAAAACATTTCTGTATCAGTTTAATTGAATATTCAAAATAACCGTTGTTTTTAAAGCTTTCTTGCCTCTGCAAATAAAAATTGTAACCTATTTTTAATAGACTTAAATTCCTGTAATGATAAAATAAAGTGCTGTTTTCATTTATTGCATCTAACGCTTTAGGCAGAAAGGTTTTATCATATTCATGGAGCGTTAAGTAATTTGTAAAATCAACCGTATCAAATGCAGAATCAAAGAAATTATTTTGATGCAAAATCGTGTCAAAAAGAGCGTTTATCTTTTCCGAATATTGCTCCTGTAATTTTGCCTCAACACCGATTTGTGAATAATAGTTATAGAAAAAAACTGTGTAATTAAGTTTTGCAATATCAGAAAAATAAATCTCTGGGGCAAGCAATAATTCTTCTGCCATCGGCACAAGATTATCACGGCGGAAATTTCCTTTTACCGTAAAAGCATCAACAATAGTATTTTCAAGTGATTCTATTGCTTTTTTTTGAAAAGAAGCAGTCTGTGGATTTGCTTTATTCTTATCATAATATTCATATGCGGAGCATAAAATAAATGAAATATCTTTTACCACATCAAATTTCTTTTTAGCTGGTATCATATGACTCAGATTCTTGGTAAATTCTTTAACATTTGCAGTAAATATATCTGTTAGTAATTTCTCATCAATTTGCAACTCTTTCTTTTTTTCAAGAAGCCTAACCAGATAATCGTAAGTTAGATTGATTGAAATTACACCATAGTCAGGATCACTAAGCAAGTCCGTCAAAATTCGTGGATTTAAGTCTCTTATATGCTCAAATAAAAGGTAAAGAAGAACAAAATTTTTATCTTTAGCGAAATCTAACAAGTCAATAAATACTTTTTCATGTTTATCTAAAAAAAGGTAGGATTTAACAATAAATCTAATACAAGCAAGAATTTCATCACACTGTTCATCATCAATAAAAAAGGAACCGTAATCGTCAATCCGAAAAACAGAGGTATAAATAGCTTTCGCATTAGATAAATCATATTTTATAATTGCGTTGTGCGTAATCTCTTTTTCATAGACTGAGTGTACATAGTCTATGAGATTTTGCTGATTTATTTCGCACCAAATACTGTGCTGTTTGATATAATCCTCACAACAAGGGAATAAAGTATTTACAAGACTTTGATAATCTTCAACTTCCATTAAGGACTGGCAAATATCAAGATTAAGAAATCGTAGGAGAAACAACGCTGTATTATCAAGAATTTTTATTGAATGCTTATTGAAGAGAAAATACAAGGCAATTTTTGTAGTGACATCAGATTCATGTATAGCATCCAAATCAATGCTAACCTTGTCAGATTCACTTGTAAATGCATCTTTATAAGCATCTTTGGCGTATAAATCAAAAACCTTCTCATACTCATTAACAATCAAGTCATAATTTTCTTTTGATACAACAAAGACTCCCGAATCAAATTTTGATTTTTTTATCAGATTTATAAACAGTTGAGAGTATTCACATTTATTTTCTTTACAACCAAAATGTACACGATAAGGCTTCAGTACAGAAATTTGTTGTAATGCTTCCTTCATCTGATAAAAATCCATTTTCTGTAGCCGCCTACTTCAAATATTTAAAAACACCTTTTACCATATACACACTATAGCAAAATACAGACTTTATAACATTAAACTTTAATGTTTTTCTATAAATATTCCATGTCCAGAAAGCAGCCCTTCTTTTATTTGAAGAAACTGATTTTTCAGCAACGCGGTAACGAGCCTCAATAGTATTTGTATTTTTAGCAACAAATCCCTTTTTAAGAATAGTTAGCCAAAGGATATAATCTTCATGACCTGCATCTTCATAAAAAATTTTTCCAACTTTATCTGTATCATACATTCCTGTAAGATTTCCGATTGGATTTCCGTACAGAGCTGATTTAAACGATACAATTTTTGGCGACATAACAACACGGTCTTCATTTGATTCATTATGTTCAGTAGAAAATTTTTCATAATATGAAAAAGCAATTGCGGTATTTTTATCTTCAAATAAAGGTAATTGATGCTCAAGTTTTTTTGGCAGCCATACATCATCACTGTCTAAAAAAGCAATAAACTTGCCTTCTGCGGCTTTAATTCCTATATTGCGAGGATAGAATGGCTTTCCTACAGATTTATCCGTATGAAGGAGCCTTATTCTTTTATCCTTATTTACATATTCAGAAACAATTTTTTCTGTCTCATCAGTAGAACTGTCATTAATTACAAGCAACTCCCAATCTGTAAATGTCTGGGAAATAACAGAATCAATCGAGTCCCTTATTGTTTTAGCAGCGTTATGAGCCGGCATGATAATTGAAACTTGAGCCATTTTCTTATCCTACTTGAAAAGATACTTTTTTAACTTTCCAAATGCTTTAATCGAACGCTTCAAATCATCAGGATTTGTAAGACCAACTCTCAAACGGTGAAGTATATAAGAAGGTCGTAAATAATACTTCTTACGAGCATAATTACAGAAATCAACCATTTCTTGTGTAGAAAGATCTGGTAAACTCAAAACAGTATTGTGTGTTCCATCTTCTCCACAATAATGTTCATAGTCTCCTATAGTCAAATAACCCATTTTCTTATTGTATTCATAAGCTTCTGTTCCAGGATATGGAATCAATGGAAAGAACTGCGCAGTATCAGTATTTAGCTTAAGAGCAAGTTTTAATGTATCTTGCATTGTTTCTTTTGTTTCGCCCTGGTTTCCTACCATGTAACATGCATGAATTAAAAGACCAGCTTTCTTTGCATTTTTGACATAAGGTAAATACTGTTCAACTTTTGTACCTTTCTTGATATTGTCTAAGATTTGTTGACTTCCACTTTCAATACCAGGAATAATCAAACGACATCCAGCTTTTTTCATAAGCTTCATTGTTTCAAGATCAAGTGTATTCACGCGTGCATTGCAAAGCCAGCGAAGTCGTTTATTAAGCTTTTTCTGAATTAAAAGATTACAAATTGCAGAAAGACGGTCTTTACCAATTGTGAATGTATCATCTTCAATTACGACTTCTTTTACATCTGGGAAGTTTTTAGCAATGTATTCAAATTCTTCTACAACATTCTCTGGTGAACGTGCACGGTATTTATGTCCATGCATTGTTTGTGGATATACACAGAAATTACAGCGACATGGACAACCTCGTCCTGTAAAAATCTGGATACTAGGATAAGTGGCTGCAGCAAAGAAATAATCTCTTTCATTCAAATACTCTTTTATGAACTGCGCAGCAAATGGAATTTCATCCATATTTTCAATTGGTGGCATTGGTGCAGTTTTAACAAACTCAGAACCATTTCTAAAGCATAATCCTCTAACTCCGGAGATTTCTTTTCCTGAATCAAGAACATCTGCAAGTTCTTTTACAATGTAATCATATTCCCCAATTGCAACAGCATCAATTTTTTCATTATATCCAAGAGTTTCTTCTGCTGTAGCAGTAGGATGTGTACCTACAAGAAGAATAAAGGATTTTTTATAGGTATCTTTTAATGTCGCACCAAAAGCAACATCACTTTTTATAGAAGGTGTACTTGTTCCCAAAACAAACAAAACTCTTTCATCAGCTTCCGCCATTTTTGAAACAAGTTCTAGAGTCTGAGCCTCATTTAAAGGTTTTGCTGGTGCGTCAACAAAGTCAACCTTATGTCCATTTTTTCTGCTATAAGCAGTAGCGTAAATGAGCCACAATGGATAGTATAATGCACCACTTTTGGTGATTGCAGGACTTCGGCTTTCTCGACTAAATTTTCCATATTCTGCCTTGAATGGCGGATTAATAAATATAATGTGCATATTTAAATCTCCTGATTGCGTTTTAATTTGGTTCCAAACATTAAGAATGAAAGAACTGGACTTATTGTCTCAACAAATTTTTTTATAAATACAATTATTATACAAATTATAATTGCAGATAATGATTTTAATAATGTGTCATAAAAAGCATTTGGTAAACTATTTGCAAAAAGAGGGCGAAAGAATTCCTGCATCGCATAAATTCCAATTGTATTCTTCCCTAATATTCTGATACATCTTATCCAAACACTATTATAGTATAATTCATTATTATTGACGAATATATAAAGAGGAATCACAAATGTAATTCCACAAATAAGCCTTGAAGTCAAAGAAACTACAGATTTATCCTCTATTGAATAGAATGAAAGACAAATAACAAAAATTACAAAACAGCCTGTTAGAACTATAGGTTTAATACAGAATCGCTTAAATGTTTCATATTGAAACATAAAAAGACCAATAAAAAATGGTAAAGAATAAATTATACACTGCCGAAAAAGTTTTACATCTGTAAGTTTAGAAAAAACAACAAAAAAGCAAATTCCAAAACAATAAACAACAATTTGCAGAAAAGTTTTTTTCCAACCTTCAATATGTTTTGTAACAACCATGCAAGCCACTGCAACAACAATAATACAGAATAAAGTCGGCAAGAACCATAGTTTATTAAAAAAATCAGAACTAAAAGGATAGTTTATAAAATCAAAAAGATTGAAGTTGTTATTGAAATAAAACCAGTAATAAAAGAATCCCCATACTATATAAGGAATTATCAATGAGTGGAATCTTTTTAATACATATGAAATTGCTTTCTCTGATTTCTTATATGAATACCAAAATGTACAACCAGAAATGAACATAAAAAGACTCATATGAAAAGAATATATAAAGTTCTCAATTGGAGTTGCAACATTTAGATGGCCTAAAACAACGAGAAAAATTGCAATTCCTTTTAATAAATCTAAGGAGTTATCGCGTTCCATTTTTACCTCGTTCTAATGTTTTATAGTAGTTTATACCATTCAATATAAACTTAAAAGCTTCAAATGTTGAGTAAGGTTTAATTTGATTTCGATGTTTTAATAAAAATCTAATTATGTACAAAAAACAAAAATTCTTATATAAAGCATAATAAACAACACCTTTATCCCTAAGATATTGTTTATTGTTCATGCCATTAAACCAAGAAGAAATCCCTCTATCTTCATTCAATAAAATCTTCTGAGGAAAATATTTAAATTGTAAACCCTTTTTATAGCAGTCAGAAAGAAATAAATTTTCCTCTCCAAACAGAATTATGCCAGAACCTGCCCCATAATTTATATTAAAGTCAATATTAATTTTTCTCACTGATGAAACCTTAAAACTAATTTGGACAGAAGTAAAATGTGAAATAATAGGATATGTAATTCTTTGTTCTGTTTTTGGAAAAACTCTATCATAAGTTTCAATATTAAAAATACCTACATCAATATTTGGATTTGATTCATACATATTAATAATTGTTTTGTCAAAGTCATCATAATACTTGAGATCATCATCTCCAATTAACAGAATGTCAGCTTGTGCATTTTTTAAGGCCATATTACGACTTCTGCTTAATCCTCTTTCGGTAGTACAAAAGATTCTTATTGTATGCTCACCAATTTTTTTTGTAACTGAATCATTAATATCACATTGGTTTATAACAATACAATCACAATGAATATTTTCTTTTTCTAACATTTCGAATACATCATCAATTGTTTTGTGCATAGTAGAAATAGCTATTTCAAATGTCATTTATACCACAGCTCCTATAATTCAAAAGAAGATTTTTCAGGAAGAATATATTCAAAAGCATCTTGTAAAACTTTTTTTGCATGTTCAAAATCTACTTTATCGCTATCATTAAGAACAATTTCATAAATACGCTGTTCTCGTATAATTCTAGCTGCTTGATCGATATTTTCATCAGATAAAACAAAAAATTTCTTTTTATAATTCTGATTAATAGGATAAAAATTTCCAGTACAAAAACGATAATCCTGAAAAATATACTGACTTACATCCATCTGAGAACGGAATCTATGAGACATGGTTGTTTCAATAGCATCTTTAAAAACTTCATTAACCTCTTCTAACAAACTTTTTGTGTATGAATTTGCAAAATGATAATTATAAAAACCAGTAAAACCTGTATAAGGCAAAAGCAAAAGTGTTCGTATTAGATCTTTACCATATTTTAAATTAAACCATTTCGTAAAATTGTTTTTAAGAACTTCATTCTTATTAAATTTTGAATTAATGAGTGTATTATTATTTAATAAAATATGGCCAACATCAGTTAAACTTATAGTTCCCAAAATTGCAGCATCACATGGAATTTCATTTCTAAAAAAATATTTTGACTTCACCGGGGCAATCAGAAAAAAATCGTCATTAAAATAAACAAATTTTTCTGCTAAATCTGGTATTTTATGCATCATTAATTCTATAGGATGAGAACTGAAAACGGGCAGATATTCTTTTGGAATATAATCCTCATGCTTTACCCAATTTAACTTTGGAGCATCTAAATTTAACCAGTCTGGTTTCTGACCACTTGTTACAAAATGAACTTTTCTAACCCAAGGTGCAAATTTTTCAACACCTCTAAACCAATATTTTAAGAGACCAAAGTCTCTAAACCGTTGAGTTCCAACATCTATAATTCTTTTATCTTCAGGACAAAATTTATTAAACTCTTTTATCCATTCAGGATCACTCCCATCAACCCAAGGCACGACAAAATCAATATTATAATCATTTCTACTCATTTTTTTGTTTCTCCAATGTATTTTTCAAGATTCTTCGTAAATGAATTGTAACTATAATCCTTACTTTTATTAATGGCATTCTCTCGCAAAAAATCTGTATTTGTAAGATTTAGCACAACACTTGTTTTTTCAACAAGCTCATCAATCGAATCCCACTTAAACCCATTAACTCCTTCATCAACAATTTCTCGTTGACCGCCTTTATTAACAACAATTGGAATACAACCTGCAGACATTGCTTCCACTGTTGTCATACCAAAATGCTCAAGCAAATCTGGATGTTCATCTTCAGAAACTTCAAATCCTTTTGCGTGCCAAAATATTAAAGATTCTTTATATAAATCAGCTAATTCATTTCTAGTTGGATTAAATCTCCAAATAATATTAGCATTCCCTGCTAAATTACAAAGTTTATTATAATACTTTTCATCTTCTGGTAATTTTGCTCCAGTTATTATAAGCGATACGTCTTGTTTATTTAATTTTAAATAAGCATCGATTAAAACATGAATTGACTTAGATGGTTCCACTCGTGAACACACTAATATCTGTCTTTTCTTTTGTATTCCCGGTGTAAGTAAATTAATAGGAGGATATAAAATTCGTATTTTTCTATCAGAAATCTTCCAAATTTTCTTTAACCAAGAAGCAGTATATTTAGAATTACATAAAATACAGTCAAATGCTTTTTTCCATAAAAAATCATAATATAATGCAAACAAAATAAACAACTTATTCCTTTTTATGAAATTTAATTTTTTATGTGATTCCATAGGAAAATGCATAATTGAATAATTAATTTTTGCAGCAGAAATCATCAAATTTCTAGTACAGTTAAAACTCATATCAAATTTTTTTGTCAGATTCTTATACCATTTGTAGACTTTTAATACTGTAAGTCCTCCTGTATGCTTAAATGGTACATGAAGAATATTAAAATTTGATTTTATATTTGTTCCGTATGACTTGTTTAACTTTTCAGATAATTGCAAAGATGTTAAACGCTGCTCTTCAGGGATATAAGTTGTAACAACAGAAAACTCTGCATTTGGATATAAATTCTGTAAGCACTGAAACAAACTTGTAAAATATGATTCCGTTCCTCCTGTTCTAAATTCAATATCTGCAATAAAAATAGCAATTTTCATAAAAAATCTCCAAATTATATATTTAAAAAACACTTTTCATAACAGCATTACGTTCATTCTCTTCTATTTTAAAAATAGTAGAATGCCAAGGATAAAATCTTATCCATGTGGGTTTACCATCTACAGAATTATTTCCTATTACAAAACCACGAGGTACTAAAAAGAAATAAAGGCAGAAAAACATTGTAAATAAAATACGAATATTTGACCTTAAATATTTTTTAAAAACATCAATCATATATACATAAAAAATCATTTCATAAATTGTAAAATATTTTTCCAATCTTTCTATTATTTGTATATGACGTGCAAATGAATTAATAAAACAGCCAAAAAGAATTAAATTAAAAATTGAATTTGTTACTCTCGTGTTATTTTCTTTATTAAGAAAAATTATAATATACAATATCATTCTTAATAAATACCCTAATCCAGATGAAAATTGAACTTGTTTACCCAAGCCTGTAAATAAATAATTTCCATAATGACTTATAGACGAAGGAATTATTGGTAGAGAAAAGAAAAAAGTAAAAATAGATGTAACAATACTAATTCCACGTAAATTCAAAAAAATTATTAAAAGTAAAATTGTTATACGTTGATTTTTAGTAAAATGAATTTGTACGCATATAAAATAAAATAAAGTAATTATTGCAGAGATATGAAAAGTCATCGACAACAAGAATAACAATATGGCATAACAATATTTTCTTGTAACAATAAAGTGAAAAACAATAAGTGATAATGTCATAGCAATACTTTGTCTATATAGCCCCATATTATATGGTAGAAATAAAGTAGCTCCATAAATAAATAATGACATCATAGGATAACTTGAATAAGTTTTATTAAATTTAAAAAGAACGCATGTACAAAATAAGGCAACAACAAAAATCATAACAGAATAACTGTTAAAAACATTTTTAAAGAAATAATTTAGCCATGCATATCCAACATCCATTTTTTTAAACATAGTAGGATTATTTATATTCTCAAAAAATGGCATATAATTCTGCCAGTCATACCCTGTTTTATATCGAAAACCTGCAAGTACTAAAAAATATGTAAAGATTAAAGAATAGAAAATAAAACAATTTTTAGGAGTAAGTTTTTTATCTGTGCCAGAGTCCACTACTGCACCTAAATATAATAAGCCCCAAAAAACAAAATAAATCATTTTATACCTCTTTCAATTGTTTTAAGTATTTGTAAAAAATGATTTTCAGGTAAAGAAAAATTTGTTTTATATTCAATATCAAGAAGAGAAAAGTTTTTATCTGTTATATATCTTGGATTTATATTGCAAGCTTCAAAAAGAGTATCAAAGCGACTATTCATGCCTTCATGCCGACCAGTTAATTTTATAATCCCAAATTGCTTTTCAAATAGAATACTAAAAACAGCGCAGTGAAAACTGTTAGAAATAACATATTTTGCATTATCAAGTAAATAAAGCCATTCAGGGATTGTTGCATAAAACTTTTCTTTATTATCCACAATTCCTTTCCCTGTAACATACACTACTTTTAATTTTTTTTGTTTTGCAAATTCATACACCGAATCAATTTTAAAATCACAATTATTGTTTAATAAATATAATAATAGAAAATCTTCTTGTGGTTTCCGAATCTCTTCGCTAGCATATAATTGTCTATATATATCTGCATCCAATAAGAGAGTTGGATCTGGTACAAGTTCTGCATTATTACAGTTACATAATTGACAAAGTTCTATTCCTTTTTTTTCACGAACAGAAACGTAACTAAAACCTGATAGCAAGGGTTTAATTTCATTAATTACCTGCTGAGAAATATTTGATACTCCCCAACTAGCGGCGTAAGATAATTTTGGAATATTATCATTTCCAAAATCTAACATAGCAGCATGGATTCTTTTTTTTATTTTTTTGAATTGTTTTGAATTAAAATTCCATACCTGATCACTTCCAACAATATATGCATCTGCGGCAGGAGGCTCTATTCTTAAATCTCTAAGAGTTAAATAATCATGTTCAGATTGTAAAATATATTTATTTCTAAAATCATCAAAGTACCTTGGGTGTTTTTTTGCTTCTTCAGTCAAATATCTTTTTTTATTTTTGTCCCTAAAAAATCTAAATAAAACAATAGGATTAAATATTTTTAATATTCTTATAAAAATAGGATTTGTTTTTTCATCATTTTCTATATTATGTCTAATTAAAAAAGGTTCATGGCCTAAATCTTTTAAGTATTTCTGTAATGCATAACACTGAAGGATTTGACCATAATTATCCTGAGACCACCAGAATGTCAAAATACCAATTTTCATACCCTCACTCCTAAATCTGCAAGCACCCTATGTGTAAAAATCTTTGCGCCTTTCTTGTTCAAAAAGAAACTATTGAAATACAAATCCTTATCACTCAGTTCAGAATCATCCAGATAATTCAAAAACTGCTCCTTTTCCACACCACATTCTTCAAGAAATGAATAAATATAATTTTTTCTGAATACTGGAGAGAATTTTTCTGAAAGCCATTTCGTCACTGGGGGAAGTACTATATACGGTCTAAAGTCATGTTCCTTACAGAATTCAAGCATTTCTTTGAGCACAGCGACACGTTTTTCTCTACCTTTAATTAAATGTTCTGGAAGTTCATTTGCATTCATATCATCTATTCTAAACTGTTTTTTCCAACCTTCTATCCACTTCTTTGCGTCTGCTTCAAGTTGTAAATCATTCATTCTCTGTTTTTCCGTGTTATCTCCACAAAGAACAATTTTCAGACATCTTTTTACGGACACAAAAAGCCCTTTCAACACAGAAACAAAAGCATACTTCCAATGATTCTCTTTCAAATGATATGCTTTATCTTGCTCATCTTGATTAAAATTCTCAATTAATCCAGGGTGAAGAATCGTGTAATATTTTATAAGCTCTGTGTCCAAGATAACTGAAATAATTTTTTAAAATCGCTAAATCCTGCGGAAAAGACTGCGGCTGCATAGCCCAATTTTCACCATTTTTATAGTATTATAATAACAACATGCTGTCAACGAGCTTAAATTTTACAGCATTATGAAAACATACTCACTTGAATTCTACAATAAATTATTTTTATATAATCTATTTTTTCTTCCCTATAATAAACGGAAAATATTTTTGCATTATATAACATGGTATAAAAGAAAAAATAAGAACATTAATTGTCACAATAAATATATAAGAATAATTAATTAAAATATTTGATCCATTACAAATAAAAAATTTTATAATTCCACGTACTAAAGTTATCAAAAATCTGTTAAAACCAACTATTGTAATAGTATTTACTGATAAAAATTTTAATCCACCTTTTAACTTTGGCAAAATATTGCATAACATTTCAATTGAAAAACATCCAAGAATTGCAAGAGGGTAAAATAACATACCGAAATAATTATGGCCCATATTTACGCCTCTTATACCAACACCTTTTTGCAAATAACTTCCTATCATTTGCAGTACTAAAGTAATTACAAATAATAAACAATATTGATATTTTTTTTCAAAATTAATTTTATTTTTTACAACTTTTCCTATATAGAAAAAAGAATAAGACATTAATGTTTCAGGAATATACAATGGCAAATCAATTTTCGTATAAAACAAAATGTAACTGAATACAATGGTTATTAATGAAAAAATCAGTTCTAAAAACTTAAATTTATATTTAATTTCATCAAAAAGTCTGCTTATACCCTTACACGTAAATAAAACAACAAAAAACCATATACTCTTTCCTACATCAGTTGAATATGAAGAATTATAACCTGTAAAAAGTCCAATAAATGGTTTTATAAATCCATCGTATAAATTTCTTTCAAAAATTTCTGGATGTCTTAGAAATGAAACAAAAAACCAGAATATATAATCAAGACAATAAAAGAATATGTAGGGTATTATTAATTGAACAAAAAAGTTTTTTATAGATACTTTTAATGGTTTATTACTTGAAAATGTAATTCCTGATAAAATAAAAAAAAGAGGCATATGGAACGAATAAATATAATGATATAAAAGCACACGCATATTTATCTCTTCCATGACATGACCTGTTATCATTAGAAATATTCCAATAAATTTTGCAGTATCAATCCATTCTATTCGTTTTGTATTAATCTCATTTTGCATGTTCAATCTCCTGGTAAATACTTTTATATCACATATTAATTATATTCTTGCTTTTTAAGTACCTATATAACACAAATGGATTAAAAACTTTTATTGCACGCAACAAAAATAAAGTCTGTTTCTCATCATTTTCTATATTATGCCTTATCAAATAAACTTCGTGTCCCATATCACGTAGATATTTTTGAAGCGCATAGCACTGGAGAAGTTGCCCATAATTGTCCTGAGACCACCAAAAGGTTAGGATACCGATTTTCATTTACCATCCTCTCCAATAACAATCAATTCTTCGAGCAGATTTTTCTTATCAGAAAACTTTTCTGTTGATATAAGCTTGTGTACCAAGTCCACTTTTTCATCCTTAGTTGTTACAAATATTGTCCTGATATCTGCAATATCAAATTGTAGCGGATGCTTTTGCAGTTCTATGTTTCTTTTTTGTAAATCAAAGTTCTTTTGGTCTGTTAGATAAATCTGATAAATAAGAGAAAGTTTATCATCAATAAACAAATACCGCCATTCTCGTTCATCATAAAATCGTGCATTTCCGTCTTCATACCTTCGCAAAAAAGCGGACATACAAAGGACATTGAAGAAATAATCCTGCATTATTTCTTCGACCCTTTTACCGTAAGCATCTTTATGAGCGTCAATAAAATCTGAAAAATCTTTGTTAAGAATAAACTGCTGTATGCTCCTGTAATAATTCATAACCTGTGCATTCTTGTCTGAAACATACATCACAGGATTGATTCCCTTTTTGATTCCCCATTCTTTAGACAGACTTAATCCGTAATTACCGTACTGTTTTTTATGTATTTCAAGAAAATTATTTGGCAAATCGCAAAAACACACGATGGGGAAGCCTGCTTTTGCATTTGGAATATATTTAAGGATAAACGAAATATCCTCTTCTGTGATATGAGGATAAAAGCCGTTCAAGAGAATGGACTGAAGGATTTCAAGAGAATGTGTAAAATGATGTAGATTGTCTGAACTTATTTCACTCATCCTAACAAAAAACTCTAAGTATTCAATTTACGGGCATATTAACATAATTCAAAGCTTTTGTCTGTAACATTTCATTGCATAACCATATAGTGAGTGTTTTGAAATATCATAAAGATGTCGGTAAAAGAAATTAAGAATTGGAATCTCTTTTCCATATTCGTACTACTCCATAGAATTCTATTCCTTCCACAAAGACTCAAAGAAATATTTCCACGGAAGAATCTCAATTCCATCCACCTTGCGCGGATATTCTTCTCGGCAGACTACAATGTAACGCTTAAAGATTCCCTCTTCACGCAATGTTTTAAGACCTTTTAAGTGCCTGTCTGTTACTGCGTCCGTTGATTTAACTTCTATCGCAAGGTCATCATCAAGACAAAAGTCAACTTCATTTCCGCTTGTACTCCGCCAGAAGGTTAGGTGTGAACGCGGACTTTTATAAGAAATCCAGGCTTTTAATTCCATGCAGACAAGCTGCTCAAAGTACTCGCCGAATTCTTCATTTCCTTCACCAGGAACTGAGATATTTTGAAGTGTTCTGGCAACAGCAATGTCGAAAAGGTAAAATTTTGAAACGCTCACGCTTTTCCGTTTTTTACCGGCAGTGTACGGTTCCACCATAAAACCAAGCAGAGTATCTTCCAAGACCTTGTACCACTGCTTTACTGTCTGAACCGGAACCTGCGAATCGCTTGCAATGTTCGTAAAGTTCAATAACTGTCCGTTTGTCAATGCCGCCGTTTTTAGAAATCGCGCGAAAGCTCCCAAGTTGCGGGCGGTACCTTCTGCAGAAATCTCTTCCGTAAGATAAGTTCCTATATATGAAGACAAATCCTCCTCTATATCCATTGAATAAAACATTGACGGCAAAAGTCCATGTTCAAAAATATACGGCAGATTATAATTTACATCACTTCCAACCTCGGCAAAAGTAAAAGGATGCAAATGACGCTCCCAGGCTCTTCCGCCCAGAAGGTTTGTTCCATAGGAACGGAGTTTCCTTGCCGAAGAACCAGTAAGAAGAAAGCGGATGTTACGCTCTTCAATCAAAAGATGGCACTCGTTCAGCAGTTCAGGACACAGCTGAATTTCGTCAATAAAAATCGCACAGTCATGTAAATTAAGAAGTTCAACTTGCTCCGTCAAATAGCTGGGATTTGTCTGAATCTGCAAACGAAGCTTTCCTTTAAGAAGATTCCACTTTATAGCAAATGTTTCGGCTGGAAGCTGATCTACAAGAGTTGATTTTCCTGTCTGTCTTGGTCCGAACAAGAAAAGTGATTTTTTTTGAATTAAATCTGATACATCAAGAAACCTCTTTGTTTTGCACTCCATATAGAACCTCTTGAGGTATATTATAACAAAAATTAGTAAAATTCAACATCTCAGTAGTTGATTTTTAGTCAATTTCAACTATTGAGATGTTACATATACAACATTCATTACAAACTACTTATCGTAGTCTACCAATAGCTATCATTTACTTGCTTTTTACATCCCCAAATCCTTCATCACCTGCCGCGTAAACTCTTTTCTTCCCCTCAAATTCAAAAAGAAACTACCATTGAACAGTTCCGGCTTAGAGAACCTGTCATCAAACATATAATCAAGGACTTTTACCCCTTTTACATTTGCCTTATTCACAAAGTCCGTAATCATCTTCTGTCTAAATTCTGGTGTAAACTCCTTTGCAAGATATGATGACATTGGGATTGTGATAATGACTGGCTTTAAGTTCCTGTACAAACAATATTCTATCATTTCAGAGAGCATTTTTGCTCCCGATTCAAAATACGGAGTAAACTTCACTCCCCAGAAATCTTCGTATTTCTTGACTGCAAATTCTTTCATCCACCCTTTAATCCAGCGTTTTGCATCATATTCAAGTTCCACAGCTTGCATTGTCTGGTCTGCAATTTGCAACCTGTTATCGGGTGAAACATCATGAAAAATGAAATACATCAGTTTTGGATTAAAGACAACAGGGAACCGCATTTTTAATTGGAATTTACGGTAATTCGGAAGTTTTCGTGCCTGTGCACCATCCAGTATTTTTGCAAATTTCATGTAATAGCTATCTGACCAATAATCGGGACGAGTCTCAAGAAAGTTAGAGATTGAAGAAAACGGCATTATCGGAACAAGTACATAGCCGCCTTCTTTTACATAACTGTGGTAATATTTTAGAATCTCAAAATCCATCGGGAAGCCCTGTGAACCAGTTGCCCAGTTCTGTCCCCTGTTGTTTTCGTAAAAGAAGCCAAACAGTGCAGGATTGCTTCCAAGATTTACGACCTCAAAATTTCTTCCAAGATTGTCGCGATAACCGGCATTGCTTATAAAGTTTTTTTCAAACAAAAACTGATTTTTCCAGTGATTTGTTTTTAGATACAATTTATTTGCCAAAAGCAAGCACCCGCTCATAAAGCCTAGTAGCGCAAAAGCAATAAGCATTACAAGGCTCACTATACAGCAAAAAGGAATAAGAGCCAATGCACAACAAATATATAAAGCAGACAGAATTTTTAGTTTCTTTTTCATCTTAATACCCCGGACAGTTTACAGATTCTGGATGATATTTATAATCAATATTTAAAGCAAAAATACGCTGCATATCTTCCTCAGACAAAGAAAAATCAAACACATCAATATTTTCTTTTATGTGAGCAGGATTGTTTGAACTAAAAATAGGTATTACGCCTTGCTGAACATGCCACTTCATAATAATTTGTGTTATGCTCTTACCGTATTTTTGTGCAAGCTGCTTTAAAATAGAATTTTCGCGCACAAAAGGAAGCATTGCACAGTTTGCAGTGTAGGCTTCAACTTGAATATTGCGTTCTTTGCACATCTGACGGAAGTTATCTATCGTTCTAAAAGGATGATATTCTACCTGAACGACCTGTGGCATAACTTCCACTTCAGCCTGTTCAAGCTCCAGCAAATGACGCTCACGGACATTAGCCATTCCGATTGCTTTTACTTTGCCAGACTTGTAAATCTTACAAAGCTGCTTCCAGTTTTCAATGTAATAATCTGGCAGCGGCCAGTGGAGCATCCAAAGATCTACATAATCAAGATTCATGTTTTTAAGAGAAATATCTATTTCTTTTTCCATGTCTGCCAGACGCTGCTGACCGTTTCCGACTTTTGTTGTAATAAACAAATCTTCACGCTTTGCGGTCTTGCTCCGAAAAAGATCTGTAAAGATTTTTCCTAATAACGGCTCGTTGTGATAATCACGTCCTGTATCTATTCCTGTAATGCCGTTCTGCACGGCATATACCAATCCGTCTGTCATTTGTTTGAACAGAGTTTTATCAGAAACATGGTTTCCGAATCTGGAAAAACATTGTCTGTCGCAGATTGAAGTGCCAAGCATAATAACCGGCATTTCTATTCCGTTATTAAGAGTTCTTTTTTGCATAAAGTTTTCCTTTTACAAAAGTTATTAATTTTTTCTGATTATTCTTATCAAGACCAAGAACAAACACAACTACTGCGTTTATCAATACCGAAAGTCCATAATAAAGGATGAATACAAAGAAATTTCCATCTATGTATTTTGAAATAATGTAATCAATGGCAAAAACAAGGGAGCCAACAATAATACAGCGGACATAAACTGCAACAAAGTATTGCCGTATGCTGAATTCTTTCATTTCCAGCTTAAAAATGATTGTTTCCAAAGTATTTGCAATTATGCCCCAAGCAAATAATGTCAAAAAAGAACAAACAGCGGGATAGTTCAATTTGAACAAAACATAAGTAACAGGAAGCGGAAGAAGTCCTGCAAAACCTGCAATAAGATTAAGCCGCTTTATGTGTCCTGTGGCATGAGTTCCGTTAATAACAGGTCTGGCAATTACACGAATCATAAGCATTGTAAGGATTATCCGTGCAAAAACATTGGTCTGCTCCGGCACTTCTTTTAGCCATAGCTGCAAAACATAATCAATTTTATACAGAATCGGAATCAAAAATACAGCAAGCAAAAAGAAACCATACTTTGAAGCATCTTTTATAAGATCAATCATCTCATCATACTTTTCAACCGCAAAACTTTTTACAATCTGCGGATTTACCGCCGTCATAAAATTGTTGGTAAGCTGAGAAAAAGCACCTTCCAGCTGATAGGTGATTGCCCGTGCCGCGTTTATTACAGGCCCAAAGAACATATTGAGCAAGATATTTATTCCCTGCCCCTGAGTTAAGACACACAACGAGCCAATAATATCCCAGCCGGAAAAAGAGAAAATTTCTTTGTACCGGGTTTTATCTTTGCAGAAAAGAAATTTTGATTCTTTAAAATGTTTTCTGCAATACAACCTGTATGTACCTAAAATCATCAACTGAATGGTAAATAAAATGGCACTATAAAGAATCAGATTGTCTATTGATTTGTTCAGGCGTAAAAGGAAAGTCATTCCCAGTTTGAGCATTACTTCTACAATACTTACATACGCATAAATATTCATTTTTTCATGTGCAATTATGTCAGCAGAAAAAGGAACTTGCGTTAGTTGCAGCATCAATGTTAAAACTGAAAACTGATAAACGATATTAACCGCAAGTCTTCGGCTTGAATCAAAAACAAGCTTGTTATTTACAAACCAAAGCCCTATAGTCTCGGTCAATAGCAAAATTATTGATGCCAGAATCAAATGAGAAATAAACGCTGTATTAAATGTTTCTCTTAACCGCGTTTCATCTCCTGTTCCAATGTCATAAGTGATGAATCTCGAAGTTCCCGAACTTAAAGAACCATTCAAAAATGAAAACATTGTAACAACACCACCGACTACATTATAAAGTCCGTAATCGGCAGCACCTAAAACCCTAAGTACGATTCGGGAGGTGTACAAGGCAACTCCCATAATCAGTACCATGCGGAAATACAACATGAGTGTATTTATTGCGATTCTCTTTTTTTCTACCATACCTTAAAATCACATTTTATAGAGAACGTCCGTATCTACAACTTTAGCGGGATTTCCCGAAACCATTGTATATGGCGGTACATTCTCAGTTACAAAAGAGTTTTCGCCAACAATCGCACCTTCCCCTATTGTAACTCCTGGCATAATCGTAACATTAGAGCAAATCCAAGCCTTATCTTCTATTACAACGGGTCTTGAATCTTTGTAGAATGGTCTGTTTATAAAATGTCCGCCATTATTATCACGAATACAGACATTTCGTCCCATTCCTACATAGTTTCCTATTCTTATGCTATTTGCACAGATAATCTCGTTGTTTATATTTGACCAGCAGTAGCCCATTTCAAGATGTCCACCGTCAAACACTTCAATATCCGCACCATACCCAATTGAAGCTTTACCTTTAACATTGAGTTTTCCAGAACCTTCTACTATCAAACGAGTTTCAAGTTTAGATCCTTTTACTCTTTTTGTTCCAACAATTAAATCTCCGCCATCAAGATTTACACTCTTTTTACTTGCAAATCTACAAATTGAGTGTTTGAGCGGAATAATCAGATTTTTATCAGAAAAGAAAACCTTTGCAAAACCATTGTAAGAAATCAGTCGGAAATAAGCAAAAACATTAAACTTATAATGTTTGAACAAGCCATAATAACGTTTTAAAGTCTTTTTCACTTTCCGCTTAAATGAAAGCGTTTTTTTATGATACATATCATAAAGTTCAGTAAAACTATGTTTGTCTAAATTTTCATAGAATTCATCGCGGTTTATCGTCGTCTGCATTATCGGATATGACAATGCTCTGTTTCCTGGTAATACAGTTTCAAAAGGTATTTCTTTTATTTTTAATGAACCTTTAGACGCATTCAGATAATCAAGCCCTTTTTGAGAATTGACAATAACAACTGATGTGCCCAAGTCATTATCGAATTCTTTTTTGAACTCTTTTGTATATACAGGGTTATTCTGCCCGCCCCAAAAATCCCCGATTGTAATATCTGCAATACGCGGGAATCCCTTGAACTTGCAATCATAGCAGGATGGACGGCAACTTGTTCTTGTACTCATATAAAAAAACTGGAATGGATTTTCATCATGAGTCTGATAAATATGTCGACCATCTTTTAAGACAAACAACTGTGTGAGCTTTCGCCAGCCAAGTTCTTTGCTTTTTGCTTTTGTTGCGACAACAGGAGAGCCGTACCTTTCACCAACATCTTCAATATATTTCTTAAAAACTTTTGGCGAAGGAATACAAAGACAAATTAAATCAACAATGATGAGATTCTCATAGTCCCTACCTAAATAGTTTCTGAGAGCAGCCATCTGGCAAGGCATACCGCATACAAGAACTTTTCTGCCTTCCTGCAGTGCAGCTTTTACACTTTTATAGAAGCCTGTGGCATTACTCTGGTAATACTTTGAACTGCGAAGTTTTTCAAGATCACTCTTATTGTCAATTAAAACCTGAGTTGCATTAAACTCTTCGTCTGTTATTGCACCACCTACAAGTCCGCCCTCTCGGAAGATTCTGTCAGAAAGAGCAGAGAAAAGCCCGCCGGAAGTGCTGTCAAATCGTATATAGAGATTCTTGTTTATTGCAGCAAAACACTTTGGTTTTTCAAAGTTTTCCTGTTTCGCTTTTGGCAAATTTTCTACAGGACAAACCTTATTACAAAGTCCACAGTTTACACAAAGATCTTTATTAACAATTGGGTACCAGAAACCTTCGTTATCAGTCTGTAAAGAAATAGCATTTTTTGCACAGGCATCTACACAGGCACAACAACCCGTGCAGTTTTTCTTTTCAGAAATATCAATCATTAAAGTTTCCTCTGAATGCAATCTGCCATATCACCAACATTTGCACATTCCATAATTTCTTTGGAAGTGAGCTTAATCTTGAAATGATTTTCAATTCCTACAACCAGCTGAATATGAGAGAGAGAATCCCATTCTTCAATATCATCTGCCGTTGTATCATCTGTTAATACAATTTCGTCATTATCAAGAACGTCAACAAAAATGTCCTGCATCTGCTTTAAGATTTCTGATTTTTCCATAATTTTCCTCCAAAATTTTCTACAAAATATTAACACCTGCATTTACAGGTATTGTCACACCATTAAGCTGTGATGACGAATTTATTAAATCTAAAACAACAGCAGCAACTTCCTCTGTTGTTAGGATTTTCTTTAAAGGATTAGATTCCTTTATCTGCTCTTTTACAAAATCGTTTGTTTCTTCAGTTAGTGCTGTCTGCATAAAGTCTGGTGCAACTGCATTACTTGTGATTCCAAGTTTTATGTATTCTTTGCTCCAGGATTTAACTAACTGTGCAATATAAGCCTTAGTTGCAGAATAAACCGAATATCCCATAGGCGGAGTACCTACTAAAGCAGAAGTTAGTACAGTAATAATTTTTCCCGACTTTTTTTTTCTGAATGTTTCAATACATTTTTGTGTAATTGAAATAAGCGGTAAAACATTGTTTTGAAAGGCTAAATCAAAATCTTCGACAGGTGTTTTGTGAAAATGCTGACCGAGAGTTATTCCTGAATAAGCATTATTTACCAGAACTTCAAGATTAAAATCTGCAATTTTGTTTACAAAACTTTCTAAACTTGCAGAATCAGTAAAATCACAATGAACTGCAACTGCATTATCAAACTGAGAACAAATTGTATATGCATTTTCTTTTTGGTTTCTGTATGTAAAATATACTTTATTGTTTTTATCAGAGGCCGCAGCTTCAACAATTGATTTTCCAAGTCCAGAAGAACCGCCTGTAATTAAAATGTTCATTCAAAGACTCCTATCTGAATATGACCTTTTGCAACAACTTTGTTCTGTTCATTCGTAAACTTATAAACAAAAACAACAACATGAACAGCTTCGTGAATTTCTTCTGTTTTTAAATCCATTACAAGTTTATCATTCAAATAGACAGGCTTTTTATATTGAATATCCTGTAACTGAAGCATAACATCAGGTGTCGGCAATTCCATGCCTATAGCATAAGAAATAAAGCCGTTGAGAATATTTCCGTACATTACTCGACTGTTAAAACCTTTACCTTTTGCGAAGTCTTCATCTATATGAAGAGGATTTAAATCTCCAGAACACTGCTGAAAACTTTTATAAACTTCCTCTGACACAACAAAAGAAAGGTTTTTCTCAAAATCTTTAAACAAATCAATTTTTGCCATTATTCTTTCTCCACAATAAAACATGGTTTATTTTCATAACTTTCTATATCAAGCACAAACCTAGCTGTTTCAGAACTGTTATCTTTTGTAAAACCGAGATTTACATAATGGTCTTTTACCATCTCGTTTTTTGGAGTTGGAAGATATTCACCAATCATTTTTTTATAACCTTTTTCTTTAGCGGCAGACACAATAGTATTAAGCGTGAAATTTTCCATTCCACGTTTAAGGACACGGCAACTCATAAACCATGTGTCAATAAAAAGAGTTTCTGCATCTTCTTTCTTCATGATTACAACAGCAATCAAACCATTGTCTCCGAATTTATCCTCAAGAGAAAAAGCGAGACATATAGAATCAGAATCTTCGGAAAGAGTTTTTATGTCAGCATCAGAATAGCGGACAGTTCTGAGGTTAAACTGATTACTTCGCTGTGAAAGCTGTGCAACACGCGGAATATTAAAACTATTAAAACCTTCAACTTTTGAAATCATGTTCAATGACTTCAAATAATCATCCTCGTTGGCAAAAGTTTTTGAGAAAGCAACACGCTCGGCTTGTATCTGATACTGCTTTGTTCTGTCTTTATCGGCAGCACTATAAGAAGCAGTCTCAAAAAGATTCAAGGAATACAAATATTCAAGATAATACGCTGGATCTTCCGGTAATTCAGGAACGGTAATTCCAGTAATATTCTCCCGAATGACATTTCTTTCAAATGGGTTATCATCTAAGAAAACCATAGAATCAAATCCAATGTTCAGAATCTTCTGAATCATTCGGATATTATCAACTTTAGACTCCCAGTTAGCCATAAAGACAGAAATATCATCTAATCGGAGAATCATGTCCGGATGTTTTTCAAAAGGTTCTTTTGCCTTAGCTTCGTCATTCTTACTGCAAACGCAGATTATAATACCCCGATTCTTGAGCTTCTTTACCCACATCTGGAATTCTGTAAATGCTTTTCCGATACCAAGTCCATGACCTAATTGGATTCCTTCAAGCCCATCATCTCCAATAATCCCGCCCCAAAGTGTATTATCCAAATCAAGAATCAGACATTTTTTTACTTTTCCCTGCAAAGAAGCGATAATATCCATCACTCGAGAAGCAACATAAGGAACTGCTTCCAAAGAAAGAATCATTTCTGTGCTTGTATAAATTGCAGGATTGAAGATAAAATCCCGACCAAATTTGTTCTGAAGCCCTGCTAAATCACAAATAAATAAATTCGGATATAACTGTGCTAAGTTCATTAGTTCATAATTCAGTTTTCTTACTTGATAAGAAAAAGAACTTTCAACTTTGTTAGAATAACTTCCAAATACAGTATCTTCTATTTCTGAGTAGTTAAAATAAATTACAGGTACTTTTATTACTTCACAAACCGATTTTACAAAATCAATTCTTTGGTCTGCTAGTGTACCCCAAGAATCAGAAGGTAAAAGACTATATTTTTCATTAAGACGATGTGTTGATTGAAACACTACAACAAAGTGTGCATTAAAAGCATTTAAATCGCTCGTAGAGTCAAATATCTGCTGTTCAATCTGATTATATTCCGCTTCAAACAAATCGATGTTATAGCCGCGTTCTACACCCATTCCTTTTATTGCAGTCGCTAGAAATTGAGTAGCTGTATCACCAAGCAGGGCAACTTTTAGAACAGGAAGAGATGAATTATCGTTTTTTAGTATTTTCTTTAGTTCTTTAAATGTAGTCATTAAAATTCTCCGAAAATAAAAAAAGACCTAAGTTTCATAGTATTGTAAACTAGGTCTACTGTCAATTATGTTCATTTAGTGAATTATCTGCCACCGTTCAAAACACGAAATAAGAAAGGACATATCTTTTTTAAAATTATTCCAATTCCTGTACCAATTGTTACCACAACAAGAGTTGGAATAAAATACTGCAAAAGACAGAAGAAAGTATTTTTCATAGGAAAAAAACGAATCCATAGTTTTGAAACCGTAGAGTTCAATAGTGGGCAATGAATTGCAAATAAAAAGAACGAAAACCCTGCAAGATAAGAGCAGACTGCATATAACTTTTCTTTTTTGATTATAAGAGTAGAAAGCTTTAAAAGAATCACGCATGAACAAATCACCATAAAGTAATGTTCTGTTGAATGGTCACCGTTTCCAATCTTATATATAGAAGAAAGATAGCAGATAAAGCACTGCAGTTTCTTTCCAGCTGATTTTATCGACTGTTTCAAAAAGCGAAATATCATAATATCCCCAGAATAAACCAAGAATATAAAAAAACAAAGCCTGACTTACCACAAAATACAATTGAATCGGCACTATATAAACAGCCGTTACAAAAAAAACAGTAAAGCTACAGGAAATCTCTTTACCAAGTATTTAAGCAATGGGGAAATCAGAACAAGAATCATAAGGTCACGGATAAACCAGAACTGAATCGCAAGCGATGGAAGTTCCAGTCCACCATTCCCATCTGATTTGTAACCTAAAATCTTATGCACCCATTCGTAAAATGTCCATGTAAACATATTGTTTTCTGGATGCCCGACAAACTGAGGTGCAACTTTTGCTACAATGAGCTTTAGTGCACCAAAATAAAATACATAAATTGCATTCCAAAGGATAAAAGGTACAAGCAATGACTTTGCACGTTTTTTAAGAAGAGTTTGATAATTATCATTTTTCTTTGCCTGCAAATAGGCAGCAAAAATAAAAAAGAGCGGAACGGCTGCCCGTGCAATCCCGAACGTTATAAACAATTTTACCCAATGGCCGAAAGCATTTTCTACAAAAACAGGAAGAACTCCACCCGAAGCTATAATTTTTTGGATTGATTCACTTGTATAACAGTTGTGAATGAAGACAACAAGAACAATTAAAAGAAAGCGAAGTGCCGGAAAGAAACAGGCTGCATAATTTTTTACACCTTAAACCTGTAAAAATTTTGTGTTGACTAAATAGCGCATTTTAAGTTGATATTCTGTCCAATTACGTTCAAGCCGATTTTTCTTATTTTCTCTAAAATATTCATATTAATATGCTAATGCGTTAATAATACTTATTATTTTGACATAAAAATTGTAATATATCTGGTACAAACTTTGTTGATTGCGCTTGATTGTGTCAAATTTAGTTCGCAATTTCGATTTTGAAAAAAGCCATATATCCATCATGCTGCGTTAAACAAAATCTCTTTTTGAACTTTTATTGAGCTGGCATTTATGTAGCAACGCTCAGTCTGCCAGTCCTCTGAATACTCAAGCAAATAGCTTGTTATCAGTCTTATATAAGAATCTGTTGAAGGAAAAATGCCGACAACAAATGAACGTCTGCGAATTTCATGGTTAAGTCTTTCCAGCGTGTTGGTGCTTGAAATCTTACGGCTATCCAGTTCCTCAAAGGCATAGAACTGAACAGAATCTTCAAATCCTTCCTCAAGACATTCCACTGCTTTGGGAAATGCTTTTTCATATTCCTCGCAGAAATCATTCTTCATTGCTCTTGTCGATTTTTCGTCAGGAGCTTTCCAGATCAGCTTTAACTTTGCGGCAACTTTATTGTACATTATTTTTGTGATAAAACGAATAGAAGTAATTCAGAGATTTTAAATAGAGTCTTCTCAAAAAATACACCAAAATCTTTTATAAGTGAATGATTGTATGACTCATTATTGTTGCTGCCGATGTTAAACTCTCCGGAAGGGAGACGGAGTTAAATATAGTTAAGCATTTAGTGTAATGCTTTCTTCAAGTTCCCGTACTTTTTCCAACGGAAGCTTTGTTGCCTGAGAAATCTGTTCATTTGAAAGTACGTGCATTTTCAGTAAATTTATAGCTGCCTCAACCGCTTTTTCCATGCGACCATCTTCCTGTCCTTCTGCGTAGCCATCTTCGCGGCAGATGCGCTTGAATTCATCTTCGTCAAATTCTGTAAGACTCATACCGATTACCTCCGCTTTCTGGATTTTGAAGAAGTTGCCTAAGAGGTGCTGTTTTTCTGCCCAACCGATTGCTTCTTCAATGGCTTCGTCGTTTTTCATGCCGGATTTTATGTTGTTTTTAATGCGGTAGACGTAGCAACTGTAATCATACAACGCTTTGCAGCTTTTTTGAAGTTCTTTTGCATAAACTGGGTGAATATTTAGCACTTTTGCTGTCCATTCGTAGGCGCCGGAATTGTCTTTGTTCAT
>JAXJSC010000018.1:0-33326 GCA_036310305.1 Treponema sp. | reverse complement strand
TAATGCGGTAGACGTAGCAACTGTAATCATACAACGCTTTGCAGCTTTTTTGAAGTTCTTTTGCATAAACTGGGTGAATATTTAGCACTTTTGCTGTCCATTCGTAGGCGCCGGAATTGTCTTTGTTCATAAAGGCATCGGAAAGCTTAAGCGTCCATTCTTTTGGATCGGTTTCGCTGCCTGTGTAGAAAACGATGAACTCCGGCGTAGGAATTTTTACTAGCTGCGTACTTATCAAATTTTTCCCATTTTTTGTAAGGTAATTCTGATACAGCTGCGAAAAATATAATAGTCCCCGAAGCGGCATGTTCGGGTTGCGTGAGCTCTGCTGCTCGTAAAGGTTCATCTCTGTGCCAAAGGAGGGGGCTCTCAGCGCTAACGCAAAAAAAACTACTATACAGAATAATGTAATTTGAATATAATCCAAATTATTGGAAAGACCTTAGTTTAGGCGGCGTCTCCCAAACTCAAATTCGGCTTTGCCGAAAATATTTGAACGGGAGGCTCTAAGATGACGATTTACGAAGTTATTTCGTTAGCTATTAATTTAGTTATTCTAATTCTTAGTTTGCTTTCTTACCTTAAAACGTAAAAGAGTAAAATAAAAGCCGCCCTCAGTCTCACAAACACAGGCGACTTCTTGCTAAAACTGTGGAGACGACCAAATAAACTTTGGTCTTTCCTTTGTTTTCAATATAACATAGACCATTGTTTTGGTCAATTTTTTTTATTATAAAATATAGCCTCGAATTGTGAATAAAAAGTTTTGCACGCTAAAGCTTTTCCGCATCGTCCAAAAAGATTATATTCTACGCCCATCCGTAAAATCCTGCACGCCCAAAAACATTCTGCTGACCGTACAAAAAGATTTTAATGAACACCTCTCAGGGAAATATTGTTCATTGTATACAAATAATTATACTTTTGGTTAATTTTTTATTATATTTTGCTTGACTACTTACCAAAAGTATAATATATTCATATATGTAAGATGAATAAACGGTTCACTCTTACAACAAAAGGAAGAAACCGCATAAAGGTTTCATAGTTAGAGCCTGTTTAATAGGAGAAGGCCGATATGGAAGGTTTAAAGGAAAAGACTTTTGCAAGGAGGGTAAAAAAGCTAATGGAAGAGAACCGCTATTCACAGAAAAAGCTCTGTGATTTGTGCGGTATTACAGAAGCAGCGTTCAGCCGCTACATGACAAGCGACCGGCTGCCAAAAACGGAAATACTTGCGAATATCGCAAATATTCTTCACACAACAAGCGACTACCTGACTGGTAACGACACCAATTACGGGTACGAACAGCTGGAAGTTCTTCTTGCTTCAAGCAAGGACAACTTAAGTTTAAATCAGAAAAAAAAGCTGGTAGAAATCCTTATGGACGAGTATAAGACTGCTCAGGTCTAGGATTTTACGGCAGATGCAGATACACGGAGGGACAATTGAACAACTGCAAGATTGATATAGAAGAAAATGGGCTTTCAAAAACTAAAAGTCAAAACAAAAAACAAACTTATACCCTTCCCAGCTGGAGGGTGAACGAAATTATATTAATTGCAGTTCAATTCTTAAACGATGCAGAATTCTGGAAAGACGGCTTTAACTACCAGAAGGCAATTATGCAGGAAGGCATAGTGATTAAGGGGTACTCGGCCTTTAAAAACGAAAACCTTATGCAGCTGCAGAAAGTGTCTTTAAGTGTATGGAACGAAGGCTTGTGTCTGATTGCACATGATTCAGGAACAGATCAGGTGTGCCGGATGATTGCGTATAACGACGCAAAAAATGAAGCAGAAATTATGCAGATAATCTTTCATGAATATGCACACATCAGGCTCCGTCACACAGAGCAGAGTTTTCATGGCGAAGCAGAGGCAATTTTGTTTTCTGCAATTGCTACTCTGCTTATGATCGCGGAACAGGAATTACATATAGGCAGATTAATTGCACAGGAAAAAGGAAACAGACGCTTTTTTGATGGCATTAAATTTGGCCTTATGGAAAAATATGCTAAAAAGGAGGTTGTATGAAAGTTGCATGGAAATAAAAAAGCCCGTTTTAATAAGTGCTGCAACACTTGTTAAACAAGGCTTTTCTAATAGTCGAGAGCCACATGTGTGAATCTCTTTAAATTGAATATAAGAATTATAACACATTTTGGCTCTCCTTGTCAAAGATTTTTTTTTAGAGGTCATTGAGCCTGTCGAAATGACCTCTAAAATCACCACAGCAAGGTGGTTTCGACAAACTCAACCACCCAAACACAGCACCCAGCGGGGTGAAACTATTACAAGGAGGGCATTAACTATGCTCAATATCAAAACTATCAAAAACGTACTTGTTACGGATGAATCAAAAGACGGCTTCTGCTTTAGAAGTTCGTGCTCACAAACTCTTAAAACTGCCATGCTTGCAAAAGAAATGGCAGACTGGAACTCTTCTTTTACAGAGGCAGACTATCTTGGCATGCTTTCTGTAATGGAAACAATTGTTGTAAAGTACCTTGCTAAAGGCTACTGCGTGGAACTTCCGTTCGGCTCTGTGAGGGCAAATGCCACCGGCACCTGCGCAAACATTCAGGACGGCTTTACCCTTGGAACAGGAAATCACACTTTGGGCTTTTTGTTCAACGCAAGCGACTCTGCCGCTAGCAGCGTAAAAGAAAAACTTGAATACAGGCAGGTTCCGCCAGACATCACTGGCGAAGCAAAGCTCTACCGCGTAACCGTTCTGCAGAGCGACGCAAGCGAAAGCCCTGTGCTCAATGTAAGCGCCGGTAAAACGCTCCGCCTGCACGGCCGTAATCTCCCGTTTGACATGGAAGACACCGCCCAGGGCGTCTTCTTAGAAAACGAATCCGGCCTTTCCCGCATGGATACCTACACCAGACGAGGCACCAACATAGTGGACTTTACAGTGCCAGCAGGTCTTGCCGCCGGCAGCTACAGTGTAAGCATAGTCACCAAGCCGGGGAATACGTACTTTACCGCGAACATTGATTCTGAAGTAACGGTAGCATAAGTTCATAGGACAATTGCCACACGGGCACGACGTATTGTTGGGTTCGTGTGGCGGTTCAATATTGTGAAAAAAAAGCGTCCCAGCTGTTTTACAAACCGCTCAATCTACCGCAATGCTTTCTGGATTTTGAAGAAGTTTCCTAAAAGGTGTTTGTTTTCTGCCCAAGTAATTGCTTCTTCAATTGCCTCGTCGTTATTTTTTTGTACTGTTGAATTATGCTGGATAACTAAATCTTTATCATAATGCTTTCTGCAAGTTCCCGTACTTTTTCCAGCGGAAGACCAGTTATTTCGCATATATCATTTATCGGATAATTTTTGATTAACATGCCTTTTGCCGCTTCAACCGCTTTTTCCATGCGACCATCTTCCTGTCCTTCTGCGTAGCCATCTTCGCGGCAGATGCGCTTGAACTCGTCTTCGTCAAATTCTGTAAGGCTCATACCAATTACCTCTGCAAAGAAACGGGTTCTTTTACGATTTCGTTTACCTGCTCAATGGTCATGTTCAGGGATTTTGCTATGATTTCAATTGATACGCCATTAATGTAAAGGTTTCGTGCATCTTCAATAGCTTTTTCCTTGCGGCCATCTTCGCGGCAGATGCGCTTGAATTCATCTTCGTCAAATTCTGTAAGGCTCATACCGATTACCTCCGCTTTCTGGATTTTGAAGAAGTTGCCTAAGAGGTGCTGTTTTTCTGCCCAAGTGATAGCTTCTTCAATTGCCTCGTCGTTTTTCATGCCGGATTTTATATTGTTCTTGATTCTATAGACGTAGCTACTGTAATCATACAACGCTTTGCAGCTTTTTTGAAGTTCTTTTGCATAAACCGGGTGAATATTTAGCACTTTTGCTGTCCATTCGTAGGCGCCGGAATTGTCTTTGTTCATAAAAGCATCGGAAAGTTTTAAAGTCCATTCTTTTGGATCGGTTTCGCTACCTGTGTAGAAAACGATGAACTCCGGCGTAGGGATTTTTACAAGCTGGGTACTTATCAAATTTTTCCCATTTTTTGTAAGGTAATTCTGATACAGTTGCGAAAAATATAATAGTCCGCGAAGCGGCATGTTCGGGTTGCGTGAGCTCTGCTGCTCGTAAAGGTTCATCTCTGTGCCAAGAAGAAATGAAATGTCGTTGTGCATGGTAATGTAGATTACGTTTTCAATTGTATTTAATTCAAGCGCATCGGGATCAGTGTAGTTTGTACCGTTCAGCGCATTGTAAAGTTCAAGCCGCCATTTTTTGCTGTTTTCGTCATCGCGGCCAAAAATGAACTTAAAAAGGCGGTCTTTGTACTGTCCTTGATGTCGAGTAAGAAAATCGTGTTCCATAAAAAAGCTCCTATAAGATATATAGGAGCTTTTGTGCTAAAAATGCATTTCTTGAAAAAATTCAAATTTAAAATTTCATTTTCTGCAAGCACGAGCTGGTCATGGGGTTATAGTAGATAATACCCTTCTATTTTTAATATTCCTCAGAAAGACCACGTTGAATTGCAAAAGTTAAAACATTTCTTCCTTCATAAATTTTAATCTGCTTATAATACAATTCTTTACATCATCAACATATGCATCAAAATCTGTCTGGACATTTCCAACTTGATTTCTATGATTTGTTCCCCAGCGTTCTCCATCTAATACAACTGCTTTTGAAATTTCTTCTCGTAGATTTTCTACTTCTTCAAAAACGCCCTCTTCTGTAATATAAGAATCTGATAAAAATAAGCTAAGTTTTTCATTAAATTCAGGCAACTTAAAAAGCGAATCAAAATAAAGTGTATTTTTTAAGATTAATTCAGTTTTTGTTGTATAACATGCCCAATCAAAATCCCATACAGGTCCTGCTTTTAATAAGCCTGAATCAGTCGTAAACGTAAAAAAACAACTATTAGGATGCTGTAATTCACCATTATGCATTATTTCATTTACTATGTAGAATTTTGCAAAAGAATCCAAATCAATATATTCACTATATCTTATGTTGAATTCATTTTTATTTGCATTAGTATATGGAAAACTAGAACTATATAAGATATTTTCCATTTCTGAAATTCGGTCTTTTAAGTTTGTAAATTTTGCAGCATTCATTTTTTCGTCATTTTTTATCATGTAGGGTAAATTCTTTAAGGCAGAATGAAATCTCCAACTTTCATCATAATGAGAATCCATTTCTATCAAATAATCATTTTCATCATCAATATCTACTCTATTAGTATCTATTTTTATTGCTTCACCAAGCCAATACAAACCAACATAATTTCCATTCAAAACAAAATTTACATATTCTCCTCGAATTGTATAATCCATGCCTATTTGACGGCTAATATAAAACGCAATTGCATTTTTTATAAATGAATTGTCCCAATAATTAGCTATAAGAACCCAACGATTATGTTCTGGCATTCCAAGTATATTTTTTTGTGAAGAAAGTTTTATTGCATATGGTCTTTTTGACAATTCCCATGTAGTATTTCCACGCCCTCTAATTGAAATATCCAAACCATCAAAATCCCATTCAGAATTTTTTGCATTATAGATTTGCATTTCAGCAGAAACCCAATTTTTTTTACTTAAAATCTTTGCATTTTCTGCCGTTTGAATTGAAATAACTGGTAAACCTGTTTCCTGTAAACTAGAGTCATCCAATTTATAAGGAACATACATATCATTTGAATTGTCTGATAACAAATAATTTAATTTTATTATATCCTTAAGATTTGCATCATGGGAACATGAAATCTGAGAAGCCAAAATCATGATTATAATTAAAAATAAACAGTTCTTATTCATCATAAAAGACTCCTTGTTATAAAGGAATGGAAATATATGAATGAATTAAAAATCTTTTTACAAATAATTACATCAGAAAAATTCAATAGTTACAATAAAATTAAAACACAGTAAATTCATTCACACAGTCAATTATAAACTGCACTTGTTCAGAAGTCAAACAAGGACTCATAGGTAAACTTAATTCTTGTGAATGTATTTTTTCTGTTACAGGTAAACTCATTTCATTCCATTCCTTATAACATTCCTGCTTGTGCGGTGGAATAGGATAATGAATATTTGTTCCAATACCTTTTGATTCAAGATATTTTTGCAGTTCATCACGGTGTTCGCAAAGTACTGTAAAAATATGAAATACATGCTGATTCCAATCTGCTACTTTTGGCAAAATTATTTTTGGATTTTTTATACCGTTTATATATTTCTGTGCAATAGATTTGCGCAAAGCAACATCTTCATCAAGATGTTTAAGTTTTACATCAAGAATTGCTGCCTGAATTTCATCCAAGCGGCTGTTGCGACCTGTATATTGGAATACATATTTTTTAGCACTTCCGTAGTTTGCAAGACTTCTGATTGCTTTTGATAGAACTTCATCATTTGTTGTTACAGCTCCAGCATCTCCCAAAGCACCAAGATTTTTTCCTGGATAAAAGCTGTGCCCGGCAGCATCACCAAGTGCACCTGTTTTTGTTCCATTGAACATACAACCATGAGCCTGTGCATTGTCTTCAATCAATTTAAGATTGTATTTTTTGCAAAGCTCTCCAATTTTATCTGTATAGGCGCACTGACCGTAAAGATGAACAATTGTAATTGCTTTTGTTTTTGATGTAATTCTCTCTTCAATCAGACTGTCATCTATTTCCAGAGTATTGATATTCGGCTCAACAAGAACAGGAACAAGACCGTTTTCAGTAATTGCAAGAATTGTTGCAATATAAGTATTAGCAGGAACTATTACTTCGTCACCTGGCTTCATAACACCTAGTTCAATGTAAGCACGGAAAATCCATATAAGTGCATCCAATCCGTTTGCACAACCTACACAATATTTTGTGCCAATATAGTTTGCATAATCAAACTCGAATTTCTCGTTTTCTTTCCCCTGAAGATACCAGCCACTGTCGATGACACGGAGAGCTGCCTCGTGGATTTCATCTTTGTATTTGTTTGTTACGTCTTTTAAGCTTAAAAATGGTACTTGCATTTATTTTACTCCTCAACTTTTCGCAGGAACTTAGCAGGATTTCCAACCCAAACTTCTCCAGCAGGAACATCTTTTGTTACCACGCTTCCTGCTCCTATCATTGCCTTTTCACCTATTGTATTTCCTGCAATAATCGTTGCATTTGCTCCAATACTTGCACCTTTTTTAATTACAGTCTTTGCAAATTCTTTTGGATAAACCTTTGAGCGCGGAAACAAATCATTAGTAAAAGTAACATTTGGTCCAATAAATACATTATCTTCAACAGTTACGCCGTCCCAAAGTTGAACACCACTTTTCACAGTCACATTATTTCCAATAACAACATCGTTCTCTATAAAAACATTTGCACAGATGTTGCAGTTGTTACCAATTCTTGCCTCTGGCAAAACAACAGAAAATTGCCATATATTTGTATTTTCACCTATATTTTTACTTTGTACATCTGATAATTTATGGATCATATTACATATCAAACAACATTAACAATTTCTTTGCAAGTATCTTTTCATAAAACCTGTGAACTATCACACTCCCAACTAATACGAAAAGAAATTCCAAAAGTGTTTTATAAACGAAAGCAAGTTCTAAACCTAGATGAGATACTACAATATTCACAAATGCAATTCCAAGAGTATGAAGCATATAGAAAGTAAAACTTATTTCACCTAAATACTTAAAAAGTTTATATTTAACATCTTTGAAAAAAAAGTCTTATCAAACAGAGCAAAAGAAAAACCATCATTGCTTTTGGATTAACGAATAACGATTGAAAATGCAAACATTCTGGAACAATCTTATTACAAAAGGAAACACAGCATAAAAGAAGAACAAATCCGAAAGACATCAGCTGACAGCATTTCCAGGAAACACACCGTTCCTTTAGGATCCAACTTTGAACGAGGGAAAGGTTGGAAATTATACTTAATATTCGTCCCCTCCACACACTGTTAGTATTTTTATATACCCTTTATCATTTTCAAAAAGTCATCATAATTTCTGATATATTCTTTCTCATCATAATACTCACTTGCTAAAACGACGAGTTTACAACCATAAGAAAAATCATGCATTTCCCGCCACATTCCAGGTCCAATGTACAAACCTACATCAGGACGGTTTAATAAAACTGATTCACGCCGTTCACCATCGTCAAGAATAAAACGACATGCTCCATCCATTGCAATAATTATTTGTTCAAGATTTTTGTGAGCATGGAAACCTCTTGATTCATTTGGAAGAGTGTCAAACATATAGTAAATACGTTTGATATCAAAAGGAACACTTTTATTTCCTTCTAAAGAAATGAGTTTGCCACGACGGTCTCCATGAACGACCATATCAATTAATTTATAATTCATATAATAAGACTTTTATTTTCAATAACTAATCAAAAATGGATTTACGATAATATATCATATTCCAAAAATTTTTAAAACTAATTTTTTGCAAGGAGAAAGAATTTTTCTTATTTTTTTCTCAGATTTAATTACCTTTCTTGTAAAACTACTTCTGCAAGAGTGTTCAAACGTATTTCCAGCATATCTAATTCATTAAAAAAAGTAAAACAATCGTAAACCATAAAAATTCCCAGAAAATTATAAAATTTTCACTTAAAATATAAATTTACCTAAAAAGAATACATTAAATCTATCTGCATTTCTTCATTAATTTTAATACACCATATGGAAGAAAATTCTTAATAAATTTTTTAATTAATTTTAGGCATTTTATTCTATTAGTATTGATTTTCAACTCTCTTTTTAGATCCCTTGCCATCGTCTTTATTCCATTTATATTAGAATTATTTTTTTCAAGCAAATCAATCACTTCTAATGAATTAAAAGGCTCAATTGAAAT
Organism: Treponema sp.; assembly: GCA_036310305.1. Taxonomy (GTDB): domain Bacteria; phylum Spirochaetota; class Spirochaetia; order Treponematales; family Treponemataceae; genus Treponema_D. The sequence continues at coordinate 24,438 of JAXJSC010000018.1, read as the reverse complement.
TCCATATAAATCAGAAAAAAAAGAACGAACTTCATAAACAGATTTCTCAAATGTATACAATTTTTTTAAATTCTTCTGATGCGTTATAGAACCATTTACAATTCGATACATTGAAAGGCATTTATCAAAAAAATGAACATAAGAATTTAAGAAAGCATAAATATTTAAAGGATAATCTTCCATTAGCCAATTTTTATTCTGAGGTGCTATATCAGTAATATATTTTTCAAATAAAGTTCTTCGAACGCATACAGTAGAAGCCGGTACTGAATTTCCAATTTTTAATATATCTATTGGATTACGACAAGCTACCCCAGTTGTATCCTCTAATGTATTATCATTTTCATCACATAGCCTTGATATTCCGTAGCATAATCCAAAAGCTTCATTTTTTTCCATAAATGAAATTTAAGTTTCAACTTTCAAAGGAAGCCAATAATCATCCCCTCCACATATCATTATATACTTTCCTTTTACCTTAGAAATAGTATTATAATAATTATTCATAGCGCCAAGATTTTTACTATTATATATAGGCTTAACAATTGAAGGATAAGATTTTCTATATTCTTCAATTATTTGTGGTGTTTTATCCGATGAACAGTCATCACCAATTATAATTTCATATGAATAAGAATGTTCTTGAGAAAGAATACTATCAAGTGTTTTTTCAATATATTTTTCCTGATTATATGCTATTACTACAACTGAAAAAATCAGTTCATCATTATTTACAGCCATTTATTATAATTCCATCACAAATTAAATTTTTTCGATATTTTTTTGCTAATAATCGTTTTATTCGAATTTTAAAATTTCTTATTTATCATCTGTTCCAATTCCAACGAATACATACTTCATAAAATTATCTACCTATTATTTTAAATATTGTTTTTTTATACGGAGAAAGAGTCTTTCTAACTTTTTTTTCAAATTGCTTTAAACTCTTCTTAAATGCATTGTTATTCAAATACATCTTACAATTTAAAATAACAACGCAATTCATAAGCTTTTGAAGAAAATTCTGACTAAGAATATATTTTTTATATCTGCTTTTATTATTCCTTATATATTCAGGAAATGATTTATCTAGTCTTAAGCATTTATAACAGTATTCTTTTCTATCTAGGATATCTTTACCAATATAAATTTTTTTCAGGACAGCTTTAGTTGTCATATTCTTAGAAGTATTAAAGTGCTGTTCACAGATTGACTGTCTTTTTTTTATAATTGCATCCACTCCACCACAATAAGAAAAATGCCATCCGCCATTTTTTATCATTTTACCATTGCAGAAACGCAAATATGTTGGCAATCCTTTCTTTGAAAACTCATAATAACATTGATCCGGTAAGTCCTGTTTAGGGTCTTTTAAATCAATATAACGGGCAAGTTTTGTTCCATGTGTCCAAAATGGTTCTGAAATATTTATATTATTAACAAAATAATACATCATTTTCTGCTCTAAAGTCTGAATGCCAATTAAGCTTTGATTTTTATATGCAGAAATAACTTCAGGATTTGGGATTTCATCAAGATCAGAAATTAAAATAATATCATCGTCTTTTGCATCCTTTAGCCCATGCATAATACAGTCACGCTGATAATTTTCAAGCTGCCATTTATTACCATTTGGATCAAGTTTCGAAGGAAGAATTTCCGGAATAGTTTCAACCTTTACATGTATTATTTTATCTGAAAACTTTTCAAAACGAGATTTGTTATTCTCGTAATAAAACTCTTTTTCCATCCGGGTTTGCGTATATGCCATTTCAACAAGAACAAACTTATCAACTACCTGATTAAGAACATTAAGCCTTATTTCTAACAAATCCAATTCATTAAAAAAAGTAAAACAATCGTAAACCATAATTACCTTTATCTATTAAAAATTTTATTTGTTACAAACCTCATCCCTTTTCCAATATAGATAGGGACAATTAATCCAACCAGTACATAAACCAACGGGAATCCCCTTCCTCTTGGCATATAATAATATGATCCTGATTTGAATGCTTCAATATCAAATTTTACATAACCCGGTAGAAATTTTGATATAATTAGAAACAAGCCGCTTAGTAAGAAAAAACCAAGCATATGATGCATCATTATGGAAAATGTATTGTCTGCAATGGCATTAATATATCTTGATTTTCCTATAACAGGAGTCAGAACCCTTGCAATTCTTAGATAAAACGCAATGCCTAAAAGACCGGTTATTATCGGGTAAACGGGATTTTCAAATCCACCCATAACAATCACAAAGTAAGAAGATGCATGTCCATTCAAAAGGATATAAACAATTCCCAATGAGCAGACAATCATGAAATACCAGAAATTAGAAAGCGTGTCATATTTTTCCAAGTACGTTTTATAGAAATAGCCAAGCATGTAATAAGGTACAAAAAATAATATTCTGACAATAAAGCGCCACCATTCTTCATTCCAACCGCCTGCAGAATAGCCTTTTCTGGCAAAATAAATTGCAAGCATTCCTATACAGAAATTAAATATAAGCAGAAAAACGTCTTTTTTTGCTCCTTCAAACTTTACAAGAAGCCTGCGTTCAAGAACTGTTATTATTTCTGTAAATAGCATTGGAACAATAAACCAGCTTGGTGTATTAAAATAAAACTCAGGACCAAATGTAAACGGAAGGTATGTTACCCGCTGCCATGAAAAAGCAGGAGCAAATGTAAATCCAGCTTTAGAAAGCGCACAACATAATAATCCGTAAAACAGATTCCACAGTAAATATGGAATTAAAAGTTTTTTTATCTTTTTAAAGATAAAATTCAATGGACTATTATCTGTTTTTGAATTGTAAAAATAACCGGAAACAAAGATGAACAGCTGTATCCCAAAACCGTATACAGAAAACAACTCTGTCCAAGGAACAAAATTTTCTACAATTCCCAAATGTCCGCATAATACACAGAACATCAGCATGGCATAAATAACCTTAAACTGATAGTTAACTTTTTTTTCACTGTTAGTTTTTAAAAGAGTATCATTCATGCCTAACTCCCCGATTTTCTACAGTATATATTTTTTTTAACAAAATTCAATATTCTTTGAATTCCAATTGGAACAATTATACCGGCTACAACATATAAAAGAGGAAATCCCCTGCCCCTTGGAACATAGAAATAGAATACATCAACCTTAAACTGTTCTATGTCAAACTCTGGCAGAAAATCAAATAAGCTGGATAACAACAGGTAAAACAATTTTAAAATCATAAATCCCAAAATATGATTCATCATTATAGGAAAAGTATTATCCGCAATTGTGTTAATAAGTTTTGAACGGCCAATAACAGGTGTAAAAATTCTTGCAATTCTGAGCCAGAAAGCGATTCCTAAAAGACCAGAAAAAAACGGCAGAAAAGGATTTTCAAAAAACTTTGGATCCATGGCAACAATTGAATAAGAAGAAGTATGTCCGTTTATCAGAATTAATAATAATTCAATAACGATAATTATCATAAAGTACCAGAAACTTGAAAAAGTATCTTTTTTTTCAAGATAGGTTTTATAAAAATATCCTATTGAATAAAACGGCGCAAAATACATAAAACGTGTAAAAAATAACTGCCAGCCGCAACTAGGAGATTTTATGGAAATTGCAACTCCTAAAAATCCAAGAATCAGATTAAAAATGAGCATAATTAAATCTGTTTTAAACCCTGCAATTTTGACAGTTAGCCTGCGCAACAAGACATTATAGCCTTCTGTAACAAACAAAGGAACTAAAAACCAAGCTGGATCATTATAGCCAAGCAATATAGGACTATATAAAGGATTAAGAAACAGTTTATGAAAAGTAACCGGAGTTCCGATTGTTATACCAAATCTAGACAAACATAAAACAAGTACTGCATAAAACAGATTCCATGCATAAAGCGGAATTATCAGTCTTGTAAATTTCTTATAAATATACTTGAAAGGTGCTGTATCATTTTTGGAACTGTAAAAATAACCGGAACCAAAAACAAACATGGCAATTGTATAGCCAGCAACATGAATAAGTTCATTCCATAATGCAATCTGTTCAGAATGAGAATGTGCAATCAATACATTTATTATTCCAATAGCATACAAAAGCTTGAATTGATAATTAACTTCTTTCTTTTTAGCAGGTAAAAAAGAAACAGCCTGAGCCTTTTCCATAATTTAAATCTCCCCTTCAGAAACAGGTTTGTGAAAAAAACTAATTTTTTTTAAAACAAATAGCTTTATCTTATCAACTGTAAACTTAATTAAAAGAGAAAATGCGATTCCAAACAAAACGTATAACAAAGGAATTCCCCTGCCTCTTGGTAAATAAAGGTAAGCTACATCGGACATATATTCTTCCAACTTAAATTCTGGAAGAAAAGAAAAAATCCTTGATGCAAAATAAAACATTCCTTTCAGAACAAAAAAACCAAAAACATGATGCATCATTATGGAAAAAGTATTGTTTGCTATTAAAATAAGGTATTTTGATTTTCCCACAACAGGAACCAAAATCCTTGAAATTCTAAGCCAAAAAGCAATCCCAACTATTCCAAGAAAAAAAGGTGAAAAAGGATCTGGAAAATCTACCATTGAAATAACCTGATATTCAGGAGATTGTCCATTAAACAGAATAACAAGCAAGTCAATTATTATAATTATTGAAAAATAATATACATTCGGCAATGTATCTTTTTTTTCAAGATACAGGCGATAAAAATATCCTAAAGTATAAAAAGGCACAAAATACATTAATCTAGTAGCATAAAGAAAAATTCCGGTATTAATTCCTTTTTCTGAAAGCCATATACCTGTAATTCCAAGGACAAAATTAAACAAAAGCATAATTATATTCTTTTGTTTTTCCGGTATTTTTATTAAAACATAACGAAGAAGGACATTATAAACCTCTGTTGCAAACAGGGGAGCTACAAACCAACCGGGAATATTAAATGAAAATTGAGGTAATCCAAGAAGACAGGCGTATGTAAGTTTTTCAAATGTAACAGGAGTGCCAATCGTAAAATTAAATTTAGAAAGAACGAACACAATCAGTCCATATACTATATTCCATAAAAAATATGGAATCATAAGCCTCTTTATTTTTTTTACTATATATTTAATTGGACTGTAATCATAGGTACTGCTGTAAAAATAACCGGAAGAAAAAACAAACATGGCCATATAATAAGTAGTACAATGCATAAGCTCATTAAGAAAAATAAACTCATTACCATGTGCATGTCCGGCCACAACAAAAATAATTCCAATTGCATACAAAACCTTGAACTGGTAATTGATTTTTCTGTCAGGGTCGAATGTTTTTTCGTTTGTTACAAGCTCCATAATTAATTCCGTTAACGTCCGTTTAATAAATCAAAAAGTTTTGGGCAAAATTTTTTAAGGGCAATTCCAAGTCCTATGCCGCAGGTAGCCATAAGGATTGTTACGCCAAAATATTCTGCAAGACACATAAAGCCGTTTGTCATAGGGAAAACCTTTACCCAAACAGTTCGTATTATTGAACGCAAAATCTTAATGTGCACCGCATACAGGAAGAATGAATATTTTGCAAGATATGCAAGAACTGAGTAAACTCTATCATTCATTATTAAGACTTCTGAAAATTTAATAAGCATTACGGCAGAAACAAATGCCATAAGCATAAGCTGGGCAGTCGGGTACGGTGCCTGAACTTTCCAATAGTAAAGCCACAAAACAAGGAATACCGGTATAAGTTCATACCAGTGCAGTTTTTTTACAATTCCAAAGAAATCAATGTCATCCTTAGCAAAAATCATTCCAAGACTAAAATAGAAAAGACTTTCAGGCATTACAATGTACGGAAACAACCCTACAAACTCAACATATATAATAAAGATGATGAAAAGAAATTTTGCCTTTTCGTAAATAAATCCCAGAACAGGCGAAAGGATTGTAAGGACAATCAGGTCGCGCAAAAACCAGAAATGAGTTAAATAAAGCGTACCGTTACCTACATAACCAAAGAAACATCCGAACCATTCTTTTGGCGACCACGCAAGAAAATCGTAGTTACCGATTCCAGAAAGAAGCCCTATTCCGGTAACATCTCCGGCAAATTTAAGCACTGCGTAGAACACCATGTTTACTACAGGCCAAAGCAAAAACGGCAGTAAAAGGCTCTTCGACTTTTTCTTAAGAAGGACACCATACGAAGTCTTCTTGAAAAACAGAAGGAACGCAGCCGTAATAAAGAACACAGGAACAGCACCGCGGGCTAATCCGTCACTTATAAAGCACTGCACCCACTTTCCAAACACGCTCTGATTAAAAATCATGTCTGCACCGACTGTATCAGCCTTGTAATTATTGTGACCAAACAGCACAAGAAGCATAAGGACAATTCTTAATGCATTTATTTTCTTTGAATTTTCTTCAGACAATGTACGTTTTAGAGCAGGCTGCTGTTCATTTACAGCCACAGATGCCCCAGTCATTTCCTGATTCTGATTTTCCATTTATCAAAAATCTCCTGTTATATTACTACCGTCCGCCGTTCAAAACAAAAAACAGTTTTGGTATAAATCTCCTGCACAGAATCCCAATTAAAGTTCCGCACGCACAGATTACAGCAGACAGTATAAAATATTCTGCCAGGTCTGTAAAACAGTTCTGGCTTACATGAGCAAACCACACTTTTGTAAAGGCCGGTAAAAAATACGGCGCGTGAATTGCATACAAAAAGAAAGAAAATCCCGAAAGATACTCAAGTGCATGCACAAGTTTTTCGTTTCCGTTCAAGAGGTTTCTGGAAATCTTTAAGTAAAATAGACATGAAACAATCGGGCAGAAAGAAGTATTTCTTGTAAGCATTACATATACAAACGAAGCCGCGGCAAGAACTGCAAACCTCTTCCAGCTTACAGAATCTGCAAGTTTAAATGCATCCAGTTTGTAGCAGGCAAAATAAAATCCCAAAGAATAGAAGAAAATTGCATTTACACAGACAATAACCGGACGCAGGTTCGTAAAATACATGTATGCAAGAACAAGCCCATAAGCCAGTGGCGCCTTCTGAACCAGTTTTTTAATCAGCGGAGAAAGAACAACAAGAATAAACAGGTCACGTATAAAATAGAACGGCATTACAAACGGTTCGCATAAATAATTATTGCCTGAAAGGACATCATCGTAATTACCAAAAAAAGCCGCAAGCCAGTCTTTTGCAGACCATTCGTCTACATATGGAAGAACTGAACTTACCTTATCTGGAAAAAGCTTTATGCACACAAACTTGATTAAAATGCGTCCACCAATAATAAGAGCAGGCCATGAAAAAAGTGGCATTAATATAGAAGAAACCCTCTTTTTTAACAGAACCGGGTACGCATAATCTTTGTCATACTGAATGTATGCCGAAAAAGCAAAGAACAGCGGAACCGGCGCTAGCGCAAATGTAAAGTGAAAAATCAACTGTAAAATATGCGACCATACCGCCGGCTGAGCAAAGCTTAATGCAGGATCACTTAAAATGGGCAGTATGGTCTTGTTATTATGAAAAACAATCACCATGCAAGAAAGAATAAATCTTAGTACAGTGATTCGTTTAGACGTTTCTTCTGAAAGCATAATGTAACCATTATACCACAGTATTAAGAATTAGTCATGCATAAGAGACTCAACAACGTCAAATCCGTCATCCCAGTCAAAGTCAAGGCAATATACGCTCATACCCTTTTCTTCTTTTCTGGTACTGTAATTTGTAACGTTCTTTAAGATTATCTTAGCTGTATTCTTTGCAACTTCGTCTTCTTCTACAAAGAATTTGTCGCCCTGATCGCTGAAGCATACACTCAGGCGGTCCTTATAAAGAATGATCTGAATTGTAATCTGTCCTACATCAACATAGGCATTCAGGATGCGTTCCTTAAGAAGAGCCTCTACAGCTTCCGAAATCTGAGCAGAGCGGGTTGCAGAAAAGTTCATTTCCTTTGTAAACGAACTGAAAAGTCCCAGAATTGGAGAAATTGCAAGTACGTCATTATTAACAGTTGTTGTACTGACCTGAAGTCCTTTTTCAAGCCTGTGTTCAAGACGCAGCTTTTTAAGCTGAATAAGCATCATAGATTTAAGCTTACGCGCATCCAGCTTGCCGTTTCCTAAAAGCGGGAACGAATCGAACACAAAGAAATGCGACGGAATTTTGAACTTAGAAATTTTTGTGCGCAGTTCAGAAACAAGCTGTTCCTCGTCAAATTTCTTTCCTTCGTTCAAAACAATGCAGGCTTCAATGCTTTCACCGGTAACAGAATGCGGAGCACCCATTACCTTTACTTCTTTTATGGCATCGTTTTCAATAATTTTCTGTTCAATTTCTACCGGCGAAATGTTTTCACCGCTCTTAATGATAATGTCCTTTATGCGGCCAGTAAGGTGAAGGAAGTTTTCTTCATCAAGGTATCCAAGATCACCTGTATGCAGCCAACCGTCACTGTCAAAAGGCTGAGATTCCGGTGGCAACTTGTAGTAACCGTTCATTACTACATATCCCTTAATTACTACCTCTCCTACTTCACCAGTCGAAACAAGACCTTTTTCTTTTGTCCATATTCTAAGTTCAATGTTAGAAAATGGAGTACCAACACTTGTTGCTCTCTTTTCTATTGGATCTGACGGACGACAGAATGTAACAGCAGGAGAAGTTTCTGTCTGACCGTAACCGTTAAGGAATGTTGCATGAGAAAACTTTTCTTCCAGGCGCATCATGAACACCGGAGTAGAAACGCTTCCGCCAATAAGACAGATTCTTACATAAGGCAGAACCTTAATGTCAAATTCAGGGTGTTCAATAATTGCAGAATATACGGCACCAACGCCTGCAAGGTCTGTAGTCTTATATGTACTTACAACGCGGACAATTTCTTCCGGCTTAACAATTTCATGAAGATAAAGCGAATGACCTTCTGCAATATAAAGGCTTGCAACCATAAGTCCAAAGCTATGGAACATCGGCAATGTATTGCACATGGAATCACCGCGTGCATCCGGGTATTTTTCGCCCATTCCATAGCCGTCATTTATAATACCATACTGAGAAAGCTGAACTGCCTTTGGAAGCGCAGTAGTCCCAGTTGTAAAAATAATAACGGCAGTACGTTTTGAATCTTCTTTTTCGCAGTAAGCCTTTATGCCAGAAACATCAATATTTTCCTTTAAGAGAGACTTAAAGTCAAAAGCAGCGCTTGAAAAATTAAAAAGATTTTCGTGCTTAATTCCAACTGAATCTGCAAGCTTTGTAACAGCATCCACGTCCTTTGTTAATTCGCGGTTATTTCCGTAGAAAATAAATTTTGAATCTGTAAGTTCAAGCAAGTCTGCAATATCTTTTGAAGGAAGGCTGTAATTCATAAGAACAGCAACCGCACCGGCCTTAATAATTGAAAAATATGTTACAGCCCAGTTTCCGCTGTTATATCCCCAAAGGGCAACATGATCGCCTTCTTTTACACCCATCTGAATGATTTTAGCAGCAAATTTATCTGTAATTTCATCAAGTTCTTTATATGTATAAGATTCATTCAAACTGCATACAGCAACTTTAGAGCCAAATTCAACTGCGTTTCTCTTTAAAACTTCAGCATAAGTGATTTCTTTGATTTCCATAAAATCCCCCAATTCCTAGAATTGAAAATAAACAAATTCTGTTTTTCCTGTAACAGAAAGGAACAGTATTGCAAAAACGATTGCATAGTAACATATCCAACGGATTATAAAATGCTGCCGTTTAATAATATAAAAACCGCGTTCAAAACGAGTTACATAATCAATAAGTAAAAGAATCATTACAAGACCAAATGCTGCCGCACAGTGCTTAATTCCAAAACCGCTTAAACTTTCGTCCAGAACAAAAAGATTACGCACGGCTGTAACAATTCCGTCTGTAGGAACAGAATGCAGCGCACCGCTTATTTCTGCCGGAATTTGTAAAAGCATTCCAAAAATATGACCATAGTCTGCCATGCTGTTTACGCGGAACATAATTGCCGCAAAAACAAAAAGTGCAAACGTAATGATAATCTTAACAAACTGCCAGCCGCGCTTAATGCGAAGCCCGCCTTTTACCGAAGAATCATAACGGCCCAGATGGCACGCAACCAGAACCTTTGTGCGTACCGGCGCCGTAAGGATTCCGACAATCTGGTAAAAACCGTGCATTACGCCCCAAAGAACATAATGCCATGCCGCACCGTGCCATACACCGCTTACAGTCATGACAATTAGAAGATTAAGGCAGTGGCGGAATTTAGAAACGCGGCTTCCTCCCAGCGGAAAATAAAGGTAATCTTTAAACCAGGTAGAAAGGCTTATATGCCAGCGCGTCCATATTTCTCCAATCGATTTAGAAAAAAACGGCCTGCGGAAGTTGCGCATAAGGTTAAAGCCCAAAATGCGGGCAACGCCAATTGCAATGTCTGAATAGCCGGAAAAATCACACAGAACCTGAAAAGAAAAGAAGAACGCCGCAAGAATTACGGATGAACCTGTTGCAATTGAAAGGTTATTGAAAATCCCGTTTACGTAAACAGCCAGGCGGTCTGCAACAACAACCTTTTCAAAAAATCCCCACGCCGCAAGCTTAAGTCCGCTTGTAATGCGATCGTAGTCAAAAGTGTAGTCAACCTTAAACTGAGGAAGAAGATTGTTTGTACGCTCAATAGGACCTGCAACCAGCTGAGGAAAAAACGTAACAAACAGCGCATAGGTTATAAAATTACGCTCAGCCTTAACCGTTCCCCTGTAAACGTCAATTGAATAGCCCAATGCCTGGAACGTATAGAACGAAATTCCAACCGGAAGAAGCACGTTCAGCGTTCCAATGGAAACACCAGCCGACGACTTTGCAAGACACCAGTTAATGCTGTCTGCAAAGAAATTAAAATATTTAAAGAAAAACAGAATGCTCAGGTTAGAAACAAGCGAAACCGTAAGAATCAGCTTTTTCCAGCCGGCATATTTTTCCATTAAAATTCCGCTGGAATAGGTAATTACAACGCTTATAAGAATAAGGACTAAATATTCAGGCTTCCAGCACGCATAAAAGAACAGGCTGAATGCAAGCAGTACAAACTGTGTTACAGAATTCTTTTTTATTACATGCGAACATAGAAAGTAAGCTAAAAAAACAATCGGGAAAAAGATTAAAAACTGAACAGAATTAAACGCCATTATAAACTCCCTTCCGAAAGTATTTTTTCGTCCTTAAGTTTTTCTATTATGTCACGCGTAAAGACCTTTGCTCCGCTGTCCGACATGTGGGAAATATCTTTAAAGTATGAATAGTTGTGGCAAAAATCCGGTGATCGGGAATAGTCGTACCATTTGCAGTTTAAGCCGCGTTCTGCGGTTTCAGAAAGAACCTTATTGCGGTAGATTTCGTACTGGTCAAAAAAGCCTGTTTCTGCGTAGTATTCGCTTGTAAGGTCAGGAACAGGACAGGTTACAACAACAGGATAAACTTTATGCGCATTGCAAAGTTCTATCATCTTCATAAGGTAACCGTAATTGTATGCAAAACCTTCTTCGCCCATGTTCGGGAACATCGTTTCAAATGAATGAAGAACCAGATCCTTTGTTATTGAAGAAGCAAATTCTTCATCAGTGCGCTGTTTTTTAGAAGCCGCAGAATCCTGCTTTTTCGGCACAAAATGATTCCAGATTGTCTTAAACGGATGCGAATCGCACACAATCGGAAAAAAGCGCTGTTTTAAAGCATCAAAGAAATTATAGTTTTCTATGTTGGACGGCTTTAAAAACTGGTAATAGCGTTTCTTAATCTTTTCATACTGAAAGTCCGGCTGAATTCCTTCTACCTCCCCAAAAGAAACAAGCAGGAACATTACAGAATTTTCTTCCATGTGATCAATATACTGGTTCAGTATATGGTAGTCATAATTTGTAGCCTGCATGGAAAGATTAAAATTAAACGATTTATATTCTGGATATTCTGAATAATCAAAATTATAGCCGTGGCTGGAACCTACATTTGCAATCTGAATTCCATAAGGAACCTTGCGGAACTTAGTCATTCCGTTGTCTGTAAAATTAAACTCAACATATGAATAAATAAGATTGAGAATTTCAAAAGGTAAAAGCAAAACCAAAAAAAGCTTCACCAGAAGCCGAACTACGCCTTTATTCATATTTTGTAAGTATACAATTATTCGTTTATAAAACTCAATATCACCAAACCGATTTTAAGTAAGTTTTACTGGGGTTTAATAATCAGATATTTTTTGCATTAATCCCCATTTTTGGCACTTTATAATTTGAGTTTTATCTTCTATAATTAGCGGTGATTGAGGCTCTCGACTCGTAAGAGCACGTAGTAAACTACCGCTAAAGATATTGCATTTGCAACATTTACTGATTTCGACAGGCTCAATCACCGTAATGTAATTAACCCAAGGATTTATAATTATGGAACTTAAAAGAAATTCAAATTTTGAACTTTTACGCGTGCTTACAATGCTCTGCGTAGTTGCATCCCACGGATGTTCATTCAGCTTTACAACTCCGGGATTCCTAGGAAAATTCTACACCCTGTATTACACTTTCGGCTATGCAGGATTGAATTCCTTTTTCATGATGAGCGGCTACTTTATGGGAAACCGCCCTTACGTGAACAGCAAAAAGAAGATTCTATCTATTTTTACACAGATAATGTTCTGCCAGGCATTTGCACTGATTGCCTTCATCGTTTTTAAGCTGAGTGGCCTTTGCGACTATTCAGCCTTTACAATGATGAATTACTTTGGAATCATAACAGAATTCTACCTGCTTCCTGTTACAAGTGATATCTACTGGTACATTACTGCATATATTATCCTGCTTGCACTTCTGCCTTTAATCAATCCGTTTATTCAGAAACTTAATCCAAAAGGATTTATTGTCCTGCTTTTAGTTGCCGGCCTCATGTGGTTCGGTTTTTCTGAACTGCGTCATTTCAGATATGCACATATTCAGCGTGCAGTTTTCTTCTATTGTTTAGGTGCATTCTTTAAAATCCATGCAGACAAAAAAAGCTCAAAACGCCTTGTTGCCGCAATCCTGCTTTTTATTCCAGTTTATCTGGCTTCTGCAGCAGCGTTCAGCGCATTCCACAATCTGCCGGAAGACGGTTCTGCCTACATAGACATGGCTTTGCACTACCTTTCATATGCAATCCTTTCGCCGCTTACTTCAATATTGATTTTTGAAATTTTCAGGAATCTGACTTTCTCCAGCCCGGTAATCAATTTGATTTCTGCAACAACGTTCAGCGTTTACCTTCTGCACTGCCAGCCTTTACTAGGCTATCTTAAGGGGCAATACCTGTTCAGCACAAGCCTGAACATGCCAGAATTTAAATGCCTTATGTTCTCTATAATCAACTGGATTTTAACATTTGCAGTCTGCTCCCTTATTGATTTATTAAGGCTTAAAGTTCTTAACAATAAAATTAACCTTTTAACTGGAAAAGTGTTGTCAGTTATAGATTCAAAACTCTACATCCATAATGATAAAACGGAATAAAATATGAGCGAAATAAAAACTACTGCAGCTCCGGCTGATTCAACAATAACAACTGCTGATACAAACGTAACCGCGACCGCAAAAAAGCCTTTAATCCCGGAAAATGTTTCCAAAAGGATTACGGCACTGCGGTTCCTTCTTATTCTTTTTGTTGTCTTTGCCCACAACAACAAGACATACCTGTTCATGTTGGATACAGAAAATTTCAGTCTTGCGTCCAAAATTTTCTTTACCCATATTCCACAGATTCTGAACTATACATTCTTCGGCCAGGCAGCAGTACCTCTTTTCTTTCTGTTCAGCGCATATCTTCTTGCTAGAAAAAGCGACCCATATGCACTCATGCTCAAAAAAAAGACAAAGGCACTGCTTACTCCTTACCTGCTTTGGCCGGCTACTACCATAGGACTTATGATTCTTGCAAAGTTTGCGCTCATCCTTGTTTTTCCAGAAAAAGTAAGTCATACTCTTCCGTACATAAGCGAATGGACGCCAGAAGACTGGATATGTGCATTTGTAGGAAAATATCCTAAGCACTACAACAACGGACTTTTTGAACCGTATGTCGGTCCGTTCTATTATCTTCGTGACCTTTTAATCATGAATTTAATTTCACCGGTTCTTATAAGGGGAATCAAAAAATGTGGAATTTCGTTTTTCCTTTTGATTTTCGGACTTTTCTTGTATGCACCAGCATTTTTAATCGGCTATTCAGGACTTTTGTACTATTCGCTCGGACTCTACTTTGGTCTGAAAAACATTGATTTCTTTGAACTTGCTGACCGCGCAAAATGGAAGTTTTTAATTCCGGCTATAGTGATTACTTGGATTTTAACAGTAAACAGAACTGCTGCTCCTACTGCATTCCTTGTTATTTCTGCCTGCATTTTTATGCTCAAATTCTCTAAGCTGATTGCAGATAATCAAAAACTGTTCAAAATTTCGCAATATCTTGCAGGATTTTCTTTCTTCCTTTATGCCGTCCACGAGCCTAAATTCCTGAACTTCATAGTAAAATTGTGGTACAAGTTTATTCCTGATCAGAATGCAGTGTTCGACACGCTGGAATACCTTATTGTAGGAACAGCCACATGTGCAATCGGCACACTGATCGGCATAGCCCTAAAAAAAGCAGTTCCTAAAATCTTCTATCTGTACAACGGCGGCCGCTAGTCTGCTAGTCATCCTGTTCAACAACCTTGCTCATAAGCGCGAATGAATTTTCCAGTGTAAAACGCTGAATAAATTCGTTCGCGTTTTTTGCGATCTGAATACGCTTTTCGTTATTGCCTATAAGTTCCAGAATATTTCTGCTTAAAGCCTGAACGTCGTAAACCGGACTTACAAGAGCTGTTTTTCCATCAATTGCATAATCCCTGAAGCCGCCAATATCCGTACATACAAGTGCACAGCCGCACTGCATGCTTTCTGCCGGCGGAAGCGCCCAGCCTTCTTTATTAGAAGCGGCAACAAAAATTGCAGCATTATTGTACAAATCAAGATGAACAGAATGTTCCGGCGTCCTGTAGTAGTCAAACCATTCCGGAAGGCCTTCCGGTTTTTCAGGATTTCCGAACATACATACATGCAGTTCAGGCACCTGCTCCTTTACCAGCTTTAATGCAGCAATTGAATCCTGGCAGCGCTTTCGTTCATCCTTGTGGTAAAGCATTACAACTTCTGCCGGTTTGCGGTTTTCTATCGGATTCTTTAAATAGAAATAAGAAAAATCCAGCCCGTTTGGAACAATAAGAGCCTTGCCGCCGGCGCTTTCTACCTTTTCCTTAAGCCACTGCGCAATTACAATATTCTTAAAGCCAAGCGCATACGACTTCATTATAAGTTCGTCAGTATTTTCGTGCCAAAGTTCATAATCCTGAATAAGGTAATACTTGTTCTTAAGCGCAATTTTTTTAATGTCTGCAAGCGGAATTGCAGTTTCAACCGCAGTTGCCATAACCTTTGCATTCTGATTAAGAAACTTAAACGCACCCCTGTTAAACCTGAATACAAAATGCTTTTTTACAGAGCCGGAAAAAGCATACCACTCCCCGGCCTTATACTGGTTACGCAAAAGCCTGTAATAAAATCCCAGAAAAGTCTTAAGCTTAAACGCAAGTGAACCCTTGCGCTTCCAGAAATCGTAGCGCACATGGGAATACATAAGATGAACGTCATACCCTGCCGAAGCAAAATAGTCCGCATACTGGTAGGCAATTTTAAATCCGCCGATCGGATATGAATCTTTTATTGGAAACAAAAAGCAAATCTGTTTAGTTTTATTGTCAGTTTTCACTAAAAACCCCGCAAAATCAAATTCCGGTGGTTGAGCTTGTCGACTCGTAAGAGCACGAAGTAAACCACCGTTATGCAAAAAACTATTTTCGTTTTTCAAATTCAAAATTCTGTAAGAATTTTCTGGCTCGTTCTGTCTTTGGATTTGTCCAGAATTCATCCGGCGTATTGATTTCTACAATTTCACCGTCGTCCATAAAGACAATCTTATCTGCAACAGCGCGCGCAAACTGCATCTGGTGCGTTACAATCAGCATGGTTTTGCCGTCATTTGCAAGCCCCATCATTACATCAAGAACTTCGCGAACCATTTCTGGGTCAAGGGCAGCAGTAACTTCGTCAAAAAGCATTACTTCCGGGTGAAGGCAAAGCGCGCGCACAATTGCAACACGCTGTTTCTGACCGCCAGAAAGCTGGCGCGGATATGCATTTTTTTTGTCAGAAAGCCCTACACGTTCAAGCCACATTTCTGCTTCTTTTTTTACAACATCCATGTTCAGGTTAAGCTCATGCGCGTGCTTTGGTCCAAGCAGAAGGTTTCTCATTACTGTAAGATGAGGAAAAAGGTCGTAGCTCTGGAAGACCATTCCAATCTTCTGACGGATAAGGTGCATGTCCTTTGTCCTGTTAGAAATAAGTTCGCCGTCCAGATGGATTTCGCCAGACTGAATTTTTTCCAGCCCGTTAATGCACCTAAGCAGGGTCGACTTTCCGCAGCCAGACGGTCCCAGAATAACAATAACTTCGCCCCTTTCTACGTTAAGCGAAACGTCTTTTAAAATCGTATGTCCGTCAAACGACTTCTTTATATTTTTTATTTCCAGCAATGACATAAATTACCCCTGAACAAAATCCTTTTATAACTTCTACAATTACTTCTGTTTCTTTTCGATATAGCGCGCCCCAAGACTTAAAATCCAGCACACAAAAAAATACATCATGAAGATTACAAAATAAACCGCAATTGCCGCCGTCGGAACAGTAAGACGGTTTGCCTCTACAATCTGCTGCCCGATTTTTACAACTTCTATTACGCCTACAAAAACAACCAGTGAAGTCGTCTTTATCATTCTAGTAACAAGATTCATGCAGAGCGGAATAAGCGACTGAATCGTCTGCGGAATAATTATATAGAAGAAAACCTGCCTTTCCGTAAGCCCAAGTGCACGTCCGCTTTCATACTGATGGCGTGGAACGCTTTCCAGAGCACCGCGAACTAAATCTCCCATTTCGGCAGTTCCCCACAAAGTAAACACAAGAATTGACGCAGCTTCTCCGCTAAGCGAAATTCCGAACGCCCTTGTAATGCCGTAATACGCTACAAAAAGAAGTACAAGCTGCGGCATAATGCGCATGAATTCAAGGTAAACGCGGCTTACAATCTTTATGGCTCGATTTTTAAAAGTCATAACGATTCCAAATCCGAACCCAAAAATAACAGAAAGCATTACAGAAACAAGCGCAATCCACACAGTGACCCACAGCCCGCCAAGAAGACGGAAAAAATTGGTTCCCATAAACAGAACGCCGAATGCGCGGTAAACAGAATCAAGCATGTCCGAACTGAGCATAACGCAATCTCCTTTCTGCAAACGAAGCTAAAAGCGACACTGGCAATAGCATGACAAAATAAGAAACGCACAGCAGAGTAAGCGCTTCATCTGTTTTGTAATAAAGACCGATAAGATCCTTTGCCACATACATAAGGTCAGCAAGCGCAACCGCACTGAATACGGAAGTTTCCTTAATCATAAACATGATATTTGCACATAAACCCGGCACAGACACAGAAAAAGCCTGCGGAAAAATTACGTACTGCACAACCTGGCGTTTAGTAAGCCCAATACACTGGGCACTTTCAATCTGAATTCTAGAAACGCTTTCAAGCGCACTGCGGAATGTTTCTGCCATGTAACTTCCGCCTAAAAAAGTAAGCCCGATAAGCGCACACTGAACGGAAGAAAGCTTTATTCCCATGCGCGGAAAAGCAAAATAAAGGAAAAAAAGCTGAATGAGAAGCGGCGTATTTCTGGAAATTTCAATATAAACGTCAACAATACGCCTTAAAACCGGAATCCTTGCATATTTAACAAGAGCACAAAAGAGACCTAAAACAATCGAAAAGACAATTCCAAGTAAAGAAAGCTTAAGCGTAAGGCCGGCAGCTGCAACATACATGGGAATTACTTTCTGTATAAAACCAATATCCATAAACTGCACAATTTTAAAAGTTTTAATTTTATTAGTCAATGGACTGGTTTTATATAATCAGTTCAGTAATCCCTGTTTGTACATCATTTATGCGATCTGTCTGCCTATTCCGGAAATGTTACGGAAATAGTAACTGTGCTGTTTTCAGGTTCTCCCAAAAGAGCACCAGAAGTCTGTTCCGGAATAATGCCTGAAGAAACAAGCTGAATGCCTGAAGTTCCCGCAAATGGAACTGCGTTTACAGCCTCTTTCTTAGATTCCTTGTCTACAGAAGAAACAGTTCCGCTTGAATCCTGGGCATTGCCCAAAGAATAGGAAATATTTCCGTTATCCGAATATCCGATGCTCTGATTCTTGCTTACAAGAGTAGAACCTTTTCCAGGAGCTTCATAGGAATCAAGCTTGTCAGATTCATTTCCGTTTTTATCCCTAAAGAGAACGCCGGAAGCTTTTGAATCACTATAGTCAATTCTAGGAGCAGCAAAATCAGTCGGCCATGTTTCTACAGAACCGTGACCTGTATCAACAGTTGTAGACCTGAATACATTCCTTACGCCAAACTTTGTACCGCGAACAGAAGCGGTTGCAACAGGCGAGCGTACAGTAAATCCAACCTTACGGTTATTTGCCCTGTTTACTTCAGAAGAAACGGAACCAGTTGCAACATAAATACTAGAACTGTCTTTTTCGTCCTGTGATTTTAAAAGTTCAATCGTCATTCTTGTAAGCGGGGCTACATTTACCACAGAATCCTGAATTTTAAGGACAAGCTCGCTTTTAAAACCTGTCTGAATTACAGTTCCTTTTGAAAGCTTGTCGCCGGCCTTAGCCGCAGTCCACTGATCGTTCTTCATGTAATCAGCACGACCAGTTACAGAAACAACTTCTGCATAAAAGTCAGCGGCATAAACATTTGAACAGAACAATGCAGAAACAAGAACTAAAATACTTACGCAATTTCTCTTATTCATAAACATCTCCTATATTAGAACGAAAGTGCCGCACTCAGACTGAATGCAGTTTTATCCATATCGTCAGAGCTTTCTTTAGAAAGATACTGAGTAACCGACGCCGCAAACATAAGGTCACTCTTAGCCTGCCATTTTACACCGGCAGCATACTGCATTCCCGAATACGAAAAAGTATCCAGTTCGTCACTATCATGAGCAGAAGCCACACAGTCACATCCGGCAATAATAATAACTGAATCTACAGGCTTAATAGAAGCAGTAAGTCCTACTTTAACCAGTCCAGTATGCTGCAGTTCCCTCAGCGAATAAGTTGCCAAAACCTGGGTAATACCGTGGAAGTTTTCAAGTCCGCCCTGAGCGCATGAAGCATAAACTCCGCTAAGCCCGATAGAAGCCGACTTAAAGTTTGAATAATAAACAAGTCCCGCCTTAGAAAGATTGGAAACCTCTGTTCCGCTTCCGTCATACTGAGCAAAACCAAAAGATGTATTTACTCCATAATAAAGGGAATGAACAATAGGACCTTCTGCAGCAAGAATTGCATACATCCTGTTGAAAGAAGATTTTTCAAGTCTGAATGCACCAATAAACTGAGCACTCAAAGACTGAGTTTTAATCAGTCCAGGAAAACCAATGGCAATCGAACCAACTGCATATTTTTCTGCAGCATCGTAAACTCTGTCCGGATCAAGGTAGAATGCATCAGATGCCGGAGTAAGCTTATTCACAACAGCAAGATTCAATGGAGTTGCCATTTTTTTAGAATCAAGCTGACTGTATTTCTTGTCAATCGGCATAGACGGTTCAATCATCATCGAGAGAAGGCTGCCTGCTTCTTCTGTAATAAATCTGTCGCGCTTTAAAGAAGCTAACTTAGACTTATTGCGAATTACAGCCATATTTGTGTATGAATCAGAACTAATCATTTTTGCATTCTGTGCATTCAAAAGTCCTGTGTATGCACCATAAACAGTAACCTGCACTACAGGCGATTCATAAAGGAATTCAATACCGTCAGAAAGCTGATTGTAAATTGTTCCAGTAAGGTCAGAATAGTAGAATCTTCCGGCAGAGATTCCCAAAGATCCCTTTCCGACCGGCTTTTTAAGAACAAGCTTACAAAGATCAACATCAAGAACATTTACAGGTGAATCAACATTAAAATCACGTTCAAAAGAATAAATTGTTTCCGCAGCAAAATAACTGCTGCCGTCTTCAGAAATTGACTGTCTTAACCACAGGGAAGCAGAATTTTTCTGGTCAAGTCGGAATTTTGAATCTTCGCAAGTTTTAATGATTGTATCGTTAGTTACAAGTCCACCAAAATCAAATGCAAAGGAAGCACCCATTGCAAGAACAGAAATTAATATAGAAAAAAACTTTATTTTTGCGCTAGAACTCATTATTTTTTACCTGCCTTTTCATCACAGCAATTCATAAGGGCAATCAAATCAGTGCCGGAAACCTTTACGGAAGGATCCATTGAAACCGGAATAATTCCTAAAGCCTTAAGTTCCCTGAACGCGTAACGGTCATTATGAAAGATTGAATAAAGCAGTCCGCCTTTTATTCCCGAACTTTTTACGCAAAGATGAGCAGCTTTTGCAAGAGTAAGAAACTGATCTGGAGAATTGCTTTCCTTGAAAAGTTTTTCAGAAACCAGAGCATTATAGGAATCTTCATAGGTTGCATTTTCTTCTACAAGCCCCATGCACGACGCAACAAGGTAAGAAGCCTGTCCGTTTGTAAGATTCTGGAATTCAAGCAGTTCCGAAATTTTCTGCGAGCTCTGGGCAGTTACATGAAATGCACAGAAAGCAAAAACTAAAAGTAAGACAATTTTTCTTAACATTTAAAACCCTCTATTTTTAAAAACTAAAGTTTTTATAAGTTTCCTTAACAATAACCCTTATATTTTATCATAATGAATGTTATAATTTTAGTCATGAGTAGTAATAGCAAAAATCGTTTAAAAGATAAAAATTTCAAAAGATTTTCAGTTGAATTCGTAATTATCGCCATTATTTCTATCGTATGTTCGGTCTTTTCAGTTTTCGGACTGTTCCAGAAATTTGACTACCGCATTTACGACATCCTTCTTTCGTTAAAAAAAGCTCCGGCAGAACGCCAGGAACTTCTTCTTGTAGACATTGACGACATGGCCCTGAACGAAATGGGCGAATGGCCATGGACAAGAGATAAAATTGCCGACGTACTTATTACAATGCGTGAATTGGGTGCGCAGACAGCACTTTTCGATATTGAATACCTTTCTCCTTCAAGAAAGACGATTGACCAGAATCTTGTTGAAGAAATAAAAGCAAACCCGCAGATGGTAAATCAACTGGACAATATTTTTATTGATAACGACGATTATTTTGCGCGTGCCGTTCAGTTTTTTGGCAACACGTGGCTTACAATCAATTCCGGCGACCTTGCAATTACCTACTCTCAGGACGAACTTGACTATGCAAAAAAACGATTTCTCTATAAGGCAGAAGACAGAAACAATTCTTTTGAAAAGCTGGGCTGCCACAAGGATTATGTAAATTTTTCTCCGGCACTGAATAAAATCCTTTCACATGCAAAAGGTGCCGGCTACACAAACGTAAATATTGACTCGGACGGTACACGCCGCCGCATTAAGCTCCTTCTGGAATATGAAGACGGTGTTCTTGGCCAGCTTGCAATGGCTCCAATGCTTAAAATTATAAAGCCTTCAAGAATTGTATTAAACGTGCAGACGCTGATTCTTTACGAATGTTCCATTCCGGGCGAAAATTCAAAGAAAACAATAAAAATTCCGCTGGATGACAACGGAACAATGCTTATCAACTGGCTCCATAAGCCGTTTACAACAATCAGGACAAACGATGAAGGCGTAGAAGAAATTGACTATGAAAATACATCCTTCAATCACAATTCCATTTTCTATCCGTGGTATTTGAACCAGCTGGAAAAAGGCATAGTAGACGGCCTAAACAGCTTTAACAGCCTTGAACCAGCAAACCTTACCTATGCAAACGGAAAGCCACTTGCCTACCGCGACGAGTATAAGAAACTATTAAGCGACTACAGCGACATTCAGGAATACCGCGCATTCCTTTTAAGCTGCATGAACGGCTACGACAGCGATTCATTTGCAATCGGCGGAGAAACTGATTCTACCATGTTTGAAGAATATTTTGCGCTAAAAGCCGCTTTTTTTGAAAACGTAAGCGCATTTTTGAACGGCGAAGGCTTTAATGAACTGCTTCTTTCTAACGCTGCATTTTATAATCCGGAATTCATGCAGAACATAGAAAAATTCACTTACGATCTTGAAGACTACATGACCTATTTTACTAGCATGAAAGAAATGTATGCAGGAAAATTCTGCATCATCGGTAATACAGGAACTGCAACAACAGATCTTGGCTCTACTCCGTTCAACAAGTCTTATCCAAACGTAGGAACACACGCAAACGTATACAACACAATCATGAACAGGGATTTCATTCAGCCAGTTGACTGGTATTGGTATACTCTTCTTGCAGTTATTCTTACATACGCCGCACTCATGATTCAGTTTAACCGCCGTGGACTTGTTCAGGCTGTAACATTTGTCCTGCTGATTGTAATCATTTCTGCGCTTCCAATTATTGCAATGGCAGGTTTCAGCGTATACCTGCCGGCCGTAAACGCATTTATCCTTACGGCTTTTTCTGTAATTTCTGTAACCGTAATCAAATTCAGATCGAGCGAAAAAGACAAGAAATTCATTACAAACGCATTCAGCCAATGTCTTTCAAAAGACGTAGTAAATGAAATCATCAAGGATCCGTCAAAACTGACACTTGGTGGAAAAAACATGGAAATGTCTGCAATTTTTACGGACATCCAGAAATTTTCGGGCTTCAGCGAACTGCTTTCGGCAAGCGAACTGGTACAGCTTTTAAACTATTATCTTACCCGCATGAGCGAAATCATCATAAACGAGCATGGAACAGTAGATAAATACGAAGGAGACGCAATCGTTGCCTTTATGGGTGCCCCTGTTCAGATGGACGACCACGCAGCCCGCGCATGTTCTGCCGCAATCAAGATGAAGGCTGCCGAAAAAGTCATTAATCAGGAAATTATAGAAGCAGTTAATGCTGGAACCTGCCCTGCAGAAATGGATCCAACCCTTTACAGGGCATTCACTATAATGGTTCAGAACAAGAGGACAATCTTTACCCGAATCGGTATTAACAGCGGCGAAATTGTAGCCGGATTTATGGGTTCAGAAAACAAAAAGAACTACACCGTAATGGGAAATAACGTAAACCTTGCAAGCCGTCTTGAAGGCGTAAACAAGCAGTACTGCACGGACGGTATTCTTATAAGCGAAGCCACACGAATGGGTCTTGATGACAGTTTTGTTGTGCGCAGCCTTGACCGCGTACAGGTAGTAAACGTAAAAACTCCTATCCGCCTTTACGAACTGATCTGCTTTGCTTCTGACTGCGACGAAAACCTGCACCGCTACATTTCTGCATGGGAACAAACAATGCGCGTTTTTGAAGCCGGAAAGTACGAACAGGCCCTGGAGCAGTTCAAAAAGCTTCTTACAGTGCGCCCGAACGACAACGTATGCAAATACTACATTTCCCTTCTGGAAAAGTTCTTTATTAAAGGAACATATCCAAAGCCGCAGGATGATTTTGGAGTTGCCTACAACGCAGAAAATCCAGCCGACATTGATCCGTCCTGGATCGGCACCCCAAAAGAAATTAGGGGAACCTTTACACTTTTGCAGAAATAAACGCAAGAAAATGCATTTTCTTGCGAAAACTCCATATATATATTTTAGAAATATATATATGGAGTTTTTTTATGGATCACGATTTTCTTACCAGCCACCAGAGCCAGTACAAAGACCGCCTTTTTAAGTTCATTTTTGGCCGCGATGACGAAAACAGCAAAAAATGGCGGCTTGAACTTTACAATGCGCTGAACGGAACAAATTACACCGACCCGGACGCACTAGAACTGAACACTATTGAAAACGTAATCTATATTACAATGCACAACGACATTTCATTTCTCCTTGGCACAGAGATGAACCTTTACGAGCAGCAGAGTTCACGCAATCCGAACATGCCGCTTCGCGGACTATTATATTTTTCGCAACTGTATCAGAATTACCTTACTAAAAACGGGAAAAATTTGATAAGTACCCAGCTTGTAAAAATCCCTACGCCGGAGTTCATTGTTTTCTACACAGGCAGCGAAACCGATCCAAAAGAATGGACTTTAAAACTTTCCGATGCCTTTATGAACAAAGACAATTCCGGCGCCTACGAATGGACAGCAAAAGTGCTAAATATTCACCCAGTTTATGCAAAAGAACTTCAAAAAAGCTGCAAAGCGTTGTATGATTACAG
>JAXJSC010000017.1:0-156086 GCA_036310305.1 Treponema sp. | reverse complement strand
ATGAACGGACAAGTTACGCTAAATTCCTGTTTATCTCACGATTAACAGAAATCTTTCGATCTATTTTAGATAATAAATCACCTATTTTATGTTGAGAATCTAAATCAGGTGCTAGAATAGGAATATCGTATAAGGTTTGCTGCGAAAGAGTGTACCGCATTCCGCTTCCAGTAGCGTTCAATTCAAAGTATTTTTGAATATAAGAACTATGCATAAAAGCATTTAAGTATTCGCCAGTAACAATATTCTCATCAGGTGTTGCTAGTGCAGTATGATATCCCAAAACAACATCTTTAAAATCTTCTGCAATATAAGCAGGAATTCCAATATCATCTCTAGTTTCACTATCTTTTGTAAATGCTACCTGTCCTTTTTTTAATGAGAATTTTGATATTTCTTCATCTGATGCGGTAGCTGTCATAAAAGAATCATAATTGTTTTTTGTTATAGCCCAATTATGGTAAACATCTACAAAGTTGCATAGTTTTACTGTTTTCTGATTAGGTGTTGTTTTTTTATCAACATTGCTAACTACAATGTCCGCAATATCGCCGAGTTTATATTCCTTAAAGGTTGTCATTATTTTACATCCTCATGAAAGTTAAGTGTTTCCAAATCTTTAAGAATTTCATTTCCTAAATCAGTACTTTCCTTGAATAAATCTTTTAGAGTAGCTTTCTTTTCAGCAATGCGCTTATTAAATTCATCTTCGGAAATATCAACATAATCAATCTTAATATCAAAATACTGACCGGCAGAAAGGGAATAATTTTTCTCTCTAAGGTCTTTGTATGTTTTTACAACTGAAAAATCTTCGACTGCTTTTTTGTTGCGGAATGTATCTACTATTTTAGCTACTTCATCAGGGCGGAGTCGACGTTTCTGATTGTTACCCTCTTTGTATTCTTCTCCGAGCTTAGAGGCATCAATAAGAATTACTTTATCATCATCTTTCTTTTCTGTTCGGTCAAAAAAGAGAACACTAACATTTGTACCTGTTGTGGCAAAAACATTGCTTGGCATACTTACTACACCAAAAATAATATGGTCATCTACAATTCGTTGTAAAATATTTTTTTCTACGCCTGATTTTGCTGTAATAAATCCTGTTGGAACAACAATTGCACCACGTCCAGTTGATTTTAAAGAGTTAATTACATGCTGGATAAAGCATGTGTAGATTGCCATCTTTGGTTTATTTGGATCTACAGTCTTTACTTTATTTGGAACACCAGCCCAAAAGCGGACTCCATCACTGGCAAGTTTTTCCTGATATTCTGGAAAGTCCAATTTAAATGGTGGATTTGATACTACAAAATCAAATTTTTTGAGTGATCCATCAGGCTCTTTATGGAATGGTTCTAAAAGAGTATTTCCCTGAACAATATTAGGAAGGCTGCCTACAAGATTATTAAGGATAAGATTAAGTCGTAGCATTTCGCTTGATTTGTCTGAAATATCCTGACTGTAAATAGAACAGCGGTCTTCTCCAATCTGGTGAGCTAGAGCCATGAGTAAAGTTCCTGTTCCTGCAGACGGATCATAACATGTGGCACCTTTGTATTCCTTGTTATCTTCAAGAAGAAGCATTGCCATTACGGTTGCAATTTCGCGAGGTGTGTAATATTCGGCATATTTTCCGCCGCCAGCATTATTGTAGTCTTTAATCAAATACTGGAAGATTCCGCTGAAGAAGTCATACTTTTCGTTGAATACTGATTCAAAGTTAAAACTTGCAACTGCACTCATAAGAGAGCGAGCAAAGTTATCTCGTTTGGTTGTGTCTTTTACTTCTGTTGTGATTGCAGAGAAAATCTGTACTTTTGTTTTTCCTGATGTTGTTACAGAGAAGGTTTCAGAGTTAAGGCTTGATATTTCAATAAGTGTGGAATCAAGTAAAGTTGAGAAATCACCATTTCCAGAGGCATTATAAAGATGAGCCAAGGTTTGATGAGGTTTTAAGCGAGGTACATTTCCTGGAAGATATGTAAACAAATCTTCTACTTCGTCTTCGCTAAAGGTATCATATTCAGCATCCCATTTTGGAGCTTTTGAAAGTCTGTCTTTATATGGACTATCTATATGTTTTGCTTCGTAACCAAATTTATCATTGAAAAATTTATAAAGAAAAATTTCTGTAATTATGCGGTATTCACTTCCACCGTTTGCAAGACCGTATTCCCCGGTTGTCGTTTTTAATGAATCAATAAGGGCAATTGTTTTTGCATTAAGTTCTGCGTCTGCCATGATGTCTCCCATTTATCAATATAGTATCAAATTAGAAACTGTAAGTCTCGTACTGATGGATATATTCATTTGATATTAAGTTTGTTAAATATTTTTTGTCATCGATTGCTGCCTGAATTCCAAGAGCAAAAAGCTTTTTACTTACATTGCTCATTACATCCTGTTTGAATTTTGCTTCACTGCTTGGCTGAACAATATGTGGATTCAAATCAACGTAACTATCGATAAGGCATTTCATTTCATAAAGATTTTCGCACAAGGTCATCTCATTAGATGATATTATTGGTTTTGCACGAGTAATGTTTTCTTCCTGAATGCGTTTTTGAATACGAACAAATTTTTCGTCATTGTTGTATTTCTTTTTAAGCATATTGTTTCTGGCATTGATTTCTTTAATCTTTGCCATTACTTCGTCCATATAATGTACTTCTTCTTTAGCTTCTTTTACATTTGCAGGAACAAAGCCTTTTTTACGGAAGAACGAACGGAATTCATCTGCGAGAATTACATATTTTTCTTCTTTCTGGTCAAAGTTACCTTCAAACTCACGCTGTACTCTTTCGAACTTTTCTTTAAGGTCATTGATTACAATGGCAAGTTCTTCTGGAACTCCTTTTATAAAGCTGAAGTCAATTTCGCTTAAAGCAAGGTTAATGATTCCACTTACATCATCTTTATGGTCATTACCTTCCAACATATTGATGCGTTCGATACGATGTGTTACTTCTGTGATTAAAGTTGGAATTGTGCCAGGAAGCATATTGCGAACTTTTTCAGATAGTTCAGAATCTCCGCTTGAACGAATTCTGTTTATAAGAGATTTTGCATCATCAAGAGTTGTGCGAAGTTCATACAAAACATTTTTGTCTTCTATGTTGTCTAGTTGAATACGGAACTCTTCCTGATTTGATACATCGTAATACCAGAGAACATTTTTGATTTCCTGAACTTTCTGATTGATTTCTTCTTCACTTTCTATTACTGCAGTTCCAACAGGAAGCTCTTCGCCCGTTTCTGCTGCATCGTTTGTACGGTTCAGTTCTTTTAAGTAGCGGTCATTTGTAGAATCGAAGTTTTCTTTTATATCAACAAAGTCTACGACATAACCGTATTTAAAATCTTTATATGGTCGGTTTACACGAGTAAGTGCCTGAAGCAAATCATGTCCATCTAGCTTTCGGCCAAGATACAACTTCTTAAGACGTGGTGCATCAAAACCTGTAAGAAGCATTTGGTTTACGATGATTACATCAATAGTCTGTTTCTTTTTGAATTCTTCGATGTATTCCTTTCGTTCTTCTTTATCGCCTTCATCGTGAAGAATCAAAGTTGCAAGTAATGGCTTTTCGATTTTTGGAGCCTTCATTGGGTCATATGTTCCAGCAAGCTTCATCTCTTCATATTTTTTTGCTTCATCGTATCTCTTACACCAAAGATCATAAAAGTTTCGTGCCTGCTGGTTTGTCTTGCAAACAACCATTGCAGCAACAGTATTATCAGCTTTTTCAATTCTGAACTTTCGAATATCATCAATAATATAATCAATGAGAGCATTCAGATATTTTTCATGCTCTATAATTGTATCTCTATCAATATCTGATTTTTTGACTTCTACATTTCCAGCAAGTTCATCAAGAATTGCAGTAAGCTTTTCCTTGTAAACTGTCTGAATTGGCTCACGCATAAGTTTGAGAGTGTAACCGTCTGCGATTGATTTGTCGTAGTAATATGTATCAATATAGTCGCCAAATACACGCCAGCTTTCACGTTCTTCATGAAGAAGAGGAGTACCTGTCATTGCAATCTTTATTGCATCTTTATCTGCTTCCAAAAGATTTGCAAGAAATGAGCCTTCTGGATTGTATCCACGGTGAGCTTCATCAATAAAGAAAATGCGCTGAAGTTTTGTGTTATACGAGTTTTCAATATTTACTGGAGTATGGTCTTCCTTAAACTTCTGAATATTAACGACCATTATTTCCAAAGCACCTTCTTTATTCTCTACAAGGTTGTTGCTTCGGAAATCTGCCATAAGTTCATCACGACTTGAAGCAGAACGAACGTTAAGCCCTCTGCTTGCAAACTCATCTATTGCCTGTTCCATAAGGGCAATACGGTCTACGATGAAATAGAACTTTACAGCAATATTTTTATTAGCAAAGTAGTCTGTCAGACTTTTTACAGAGTAATAAGCAAGAGCTGTTTTACCAGAACCTTGTGTATGCCAGATGATTCCACTTTTTATTCTTTTGTCCAAAGCTCTGCGGATTGCAAGTGAAGCAAACATCTGCTGATATCGCATAATGTGTTTTTGAAGCTCTGTTGTTTTTTCACCATTTTCAAGTTCGATGGTTCTTTCTACATAAGCAAAACCATAGCGAATCAGGAAAAGAATTCGTTCTTTACATAACATAGATGTAAGGATACGGTTTGTTGGAGTATCAATTTTACAGTTGGTAGTAAACTCTGGAAGGGAAGGAAGAGCCTGACAGTTTCTGTGGCGACATACTTTTTTTACAATGTCATCAGTAATCTGTTCATAAGGATATTTTGCGACAAAGTTTTTATCCTGTTCACGAAAAACATTATAAAATGCTTTTTCTTTCGCTGTACAACAATAGAAGGCTCCCTGGACTGGTACACGGTTGTTGTTATCATATTCCTGATTATTAGAATAAATCATCAACTGTGTGATGTTAAAAAATCTTCTGAAAGCTTTATTCTTAAAACGAGTATTTGTTCTATCGAACTCAGCCTTCATTCCTTCGTGATTATTAGGTTTCTTTACTTCGATAAAAGCAAGTGGAAGTCCGTTTATAAAACAAGTTATGTCTGGACGGAAATTATCTTTTGTATCTTCATTTTCACATGTAAACTCAGTTGTTACATGCCATGTGTTATTTTCTGGATTATCAAAATCAATTAAGCGAATTCCAGATTTTGTTGAAAGGTAAGAATAGAATTCTTTTCCAAGGTCTTCATTATTAAGACAGCCAATAAGTTTAGTGAGATAGTTTTTACAGTCTTGTTCTGAAAGTGATGGATTTAGTTTAGCAAGCTGAGAAAGAAAAATGTCTGTAAGAATATTAGTGCTATGGTCATATTTTTCTATTTTATCAAGATATGTATAACCAAGCTTACAAAGATGCAATGCAGCCGGAACCTGAACTCTTGTATTTTCATTGAAATCTGAAGACATTTTAAAACTACCTTTTTTCTATTATATCACATCTTCTTGATTTTGTGGGAATTAATCCAAGCCCAGCTTGGTCGTGCTCCAACGGCGAAACGTTGGGCCAAGTCCAGAAGTGAAACGTCTGGTCAATCCAACAGAATGTTGGCAGGGATGCAACGGCTGGGCGTTGCTCGGAGGTACAGCAGAGTGAAACGGGCTGTTGAAAATCGTAAAGCGGGGAAAGGGAAACATTTCGCTTTTAAGATTTTCAGGGATAGGGTGCGGGAAAGGCTGCCTTTCCTGCAGGGTAATCCAAAAGGGGCGTTTTTGCCCCTGTGGCGAATGGAGGGGTGATGGCTTGCTATCATCCCGTAGTGAGTTACGGTTTGATAGAACCGTACATATCGCTTGCAGCGACAAACACTGGGGTTTTCTTCAAAAAACGACTGATTTTCAGAAAGCGAAACCTTTCGCTAACAAAAATACCTGCCAAAGAGACAGCTGCGATTGCAGAATCTCTTCAACAGGTATAATACTTAGCGGCTCATGTCATAGTCAATGCTTCGCGGGCGGGCCTTTTCCCTCAGGTAGTCCTTCCAGTTATGAACCCGATACTTCTTGTAGCTGCTTCCAAGAGTTATAAGCTCATCTCCGTCCCTGTTTTCCCATTCGGCTAACTGAGTGCTTTTTTCGATGTAAGCATCCGTCAGGCCCTTATTCACTTCAACTGGCTTTCCGCCGATTTTGATTGTGAACTTTTTGAAAAGCATGGTGTACCATTTTTCCTTTTCAGTCCTTTCCTTCTGGATTTCCTCTTTCAAGGAATTGATGGTTTCATCTTTTTCAGCCGCCTTTGCAAGAACTGCACTTTCAACTGCGGTTTTTACGGCAGTCAGTTTTTCGGCTTCCGCATTAGCTTTTGTTTTTTCCAAATCAGCCTGATGTTCATCTTTGAGTTTCTGGATTTCTTCTTGATGACTTTTTTTGAGTGATTTTATCTGCTCAAAAAACTGTTTAGCCTTAGAAACAATTGCATCAAAGACAGGTCTGATTCTCAGATGATAACTCCATACTCCTTCCTTGGATTCTGGAGTAGGAAGCTGTGGAAAGTCAGCATTCTGAAACTTTTCAGATTTCATATACTCATCGTATTGCTCCACAGCCTTCTGACTTGCACCTTCTTTTTCTTGTTCAAATTTAGCCTTCTCATTTTGAAAAGCCCTCTTTTTATCAAGAAAATCATCATCCCGTTGATTCTGGGAAACTCTCTGTTCTTCAAGTCGCTCACCTTCTTTCTTTTGATTTTCCGCAATCCGCTCCAAAGACTTTTCTTTTTTGGAAAGTGCAAGGTCGCGTTTACGAATATCAGAACGGACATTCTTCTTTTTCTTTGTGCGGTCTGAAGTCAAATCTATTTCTCCGCGCTCAAGTCCAAAGTCTTTGAAGATTCCTTCCCACATCGTATCCTGTAGTTCACTCATCAGTGCCGGGCTTCCGGTCCAGTGGGTTGCATTAAGCTGCGGCTGGGTGATTGTTCTGCAGGTTCCGTTTTTCTTTTCTTCACGAGTTCTGCGAAGAACGCTTGTAGTGTTGAAAATCGGTGTAATGAACCAATGAGTATGAATAGTTGTCTCATCCTTGTGGGATGTTCCTGCCAGAACATTCTTTTCTCCGAAGGTTCTGCACAACTGCTGATATGTCTTTTCAAAGAATTCATATTCACGCTCCTCTGGAATTGCACCAGCAGTAGATGTAACGATGCACTCATAAAGACCGACAGCATTTTTAGGTGGTTTATATTTTTCTGTGGTAATGGACTGGACCCGTTCCTTATAAGCCTTCATAACTTCCTTTGCAGAACTATATTGAAAGGCAAGGTTCTTTTCCGTGAGCTCAGGATCAAAAGAATCGTTTTTGAATTCACGGAACGCGTGTTTTAATCTTCCCATTGCTTCGCCACCGTCACAAAGCTTTATCTTTTCAATCCTGAAGATTCCGTATTTCTTCTGTTCTTCCATAGGCTAGGCCTCCACTGGTACAGAAGGTGTTTCCGATTCTGCAAAAAGTTTTTCAAAATCTACGTCCTTCAAATTGTCTGACAATTTTGAATAATCAAAATTATCCGTTGTCTGATGATACAAATCTTTTAAGCAGATGCCGGAATTGATTTGAGCAATCGCATAACGGATTCCATCGATAAAGGCTTTTTCCTTTGCAGAAAGTTTTGGCTGATTACTTTCCGGCTTTTCAGAAGATGCTTTTCCACGAATCTGATTGTAAACCTGATTGACAGAAAGCTCTTCCTTGCGAATTGCTTCCTTCTGTTCTTCAGTTGCCTCTTTGAGAACAACACGAGCTTTTTCAACAGTTTTCGAAGAAATGCCCAACTGCTTACCGATGATTTCACTTGCTTTTCCTTTTTCATCTCCGGCATTGCCTTTGCCTTTCTCAAAATTGAAGTTAGAAACGGCCTGAAGGAGCGCCTCGCCACTTAAATTGCGTCTGTCAGTCTGCTCCCGGATTGCATACTTTTTTGCTTCTTCCAGATTTTCAAAATGATGGATGATACAGGGAACAGATGTAAGACCAGCCTTAATTGCACAGTGACGGCGGGTATGTCCATCAATCAGTATGAACTTTCCATCATGTGCCCAGATGTGCAGTTCGTGTCCTGGCTTAAAGCCTTCGGTTTTCATAGATTCTGTCATAGCAATTACGACAGAATCATCCATTGTCAGAAGTTTTTCAAATTCAGAAATCAAAGTAATGTCTTTGATTTTAAGATTTTTCTTCTGGTCTGCTTTCTGAATGTTTTCAATCTTATTTTTGATTGAATTAGTAATTGTATTAAAATTCATAATATCTCCTGTTAGTGCAGAATAGTTTTGCCCGGCCGGAATCAAAATAATTCTGTGAATGATTAGTGATTAAAGCTTTACGTCTCTTTTGGACGGTCTGTAACTTTCGCCTTCGAACTCCACGCTTATACATGTTTCTTTAAGGCGATCCAAAACAGCTTCTCCGAGTTTTTTCAATAAATCTGCTTTAGAGAGATTCGAAATTAAAACCGTTGGAAGCATGTTCTCATAACGGCGACGAAGGATATAGTTCAACAATGCATTTTCTTTTTCCTGCTGCATTGAACGTCCAATTTCATCAATCACCAGCATTTTTGTACTGGAATATGACTCCATTAATTCCTCGCGGTTTGTTTTAGCATGAAAGTCTTGAGCTGACTCATATTTGAAAATAAGCTCTTCAATTGATATAAACTTGCCTCCACAGTTACGAATAATCGCAGAACCAAGATGAGTCTTTCCAAGTCCTTTCGCACCAAGAAGAATGAGAACTTTATCGTTGTTATCAAGGTTTGTAAACTTTTTGATGGTTTCAAGGTTTTTTGAGTCCTTTTCATTTCTTGAAATGTAAGTATCAAAATCTACATGCCAATAACGACGAGGAACACCACTTGATTCAACGTTTTTCTGCATCTGATAAGAAGCTTCTTTTTCCGCCTGTTCTGCAAGTTCTTTTTCTCTCTGCTTAATCCATTCATCTCTTTCCGGATTTGCTTCAAGAGTAGACAAAAACGGAAGTGTATTAATTTTTTTTATTTCATTCATAAAATCTCCATCAGAATGGCAAGTTAGCAAGCATTTCGTCGGTCACTTCATCAGCTCCGGTTTCTTTTACAGAGCTTACTCGACCTTTATAATTGGTATTTGCCTTACTTAGCCATTTTTTTAGTGAATCAAAGTCTGATTTGGGATGAGCATTAACTTTCAGTTTCCAGTTTGAATAATCCACAATACCAGATTCAAACTTTTGCTTTCCAAACTCATTAATAAGGCTTTGATATTCTTCAGTAGTTAAAAGAACATTAGTTATGTCTTTTAAATCTATTACATCTTTATTATTCAATCCTTTATTATTAACTGCGCCATTTTTGACTAGAGGGGCATTGCCAATATTGGCTATACCTTGTTGCCGTTTTTGGCGATACCAGTTCATATATTCAGCTAGAATAGGTTTTGTTGTATCGACGTTTATCTGTCTTTCATCTACTTCTTCTGAGTTTTTCCTTTTCACAATATTAATTGTGATATAACCTTTCTTTCTCAGGTCATTTACCCATCTTGAAGCAGTTCGTTCTCCAATATGAAAACGTTCCATAAGATGTTTGTTAGAAAACCAGCAGAAGCCCTTTTCCAAGGAGTTAGATGCTATTTCGCCGAATAACAGTTTTTCACCATCTGGAATATCTGAATCGTCAATAATAAAATCAGGAACGATAATAAAGCGAATCTGTTTCTTTTCCTTATCGCTTTCTTGATCCATCTGCATCTTCCTCTAAGTGGTGGTCAGATGATTTATTAAGCGAATCAATGTTCCTGCGACGATGAGTTGTAAGCTCGTAACTTGTAGGGCGACCGTCGTGGAATGTAAAAGAAACTTCAACAGTGCCGAATCGCACGTTTTCGCGATTAATATCCTGCAACAACTGGATTAATACATCTTCGTTCATTTGCTGCCTCCGAATACAGTTGTTCTGCAAGTGGAAATGTAGTTTTCCAGATCCTTCCGGTGAACGAGGACACGCTTGTGAATTATCGTACGTGGCAATTCTGAGTACGAGATGAGAGAATCCAAAGTGGACAACCCAATTCCTAATATCTGGGCGGTCTCCTGGCGAGTAAATAATGTTTTTTCTGGCCATTCTGTAATGGCATAGTTAGAAGGTTTCATTGTCTGAAACTCCTTTTGAGTTCCAGATCTAGAATAGGAACTCAGGTGAAACATGCATGCTTTAAAGAAAGCCGACGGCTCTCAAAAGCTTTCACCTGAATGATAATGAGATGTGTCGAAGTTTAGAAAACTATTAAAAAACTATAGATATTCTTCGTGGATTGGAACCTTACTGTTAATAAGAAAGTCTTTAACTTCTTTATAATTATTTGATTCAGAAGTTTTTTGTTCTCTTTGTTCCATTTTATTCAATGACTTTCCAAACAATCCTTCAAATACATCTTTTGGGATAGTAGAAAGTTTACTACTGAAAACGAAAACAGGATCTTTTAATATTTCTGCAAATACTTTTTGTGTACATGGAGAATTGTATTTAATCTGATTGTTTTTTATTTCGATATAGTCATTATCAATCAAAACTTCAAAATAAATTCTTGTTTCTGGTAGATGGGTACAAAAAGACTTAAAACCTTTCAGTTGATTGAGTTCGGAATAATTCTCAATAAAATCTTCAATTACTCTTTTTTCATATTCCAAGTTTTCAATAAATGCCACAGGCCGCATAAACAACTCTTTTGTAAGATGAGTGAAATCTAGGTTTCCTTTTATGTAAAGACAAAATACTGCACTACAAATAAAGAATGATATTGCAACAATTAAAGAATAAAAACTGGTGCTTCTAATAAGTTCATTTTTTAATGGTAAAAAATGTAAACCTCCATATAGTAATGCCAAAACTCCAAGAAAATTCAAAATCCATATTTCAGAAGAAAGTTGTTTCTTTGGGTGATGAATATTTTTACGATAATTTCTGATTAATTCTTTTTCATGCTGTTTATCTTTTTTATTCGAAGTTAGAAAAGATTTGTCGTAATCGGCAGATTCGAAAATCTCATTTTTGGGAAAATCAAAATATTCCGTAATATCTCTGTAAGTATCATAATTGATGAAATCTTTTTGCTTTACTGTATTCTTAAATAACTCAAGCAAAAAAAGATATCTGTTTAAATGTGTTTTTTTATCATTTTTTTCAAATCCATTTTTCCAGATAATACGATGTCTTTCCTTAATTTCCATCATATAAGTGTCTCCGTAATAAAAAATTTTATTGAACTTGATTATAACAGCTGAATAGTGTCAAACAACGACACTATATAAATTTAATAACACCCGCCGCAATTCAGCAAGATTTTTCTGAAATCAACTGAACGCAACTTTGCGTTTAAAAGATTTCCTCAAATCCTCTTCTTTCGATTGTTTTGAAAGAAGTTTGAAGTAAAAGAAAAGAGGCTTTCAAAACTGCATAGCAGAATCGAAAGCCTTTGAAGTTTAATCTTTTAATTTATAATTTGCATACTTTCCTTTTTGATTAGGGACAAGTTTTCCTTCTGCAAGTAACTTTTTAATTTGCAAATAAGCCTGGTCACTTGTAAGCTTTAGTAAATCCATTACATCTTCTTTTGTAATTATTCCATCCTGCTGCTTAGCAAGTTTAAGAATCAGTTCTGGATAACGAACTGCATCGATGTCCGTCTGCCTAACATATTTTGCACTTTCGTTATTTTGCTTATAAACTTTTGCACTCAAAATGTAAGAACGATGAGCTCCATTTCCAATTGCTTCTACAAGTCCGGCTTCAACAAGACTTTCTATTGTGGTAATTGTACGAGTTTTATTAATATGGACAACTTCACTTAATCTTTCTATATTTACTCTGCGTTCACTGCGAATGGTAGAAAGAATCATCAGCGCATTTATTGAAAGAGGGCGGTCTCTTCTGTTCTGTTCATCTGCAATCATTTTTGTAAACTGCATATCAGGATTTGCTCGTGGAACAAAAAGTTTAACTATCGAAGATGTACTTTCTGAATAGTCAGGCCAAGGTCGACCGTAAAGAATTGAACCTTCGTAAATCCTATCGATACCACGTCCGGTTTTTTCAACCATGCCAGTACGTTTTAATACGTCTGACAAGCAAGGATTTCTTCCATGAGGTTCAACGGAAATTAAGTTTTCTGCATTTACACCTTCGATGAATCCACCCTGGCTAGAAATTGTCATACCTTCGTCATCGATTAAAACTCTGACTTGGCCTAACTGTGTATAATCACGGTGACCAAAAGCATTTAATAAACCTTCGCGGAATGCTGCAAGGGTGAACTCTGGAACAGGAATCCGGAAAAGACCGTACTCCATTTCTTTCTCAGGATTCCAGGCTGTAAAGTAAGTTGAAAATCTTTCAAACAGCTTTCCTAATGGTTCGTTTGAAGTTTCGTTTATTTTTACATTTGTTCCCGATAAGACTTGAAATGATGCTCTGTGGGTTGGCATAAAGCGTTTTAAACTTTCCGTTTTTCCAAGGAAAAGCAATCCTGTTACAGTAGGTACTGTCTTACCATTTTCTTCTGCAACAAAGTGAAGGGCTTTATAAAAGTCTTCCTTATTCAATTCAAGCAAAGATTTATCACTTCCAGGGTTATTTTTAATAATACTTCTCAGGTGTTCAAATTCCAGAATATCTAAATCTTCTTCTGTTGCACCTTCAACTGGCTGTGCAGAAAAATCAAGCAGACTTAATTCTGATAATCGGCTTGGAATTTCATATGGGAACAAAGGAACTGCTTCTGGAGAACCGTCAAATTTTAATCTGCGACGTAAAGTTTTTCCGCTTGAAGTTGCTGTAACTGATCTTGCTTTTGGAACTTCAATTTGGAGTATATCTATTTTTTCTTCAGTTATAACTTCGGCCCTTGTTGAAATTGACGGAACCGTGCTGTTTGCAATTAAAGCCATTACACCAATAGAATCTTTATGCTGTTTTGTAAGTCCAGTTATTTCTCCATTATCTTCAACTCCAACATAAATTATACCGCCTTCAGCATTAGCCATCCCAACGACAGCTTCAATTAATTCAGAGTCTGGTAATCCATTTTTTTCCTTTGTATCTGATTTAAACTCAGTAAAAAGGTCTTCTTTTACAGGTATTGTTCTCATAATATTTCCCTTTTAATTCGATTATAATACGTTTTAACTCGGTTTGTCGAGTTAAAATAAAAATCTAACTCGGTTTACCGAGTTAAACCGAGTTAGAATTACGCAATCCCAAATCTTTGTGATATTCGTGCTGCATCTTCTGCAGAGAGATTCAACTCTCCAAGTTCCAGCTTAGCAATCCGCTTATCCTTTAGAATCTGTCCTTTCTTCCGGCCTTTTTCAAGTTCTGACAAAACAAACAAAACACCGAGCTTAAAAGAATCAGAGTTGATGCCTTTGCCAGTATTAGAAGATTTTTCATCAGCAACTTCTTCGATAACATCAGCTTTCTTTCTGGCCTCCGCAGCTTTGATCAATTCATGAGCCTTATTGATGGAAACACTTCCATTCTGAATCTTCTCCAGAAGTGATGCATCCGCCTTTTTTGCAATCTCACGCATCTTGCATACCTGACGGGCAGACTTATTGAGCTGACGGCCAATTGCCTCATCAGAAGACCCTTGTGCATTAGGATTTGAACGTCTGATTTCATCAAGTTTCAAGAAAGCAGCAAAATACTCGCCATCCGTCAGTCTGCGGGAATTGAGCTGCATTTTATACTCATACTCAATTGTCTCATCACGCGAATCGAACTTCTTTATAATAACAGGCACCTTATCAAGTCCGGCTTTCTTTGCTGCCATAAAACGTGAATGTCCATCAACAATGATATATGCTTCAGTTACGATAATTGGCCTGGACTTATCAAATCCGTTGGCCTTCATATCATTCGCAATTTCAGCAACCTTATTTTAGTTAGATAATGCTAAAAAAATGCTCCAAGTATTCGCATTTTTTCTTAACGCATTCTCTATTCAGAATCTGCTGGAACACGTTCTTAAAATCCCTGTCAAAATGTAACAGGCCTACCTCAACCAGTTTAATTTTTGCATTGTCTTTATCGTTAGCCTTTTTTGTCGTATTTCTAAATAACCTCATTTTCATTTCTCCTGTTTTTTAAGCGATTTCCTTGTTCAACTCTTCAAGTTTCTGATTCAGCATGTTGATTGTCTCTTCGTCTTCTTTCTGGTCGATAAAGACCTTCTTCATAACATTGCGGGCCAAATCAATAACCTTTTCATCTTCAAGATGTGCTCCGTAGAGATTAAGCATGGCTTCAGTCTTATGACCAGAAAGGGCCATAACGTAACGTTTGTCCTGAACATAATCGAGCATGCGGGCAATGAAGAAATGTCTCCAGGAGTGGAAGCATATATCTTTTGAATCTGCATAGCCAATATCTTTAAGTGCACGTTTCAAGTATTTGTTGAACTGCTTACTGTCCATTGGCTTGTCTTTTACAGTGCTGTAGAAAATGAATCCGTTTCCATGAGGATTAAAATCTGCAAGCATCTTAAGCTTCAAATAAAGCTGATGTGAAATAGGAATTGGAACAGAACGTTCTTCGCCATTTTTACAGCATTTGAGGCCATCGTATTTAGACCAGCTGCGGCGAACATAGATTTCATCTTCACCTAAATCATCAACAGTAAGGGCCTGGATTTCTCCGGCACGCATTCCTGTATGCATTGCAAGTTCATTTGCAATCTTAGCTTCGTCATTGTCCCATTCAAGTTCCATCAAACGGTTTGCTGTATCCATATCAATGACTTTTCGTTCCTTACTCTGATTAGAACATTTGATAATTCCATCAAAGCAGTTGTTCTGTGTAAGTTCATTGTAATAAGCCCATTTAAGCGGAATAGTGATTGTCTCGATAATTGAGTTTATTGTTTTAGGTGCAAGTTTCTGAGCTTCATCGCTGGAGAAGAATGCATCTACATCTTTACGAGTAATTTCTGCAACGCATTTTCCAGCAAGTCGAGGAATCCAGTAAAGGCGGGTTCTGCTTAAAAGGGTAGCGCAGTACTGACGATGGATAGACTGTTTCTTTCCAAGTTTCTCTTTGACATAAGGGGATTTGTCATAATCCCAGAAGTTTTCGAGAAAGTCTTCAATCGGGATGCTGCCTTTTGAAGTTGATGCAACAGCAGAATAAAGATAGTTCCTTTCCTTCAGAATTTTGATGATGTTGTTGATATCATCAGAATCAAACTCTGCGGTCCGTAAATCATTGAATAAACGAATCTTGTCGATGCTCTTAACCTTGCTGTCTTTTGAACCAACGCGAGCAGGAATATTGCCAGTGACAATCCATTCCATAACGGTGCGTTCAGCTTCTGTTCGGTTTCTGCATCCAGTAGATTTGTTGTTGGAAAGACTTCCGTCTGCAAGACGGATTTGAGCGTAATAAATCCCAGTATGGGCTTTAAAAATTAAATAGGGCTTAGCCATATTCACCTCACTAAGACCGTAAATCTCTTACTTAGAGTATTTACTTAATTTAGTAATTTGAATCACGCTAAGCCCTACTTTATTGGGTTTAGTAGTGTTGTAACTCCTTATAACATAAGGAATTAGCAGTATAGCGGGGGCAGGACTCGAACCTGCGGCCTCCGGGTTATGAGGGGACGCCTAAGTGTCTCAGATAACCACATACTGTCTCATTTAGTCTTATTTATATAGAAGATAATAACACAAAATTCGTTAAAAGTCACAGTTTTTTTCAGTAAAACTCAGATTTTTATTGAATTTTGTATAAAAGTTCTGCATAAAAGCTTTCGGGCGTCGGGTTTTGCCAAAAAGGAACGATTTTTAAGAAACTTCACTCTATTTTGGCAAGAAATCTTTAACCGGGAACAGAAAAAAAATCCAGCTTATTAAGCAAAATTTCTAAAATCGCTCTCCGGGTCCGACCCTCGAAAAACCCGGGGGTCGGAAGATAAGTTTTATGCAATGTATGAACAAAATATTTTTATAAGGTAACTCTTTGTCTAAACAACTTCCTTACATAGGCCGCCTAAAGTTTTTACTAAAACTTTTCTGTCATCTTCTTTAATATCTTTTTCTTTGATAGACATATCATTAATAAGTATACTATGTGCTTGTTCCTTTGTTATTGATGTTATAATGTTTAAATTATAAATAGCTCTTGTTGTTCCTACATAAAAAGTATTGATGGCAGTTTCATCATGCAAAGAAGTTTCATTAAAATCAATAAGAATAATGGATTTGCGTTCACAGCCTTTAAATTTTCTACATGAAGTTACTAAAATATCTTTATAATAATATTTCTCATGCGCATTTTCTTTCTTTGATTCAAGATGTGAGTAAATAAAGGATTTGTCTTCTGTGGTTAGTGTAAGAATGGCTATTTCTGACTTTTGGAATTTTTCT
The DNA here is from genome assembly GCA_036310305.1 of Treponema sp. GTDB lineage: Bacteria > Spirochaetota > Spirochaetia > Treponematales > Treponemataceae > Treponema_D. The sequence continues at coordinate 139,648 of JAXJSC010000017.1, read as the reverse complement.
TCACTAAGCAATGAATTAATAATTGAGTCTAAACAGTGCATTAAATAGCTATCTTCATTTTTAATACAAATATAGAATATTGGCTTTTTGCCAGGAATTTCATTCAAAGTAGAAGCTTTATATAAACGTTCCTTTATCATTTTTCTTAGTAAGTAAGGTTCTTTTGATAAATAATCAATTTGTTTTGTATTTCGACAATTTGTTTTAAGAGGAATTCGACAAAATGAGTTTTTGATCAGAATTGGAAGATTTGGGTCGTTTCCATATGAAGATGTCTGAATGTTTTGTAATGAATCATAGAATGCAATAAAGGAACCTTCATCACTTCCCTCAAGAACAACGGTTTGAAGATTCTCAATTAAACTAGAATCTTCGATTTCATTTTTACCTAAATCTTGCGCTTCATCAATAATAACATGATTGTAAGTAATTCCAAAGTGTGAAAAAGGAATTTGAAAACCTCTGTCATCAGTTTTTCCATACATATCACCTATAAGATTTGCAGCTTGCTGATATATACGTTTTTTTTCAAAATCGCCAGTAAAATGAAGCTTTTGTTCTTCATTTTGTTTACACATCCATAATGCAAAATTATCGACTGTCATTACTTTAACATTTTGATCGGAAGAAAACTCTTTTTCAATTTCTTCACAAAGCATCCAGTTATAACAAAGCAATAGAACTTTTTCTCCTCTTTTTGAAAGTGATTTTGCGTGTTCTTTTGCTAATATTGTTTTTCCTGTACCCGCGCCTCCAATTACTGTTACAGACTTTTCATTGTCCATAAAATTTAAAGCAAGTTGTTGCTTTTCTAATAATTTAATAAAATCAAGTTCAATATCGGTATTATTGCGTTTTGAAACAGCAATAAAAGAAGGATCGACAATCTCTTCGAAAATTCTTTTTATGTCTTCTTTTGTTAGAGGACTTGTTTTTTGATTTTCAAAGAAGTCTAATGAAAAAATCGAAGAAATTCTTTTTTCTGGATTTTCTAAATCATCTCTGGTTAATAATAAAGCTTCATTAAAATGTTCTGGAACATTTTTGCTATTGAAAGCATCTTTGTGCATTCCATGAAACCATACTCCAAAAGTAAACTTAGTTTTATTAACAATTTCTGGAAATTTACTTTTTATATATTTCCTTAATTCTTTGCTTGCTCTGTCTGCCTGCTCAAATGGAGACATTATAATCTCATTATCTTTTCCATATGACCAACTATCTAAAAAATGGGTTTCCTTTGTTTCTTTATCAAAATACCATTCACCTCTCTCATAACGAATATGGTCTCCATATTTTGCTTCTATACTTAGAAAACCTTTTTGTGGATGAAAAACTAAGAAATCACTTTGGCAATCAGATATTATCTTTCCATTCCGTTGTATACTATGAAAAGAATGAATTACTGTATATTCATCAGATAGTCCTTTTTTCAATGCATTAAAAATGTCGTCTTCATGATCAGCTGGTGTATGAAAACGAGGGGCTGCTGGTATCATGTGAGCCATAATTCTAATCCTCTTTTATTTTTGTAATAAAATCATTAAGTGTTGCAGTTTCTCCAAAAAGTATTTGCCAACCATTTTTTTCTACCACTGCTTTTAATTTATCATAAGTATCTTTTTCAGAAGATTTTATGAAAACTAATTTCGATTTTAGCCATAAATAAGTACAATCAAGATTATTGATTTTACTATCTAATAAAGGAAGTTCTTTTTTTGATAACTCTTCTATTTGATTCTGTAATGATTCAAACAATTGTTTTTCATTATTATCATCGTGACAAGATAACATATCATCAATAATAGCAGAGTAAGAATCATTACTGATAGTTCCTAATGTAATATCAAAAGATTGTTGAAAAGTATTAGAACTACTGTTATTGATATTATTATTTTGAGGTGGTGTTGCATTTTTCTGGATAATTAAACCTTTATCTAAATTATCATAATTATTTTGTAGATCAAGAATAGTTGGATAATAATCAAATTTGATATTATTCATATTTTCTATTTTAGATATGAATGAATTACTCCAGAATGGATGTACTAAGAGATATTTTTTGTTATTCATAGTAATTGAATAAGCCTTTCCATTATTTGGAATATCAATTGGATCTGCAGATGTATCTTTATATTGATATTTTCTTTGATCATCAACAAAAGATGAAACCATTGGTTTTATCAGATCAGTCCAATAATTATCATCTCCCAAATAAGATGGAATATAGTTTTCATTTACAGTAATTCGTCCAATATCTAATCCAAGTCTAAGATTCAATATAGAATGTACAAATCTGTTGTCATAGGTTCTTAAACAATCATAACAAGAAGAATCACAACCGCAAACAGTATTTTTACCATCAGACGAAAGCCAGTATTTTTCTAAATCATCTGATAACCATTTTTTGTATTCGATAGCAGTCATTTTTGCAATTTGGTCTGTATATCCAGAACCATTATCTAAACTTTCTACCATGAAAATACCTGGCATAGATATGTTATTTGTTTGAGATGGTTTTGTTGTGAAGAAGTCTACAGAAAGTTCGTCTGTTTTTATATCAAGAATATTTGGTAACGTTTTTCTTAACATATCACCCCATGATAAAAAAGCACCACGAATTATTTGCTTTCGACTATCATTTTTATCACAATGAACATAATCTAAGTATAAATCTGAATTAATAGTTTTTAGAGTTAATTCTATTATCCCAGTAACTTTAGGGGAAATTAAAACAGTTGGTGAATCACCTTGTTGTTGATTATTAACTTTTACGATACTAGCTTCATCTGGAGCATTTAAAATGTCAAAACCATGGCCATTGTTAGTATTTACTGTATAAACTTGCCCTATACCTGAATTACCTAATTTTAGATTAGTATTATCAATTTCTTTCCAAACTGGTTCTGTTTTATTAACATCAAGTTTAGTTGATATAGGATTTGGCCTCCATTCAAATCTACCATTAAATGCGACTCCATTATCACCTAAATAACCACTTGGGACTCTTAAATCTGGCCAATTTTTTATGTCATCAAAATTTGAAGAACCACATATATCACAAGTGGATGTACTAATAGGAGCTGTTGTCGTATATCCACAATTTTTACACTGGAAGAGGGAGCCTGTGATTTTTGGTAATGCAGGTTTATTTTTATCAACTTCAACATAACCATATTGTCCTATCGTATAGCCAGAAACAAATCCTTCAGAGTTGAATACTTTTTTATCTTTTACAATTTCCCTACCTGGTGAGAATGTACTTAAAGCGATATCCATGTTTCTATCTACTCTTTGGTATTTTATAGACCCATTATATGCTTTTTGTTCACCATGATAAAAATATCTTACTTGTGTTGGAAAACCAAACATTGGAAGGATTCCTGCAGCTGCAAGTCTTTCAGCAAGAGGTTCTTGTATATAAGTTGGATCTTTTACAAATGCATCAATTTTTTGTATAAGTCCATTTTTAGTAGAGAAATCCATTATATAATTTTTTACTTCATTCCGTATTGCAGGCAAACGAACTAAGTAGTTAATTATATTATCGATTATTGAAATATTATTTGTGTCATTTAACCAGTTTACTATAGCAGTTTTATTGTAGTCCCAATCTGAACTATTCCCAAATTCTCCATGTGTTAAATCAGCATTAGATAAAGTATCAACATTTACTAATCCTAATATTTTACAATCTTTAAATGCAGTATATAGAATTTCTTTAGCAACTAATCTTTTTGTTATAGTTGAATTATCTATATCCAAATATGGCATTGATTGTTTTCCAGAAACCATGTCGTGTGGACGATTATAATAATTCATGTCATGATAATTTACTTTAGCAACGGTTAAAGCGAGAGAAAGAGGCTTACCACTTCGACCTGCTCGACCAACTCGCTGTTGGTAGTTGAAACGTTTTGGAGGTACATTACCTAACATGATTGCTGAAAGCGGACCTATATCTACACCTGCTTCCATTGTAGTGGTTACACTAAGAAGATCAATTTTATCTGAATATTCAGAATCATTTTCTTTTGTTTTTTCAATATACTCTTTTAAGGTTAGATTTGTTGGATCAATTTTTTCTCTAATAATAACATCTTGGAATAAACGCTGTCTCCGAGGAGAATCATTTTTGTCTGTTTGTCCAGTCAATTCTTCGCAATGAAGACGGTTTAATTGTTTTTGTGATAAATAATAGTTTTGTTCTTTATTGACTTCTATAAATTCTGAATAATTTTGTTTTGCACTTTCATTATCAGAAAAATCGTAAAAACATGCACAACAAATACCAGCTGATTTATGGAGATGAACTGTATTACATCTTGGGCATCTCCAATATACATCATTATCTTTTAATTTTATAAATTCCAAATTGTTTCCATTTAATGACATGTCATTATTAATAGAGTTTAATACAGAAAGGCCCTTAAAGAATTCATCGCGTAAAAATGATTTCCGATTTAATTTACTATATCCCGGGATAAGCTCTTTTTCAGCACATGCATCTAAATAATTGTATAAACGTTTAGGGAAAGATTCATATGTTTGCCCTCCATAAATACGATGACATTCTCCCATTATTCTAATTGCTGTTGCATATATTTGATTTTTTGTATCGTCTTGTGTTTTTATAGAGAATCCTTTTGGAATAAAATATCCAATACCCAATGCTTCAAATGAACTTTTTACATTGTTAAAGGCAATTTCCAAAACATTATGTTTTGTTGTTCTGGAAATAGAATCCATAAAAGCATTAAATGTAATTTTTTTTGTCGGTTCATTACTATAATATATATTTGTTATATTTTTATCTGGCTGTACTGTTAATGTATTCCAATCTACATAAAATTTATCGAAAGTAAATGTGTTATAATATTTTTTCTTTTGTCCAAATTTATTTATTTTTTCGCAATCAAAAATCTTAAAACTATTAACATCGTCATCATATCCTGCTGGATTCATGCCAATGGATAGTAGTTTATTTTGTACAACAGGTAACACATTATCAAGAGAAAACTCAAATGAAGAGTCATTTTGATTATTAAGCTTTTCAATAAAAATTTCATCTTCTGTTGACAATTGTACTCCATCATTTTTTTTATCTAGTATATCTCTAATCTGATCATACATTTCTTTATATTCAGGAGTAATACGAATCTTCTCTTTTAACTCTTTAGGAATTGAAATGCCACTATTATAGAAATTTCTTAATGCCAAAGTTTCTGGAGTATCTGTTTCCTTTTGTTTAATATAGTTTAAAACAGCAATACGCAATGAGTCTTTATAATGATCTAACTCTATACCAGCTGAAAGTTTTGCTGCTTGTTCACGACTATCTGAAAATAAAACAAGTTTCCTACTGTCTTCATCTAGTATTTTCATTAATGAATCTGCAAAAACTTGATTTACTTTTTGAACACCAGTACCATGACCAAACATTGGCTGCAAATTTCTTCGAACTGGATCATATTTCATAAATGCACCACAATTTGGGCAGTATTCAGGAAAATTATTTCCACATTTAATCTTCGGTTCATAAATAAAATATGTATTTTCACTTGCTGCAATTCCATTATATTTTCCGCTTATGTATTCAAAAGAAGTCGGTTCAGTAATTTTCTTTTTGTCTATTGTGTTACCAAGCCAATCATTTGCATACAAATCTTTCTTATCTTCATTTGTAAGCTTAGCACCTTCGCTGTTATAAATAATGGTCATCTTCTGATTTTCATTCTCATTTTCATGCGAAATTGGAATTGTTTGCAATAAAACCTTTTGTACACCTCCACGCTGTTGCCTACCTACAGATAGGTTGTCTGTATATCCACCAAGCATGATTTCACCACAAGAACGACAAATTATTGCTTCATAAATTTTCGAACCACATTTACATCGTTTGTCCGATTTTTCATAAAGTTTTCCAAATTTTCGTGATGGGGATTTATATTGCTCTTCTACTTCAGAACAATTCTTATTTGCGCATATATAAAGTTTTTCAATATTTCGTGCAAAGTAATGTGCTCTTACTCTTTGAATTGATTTATCATCTTCTATTGCTCTATTAATTAATATAAAAAGATTTTGAATATCCTTTTCAGAACAATTAAATAATCTTTTCAATTCTAATACTGAGGCTGGTTTTACAAAGCCAGTCTCATCTTTCGTTTTAAATTTTAACCATTCTATAATCTTTTTATTACGAATATATTCAACAATAGTTTTAGAATCTTTATTGATATATTCTGCGACTTCATTGAAATTTATTTCATTTACATTTGGACATTCAATTGTTTCAGTTTTATCCATTATCCAAGAAAAAGAGTCATTAAAAGATTTTTTTTCTATACCAAAGAAATCCATTACAAATTTTTTACTTTCTGCAATATGTTCTTTTGAAGAATCCATAGAAGCACTGGAGCACAAGAATCTTACTTGGTTTGAATCTGGAGTTAATCCCAATCTAGAGAGTAATATTTTTATGATATATGCGACTTCTGTTCCGGCTGTTCCTCTATATGTATGTAATTCGTCTACTACTAATGTAAATTTATGTTTTGGATCTTCAGCTAACCATTTTTTTGTTTTTTCAAATATTTCTGATTCACTAGGTCTCATGAGTATGATATTTAGCATACTGTAGTTAGTTATAAAAATATCTGGTGGATTTGCTTCAACTCTTCCTTTCTTATCTTCATAACCTGCCATAATATCTCTAGAAATAATTTCAGAACTATCTCTATCATCATTACATGAAATTTTAGCTCTACCTGGTTTCATATCCATACATGAATATGAATAAATAAGGTCTTGTTTTTTCTGATAAGCAGGCTTTTTTATTAATTCATTTACTTTTTTCCATTCTTGTTCTTTGATACTTTTACAACTTGAAAATTCTGTTGGCGTATTACCAGTATAACGCCCAAATGTAATTCTTGCTCCATTTCTATTTTCATCAAGCCAATTTTTAATGGAACGACTATCTAAAGTTTCTCTTAAACGAGACATCTGATCTTCTGCTAATGCATTTAATGGATAAAGAATCATGCTTCTCATAACATTTTCTTTGCCATTCTTCCAATCTTTTGATTCTTCGATTAATGATGCTAATAACGGCATTAAGAAGGTTTCGGTTTTTCCAGAACCTGTACCAGTTGTGACAATAAGATTAAGATTTTTTCCTACAACATCTATAAACGCATCTTTCTGATGTTCATATGGAGAATATTTTCCTAATACGCTTTTTTGTAAAAAGTCTGCAACGGTATTTGCTTGTTCTTCATCTTTGTAAACTTCTTTACAAATAGATAACATTGAATCTTTTCCGGATGGGTAGTTATTTACTAATTCTAAAATAGGAGATTGCATTAAAACTTTATCTTTACTTAATAAAGCTCTACGTTCTGCATCTATTCCTTTGTCAAGGATTGGTATATTTGTAGTTATGTAATTAATATATGCTTCTTTTAATTGATTGCCGATTCCAACTGGATCTTCCATAATAAACTCCTATAGCTGATTATAATCTATCTCGAATATTCGTAATATATTTTTATATATACTAGGTGAAATATTTGTAAATGGTAAACCATTCCTATTATCAGTAAATATTTCAAGGTTTGATAATTGTTTCATATCTTGCATAATAAGTGCTCTATATATTATTGTAGGAATCTCATTACAAAAATTGAAGGTAAGTTCTTTTTTTTCTGAATTATAAATAATTGTATCTTCAATATTCTTATTCAAGCGAATATAAAGTCTTACAAAATTTAAGTAATCTTCATTATTTGCTGGTATCTGATAGCCTTTATTTGTATTCTCTTCAAAAAAATACATTGGAGTATAAGGACGTGTATCTTCCTTATAAATACAATTATAATTTAATTGAGTTGGTGTATTACTTAAATAATAACCATCTCTACGAATATAATAGGTTCCATTTAGAATATAGTTAGAATTCCAAGTAGAGATAATCGAATTAAAGCATGGGATCCGATTCATTATCTGTTTTCCCATATACTCGAAATCTGACTCATCTTTTTTATCAATAATTAAAAAATGACGACGAATATCAAAATCTGACAGATTTAATTCTTCTTCAGAAAATAATTGCGTTTTGTTACTTACTGAAAAAACTTTAGCATTATTATCTACAATAGAATCAACAATTCCTGTTCTAATTAATGGAGAAAAGATTTTATATATAGGATAATTTCCGTACTTAGATTTTAAATCAGAATTACAAGAAGATATTAATTCATTACATACTTTATTTATATTTTGCCAACTCGCAATACCTACATGTTGTAAAAACAAATATAGCTGATACTGTTTTTTATGTAAGTCTAAATAAAACTCAGAATTTTTATCTTCCATAAAGAAACCTCTTTTTTGTAGAATAACATTCTGAATTAGTATTTAGATATCTATATTTTATTGACATTAAATGATCAAAGAAATCATTTACTACTAGACCATCAAGTTTCTGAATTTCTTTTTCTTCTCCCTTAATTTCTGGTAAGTCAGTACAGAAACCATTTACTAGAGTAAAATTAGAATTTGGTATATTAAAAGCAGTTTCGTTATAAACTTGTTTAGTTTTAATTCTTGGAACAATAGAGATTTTAATTGTATTTGAAGCATTTGGAATTGATATAATATTAGTCCCGGCAGTCAGAGTTTTAATAGGAACTAATTCTTCCAAATCTAAATAATCCGGACCACAACCTTCTAAATATTGATTTCCAATCTTTATTCCTCCTAATAAAGATATTCCTTGTCCTTTATTGGTATGTCCTAATCTAGATTTTAAAATATGATATTTTTTGTGATCAGGATTATCTTTGAATGAAAAGTAATATAAATTTAAATCATTTTCATTAAATATATATTTCTTTACTATATTTTCATCCATTCCAAGTTGAATATATGTAAGTAAATAGATATTTTCATTATCAAAATTATTTGAACCAGTATTTTCAAATTCTTTGTATTGTGTGTTATAAATGAAGACAATATAATTTGTAATTGATAACTGTTTTAGAACCTCATCTTTTATATTTCCATCTATATGATTATTACCATTATAAACATAAAATTGAAACTTATCTTCAGGACATAGCGCAATTACATTATCATCAAAAATTTCATCTATTTCATATTGTGTATCAAGTTCGGGAATATCGTTTATGGTTGGTGATGAGCCATCCCATTCTAAGTAATTAATATATAGAAAGAATGCAAAAATCTTTCTTAAATTTTTATAGCTTATTAAAGAAGCTTTTGGATATGACTCGATTATTAGTTTTTCAATATAAGTAAGTTTATATTTGTATTTTTGTGAAATCCTATCAAAATAATTAAAGTCTAACATAGAATCTTTGACTGGAAGTTTTAAAAGATAACAACTATAAAAGAGATTTTTTAATAGCGTATTATTTAATACTTGATAATTAGGATAAGAAACATAATTAGCATTATCATTTGATGGTAGACATAAATTTAAATTGGCATATTTTTGGAAGTATTCTTTTGTGGCATACCATATTTTCTTAATTTTTTCATTTGGTACAATGTTATAAAAGGCTGTAAAGGTATCTCTGCTCTTTGTCCCTTTTGATTCTGAAGCAAGAAGTACTTGATAGCTTGCTATTGCAATTGCAATAAGTCCTTTATCTTCACCTGATATAGTATCATATTCAAAACCTGTATCTGCAAAGTTCTTCAATAAAGATTCTTTTATAATTTTAAATTTATATGTTAAAAGTTCATTGAATATTTTTTCATCGACCGTAAGGAAGAAGTAATCGCCAGATTCAAATTTTGAAGAGAAATAATTAAATACATTATGTCCAAAACTTACTAACTGGATCGAATTCCCTGCCATTTACTAATCATCCTTACAGAATAATTCTTTTAATGTTTCAATTGTAAAATCCGGTTTCTTAGTTTGTATATCACAACAACGAACGAAATCTATTTCAAGAGGAATTGCTAATTTATTAGTACAAGGCAGTAATGTAGCAAAAATAGAAAGATTTTTAGGACACCCCATATATTTTGAAAATGGTAATTGTGGACGGTTATTATTTATAACATCTAGTAATGGCGTTAAAGCAGTTTTTATTATTGTTTGATTTATGTTTTGCAATACAAGCATGCATCGAGTTTCACAAGTAAAACAATAGTCCCAAAATTCAATAAATCCATGATTAATAAAATCATCAAAGTGTATCCAATCTGGCTCAACTGAAATAGTACATATTGAACAATGCGATGTTTTATTATCTTCATAAATCCACTTAATTGCATCTTGGTCAGGAATTAATTGAATTTTTAATGATACATTTTCAATTGTTTCATTTTTAGGAAATTGTTCTATAAATGCCTTACTAACAGTTTTTGCAATTTTAATTATTTTAGGAGATGTCGTTTCCTGAGAAGGACTATTTTTTGTTTCATGATTATCTTCATATGTTGTAATTGGCTTTGTTTGTAATGAATTAATCAATCCCAATTCTTCCAGTTCTGATTTAGTTTTAAAATCGGAGTTATACCATTTTTGACTAGCTCCAGAATTCCTATTTAATGTAAACCATGCATAAAGAATCTCCCCTGATTTTATATCCTTTGTCTTTGTTGTCATAAATGCATAATCTTCGAATTCATGGAATTCTGCAGGATTATCTTCATAAATATCACACAAGAGATGAAATACATTTGTATCAAAAGGTATGTCTCCCATAAACATATTATCCATAGTTTTTGGAACATAAGCGATATTACCAAAATTATTCATTTCTTCTTTCTCCCTTGTTTTATATTTTTAGGTTCTATTGGTAAATCCGGCCCATAATACGGAACATCTTCATGAACTTCAAAGATGCCTGTTAATGGCTTATCTGAATACTTCATGATTTTTTCACGATATTCAAATCTGGTTGCTGGATTATTAATTTCTTCTCTACGTTTTTTAGATATTTCCAAAAAAGTTTCTTCCTGGTCTAATCCTAGGAAACGGCGATTTAATAAACTAGCAGCAATTCCCGTTGTTGAGCTACCTGTAAAGGGGTCTAATATCCAGTCATTTTCTTGAGTAGATGCTAGAATTATTCGTGCAAGTAAAGGAAGAGGTTTTTGAGTTGGATGTTTTCCACAGGACTTTTCCCATTTTGCAATTGCCGGAAGAGACCATAAATCGCGCATCTGTGTTCCACCGTTAATTTCTTTCATCAATTCGTAATTATAATAGTGGGTAACTTTTTTATTTTTTCGTGCCCAAAGAATAAACTCTGTTGAATGTGTAAAGAACTTACAAGAAAGATTTGGGGGAGGATTTGTTTTTGCCCAGGTAATACAATTTAAAATACGGAAATCTAATTCATTAAGCATTTGAGCAACGCTAAAAATATTATGATAAGTCCCGCTAATCCAAATGGTACCATCTTCTGTAAGTTTTTCTCGGCAAAGACTTAACCATTGTCTGTTGAATTCGTTATCTTTCTCAAAACCTTGAGATTTGTCCCAATCTCCTTTATTCACAGAAACTTGTTTACCACTTTGAACTGAGATGCCGCCATTTGAAAGAAAATACGGAGGATCAGCAAAAATCATTTTAAATTGAAAATTTATATTTTGAAGAAGTTCAAGACAATTTCCTTTTGCAAGAGTAAAATCTAAGTTCTCTGAACGATAATATGCCTTAATGCTCATTTTTTACTATTCTGTATCTTCCTGATTTTACAAGGTGAATACTGTTATAATCCAAAGGATTCGTAAATTCATATTGCCAAATATAATATATCTGTTCACCCTTAATTATTCTTTTTTCAAAGAAAAGAGGATAAACTGTTTTTCCTGTATTTTCATACCATTGCCTATATGGATAGTATAATTGTCGAATAATAGTATTTTTCGTTTTTGAATTTTTTGCTTCTACTAGAACTAATGAATTTTTCCCTTCATAACCGGCATCAACTTCAGTTTGTACACCTTCTACATCTAAATTAAAACCATTAACTTTAAAAGAAAAACTTGGTGTGTATTTTCTACCTCGAATTGTTAATACTAAAGATGGATCTTCCATAAAAGTTCGTATTAAAGAATTAGCATAAGCGAAATCCAAATATTGCATTTCTGAATCACCAACGCCTGAACTAATTAAGTCAAAATCTAATTTGCTTACATAATCTTTTATAGGTGTAGTAATATCAGGAATATCAACATAGCCTTCACCCTTAATTATGTAATATGAACCATTTTTTTTAGGTAAAATAAATAGATTTTTCTGTACAAATATATTTGGTCTTTTTTTTCTAGAATCTTGCTTACAAAGAATACGAACTTCTTTTTGTGATGTTTTTGTAAAGTTTTGACAAGCTTTCTTTATATCATCTGCATCAAGTATATAAGGGTCCTTGTCAAAATCATGAGAATTGATGTTTTTAAAATCAAATATTGCTTTCCATGAATTACTATCTGCCATCGTTATTTAAAGAGCTCCTTCATAATTCCATTTTGCATATCATTAATGCTGTAAATATCATCAAGTACATCAAATGTTTCTTCAAGATTTCTTGCAGCTGATTTCCACCCAGCACCATCTGTGAACCAAACGAACTTTGCACCTTTTACATTTTTCATTTCAGTTGCAATAGTTTTATAACTGCGTGCTGTCTCGTTTAATTTAGAACCGCCACTTCCGTAGAAGTTGGTTTCAATAAGATAAATACAATTATCTGTCTTTACTACGAAATCCCAGCGCTTTTCCATTTTGCCCTGGTTTGAAACTGCAGATAAATCTATATTCCATTTTCTAGAAACTTCGGAAACATACATTTCTTTGAAGTAGCTTACATCACGCTTGAATCCTGCTTTTTGGATGTAACTTTCAACTAAATCTTCCATCTGGTGGCCGCCACGATTCTTTCGGCCATTTGAATCAAGACCAGTTTCGACACCAGTTACATAGTCATATAGATTATTGATAATGTGATTTGAAAGAAGGTCGAAAAGACCTGTCTTTTTCATAAACAGTTTATAATCTTCGATTGTGTTTATCTGTTTATTGAATGTGTAGAGTTTTACATCTCCGTTTTCGCCTGCAAAAATCTCATATTCACGGACAGCAAGTAAAATTGGGATACATTTTAATGTTTCTGGATATTTTGCAATTAAGTTCTCGAAATCAGATTCAATGTTTTTAGAACCAATTAATGAGTTTAGGATATTCAATTCAATTTTAACTGAATCAACGTTTTTATAAACTTTTGCAAAATCAATATAATAACCAAAGTCAGCTATACTATATCTGAAACTTGAAAGCCAGGTATTAAAATTTCTTGATGCCATAAAAAACTCTCCTAGAAAACAGCTGCAATATTACTAATCAATAATTCATTAATAGGTCCGCGACGTCTGGCATTACTGTTTACCATTCTAGCAGCTTGAACTCTTTCTATATTAAAATCTGCATATAGATTATCGAAGAACTCATCCTGCTCATTTGCATTGTGAGGGTCTGAATTACTTGCAACAATTAAGGCTCCTCTATGTGCCATTTCAGTAATAAAGTTGCCTAGCTCAATTTGTTGTACATCAGAAAAACCATTTTCATTATACGATGTAAAAGATGATGATTCTGTTAGAGGTCTGTATGGTGGATCCAAATAAACAAATGTATTTGCATCTATGAAATCTCTGCAGTATGAATAATCACCTACATGCATCTGAACATTCTGAAGAAGAAGACTGCATTCACGCAGATTTTCAGCATCACAAATTAAAGGATTCTTTGCCCGATTAAATGGAACATTGAATAAACCATTGCGGTTTACTCGATAAAGGCCATTAAAACAGGTCTTATTAAGATAAATAAAGAGAGCTGCTTTTTCTAGATTATGTTCAGGATTTTCTTCGGTAATAAAATGATTGTATGTAGCTCGTTTTCCGAGGTAGAGATTTTGGCGATCTGCTTCAGGAGTTTCTTGATATTCTGTTTGAAACTGATTTAATAACTGTATTAATTGGTCACAGTTATCACGAATATTTTCATAGAGGTTTATTAATTCTGGATTGATATCGTTTATAAGAACTTCCTGGGGATGAAATGTTTGAATTACATCGAATAAAACAGCTCCGCCACCAACGAATGGTTCGCAATATCTAGTTATGTTTTCAGGATATTTTTGTCTAATCTCTGGTAAAAGTTGAGTTTTTCCACCTACCCATTTTATAAACGGTCGTGCAGCCATTGTTTTTATTCCCCTATAAAAGTTTATTATACACCATAAAATGAATTATTTGTAGATATTATAGCATCAAAGGGTGACAAAGAACGTCACTGTAACAAAGTTTGAATAATTAACTACTTATTATTTCCATTCCCATAAACTCCCCGAAAGTCCATCTGTCCCAAATATCCCGAGCCTGCAGTTCATCATTTATTCGCAATGTCAGTTTGTCTGCTACAAAATTATCAATCAACTCACCATTAATACCTTCGTGCCAGTTTATTTCCGGGAATTCTTTTTCAAGCTGGAGGGTAACAAGAATCTTAGAATCAGGCCCTCTGTCAAAAACAGAAAGCACTTCTAAATCTGCGACATGAACGGTTTTGCCTGTCTTGGAATTGAACTTTTCATACGGATCTGATGCAAATTTTCCAATCATGGCAATTCCTTCGTTGTTCGTGTTGTACTGAACTAAAATGAACAGCTCTCCTTTTTCGGCTTCTTCCCATTGCTCAACTTCCCAGCGTAGAGAATGGTCTTCGCCATTATTAAAGTCTATTTGAAAATCTTCAAAATCGTTTTGCTTAAAAGTATTACGTTCAGGATTCCATCGGAGAATATAGCACTTCATACTTCATTTCTCCTCTTTCCAGAGTTTGTAGATTTTTCTGTCTGGATTATATGTGTGTAAGTCGTAGGGAGCAGGAGTGTGAACTACAGTTCTTTCTTTGTAGGCTTCACTCACTTTTGGCTCTGCTGCAAATACATCCAGGAATGCACTTGCAGCCATTAGAAGCATTAAAAGTATAACTCCGTAAAATCCATATTTTAATAAATTGAACATAAGCTACCCCTTATCATACATATTTGCAAATCGATCCAGAGACTCAATGCAATATGCGCTTAGTGTCATGTTTCTTTCTTTTGCCTGTATACGGATTTTCTGAGCTAATTCTTTTGGCAGGGTAAGGGTGATATATTCTGTTGTCTTGCCTGTTGCAGGCCTTCCGGCTCCTGGTCTTGCTCCACCGCGTTTTGAGTCTGACATAGACACCTCCGTTTATTTGAATTAAACAATGTGTTTATCAAATATAAGATAATGCTAGATGATGGATCTGTCAAATATAATTTTCCGCCGGCCGGCGCATTTGGTTACATGCGTCATGTGACGCAAATAAAATACAGATATTTTTGTACAACACTAACATTGCCGAACATTGCCAGTAACGGCAATGTCGGGCAATGTTGATAATCTTATCTCTCCCAACCTCGCTCACGCTGCAGCTTTCTTTCCGCCTCACGACCTAGCTCAAACTCCCGATACCATGGACTTTTCTGCATCCATTCCTTTACATCTTTGCAGCCGTGCTCTGCGATAACTCCTGCAATCTTACGAAGCAATTCCGGGGTCGCACTTTCAAACATCTGGCTTATCTCAGCAGTTCCGAAAAAGTGCTTTTTACCGTAGGCTGTCTCTTTTGTGTAGCCGTTCAGCTGATGGTCATAATCTTTAATCTGACTGTCATATCCGTCTTTAATTGCTTTGTTCGAGTTTGCAAAGGCGGCAACAAACATATCGACTATCGGATCCAGCTGTCCATCACGATAAGTGTTCTGAGCATCCCGGCATCGCTCCTTGGTCCATTCCTTAAAGTTCTGAATACTCGGCATAAGTTCGTCCCACTTGGAGATTTCTTCAAGGACATCAATGTTCTTTTCGGTCAGCGCAGAAAGAAGTGTGTAAACCTGGTTGCGCTGCATGTCTTTATCCTTCTGAAATTCCTCAAGCGTTTTTCCGACTTCATCTCTTGGCTTTGGCGTATCCTCAATTTCAAGTCCATGTGAACGTGCAATGAAAATCCACTTTTCCCGGCACATCTTGTCGAAGGTCATTTTGGGATTATTCTTCTTGCTGATTTTCTTTTCGGGATTTGGAGGCAGGATGCCGGCTTTGAGCAAAGCCTGAGTCTGGTTACTTGTGGTAAGTCCTGTCTCTTCGTCCTTACATGGCCATGCCCTACGCAGATGAAAATGAGGTGCGCCCATCTCATCCTGATGCATTGCCCAGTTCAGAATAAAGAAGGGCTTTTCGTGTTCTTCGTTCCATCCGTTCAACCACGTTAAATATTCCTTAAAGCAGGAAAGTGAAACTTCTACTTCTGGATACTGCTCCATGCGGCCAATCTGGAGGATCTGTTCTTCCGGAGCATGCATGGCTTTCTTTCGCCATTCGTCCATGGTTACTACACGTTCTTTGTGGCGGCTTTTGATGTAGTTCTGATTTGTCTGTTCCAGCTGGGCACCGAAGGTTTCTTCATAGTATTTGAGTTCGCCTTTATCAAAGCTGATGTCTGTACCGCACCAGGACCAGATGACATTCTTGTCAGATTTATCTTTTGCAATGTGCTCAGGATCAGAGTCAAAGTCCCGGTCATTGTGTCTGGAAGAAAATGCCTTCTTGTCAGTTTTGCGCTTACGGCCTGAGTTCATCGTACAGCGCATTTTTCCCTGTGGATTTGTTTTGTAATCTGGATTAAAACCGTAGTCACCGCCATGCTCTTTCAGCTGATTCATAATGTTCCTCAAAGCTTTCACATCATCTTTTGCATGATAAGCTTTGCGAGAATCAAAAAGATGATTATCCCTCTCAGGATCATTTTTATAATCATGTCCTGATACGGGGTCTTTCCAGGCTGGTTCTGAACCGCCGGCCGGCGCATTTTGTGTTGTTGTTTTGTAAGTTGTATAAGTCATAGTACTCCTCTTGTTGTAAAAATTGACTTTGTGGTAGCAGTGCCATCTGGCGGATAAGTTCGCGAGTGTGCATTTTTCTTTTTTCAGGGGCCCCCAGTGTTGATGCTTTGCGTCAACACATATGGGGTTATGCACACGCGATTAAGTCTCTCCAGAGACTTTTTTCCGTCACGTGACGTAGATCCGCCGGCCGGCAGATTTGCAGAAACTCTGCTATCCGCCAATTGGCGGATTTATCATGCGACCTTTCTTTTTAAGATGCGGTAACTTTCTCCTGTAAATTCAATACTTGTGGCTATCTCGCGAAGCCTGTCTACTACGGCTTCACCGAGATTTTTCATAAGTACTTTCTTTTCAAGATTTGAAATCACGATTGTTGGAAGCTGGTTGTCGTAACGCTTTCGAAGAATGTAACTTAAGATTTCAATTTCTTTTTCGCGTTTTAACGACCGACCGACTTCATCAATTACTAGAAACTTTACTGTTGAATAATCATTAAAAACTTCTTCTTCTGTCTGAGGAGATTTGAAGTTCATACTGGATTCGACTTTATAAATCAGGTCCTCCATGCTGATATAGCGGCCCTGAGTATCCCGAACGGCTGCAGCTCCCAGATGAGTTTTTCCAGTTCCTTTGGCTCCGGTCATCAGAAGAACCCCTTCATTGTCTTCCTGACTTACAAAATTACATACCTTCTGAAAAATGCTTTTCTCAGTTTCTGACCGACATTTAAAGTTGAAGAAGGAACATTCTGCAAATCTTGGCGGAACACCGCTTGAATTACTTTTGTTCCAGTTTTTAATGTTACTCAGATTTGTTGTTATTTTTTCTCTGACAGATTTTCTTTCGTACTCAAAAATCTCTTTTTGTCTTCCCTCAAGTTTATCATCTGGGGAATATCCGCATTTTTCTAATGCAAATCTTTCATCCGTATCAAAACGGTTTAATTCATCAATTAGTTTTTGTTCTCTCATTCTGTACTCCTCGTGTTGTAAAAAGTTAGAGTGCCAGATGGCACTGTTTTTGTGTTAGTGCCATTTGGCACTAGAATGGCAGGTTCGCTAAAGTCTCTTCAGACACTTCGTCACAGCCAGATTCCTGAACAGCCGTGAGCCGCCTTCCGCTTTTTGTAATTGGAGCAGGATTTTCAATCTCCCTTAAAGCCCACTGCATGGAATTAAAATCAGATCTTGGATTTGCTCCCTTGTCTGCTTTCCATTCGCTGTAAAGCTCTATGGCTTTATCAGTCTGTTCTTTTGTGTGATTTTTCAGAAGTTCTTCCATCTCGTTATCAGACAGAAACACATTCTGATTGGCACCGTACGGTTTCTTTTGCTTTTGGGAAGGTTTTGTGATTCTTGCCGGAGGGGAAGCTTCTGCCTGTACAGATATTTGATTTAAGCCTGGCATCTTTGAAAAATCAATTTTAGCCAGTGCAAAGATCTTTCTGAGCTCGACTTCCTTGTTCTGTTTTCTGATTAGTTCAACTTTGATAAGGTTCAGAGCTTTCAGTTCCTTAATCCAGTTTTCAACTGTCCTGAGACTTACCCTATGATTGGCAGCGAAGTAAGCATTCTTCTGACTGCAAAAGCCATAGGTGTAAGTGAGGAACAAAACTTCCCCGTAGAAAAGCTTTGCTCCTGCAGACAGTTTAGTTTCGAATAGAACTTCCGGCGGAATCTGGATGAAATAATCAGGCTTTCTTTCAGGCTGATTTAGCATCCGTCACTCCCAGCTGCTTTTTTGATAAAGCAACATTGTGCCGTTCGCTTGTAGAAACCGTGTAGAACTGAACCCGTCCGTCATGATAGGTAAATGTAATGGAACATTCGCCGTGCTGAATCTGGTGATTGTTTAATTCCTGGAGTGCCTGGATAAAAACATTGTCGCTAATCATGCTACACCCCCCACAGGGATTTTGGCGCCGCCTGTTGAACGATGTGCAAGAATGTAAGCTTCCAGATCCTTTTTGAGGACGAAAACTCTTTTTGACAGTCTGACTCTGGGGAGTTCTGAGTCTGGGATAAGACTGTCCAATGTAGACATGCCAATATGCAGGATTGCTACAACCTGCTGGCGTGTAAGGAGTGCATCTTCCGGAATTTCCGGCCAGATACTAGATGTGTTTGTTACTCTCATAAAAACCTTGTCCTTTTATGGGGCAGGCAGAAGTTTTTTGAGAACTATTGATTTAAATATACAAACAGCAACTTCTTTCGTCAAGCAGCATTTTCCTTCGGTTGTTATCTGCTGAAGTTAACTGAAGCATAAATTAAAAATATTTTTGAAAAAAAATCAGATTTTTGATTTTACGCCATTATTTATATTAAAAATTTATATATATCTAAATTTATATATTTACTGTGCACTTTTTTTCAGGAGGGTTCGGAAGAATTTTTCATGAGGTAATGGACAGATTTTACAGGAGGTCACGAAAATACTTGCATGAGGGGTGTACGCAGATTTGCGTTTAAATGATTTTTTAATGATTGATTTAGAGACCTTCTTTGAAAACTATTTGAAGTAAAATGAAAAAGGCTTTCAGTCTGAATCAAACAAACTGAAAGCCTCTTAAGAATCCAAGACTTATTGTGTTTCGATCTCTTTATTGTCTTTATTCTGCTTCTCTTTACTTGAAGACTTAAACAATTCTTTTAAAGAATCATTCGGCTCTGAAGGATTCTCCAGTTCTGTCATAACAAGATCTCTGTCTTGATTTGAAAGTTTGACAATTTCCTCTGTTTTCATTATTTTCCCCTTTAAGCAATTCCAAATCTCTGTGAAATCCTCTGAACATCTTCTTCAGAAAGATTCAACTCTCCAAGTTCCAGCTTAGCAATCCGTTTATCTTTCAGAATCTGACCTTTCTTTCGTCCGCGCTCAAGTTCTGACAAAACAAACAAAACACCGAGCTTAAAAGAATCAGAATTGATGCCTTTGCCAGTATTAGAAGATTTTTCATCCGTCACTTCTTCAGCAACTCCAGTTTTCTTCCTGGCCTCAGCTGCCTTAATCATTTCATGAGCCTTGTTGATGGAAACACTTCCGTTCTGAATCTTCTCCAGAAGTGATGCATCCGCCTTTTTTGCAATCTCGCGCATCTTGCAAACTTGGCGGGCTGACTTATTAAGCTGGCGGCCAATTGCTTCATCAGAAGACCCTTGCGCATTAGGATTTGAACGACGTATTTCATCAAGCTTCAAAAATGCAGCAAAATACTCACCATCCGTCAATCGTCTAGAATTAAGCTGCATCTTATACTCATATTCAATTGTTTCATCCCTACTATCAAACTTTTTGATAATTACAGGAACCTTTTCGAGCCCCGCTTTCTTAGCCGCCATAAAACGCGAATGTCCATCAACAATGATATAAGCCTCAGTTACGATAATCGGCCTGGACTTATCAAATCCGTTAGTCCGCATATCGTTTGCAATTTCAGCTACCTTATCATTTTCCTGCTGGAATACATTTTTGAAGTCCCTGTCAAAACGAAGCTGTGAAACTTCCACCATCTTAATCTTTGCATTATCTTTATCGTTTGTCTTTTTTGTCGTATTTCCAAATAATCTCATATCTAAATCCTCATAAATCTACATGTTTGCAACCATTTTGAAATTCTTGATTTCTACAGGTTCATTTGTGCTTTCATTTTTGAAAACTTCCTTGATGGCTTCCTTTGCGATTGCCAGTGTCTTTTCTTGCTCAAGGTGCTTTCCGTAATGGTCCAGCATTGCTGTTGTTTTGTGGCCGCTTAATGCCATTACAACACGCTTATCTGGAATAACATCAAGCATACGTGAACAGAAGAAATGTCTCCAGGAATGGAAGCAGATTTCTTTTGGATTTGGATATTTCATAAGAGTCAAAGCTCTTTTAAGATATTTATTCCACTGTTTTGAACAGGCTGGTTTTGTCGGATCCAGACCAAAGAAGATGAAACTTTCATCTCCATCAAAATACGGATTCATCTGAGCCTGAATCATAAGTTCTTCCCTCAGCTCTTCAGAAATCGGGATAGGGATATCTCTTTCTTCGCCATTCTTACAGCTCTTCAATCCCATGTATTTACACCAGGAACTTCCAACGTGGATACCGTCAGGCTGAATATCTTTTACACGAAGGGCAGCAATTTCTCCTGCTCGCATGCCTGTGTGCATAGCAACTCTGTTTGCGACTCTTGCTGCATCATTATCCCAGTAGTCACCATGGAAAAGATTTTCAGCTTCATCCATTGTCAGAATATGTCTTTCCTGAGATTTTGTTGTTTTTCTACGAAGACCTTCATAGCAGATGTTTTCAGTGTATCCTTCGTTGAAGGCCCATTTAAGAGGGATTGTGATTGAATCAATAATTCCGTTAATTGTCTTTGGGGCAAGAGTCTGAATTCTCTTATCTGCCAGAACTGATTTCAAATCATCCTTTGTAATTTCGCCAATGTACTTTCCTTTGAGGGCAGGGAGCCAGTAAAGGCGGACTCGGCTTTCGCAGGTTTTACAGTAGGACATGGAAATGATTTTTCCAGTTTCTGCAGCCATTGATTTTACATAAGGGGATTCTTCGTAGTTCCAGAAGGTTTCAAGAATATCATCAATCAGGATGCTTTCTTTTGTCTTTGGACGGATAGCAGAGATGATGATTTTTCTGTCTTTAAGAATCTTGATGATTTTGCAGATATCCTCTTCTTCAAAATCATAAGTTTTAAGATTGTTGAACAAAGCAAGCTTGTCCATATTCAACTTGCTTTCTGATGGTTTTGCACTGTTGATTCGTTCAGGAATATTGCCGTTTACAAGCCATTCCATTGCAATTTTTTCTGCTTCTTTTCGATTGGAAGTACCAGTGCTTTTTTGGAAGGTTCGTCCTCCGTCAGGAAGGGCGAATTGAACGTAGATGTTTCCACCAGCTCGTTTGGTAGAAAAAGTAAAAGGCTTAGCCATAGAAAACCTCACTTAAGACCTTTTACAGCGGTTGCATAAAACCGTTGCATAAAATCAGTATGTTTTCTACGCCAAGCCTTACTAATTGGGATTGGTAGTAGCGCTAAGTCTATATAACATATAGACTTAGCAGTATAGCGGGGGCAGGACTCGAACCTGCGGCCTCCGGGTTATGAGCCCGACGAGCTGCCAACTGCTCTACCCCGCGTCGTATTGAAAGGATATTACAATATATAGAATATGTTTGTCAAGTGAAAATAATTCTTTTTGTAAAAATTGCGGGGATAATTTTTTTTTCTATAGTAATATTTTTATATCTTGTGGAATATTTTAACATTCACATTTAAATGTTAAATAATTTTAACTATAGTTTTCTTGATGACCCGAAATTTTGAGGGTCGTCAAAATCTATTTAATAACTATTTTTATAAAAAAAGGAGTAGAAAATGAAAAAAACGTTATTAAAAATCGCGTTGCTTGGAAGCCTTGCCTTCAGATTATTCTGACATTGCTGAAGTTGCCGCTGCAAACAATTCTGCAGTAAAAGCTGAACAGCTTGCTGACGATGTTGTAGCTTCTGGCAGAGCAACAATTTATTCAGACCTGACCCCTGGATATGGTTCTGCTGTTTACTTTGCAGGAACATTTGACGGAAACTGGGGAAAAGCATACCGCGGTTCTTATTCAGAATCAAAGGGCTGGTACCTTAATGTAGAAACAGAAAAAGCATTTGAATGGAAAGCTCTTACTGGTACTTATGATCTTGGAAACGTTGTAGAATGCACATTCGACGGTTTTGAATATGAAGCAACAATTCCTGGCGGCGGTTCAAACCCAAATCCATTCTGGTATGCAGATGTTGGTTACGGTAAGGCTGTTTACTTCGTAGGTAGCAACTACCCGACAGAAGCTATTCGCGGAACATACGTTTCTGACCACTGGACAGCTTCAGTCAGCTTCAGCCCATACTACGCTGTTTACGTAGCAGACTGGGATCTTGGAGAAACTGTAAAGGCAGAATTCAAGGGTCTTACATGGGATAACGGTGACAATAACGTTTACGAATATGACGGACACGACGAAAATGGTGACGGAATCGTAACACGCCGCGCTCTTTCGCTCAGCAACATTGATAACCGTGCAGTTTGCATGGGAACAATCAATGCAATGACAAATGCATTCAAAGAACAGAAAATCGATGGAAAAACATTCGAAGCTGTTGAAATGAATACAGACCTTACAAAGAAAGAAATTTCAAGCAAAATCCAGTCTTTCTTTGAAAATACAGACGATGATGATGTAAGCTACATTTTCATCAACGCTCATGGTGGTTCAGACGGTTGTATCGCTCTTCCTACAGACGGATACATCTACGGTTCAGACGTAAGAACATTGCTCGACAAATACGTTCGCGGTGAAGTTGTATTCATTATCGAAAGCTGCCACGCCGGAAACATCATCGGAAGAAGCCTTGCTGAAGATTCTTTCGCAGAAAACTTCATTTCTAACTTCAAAGCTGTTGAATCTGATTCACGCCGTGCAGAACTTGCTGCAGAACGCTTCCACGTACTCTGCTCTTCTAAAATGACAGAACTTTCATGGACATGGACAAACAGTATCGGTTTTGCTTCTAAATACTGGTCACTCGGTCTTGGTTGGGACGGCCTCGCTAAAGTATCTGGAGACCTTCTTGCAGATGCAAACGGAGATAGCAAAGTTACTTTGCAGGAACTTTATGCATACTCAGAACCACAGATTTCTTACAAACAGACAATCGTAGCTTACCCTGACAATGACGACTTCGTTATTGGCGGACGCTTCTAATTCTGTCTAATTAGAGCCATTCTTACAAAAAAAACCTTGAAATGTAAATTACATTTCAAGGCTTTTTAATTATGCCACATTTTTTATAAACAGCTGAAGCGATTATTTTTTCTTTGATTTACGCACAAGTTGCGCTTCCTGAGTTTTATCTGTATCATGATTTTTCTTTGACTTTTTTTCTACCTTTGATTCTCCGTCAAAATCCTTTGGCTTTGTAGGAGATATTCCGACAATACTTGGATCCATTTTCTTTCGCTTTTCGCCCGAATCTTCATTTTGCTGGAACACAATAATCGTTTCGTTTTCGGCAGCAACAGATTCATCTTCATTAGTCTGCTTTACGTAGCGTACACGGCATTCGATTAATGCAAAAAGAACGGCAACAAAACTGAGCCAGTAAGAAGTTCCTCCGGCAGTTACAAAAAAATCAAATACACCGTGAATGAGAACTGCAAAAATCACTGCAAAAATATCTATCTGTCTTTTGCGGATGCTCCAGATAAACAGACCGCACATACCCGCACAGCTCATGTGAATTATGTCTGAAGTAATAAAACGCTTATAAATTACATCATATAAAAGTACTGCCCCTTTTCCAGATGCCGACTGAATATAGTTCAGCATATAAACCGCAGATTCAAAACTTCCTATTACAAGTCCAAAAAACAGCACTGTAAGGAAAAACTTCTTGAGTCTCATTTTCTTTGTAGGAAGAAGTACAATAAAAATCATCTTGAACATTTCTTCTATAAGTCCGTTAAAAAGCAGAGCCTTTAAGAACAGATGAAAAAGTTGACCGCGACTTGAAACTGCTTCATGAACCTTAAAAAACATTGAAAAATAAAACTGAAAAAACGTTATCGGCAGAACGGCAATTAATCCAAACAAAGCTGCAAAAAGAAGAGCCGGAACTTTTACCTTAAAAACCGTGGAAAAGCATGCAAAACAAACTATCGAAGGAAGAAAACACAATCCTAATGCTGTATAAATATTCATAAAATAAGAATAACGCAGGTCGTGGACTTTTGCAATTCAGATAGTTATACTAAATGTATGAGCAATAAAACTTATATCATTTTAGGAATAAAACATTCCGGAAAATCAACTCAGAGTCGCTTTCTGGCAGATCACCTTAACTGTCCGCTTTTTGACATTGATGATTTAATCGAAAAAAACACCGGCCGTACAGCCCGGGAATATTACATAGAAAAAGGACCTGTCTCTTTTATGGCTGCCGAAGAAGCATGCTGCGGTAAAATTGCGCAGGATTACAAGGATCAGCAGATAGTTATTTCTACAGGCGGAGGAATCTGCGACAACGCTCCTGCACTGAACTACCTGAGACCGCTTGGAACATTTGTTTTTATTCAGGTTTCTGAAGAAACGGCGTGCAACCGAATCCTAAAAAAAGCAACACAGTTCAGCGACGGCACATGGAAAGGACTTCCGGCATACATAAGCAAACTTAAGCCAAAAAACGAAGAAAAAGTTCGCGAAATTTTCCATGACTTCTATGTAGAACGGACAGAAATTTACAAGACAATTGCTGATGTAATAGTTCCTATAAAGGACGCTTCAAAAGAGGACAATTTCAAGACATTGAAAAGTGCCCTTGGATTATAGTCAGTTTAATTTTAGTTATAGATTATTATTTAATAGATAAAAAAATGCCGGTACAGAAGTCTGATTTGACCTGTGCCCGGCATTTTTGCTTTATTTATTTTATACAACAAATCGACCTGGTTTAGTTTCCGCAGCCGCCGCAACCACCGCCACAGCCGCAGCTTTCACCTTCGTCTCCGCCACAGCCACCGCAGCCGCCGCCACAGTTTCCACCGCAGCCACCCATAGAAGCAAGTTCTTCCTCTGTAGCTTCGCGTACGTCTACAACTTCTACATCAAATGTAAGCTGCTTTCCGGCAAGTTCGTGGTTTCCATCTACCTTTACCATCTTGTCTGTAACTTCGATTACGCGGACAATAACAGCCTGACCGTCTGGTGTTCCGGCCTGAAACTGCATTCCAACTTCAATTGGAGCACCTTCTTCAAACTGCTCGCGTGGAACTTCTACAACAAGCCTGTCATTATATTCACCGTAAGCTTCTGCCGGTTCAATTACAGCCTTAAATTTTACACCAGGTTCTTTACCTTCAAGCATGGCTTCCAGTCCGGGAATAAGCATTCCGTTTCCATGCACATACTGCAAAGGACTTTTTCCAGAAGATGAATCAAGTTCATTTCCCTCTGCGTCATGAAGAGTATAATGAATGGAAACCATTGCGTCTTTTGTAATTTTCATATTAATTCCTTTTATTAGAAACCGGCATCCATGCCGTCTCCATAGTATCCCATATCTGCATTTGGATTATCCTGAACTACTTCTGTAATTTCCGGAACTGCATCCTTAATATATTGTTCTACGCCCATCTTCAACGTCATTGTTGCCATAGGACAGCTTCCGCATGCTCCCTGCAAGATAAGATGAACGCGCATCTGATCATCAATTGAAACGAATTCCATATCTCCGCCATCAGCCTGAAGCTGAGGTCTGAACATATCTATTGCTTCCTTTACTCTATCAACAAGATCCAAATCAGCCATAATTTCCCCCATATAAAGGTAAGTAAAAACTCCGCTCTGAGTCTACAATATTCTGAATTATTTTACTAGAACGTTTATGCTTTCGCAGAGTTCTTTATCATAATAAAGCCAGGAATACAGTGCTGCGGCTCCAATAAGCTTGCGGCCGTACTGACGTGTTTCTGAATATGGAATGGTTTCCAGAAAAAGATCGTCCGGCATGAATTTCATGTTGTCAAATTCTATGATTGCGCTTTTACGCCAGCGGCGGACTACATTTATTCCAGAATTATAGGAAAAAAATGTATTCAGCCAGTGATTTTCAAGGCGCCCGAAAAGATTTGCTACATACCAGCAGCCGAATTCGATATTATCTTTTGGAGCAGTCAGATTATAGGAGCCGTATTTAAGCCTGTGCGCAATGTCGGCGGCAGTTGATTCCATAAGCTGACAAAGCCCCACCGCACCGGCAGAACTTTTTGCCCCGGAATCAAAATAACTTTCGCTCCTGATAAGTGCGTACATAACTGGTTCCGGAATAGAATATTTTGTGCAGAATTCCGTTACGGTTTCTGAATAATTGCGCGGATACAGAATTTTTAACGCTTCACGGTTCAGCTTGTACGGATACAGCGAAAGTATGGAAGCCATAAGCCTTAGGCTCTGCGGATAAAATTCATTTTTATTGTGGCCGCATTCATTTAAGAACTGAGCAAGACGAAGCCCTGTGTCAAAACTTATTTCCCGCTTTTCTTCATGAAGCCGGCGATACATAGGATAAATTTTTTCTGGAAGCCCAAAGGCCGCATAGCCTGCAAGAATTTCTTCTGCCTCGGGATCAACAACTTGAACTGTTTCTGAACGGGCGGTACAGAGGATTTCTTCCGCATGTTCGCCGCCAAGCCCCAGCCTGCTGATTGCCATTACCTTATAATAAGCCTCTGAGCCGCTTAAAAGCGCACGTGTAAAGGCGGCAGAAGAATCGCTGCCGTGAGTGTCTGACAGTACTGGGACGGCAAGTTTTTCCTGAAGGAGCCGGCCGTAAATATACGCAAATTTTGCAACAACTTCATCAGTTGCATAGCCGTCCAAATCCTTGTAGAGCGCGTAAAAATCATTCCAGCGCCCTTCTGAAAGCATGAGCGGTGTCAGCGTGTCAAAAAAATCTTCAAAATAGTCCGGGTCATGCCAGGTTGAACAGTATTTACGCACGCACTGAATGCCTCTTGCTGTAGAACGCTTTAATTCTAGATTCATAAGATACCAGAGTGCGTTGTCATACTGGCTGTCAGTTTTAGCGCACTTCATGGCAGCCTGATAGCGGTTTGCGGCATACGAATAATATTCTCCAGCTTTTTCATAAAGACGAGCAGCATAAAACTGTGCATAAAATTCCGAATCGCGGCCGGAAAGCTTTTTTGCAAAAGCATCAAAGGAAAGTGCATTTTTATAGTAGGAATCGCTTCCGTAAAGGCAGACTTTTCCCATGTCAGAAACAATCTGCGGCAAAAGGGGAAGCATGTCTTTTGATGAAGAAAAAGTTTCAAAGGCACCGGCATAATTTCTTTTGAATACATCTGCCCTAAAATCTGTTACAGGCTGGAATTCAGGAATATTCGGAAGAGAATCCGCTTTTGAAACGTCACAGTAAAGCTGGTAGTGCAGATCGGAAATTTTCCTGACCGTAAACCATGTGTAAAATTCCTTAAAGAATCTTGAATCACCTTTTTTACGCATTGCTTCAAGACGCAGATATGCAAGCTTGTTTGAACATTCTGCATAGTCTATATCGTTTGTGCACTGAATAAGTCTTGAGTATTCCGAAGCAGAAAAATACTGTCCCGCCGCAAGCAGTTTTGATTTTTCGTCCGGAAATTTTGAAATAAGACGGTCGCAAGCTTCTATGCGTTCCCGCACGTTTCCAAGATTTATCAATTCCTCTGATGCAAGACGTGAAATATAAGGAGAACCTGTATTAACTGCCCGTAAAAATAATCTTCTTGCCTCTTCTGCATTTCCGTCAGACTGACAGCGTAACGCTGCAAAATATTCATATCCTTTCTGACCGCAACCCGAGAATAAAACTAAAACTCCAAGAAGAACTCCGATGTACTTTTTGCAAATCATAGTATGTATATAACAAAATAGCCGATTTTGGAACAATCCGCAATCGGCTGTTAATTCTTTTTTTATTTTGCAGGAATCTTTATGTAAGTTCCAGAAATAATGTAATCAGGATTTTTGATTCCGTTGTAACGCGCAATCTTTTTATAATTCCAAGGATTCTTGTAGTATGCATCCGCAATATCCCAGAGTGTGTCGCCCCACTTAATCCTGTAAGTGATGTCGGCAGGTTTTACTTCAGGTTCTTTTGGAGGCTCTGGAATTACCTTTTCTGGTTCTTCTACTACGATGATTTCCTCTTCTTTTGCTTCTACAATTTCAGGCTCCGGTTCTGGTTCCGGCTCTGGCTCCGGTTCTTCTACAACAGGCTGAACAGCAGCTGTTTTTTCTACAGAAGAATTCTTATTTAGCAGATTGTATTTTGACGGAACAACAAAAAGTATAAGCAGAGTTGCTATAATACAGATTATTGCACAGATTATACAGATAATTACAGGTACTTTTGTCTTTTTCACAACTTCCTCTTCTTCAGATTCAACGGAAGAATCGCCTTCCATTGTTTCCTTGTCATAAAGATTATCAAATTTAAGTGCACTGGACTGCTTCATCATTTCCAGTGTTGAATCCGGTGCAGGAGCAGAATTGTCTGAAGTATCAATGTCGTCCAGAAATGAGCTGTCAGAGAACAAGTCATCTGAATTCAAATCTGCGGCAGAAACTGTATCTGCTGGATCCGTTCCAAAATCCGGAAGATCAAAACTTATGTCGCTGACATCAGGAGCCGGAGCTTCTTCTGTTTCGGTTTCTGTCTTTGCATCGCTGGAAACTTCTGCATCAAAATCTGGAAGATCAAACGAATCAAATGAATCCGAGCCACTTTCTTCTGTTACTGTTTCTGAAGATGATTCAGGAACGCTTTCTGTTTCCAATGTTACGTCGCTTGAAACGTTTGTGTCAAAATCTGGAAGGTCAAAACTGTCGTCTGATGCTTCTGCAGTTTCTGATGCAAACGAATCTGCGTCGCCAGCAACTGTTTCTTCTGATTCTGCCGGTTCTGTGGTGTCAAATGCATCTGAAGTTTCAGAAGTTTCTGCACTTTCTGCAGTTGTGTCTGCCAGGTCTGAATCAAAGTCCGGAAGATCGAATGTATCAAGAGAGTCGGAACTGCTTTCTTCCGTTACATTTTCCGAAGATGATTCCGATGCGCTTTCTATTTCCGATGTTACATCGCTTGAAACATCTGTGTCAAAGTCTGGAAGATCAAAGCTGTCATCTGATGTTTCGGCAGTTTCTGCTGTAAATGAATCTGCATCGCCAGCAACTGTTTCTTCTGATTCTGCGGCATCAGTTGATTCTACGTTTTCTGCATCTTCTGAATCTGAAGAACCTTTTTTCATAGCAGCGGCAAGAAGCCCGCCTGCAACTGCTCCAGCTGCGGCACCAGCAGCAAAAGCTCCTGCGTTACTTCCTGCATCTTCATCCGCTGCTTCTTCTGTCTGGTCAGCACCTTCAATCTTTTCATCAGAAAGAGAAAAATCTGAACCTGTATCTGCAAGGCGTTCTTCAAGAGTTCTGTTCACCAAAGTAACATCGGCAGAGCTTGTAAGTCCTGTTTCCGGATCAATAAGTTCAGCAGAAAGCTTACCGTCAGCATCAAGACCAATATTAAGCTTGATTTCAGAACTTCCCTTTGCATGAGCAACAAGATTGTCTATCTGAAGGGAATCTACATATTCTGCGTCTTCCATTGTTCCGTTTTCAGAACGGTACATATCTACTATTACACGAGTCTGATTATCTTTTGCGGTTGTTAAACCAAGAGTCTTCTTTCCAGGAGTATCTTCTTCAAGAATCGGATAGAAAGATCCGTCTGCCTGTCTGATGCCGATAGTCTTCATGTGAACCTCGCTTATGAATTACGCTTAGTATTCGTAAGAAACTTCTGTCATTGCTGACATTTCATTTACAGTTGTACCAAATTTATTTGCAACTGTGTAGTTAGTCATCTTTTTGAAATTACCTTTTTCATCGAATTTAATAATCATCCTGCTTTCGATTTTATTATCTTCGCCGTATGTTGTAATTTCAGAAAGAACATCCTTTTCGCCATAGCGGAAAACTTCTTTTTTTGAAATTTCGCCGTCTGCCTTAATTGTTACAATTGTATCCTTTTTTCCAGATGCTGTATATGAATACTGTTTTTCTGTATCAAGACTTCCATCTGCAAAATATTCGTATTCGCGGACAAGTCTGTCGCCGTCATACTTGTAAATCAATTTGCCTACAAGGACGCCGTCTGAATTATAAACGCTTTCTTCAGAAAGGTTTGCACCACTATAACCGTAGATTACTTTATTACGAATTGAACCGTCTGCGCCGAATTCTGAAACATCTGTTTTCTTTCCATTTTTGTATGAGAACACGGCTTTCCATGAAAGGACTGATTCTGAATCATATCCAAGCTGTTCTACAAGAAGTCCTTTTTCATCATAGATATTCTGGATTTTATTCAGTAAAACGTCTTTTGCGCTGTACGCTGCTGATTCAATCTGATTTCCTTTTTCATCATATCTGTAGATAATTTTTGAACTTGGTGTGCGGAAATATTCACCGAATTTTGAAGAAATTTCATAATCAATTCTTGTTACAGTCTTTGCCTTTCCCTTAATCTGATAATCAGCTGTAACGTCATATGCGAATGCTGCAACTCCAGCTAAAAAAACAAGCAGAAATCCAACAATTTTTTTCATTTCCAAATCCTCCAGATTTGTCAAAAAGTCTTTCTATATGCTAGTATATCGGCAGAAAAGCGATGAATCTTTACGAATTAAAAGCCTTTGTAACATTAAGCAGAACCCTTCACTTTGCAAAAACGGCAGAAGAAATCAATATAAGTCCTTCTGCGCTCAGCCGTATTATCTCCCGTTTGGAAGAAGAAAACGGAACTGAACTTCTTGACCGTTCCAACAGAAAAGTTGAGCTTACGCCGAACGGCAGGCTGTTTGCAGAATTTGCAAAGGAAACGTTGGAACGTCATTCAGACATGCAGGCTTCCTTTGAAGGCGACAGAAACAAGATTTCCGGCACCCTGCACGTTTATGCATCTGTAACTGCCTGTTATGTTATTTTACCACTTTTTATCAAAAAACTCTCAGAAAAATATCCGGGAATTCAGCTTGCCATAGAAACTGGCGATCCGGCTGGAGCAATTCCGGCTGTAAGGGAAGGACGTGCAAGCCTTGCCGTTGCCGCAATTCCAGAAGACGGACTTTCCTACATGGAAACAATCAGCCTTAAACGAAGTCCGCTTATTTTTGCCGCAAAAAATGATTCAGATTTTGATGTGACTGGTTCGCCGCAGGACATAATTTCTTCGGTTCCGCTTATTCTTCCAAAAACAGGACTTGCCCGCCGACGCTTTGACGAATGGACAAAAAGCCGCAACGTAAAACCGGTAATTGCCGCAGAAACAGAAGGTAACGAAGCCATCCTTGCGCTTGCACAGCTTGGACTTGGAATAGGACTTGTTCCACAGATTGTGCTGGAAAGTGGCCGTTACCAGAATACGTTTACAATTCATCCAGCCGGAAACATAATGGGATATTATGACATTGGATTTATACGCAGAAGCGAAGCATACGGAACTCAAAATGCAAGAAGAATCAGGGCAGCCGTAAGCGACATCCTGCACTCCACAGATTGGAAAGGACTCATGAAATGACAGAAAAACAGTTTCTTGCATTTGATGCATTCAGAAATGATTTTAAGAATATGATTTCCGTATGGAGCGGGGCGGTTTCGAACCTTGCCGAACTTCAGAAAGAAGCAGCTGATGCAGCAAAAACTCCGTCGTACAATATTGAAACGCCGGTAGTGTACAACACTGCGCTGGATTCTATTACACAAAATGATGAAATAAAGATTATTGTGATTGGAGACAATCCCGGCAAAAACGAGCAGCTTTTGAAAAACAGAAAATATCTTGTAGGCCAGGCTGGGAAGATCGGCGAAGGATTTTTCAGAAAGAATCCTGAACTGGGTATAGACTTCCGCCGCAATGCGATAATACTGAATAAAACGCCGGTTCATTCTGCAAAGACGGCACAGCTTAAATATATTAAAAAGGCCGGCGGAGTTGCCACAGAAAAACTTCTGGAAGAAACTCAGCTTTGGATGGCAGAAAAAACTGCTGAAATAGCGGCTGTTCTGGGCGCAGAAATCTGGCTTGTGGGTTACAACGACTTAAAGCCTAAGGGGCTTTTTTCCCTTTACCGTGATGAATTAAAGGAATGCTGCACAAAACTGGGAATTCTAGACAGGCTTCTTGTGTTCCAGCATTTTTCAATGAACCGTTTTTCCATTGACCTAAAGGCTTTTATGGGTATAAGCAGTTTTAGTTCACTGCATGAAGCCGTGCACGCACTGGGCATACAGCATCGAAACGAAATTTTTGGGGTATAGGCAGCGAGACAGAATGGTGAATTTCGGGGAATCAATTAAAAAATAGCGCGAAGGAGGAAAACTGCTTTCAAAAACACTCTGTTTATGGATGCCGCGTTAGCGGCAGAGTTTATAGTTCCTATGCCATAAACAGCGTGTAGCACGCTAGCGTGCGGTTTTGAAAACAGTTTTTCGACTGGGAGCTATTTTTTACATTTCAGAACAATTAATTCGCTATTCCGCTTAGTAGATCTTGTCGCCTAAAAGACGCGCGGCCAGTTCCACCGCTAAAATTGCAGTCTGATTGCGTATATCCAGCACAGGATTTACTTCTACTATTTCCGCAGACCTTACCATTTTGGTTTCCGCCATTTCTTCCATAAGCAGAAGGGCTTCGCGGTTGCTGAGTCCCGCCGGCAAAGGAATACCGGTTCCTGGCGCAAACATAGGATCCAGAACGTCCATGTCAAAACTTACGTGAACAATATCAACCCGGCTTTTAAAGAAAACTATAACCTTCTTGAGTATTGCGGAAAAGCCGTAGCGGTCTATGTCGCTCATTGTGAATACTGTTACGCCGGCCTGCCTCATTACTTCTTTTTCGCCAGGATCCAAATCGCGGCAGCCTACAAAACACACATTTTTAGGATCAACCTTTGTTCCTTCATAATAAAGATTTGTAAGCTCAGGCAGTCCGTATCCGCAGCTTGCAGCAAGGCATTCTCCGTGGATGTTGCCAGTCGGAGTTGTTTCCGGTGTATTAAAATCGCCGTGGGCATCTACATAAAGCACGCCCAGCTTTTTCTTATTCTTTTTTGCAAATGCGCCCATCCCGGCAAGACTTCCCAACGCAACCGAATGGTCTCCCCCTAAAACCAAAGGAAACGCCCCGCACCCCGCTGCGTCACAAACTTCTTCTGCTAATGCTGAGGTTGCTTCAACAATCGGTTCAAGGTATTTTGCCTTTGGATTACCGGTTTTCTCATACGCAGCTGAATCTATCTGAATGGGGCAGTCATATTTTGAAACTGTATGACCAAGCCCTTCTATGCGCTGGCGAATTCCCGCAAGTCGGATTGCACTTGGTCCCATGTCGGAACCGTGACGGCTTGCGCCAAAATCCAGAGGCATTTCAATAATGTGTACGTTCATGTTTCCTCCCCTATTCCAGGATTGTAATCTCTACTCGGCGATTTGCAGCCTTACCTTCTGGGCTGCTGTTGTCTGCAACCGGTTTATGGGAGCCGCTTCCCTTGCAGATAAATTTTTCTGCAGGAATGCCGCGTGCGGCAAGTTCTTTTGCTATTGCATGAGCACGCTGTGCAGAAAGTGTCATTTCGCCGCGTTCGTTTCCAGTGGCGGCAGTGTGTCCTTCTACCAGAAACTGCGACTGCGGTGTCTCCCGCAAAACCGACGCAATCTGGTCAAGGCGAAATTTTTCGCCCGGCAGAAGTTCTGCACTGTCCGGCTTAAACTGAAGGTTCTGCACCGTAAGCCTGATTCCGGCCGGCGTATTTTCGACCTTAATCGGTTTTTCAGCCGCTTTCTGACCGTTCTCGCCAGCCCCTGCGTTTCCGCTGTTCAAGCCGGAAGCAATTTCTGCACTGTCCCTGCGCTTTCCATTATAACCGCTCTTTTCAAATCTGCCAGAATCTTGTGCCCCATTTTTACTGTTTCCCGGCTGGCGGGCTTCGGCAACAACAGCACCGCCTTTAAAAGGCTCTCTCTCAACAGTAACTTTTTTAGCCAGCGATTCAGCTTCTTCATCCGAAATTGCCGCAACCCTCTGAAGCGCACGGATTATTCTGCTTCTGTCTACTGCCGGAGGATATTCCGTAAACAGCGAAATCGTTCCCCTGAACGAAACGTTTTTTCCATCTGTATAAACAAAAGTTTCATCAACCGAATCGCGCACAACAATGGCATTACCAGTTTCCTTGCTTATATACATGGTGGCCTCGTGCTTTCCCATTGCCTGCTTCAAGTCGCGGTCGCCGCCAAAATCCATGTAAAGATTCGCACCGTAACGAGTAGCCCATCTTGCACTTACGACATACACTTCTTCGCCGCGGACAGTTTCATCACCAGTATACGTATACTGAACGTACATCGGGATTTTTGTAACAATTCCTTTATTAAGCGGATCCACTGCGCGCACTGCCTGAGCCTGCCACGAATCACCATGGCGGATTTTGTTTGCAGTAAAAGCCGGAAAACTCCTGAACGAAGGATAACCGTGATCTTCTATCATCGTAAGGATTCCGTCTGAAGAAATTTTAAATCGGGAAGGAATTGAATCATGAATCATGTCGCCTACAATTGCAGAAGCCCTTACCGTATCCTGAGAGACATAAAAGCTTCCCTCATAAAGTTCACCATCATTTGAAATAAAAGACCTTACCTCGCGGTTTAAAAGCCCTGTGTAGCGGTTATTTTCATATCGTCTTAAATCAGTGCGTTCTACTAAAGAATAGTTTCGAGTGCCGTTATAGCGGAACTGCACTTCATCTGCATAAACTGCCGCCAGAAAAGTCAAAAAACTAAAAAAAACAGAAAAGATTTTCTTCACAAGCTCCTCCAAAAAATCCGGCTCCTGCGCAAAAACAGGATTTTACCGCACGCCTATATTTTCGGCTTTTGAAATTTTTTCTAAAAAGTTTTTTTAATATTCCGATAAATGAACTATGAGACTATCGAATAAACCGAACATTGTAACTGGATCTATCTTACTGCTGGGAGCTGCATTCTTTTCGATTGCGCTGGCTTTACTCCCAATGGATTTTGGCGCTTACGGGCCAGGAAGCAGTTCTTCTCTATATACAACAGCATATAACATTGGAGAAATTCTTTTCTCTGTATACGGATTTTCAAGCATTTTGATTCCTGTATTCCTTTTTATTGCAGGAATTTCATGCTTTGCTTCACGCTGGACTGCAAGAAAATCAATGAGGCTTCTTACTGCAGTCGTTCCGTTCTTTACTTCCGTTATTATAGAAAAAATCTGCCGTGCAATGCTTGAATACCCGGACGATTTTACTAGCATTAAGGTTGCACTTACTGTTTCAATCGGTGCTTTCCTTGTTGCCATAGAAATCCTTACGGCCGGACTTATTGCCGACCGCGTAAACGATAGGCTTTTCCACAGCGGAAATCATTCTGACCGCGATGACGACGATTTCTTTACAGAAGATTCCGGCAGCACTAAAGAAAACAGCGAATCAGTTGCAGAAGAAACTGCACCGGCTGAACCAGCTGTAGTTATTCAGAATGCAATGACAAAAACTTCGAATACAACTGAACAGGCAGAACCAGCTGTTTCTGGACCATTTGAACATATTTTTGATGAACCGGCTGTTGAAGCTGCAGAAGCAGATTCAACAAAAGCCGAAGAGACTGTCAGCGTTCAAGCAGAAAACACAGTTTCAAGCAAAGAAACAGATGAAGTACCTGCCCAGGAACCGCTTCTTTCAAAAGAAGAATACGATGCCCTAAACAGAATTAACGAAGAACTCATTGAAACAAAGGCAGATGAAACTCAGCCTTCTGAATTAATTGCAGAATCAGCAGAAGAAAACCTTGAACTTCCAGAAGAAGAGCAGATTGAATGGCCTTCTACAGACGAAATAATTTCTCAAGCCGGAATAACAAAATCAGAGGAACTTTCTCTTTTAGGCGATGAAGCCGGCGACAAATCGGAACCTGACAGAGAAACTTCAGCATTTGCAGAAGAACCGGAAAAAGAAGAAGATTCATATGCTGCAGAAACCGAAGAAACATCTGAATATGACGGAAGCGACTTTACAGAACTCAACAACGCAGATGAGTCAGATTCAGAAAATTCTTACGAAACAGAAGAATCTTCAGAAAGCCGCGATGAACTTTACGATGTACCGGAAATCCCAGAAAATTCAGACGGCCAGGAAGAACCAGATCCTTACACAGACTTTGGATTTGACCAAACAGAAACTTCAGAAAGCAGCGAAAGCTATGACTCAGACGGATATTTTGACAATTCAGAAAATCCATATTCTGACGCTGAATTCATAAACTCAAAAACTCAAAAAAAAACTGAAAACACTCTCGACCCGGATTTCTTTGACATCGACATGAATGAAGAAGAACCGAATACAGACGATGCAATAGAACAGAAACGTTCATTACTTGACGACATGGTAGATGCTCAGGAAGATGACGATGATTTTGAGGAACATTTTGCAGAATCAGAAAGCGCAGAAGAAGATTCTGAAACTTCTGACGAAACAGAAGCCGCTTCAGAAGAATCCGAATTCAGCGATTCTGACGAAGATGATTTTGGCCGCACTAGCTCCACCTTCAACATCGCTTCAGACATCTTTGCGGACATGGAAGAAGACGCCCGCGAGCAGATTGAATCCGGCAAAAAGCCTTCCCGCTTTGCCCAGCCGGAATACGATGCCGCAATGAATTCTTCTGCACCGGAATCCGCAGATTCAGACGATGGCGGCCTGGCTGATTCTGAAAGCGCAGGCACAATGTCCGGCATAGAGACAGCCGAACCGCCGGCACGCACAACAGTTGCCACTGAACCAAAACCACTCGGCAACAGGGCAAAACCTAAAAAGCCATACATTGTTCCTACAGATCTTCTTGAACAGTACGAAGATGACCAGTACTGGATCATTGACGAGCAGACAAAAAATGATGCAGTAAAGCTTAAGGACACTCTAAATCAGTTTGGAATTGAAGCAGAAGTAATCGGCATTAAAAAAGGACCTGTAGTTACAATGTTCGAACTTGCACCTGCTCCTGGCGTTAAACTCAGCAAAATCGTATCGCTTCAGGATAACATTGCGCTCAGCCTTGCCGCTTCAAGCGTGCGAATCGTAGCACCAATTCCGGGAAAAGCTGCCGTCGGAATTGAAATTCCTAACAAAAAGCGTTCAATCGTATCTTTCCGCGAAATGATTGAGCAGGATCTTCCTGAATTCAAGAAAATGGCAGTTCCTGTAATTCTCGGAAAAGACATTTTAGGCAAATCACAGATAATCGACATTGCAAAAACACCGCATCTTTTGATTGCGGGTGCAACTGGTGCCGGTAAATCTGTCTGCGTAAACTCGCTCATTCTTTCTATCCTTTACAAACGCTCTCCAAGAGAAGTAAAGATGATTCTTGTAGATCCAAAAGTTGTTGAACTTAAGCTCTACAACGACATTCCTCACCTTCTGACTCCTGTTATTACAGAACCGAAGAAAGCGCTTCAGGCACTCCAGTACTGTCTTTGCGAAATGGAACGCCGCTATGCACTTCTCGACGGCATGGGCGTACGCGACATTTCTAACTACAACAAAAGAATTGAAGAACGCCACGTCGCTACAGAAAAACTGCCTTACATCGTTGTCATCATCGATGAATTTGCAGACCTTATGGCAACAAGCGGACGCGACCTAGAATCAATTGTTGCCCGCCTTACAGCAATGAGCCGAGCAGTCGGAATTCACCTTGTTCTTGCAACACAGCGTCCGTCTGTAAACGTAATTACAGGTTTGATTAAAGCAAATATTCCTAGCCGAATCGCATTCATGGTTTCAAGCCGAACTGATTCCAATATCATCATTGATTCTGTCGGTGCAGAAAAACTACTAGGCAAGGGAGACATGCTCTACGCAAGCGCAGTTGATCCTTATCCGGTGCGCATTCAGGGAACTTTTGAAAGCGACAACGACGTAGAAAACGTTGTTAATTACGTAAAGACTCTTGGCGAACCGGAATACATTGACGACGAAATCTTTATTGAAGACGAAGAAGACGAAGAAGCTTCTCCAAACCTCTTCAGCGATGGAGATGATCCTCTTTACGAGCAGGCTTTGGACATTGTAATTCAGGCAGGAAAAGCAAGCGCCTCTTACATTCAGCGCCGCCTTAAAATAGGCTATAACCGCGCCGCCCGCCTTGTAGAGGAAATGGAAGCCCGCGGAATCGTAGGTCCCGCAAACGGCTCAAAACCAAGAGAAGTTATTCACGTTCCGAGTTAAACAGCAACCCTCTATTTCGAACAGGCTCTTTTAAGAATTTCGATTAATGGTTCATAATCCTTTCTTAAATCTGCCTGATCTTCATTTACCATTACTTCGTATTCATTGTGGAAAAGACGGTCTTTGCCGCTGATCGGCATGTACTGAACATCGCTGTGAATGTAGTAATGCTCTATGCAGCCCATCGGCAGAATATAAACCCGCGCAGTTTCTATTGCTGCCAGAATAAGCCATGTTGCGTTGATTATAAGCGGAACCGTACTTGCAAGCGGAATCGGCAAAATATCCATTAGCCTTTTTTCAAGTTTAAGTACTCCCATAAGAACCACAGCCTTAAAAGTATCAAGTCCTTCTGGTTTTTCGTATTTTGTGTAAAGAGCCTTCAGTTTTTCTACAAAAGTATCAATTTCCGGGCTGATTGAAAAGTCAATTTCGCAGACAGAACGGCCAATTGTAATAAGATAGGATTCCAGCCTGTAAATAAGTTTTTCCAGAGTCACCGGACTTTCCAGCTCGCGCTTAGTAAAAAGCTGACGGTAAAACGGAGACTGCTTTTCATACTGTTTTTCCAACCATGCCGCAGGACGTTCATCTTCGCAAACAACATCCCTCAATTTTCCGGCAAAAAGCGAATCAAGGTCGGTTACAATGCGTCCGTCAGTTCCTAGAAGCGAACAGACCTTAAAGAAAACGCCCAGCTCGTCTTTTCCACCAACATCGATTACTCCAGTACCGGCAGTTCCATAATGATTGTCTACGCATCCCAAAAGATTTGTAAACATCTGCTGATCGGTATATCCTTCCACAAAAATCTGATTATCACTAAAAAAGAACTGCTTGTGATAAGTGTTAAAGCGCGGCAAAAAACGCCTAAGCAATATTTCATCTTTTTCGCTCATTTGCTCAATGCTTGTAGGCACCCTGTTTACATGGCATACAACAACACCAACTAAATCTTCAGCAAATCTAAGGTCTATAAAATACGGCGAATGAGTAATAAGAAAGATGATTCGTTCCGGGTTCTGCGAAACTGCCTTGCGGATTTCGTTCATAAAAAACGACTGAAACTGCGGGTGAAGATGAAGTTCCGGCTCATCCAAAATAAGAACACTGTTTCCAAACCCATAAAGGGCTACTAGAAGCGTAAGAATTTCTTTAAGCCCGTGACATTCGCCTTCCTTAAGGTTATATTCAACTCCCCACGCCTTGTTTACGACAATCGGAACAAACCTGCCGTCCGCACCTTCTTCAAAGCGGATAGTTTTTCCGAACATATTGGAAAGAACTTCCTCTATTTTTTCGCGAATTGCAAAATCTTCCTTTAATTTTGAAAGAATTTCTTCCTGATTAAGGCGTTCAGAGCGCAAAAAATCAACTTTATAGCCTTTTTCTTCAAACTGACGGCAAATTTCTTCTGCCAGAAGAGTTTTTCCGGAACCGTTTGGACCTACAATAAGGTTAATCTGATTCCAGTAGCTTTTTTTAAAGACAGCGCGTCCCCACAAAAACGGCAGCCGGACTTTTGTTTCTACAGTTATCATAAAAACCTCCGAAAAAAAGCATCTGACAGAAAGCAGAAAAATCTAAATTTAAAATTATGACTAACTAGTCTTTTCTGCGAACCTCAAATTCAATTTTAGGCGTCTTTACCGAAGATTCCGAGCGACGCTTGTATTTTTTGTAAAGAACTTCCTGAGCGCGCAGAAGCGGTTCATCATTCTTAACAGGAATTTCTGACCAGGTTCCGTTTTCAGAAAGTGCGAGCGCATTTTCATTGTCTTCAAAATAAACGTCAAGAATTTCCTTAACTTCTTCAAAAACCTTTTCGTCAAGAATCGGGAACATAAGTTCTATACGGCGATCAAGATTTCTAGGCATCCAGTCTGCGCTGGAAAGATAAATTTCGTCATCGCCGCCATTCTGAAAATAGAATATGCGTGAATGTTCAAGGTAGCGGTCAACAATAGAAACGACCTTTATGTTTTCGCTCAAACCTTTTACGCCCGGAACAAGCATGCAGACACCGCGTACGTTCAGCAAAACTTTTACGCCGGCCTGACTTGCCTTGTACAAAGCTTCAATAACTTCTTCGTGGGTAAGCGCATTCATCTTTGCCATTATCAATCCCGGATGTTCAGGATCGCTTCGTTCTATCTCCCTCTGAATCATAGAAAGGATTTTTGATTTAAGCGTTACCGGCGCCATGCCAAGTTGCTTCATTGACTGAAGCGTTGAATAACCCGTTACAAGGTTAAAGAACAAAGTTGCGTCGTTTACTATTTCATTGTTTGAAGTAAACAGCGAAAGGTCCGAATAGATTTTCGCCGTTCTTGGATTGTAATTTCCGGTTGCAAGATGCGCATAGCGGCGGATTGTTTCGCTTTCACGGCGCATTACCATAATGATTTTTGCGTGAACCTTAAGGTTTACAAGCCCGTAGATTACAGTAACTCCGGCGTTTTCAAGCTGGTTCGCCCATGCAATGTTTCTTTCTTCATCAAAACGCGCCTTTAATTCAACAAGAACGACAACCTGCTTGCCGTTTCTGGCAGCACGTTCAAGAGCTGCAACAATAGGAGAATCCTTACCAGTTCTGTACAAAGTCATTTTTATTGCAAGAACTTTAGGATCGTCAGCTGCATCGCTTATGAACTTTACAACAGGATCATAAGATTCATACGGAACATGAAGAAGCACATCATGCTGCTTTAGTGTATCCCAATAATATTCATCTCTTGGAAGATTTACGGAATAGAAATTCTGCCATTCTGGGAAGCTCATTGTGCCGTCATCAATGTCACGCAGTTCCATAAGGGCACCCGGATTCAATATTCCGTCAATGCGGTAAACATCGTCTTCGCAGAGTTCCATTTTTTCCATAAGGAATTTTGTAATTGTTTCGCTTGTCTGATTGCAGGCCATCATTACAGGGAACGAACTCTGGCGCTGAACAAGAACTTCTTCCATTGCGTCTACAAAGTTGCGGCCAGAATCTTCATCAACGGCAAAATCTGCGTCGCGGGCAATCTTAAAGAGAAGAGTTTCTTCAACTGCAAAACCAGGAAAAAGATGAGTTCCGTACTGTTCAATTATTTCTTCAGTAAGCGCAAACTGCTTTCTTCCGTTTTCGCTTGGAAGCCATACAATCTGAGGAATCCCGGAAGGAATCTGCACAAAAGAAATGCGCGGAAGGTCATCGCTTCCCTTAAGAATTTCGTTTGCATTTCTGATTCCCGAAATTGGCTTAAGCAGAAAGGCAACGTTTTCTGTAAGGTTTCCGATATGCGGAAAAACTTCCGTGTCCGTCCTGAGCGGAGTAAGGAGCGGAAGAACTTCATTCAAAAAGAAATTAAGGGCAAAATCGCTCTGTGCGGCAGAAAAATCTTCCGGTTTTACATAGCAGATGCCTTTTTTTGCCATTGCAGGCAGAACGTCATTTTTTAAGCAGTCATGCTGAGTCCTGATTATCTGGTGGCTGCGAGCAGAAATCTGCTTTAAAACCATTTTTGGCTTAAGCCCTGAAACATCAGCCTTATCCGGGTCAGAAAACTGCATTCTTTTTACGGACGCAACGCGAACCTGAAAAAATTCATCAAAATTGGAAGTAATTATGGAAAGAAACTGCAGACGTTCCAAAAGCGGCAGTTCTTTTCGCAAAGCCTGATGAAGAACTCGTCCGTTAAATTCTATCCATGAAAGTTCTCTGTTAAAAAACCTTGATTCCATTTGAACAACCCCCTTTAGAAAAACTACAAAAGAATGATTTTATAGCCAAATACTGACTCGAATAATTCCCCTTTTTCTTCCAGGGCAATGCGCTCAAGTGCCAGATTTTTAATTCCCTTTGAATTTATGACAAGATTGTCATTTTTCAGCTTTATTTCTACTTCGCCTAAAGTCTGACCGTGGCTTCTGTCCAGGGCATCCGCAATGCGCAGAATCGCAGTAAGCTTCAGAATCTGCATTCGCTCGCTTCGCGCAAGAATCTGGAACTGTTCGCTGTCCTGCGGCTGCTGTTTTCCGCGGTGGTAGCGTGCAATTGTTGCAATAATAATATTTTCCGTTCTGGTCAGACCAAAAATTTCTGAATGGCGGATTATGTATTCACTGTGCAGATGGTGGTTACTCATGTTGATGAAGTTGCCAATATCGTGAAGGATTGAAGCAACTTCCAGAAGCAGGCGCGAACGCGAATCCAGCGACATTTCCTGTTCAAGACACTGATAGATTTTAAGCGCATTCTGCCTTACGTGTTCGGCATGAGATTCGTCACCATGATATTTTTTAAGCAGGTTTGCAGAACTTGCAATAATCTGCTCGTTGAATTCATTTTTAAGTTCTTCGCTAGGAATTTTTGTCTTGCTGATGATAAGACCGTCGCGAATGTTTGTTTCCGGAACGATGATTGTCTTTACGTTTGTATGATGCAAAAACATCTTGTAAATCATAAGGCTTACTGGAAGCGTCTGCGCATCGTTGTAGGAAATTTTAAAACGGGCAACACATTCATCTACGGAATACTGCTGGATTTCATCAACAAAGCGGTCAAAATTTTCACGTTCAATTGACCACAGCCATGTAGAAATAGGCATTCCGGCGTTAATTGCCGCAAGCGTTGCATCCGCACCAACCGCAATAAACTGACTGGTTTCGGCAATGTTCAGTTCACTTTCAAAAAGCCCCTTTGCGTTGATTGTATACTCTTCTACGTATCGCTGAATATCTTCCAGACTGCTAGTCTGTCCCCTCATTTTTGGCGCAAGCCTTACCGTTCCAAGATGAAGGCTGTGTGCACCTGCCATTTTACCCTTTTTCATAAGCATAAGCTCTGTTGAGCCGCCGTTTACTTCAAGAATCATGGCATTTTCTGCCCTTAATGTAGGCGCTTCGTCCTGAAGGCATTCCGAAACCGCAAGATACATAAGTCGGT
The DNA here is from genome assembly GCA_036310305.1 of Treponema sp. Taxonomy (GTDB): domain Bacteria; phylum Spirochaetota; class Spirochaetia; order Treponematales; family Treponemataceae; genus Treponema_D. The sequence goes on along the minus strand of JAXJSC010000017.1, from coordinate 95,808 downwards.
TTTCTTCAATTCCGTCTATGACACGAACCCGAAAGCCAGTTGAAGAAAAGATTTTATCCATTACAGGATCTTTATTTGTAGCTTCGCGGAATGCGGATGTAGCAATTATATTTGTCTGAGAAGGCACAATTCCCCAGCCACCAAGCTGTTCCTTGTAGCGCTGGAGAATATGAAGGCACTGGGACTGTGTTTCTCGGCTTATAAAACCTTGCGTAAACACATCCCGCCCTAGAGAAATCGGCATTTCTGCACGGTCAAGAACGTTTCTTTTTCTTTCAGAATCGAATTCGGCGACAAGCAGGCGAACACCTGTAGAACCAATTTCAATAACTGCTTCTGGAGTAGCCATACTCATCTCCTTAATTTTAAAATATTACAATTTATCAATAAGCATAGAACACTTTCCGCTAGGAATAGGAAGTGTCTTCTTTTTCTGATCAATGATATTGATTGTAAAGTAATAAAGTTTTTCGCTTTCCATCTGGATTTCCCATCCTCGTGGACTCTTATTGCTCAAAATAGTAATAAGGTTTCTTTTAAGGGAAAGGTTTTCAATTCCCATTATTTCAAGGTTAGGAATAATCCAGTCTACAGTCTTGCGAGGAAGACTTATAGAAAGACCGATTACGTTTTCAATCATAAGTGCGATTGTAGAAAGTCCTGTTGAAGCAAGGAAATGTGCCCTTGGGAAACTGTCATCCCCTTCAAGGACAGCTTTCTGTGCACTCTGCGGTTTGTATGCTTCAAATACATCACCTTTCTGCTTTTCGTCTGTTGGCATAAGCCCTTCAAGAACAAAGTACAGGTGACGGATTGAACATTCGCGGGCAAGTTCGTAGCGCTGATATTTTTCAAGTCCCTTGATGATCATAAAGTTGAACATAGGGAAAACGCTTCCTCTGAAACCTGCACCTTCATTGCTAAACAGCGGGCTGTCTGCCGAAAGTGACGGGAACGGATGATCCGAACCGAATGTTTCCGGATTAGTAAGGTGAGCAATAAGCGCATCGGATTTGTCGGCACTTGGAATTTCTGCAAGAAGAGCCCAAAAGCCGGCAACAGTTTTTTCAGGAAGTTTATTGCCGTCCTTGTCCAAATCGTGGTAGAAACCTGTTTCGTTATCCCACATCATGGAGTTGATGCGTGTCTTTAAAGAGAAATAATTGCGGCGATACTGGAAGCTCAATTCCTTGTCATTAAGGATATCTCCCAATGCAGACATGTGAGCACAGTTAATAGCCATACACGCATTAAAATCAATAGGATAATAAGCCTTTTCGCGCGGCGCGTTGAACATTGTACTTGCAGTTGCTGGTGCAGCATAAAGACCGTTTTCCTGTTTGAATGTTGCGTCAATCCATGCAATGTATTTCTGAAGGACAGGCATGATTTCCTTTATGCGTTTTTTGTTTGCAGACTTGTGATAAAGATTGAATTCTGCCCATGCAAACAAAGGAAGCCCCACACCTTCCGGATTATCTGGAGAAAGCATAGGTTCATTTGTCTTTGCATCGTAACGCCAGCGGATTGCGCCGTTTTCTTCCTGCTGCTTGTAAAAATAATCAATGTTTAGGTTTGCATCGTAATTGCGATTTGAATACACCAGGAAAAAAGAAGAGAGGATGGACTCAAACTGATCAATAACTAATTTCTCTCCGACAGGATACATAAAATAACCATCAGACGTTTTTTCGCCAGTCTTTGGATTGATCCAGTAATCCGAGAGCATTGTCCACGTCTTGTTATAAATATCTACAAAATCCTGATCATAAAAATGGATTTTTGGAAAATCATGTTTGTTCACAAAAACTCCTAGAATCCTGCCTGTAGGGGCAAGATTTTTTCTAAGTATATCACAAATTTTCATAAAACGGTATAATTTTCCGAGATTTTATATATTTTTATATGAAGAAACTTAAAGTTTTACAGAATCTGTCTTAATAAAGAAGGAAGCAGAGGGAAAAATGTACCAGTCATTCGTCTATGTAGAAGTAAGAATTCAGTTGCCGGCTGTTGATACGGTTTTTTATACAAATGAAAAGACTCATAAAATCTGCATTAATGAAAAGGTACTGCAGCAGGTTTATCTTCTAGCAAAAGCCTTGGAATGCAAGCGTCTTTCGATTTCTGACGTTGAACACATTACAAATCTTGTTTCAAAACAGGAAAGCGGAAAAGACCTGACCGGATATTCCGTAAAGATTGCCGAAGGCGGAAAGCTGAACCTTCTGTTCCACAGTCACCAGAAGACGATTTTAATCGAAGAAGTAAGGATTGAAGAAGACCTCGGACGCCTTACACATGCAAACGGAACAACAAGGATGGATTATTCCTGCGCAGGCAACCCGAGCATACGCATACGTACCCAGCCAAGCTTTGAACTAGGGGAAGAAGTTCATATTTTTCTGGAAGAGCTGCGCAGGCTTACCCAGTACATGAACATTGCAAACGATTCTTTCCGGGACGGTTCAATACGATGCAATGCCTATGTAGCGCTTTCCAAATATCCGGATCATCCGGACTATTACGTAAAGCTGCGCAACCTGAACTCATTCAACTTTGCACGCAAAGCCGTAAACCATGAGCTTACACGACAGGAAAACATGATTACCGCCGGTGAAAAAATTCCAAGCGAAAGCCGCATCTGGAACGAGGCAAAATCCTGCACAGAAACTTTCCAGGAACGTCAGATAAACAGAATCCGCTTTGAACATCTGAATCCACCACAGACAATCAATCTGGAAATTGCCGAACAGAATTTTACGGACACAGAATTTGAACTGCCGGAATCAAGAAGACAGCGGCTTAAGAAACAGTACGGAGTAAGCCGACTTAGGGCAGAATTCCTTTGCGACACTAAAGAGCGCGCAGATTTTTTTGAAAAAACATGCAGCCTCGGTGCAAATCCGCTTAACGCTGCTCATTGGATTGCAAGCGAACTTACACGACTTTTAAACAAATCAAATCTTTCGATAAAAAAATCAAAGATAACGGAAGCAAATTTTGCATGGATTATAAAAAAACTGGATTCGAGCGACATTCACAGTGCTACAGCAAAAAAACTGCTCCGCGCAACATTTGAAACTGGCCATTCCCCTGAAAAACTGATGAAAACGCTGAACATAAGCGAAATGAGCAGCGAAAAGGAACTTCTTCCGTTTATCAAAAAAGTAATTCAGGAAAATCCGGAACAGTGCAAAATACTTAAGAACGGAGAAATGCCACCGCTTGAATTCCTTACAGGCCTTGTAATGAAGGAAACCAGCGGAAAAGCCGTTCCACAAATCGTAAAGAGTCTCCTCAAGGAAGAACTTAACATAAGCGTAATTTACGTAATTACAACCGGAGGAGCAATTTCTGCAGTCCGCCACAACGACGGCACAATTTCAAGCGGCGATGCTTCAGAACTTAAAATGATTGCAGAGCGCATAAGCCCGGACACACCGATTCAGTTTACATCTGCGGGTCAGTACCTTAGCGAAGAGCTGGAACCTTCCAACTGGGCAGACCTTATTTCTGAAATTGCACTGAGAATTAATGCAGGAACCGCAAGCGGAATCGTAGTAACCCACGGAACATATACGCTTTCTTACACAGCGGCACTTCTGTACTGGCTTTTTTCTGATGCAGAAGTTCCGATTGTGCTTACAGCATCTTCAACGCTGCCTTCTGAATCTACAGAAGCAGAAACAAACCTGCGGCTTGCAATAGAAACTGCATCAGAAAAAAAGAACGGCGTTTACGTTGCGTTCGGCGGAAAAATTCTTTCGCCGTTAAACCTGCACTTTGACCGCCCGGGTAGCTTTTTCAACTGGAATCTGGATGAAGCAAAATTTACTGAAAGCGGTCCGATTGCAAACGTATTCAACGGAATAGGCGAACTGGACAAGGACGTCCTCAGCAGAATGCTTGTGGAAGCTTCCAGCCGGATGTTTATGTGCCGCCTTTACCCAGGATTCAGAAGTGACCTTTATAAGGATATCCTTAAATATTCGCCGGTTCATTCAATTGTTCTGGAAATGTACGGAATCGGTTCCGGAAACGTTTCGGACAGCGACTTTTCGCTTAAGAACATGCTTCTTGCAGGAAACCGCCGCGGAATCCGCTTTTACTGTACCAGCCAGCAGAAAATAAGCCTGGACTTTTCCCAGTACGTTACTGCGCACGGCGTATGGCGTGAAGGTGCCGTGCCAATGGGCTACCTTACAACAGAATCAGTGATTGCGCTGTATTTTGCCTGCGCAATCACTGCAGACAACGATCAAGAATTTGACGAATTGATGGAACAGTACGCCGCTATATATTCTAAATAACCTTAATTAAGGCTTTTTATTCAGCAGCAGCTTCCTCTTCCTCTGGTGTTTCAGCCTTTTCCTGAGCGGCAACAGTGTAAATCAACCTGATGTTTTCTGTGTCTGCCTTATGCCTTGACTTAAGGAGGAGTGACTTTGTTGCCGGCTGGTAGATGTATCCCGAAGAATTATATGTTTCAAACCTGTAGTCAGAGCGGAACGCAATGTCGTAAATGTAAATTGCGCGGAACGGATCAATTCCGTTTACAATCAGGTAGTGAGTATAAGACATAGGGAAATCAATAGAAAGCGTAATAGTACCGGCCTCATCTTTCTTGTAAGAAATATTGCCCCCACAAGTCCATGCCCATACACATTCATTGTTTTCAAATCCAAGCACTTCAAAGTGAGGATAATAGCTGTTTCCGTGAACCGCAATCGGATACAGTTCACCAAGAGTATGAACGTCAAATGAAGAACTTTCTTTAAGGTATGAACCTACAATAAATCTACCGCCAGCAATATAATCGTTGTTGCCGGTAAGGCGTCCAAACCTTAAGAGTGAATCACCGGCTTCTACAGCCTGAATGACAGAAAGGAATGTACCCTTTTCTGCAAGAGTAATAAGATTGTCATCAAGATTGCAGGAAGCCTGAATTCTGGCTACACACTTAACCGCAGCCGGATAGAGCAGCGAAGCAAGAGGAGAAGCCTTTTCTGCAAGATTGTCGTATACGCAAAGAACAGCAGAAGCCTGCTGAACAGTCATGCCTTCAAGCTCTTGGGTAGCAGTTCTTGAAAGCATAGCTTTAACACTTTCGCTGCTTTCATTCATCAGCATGTAATCGCTTATGAACTGCGTACTGTAAATATCAAGCGAATCCGCAGAAGCCGCGCGCTGCACCAGATCAGCATAAGACTGAAGCTGAAGCTGAAGCGGTTCATTAACCTTTGCAAGCGTGTCAAAATATGGCGCGGACAGGAACGTCCTTGCAGTACTCTTCTTGAAACCGGCAGGAACAGCATCCAGGGCTTCGTTGTAACGGCCCTTTTCTGCCATTGCCGCAACATAGGAAACGGCTTCCTGCTCGCCGATTGTAGCAGCATCAGACGGAATCTGCGCAAACGAATTGATAAGGTTTGTCTTAAAGTTTTCAATTACGGCAAGATATGAAGATTCAGAAGAAGCTTCCAGACCAGCAATCTGATCAAATGAGAAAGAACGGCTCTTGTCATAATAAGCATAGGAAGCAGTATTCTTTTTGCGGGTAAACACAACACGATTAGAATCAATATCGCCGGCAGAAAATTCCCAGTCAGTCCTTTTACTGAAAATCTGAAGCCTGTCATCAGACTGACTTGTAATTGTTGCCCCGGAAACCAGTCCGTACGGCAAAGAGAATGCAGTAACGTTATCCGGCATTTCTGCTTCAATCAAAAGATAGGCATGAGGATTTTCATCACTTACAGAGAATTTAAGGTTAATATTGTTGGAGAAATTAAGCACGCACGAAAGCGGAGAAATTTTTTTCCATGAAATAATTGAAACATCCTTCTCGCGGGAATTAATTGTTGCCTTTGCGCACTTGTCATCATTGCCGGCAAATGTTATTCCATTAAAAATGATGTTAAAGCGGTTCTTTAAAGAAACACTGTTGTCATCTGCTACAGACGAAAGCAGTGATACATGAAGATTTCCGAATTTTTCTGAAATGATGGAATCATTCTTAAACTGAAGTATAAAAATGCCGACAATTAATACAGCATAAATTAAGAGTAGTGTTAATGACTTTCTTAGAACTTGTGTAAACATTATAAATTATAGTTTAATTAATGATGGTGTGAATTTCAACCGCATTGAAATCCGGAGTTCCTATGAAATTAAAAGTTTTATTTATTTCGATTCTTATTTCCGTTGTAATTAACAGCGGCGCGTTTACAATCAGCGCACAAACAATAAGTTTTGCAGAAAAATTACAGTCATATCTTGAAAAAAATGACATAAACGGAGCAATCAGCCTTTACGACAGCATTCCGTCTGAACTTGCTTCTGACCTTGACCTTAAGCTTCTTCATGCTTCACTTCTTATCTCTGCAAACCGCATAAACGAAGCAAGCCAGATTACCAAAAACCTGATTGAATCAGGCAACAATTCAAAGGACGTACTTGAACTTAATGCAGAAATTGCAATGGCAAGCAAAAATAAAAATGCCATTCAGACTGCCGTAAATGATCTTCTTGCAATTGACCCGTACAATGCCGTAGCAAACAACATTCTTGGAAACCAGCAGGCCCTCAAAAAGAAGTACAAACTTGCACTCGGCTATTACAAGAAAGCACTTGTTCACGACCGCCAGAACGAAGAAGCTCTTTTTGGTTGCGGACAGATGAATTATTACCTTGGCAACCTTGATGAATCAAGAACAAATTTCCAGCAGCTTTTGAAATACCGCCCGGATGAAAGTCAGGCTTACCTTTATCTTGGAAAACTTGATGCAGAAAACGAAATGTATCTGGAAGCAATTAAAAAAGCCCAGAAAGCAATTGAACTTAACCCGAACAACACTGATTACTGGATTGATCTTGGTCAGTATCAGCGCCAGATCGGTAAATATGATGAAGCTGAAAAAGCCTGGTCCAAGGCAATTGACCTTGATCCAACTTACTTCCTTGGCTACACATACCGCGCAGGTCTTTATGACGAACAGAACCGCATAGAAGAAGCTCTCAAGGACTATCACAAAGTTATCGAAACAAATCCAAAATATTATTTTGCATTTGAAGAAATCGGAATCCTTGAATTTCACCTTAAAAACTGGAAAGGTGCCCGCGAATACTTTATGAAGGCAAATGCAATCAGCCCGTCTACTGCATATCAGCTTATGGTTGTTGCAACCTATCTTCTTGAGAACAATTCTTTTGAAGCAAAAAAATGGGCAGAACAGTTCATTAAGGACGGCAACAAAAAGAGCATGGATTTTGCAAAATCAATTGATTACAGCCTTCTGCGCCTGTACAAGGACCAGGGTCCAGTTGCCCTTGAAAACACAATTGCAAAAGAACTTACAAAACTTACAGATAAGAATAAACGCGGAAAGATGATGTACTACTTCGGCCTTTTCTATGAAATCAAAAATCATCCGGAAGTTTCGGCAGAGTATTACAATAAAATCACTGCAATGCAGAGCCCTATGTTCTTTGAATACAGACTTGCAGAATGGGCTATGAGCAAGTAAAGTGTACTGAAAACATTTGAAACAGATTTTACAGGATAAAATATGTCACAGACTCAAAAAATACTGGAACTGAACGGAAGAAAAATTACACTTATTGGAACAGCACATGTTTCTGCAGAAAGCGTAAAGGAAGTCAGGGATACAATTCTTGAACAGAAGCCAGACTGCGTTGCTGTAGAACTTGACCAGAAACGCCATGATTCCATAAAGAATCCGGAAAAATACCGTGAACTGGACATAATTAACGTTCTGCGCAAAAAAGAAGGATTCCTGCTTCTTGCAAACCTTGTAATGGCTGCCTTTCAGAAAAGGACAGGTCAGAAATCAGGCGTAACACCAGGTGCAGAAATGCTTGCAGCTCTTAATGCCGCAGAAGAACTTGGAATTCCGACAGTTCTTGCAGACAGGCCGGTTCAGGTTACACTGCGTCGCGCATGGGCAAAAAGTTCGGGCTCCGGCAAGACACAGCTTCTTTCTGCAATGATTGCAAGCAGTTTTTCTACAGAGGAAGTTTCCCCGGAAGAAATAGAAAACCTGAAGCGCTCTTCCGAAATGGATTCGCTTATGTCTGAACTTGCAGAGAGTATGCCGGCGGTAAAACAGGTACTGATTGATGAGCGAGACCAGTACATTGCCGCAAAAATCTGGGAAGCAAAGGAAAACAGCATTATTGCAGTTCTTGGCGCAGGTCATCTTCCCGGCGTTGAAGCATGGCTGAAAAAAGCTGCTGCCGGACAGGCAGCCACAGACATGGAAGAAATCAGTTCCGTTCCGAAAAAAAGCCTATTTTCTAAAATACTCATCTGGCTCATTCCGGCAGCAATCATTGCGCTTATCGCTTACGGTTTCTATATAGGCGGCAGGGAAACAGGCACAAAGCTGGTTTTAAGCTGGATTCTGTTCAACAGCATTCTTGCTGGGCTTGGATCTGCGATTGCCGCAGCGCATCCAGTAACAATTCTGGTTTCTGCGGTGGGAGCCCCTGTAACTTCACTGTGTCCGTTCATCGGCGTTGGCTTTGTTGCCGGCGCAGTTCAGGCGCTCATATGCAAGCCGCAGGTAAAAGACCTGGAAAACCTTACCGATGATGCCGGCAGTGTAAAGGGCTTTTACAGAAATAAACTCCTGAAAGTCCTGCTGGTATTTTTCCTTTCCTCAATAGGCAGCTCCATCGGCACCTTTGCCGGCGGCGCCGACATACTAGTAAAGATTACAGCACTGCTGAAAAGCATATTCGGTAAATAAAAATAGATAACCATAAAAAAATAGCTCCCAGTCACGAAGCGAAATGAAAAATCGCCCGCTAGCGGGCTAGACGCTGATTGTGGCAAAGGAACTTATGATATGCCGCTTCGCGGCACCCACAATCAGAGTCTTTTTTCATTCCGCTTCGCTCCTTCGCGCTATTTTTTTATTGTTCTGCAATTTTAAGCGTTCGCCCCGCCCACCCTATCATTTTTTACATAAATTTTATACACTCATCCTGTTACCTCTCCGTCAAAAAGTGTTTATATTTGTATGAAGAAGACCGGCATTCTGATTTGTTTTTTACTCATCCACTCCACAGTTTTTTCGGAGCCTAAACTGGAATCCTATCTTCTCAATGACCTTGAACTTAAAAAACTCGCCCTTGAATACCAGAAATCCCAGCTTTCTGCAAAAAAATCTCGGATTGATAACGGCATTTCAGTAGAACTTGCAACAGGAACAGCCCGCTTCCAGATTCAGGAAGAGGATTTTAGCGCCTCTGTTTCTCCATCTGTCTCCATGAGCGTTCCGCAGGCTTCAAACCTTTCATTAAAATTAAGTTCAACACTAAAAATCACAGACAGCGAAAACAATTCTTCCGATTCTTCAATTCAACTTGGAGCAGACCTAATTTCCGCCTCCTCGCTTAACCGTAAAATCACCTTAAAAAAGGCAGAGCGCACCGTCCTTGAAGCAAAGCGCAAATTTCAGAACCGTGCAATCGAAGCTGAAAAAGAATACTACAACCAGCTTAAATCACTTTTTGAAGCTGCCGCAAACATCGTTTCAAAGCAGAAAGACCTTTATGACGACAAAATTTCCTTTGATGAAATAAGGGCAAAAGGCTATTCAACAAGTTCTTCAAAATACCGTCAGGCAGAAATGAAAGTCGTTTCTGACCAGCACGAAGTAGACACCCTGATTCACACAATGGACCATGATTGTGCAGTTTTTGCTTCAAAATGCGGCGCTTACTACGATTCAAGCTTAAATCCTCAGGATTTTCTACCTTCTGAAATTCAGGAAACAGCCCCGGTAGATTTTTCATCCTTCAAAAAGGAAGATTTTGCGGAAATCGAAAGTTCCACCTATGCACACGAACTTGCAGAAATGCAGCGCAAGACAGACCGTAATTTTACCCTTACAGCCACAACCGGCTACACCCTTAAGAATTCAAACACAAGTTTTTCATCTGGGGAAACAACCGTTACAGACAAAGGAACAACTACAATCTCTAACTCCGATAAATCCGACACAATTGATGCAGGACTTACGGCCACCTGGAAAGGCCTTACAGTCGGCGCAGGCGTAAACATCCCCATAAGTTCCGGAAACGAACCCGTATACACTCTTTCTGCAACAGTAAAGCCAAATACTTTCAGAACAAGAAAAATCACCCTTGCTTCAAATGAACTTACAGAAGAACAGGAACTTATAGACATTCAGTCTGCCGAAGAATCTTATGAAACTGCACTTGTTGATAAAAAAACAGAACTTGATTCAATCATGTGGACAAAAAAAACCTATAAAGAAACCTTTGAGCTTTGGAACCAGCTTGAAAACGATGAAAAAAAATGGTTCCGGGAAGGAATTGTAAAAGAAAGCGAATACCTTAACGCTTCTGCAAACCGGGAATTATACCGCCTTAAACTTATGATAAATCAAATTGACCTGATAATTTACAACGCCGAAACAAAACTTTTGTTTTGCCGCGATTATGAATTTTCACAATGAGCGTAAATTTATGAGGACTGGACTATGAACAAACAGACAAAGATTAAACTATGCATTTCAGCTGTAATCGTACTGGCTGTAATAATTATGGGCCTTTACATTACAAGAAAACTTCTCGACAAAAACGAACTTGAAAATACTGTCTACTCTGTAAAGAAAGAAACTTACGAAAACTGCATAGAAATTGCGGGAACAGTTTCTGCCGCCCAGGAACAAACTCTTCAGGCACTTGGAGACGGAACTGTCCTTAAAGTTTTTGTAAAAAAAGGCGACCGGCTAAAAAAAGGCGACGAAATAATCCAACTTGATTCTACAGAACAGGAATACAACCTTGCTAAACTTGATTACGAAATGGCTTCTCTCAGGATTACAGGTTCCAAAAAAGAACTTGAACTTTCAGAAAAACAGCGACTTTCTCTTTTAAGAAAAATTGAAGACAGAAAGGTAACGGCAACCTTTGATGGCATAATTGCCGACCTTAACGTTTCTGTAGGCGACTCTCTTGAAGCAAAGGATTCTGTCGGAACGCTTGTAAACATTGACTACCTCACAGCCGAAGTAGAAATCCCTGAAACGGAAGTTTCCAAACTTAAAATCGGTCAGAACGTTGATTTTTCGTTTCCGGCATGCAGCGAAGCAGTTCACGGTTACGTTGTAAGCTGGCCGGCAATCGGCGAAGTAACCTCCCGCGGTGCTACAATCGTAAAGGCAAAAATCCGCATAGATGATTTTCCGGAATCAATTCTGCCGAACTATTCCTTTACAGGGAAAATTCAGATTACAGAACCCGTAGAAAATCTTGTTGTAGAAAAATACGCCGTTGCCTACGAAAACCATGAGGCATATGTTGAAACAGTTTCCGGAAAACGAATTAACGTAAAAGTTCAGCCTTATGGAAAAATCTACGTTAAGATTCTGGAAGGATTGGGTGGCGGCGAAATGCTAAAGGCTCAGAGCAAACCGGAAGAATCCGGTTTTAACAGAATGCGCGGAAATCCAGGTAAAAACAACAATGGAGGACCAATGACCCCTCCGCCGCCAGGACGTTTTTAGCCGCAAACTCAAGTAATCCGCAGGAAAGTTTATGTCAGAAACCGTTATTCAGATGCAGAATGTCGCAAAGCTCTACAAGATGGGCGAAGAAACCGTTCATGCCTTACGAGGAATCAGCTTTAAAGTTTCTCAGGGGGAATTTCTTTCGATTATGGGTCCGTCTGGCAGCGGAAAGTCTACATGCATGAATATGATTGGATGCCTTGACCGGCCTACATCCGGGGCAGTAGAAATAAGCGGAAAGAACACTTCAGAAATGACAGAAAAAGAACTGGCAGATTTAAGAAATAGGACAATAGGCTTTGTTTTTCAGCAGTATCACCTTCTTGCAGGCCTTTCCGTACTGGAAAACGTAATGCTTCCGTTAAGATATCAGGGCATAAAAAAAGCAGACCGCATTTCTCTCGCAAAAAAAGCGCTGGAACAGGTAAACCTTTCTGACCGCCTTAATCACCGGCCGCACGAACTTTCCGGCGGACAAAAACAAAGGGTTGCAATTGCACGCGCCATGGTTACAAATCCACATATCATACTGGCAGACGAACCTACCGGCGCACTGGACAGCAAAACCGGTAAGCAGGTCATGCAGCTTTTCCGCGAAATCAATAAAAAAGGAACCACAATAATAATTGTAACCCATGACGCACAGATTGGCGCTAGCGCAGACCGCTGCATACATATTCTGGATGGAAGCATTCAATCTGACGAAATACTTGCCGAATCCGGTAAAACAGGAGGAAATTCATAATGCTGGAAGATTTTATTGACGCCATTCAGAATTTCCGCCGCAACAAGACCAGAACTTTCCTATCCCTTCTTGGGGTGATTATAGGCGTTGCCTCCGTAATAGTAATAACAAGCATGGGAAAAAGTTCCACTCAGCAGATTAAGGAGACTTTCGGCTCAAGCGGTCTTGATGTAGTAAGCGTTTCTTCCGGCTTTATGCGCAGAAAAAGAGACGCTGCTTCCATTCAGTTCAACGAAAGCTTCAGCGAAACGCTTTTCGGCGAATTGAAAAATATAAGGCGAATCTGGTTCAAAAATACTTTAAGCGCAACACTTTCCTACAACGACACAAGTTCAAACGTAAGCTGTTCCGCCGTAGAAACCGGCTATCTTGAAATGTACGGTCTTTCGCTGGACTACGGACGCTATTTTTCCGTTACCGACAACGAAGAAGGCTGCCAAAAAATCATTTTAGGAAGCACAATTGCAACGGCACTTTTTCCGGCCGGCGACGGAGAAGGAAAACACATAATCCTTACAACGAACAAGGTTTCTTTCAGCTTTGAAGTAATCGGAGTCTTAAAAAAACAGACTTCCGGCATGGAAGATTCTGAAAATTCAGCCTTTATCCCGATTGGATTTTATTCAAAAAAAATCAAACCGAATCTAAATGCTGACATGATGATGGTACAGGTAACTTCCCCTGACAAGGCAAGTTCCGTCACAACTGCAATAGAAGAATACTGCAAAAATAAAACGGGAACAGATTATTCTGTCAACGTTATGAGCATGCAGACCATGATTGAACAGATGAACTCCATTACAACAACAATGAGCGTAATGCTTAGCGCAATTGCCGCAATTTCCCTTATTGTAGGCGGAATCGGAATCATGAATATAATGATTGTAACCGTTACAGAAAGACGCCAGGAAATCGGCATAAGAAAAGCCCTTGGGGCAAGTCCCGGCGACATAAGGCGGCAGTTCCTTGTTGAATCCGCTGCCATTACGCTTATAGGCGGCTCCATAGGCTGCTTTTCAGGAATAATGATAAGCCTTGCAATTGAATACGTCCGCTCGCTTTCGTATATAGTAAGCTGGCAGGCCTGCCTGATAGCCTTTATCTTTTCCGTCTTTGTAGGCATTTTCTTCGGACTTAATCCTGCAGCCCGTGCTGCCAGACTGGATCCAGTGCTTGCACTAGCCGGCGAATAAAATTTTTTCAGGAAATGCATTTTTCATCATCTTTTCACGTATATAAAGCTGAGAGGTAAAAATGAAAAAAAATGCATTAAATACGTTTTTATGTGCTGTTCTTGGTACCGAAATTATTTTCCTTTTTTCATGCCGAACAGATGTAAGCGAAGTAAATTTAATAGACTCCGTAACACCCCTGCTTCAAAAAATCATAAAGCAGCAGAATGAGTTAAAATCTGAATCTACTGTCGCTACACAGTCAGAAAAAAGCAAAGCAGAGAAGAGCTCAGAAAATGAGACTGATTTAGAAAGCAGTTCCGACACAGAACCAGAGCCGGAACCAGAAACTCCTTCCGAACCGGAAGATACCGTTCCCCCTGAAAAGCCTTCAGACATAAAAGCTGTAAACCACGATGGAGCCGTTTCGCTTACCTGGACCGATCCTGCCGCTACAGACCTTTTCGGCATAGAAATAGCCTTTTTCGCGCCGTCTGTTTCCGAAGCCTCTTCCCCATCCATTTCTGCTGCCAGCGCCCGCGTCCTTTCTGCGCTGGAACCTTCCGCACGCATTATTGCCCCCGGAACCCAGTACGCCTTTTTCGACGCACTTTCAAATAACGTTCAGTACACATTTATTTTAACTTCACTAGACACCAGCGGAAACAGAAGCCTTCCCGCACAGAAAAAAATCACCCCAAAACAAATTGCAGTCAGCCCTATGTCAGTTAAACTTTCTGCCCGAAACAGTGATGAAGAAGAGAATTCCGTAAAAATAGAAGTCGAAATAAAAACCAAAAGCCCACTATATAAAGTAAAATACGCCCCGGAATCAAGGGCGGTCTCATATTTTAAATCCCGCGGAACAGAAATTCAGGAAACGGACGGCTCGTTCTTTTTCTATGTTCAGGAAGCCGGAAACTATACTGTATACGCACGCGACACAGCCGGCCGTCAGGAGACAGCAGAAATTACAGTAAAGAAAGTGCCTCTATAGTCCGGTGGATTATGTTCATTCAATTCCAATAAATGCCGTTACCGATTTTTCCGGCGCCATAATAAGCGAATCCATAAGGGAAAGACCTATTTTACTGCACGGCAAAAGCTTAAAAAACTGCTTCTGAAATTCAAGCGGAACATCGCCGTAGCCCGGACTGAACCGCGAATGAAGTTTCTTTCCCTTTGACTCATAGGTACGGCACAGAGATTCATTAAAATCATCTAAAAAAGATTCTATGAACATTGCCCCAGTTGCCTGCATTACAGCTGCATCCGCACTACCTGCCTGCTGGGCGCGCCTTATCATCATGTCTACAGCGGTACCTACAGTTGCCGCAAGCAGAATAACTTTGCTGCATTCTTTTAAATTTGCCGCAAGATTACGGCTTTTAAGACTGATTCCGCCAAACCTAAGCTCAGGAGCCTCGTCCCCGTCAGGAGCCGTAATTTCAAGTTCAAATTCTTCATAAACAGCCTGAGGAACCAGAACCTTCTGCATTTTTGAACAGGCATCATCTATCATCTTAAAAAATGCGTCAGATTCTTTCTGACTGTCGCAGGATTCTATCCTTGAACCGGAAAAAAATCCGGCATAGCGGGCAGCTTCCTTTTTTACCGGAACAACCTGCTCCGCCTGAACCTTATAAAAAAACGGCATTTTATCCCCGAAAGCTTTATCTTTTAGATTTTATTTCAAAATCTCAACGTCAACTCTGTTAAACGGAATCGAAATATTCCGCTCATCAAGAACTTTCTTGATTGCAATATAAACTTCGTTCTTTACCTGAATCAAATCCTTTGGCTTAAACCAAACTGCAAGCACAAGAATTATTCCGCTTTCTGCAAATCCATCATACCACGCAGACGGAGCCGGATCAGAAAGAACAGTCGGACACAACGCCGGAACAGTTTTTACCGCCTCAAGAACACTCTCCATGTCTGCCGAATAGGGCACAGAAAGAGTAAAAGTAAATCGCCTTGTCGCAAAATAATTATTATTCTGAAAATTAGAATTTATAACCGTAGAATTAGGAATCCTCACCATCTGATTATCCGGCGTATGAATCCTTATGCTCAAAAGTCCTATCGAATCAACTGTTCCGCTCACGCCACCGGCAACAACAAAATCGCCGACCTTCATGGCCTTTTCGCTAAGAACAAAAAGTCCGCTAATAAGGTTACTCATGGAAGTCTGTGCCGCAAAACCGATTGCAACTCCGGCAATTCCAGCAGCTCCCCATATTGCGCTAAGCTTTACCCCAAACTGACTCAGCACGTACATAAGGACAATCAGCCAGAAAATATATTTCACCATTTTCTGCAGCAAAAAAGCATGATGTCCCGCAAGCTTTTCTTCAGAAATGCTCCGTATGCTTTTTCTTGCAAGTTTAAAAATCAGCGTAAGAATTACTAGAACCAGAACCGAACATATGAATTTAAACAGATTCTGCAATGAAAACAGTGACTTGAAAAAATCAAAAATCGGAACTAAAAATGTACCGAACGTTTCGCTGGCCGCACAGGAAACCGCATCCTGAAAAACATGCTTTTCTTCCATAAATAAACTCCGTTTTACAATTCCTTATTTGATTTTGCAAGGCATATGTCGCTTATAAGGCATTCCCCGCATTTTGGATTTTTTGCCGTACACACATAGCGGCCGTGAAGAATCAGCCAGTGATGTGCATGTTCCATGTATTTGTCGGGAATCCGCTCAACAAGGCTTTTTTCAACCTTTTCAGGGGTATCGCCCTCTGCCAGCCCTATAAGCGGACAGATACGAAGAAGATGCGTATCTACCGGCATTGTGTGCTTTCCGAAAACCACGTTAAGCACAACATTTGCAGTTTTTCGCCCTACGCCCGGAAGAGTCATAAGGTCTTCCCTTGTTTCTGGAACAATCCCGTTAAAATCATCTATTAATTTACGGCTTAATGCAAGAACATTCCGGCTCTTTGCCTGACTTAGCCCTATAGGCTTGATTATTTCGATTAATTCGTCTTGAGAAAGGTTCAGCATCTTTTCCGGAGTATCTGCCAGCCGAAAAAGACGTTCAGTAACTTTGTTTACTCCCTTATCCGTTGTCTGCGCAGAAAGAACTACTGCAACCAGCAGCGTATAGGGAGAATAGTAATTCAGTTCCGGCTTCGGCTCGGGATTCTGAGCCTTAAACCGCTCAAAAATCTCCGAGATTTCCTTACTTCCTAGTAAGTACATTCAGCCCCTAGCGTACAGCTGCTTTAAGCGCGTCTGCCTTGTCTGTCTGTTCCCACGGAAAATCATTTCTACCGAAGTGTCCGTAACTTGCTGTCGGCGCATAAATCGGACGGCGAAGATTAAGTGTTTCGCTGATTCCTGCCGGTGTACAGTCAAATACCTGTTTAACAGCTGCTTCAATCTTAGAAACGGCAACTTTTTCCGTTCCGAAAGTTTCTACCATGATTGAAACCGGGAATGGTACACCAATAGCATATGCAAGCTGAACTTCTGCACGTTCTGCAAGTTCTGCAGCAACAATATTCTTTGCAATGTAGCGCGCCATGTAAGCTGCAGAGCGGTCAACCTTAGAAGGGTCTTTTCCACTGAATGCACCGCCACCATGGCGTCCCATTCCGCCGTAAGTATCAACAATAATCTTTCTTCCTGTTAAGCCGGCATCTCCGTCCGGACCACCGATAACAAACTTTCCAGTAGGATTAATATGATATTTTGTGTTTTCATCAAGAAGACCTGTCGGTTCAAGAACAGGTTTAATAATCTGTTCAATGATTGTCTTTTTGATTTCATCGTAGCTTACTTCAGGATCATGCTGGTGAGAAACTACAACTGTATCGATTCTTACAGGCTTGTGACCTTCGTATTCAATTGTAACCTGGCTTTTTGCATCCGGTCTGAGCCAGCTGATTTTTCCAGATTTTCTAAGCGAAGCAGCTGACAAAAGGATTTTGTGAGCGTAATAAACAGGTGCAGGCATAAGGGCCGGTGTTTCATCGCAGGCAAATCCGAACATCATACCCTGGTCTCCGGCACCCTGCTGTCCCTTGTATTCTGCAAGACCTGCGCCAACTACACCCTGATTGATGTCTGCTGACTGAGCATGAAGTCTGTTCATGAACTTAAATTTCTTACAGTCAAGTCCGTAATCTTTAGAAGTATAGCCAATATCCTTTGCAACCTGACGTACAATTTTTTCAGCATTTTTCTTTATAAATTTGATATTTTCCTTAGCATTATTAGTGAAACTGATTTCACCACCTATAAGAACGAAATTTGTAGTTGCAAAAGTTTCGCATGCTACATGTGCATTTGGATCAAGTTTTAGACATGCATCAAGAATTGCGTCACTGATCTGATCGCATAATTTGTCTGGGTGACCTTCACTTACAGATTCTGAAGTGAACAAATAATGATTTGGTTTTGAAGAGAAGATTTCCATATAGGACTCCTTTTTAGCAGATTTTCAGGCATTTTGCCTAACCGTTTGCAATTTGGATAAATCGACGGTTTATCTTTTCCTAGTAAAAATATAGTAAATTAAAAAAAACTGCAAGCACTGTTTAATTAAAGTCCGTTATTTTCTATATTAATAAAAATTTAGTTGTAAATTTTTTCTATGTAGTTGTATAATATAAATATCTTAGCTTAAATATCAATTTAAAAAGAGGAGGAGTATACATGTCTCTCAAGAAAACTTTTTCTAAAGATAAGTCTAAATGTAATGTAACATTCACAGTTTCAGCAGAAGCAGCTCAGGGAGCTAAAACAGTAAATATTGCAGGTGATTTTAACAGTTGGAGCAGCACAGACACTCCTCTTAAAAAAGGAAAAGACGGTTCTTTTTCTGTTAAACTTGAACTCGATGCTGATAAAGAATATCAGTTCCGTTATCTTTTAGACGGATATAAATGGGAAAATGACTGGCAGGCAGACAAATACATTCCTGCACCATATTCAAATGCAGACAACTCTGTAGTTGTAACAAAAGCAGCAAAGAAATAATTTTTCTGTTTCAATATATCCAGTATATCCGGAGCTGACCTGTAAGCCTGTATTTTCAGAAAAGGCTTTTTAAGGTAGCTTCGGATTTTTTTTAGATTTACTTCAACTTTTCGTTTAAAGTTTCTATTTCATCTTTTGTAAGAATCTTTCTGTCAACAAAAGCCTGGCTCATCACTAACTTTAAATCTTTAACTTCAGACATCGGGACTCCTGTTAACTGTTCAATAGAATACTGCAGCAACCTATAATCCCTGAATTCCTTTACGCAAAGCTGATTGGACTTCTGATAGTCCTGAGCAATTTCTTCCCAGCTGGTACCGCAAAGAGCGGCAAGAACCGCACACACTACTCCTGTGCGATCTACGCCAAGCCGGCCGTGAACATAATAAGGTCCTTCGTGGCTGTTTATGTAACGAACAGTCTGAGCAATAAGAGAACCAAAATCTTTACCGGCCGACTGGTAATAAACCATAGGGAATGTCGGTTCCAGGAAGAGCTCGCTCTTGTTTCGTCGAATGTCAGTTATAAATACAGGAAGAGACTCTTTTCCGTCAACAAGACTTTCATCGCCGGACAGAGTGATTATTGTGCGTATTCCGTTTTTCTTAAGGTTTTCGTTTACAATTTTAATGCGCGGCTTTTCTGTATCGTAAGACGCCTTGGAAATCTTATATGGATGATAACCCCTATAGAGATTTTTTAATCCTGGAACCTGGCGGAAATTAGAAATTTCTGCACGGCCTTCTTCTGTATCAAGATTAAAATCCTTCAGTTTTTTAACAGTCTTTGCAAGTTCTGCATTTTTTACAAGTTCAGATACATCTGTTCCTGGGTAGACAATAAGCGTACTGTTTTCCATTCTATAACCAGGAAGCCTTGTAACAGAATCAAGTTCCTTTGTTTCAAGGCGATAGCGTGTTAATTCCTTGCCGCAAACCGTTTCTATATACTCAACGTCTTCTACAACAATAAACCTGAATTCCGGGTAGCCGGAATTTCCCGGCACAGCTACATCTATTTTTTCACATTTAAGTTCAAAAAGATTGTCCTTTATCTGCTCAAGTTCCCAAGCAGATTCCTTTTTTCGCCAGCCGTTAAAAGTTCCGCTTACAAAAACTCTTTTAGGGCGCTTGATGCTCCATGTTGATGCATCAAATATGAAATACAAGCTTGAACCGTCTTCCACAAACTGGTAACCGAGGCTCTTGTTATTTTTATCCAGCTTTAATTCCTGCTGAACCGTAACAGAATACAGTTCCTTCTGCTTAGCCTGAGTTGTAAACATAAATCCAAGTGCAACCAGCACAACCGAAACTTTTCTTTTAAGATTCACCATATACTCCTTATTAATCCCGTGTTTCATTATACATATATAAAAAAAATTAATCAGATTTTCGTTACCTTTTTTCAAATTATTTTTTCTATTAGCAGAGGTATTTATGACAGCAAAGCGAAAAATTAGAAGTATTACCTGTGCCACAATGATTCTTGCATGTGGCGGACTGTCGGCATTTGCTCAGAACGTTTCAGATTCTGATGTAAATCGTAAAATCATATCTGAACATGAATCAGACAGACCTGATATGCCCCCGCCGGATTTTGCCCGTTGCGAAAAAAATGATTCCGATTGGACAAAACCGGACTTTGTTGAAGGACTTATCCGTTCAGAAGGAGAAGATGCGAACAGAATTTTTAAGATTGATACAGAACAGGGCAAATCTTACGTCCTGAACCTTTTCAATTTAGGAAGAAGTCCAAACCGTCCTGACTGTGACCCGAAAGAACGTTACTGTTCCGACAAGAAGCTTTCAAAAAAGCAGCTTAAGGCAAAGGCTATGAGCGCCAGCAAACGCTCTCCTGAAGAAAGCAGGCGTCCTGAACCGGTAACACTCAAAACCCTTGAAGCTCTTTTGGGCAAAAAGGCAAAGGTCATCGGTATTCTTAATAAAGAAACCAATGTCCTTACAATAATTGCAGCAGATAATAACGAGCGTCCCCGCTCCTAAAGACCCGCCGGATCTGACCGGCATAATGTAATTCTCTCCAACCTTTTGGGGGCATCTATGAAAATAGGTGCCCCCTCCTTTTTTTTCATAAAAACAAATCTAAACATTGAGCATTAATGTTCCTTTCGATAAAATATGCACATGGAACAGTATAAGAAAGAATTTATTGATTTTATGGTTGAATGCCAGGTTCTTAAATTTGGCTCATTCACACTTAAGAGCGGACGCCAGAGTCCTTTCTTTATGAATGCAGGTTCTTATGTAACAGGAAGCCAGCTTGCACGACTTGGTGAATACTATGCAAAGGCCATTCACGACAATTTTGGAGATGATATTGATGTCTTTTTCGGGCCGGCATATAAGGGAATTCCGCTCGCAGTTGTTACAGCCGTAGCATATTCAAAACTTTACGGCAAGGAAATCAAATACTGCTGTGACCGCAAGGAAGAAAAAGACCACGGCGCAGATAAAGGCGGACTTTTAGGCTACAAGATTAAAGACGGAGACCGCGTTGTAATCATAGAAGACGTTACAACTTCCGGAAAATCAATCGAAGAAGTATACCCGAAAATCAGGGCTCAGGAATCAACTCCGGGCGGAATTAAAATCGTTGGCGAAATCGTAAGCCTGAACAGAATGGAAAAAGCCGCTGATTCAGAAAAATCTGCACTGGACGTAATCACAGAAAAATACGGATTCCCTGCAAAAGCAATCGTTTCTATGAAAGATGTAGTAGAAGCACTTTACACAGAAGGTGATAAAACTGTAATCACTGATGAAATAAAGGCTTCTATCGATTCTTATTACAGTCAGTATGGTGCAGCAGGAATTTCTTTTTAAGAAAAACCGCCAAGCAGACAATTACAATAACTTAATGGAAGCATAGCATGAATTTTCTAGAAGAAAGGATTCTAAAAGACGGCGTTATCCGCGAAGGAAACGTACTTAAAGTAGACAGTTTTTTAAATCATCAGATTGATATTTCCCTGCTGGAACAGATGGGCGCAGAATTTAAAAAACGCTTTGCCGGCAAGGAAATAACTAAAATCCTTACAATTGAAGCAAGCGGAATAGGCATTGCATGCATTATTGCGCGTTATTTTAACGTTCCTGTACTTTTTGCAAAAAAAACACAGAGCATTAACATTGATGGCGACAAATATTCAGCAGACGTTGAATCGTTTACACACAAATGCCTGAACCATGTATTTGTTTCAAAAAGATACCTCAGTTCTTCGGACAAGGTTCTTATAATTGATGACTTCCTTGCTAGGGGAGCCGCACTGCTGGGACTTACAGAAATTGTACGCCAGGCCGGAGCAGAAGTTGTAGGTATCGGCATTGCAATAGAAAAAGGTTTCCAGGACGGCGGAAAAATCATCAGGGACAAGGGATTTCATCTTGAATCACTTGCCATCGTTGACGCAATGGACCCGGCAACAGGTACAATAACTTTCAGAAAACAGGATTAATTTAATCTATATACTTTACAGGTAGGTTTTATGAAAAACGCAGACGTAAACAACATTTACAAACTGGACGGAACAGTTCCACTTTCGAGAGCGGTTCCACTTGGATTGCAGCACATTCTTGCAATGTTCGTTGCAAATATCACTCCAATCATGATTTTCTGTTCTGTATGCAATATTGAAAGCTCCCTTGCCGTACGCCTTATTCAGAACGCAATGATTGTTGCCGGAATCGGTACCCTCATTCAGCTTAACCCGATCTGGAAAATCGGTTCAGGTCTTCCAATTGTAATGGGAATAAGCTTCACATTCCTTAACACTGCAATCTTTATCGGTTCAAATTACGGTCTTGAAACTGTTATCGGCTGTGTAATTATCGGCGGTATTTTTGAAGGTGTTCTCGGTCTTTTTGCCAAATACTGGATTAAGATTATTTCTCCTATCGTTGCAGCTACTGTAGTTGCTTCAATCGGATTTTCACTGCTTGCCGTAGGCGCAAACTCATTTGCGGGCGGACAGGGCTCTCCGGACTTTGGTTCAGCTACAAACTGGATTATCGGTTCTATAACTTTAGTTTCCTGTCTTCTTTTCCAAATTTTCCTTAAGGGATACCTTAAAGTAATCTCTGTACTTTTCGGTCTTATCATAGGATACGTCCTTTCAATCTGCCTTGGAGTTGTAGACTTCAGCCAGATTGGAAACAGCGGAATTATTGCACTTCCAGCAATCCTTCCGTTCAAGCCTGTATTCAATATCAATGCAATCCTTTCAATGGCTGTAATCTACCTTGTTTCTGCAACAGAAACTATCGGAGATTCTTCTGCAGTCTGCGAAACAGGACTTAACCGCTCTATTGAACAGAAAGAACTTTCCGGTTCACTTGCAGTAGACGGATTCATAAGCGCAATTGCCGGAATTTTCGGCTGTACACCAATCACTTCATTCAGCCAGAACGTAGGTCTTGTAGCAATGACTAAGGTTGTAAACCGCTTTACAATCGGAACCGGAGCCGTAATCCTTATCATCGCCGGAATTTTCCCGATTGTTGGAGAAGTTCTAAGAACTATTCCTCAGGCTGTTCTTGGCGGCTGTACAATCATGATGTTCGGCTCAATTGTTCTTGCCGGATTCCAAATGATTGGTAAATGTGGCTACACACAGCGCAACATTACAATTGCAGCGCTTTCACTAAGCATTGGACTTGGATTTACACAATGCGTTGACATGTTCAACATCTTCCCAAAAATCTTCCAGAGCATTTTTGCAGAAAACTGTGTTGCAATCGTATTCGTTCTTGCCGTAATCCTTAATCTTATTCTTCCAAAGAATGAAAAATAAACTGACTTTAGTTTTTATTGTCTGTGCCGTTCTTATAACGGCCGGCTGCAAAAAAGCCATAAAAACAGACAGTAAAATCCCGGAAAGAATTGTTTCTCTTACTCCTGCCGGCACAGAAATAATCTGTGCTTTGGGCGGGTTTAATCAGCTTGCAGCCAGAACAGATTTCTGCGATTACCCTCCGGAAGTCTCTTCTGTTCCAAGCGCAGGCGGTTTTGACGGAAAAATAATCAGCCTTGAAACAGTCCTTTCCTTTGAGCCGGATTTTGTATATCTCGCATCTGGCATGCACGACCATTTGATTTCTTTGCTGGAACAGAACGGAATTGCATATTACCTTTCAAATGCGGATTCAGTAGATTCAGTTCTTAAAGAAATTTCAGAAATCGGAAATCTTACCGGCCACAAGGAAAATGCAGTTTCCATTACAAAGGAAATAATCGGTCGGCTTGAATTTTTAAAAAAAACTTATGCAGATTCAGAACCGGTCACCGTTTACTGGGAAGTCTGGAATCCGCCATACATGAGCATCGGAAAAGATTCTTTTATAAATGAACTTATAGAATGCGCAGGCGGAAAAAATATTTTTTCTGAAATTCCGCAGGCTTATCCTGTTGTAAGCGAAGAAAACATTCTTACCGCTGCGCCGGCCGTAATAATCATTCCTGACCACGTTACAGACGGAATAAAATCCGTAAAAAGGCGTGCCGGCTGGGAAAAAATCCCGGCAGTTAAAAACGACCGCATTTATGAAATGGATTCTGATTTGGTTTCACGCCCAAGCCCGCGTATTGCAGAAACCGCAGAACTGATTGCAAAGGCACTGCATGAATAAAAAACAGAAAGAGATTGTTTTTACCGCGGCCTCATTAATTCTGCTGGCTTTAAGCTTTGTGCTGGCACTTTTGCTCGGCTCTCAGAAATTTTCGCCTGCACAGCTTAAGGATGTATTTTCAGAATCCCCGAGCCTGGTCAAAACAATAATCCTTTCGCTCAGGCTTCCGCGCGCAATTCTTGCCGCAACCGCCGGAGCCCTGCTTTCTGCATCCGGCGCCGCATTTCAGATGTACTTCAGAAACTCGCTTGCGGAACCAGGAATAATGGGAATCTCTAGCGGGGCTACGCTTGGTGCCGTAATTGCCCAGGCTCTCGGCATTTCCAGCCTGCTGTTCGGCTCTTTAAGCCCTATAAACGCATTTGCTTTTTTTGGCGCAGTATTTGCTGGAATAATAATCATCCTGATTTCACAGAATCAGAAAACCGCTGGCGGCGGTGTAACGCTCCTTTTGTGCGGAACAGCACTGGGAACATTCTATGCGGCCGTTACTTCAATAATTCTCATGACAAAAATCAGGCAGGTTAACGGCCTTTACCATTGGATTTTAGGAAGCTTTAACGGCCGCGGCTGGACTGAAGTACGCTTTATAATCCTTCCAGCCCTTATTTCAATGACCATACTTATTTTCTGTGCGAACAGACTGGACCTGCTTGCCGGCGGAGAAACTACGGCACAGGCGCTTGGTCTTGAAACCAGAAGGCTCCGCACAACAGTACTGATTGCCTCTTCGCTTGCGGTAAGCGCCGCCGTGTGTGCAGGCGGAACCATAAATTTTGTGGGATTAATTGCCCCTCACATCGTAAGGCGCTTTTTGGGCACAAAAGGAAAGACGCTTGTGGGCGTTTCCATGATTTTTGGCGCGGTACTGCTTTTGATAAGCGATACGGTTGCCCGGACTGTAATTGCGCCGGCTGAGTTTCCGACCGGAATAATTACGTCTCTCTTGGGGGCGCCGTTTTTTGTTTCACTGATTTTTGCGGGGGCGCAAAAACACGGCGCAAAGGACAGACTATGATTCTGCAATGCAAAGACCTGTATGCCTCATACAAAAACAGAAAAGATTTTTCTCCAGTACTTTCTTCTGTCTCAGTAAAAATTGAGCAGGGAAAACTTGTCTGCCTTACCGGCGCAAACGGAAGCGGAAAATCCAGCCTTCTGAACATTCTGTCCGGTCTTGCTGGAAAAAAAACAGATTCCCTTCAGATTACAAGCGCCGAACAGCTCCCTCAGATTGTAGAAGAATCTGGTAATCAAGAAATCATTGAAATTCAAAAGATGAACCGCCTGGAAACTGCAAAAAAAATCGGCTTCATGTCGCAGTCGGAATACAGCGCCTGGAACACAAGCGTTCTGGATACAATACTTACAGGCCGCTTTGCGCACTCCGGAACAGCCTACACAAGAAAGGATTACGAACTTGCAGAAGAAGCCTCTTCTCTTTTAAATATTTCCGATCTTTTAAGCCGCAGCACATTCAGCCTTTCCGGTGGCGAATACCAGAAGGTACGCATCGCACGCACAATAGCACAGAACCCAGCCTTTATCCTGCTGGACGAGCCGTGCGCCGGACTGGATTTTTCCTACGAGCCGGAACTGCTTAAAAAATTAAAAAAACTGGCAGAAACAAAAAATACAGGAATCATGCTTTCCATCCACGACCTGAATACAGCTGCTCGCTTTGCGGATGAAATAATACTTCTTTCAAAAAATGCGCCGTCAATTCAGGGAAGTGTAGAATCAGTCTTTACAGAAAAAAATCTTTCAGAAGCGTATAAATCAGATTTTAAGATTTTTAAACATCCTGTTTTAAATTGCCCGCAGGTTTTTGCCCAGTAGAAATCCAACGCCGATTGACAGCAGCCACAAAACAAATCCCCGCACGCAATCATCAATTATCAGGAAATCAATTTTCAGTTCATCAATATCCGTCGCTCATTGCGCGGTTATTATCCTTGATACAAAGTTCATCATAAACAAGACTTCGCTTTCGAAGTTCCTGCTTAAGTTCATCCGGGAACGGCATGTTACGCCAGAAAATACCACGGACTTCCTTATCAAGTCGCTGAACACCGTTAGCCTCTTTAGTCATCCAAAGAACATAGTCTTCAATAAAGAATGCCTTTAAGTCACCTTTAAGCTTCTGGCGGTCAATGTACTGGTAATACTGACCGGTAAGACCTTCTTCCATCCAATAGTACGAAGCCTTTTCCTTTGCAACCTGCCAGCGAAGATCCGCAACAGCAGTAAGAACAGCAATTTTAAGGTCGCGTGGGTACATTGGAATTACAATTCGCCCTCGACTGGTTACGCGGTTATAGCGGTCAAACGGTTCCCAGCAGAAACCTCGGTCTCCGTAAGTAGGAATAAGCAGAACATAAGGAGGAATTCGGTTCGGAACATTTTTATGAATACGGCAGAATGCGCCCGGATCAAGGGATTCAACCCACCTTAAAATTTCCAGAACATTTTCACGTGTTCCTGTTCCTTTTTCCATACAGTGATAGAATTCACGTGTAAAAAGCGGGAACTGGTTTCCCTGTCGTCCTACAGTCATTTTAGCCATCTGGCGGACTGTTTCAAATTCAGTGTTTACGGCAGTAGTATCAGCTGCCTGAGCCTGCGGTGCAGAAGTAATTTTGCTTTCTACGCTTGCATAGACGCCTTTTGCTTCTTCATATTCTTTAAGACAGCGCGCAAATTCCTTTCCGTTTTTAGAAAGACGATGAAGTCTGTCGGTAATTTCGGCAAAAAGCCTCTGCTGATTGTCTGTATAAGGCTGAGTATGCGGTTCACTTCCAATAATAGGATTATGAGTACAAAGAATTTCGATACGATCCTTAAGTTCAACCTCAAGCATTGTACGTTCATTTTCCTTTATGTTCAGAAGGTTTTCTGCACTCTGAAGTTTACCCGAGTTTTTCTGCTGAAGCTGCTGAAGCCTTGTCTGCTCCATGCTTGCCGCTTCTTCAGGAGTTGCAGCCTTGTGCGGAGTACGCTTTTCATCAGTCATGGAATTAGAAAGACGTCCAGATGCAATTTCCATGAACCATTCATCAATGTAGAAAATAGGCTCGCCTACGCGATTTTCGTAAAAAATCTTAGAAAAAAACTGTTTCTGCTCAGGACGGAACAAAGACGGAAGCAGAACGCCAAAACGCAGAAGCATGCGCTTAGGCTTAGGCAGATTAACGTCCGCCATTTTTGGCGCCATACCGCGAACAAGTTCCCAGTACGCAGAAATAATCTGCTGGCGGAATACAGTTCTGTCCTTAGGATCCTGACAGGTTAAATATTTAGAAAGCACCATGTGAAGGCGCTGTGCCGACTGATTTTCACCGGTAAGAGCAATTTTATAATAGCTTTTATCTTCAAATACATCACTTGGAAATTCAGAAGTAAGTTCCGTAACTTCCGGAAATGACTTAACGCTAAGGTCAACCGTATGAATCGATTTATTTGATACAACTGAAGCAGAAGGAGACATTTCTTTTTTTGAAAAAGAGCCCGAACTAAAATTACCGGAACCGACTGATTCAGCAGTTTTTATTGAAGCACCATTAGAGCCAGACTCGTCTTTAACATCTGCCAGCAATGCATCTATCTGAGAAGCAAAATCATCACTCATAATATCTCCATATTTTAACAATTATATCATATTTTTGAAGAATTGATAGAAACTTCTCCACAATCAAGAGTTTTTTTTGAACCGTCCTTAAGCTGAACAACAAGTTTTGCATCTTCCGTAATATCAACAGGAGTACAGATAAAATTCTTTTCAGTCTGCCCGATTACAGGACTTACTTCAATTTCCCTGCCGATAAGAATGGAACGGTCTTTATATTCCTTCATCGATTCTTTTACAGCTTCTTCCCCGCCATCTAGAATCTTCAGCGTCTCATTCACAATTTCAGCCGCCAGCTCGCTCCGCTTAGTTTCTTCAACAGCACCTTCAGCATAAACGCCGCCGGCCACCTCCTGTGGAAGCAGCGCATTATTCACAATATTCACACCAATCCCGATTATCGCTGCTTCAATCATTCCGGATTCAAAATCGGTAACGCCTTCCGTAAGAATACCGCACACCTTTTTGCCGTTTATAAAAATGTCATTTACCCACTTAATGCCGGATTCTACCCCGTAAACCTTTTTAATGGCGCGGGCCACCCCAACGGCGGCGTTAGCGGTAAACATCCCCGGGGCAGCAATAATTCCCGGAGCATAAAGAATGGAAAGATAAATCCCGGTATTTACAGGAGAAAAAAATCTTCTGCCAAGCCTGCCCCTCCCTTCGGTCTGCTGGGAAGCAACTATTACGCTGCGGTGAAGTTCCTTTGCGGAGCCGGAAACAAGCCTTCTCTTTGCCTCGGTATTAGTTGAATCAAGAACATCAAAAAAATCCACGCGGATTGAACTGTCGTCAAGGAGCGCACGGATTGAATCTGCATTGTAAATGTTACTCTGAATAAGACGGTATCCCTTGTTTGTTACGGCTTCTATTGCAGCCCCCTGAACCTGCAGCGCTTTTACAGCCTTCCACACAGAAGTTCTGGTTACGCCGCATGCATCTGCAAGTTCCTGACCGGAAACCCAGCCGTCTGAGTCTTTTTTATTCTGCAGTACTTTAAAAACGGTATCTTTTACAGACATTATTTTTTCTTTCCAAGCACAGTAAAATTTTCTGCAGGACATGCAAACGCAATTCCGCTTCCAGGCTGGGCAAGACACGGAAGTTCCCTGATTGCATCAAGAATCGCCTGAACCTTGGAATTTTCTGCAACAATCATAATCATGTCTTTTTCTGGAACAATTTCCATTCCGAAGAAAGTTTCATCGCCCGGCTTTGCAGTTCCGCGGGCATTCATTATTGTTCCGCCGCCGGCTCCAGCCTTTCTTGCAGCAGCCATTGCATCATCTGCAAATCCCTTGTTCACAATAATTGTTATCATCTGGTGAGTAGTTTCGTGCATTTCATCATTCCTTCCGAATATAGAACCGGTTTTTATCAAAGAATTAACCTGAACGGTAAACAGAACGCCAAACGGCTGTTTTTTTTCGCTGGCAGAAGCAATCATTCCGTTCATTACAGCTTCAGTTTTTTTTGCCGAGGTAACAACGTAGACAATTTCCTTGTCAGAATCGGCAAATCCCAAAAGCTGTAAGATTGAATTTGCCGCCGTTCCCTTACCCCTGGACACGGAACCGCCGCCCGCACCGGATTCTACAGCCGCATGAGTAAGCAGTTCTGCAGAGTCTCTCGGTACAATTGCAATTATCATTTTATATGGAGACATTACTTTTCACCTCCGCCATAAGTTCTTTTGATTTCTGAATCTGCCTGAGCTTCATGCTGTAAATGATTCCCAGAATCTGGATTGCTATAAGAGGAGTCATTGCAACAAGCGCAATAACACCGAACGAATCTGTTGAACCGCCCGCAGCCTGACTTGCTCCAATCGTGAACGAAAGTACAAAAGTTGAAGTAATCGGCCCGGACGCAACTCCACCAGAGTCAAACGCAATTCCAGTAAAAAGCGGCGGACAAAAAATCATTAAGGAGAGTGCCAGAAGATAGCCCGGCACAAGAATGTTCATTAGGTTAAAGCCGCTAAGCGCACGCCACATAGTAAGGCCGATTGCAATTGCCGCACCGGCGCTAAGGAACACCATCATGAATTTGCGCTTAATCGTACCGCCGGAAATATTTTCTACCTGTTCTGTAAGAACCCATACCGCCGGCTCTGCGCATACAACAACAGCTCCAAGTACAAGCCCCGTAAAAATCAGCAGAAAATACCAGAATCCGCCCGCTCCAGAGGCTTTTGCACCAAGAATCATTCCAAGACGGGAACCGGCTTCCATGAATCCGCCCTTTACGCCGACAAGAAAAACCGTAAGTCCGAAGAACGCATACACAATGCCTATTATAATGCGGATAAGCTTGTGCGGCGGTAGGTGCAGCAGAAAAATCTGGAATACAACCAGCATAATCACAAGGGGCACAATAGAAAGAAATGATTCGTGCAGTACATCCGGAATTATTTCCAGAAAAATTCCGGCACCGGAACCAGCTGCACCGGAACTTTCAGAAACAGCTGAGGGCGAAAGGTAGCCGGAACGGCTTAAAAGGACGGCATAAATCAGCATTGCGGCAACCGGTCCTACAGAGGTTACGCCTGTGAGCCCGAAACTTTCTGAACCGCTGTTATTTTTTCCGCTGGCACGAACGTTGGAAACACCAACACCAAGCGCTAAAATAAACGGAACAGTCATAGGACCGGTAGTTGCACCGCCGGAATCAAAGGCAATCCCACGGAACGCTTCCGGCGCAAAATACGTAAGGACAAAAATTCCTGCATAGCAGATCAGGAACGTAATTTTTAAATTGAACTGAACGATTGTCCTAAAAAGCCCAGCCATAATAAAAAGGCCTACGCCAAGGGCAATCATATATACAAGATGAGATTTATTTACGGCAGAAAAAACAGAATGAATCTGATCTCCAAAAACCTGAATATCTGGCTCTGCCACAGTAACAAAAAATCCAATTACAAATGAAACAGACAGAAGAAGAAGCAGATTTTTCTTGCTTGTCAAAGCCGCTCCAGTCTGTTCTCCCAAAGGCTGAATGCCTACATCAACTCCAAGCAGAAAAAACGTAAGCCCAAAAATAAGCAGCGCACCGCCGACTATAAAGCGGACTATAAGCCCCGCGCCCAAAGGAGCGGCAGTAAGCCCCAGTACCAGCACTATCGCCATTACCGGAATAACAGAGTTTACAGTCTCTTTAAACTTAGAAATTAAATTCATTCAGATTCAGCCCTGTCTAAAATTATATTAAGCACTCATTTCCTTTAAAATTTCCAGAAGCATGCATGAACTTTCTTCAGCGGCATCCTTCTCATTAAAGCTGTATGTACTGCCTTCTGACTCTTCTGCCATGTCGCTAATACATCTTATGATTACAAACGGAATAGAATTCAGATAGCATGCATGTGCAATTGCCGCACCTTCCATTTCAACGCAAACAGGGTTCATCCGCTCCTTTATCAGCGCCTTCACCGCAGGCTCGCTTATAAACTGATCCCCAGAAGCAACACGTCCCGCAACCAGATTATGTTTTTCAGAAAGGCCGCTTTTTTCAAAAGCACGGCTCGCATATTCAATAAGCGCCTTATCCGCAGCAAAAACACTTGTCTTCATCTGCGGCACTTCGCCATATTTATATCCAAATACAGTTACATCAAGATCATGATAAACGGCTTCAGTAGATACTGCCACGTCAAAAATTCCCAATCCCCTGTTCATGCTTCCTGCAATTCCAGAATTAATAACGCAGTCAACACCGAACTGAAGGATAAGACGCTGTGCGCAAAGAGCCGCATTAACCTTTCCAACGCCGCTCTTTACAACAACAACTGAACAGCCGCACAAAGTTCCTTCATAAAATGCAAGTGAACCTGCCTCTGTTTTTTTATATGAACCGGCTTTTTTCATTTCTTCCAAAAGAAGGTTCACTTCTATATCCATTGCGCCAATTACACCAATTTTTTTCATTCTATTCCTCTGCCTTATTCTTCAGCATTTCCAGATTTTTCAGCTTTCTTTTCGTCAGCTACAACAATAATAAAAGAGATGATAAGAATAATTCCACAGATAACTACAGCCATATCTGCAACGTTGAATGTAGGCCATCTCTGAAGCCCGAAGATTCCGTAGAATTTTACGTCAACAAAGTCTACAACGCCTTCTGCCCTAAAAAAGCGGTCAATTATGTTACCGAATCCGCCACCTACAATTCCGCAGATAGCCCAGCGCTGCAAATCAGTAAAGTCACGGTTTCTGAAGTAAACATTGATTACCAGAATCATTACAATCAGCGGAACAATTCCAAAGCAAAGCCTTCTGAGCACAAGCGGCAGAGAATAGCCGATACTGAACGCAACGCCTTTGTTTGCAACATGGATTATGCGCAGAATGTCACCAAAATACTGGGCACCGATAGTATTAAGCGGAATAAGATTTACAATCAGAGTTTTTGTAATCTGATCTGCAATCACAACAAGCGCCGTAAGAACAAACGGCAATAGCATCTTTTTATTAATCACTTCTTTATTCATATTTCTTTCCTGTGTAAGCAAGCCGGTCAGAGCTTGCGCTGTTTAATAGCAAAGCGTTAAAAAAAATTGCGAGCCAGCAATTTTTTAGCTTTACCTATAGCCGGTCAGAGCTTGCGGTGTTTTAAGGTCAGAGCTTGCGAGCTTTTATAAGCCTGTCGGTATGTCAATGAATACCGTTTCAAGCCCCAATTCATTTTCGACCTTTTCCTTTATAAGGTTTACCCCAATTGTTTCCGTCTGGTAGTGTCCGCCGGCAATAAAGTTTATTCCCGCTTCTTCTATATAGTGATAAAGCGCATGATCCAACTCACCGGTAACATAAGCATCCAGTCCTTCTTCAACCGCCTGCTCCACATCATCAGCTGCGCCGCCGGAAATCACTCCGACCGTCCTTATCTTTTCCGCCCCAAACGGAAGCACCCTGAACGGCTCCTGACCTTCCAAAAGTGCCTGGCGCGCAAGTTCAGCCGCAGAAACGGCCTCATCCAGCTCGCCCTTAACCCCAATCACCATGCCATGGTAAGACCCGAACGGCTTAAGGTTTTTCAGCCCCATCCGTTTCGCAAGTCCATAATTATTTCCATATGGATTGTTCGCATCAAGCGGCAGATGACACGCATACAGCGCAACATCATTTTTTACAAAGGCGCTCACCCTTTTATAGTGCGACCCCGTAATCCGCTGGCAGTGTCCCCAGAAAAGCCCGTGATGCACAAAAAGCACGTCCGCGCCCAACTTCGCAGCCTGCAGCGCAGTCTGCTCACATGCATCCACCGCAAAAGCAATTTTTTTTACCGGCTTGCCTTCAGGGTCACTGTTTTCAATCTGAATTCCATTCAGCGAAACATCACGCTCAAAATCTTCCATTTTTAAAAACGACCTGAAGTATGCATCCAGTTCAGACAGCGTCATAAATCCTCCCTATTCAGCAGTTTCAGAAATTTCATCAATTCTATCAGTTCCTGAACCCTCAGAAAGCCCTTCATTTTCAGAAGCCGCATCTTCAGCCGGTTCCGGCAGGGCATATTTGCGCTCAGGAATCTGTTTTTCTATCTTTTCTGCAATCGTCCTTGCAGCAGTAAAGTTCAAATCCTTTTCCAAACCCATTTTATACGCCAGAAGCGGATCCGTAGACTGAATGAATCCGAATCCCGGCGTCTGATATTCTTCAAAATCAGTCAAAAGCGCATATCCACTTACCGAATCCGCATTATCAGCCTTAAATTCCGGCAATGCAATTCCGCTCATCCAATCACCGACCAGATAAACAGGCTCAAAAGTGCCATCGTCGCGTAAAGTTTCATCCTTTACAAGCTTAAGCATTGCGCCAAATTCTTTTTCAATATTAAACGTAAAAAACTGCTTCTGCATTTCAAACTGCTTCAAGTCAAAAAGCCTGTCATGAAAAAGCATTGAACGCCTGAAAAACTTAAAGTCCGCCCCAGAATGGCACCACTTCATGTCGCGCGCATAAAATTCCCCAGAAAAAACCTTAAATCCCTTTCCTGCAAAATTAAGCATCAAAGGCATATATTCCGCAGCAGTCGCGCTCTTGTCCGCCATAACAATAATGCTCTGACCATTAAAATTCCTTTCATCGGCAGGCTGAACTAAAATCACTTCTCCCTGAGCCAACTGAAAAGGAAGCGATTCAGAAAAACCGCCCGTAAAATCGCCCGAAAGCCTTATTTTCTTAATTTCCGCAGAATAATCCGACGGCCTTGTATTTCCCGGTCTGAAATAGACCAAAAGCGCACCAACTCCCAAAGTAAGCAAAAGCACCATAACTTCACCGATTTTAAAGGCAGCGCTGTAATGATCAACCAGAAGCCCAGCCTTAAAGCGCAAACACGCCCTGAAGTTGGTAAAAAAACAGAAAATCGAAATAAACAGAATGACCGCAGAATAAAGGTAAATGCCCCACGCAACAATCTGCAGCACAGACAGAATAACGCAAACCGGCGCAAGAACCGTCAGAACATCAACTTTTCCATATTTTATAAAAAAAATTCGAATGCAGTTTAAAAAGAGCAGACTAAGAATAAGCCATTCGCCCAAAATCGGATTATACATTCTTCTATTTTAGTGCAAATCCGCGATAACTACAATTAAGTTTTTTGAACATTGAATTTTCCCAGCGCAGCGCATTCAGTAACCGGCGTTCCAGGGTTCCGCTCCCGCTCATTGCTCCGCTTCGCTCCGCAAGCACCTGCGGTGCCCCTTCCATGCCGGGCGCAGCGGGTTCAGAGCAAAAGAATGCATTTTTGTTATTTTAATATTAATCCGGAATTCAGGACAATAAAAATTTTCCAAGCGCGACCACTGTGTCCACAATGTAGTCAGCACCAGCTTTTTCAAACTCAGGACGGCTTCCGTAGCCGTACAGCACAGCCGCAACCTCAAGGCCGTTTTCGTGCGCACCATTTATGTCGTTGTCGCGGTCACCTACCATTATTATTTTGCTACGGTCTGTTTCCGTAAACTTCATCTGCTCCATGGCATACGCTATAACCTGACCTTTCTTGCTGCGGCTCTTATCAAGCGTGCTTCCGCCTATAAAATCAAAGTATTTTCCAAGCCCAAAATGGTTTATTACAATTTCTGCCTGTTCAACCGGCTTTCCTGTTGCAAGCACAAGATTTTTTCCAGCAGCCTTAAGGCTTTCCAAAACTTCCGGAATTCCTTCGTATACGCTGTTGTTGTAAATTCCTGTAGAAAAATAATGCTTTCTGAATACTTCTACAGCTTCCACGCATTTTTCGTGAGTAAATCCGCAGTATTTTGGAAGGCTGTCCCATAGCGCCGGACCTAAAAACGGTTTAAGCTCCTCATCTGTCTTTTCTATTCCAAAATGATTCAGCATAATCCTTAGCGATTCATAAATGCCCGGCTGCGAATCCGTTAATGTTCCGTCCAAATCAAAAAAAATATACTGTCTGTTCATCCTATTTTCCTACACAGAATCTGCTGAATATGCTTCCCAGAACGTCGTCTGCCGTTACTTCGCCGGTTACTTCACCAAGCGAATTGAGCGAATCTTCCAGATCCTGAACTACTGCATCAAGTGCATAATCTTCCTGCGCTACCATAACCGCATGCCTTACGCTTTCCAGTGCATCTTCAACCGCATTCTTCTGCCGTTCAGAACCCAGCCCGGCCTGTGTCCGCTCGCTTGCAGTGCCTTCTGTAAGTACTTCACGCACAGCCCCGTACAATTCAGAAAATCCGGAACCCTTGCTTGCGCTTACATGCAGTTCCTTTTTAATAAGCGGAACCTCTGCCAGAAACTGCTTGGAAAGAGACTTTTCTTCTTCCACAAGATCAGACTTGTTCCACACAAAAATTACTGGCTTTGTACACATCCGCAAAAACAGAAAATCTTCTGAATTCAAATTGTATCGTGCATCTGTAAGATACAGAATTACATCCGCATCCTCTGAAAGTGAATGAGTCAGTTCAACTCCATGTGCTTCAATAACGTCGTCCGTTTCCCTTAATCCGGCCGTATCAAAAAGGCGCACAGGAATTCCGTCAAAATCAACCCAGCTTTCTATCCAGTCTCTGGTTGTTCCTTCAATGTCGCTTACAATGGCGCGCTCTTCCTTCAAGATTGCGTTGAACAGACTTGATTTTCCGGCATTAGTCCGTCCGCAAAGAACAAGCCTTGCTCCGTCCTGGTAAAGTTTTTCGCCCTTCCATGAAGAGCTTAAAAATTCCAACCTTTCAATAGCCTTATTCAAATCCGTACTGTCAAAAGAATCTGCAATAGTTTCTTCATCTTCCGGATATTCAATTTCTACTTCAATTGAAGCAAGCGTATCTGTAATGAGTTTTTTAATGCTGTCGATTTCTTCGTATAATGATCCGGCAAGGCGTCCGGCTGCCCTTGAGCGCCCTTCGCCAGTGCGGCTGTCTATGATTTCCCTTACAGCTTCTGCCTTAGTAAGGTCTGCCTTTCCGTTAATAAATGCCCTGAAAGTAAATTCTCCGCGTTCTGCCTGCCTGAACCCCGACTTAAGCAGAAGCCTGTGTATTGCCAGAACTACCGCCGGTCCGCCGTGGCATGAAATTTCAACCATTTCTTCGCCGGTAAAGCTTTTCGGCGCCCTGAATACGCTTACCATGACTTCGTCTACTGGAATTTCGCCGTCTTTTATCCAACCGTACACAATTGTATTTCCGGCAGCTTC
The DNA here is from genome assembly GCA_036310305.1 of Treponema sp. GTDB lineage: Bacteria > Spirochaetota > Spirochaetia > Treponematales > Treponemataceae > Treponema_D. The sequence continues at coordinate 59,368 of JAXJSC010000017.1, read as the reverse complement.
CCTGAGCGCCTTAGGCCTTGAAAAAACCTTTTCCATAAGGCTTATGCAGTCTTTGCCGGAACAGCGTACAATTCCAAGCGCTGCCGGAGCAAGTGCAGTTGCTACAGCGCATATCGGTTCTTCTGGAGCATATTTTGGGTTTGGCATAGTTTTTCCTCTCCGGAACAAGAATGATTCCTGTATCCGGCAAAAAATTGCCCGACCCTTCCTGTTCCGAATTATTTTGAATTGTTAATATTTACCTGAAGCAACGGATTATATGCAGTCTCCATTGCAGGAACTCCCCTGTCCGGACCGTTTTCACCATGGTGGTAAACCCTGTCCAGCCAGCTTAATCCCTCATCCCTGTAAGCAGGCGCTACAGTCTTTCCAAATGCAGGTTTCTTAAACTCTCTGCCGGCTTCCGGACAAGTACCTATAAACGGTTCTGTTTCGTCCACATCCGCAGAAAGCATATCGTAATTTCCGGCATTATTCCAATGCATGTAGCCGTTATTTACAGAATCCCTTACGCCAAAAACTTCTTTAAGAACGTAATCCTTGTTGTAGTACTGGCGGTCATAGCTTACGTTAAGGTAGAAAGTCTGAACCCATGGACGAACTACAACCCTGTTTCTGGCAATTACAGAATTTCTGTATGTACCATAATAATATATTCTGTACGTTCTATCTGCAAGCGGTGCAAAATTCATAAAGCCGTTTTCAAAGTGACTCGGATAGAACATCGGACCGATTACGTCAACGTAACGGGCCATCATTTCTACATCCTGACCGGTTCTTGTACCGCTTCTGTACCAGCCGTTTGCTCCGTAAATGTCAATTCCAATAGGAGCATTAATATTTTCGCGGGCATAGCGCAGGAACGAAACAAGGGCAGATTCCTTATCCATTCCTTCGCTCTTCCATCTGTAGGATGCCTGGCGTAAATTGTAGCCGTCTGTAGGGAATCTTATGTAGTCAAACTGAATTTCATCAAATCCGCGCGAAATAAGTTCCTTTGCAATTGCAATATTGTATTCCCAGACTTCCGGACAATATGGATCAACCCAGCTTTCATCATAGTAGATTGTATTTTTACCGGTTACTTCCTGAGTTTCTTCGTCAATTATGTCTTCATATTCCTTTATGCCCACCCATGGAGATTTTGTAGTGTAATTCCATACCGCATATTTTGAACTGTCATATTTAGCAAGATTCTTATCTTTAAATACTACAATTCGGGCAATAAGATATACATTATCCTTTTTAAATTCCGAAACAAAATGATCCAGATCAACTGCGTACTGCGTAATCTTTCCTTTCTTTACAACAAGAGGATCCTTTGCGTCATAGCGCAAAAGTCCGTAGTCATCTTTCATGTCGATTACAAGACTGTTCAGTTTATTGTCTTTTATAAGCTTTTTAAATTTGTCGATTCCAGCCTGAACCCTGCACTGATATGCAGAAACATAAATAGATTTCTGCCCGCCAGCCTTTGTACCATAAGGAGAATTTACCGAACCCGGATACAAAAGCCAAAGTTCGTTAAGGCACAGTCCTTCTCCAAAACCAGTTTTTGTATATGGAACCCATGCAGAATTTAAGTCGCCTGGAGCCGCAGAAAATGTCTTTTTCCATGAAACAAGCTGTTCCGGCTCACTCTGTACTGTAAACGTATCCATATCAAGTGCCGAAATGCTTTCGTTTCTTGCATACACAAGCTTGTTGTCTACAGCGTAAAGCCCGTCCATTGTCTCCAGCGGTTCACTGCCCTTATAAACCTGAACGGCAGACCGGCTTTCCCAGTTAAATCTGTAAAGACGCGGAATAAATGTATTTGTCATGTACATTTCTACGTAATTTGAACCGTCGTCTGCCTTTACCAGAACCGGCAGAATGTCTGCAATTTCGTCCGGGCTTGTCATAGACGGGAGCATTTCAAAGCCTTTGGAAACATCGAACCAAGTTGGATTAGCTGCATCTGGCTTTATGTAGCTTAATCCGAATATCGGGTGGCTCATAAAAACAACAAGTTCCGTTCCCTTTGTGCCGTCCTCAAACACTTTCGGCATGGAACCGATTGCACAGGCCTTTACACCTGGAGTCGCTCCGCTCATTGAACCAAGAGATTTCCAGATTTTTCCGCCGTCGCGGCTTATATAAACAGCATCTTTTGTAGCCGTTACCAGCTGGTTTGGATTAAAAGGATTTGCGCATATATCCTTAAGGTTTGCAGTTTCCTTTTCAAAGGTTGTATTTGTTCCATCGTAATGTTTGAGTGTAAGAACCGGAAGCCCTTCATTTCTGAATTCAAAATTTTCAAGGTCAGAAGAAAAAAGAATTCCCTTGCTTGTCCTGAAAAACCAGGATTCAATGCGGTTTCCGTCTTCTCCGGCCTGCTCTGTGCGCAGAATCTGCTCTACAGCACCTTCTGTCCAAAGCGGAATTGCAGAATTCCCTGTGTTGATTTTAAAAAGTCCCTTAGAAGTTCCCACAAGAAAATTCTTAGTTTCTCCGGAACGACTTAAATCTCCTATTGCAGGTTCTTTTTCAGGAAGGTTATATAAAGGTTTAACTTTTTTCGCAAATAAATTGGAAGCCAAACAAACAAGTAAAAAACAAAAAACAATCTTTTTCATATTCCCTTTATCGGCAGAAAATAAATATAGTTTATAGACTTAGCAAAACTTTTACATTCACAAGCAGTCATGGATAAAAAAAGAAAACCCGGAAAGCAGGTTAATGCCTTCCGGGTCCGTGAACTCCTGTATTTATTACAGATGGATACTAAATTATATCTTTAAGTGCATTCAGCACTTCCTTATCATAAAGGTATGATTCCTGTTCAAGCTTTTCTACAGCCGAATCCTTGTCCATACCGCCGCGGAACGCACGCTTACTTGAAAGTGCGTTGTAGCTGTCTGCAACACGGATAATCTTTGCAATTTTAGGTATCTGCTCACCTTTAAGTCCTGTATAGCCGGAACCGTCTTCGTTTTCGTGGTGGTACTTTGCAGCGCCGTAGAAAACATCCCAGTATTTTTTAGGTACAAACTGAAGGTACTCTTCTCCATGATCTATATGACGGGCAATATCACGGCGCTGTTCCTCTGTAATCTGTTCTGCTTGAAGCAGTTCCGGATCAAAGGCAAGGAATCCCGCATCGTAAACCATTGAAGCACAGAAATATACCATTGCATCATGCTGTCGCACGCCAAGACGAACCGCAAGCTTATATACCAGTTCAGACACGTTCTTCGAATTATTTTTTCGGCCTGTTGTCTGGTCAATTTTTGCACCAAGTTCTTCGCATTTAACTGCTAGTTCCCGGAGCGCTTCCTTTTCTTCTTCTGTATCTTCCGGTTCAGGCAATGCTTCCTGACTCCATGTAGAACTTCCGGCAAGTTTAAGCCCTTCGTCTCCGTAAAGCCCCGCAATACCGCCAATCATAAGCTGGTTTGTCTGGCTCTGGTTCTGTGCCAGAAGCCTGAATGCTTCTGCATACTGGGCTTGCTGCATCTGATTCTGCTTTACGCTCATGCGCATGATAAGAAGAATCAATCCGACAACAAGAAGAATTACAACTACAATAATTACTACAACAACAAAAATCATTGTAATGCTTTTCTGAGTACGCTCAGAAGATCTTGCATTTTCAGTAATCATCTTTGTAATGTTCTTGTTGGTTTCTTCATTCTGATCTGCAAGCTTATTTCCAAGTTCTGTAATTGCATCATTTGTAGAACTTGTAGACGACTTAATACTGTCCAGAAAATCCTTCTGCTGCTTCTTATTTTCTGCCTTTTCTGTAGCAGAAACATCCGCAGCAATCTGACGCACAAGCTTAGTAAGTTCAATTGAATTTACAGCCGGAAACTTTTCTTCAAGGTTTGTCTTAACGTCAATGTAAGCGTTTTCATTATATTTGCGCTGAATCTGCTTAAGCCGCTGAATATAAATTGACCTTGCAATTACAATAACATTTGCCGGAATTACACCGTCATTTGTAACACAGAAATTAAGTGTTGCGTTAATATTCTTGTACGCACCTTCAATATTTCCGTCATCAAATTCTGCTTCCGCTTTTTCCAGATAGCGCTGAATAAGCGCTTCCTGACTTGTCTGCGCAAATACAGCTGCAGAAACAAACATCATTCCAAGTAATGCAAAAATTAAACGAAAGATTCTTTTATTTAATAACATTTTCTGCTCCAATTGCTAATACTAAGCTAGCCCTGTTCTCGACTCCGGCACTTCGGATAAGAAGAGTATCTTTTGCTCCAATATTAAATGTAACCTTGAATTTTTCCATTTCTGCAATTGGAAGCGCAAGGTTCATTCCCGAATTCATGGCAAAATTCAGTCCGGAATATGCAAAATGTCCAAACAGATAATCTGCATTTGCACTGAAAGCTGCCCTACCCAAATTTACGTTGCTAAGTCCTATTCCCACCAGTGGAGAGAATACATTGCCCTGAAGCTTACTTTCAGAACCAGAATCAATATTGATTAAACCGGCAACTCCGGCCCTTAACTGAAGCTTTCTGTTAAATACAGGCAGACCCAGTTTAGGAACAATTTCAAAATCACAGAGCATTGTGCTGTCATCCCCGTAGAACGGAAGGAATATGCCCTGACCCGTTACGTCTACACCAAGAAGAATTTTATCAAATGTGTATTCGTAAATAAAATCAGCAGAAATACCGTAGCGGAACGAATCAAATCCGTGTCCAGCATCCACTATATAAGCACCGTCAAACATACCGAAGGCAATTTTCCACCAAATGGCAGAATATTTTTCTTCCTTGTTCTTTACGTATACAGTATCTCCGTCAGCAGTCTGAACAGCATTGTAAGTTTTTTCCAGCACAGCCTTCTGCTTAGCCTTCTGGGCTTCAAACCGTGCCAGTTCCATCTTTTTCTGTTCCATTACTGCGCGTTCCTGCTCCCTCTGTTTTTCAAGGGCAGCAGAAATTGTTGCGTAAAGTTCAACGGCTTCCATATTATCAAGATTGTTATCAATAACAACAAGATCAGCCTTTACGGCAAACTCATAATCTTCTTCGATTACAAGACGCCTGATTTTTTTCATAGTATAGTTTTCAACAAGATAATAATTCCTGTCTGTATTAACTTCACCAAGAACATTATCAAGTTCCGAATCCGACTTATTGATAAACGCAATGTCAACTTTTCTGTAGACAACCGTTACATATGCGTCTATTGCAGCAGCCGGAATTGCACAAAGCAGGGTTACAGCCGCAAGCAAAACAAATACAGTCTTTCTCTTTAACTTATCCATCTGTTCCGCCTTAGAATACACTGATCCTGATACCTTCAGAAATTTGAGGTACCAAGCTATCTACATCGATATCAGAAACGTCCGTAGGTATGAACCACAGTGAAAATTCCGTATACGCACTGAATGAACTGAACATCTTCATCTTAGGGAACTTAACCTTAGGGAATTCAATCTGTGTCAGCAGTGCAGACAGAATCTGAGCCGAGTTGTCATTGTCAGAGTTATCGAATCTGCTGAACTGCGCACCTACTGCAACCGAAGCACTTAACCATTCCCAGTCATGTCCAAGGAAGTAGCTGAACGGAATCTGTGCAACGTTTGCAAGAATCTTGATTCCCATTACGTTGTTTCCACCATAACGGTACTCTGTGCTGGAGAACATATCTCGCTGTGCCTGTGTAAACTGTCCCCACTGGAACTGAAGCTTAACGGCATCATCAAAGAATGTAAGACCAACACCAATATCAAACAGTGTAGCACCCCAGAAGTGCCAGTCAAGATATAATCCCTGAATAAATGACGGAACTTCATAAGCTGCCTTATCACCCTTTCGTAAAGAAAGCTTAACATTCTTAAGTCCAACGGTATCACTTGTAAGTCCGCTGAACATAAGTTCCTGGTTGTAGCGGCCGCCCTGACTAGGAGCAATAAGCCTGATTTTTGGAGCAGTATTATCAATCTGAATGATAGTACGCTCTATAGCAGTTTCACCGTTCTTCATTGTAGCACGAACAAGCATAAAATGGTAACCTTCCGCAAGATCCTGATTTTCTACGCGGTACATCCATTTTTCGCCCCGTGAAACAAGCTGGAACGTCTTACCGTTATCAAAACTTATTTCTACCTTCTGCGTTTTCTTATCCGCAATGGCAAGTTTCTTTTCTGTAATTTCTGAACGCTGTTCCTTAGAAACTGAGTTCAGCTTAATTTTGGCAATTTCTGTTTCATCTCCGTCCAGAGAATAACCGGCAGCACCAGAAATATAAGGACGATTAATTGCAAAGTCACCGTAAGTAAAATTGTCAATTTTAATCCAAGGTCCGGCACTATTGTAATCTACAGTCTGTTTTCTTGAACTGATTACCTTTCCGCCTTCTACAGTTGCTTCAACACGGTATGTGTGAACTCCGTTTTCAAGCATGTCAGCAGTAACGCCAAACTTAAAGTATTCACTTGGAGTCTGAACTGTTTCTGCAACAAACTTGTCATCAATATAGAGAGATAGCTTTTCTACCTTCTTGTCAGCAACAGTATTACCGTAGATATTAAATTCACCCTGCTTATGTTCACCGTTCAAAGGATAAAGAAGGTTTACCACAGCAAGCGGCTTATTCTTATTAAGCTCAATGTTTCGGCTGATGTGAGTTGCATTTGCAGCCTTATCAAGTGCAGTAAGCTCAATATTGTAAGAACCGTTTTCCAGAGAAGAAATATCAATGTCTTTTGCAATTATTCGTTCTACGTCAAAGTCAATGCGCTGCATGCTCTTTGGAACAGATTTTCCATCCAGACTGCGGATAGAAATGAACAGTTCCGTAATATTTACGTTATCAAATGCATAACCACTGAAGAACAACGGACCCGAAGTTGAAGAATAATCCAGAGGATAATCCAGAACCATTTCCGGAGATTCGTTATCTATGTTCAAAAGACTTGAATAGAGTCCCAAAATTCCATATTTATCAATAACCTTGATGAACACAACGTTTGTTCCGTTTGGAATTGCACGTGTATCAAATGTGTACGACCATTTTTCTGTTCCAACTGCATTGTTGTAGCTGTTACCATTATCAAGGGAAACAAGAACCTTTTCAATTCCGTTGTTGTCGCTTGAAACACCAGTAAGAGTTATTACACCCTTATTAGATTTTTCAATTGTAGGAGTTTCCATTGCGCCCTTAGGCTCTTCTGTAGAAACCCTGATTTTTCGTTCTGTAACAGGTCCCTTTACACCGTTTACGTCAACTGCATACATATAAATTGTATGCTCGTTGTCTGTCATCCTTTCAAAAGGAATGTCGATTGCAAAGCTTGTACAAGGTTCTTCAACCTTTGTGTATTCACCCTTGTCTATTCTGTAATAAACAGTTGACTCACCGTCATCATCGTAAACTACACCGGAAATTGTAAAGTCACGTGTAATTACTTCATTTTCAAGCGGCAGATGAATTTCTGTCACCGGAAGATCCGACTGTGAATCTATCATAAAGCGCCATGCTTCCATTGCAGATGTATTGCCAGCTGCATCAGTAAATTCAAATGACATTGCATCATCAATAGGACGCTCTTTTGATCCAACAAGAGTTAAGGCATATGTGTGCTCAGTTTCAATTTCCGTACGTACTTTTCCACCTGAACCAGTTGGCGGCGCTACATAAGCCATCTTTGTAAAGAAACCGTTATCTGTAATCTTGAATGCAATAAGGTTTTCACCGTTTACAATTGCATCGTCTTCAGGAATGATTACCTTAGCTTCAGGCGGTGTTGTATCCTTGAATGCAGAAATTCTTGCATAGGAAATGTTTCCTGCAACATCAGAAACCCTTACGTCAACACCAATAAGTCCGTCTTCCATTGAAGAAATATCCGCAGTTGCACTGTATGTTGCACCAATTCCGTTCTTTCCAGTCAAAGAAAGCTGCAGAGGCTTCCATGTCTGCTGTCCGTCAATAGAATATTCGCCGCTCTTAATACCGCTAGGATCTGCTGCCGTTCCCGAAAACTTGATTGACTTTCTGACCCATGAATTAGGATCCGGCGAAGTAATATAAACTTCCGGCGCACCAGAGTCTACAATACAGCGGATTCCAGCAGAAACATAAGCCGTCTTATTTGAATCCTTTACGCGAACCGCAACATTCGAATAGATTCCGTCTTTTGTAAACTTAACGGTTGCAACGTTGTCATTGTATGAGAATTCCAGACCGTCAGCCGGATTTACAAGTTCAGCAGACCAGTCAAGGCCGCTTATATTAGGATAGAAATCAATTGAATCACCAACGCTCATTACGTAGCTTGCAGAATCCTTTTCAAATACAGATTCAGAACGCTCTGCAATATAAACACCAAGCGGGTTTTTAACAGCATTTTCAGAAGGAGCACGAACAGTTCCAATTACACCGTAAAATGTTTTTGAAACAGAACCCGATTTTGCAACCAGCTTTATGTTGTTCATGCGCACCGGCAGATTAGAAAGCGGAACAGTTACCCTATATCTGTTTCCTTCTTCTTTAGTTACAACAGCACTACCCGTCTGCTTTTCCTGTCCGCCAGGAACAGCCGCACCCGTAATTTCATAATTAACGGAGATATTCGGCAAAATTGAATCCATGAAAACTGTAAGATTCTTAGATTCTCCACGGTTCAATTCAATTACCTTACCGTTTGCAAAAGGCTCTTCGCCGACAAGCGCAAAATAAGCAGAAATTTCCTTAGATTTTGAAACATTTGTTTTTGAAGTATATGTCTTTTCGCCGGCAGTAATGCTTGCAGTAAGCTGAGTATTACCTTCCGCCATTGAGTTTCGCTTAAAATATCCAAAAGTTCGGCTCAAAGTTCCCTGGTAAGTAGCAACGTAATATACTTCTTCCGCATCAATCCATGTAATTACAGGTGCTTTTGGCGTAGCTGTAGAACCCTTAGGAAGATAAGGAATATTCCTGAATGCAATTGCTTCAGAAGCGCGAAGTCCGCCACTGTTCTGTGCCGTAACTTCAATTACATAGATACCGTAGCCGAATTCTTCTTCAAACGAGAAAGTGCGTGTAGGTTCAAGCTCATGTTCTTTTGCATCAGCAACAGAAAGAGGCGTTACATCTGTAAGGACGCCGCCTGCCATATTTGCCCTTACGCCATAAATTTTATATGAAAGAGATTCCAGAATACCCGAAGTTGTAACAGTTCCCGAAATTACAGCCTTTCCGTCCGTAACGTTGATTGCATTGCGTCCGTCTGTGTCCTTGATTTTTACAACAGGCGCTGAATAACCATTTGTAATCATTAATTTTTCAGAATCGCATACAATTCCCCTGTCTGTAGTAACACGGACAATGAACGGTTCCGAAACACCTTCTTCGTCAGTTGGAACAAGAAGTACTGCGTTTCCGTCAAGACGAGCAGTAACAAATTTTGATTTTGGAACGATTTCAGCAGTCTTTGCTTTTCCGCCCACAAGATAACAGCTTGCAGGAAAATCCTTGTTTCCGACTATCATACCGTTATCTACAACTCCCTGAGGGAATTCAATCCTTGTGTTTTTAGCAGTAATTTCAGAAAGATTTGTTACGTTGATTAAACTCTTGAAATTTCTTGAGCGTCCGGCAGTATCAGTTGCCGTTGCAAGAAGTGTTACAATTCCCTGCGGAAATTCATTAAGTGAAACAGAAATGTTCTGAGTGAACGCTCCGTTCGGCGTAAAATCCTTTTCCAGAAGTCCGTTCTTACCCCAGCGCGCTTCAAAATGTACAGAAGCCAATCCGAGCGAACTGTTTGCAGTAACCTGGAAGCTGGCATCAGATTCCTGGTTTACAGTCATACCGTTTACAACAACCTGATTGCCGATTTTTGCATCAGTAAAATCCGGGATTTTTCCGCGCGCATTGAATGTAGCCGTAAAAGGATTTCCTTCTACGCCGTGGGCATCACGGGCAACTACCGTTACTGTATGGCGGCCGGCAGTAAGTTCAGAACCTTTTGCAAGGTTTCCACAGAATACGCCGGTTGTTTCTTCTTCTATCCATGCACCTGAGTCAATCTTATACTTTACAGAAGCAATTCCGTCTTCATCATGTGCAATACCGCGCACAAAAACAGAATCCGATACTTCCACAAATGTGTCCGCAGTCGGATAAGCAATTTCTACGACAGGTTTATCAAGTTCTTCGTTAATCTGAATGTTCTGGCTTACTGTAACAACGTTTCCTGCAATATCAGTAGCAGTAATGGAAAACTTACGTGTTTTGTCAGTAACGCGCGCAAGGTCAAAAACTTTTCCCCAATAAGGGTTTCCAGGAATCAGTTCAAAAACACCCTTTTCCTGACCGAATTCCCATGAAAGCGATTTAATTCCAATACCGTCTTTTGCAAAACCCGTGATTGCAATTTTTCCGTAAGAAACTTCTCCGGCTGCAGGACTTATAATTCTTACGTCCGGACTTGTGTTATCTATAAAGTAAAGGAACGAAAAAACGCCCTCTGAACCGGCATTATCTTTTGCCTTAAACCAGATTACGCTTGCTCCGTCCTGGAATTTTCTTGTATCTACAGAGATGTTAAAGTCCTTTTCTGTTCCCTGCTTGTTTTTTGCAGAAAGGCGAACACTCTTAAATGATTTTCCGTTATCTGTTGAATATGAAAGGCTTTTAATTCCGTTTCCGTCAGTAATGCTTCCGCGAAATTTTACAACTTTTGAAACAAGGGCACCCATACCAGGATGAGAAACCTGAGTTACAGGCATACGTCGGTCAAGCTGCCATGTTGTTTCTACAGGCTCACCTTTTACACCGTTTACGTCATAACCTACAACTTTGATTGTATGAGGACCTTCTGCAAGATCTTTTGTATCAAGATAATATGACCAGAATTCTTTTCCACTTACCATTACAGGATTAGCTTCATCACCGTCAAGAACAAGTTCTACATGATCAACTGCATCATCATCAATACAGGTACCTACAATATTAAGGTTTCCTGCAATGCGCATATCCTTTACAGGATTTGTAATTCCACTTACAGGCAAATCAGATTTAGGGTCAATATAAAGGTTATAAGGACCTTCGATTGTTGTATTTCCACCAAGGTCAGCAGCTTCAACGAGGATATTAAATTTTCCCTTCGGTTTATTGCTTATATCAAAGGTTTCCTGCCAGCTCTGCATATTTTCAACTTCCTTTTCTGTTACATCACGTGCAGAAAGGAGAGCCGCAGCATTCAGGACCATCAATAACACAAAAAGACTCTTCAAGCCATATTTTCCAGTCATAATCATCTCCACTTTTTTATTACTGTAATTCTATCAGATATTTGGCAAAAATACAAAAATTCTCTCATATATTTACGGTATTATTCTGTTAATTGATTAGATGAAAATGTCGCAGAAACCCCGATTTTGATGTAAAATCTTACCCAGGAGGAAAGAACTGCCTTTTGCACGCAGTTCCAGGCGTAACATGGATTTTTCAGAACAGATCAGCCGTTTGCAGGAAATTTACGACAATTCTAAAAACATTGTATTTTTTGGCGGGGCAGGCGTTTCTACAGAAAGCGGAATCCCGGATTTCAGAAGCCAGGACGGACTTTATGCCCAGCACTGGAAATATCCGCCGGAAACAATCATAAGCCGCTCTTTTTTTGACCACGACACAAAAGAATTCTACCGCTTTTACCGCCAGAAACTTATAGTTCGGGATGCCAAGCCTAACGCCGCACACATTGCCCTTGCAAAAATGGAACAGAAAGGCAAGCTGAGCGCAATCGTTACGCAGAACATAGACGGACTTCACCAAAAAGCCGGAAGCAAAAATATTTTTGAACTGCACGGAAGCACATTAAGAAATTTCTGCATGGACTGCGGCGAACCATACGACATTCAATTCATCTCCGAAAGCGAAAATTCCCCAGACACACTTCCGCACTGCACAAAATGCGGCGGTCTTGTAAAGCCGGATGTTGTTCTTTATGAAGAAGGCCTGAATGACAGCATTCTGAATGGCGCCGTAGAAGCCATAAGCAGTGCTGACACGCTCATAATTGGCGGAACTTCACTTGTAGTCTACCCAGCCGCCGGCCTTATACGCTACTTCCGAGGGAACAACCTGGTCCTCATCAACAAATCAGAAACCTCAACCGACCAGTACGCCCAGCTTGTAATCCACGACAGCATTGGAAAAGTATTTTCTGCGCTAAAAATTTAAATTCAAAAATTCTGTAATTTTTCCTTGCTATTATTTTTTACTCATTGTAAATTAAATACTAGGAAGGAGTAGTTAAAAAAGATGGAAAAGTTAATTAACCTCATGGAGGATTTAGCAATGCTAAATTCTCAGATCGAAAAGTATCGTTCGTATGCAAGCCAGTATCGTTATGTAAATCAGGCATTCATACAAAGAATCAACCAGATGGAAAGCAGAAAAAAAATGCTTGAACATGACATGGAAATTCTTTATTTAGGTCTGTAAACGGCATTTTTGATTCACAAACAGAGCGAAAAAAATCAGGGCAGGTTTTTCCTGCCCTAAAATCTATTCTCTTGCAATTACATTGTAAAGTCTGTCCAAATCCTGGCGACTATAGTAGTCAATTTGGATCGATCCTTTGTCTATTGAACCTTTCAGAACAACTTTTGTCCCAAAGATTTCCATAAACTTCTGTTCAATTTCTGCAATATCGGGATCTTTCTTTTCTACTTTTTTCTTTTTTGATTTTTCACCAGCAGCACGTCCGCCATTATTGTATTCATTTGCAAGTGCTTCTGCCTGACGAACATTCAGCCCGTTACCAACGATTTTTCCAAACATAATGCGCTGGTCGCTGGGATTCGTAACAGAAAGCAATGCTCTTGCATGTCCGGCAGAAATCTGACCGTCAATAAGCGACTTCTGCATATCTTCCGGCAGCTTAAGAAGCCTGAGTGAGTTTGTAACAGTAGTGCGGTTCTTTCCAACACGCTGAGCAACCTCTTCGTGCTTAAGATCCCCCATCTGCATAAGATTGTAATATGCAAGCGCTTCGTCAATAGGATTAAGATCTGCGCGCTGAATGTTTTCTATAAGAGCAACTTCCAGCTTTTTAATTTCATCGTATTTTCTAATCTGAACAGGAACCTTTGTAAGTCCTGCCATTTTTGCGGCGCGGGTACGACGTTCACCGGCAATAATGTAATAGTTATCGCCTTCTGCTGCCTTTTCTACAATGATAGGTTGAACAATTCCGTGCTCCCTGATAGAGTCGCAAAGTTCTTCAAGTGCTTTTGAATCAAATTCTTTACGCGGCTGCTGGGGATTAGGAATAAGAAGCGCCGGATCAAGCCAGAGACCGCCGTTTTCGTCAACTTCAATTCCTTCCGGAATGTTTGCAGGCTTTTCTACAGAAACCGGCACAGCTTTTTCTTCTGCCTTTTCCACAGAATGTCCCTGAGTAGATTCCTTAATTTCTGCCCGTGCAGCATTTGAGCCACCCATAAGGGCATCAAGTCCCAGTCCTAAACCCAATCCACCTTTTTTAGCCACGGTTGATTATCTCCTCTGCCAGTTTTGCATAGCTTTTTGCACCGGCACAGCTAGGATCATAATTGCAGATTGGAAGTCCGCGGGAAGGTGCTTCTGAAAGCCTTACGTTTCTTGGGATAATTGTATTATAAACAACATCCTTAAAGTATGTCTTAACCTGCATTACAACATCCTGTGCAAGACGAGTTCTTGAATCATACATGGTAAAGAAGATACCGCCGATTACCAGATTTGGATTTATGCTTTCCTGAACCTTGTTTACAGATTTAAGGAGAAGTGTAATTCCTTCAAGCGCAAAATATTCACACTGCATAGGAACAAGAACTGAATCTGCGGCAGCAAGTCCGTTCAAAGTAAGAAGTCCGAGAGAAGGAGGACAGTCTATCAAAATGTAGTCATACACAGATTTAAGAGGATCAAGGACATTTTTAAGGAAGAATTCCCTGTTTTCCTGTTCTACAAGTTCGATTGCAGCACCAGAAAGATCAATAGATGCGCTGATTGCATCCAATCCTGCAACCGGAGTGTGCTTAATCGCCTGTTCTGCAGTAACCTGTCCGGCAATGAGTTCGTAAATTGTCGGCTTGTCTTTAGAAACACCAACACCACTGGACATATTTCCCTGCGAGTCAAAGTCTACCAGAAGAACTTTTTTACCGGCCAATGCAATGTAAGCACCGATATTAATACAGGAAGTAGTTTTACCTACACCACCCTTCTGATTTACAAAAACGATACATTTTCCCATAACTTTAAATATAACGCTTTTTTCAAGAAAGGTATAGGGTTCAACAGTCTGGGAAAGCAATTTTATCTATACAGTGCGCAGTTGTCTTCATTAAAAATGAAGTATAAAATATCCGCATGATTATTTCCTGCACATTCAACAAACCTGTAAAAAACATTGAAGAAATTCTCGGGCGGCCATACATACGAATCAAAATAAAAGCCGTAAACGTTTCTGGAACCACTTCCTATTTTACAGAAGCATTTACACAGAAGCAGGCATTCCACGAAAAGAAAACCGAATCCGAACTGAACGATTTTATTGCCGCCCATGCAGGAACAACCTTTAAAAACTGCGTCGTGCGCACAGAATCAGAAGAAATAACCTATCTTGGAAACAAAAAGGGAAAAGTTACAAAACTTACAAAAAAGCTGAACAGTTCTTCCGCGGGCAAAAATGCAGAAAAAAACGATGACGCAAATTCAAAATCAACTGCACTCAAATTGATAGAAAGCGGCACGAACCGCAAAAAAAATTACCTTATAAATGAAGGAACTCCAGTACCGTTCCTTGTTCTTCTTGGCGTAATGACACCGGAAGGCCGCGTCATCAGTTCCAGATATGACAAATTCCGCCAGATAAACCGCTTTCTGGAATTTATTGACGACATTCTGCCTTCCGTAATTTCTGAATGCAATGCAGACGGCACAGAACCGCTCAGAATCGCTGATTTTGGATGCGGAAAATCTTACCTTACATTTGCAGTTCACTATTTTCTGACCGAAATCAAAAAGCTAAACGTAGAAATACTCGGCCTTGATCTTAAGAAAGACGTAATTGATTACTGCAACGATATTACAAAAAAACTCGGGCTAAAGGGACTTGTTTTTGACACAGGAAATATTGCCGGCTATTCGCACGCGCACAATCCTGACATTGTAATTACCCTGCATGCCTGCGATACCGCAACAGACTACGCACTTGATTACGCAATCAAGCACGACTGCAAGGCAATCCTCAGCGTTCCGTGCTGCCAGCATGAAGTGAACACCCAGCTTGACCGCAAAAATGTTCCGGACTGCTTTAAGCCTCTCCTTAAATACGGATTAATCAAGGAACGCTTTGCCTCTCTTGTTACAGACAGCTTAAGGGCCGAATACCTTGAAAATTCCGGATATTCCGTTCAGATTCTTGAATTCATAGATATGGAACATACGCCTAAAAACATACTGATAAGGGCTGTAAAAAACGGTTCACATGGGAAAAACCAGGACGAAGCAGATTCCCTTACCGATGCATTAAAAATTTCACCTATGCTTAAAAATCTGCTAAAATAAAAGCATGACAAATTCTATTTCTGATATTGAAGCAATGAAAGAAGCCATTTCCGAGGCCTATGACGGAATCAACAATGGAGACGGCGGCCCTTTTGGAAGCGTAATTGTAAAGGACGGAAAAATTGTAGGCCGCGGCCACAACCGTGTAGTAAAAAATCAAGATCCTACATGCCACGGAGAAATTGAAGCAATTCATGATGCCTGCAAGAATCTAGGAACATTTGATTTAAGCGGATGCACACTGTATACAACCAGCGAACCCTGCCCGATGTGCCTTGGAGCAATCCTCTGGGCAAACATAGACAGGGTTTTCCAGGGCTGCAACATTTCTGATGCCGAAAAAATCGGTTTCCGCGACAGCAAATTCTACGATTTTCTGAGGGGAAAACCTGGCCTTCTCACAACAACAGAACTCAGCCGCGACGCCTGCCTAAAACTTTTTGAAGACTATAGCAACTCTTCCAAAAAGAAAAATTACTAGTAACCCAGGTTGTCAGGTTTATAGAAATAAATAAAAAATTATTTAAGCACATACGATTCCAGGAAATCTGCAATACCGTCGTTGTTATTGTCATAGCGGGTTACAAATTCACACATATCCTTTATGTAATCCAGCCCGTTAGACATGGCAACGCCGTATTCACAACTCCTGAGCATCGACTCATCATTCATGCTATCTCCAAATGCCATTGTCTGGTCATATGGAATTCCAAGCCTGTCCGCAAGCCACAGAATAGTCGGACCTTTTCCAACACCGTGATTCATGACTTCCAGAAAATACGGTTTTGAAATAAAAATATCAGCCTTCCCATCCAGCTTGTCGCTAAGGAATTCCTTTAATTCCTTTACTTTTTCCGGGTCAGACGGAACAAGCATCTTTGGATATGAACCTTCAAGGAACTTTTCAAAATTATCCACAACCTTAAAATTCAGGTTGCACAGTTTTGCATCCATACGCGCCCATTCAGAATCTTCCCATGAATAGATTGTAGACTGATCATAGACGATGGACGGCATTCCCCTTGACTTTGCTTCCTTGTAAACAAACTTAAGGACAGACACATCCATTGCATTTTTATAAATCGGCAGACGAAAATGAAGGTCAAAAACAGAAGCACCGTTAAAGGCAATAAGATAGCGTCCTTCCTGAGTACCGGCAATATTCAGCTTGCGAACATAAGGCAAGATTCCGTTTTCTGCACGGCCAGAACACAGGACAATCGTAATACCTTGCTTAGCTGCCTTTTGAATTGCAGCAAGAGTTCTTGGCGAAATCGTTCTGTCATCTGTAAGAAGAGTATCATCAAGATCAAATGCCATTAATTTTACGTTTAATTTTTTGTCAGGTAGCTTCATAAAATCACTCCTAATATATGTTTATGCAAACAGTTCTGTCTTTTTAAGCCATTCTGCAACGGCTGTAGCTTCCTTGTCCAGTGCGCGATCATCTTCAACAAAAGCGCTCATTTTGCGGACTTCTGCATGAATCTGCTTTGTAAACGGCGCAAAGTCTTCAATTCCGGCAAGGTCAACAGCCTGCATTGCAGCAAGAAGATGAGTTGCAAACTGAAGGAAGACAAGATCAATCTGCTCTGCAAGCTTTCGCGCACTAATTGTTCCCATACTTACCTTGTCCTGGTTAAGCGCTTCTGTTGGAGCAGAAGTTAATGAAACAGGGAAACAGTAAGTTGCAACTTCACCGCGGATTGCGCTGATTGTAATCTGAGCAGCCTTAAAGCCAAGACGAAGCCCTGCACGCGGATGGTCAGCCGGTGTGAACGGAATAAGGTTTTCTGTAAGCCCGTTGAACTTTCCGTCAATAATGATTTCTGCCTGTTTGTCGCTAAGATCAGCAATATTTGCGAGCGCTGTACGCAGGTAGTCGCAAGCCGCACAAATGTGTCCGCCGTAGAAGTTACCAGTGTTATATAGCTGCTGTGTGTCGATATCTACAAGAGGATTGTCGTTTGAACTGTTCAACTCTTCCGTAATCCATGCTCGCGCCATGTTCAAAGTGTCGCGGTAAACGCCGTTAATCTGCGGTGCACAGCGGATGGAATATCTGTCCTGAATTTTATTTGTCTGAGCCACAAATCCGCGGCCGTCCATTTTTTCAATCTGAGTCTGAAGGAATTCTTCGTACTTGTAAACGCGCTTTGAATTTACAATGATGTTATGAACATACACTGCCGATTCCATCTGTCCGCGGTGATTTTTAAGCTGGCTTACCTTTGTAATAAACGGAGTATCCTTTCCTCGTGTGATTTCAGAAGTAACCGCCGTAAGGAAGTCAGAAATATTAGCAAGACGCTGAGCCTTTTTCCATGCAAGTGAGGCAACTGCAGTCATAACGCTGGTTCCGTTCATAATTGCAAGGCCTTCTTTTGCTTCTATCGGAAGAGGTTCAATTCCTTCTGCTTTAAAAGCTTCCATTGCTGGAACAACTTTTCCTTTGTAATAAACATCGCGCTGTCCCATGATTACAGCTGCAAGATAACTAAGTGGTGTCAGATCACCGCTTGCACCAACTGAACCAAGCTGCGGAATTACCGGAATGATATCTTTGTTCAAAAGTGTCTGCATCATTTTTGCAAGTTCCGGCCGGATTGCGCTGTGGCCACCCTTTACGTTACCGTTCAAGCGCGCAAGAATAACCGCTCGTCCTGTTTCGTGGTCAAATTTCGGTCCAAGCCCGATTCCGTGATATGTGGCAATTGTGCGCTGAAGTTCACCAGCCTTATCTACACTAATCTGATTATGGCATGAATCGCCAAAGTCAGTTGTAACACCATATGTTGGAACCCCAGTATTTATATAGTCGATTAAAAATTTACGTGATTTTTCAATGCGTTCCCAAAAAGCCTTGTCTTCCGGAAAATCAACTTTTTCTCCTTCATAAGCAACTTTACAAACGTCTTCGATAGTAAGATCTTCACCTTTTACAATAATAGCCATCTAATTGCCTCTAACCAAAATGATGCCTCATTTTAACAAGAAAAAATCTTTATAACAATCTTTTTAAGTATTTACGGAAAAATCTTACATATTCTAAGAAAAAAAACGACAGCCCTCTCGGACTGCTGTCTTTTGCATTTACGGTCATTGAGCCTGTCGACTCGTAAGAGCACGTAGTAAATGACCGTAGTTAATTATTCATGCCCGCTCGATAAATCTCGCGATTCATTTATAGGTAAATGCTAACCGACAGTCACGACGGACTGTCGGTTTTAACGCATTTTCTATTGTCGAAATTTCTTAAAGATGAGCGAAGTATTAATTCCCGCAAATGCAAAGTTGTTTGGCGATGCCTCTACCGGTCATCGCCCCCTCCATTTATCGATGAACCTAAAATATTGCTGGCGCAATATTTTTTAACGGTTCTTCGATTTAAGAATAACATATTCCGCATCCATCTTGCGGCCTTCGCCACAATTTTACTGATTGTGCCACTTCTTAAAGATTAATGAAGTGTTAATACCAGCGAACGCAAAGTTATTCGACATAACATACTCTGCGTCCATTTTTCGGCCTTCGCCTTTAATGTAGTCCAAATCACCGCATTCTGGGTCGATGTTGTTCAAGTTGAGTGTTGGGTGGAACCAGCCTTCGTTCATCATGTTAATTGTAAGCCATGCTTCTACGGCACCACAGGCACCAAGAGTGTGTCCGATGTATGATTTTGTAGAAGAAATCGGAACTTTGCGGCCAAATACGCGGGCAGTAGCAGTAGTTTCTGCAATGTCTCCGTGATGGGTACTAGTTCCGTGAGCGTTTACATAAGCGATTTCATCGCCCTTAAGACCTGCGCTGTCCAAAGCAAGCTGCATACAGATTCCCATAGTTTCGCTATTAGGGCTTGTAATATGAGTTCCGTCAGTGTTTGTTCCAAAACCTACGATTTCAGCATAGATTTTAGCACCGCGTTTTACAGCGTGTTCCAAATCTTCAAGAATCAAAGTTCCGGCACCTTCACCGATTACAAGACCATCGCGGTCCTTATCGAACGGGCTTGGAGCTGTTTCAGGATGTTCGTTACGGATAGAAGTTGAACCAAGCTGGTCAAAAATTGCAGCGTCCGGAGGACAAAGTTCTTCAGCACCACCACAAATCATGATGTCCTGAAGACCGTTTTCAATAGTTTCGTAGCCGTAACCGATAGACTGAGAACCAGAAGTACAAGCTTCAGATGTAACAATCATGCGTCCCTTAAGCTGGTAAGTAACTTCGATGTTAGCAGCACAAGTGTGTGGCATACATTTGATATATGTAGAAGAGTTTACCTTTGCAGTACAGCGGTCTTCCATTACGCTTGTAAGTTCCTGGATAGAATCAAAAGAACCCATACTAGAACCGTATGCAACCCCAGTGCGTCCGTTCTTAAGTTCGTCTACAACATCTCCGTCTTCCTTCAAAAGGCCAGCCATCTTTAACGCCATCTGTGAAGTGTGGTAAGAAAGAAGGGCAACACGTCCCATTCCACGCACAAGCTTTCTAGGATATTTAGGAAGTTCGCCTTTAGCCGGACAAGCCAAATGAGTATTCATACCCTGAATGTCATGCCATTCTTCCATATTTTTAATGCAGTTTTTGTAGCTTTTAAGCTGTTCATAAGCTTCTTCCCAGTTCTGACCGAGACCGCTTATCATTCCTGCGCCAGTAATAACAACACGACGCTTTCCGTTTGGTTTTGTAAATTCCATATTATTTCCTTCCACGGTGGTTAATCGCCCCCTGAGTGGCCCCTGAGCTTGTCGAAGGGCATATCGAAACCACCAATTCTTTTCATTTTCAGGCGGGGAAAGCCTTCCCCTCGCTCCAGCCTGATACTCCATAGTTCAGTTTTTCGACAGAAAAACTGATGGAAGCCGGAAAACCGATATTAATTTCAAAAAAAATAAAACCAGCTTCCACTACCCCTTCTCCTAAGGGGTTACGCAACAAGTTGCTCACCCCTTAAAATCCCCGAGAATTCTTCCCCGCGAGTTTGCTACGCAAACTCGGAAAGTTCGCATAGCGAACGACCAACGCCCCGTATGACAATTAATATTATAATAAAATATAATAAATTATGTAAAAATAATCTATAATAGAAACATTCATTCTTATACAATCGAAAAACTGACAGTTTCAACGACCCGCAATTTTTGGAGGGGCGTCAATCTTAGATATTTCACTTTCTAAATAATCTATTTCTTCTAGAGATTCCTCTTTTTTAGTATTCTCTTCTAGCTCTTTTAAAAGTCTATTTGCTAATTCTAAGCGTATTTTTAATTGATTTAATTCTCTATTATTATCTTTTCCGCCTTGTCTTTCCGCATAAGCGCGCGCAATTTCTTCATCGTCTGTAAGGTATGTACCATAGCCAAAAGACATTGAACCTTCGCCGCTAAGTCCGTATTCGTCTGTATTGAAGCGTTCAAAGTTTGCCCCGGAACCGTGGAAGACAGTCTGCAAATAAATATTTTTGTTGACAGAATTATTAGAAGGATTTATATTCTTACTTACTGGGCTATCCTTATTTAAGGACGCTGGGTGCAAATAAGACGGTTCACTTATGGAGCCGTCTTTATTTATTTTAAACAAACTTACCTTGTTATCATAATCAGTTATTACAAAAACTTTTCCCTCGTCCTTATTTAAGTCCTTTCCCTCGTACAGGTCCCCTTCTTTATTTATTCTTGAAAGTTGTTTGAAAACATCTTGTACTGTTGTGCTATTATTTTTTACATGGATAAATACATTATCGCCTTGTAATCTGCCTTCCAAAAATCGTGTAACAACTTTTGTATTATTTTTAGATGTAATGTTCTTAACATCTGAAAAAATAGAATTTGCTAGTGCGTCTGCGTGAGATCCATTACTATAATGTTCTGGCAAAAGATAAACCGTTTCGCCTGTTGCTTCTGTTCAACAACCCGCAATCTTTGGAGGATCGTCAATCACAAGTTTATCATATGACTTAAAATCATGAAAGGATTATCAGGATTGTTTTTAATAAGACACCAAAAGGGAATTACATTTTAACAGTGGGTAAAATAAATAAAAAAAACTAAAAAAATACTATAACGATTACCTTTATTGAATCCAGCTCGCACCACTATTATAATCGAAGAATGACGTATTTTAGAGTTCACTCCGCAGACATCGCATATACAACTCAACAGCCTCGCGGGATTTTTGTTGCAATTTGGAAGTTAGTTGAAGAAAAAAAACTCACGGAAGAAGAAACCGCCGAGTACTGGAAGAACCGCGAATATTTTGAAAAAGTGCTTCCCGTTCCGCCGTTTTATGAGAACGGAAATCCCGACCACGCGGTGACTTGGTTCAAGGACACACCGCAGGGAAACGACATTTTCCGCCAGATGACCTTTTACCGCCAAATGGCAAAAAAATATGGAGTTAAACTTTATATTTCCAAGTGCGAAGAGCTTCCCGGCGAAGTAATTTACGAAGACGATTTTCAGATTGCCGTGAAGAATCAAAAAGCGGATGCTCCAATTGAGGTTAGCGAGTTGGAATATATGGAGTAGACGGTTTCGAAGTATTATAAAATTACAGAGATGAAATTTGACTACATCAAAACTCTATGCTATGTTTAAAACAAAGGAAAGACCAAAGTTTATTTGGTCGTCTCCACTTAGTGAAAAAGCCGCCTAAGTGTTCGGACTGAGGGCGGCTTTTATTATACTCATTTACGTTTTATGTAAATGAGAAAGCTAAGAATTAGAATAGCTAAATTAATAGCCAACGAAATAACTTCGTAAATCGTCATCTTAGAGCCTCCCATTCAAATATTTTCGGCATGCCGAATTTGAGTTTGGGAGACGCCGCCTAAACTAAGGTCTTTCCAATACCTCTGATTATAACTAAAACCTATTATTTTATATAGTAGTATTTACCGTCAACACTATAGGAAATCTCATGAAAATTAAAGAACTCTCAGCCCTCAAAGACAAAGAATATTGGATCTCAAAAATCAATGAATCGGATTGGGGCGGTGGTAAATTTCTTGCTGAACTACTTGAATCCGGCGATTTTTACAGGCTCTGTGGCTCTTCTTCAAAAATCTTTTTACTCTGCGACAACGAGGATTTAATTTCGTTCTGCTCTTATGCTGAAAAAGACGACATTCAGGACACCGATCTCACGCCTTGGATTGGCTTTGTATACACTTTTCCAAACTTTCGCGGCAAACGACGAATCGGGAAACTGTTTGAACACATTTACGGCCTTGCCAAACAGGACGGTCACAATGTGATTTATATTTCCACCGATCAGCCGGGACTTTATGAAAACTTCGGCTGTACTTTCTTCAGGCAAATGAAAGATTTCCGAGGCGATGATTCTCTTGTTTATAAACTTCCGGTAGAAAACAAAGATTATTCGAGTATCTTAGGAAAAGCTGTAAAAGGAAAAATTGACCGTCCGCTAGGTACCGCTCATCCGCGGCATCCTGAAATTATTTATCCGCTAAATTACGGCTTTGTTTCCGGTATTTTTGCAGCAGACGGCGACGAGCAGGACGTTTATATTTTTGGTACCGACAAACCGCTTTCAGTTTTTGAAGGAAAAGTAATTGCCGTCTGGCACAGAATAAATGACTGCGAAGATAAATGGATTGTTTCGCTGGACGACAAAACCTACACCAATGAAGAACTTCTGGAAAAAATCAGCTTTCAGGAACAGTACTTTATGGGCGAATTGTATCGCTAAGTAATTTACCTTTACAAGTTTTTACGAAAGATAAATCAATTCGCAATTTTGGATGGTCGTAAATCGAAACTCAGCTTTGGAAGATTATTGTTTGTTAAAGATTTATTTCCAGATTTGATCCAGATTCATTTGACCTCCAATAACTCTCATGACATTTACAATATGGTTTTCTTCATCGACCATATAGAAAACAAGATAGTTATCTACAGGAAAATATCTTAAACCTCTGCTATGCCATGGTTCTTTAGAATATCTTCTAAAACCGTTTGGCAAAGTATCCAATTTTAATATTTCATCCTGAATGCGAGATAATTGTGCTTCGGCATTTATGATAGATTTCTTTTCATAAGCAATATAATCATAATGATTCTGCATATCCTCAATCGCTTCAGGAGCAACTATAACTTTATAAGTCAATTATCTAGCCCTCTTGATTCTTGCAAAAGCTTCTTCTGCAGGAACACCTTCGCCACGGAGGATGCTCTGATAAGCTTTATCCATTTCTGCATTGAACTGTTCTTCAGTCATTTCAGAAATATTCAAAGGCTTTTTAGAAGGAAGCTGGGCCTTAAATGGCAATCCATTATTAAGGATAATCTGCTTATAAAACATGTTGATTGCAGTAGATACAGGAATTCCAAGTGCTGCGAGAATTGCTTCTGCAGCTCCTTTTGTTTCTGGTTCTATTCTTGCATAAAGATTTGCTGTTTTAGCTGCCATATATACCTCTTGTATTAAAATATAAGTCATTGTGCGTACATACGCAATACAAAAAAAAATAACTTATAGCCATCAAAAAAAGGAAAGAACCATTGTAATAATAATTCTCTAGATAAAGATTTGATTACTCGTGCAAATAACCGTTCTTATTATAAGACGTCCAGCAATTTTAAAAGGTCATCAACCTTATTGCACGACCTAACTATTTAAATAATAAAAAGCTGCTATGGCAAAAGCCAGGAAGCAGCCTTAAAAAATCAGAAACAGGAAAGACGCCGACTTTCCAGCAAATGCCCCCAAGCGAATATTTTGGTATTCCTGACAATTCAAATAATACACTTGCAAATGATAATTTGTCAAATATAGTTCAACGATCCGCAATTTTAGAGGATCATCAACCAAAATCATTGCAGTTGAGTCTCAAGTGACTTTGAAGTAACTTCAAAAATAGAATTAAGTATATCTCTCGATATTTTTTCATCATCTTTTAATTCTTCAAAAGCATTTATGTATTTTTTTGCAAAATCACCAAATATTTTTGAAAGAACGGAATGTTTTATATTCAAGGATTCAGCTAAAAGAGAAAAATCTTCTTTTGATACTTTTTGAATCTCATAGTGTTTTCCAATTTTCATTGAAAGTTTTTCTGTTAGACCTGAATAAATTATAGTCGAAACAACGTCGTATAAAGGCGATAATTCTACACGATTATTTTTATAGAGAAGAGAATAATTTTTCCCGTGACTGTCACAATTTCCCATCAAATAATTAAAGAGCACATATCTTAAGAATTTCTGACTCTCCAAAGCTGGAACTGTACAGACTTTCAATATAGTGTTGAAAATATCAGCAATGCCTGGTCCTCCATCATTCTGATATTTTGATGTACTCATGATACCAAGTGCCTGGCAAAAATCTTCCTGATGAAGCCGTTGAATTGTATTTGTTTCTTTGAGTCGGTCATATCGTTCAACTACAAAAATATCTTTTCCTGCAATATTCAATAAATCAACATCTGGGACAGGAAGTCCAAAACTTTTTGCAAGTTTCATACAGATATATTCATTTTGTGCAAGCGAAGAAAGGCTACCTGTACGCGATGGTTTTAAGATGTGAGTTGATGGAGCACCATTTAATGGTAAATACCATTCTCCATTTATTTTTGTAAGTGCGAGTTTTTCCTGAGCTCCTGCAAGTGAAAGGCGTAACTTATCATCTGCCTTAATAAGAGGCCGGGTATTAATTTTTTCGATAAAATCCGAAAGCCTGTTATAGTCAAGCAACTCATAATTTTTTGAATCGAGTTTATAACTCGTTTCTACTGAAAGAGAATCCTCTTCACTCAAAATTGAAATAAGACCTGCACATTCTCCCCCCAAGGCTTCAAGTAATTTAAGGGTGCTGGTTTCAGAAATATGTAGATAGTCAGCAATTTTTTTTCTCGAATCTTCTTCTGGTAAAAGTCCTGAGAAAAAAGGGATACATTGCTTTTGAGAAAATTCCTCTCTTTGCAAAGGAAGTGAAGCGGAAAGCGGAACAGAGTTTTTATTAATTAAATAATTTTCATCATAAACAAAAATTACACCACGATTTTCTGTTGATTCGAGAGATCCTGCTTTTTTATTTCCAAAGAATACGTTCAGTTTCATTTATCATCTTCCCGATTTACGGCATAGAGATTTATTCCAAGCATTTCAAGACAATGCAAAACTTTATTCATCTGTAAAGTTTCTTTACCATTTTCAAGTTCCGAAAAAAAGCGGGCTCCAACATTACACATTGCGGCTGTTTCTGATTGAGTAAGTCCCAACTGTTTTCGGCGGGTCTTCACTGCTTCTGATATTGATTCAACAGAAATTATCCTCATATCAACAGTATAACTTTCCCGAACGGGAAAATCAATTATAAAAAAACTGATAAATGAGAATATTTTCCCGTTCGGGAAAATATATGAATTAAGTATAACGTCCAGCAATTTTTTGACTTACATCTCGTAAAGTATATATTTCGTTATTTATCATTTTTTAATCGCAAACTTTTATCTTTTGTAATTTTTTTTAACTTTTGCTCTAGTTCTTCATCAGAACATATTTCATCAGGTTCTATGCCGTTACCTTCACCTTTCCAGCAGTCAAAATCTTTTAAGGTATCTTTAATTGACTTAAATGTCATTGAAACGGCAAAACTCTTGTTTGGCATCATAAATTGAAATGCATCTATATAAGTTAGACATCCCATTGTGTTTTGTCCTAGGACTTTTACTTTTTCTGGGAATAAAACTTTACTTAAAAGAATTAGGCTTTCGGCAGCACTGGCGGTTTTATCATTTGTAAGAAAAATTATTTTTCCATTATAAGCGGGTTTATGAATTTCGTGAGTGACATTTAAATTTTCAGTTCTTACTATCCTTTTTGGATTTGTCATCTGCATTATTGATGCGGTTCTATAATCATCCTCATAACTGCTATTTTCAGTATAAACAATTCTCTGATACCTAAGACTTTCTGTTACAGGCGTTTCTATAAATTTTGAATTTTTATATATTATTTCTGACTGTAACTGTCTTGCATCAAAAATTTTACTTGGAATGATAACATCCCTTCCTTCGTATAAGGAATACAAAAGAAGCAGCGGGTAATCTGTTAATCCTCCGGGACAATTTCTTAAATCTATAATTAGATAATTTTTATTCTGTATTACTTTGAAGTTTGAATAAACTTTTTGAAAAAAATCTTTTGTAGATGTATTTTCAGGAAAATAATCAGGCAGAAACCCTGGTAAATTCATATAGACTGATTTTTTATTAATCGACATAAAAAAATCTGTTGAATGAACTGGAGTTTGCTCATAAATCTTAGAATTAAAAGCGTATACTGCATTCCCATTTGCAATCGCAAAATGGGTATCACAAATATAGCCTTTTAACTCATCATAAATGTTATTAATTAAATCGTCTGATGATTTTATGCGTCTAGTTTTAATATTGTTTTTTATATTTAAAATAAAATCGTCCAGCACAAATCCGTTTGCAAGCATTTCATCATAAGCAATGTAAGAAGTAGAAAAAAAATAAACAAATGAATCAAAATCTTCTACAAGTAATTGTTCAGATACATTTTGGAAGGCTGTTTCTTCGGTAAATAACTTTGGTTCAATAAATTTATCTAACGCTACCCTTGAAATTACTTTCGCCTGTGAGTAAACAAAATAATTAATAGAAAGTAAAAAAATCGAACTATAAAAAATCTTTTTAATCATATTTTCGTAAGTTTGCGGAATGAGAAATGCACCTGCCCGGCCGAGTATAACGCCCCAATTTTTGGGGAGAAGCATCTACATTTACTCAGCTTTTAATAAAAAAACGACAACCCAATTAAAAATTAAGCTGCCGCATTGTAAAGAAATTTCATCGGTCATCAAGAATCTCAAAACAACCGACGATTGTTGTTTAGGTGGTTTCGACAAGCTCAACCACCGCAATTCTTTATCCTACCATACCACCGTCAACAGTAATTACCTGACGAGTAATGTAGCTTGCGCCTTCGCTGAGCAAGAATACGGCTGTTGCACCGATTTCTTCTGGCTGACCCATGCGCTTCATTGGGATTGTACTCATCATGATTTCTTTTGCTTCTGGGATGATGTTTGCAGTCATTTCTGTTTCGATTGCGCCAGGAGCAATTACGTTACATGTAATGTTGCGGCCTGCAAGTTCTACTGCAAGAGCCTTTGTTGCGGCAATGATTCCGCCCTTAGAAGCTGAATAGTTTGTCTGTCCGCGGTTTCCGATGATTCCAGAAACAGAAGCTACTGTGATAATGCGTCCACCGCGCTTGTTTTTGCGGCTTGCCATTGTCATTACAAGTGGCTTAAGAACATTGTAGAAACTGTCCAAATTTGTATGGATTACAGAATCCCAGTCGCTGTCTTCTAGTCCTACGAATGTATTGTCGCGGGTAATACCAGCGTTGCTGATGATTCCCCAAAGGATTTCGCCATTTGCTGTAAGTTTTGCAGTCAATTCATCAAGTTTTGCCTTGCAGTCTGCACGGTCACTGATGTTAAACTGAATCAATTCACCTTTGCCGCCAACAGCCTGTACCTGAGCCAAAGTTTCTTCTGCCTTTGCCTTGCTTCCATTGTAGTGGCAGATTACATAATATCCGGCCTTAGCAGCTTCTACTGCACATGCGCGTCCAAGTCCACCAGATGCTCCAGTAATCAATACTTTCTTGTCTTCGTTCATTTTTATAACTCCAATATATAGATAGTTCAACAAAACAAAAGTTGCAAACTGACACTTTCGCAAAAAATGTCAGTTTATTGTAGACTGTATATAGAAGAATGTCAATTTTGCAAAAAAAAATGACGCCCCGTTCAAAGGACGCCATCTCATAACCAAAATATAAATTGATTATTTGAATTTTTTGTCAATTAAAAGCTTATAACTTGCGTATCGTGTGCGTTTGAAATAATGGGTATAGCTGCCACCATTAGGAATAAAAACATCAAGTGAAATACCACGCTCAGAGGACATATTAGGTTTGATAACAAAATAATAAGTTCCAGGATTTTCTACATTCCAGTAACCTGTTACTTCAAACAAAAAGCATTCTGTATTAGTTGGAGCCTTTGCT
Source organism: Treponema sp. (assembly GCA_036310305.1). Classification (GTDB taxonomy): domain Bacteria; phylum Spirochaetota; class Spirochaetia; order Treponematales; family Treponemataceae; genus Treponema_D. Next base: position 30,728 of record JAXJSC010000017.1, on the reverse strand, counting down.
CTTCCATAATAATCGCTCATTGCAACTAGATTCATATCACTGTCATACAAATATACATCAGGAATAACTGCTGTCTTTTTATCAGGATCCATTGAAATAAGTCCATTTGGAAGTGATTTTAACAAAAGATCATATTTTCCAGCCTTTGTAATTTCAATTTTGAAAATTGAAACCGGCGCTTTTTCACAATAAGGATCAACAACATGAGCACTTTTTTTGCTAAGTTCAGACTTAATCTTTTTTCCAACAGCAAGATCAATAGCCATACCACTCGCTACAGCGTCTGTTACAGATTCATAAATATTTGAATCAGCAATAACACCTTTTGTTGTAGCACAAGACGCAAAGCCTAAAGCACAAACCAAAACAGATGTAAAAACTATCCCATTAACTTTTTTTAGTATTTTTGACATATAGTCCCTCACTTATAATTAGTTAACTGTATTTAAGCATACTATTTATTTTGTAGCAACGGTACATACAACGATTAAGTCCAGATTCTTTATGGCCGTTAATAACTTTTCTACATCGCCTTGAACATACCGTTCATGTCTTCTGTTTCCATTACTGTGATTTTTGCAGTTGCTGCAGGTTCTGCATCGCCTACATTTGAATAAAGACTGCACAAATAACGGTATGTATTTGTTTCTTCATCACGATAATCTTCTGCAATCTTCATCTGGCAGGTTGTATCTTTCTTTAAAAATCCTACAGACGCCTTAAAATCAACAACGCTCAGAATCATTCCAGGAAGTGGAGTTCGTCCCTTTATCTTGTTTGTAATTCCAGTAAGAGCCGAAATTCCCTGAGCCATAAGCTCAAAGCCTGCCCAAGTTGGAACGCCGCCAAATTCTTCTTCGTAGAAAATGCAGTTTTCTGTAATATCATATTCACTTGTGATTGTATGAACATTTACATCGTGCTGAGTTACACGGCTGAGAAGGAACATCTTTCCCTTGTGAGGCAGATAATTTATCAATTCATCATGATCTATGAACTGAGCCACGTTCTTTGGTTCAACTGTCATATTAACCCCTTATATACCTTTTTATCCCATTAACAATTTTAGTGCTTAAAACTCAACTCGATTGAATCACGTTTTACTTCAAGCTTTGTCATTTTTACACCAGCAGAAGTCAGCATTTTTTTTGAAGCTAGCGTTGATTTTTCTGTTGCATACTTGTCATACAGATATACAACTTCCTTTATTCCAGACTGAATTATTGCTTTTGCACATTCATTGCACGGAAACAGATCTACGTAGATTCTGGCTCCAGTAAGGTCTTTTCCCCTCGCATTCAATATTGCATTCAGTTCCGCGTGTACAACATAACTGTATTTTGGATCGTCACCGCTCCTTGACCATGAATATATGTCATCAGAGCAGCCGTACGGAAATCCGTTATATCCTGTAGAAAGGATAATGTTATTCTTATCAACTATACAAGCCCCAACCTGTGTATTCGGATCTTTTGAACGTTTTGCTGCAAGAATTGCAACGCCCATAAAATATTCGTCCCATGAAATATAGTCTGTCCGCTTTGTAGATTGAATATTAACGCTCATCTATTTTAGCTCTCCTATTATAAGGCTTACGTTTGAACCGCCAAAGGCAAACGAATTTGTCATGCAAATTCTTACAGGTGTTCCTTCTGGCTTAAAATTTCTATCAGTAAGATTCAATGACGGAATTTCAGGATCAGGCTGGCCGTCCCAAACATGAAGGGGATAAGCTGAGCCGCCGTTCTTTCCGTTTCTGCCAGCATCTGCACGTCCGTTCAATATTGCCTGAAAACAAACCCCGGCTTCAAGAGCGCCGGCCGCACCAAGCGTATGCCCGGTCATAGATTTTGTTGTACTGCATGGAACCTTATTCCCGCCAAATACAACTTCCATAGCGCGACCTTCCATCAAATCGTTAAATTTTGTACCGGTTCCATGAAGATTTACGTAATCAATCTGTTCCGGTTTTAAGCCGGCTTTTGCAAGAGCCTGCTTCATTGCCCGGGCAGCTCCATCACCTGTAGGATCAGGACTTGTCATGTGATAGGCATCTGCTGTTTCGCCATATCCAAGAATACCGATTCTGCTTTCAGAAAAGTCTTCGTGGCTTACAAGGAAGAAAGCCGCCGCATCACCAAGCGTTATGCCATGCCTGTTTTTGCTGAACGGATTAGTCATTTCTGGAGAAACTGCCTCCAGCGCATCAAAGCCAATCAGCGTTGTGTCGCTGGCAATATCCACCCCGCCCGCAACCACAGCATCGCAAACACCGGCCTGAACAAGTTCGCAGGCCTTTATCAAAGCCCCAGCACTTGAAGAACACGCCGTACTAAAAGTCATGCTAGGGCCGGTAAGACCGAAAGCCTCGCTTATATAGGTTGCAACGTAGTCAGCGCCCTGCATTTCCAAAGCATACGCCGGGGAAAATTCACCGTTCTTAAAAAATTCCCTGTGTCCGGCTACTGAAAATTCTGTTCCGTTGTCACAGGAGCCTACACATACGCCAATTCTGGATGCGCCAAACTTATCCCTAGCTTTTTCAATCAAATCAGAAATCTGCCTTATGCATTTTTCTTCTATGCGGATGATGCGCATGTCATAGCGCGCAGAAGCAGGTTCCCTTAAAAGCGAATCATCAATTCTGGCGGCGTAAAATTCCTTGCCGTTCAGAGCAGTTACTTTTTTAATACCGCTTCTGTTTCCCGAAGTTACAGAATTCCAAAGGCCGCCGGCAGAACCAGCGCAGCAGCAGAATACGGCTGGAGACGAAAGATAGACATTCACTCTTCTGCCTCCTGAAGAAAATACTCGTAACCGCGCAGCATATTCTGAATCAAAGTACAGGCTTTGTCTTTTTTGATGACTTCAATTGTCCGGGAATTCATCATCGGAAGAATTGAATTGCTGAAAATCGTGCGTACTTCACCGCCTTCGTTTTTTTCAACTTCCATGTACATTCCGATTGTCTTTAAGGTTTCGTTTATTGCATCAACCGAATAATATGCAAACTGCAAATCCGCAAGAATATATTCAGCCTTAAGGTTTTCCGGGAAAATAGCAGAATCAAAATGAACGTCAATTCCGTCGTAAGAAATGCTTCCCATTCCTGTTCCAAAATCATTAAAAAGAGAAAGATAAATGCCATTTTTGTCAGCCTTTAAATAGCTGAGCATCTGGAACGTATTTCCGTTAAAATTCGCAATCAAAAGCTGCTGCGCATCAACATCATTTTCTATGTCTGACGGCGGAAGCAGATAGAACTTTTTAACGTTCGTTATATATATAGGAGAAATATTTGATTCTGTAATTATTTTGGTGCTTGTACAGCCCGTTACACAAAGCGAAAGAAAAACGATGAGACAAAGACATACAGCGCTAAAATGACATTTATTCATATTTTGTAAATCATTTTAGATACAAATGCTCATTAAGTCAATTTGCCCCGCCGCAAACAGCAGAACAAACTGACTTGTTATTCAATTAAAATTTTAATTAAAGAAATATGCAAAAATTGCTACTACCGCAGTAAACACAATCATTCCTATAATTATTGGAAACATAAAAACTCCTGAAAATTCCGCAATACGCGGCACATATTCGTGTTCAAAAATGAGAAAATTAAATTAAAAGATGAAAAAAAGGATTTTTACAAAAGCGTTTTCAAGAAAACTACAAATTTAAGATATTTATTTTTTGAATAGTAGAATCCGTTTTGAACAAACGAAACTGCAAATAAAACAGGATTATCCGCGCCGCAGGTTAAAGGCATTTCTCCACAGACTAAAAAGTCCGCAGACATCCGTTTTTCTGCCTGAACCGCATTTTTTACAGGACGGACTGTAACTGACTCGCAAAGTTCCCTGCCCTGACCGCAGAATGTAGAAACCGTCCTGATTTTTTCTGAATTAAGCGAAACGCAGGCTTCGGCAGTTCTGCGCAAAACAGGGACGCATAAACTGCTTACAACCATTAGAGAAAAGATGAATAAACGAATTAAAATCCGCCTTTTATCCTTCACTAAAATTCCGCCCTTGTATAGAAGAATGTACTTACAAACGCAGTTGTAAGTCCTATAAAAATCGACAGACCAATCATGTGAACCGGAACAAACTTACTTAAAGTCAGTGCTCCAAACGAAACAGCCGTAGTTATAAACGAAACAAGAATCGCAAACGGTTCAAGCTTGCCGTTTTCAGAAGTATCCTTTCGCTTTTCGTTCTCTATCATATATATAACATAATCCAGTCCAAGTCCGAATACAAGAATAAGTCCCGTAATAGAGAAGAATTCAAAATCAATTCCACAGAGGGCAAAAATTGCCGCTGTCCACAGAACAATAAGCAGAGGGATGGAAATAATCTTGCTTGCCTGCTTAAGTGAATAGAAGCATTTAAGCACAATGAAAAGAATTACATATACAATCGCAAAAAGATTGATAATCATGGAAGAAAGTCTGTCCAAATCCTTGTTCATTGAACGGATTTTACTTATAAAGAAGACATTAACGTCATCCGCAAGTGCCCTGTACGCATCAAAATCAAGCACGCTTACCGGAAGCACTACTGAATAATATTTACCGTCAATTTCGCCAAGCCATGCAGTAGAAATTGAGTCAGAAATTTCTTTAGGAACGTTTTTTCCAAGAATGATAAAATCTTCTGCGCGTCCCTCAAAATCTTTTTTTAGGTCCCCAGCTAAAGCCGGATCAAGTCCCAGCCATTCGTACTGTTCAGCAGCAAGCGGAAGCAGGTTCGCAGCCGCAGCCCGGGATTCTTTCTGACGCTTGATGGACGGGATATAATTTGTAGTGCAGACAAATCCGCCTTTTTCTTTACCGGCATTCATTTTTCTAAGACTTGAAGTAATTTTTTCTTCATTCTGAAGAGTTTCTTCAACCGTATTTCCGCTTACAATGAACCAGCCGCTTGGATTGTACTGAAGGATTGCAGCTGCTTCTGCTTCGTTTTCCATTTCGCGGCCTTCTTTTTTATAGAGGCGTGAAAGGTCGTTTTCTATTCGCACATTTTTATGCTTAATCACAAGAACCGAAAGCGAAAAAATAAACATTGCTGTCACTACAATTCGACCTACAAGTTTTTTATTGTACCATGACGGAGTTGAATAATAGCGAAGGAGCTTAATTTCACGCTTAGTCTTTGGAACCGGCATAAACGGATAGATACAGATTACTGTCAGGAATGAACTAAAAATTCCACTCATGCTGAACACAGCCATCTGCTTCAAAAGATTGAACGGCGCAAACACAAGGATAAAGTAGCAGAGCAGCGTAGAAATCAAGGAAAGCGAAAGCCCTTTTATAAGATGATTCCTTACCTGATATCCCTTGTGGCACAAAAGATTACCCTTCCAGTTAATAAAGAAGTGAAGGCTGTAGTCAATGCAGGAACCAATTAGCGAAGTTCCGAACAGCAGCGTAAGGATATGCATTTTGCCAAAAAGTGCCAGCGTAGCCAAAACAGCCGTAAAACTGGACCATACGATAGAAAGAATGCTCAAAAAGATTGGCGACGGACGCTGGAAAAGCAAAAGCAGGATAATCATTACAACAACAAGCGAAACCGTAGAAATTACAGAAATTTCTATAGTTGCATTTGTTGAACTCTTATAGCTATGGAAAGGAATTCCCGAATAGACAAAGCGGGTTCCGTCAGTTTCAAGTTTGTCACAGATTGAGCGGATAAGGTAGACAGCATTGTCCTTGCTTGCAAGAGTCGCACCTTTTTTATTTACAACGCCGCGAACCATTACGTACCAGCGGTCATTTGCAAAGCTGGCAAGCACCCCGTCCTTTATAGACATTTTTGTCCCGCTTTCCTGAAGCGACCTCAGCATGCTCTGCAGGTTGTATTCGCCCAGCATAAACGGATCCCTATCCAGATTTTCCAAAGATGTCATGGTAAACGCACCGTATGCTGTCGCAAGCGCATTCTGGGCAAATTCCTCAGCGCCTCCTTGCCTTGTTAATTCAAAAACAGCCTCATCGTCCAGCAAGTTATATTTAAATTCATCCAGATATGCAAGAACCGGTCCGAATACATCATCACTTTGATAGAGAGAAACAGACTTAAAACGGTCGCTTGCATTAAGCTTTTCGTATACTGTTCCAGCAACATCCTTTGCCTTTTCAAAATCAGGATTAGAAACAAGAATAAAGACATTCTGGCCTGTCATTTCGGCTAGTTTTTCATCTGCGGCTTCAAGCGCTTTTCCCATAACAGGCTTTGGCAGCATGTTAAAAAGGTCTGCATCAATGTTAATTTCATGCCGGAACATAAGCATTGCGGCAAAACCGACCAGCACTACAGAGTGAAATAAAATCCAGATTTTAAAAAAAGTCTTATTTTGCAACGAAGAAAGCTTTCTCATCAGCCGTCAATTCCTTTGGATATTTTTTATCGGTAAAGTCATATCTTATGGAGTCACCGTTTGCTTCAAGCATGACTATGCAGTCCAGGTCAGCAGCTGAAGCACTGCATGTTCCGCTAATCGAAATAGATTTTAAGATTTTGCGGACAGATTCATCCTTTGGATTAAGCACTGCTTTCCAGTTCCCGCTATTAACAGAAAAATCAACGTTGAAATTTGATTTAAGGGTTTCTGCATCGCCGCTGAACATAGCGCTCAATGTTGTAGAAATGCTTGTAAATACCTGGTTAGAAGAAGCATCAATTACATTCTGCTTGCCGTTTGCCAAAGTCTGAATTACAGAAGTCATTCCAACAACCATTGTAGAAGGAAACGGCTTTTCTGTTTTCCACATGATTCCGTCCAAACTGAATATAAATGTACCGCTAGACTTCATCTGTCTGTTTACGGCAGCAATAGTCTTTAACTGAGTAAAATTTCCAGTCATGTTCGGGTGCTTTGCAAGATTTGAGCATACAGACTCAAAAGTTTCAGCAGCAAAAGCTGTTCCACAAACTGCGCTAAAAAGAAAGGCAGATATAAGTATCTTAATAATCTTCTTCATTTTATTCACCTTTAATTTTTTTCTCGATTCTCTGAATCATTCTTTCAGGGCTTACAAAACTAGACTCATTCGTATCAAGCTTTAAAGCCATCTGCGTTGTATCAGCCTTAGTGCAAAGTTCGCCCATACTGTTATATATTTCGTACTTTATCTTCAAACAATTTTCGTACTCCATAAGATACGAACAGATACGCGCTTTTTCAGAAAAATAAAGCGATTTTATGTATTTTAAGTTCATGGAAACAACCGGAAATGCATAGCCGTCCTCGACCATCTGCTTATAGCCGTAGCCAAGTTCATCAAGCAGTGCGCAGCGGCCGGCTTCCATAAATTTAACGTAGTTTCCGTGCCACACAACATTCATGGAATCTACATCATAAAATTCAACCGTAAATTCCTTTTCTACACAATACAAAAAATCTTTCATATTTACCCGTATACCCGAAAAATCCGTTTAGTTTTCCGCCAGAAGCCAGAAATTATAAAAATTATACCATTGATACGGAAACTTCAGGCAGTATTTTTCAAGTTTTCCAACAAACTCGCGGCACAACAGCCTTATTCTATCATCTCTTTCTGTTCTGGTACAATTAAAATCTATTAACGACTTTTCTACAAACATATTATACCGAGGCATAAGCGTACTTGTCCTAGTCCTTAAACCGAACACATAGTATGCCGGTGCCTTAAGCAGAAACGCCAGAAGGAACACTCCGTAAGGAAAATCTGCTTCTTCGCCCAAAAATTTTTCTTTTAGGACTCGCATCCTGCTTCTTGAACTTGTCCTGTCACCAGTTATGACAACAAGCCCACCCCTATCAATCCGCTCCTGCAGCATGATTATTGTATCCGGACCAATTTCCGACGGATCAACCACCTGAAAATTAACCCCGGGATTAATCTGATTGAGAGTGCGGTTAAACTGCTCCGTAGCATTTACTTCCATAATTGCAGTAACGCTAAAATCCCGTTCAACGCCGTTTTCCCCAAAACTTGAAAGACTGCGCATTAATTCCATGTTCCCAAGGTGAGAGCCAATTAAAAGCGCACCCTTACCTTCTTCCAGAAGCGACTGAAGCTCCTTCAGATCATCGTTATGAAAAACCAGATTATTGTAATGATAGTTTCCAAGCCAGCCTTCCATCTTTTCCATTACACAAAGAGTAAAAGAAAGAATCTGCCTGAAAGGACTAATCTTCCGCGGCACCGAACCGTTGGAAAATTTCTTAAGCCGCTCCTGATAACCAGTACATTCAGTCCTTGCACGGCTCGAACAAATATAATAAAACACCGCAATCGGATAAATCAGCACAAAAACGAAGGACTTAGGAAGGCGTTTCATAAGAACCAGCAGAAGAAGCAGCGGCTTATTTGTAGAAATCACTTCCTTTTCATCCGCCCAATGCAGCATTTCCTCTGACTTAACAGCCACTCGTACCTCTCTTTGCCCTTCTTACATTGCGCACAAGCAAAAAAGGAAGCCGCAGGATCATTCCGATACAAAGCCGGGAATAAGTTCCCGCAATATGCAGATTGTCGCGCACCATCCTGAAGTTTGAAACACCGTCGGCCGGGTAGCTTACTTTTACCGACTCAGAAATAATCCGAACCCCGGCCCAGCTAAGGTGAACAAGAATGTCAATGTCATAGCCCATGCGGCTGTCAATAATCGCATGACGCTTAAGACACTTGTAATAAGGCAGAACCGGATAAATCCTAAACCCAATAAGAGCGTCAACAATTTCTTTAGAAAGAGTAACAATATGAACCCAGCCGTTTGCAATCTTACGGCCGTTTACGCGGTGACTTGGCGCATCCTTATCATATTCAGGATAACCACAGATAACCGCATCCGGATTTTTTTCAGAAAGTTCAAGGAATCTTTTTACACGGCCGGCATCGTGCTGACCGTCAGAATCAATCTGAAGAATGTGAGTAAGCCCCATTTCGTAAGCCTTACGCACTCCGTCGCACATAGCCTTGCCCTTACCGCCGTTTTTAGGACGAACAACAAGAGTTACCTGATTATATTTTTCATCAACCGCGCGAATAAAAGCCTTGTTCCGCTCGTCATTACCGTCATCAACAACAATAATAGGATAGCCGTACGCAGTTAAATTCTGCACAACCGCTTCAAGAGTAACCCCGTGATTATAAACCGGAACAACAAAACCAAACTTCATCACTCTGGAATCACCGAAAAATTACCCGAAGAATATACGTGTTCAGCGTTTTCTGCATCAGCCATAGTAAAACCGACAGAACCCTTTTCAACCTTATGTTCAAGAGAAAGCTTAACCTTAGAATTCGGCAGAATCGGAGCCGAAAACTTAATTCTCTTTATATTAGGAACATATCGCTGAGTTCCAAAATACTTGCGCGAAAACCTGGTAATAATCTCAAACTGAGCAACCGCCGGCAGCAGCTTAAATTCCGGAAAATGGTCGTCAAAAAAATCACTAGTTTCAGGAACCACAAATTCCAGCTCAACTTTATTCTGTTCATTCAGGACAACTTTTTCATTTTCAATGTCGTGTGTATTTGCCATAAAATTTATAGTATCAAAGTTTTAAATTATTATAAAGGGGGCGCCCGCAACGCCTGGGAAGTTTTGCATATAATAGTCAGCTCTTGTCATTTTATGTAAAATCAAACCATGCGCTAGAATTCCAATCTAATCACCTACGCCATTTCCCCTCATTTTTCAGTCTTTTCAAAAAGTGCGGCAATTTCGTCCTTGTGTTTTTTTCCCTGAACGTCTACAGGGAGCGAATCAAGGAAGCGCCACTTTTTTGGGATTACTACATTTTCAAAGAACTGAAGAAGGTAATCATGAAAGTGCCTGTTTATAAGGTATTTTTCAGTTCCGGCAAATTTTTCGCGGCCAGCCGCATTCAGAACCACAGCAGCTGCAAGGTACTGACGAACATCGTTTTGCAGGGCAATAACCTTTACATCATTCACAAGGCCGCTCTGCATCAGACGGTCTTCAACTTCCGGCAGCGAAATGCGTTTTTCTTCTATTTTTACAACAGAATCCGAGCGACCCTTCAGCAAAAAGCGACCGTCTTCAAAAAATTCTGCAAGGTCCGCCGTAGCAAAACCGGCAGGATCTTTAATGTATGGCGAAATTATCCTGAGGCAGCCGTCCTCTCCGAGCCACAGCTTTGCATTGTCAAACGGAGTAAACTTAAGTCCGTCCTTATTCTGCTGACGATACGCAATTCCGCTTGTTTCCGTAGAGCCGTAAACTTCCAGCGGGCAAAAGCCGAACAATTTTTCCGTACTGACCGCCAGTTCCGGACTGCACGCTCCGCCGCTCGTAAAAATCCATGCATCCCGCTCCTTAAGCGGAAGCTTTTCTTTAATTTCAACCGTCCTCTTAAGAAAAGCCGGTGTCGCAATAATCATATATTTTTCATCATCAAGCGTTTCAAATTCTTCCGGGTAGGTAATCCTAGTACGGCGGAACGGAACCCCAAGCGTAAACGGAAGCGATGAACCGAACAGGAACCCGTAAATATGGTGCTGGCTTACAGTCGTTACCAGCTTTCTGTCTGTAAATTCCTTTGCCCACTTAGAGATAATAAACGCATTATCCTCTTCAAATTCCTTCATTCTTTGGGCAACCGGCTTCGGCTTTCCGGTAGAGCCGGACGTATACAGAACAATCCTTGTTTCTTCACTGTTCAAGACCGGCAGGTCGCGTATATATGAATCAGAAGGCTCTTCACTTTCTTCTATTATTTTCTTAATCGAAATTGAATCCGGCACATTCTGATCCGTAAGGAATTCAACTCCCGGCTTTTTAATTTCCGCAATATAACTTTCTGAAATATTCTGAGTTAAAAGAATGCGCTTCTTGCACTGGAGCAGCGCCACAAACGTACACAAGAAGTACCAGTAATCTTCACAGTGAACCAGCCAGTCGTCCGCAGTACGTTCCGACACAAAGGCACGGATTTTTGCAGAATCCTCAAGAAAATCCTTCCAAGTTTTATACTTGCCGGAACTCCATTTTTCTTCGTAGCAGAGAATGTGCGAATCCGCCCGGCTGTCCGCCCTAAATTTTGTAAAAGAAAAAGCCTTAATCATTTTTTTATCAACCTTCTTTCGAAGAATAAATTCAATTGCAAAAATCAGTCCCATAATGACATAGGAAATTCCGCCGTTATAAACTGACCACACGCGGTCATTCATCATTTCGCTTCCAAAATCATGAAGAGCCGTATATGCAGCAATACTACCATTAATTATGAAAAATATACACCAAACAACAGTCACTTTACGGCAATACTTTTCTACGTCGGCTTCAAAACTGCTTCCCTTTATGGATTTATCTGCAAGAGTCGCAAATCTGAATATGATGTTAGGCTTAAAAAACAGCGTAGATCCAAAAACAATTAAAAGAGTTGCATTTACCGCAACAGAATATAGCTTAAGGAAAACCTTCTGATTAAATGCAAAGCACAGAATCCCAGCCGCAAGAAACAGAACGCTGGAAAACAATGGCCGCCAGTTCATAAGAAACTTTTTTTTTCCGTCTTTGCCTTTAACCGCGCCAGAACTGCCGGTAAAGCTCAGAAAAAATGCGGCTGCCAGGGCAATTACGCACAAAGAAAGGAGTCTTGCCGGAATTTTCAGAATCACAAGGAACGTAAAGACCAGCACCGGATACAGAGCCGCAACAAAATAAAACAATACTTTTAGGAATTTCCGCATATTCAAATCTGATATAAAAAAATGAAAAAAAAACACCGCGTATGCGGTGTTCTGCTCTTTCGGTAAAAGAACTTAGCCCATGTAAGGAACAAGAGCTTCAACAACATCCTGAACAGTCTTTACTGTCTTGAAAATTGCAGGATCAAATTTTGTTCCAGCTGGCATAAATTCCTTCATTTTCTGAATCAAGTCGATAGAATCGATTGAATCTAATTCCAAATCATCAAACAAAGTTGCATCTGGTGTAATTGAATCTTCTTCGATTTCGAATTCATTTACAAGGATACCCTTCAATTTTCCGAAAATTTCGTCTTTAGACATAATTTTAACCCCTCATATGAGAAATATATTCAGCTAAAGCATCTATTGATGCGAAATGCTTTTTATTTTCTGCGCTGTCAGATGAAAATTTGACACCAAAATGCTTTTTAAGGCCAACGCCTAGTTCCAAAGCATCTATTGAATCTAATCCCAATCCATCCCCGAACAAAGGTTCAGAATCAATAATATTTTCAGGAGCAATATCTTCAAGCTGAAGAGTAGAAATTATTACTTCCTTAATTTCCTTTTTCAACTCGTCCATCAGATCATCCTTTTTTCAATATTATAATAAGATATTATAGCAATTACAGTAAATAATTTCAACTGCAACAAGGGCAGGCACCACTGCTATTCTTTATCTCTGTTAGTAACAAATTTTGTATCGTTATCTTTTACTGCTGCATACAAAACTTCTTCCATTTTATCTGTAAGGCGCTTTGCCGCAATAGTTTCAGAAAGATTTTTGTATTCATCAATTTTGATTTCTGGCAGCATGGAGAACTGATAAATATATCTTTCTGTGTGATTATAGCTCCAAAACGGATCATGCTTTCCAAGACCGTACTTGTCGTTTCCACCAACAAGAATCGGAAGAACATCGCAGTTAGAATAATAGGCAATTCTCGCAGCGCCTTTTTTATAAGGATTTACGCCATGTCGCGGACTTCTTGTTCCTTCCGGAAAGATGATTACGTTGTTTCCCTCATCAATTGTCTGCTTGCAAAGGCGGCAGAGCTCATCAAAATCAAGGGAATTTACAATGTAACACTGACGGATTACGCCGCCCAAAACAGTATTTGCAAGCCCGCCGCGTACAATGCAGTTTGCATTAGGTACAAGAGACATAATGAATACAAAATCCAGCATAGACGGATGATTTGCAATGATAATCTTTCCGTGGATATTGCGGTATTTAGCCCTATCGTCAACACGTAAAGAAAGCGCTCCTGTCATGCGCATAACATTTGCAAACATTCTGAACGAAGCAGAAACGAATTCCCTTGCCTTAATCTGGAATTTTTCTTTTGGATGAACAAAAACCCTGATCCACGGAAAAACAACCAGCGCAAGGACAACGCTTCCTGTTCCAAAGAAAAGATAGCAGAACAGCTTTACAAAACACTGATAGCACCAGAGTGGAAAACGGTACCATTTTACCGGTGGAAGTTCATCATGATTATATTTTGCCTTAATTTCTTCTTTTGATTCTTTAGCCATATCAGACACTCACTTTATTATAAAAATCAACGGGACTAAAAGAATCTTTCTTAATTTCTTCTGTCCCAATAAATTTTGCCCCAGAAACGTTTTCTAAACTTAAGATGCATGCAAAAGCAAAACCTGTATTTTCTTGCGGGCAAAGCGCACCGTATTCATCTGGCACGTACTCATCAGCATATACAAAAATTATTTTTTTTTCACTACCACAAAGCACCGGAGCTGCGGCACCCAGAAGAGCAGAGTTAAAATTTTCTTTTGACGGATAGATTACCGAATAGCCGGCTTTAAGCCCTAAAGAGAGGGTTGCAGCCGCAACCGGCGTATTAAACACAGAAAGACTGAAGCCTGCTGGAAGGATTTCTGAATCTTCTATAAGACCGCGGTTAATTGTAAATTCGCGTTCAATTTCGCCGCGAAAAGACACAAATACCTGCTTTAAGGAAGCAGCTTCCGGCACTTCCTGCAACAAATCATGAAGAACCTGAACCGTCATTCTTGTAACCTGGCTCAAACGCCTTTTAAAAAGCGGATCAGCAAATTCCAGCTTAGGCTTTTCCTTTGGATTTTCTGCAGAAGGCTTCCATCCATGCACGTTAGAAATGTATATTCCGTTCATTCTTATTTTTTCCTGAAAACCAGAAGGCTGTAAGCATTGCTTCCCAGATTGTGATGAGCAGTTTTAAGTTCAAAACCAGCCTCACTGATTGCATTTACAAGTTCTTCGTAGCGGTACATCTTGCTGTTGCCATTCGCGATACATGTAAAGTAAAGCGAAGTTGCCATAAGTGAATATGAACTTGCCTCAAAATGCTGCTTGTCCCAGAGCGGTTCCAGAACATAAACGTTTGTTTCCGGTGTAGCAGCCGCATATACTTTTTTAAGAATTTTTGTAATCTGATGAAGACTAAAACAGTCCAAAAACTGGCTCATCCAGACAGCGTCCGGCGCATCTGGGAGCTTAGTTGTTTCGTCCAGAATGTTTCCCGTGCAGAAACCTATTCTGTCAGCAAAACCTGCGGCAGCGGCATTTTTTTCTGCAACGGCAGTCTGCCCCGGAAGATCAACAATAGTCATCTTTACGTCTGGATTGTAGCGGCAGCAGCTTATAGACCATTTTGCTGTGTTTCCGCCAATATCAACCATTGTCTTTGGCTTTTCTGCAAAGACGATTGGGAGTGCTTCCGGGAAAGCAATGTCGCTGTAGAAATGATCAAATTCAAACCATGATTTTTTTGCTTTTTCAGGAAGTGTAGAAAGTGCTTCATAAACAGTTGTCCACTTGTCGCCAAAAACTTTAAGTCCTTCCGGCTTTCCGTTTACAACAGATTCCTTAAGTTTCCAGGCACCCTCGTAGCATATGTCATTAGTAAACCAGAAATTTACCTTTGTAAGATCATCTTCAAGAAGCATCCAGCCAATTTTTCCGATTACGAATTTTTCTTTTTCAGGTTTACCGGCTTCTGAATCCTGTCTGAGCTTTATTACGTTCATTCCAAGAGCCATTTCGCAAAGCACGCCTGCGCCGTATTCAGAAACGCCGGCCTTTTCTGCAAGCTCACTGCGTGTAACCCCGGAATCTCCTGCATCTTCTATAGTCTGAAGCATGCCCAGCTCTATCATTGTCCTTATTGCCTGATAGCACATTGGAGCAAAGGCAATTTTCTGCGCTTCAAATTTTGCGTCTACCGCACGAATATTATCTGTCTTGAATTTATCATAACTAAAAAAAGAAGAATCCATTTTTTCCTACCAAAAAAAAAGTTTGTTTAATTTACCACGGATTAAAAAATTATGCCACCCGGAGAAAGTAACGCAGCAGAAAACAAAATGGATTCTTCGTTTTTTTACAACAGATTGTTAATGTATTGCGTCAGTATCTCCCTGTCATACACATTAGTAAAATCAGAGATTATAAAGTCCGGCTCAATACCTTCGTCTGCCTGGTAGAATGAACCGTTCTTTGTTGTACACATCTGATAGAAACTTGAAACCTGGAAAATATTTCCATCTGCCGAGCTTCCGTTGCAAACAACACATGCTCCGCCGCCGCTTTTTTTACCAAGCAATACGACTTTTCCGCTGTCCTTAAATATTGCAGGAAGTGCATTTCCGCACGAGAAACTCATCGGAGAAGTAATACAGTAAAGATTAAGCTCTCTGCCTGAATCTTTTAATCCCTGCAAAGTATCTGAAACGCTATGGTTTCCATCAAAATTTGTATCGATAAGATAACTTGTAGAACCCATAGCTCCAGTCAAAGAACTTTTGATATTTATTGTAGATTCACCAAGGTACCATGCACTTATATACGCCAGGGCATTCAATTCACCGCCGCCATTAGTTGAAAGATCAATTACTACATTCTTAATAGCCGGATTATTTTTAATCTGCTGCTGTGCATAAATAACAAGCCCTACAGTATCTTCTACATCTTCTTCGTTAAGATCCTGTGTTCCCTGTGCTGTAAGAGCAAAATAATCTTTTTTAGCTCCAAAAAAATTGTCAAACGTAATATATGCTGTATTATCAAATTCCGCATAATCCATAAATTTGTCAGTGCCAGTCATAACATGCACATCATAGCCTTTAGATTCAAATACTCCTGCACGTATAGATTTGTAGGAAGTCATAAGAAGCCTTTGTTTCTTATAAATAGGATTTATAATCAGATCATCCGGACGCGTATATGAACCTGTATAATACGAAGGCAGATTAAAAGCACTGTGAAAGTCTGCAAAATAATTACAGCACATTTCGTCTAATCCACGTGTAAAAGCGGCAGCTGTTGCAGAAGCAGAAAAATATTTTATAAGCCCTGTTTCTTCAAAAAAGTCAACAAAGTTTGAAATTCCATGAATATCCTTTAATCCGTAATTAAAATCCATATTCATACAGAGTGCGTTATAATTCAATTTTTTCAGGACATCACTTCTTGTATCACTTCCTGAATTAGAATCAAAATACTCCGGATTTTTTTCGATAGCAGATTGAAAATACAAATCACCGTTATTATAAATAAAGGACGGCATAGGTCCGTTAAAGATATCATTGTAAACCTGCAATGGAATAAGAACCTTTTCGCCAATTACTTTCATTGGTATTCCATATTTTTTCAGACTTACTGTAATGGATGAACCATAGCGCTCAAATATATTTTGAGTACGCTTCAAGTAAACTACTTCATCCGTCATATCCACTATAGTTCCCATCACTGAAGTTTTACTGAACGCATCATAATCATTAAAATAAATAGTCTGATTATCAGCATCAAATTCTACATAATACTTTTCATTCTGTGGATTATAGAAACGAACTTTACCGGCAGAAATCATTTCGCCAGGTACATCTGAACCAATATCTGATTTAATAAAGAAAATATTTTCATGATAATTTTTAAAATCTACATACGGAACATCTTCAACATATGCATTATCAGCTGCATCCACCGGAATATAAATATCTGCAGCAAGCTGATCCCCTTGAACAGAGAGAGGCTCTGTAAGCGATTTTAAATAGAATTTAGCCTCCTGCTTCTCTTTAAAATCCGCAATACTGAATACCTGCTCCATATCCTCTGCTGTTTCAGCCGCAACCGTGGTTGTATTATTCAATAGATAATATTTGTCCCCATCCTGCGTACAGGATGCCGCAAAAGCCAAAAAGGCCACTACACTTGAAACAAGTACCATTCGATTTTTTTTCATGGTTTCTTTCTCCTTTATTTCATTCTTGCAAACAAATTATAACATTGATTCCTGCAAAAAAAAGTTTTTTTATGTATAATACAAGCATATAGGAATAATATTATGATTCGCCGCGCACAGGAAAAAGACACAAAAGACATTCTGAAACTGCTTGTTCAGGTAGATATGGTTCATCACAACGGACGGCCGGACTTGTTTAAAGGACCGGCAACAAAGTACACTGCAAAACAGCTTTCTGCCATGTACACTGACGACAGCCGTCCTATTTTTGTTTTTGAAAAAGATGGTTCCGTTGCCGGCTACGCGTTCTGCATTTTTGTACAGCACACAGGCGACAACGTTCTGACAGACATAAAAACCCTGTACATAGACGACATCTGCGTAGACGAAAACTGCCGCGGACAGCATGTAGGAAAGGCCCTGTATGATTACGTCCTAGACTTTGCCCGCCACAGCGGATGCCACAATATAACGCTGAATGTGTGGTCATGTAATCCGGGCGCAATGAAGTTTTACGAAAAGTGCGGGCTTAAACCGCAGAAAATCTGCATGGAACAGATTCTTTAAATCTGCCCGGAAGCCTGTACTGACTCAGTTTGCGCTGTCATTCTTTGAAGCATAATCCAGGAATTCTGGGGTTCTTGACCAGTACTTAATTCCCCAGTTTTCAAAGTTCCATTCGTCCATGTAGTTATTGCATTCATAATCAATGTAATACAAAAGCGAGTCCTGAATTACAAAATTGGTAGGAAAATAATCAATATTCAGTCCCGCAGATTTTGCCTGCGCCGCCATCTGCCTGACCTGTTCAAGATACGGCTCTGCGCTTCCGCCTTTTTTTACAAGCGAATAAATTGTTTCGCCGGCTATATATTCTTTAAGGATGCGTTCATTTTCTACGTCAACTTCAAGCATTTTCGGAATTCTAATTCCCGCCGCCATAAGCCGCTTATAATCCGTCATTTCTGCTTCTATCTTATTGCCAAACTGGTAATAGTCGCACGGTTCATGATGAATCTGCTTAAGCACAAAAATCTTACCGTCCCGCTCTGCAAGATAGGAATATCCCCCCTTGCCTTTTCCAAGCAGCCTCTGAATTGAGTATTCTGTTCCGTTCACTGTCATCTTTTCCATAACCTCAGTTTCCTCCAGACAGATTTAAGGCTACACCCGCATATAGATTTTTTCTATAACAATCGGATTTTAAAATTAACACAAAACTACTGGAGGCCGCCCATAGAAAAACTAAATCTTGAACTGATCTACTTCGTTTCCAATCTGAACAATTGAGTCTTCTACCTGAGCAGAAATCTGACGCAAAGATTCCCCGGTTTCGTTGATTTTTGTAGCACCGATGCGCATTTCATTCATGCTTTCCTGCATGATTCCTGTTGCATCCTGCAAAGCCTTAACTTCTGCCAGAATTGCTTTGTTTCCTTCTGCCATTTCCTGACCGGCATTGCGAACCTGAACTGTACTGTTATTCATTGCGTTCAGGGCTGTAATAATCTGCTTTGAACCTTCATTCTGTTCTTCCATTGCAGCCTTAATCTGTCGGACAATTTCATCTGTATCTTTGATTTTTGCTGTAACAGTGTTAAATGACCTTGTTGAAAGTTCCGAAGCGGAAACAACGTCTTCAATAGAATTCTGAATGTTTGTAAGCTGATCACCGATTGTCTTTGACTGCTGTGTAGAAGTTTCAGAAAGCTTTCGGATTTCGTCAGCAACTACAGCAAAGCCCTTACCCGCATCACCTGCATGAGCCGCCTCAATTGCCGCATTCATGGCAAGAAGATTTGTCTGTCCTGCAATTGCCGCAATGGCAACGTTTGCTTCCTTAAGCGTTTTGCTCAAAAGAGAAATCTGTTCAATCTTATTGTTTACTTCTGTCTGAACAACCGCACCTTCTGTTGCACTGTCCGTAAGTTCAACAAACGAAGCAGACATTTTTTCCATGGAATTATTTACAGAATGAATGTTTCCTATCATCTGTTCTACGGCAGCAGAAGCCTGTGTAACCCCAGAACTCTGGCTTTCAATCATGTGCTCAAGGGATTCAATATTGGAAGCAATTTCATTAACAGCACCAGCAGTCTGGTGAACACTGTTAGACTGATTGCTTATCTGCGTATGAACCGATTCTATGTTTGCAAGAATCTGAGTAATTGAAGAAGATGTATCTTCCGAACTTGCACGCAGATCCGAACCTACAACCTGAAGCTGACTTTTTGAAGAATTGATCTGCGAAATAATGCCATGAAGATTTCCAATAAATTCATTAAACCCGCCTACAATTTCTCCAATTTCATCATTGCTGTTAGCTTTTAGGCGTCTTGTAAGGTCTGCATCTCCAGAAGCAATGTCTGCAATTGCAATATTCAGGCGCTTCAAAGGATTGAATGAACGCCTGCACACTATAAACATAATCAGGGAAGCCAAAACAAGAACCACCGCCAGAATAACATAAGACATACGAGTCATAATTGCCAGGCCGGAATAAAAATCTGAATACGGTGCAACACAGAATACTGACCAGTCGCTGTTTGGAACAGGACGATAAGCTCCTACCAGCAGGGAACCGTTACCGCGTGTATCCTTAAATGCCATGCTTCCGGTTTTCCCCTGCACAAGTTCCTTTAATACAGGGGCAACACCGTCAGAAAGTTTCATGCCGTCTTCAATATTTTCACGGTTATAAACCTGCTCCAGGTTTGTAGATGCTACAGTAAATCCTGTAACACGGTTTACAACCTGAATGATTGCATTCCCTGAACCAAAGTTTATATCTGCAATTCTTTTAGAAAGAGTTTCTCCCAGAATGTTTGCTGAAATGCAGGCAATCGGGCGGTTGTTGTCATCATAAACCGGCGCACTGTAAATCTGAAAAAGTATGTTAGTAACAGGATTTATTGCCGGATCCATTACCATGGATTCTCCACGTCCTGCTGCCTTAATATAATTGCGTTCAAGTTTTATGTGCTGTCCCTGAGCTGTATAGCTTTCTCCTTCCAGAGTGTAATAACCGATATTTTCATAGCATGAATCGATTTTTGCAAATTCCGAAAGTCGGCGGCATTTTTCCCTTAAAGGAACTGAATCATCCCTTAGAAATTCATTTTTTGAAATAGCCTTTAGAATCATAAACTGCCGTTCTGATTCACCCTTGATTTTTCCGGCAGCAGAGTCCGTAATGGCATTCATCAAATCATAAGTAGTTTTAGAAATTGTCTGTCGTGCTATATAAGTACTGATAAAGCTGACCAGCGACAGTGACAAAAGCAGAATGCACGCAGTAATTATAATAAATCTGAATTGAAGTGATTGAAAAAATTTCATATGTACTCCTGAGTCTTCTATAATTTTATCGATTTCCGGTTAAATATATATTTTGGCCCATTTTTTTTCAATTGTAAATTGAAATTAACAAAAACAAACCCAAAGATACAGCGTAACAGCCGCAGTTTTCATATTTTCCGCAGACTTTTTTCACTTTTATCCTATTATATTAGTAGACTTTACTTATACTATCGGATTCTACAATTGACTATAATTCTTATAAAATATATTATTTTCTATAACACTTCTAATTTCCATAATGGGGTAAAAATCAATGGCTACAAAGTATGTTTACTTTTTTGGTAACGGGGATGCTGAAGGCGACGAATCAATGCGCCCAATCCTCGGTGGTAAGGGTGCTAACCTTGCTCAGATGGCAAAGGCACCTTTGAGTCTTCCAGTTCCACCTGGATTCACAATTTCTATTGACGTATGTCAGGAATATTACAAGTTGGGAAGAAAATACCCAGCTGACCTTGATGCACAGGTAAATGAATACCTTAACAAACTTGAAACAGTATTCGGCAAAAAACTCGGTGACGAAAATGATCCACTTCTCGTATCAGTTCGTTCTGGTGCTGCTGAATCTATGCCAGGTATGATGGATACAATCCTTAACCTTGGTCTTAACGATAAATCAGTTGTTGGTCTTGCTAACAAGACAAACAACCCACGCTTTGCATGGGATGCTTACCGCCGCTTTATCCAGATGTTCGGTAACGTTGCTATGGGCGTAGACCATGACAAATTCGAAGAAATCATCGCTTCTGTAAAAGCAGTTCGTGGTATTAAAGAAGATACAGAACTTACAACAGAAGAACTTCAGACAATTGTAGCTAAGTACAAAGAAATGTACAAAAAAGAAAAGGGAGAAGACTTCCCTCAGAATCCAAAGGACCAGATGTGGGCTGCTATCGGCGCTGTATTCGGTTCTTGGATGAACGAACGTGCTATCATTTACCGCAAACTTAACAACATTGATGAAAATGTTATTAAGGGAACAGCCGTTACAGTAATGGCAATGGTATTTGGTAACATGGGTGAAACATCTGGTACAGGTGTTGCATTCTCTCGTGACCCATCTACTGGTGAAAACCACTTCATGGCTGAATACCTTATCAACGCTCAGGGTGAAGACGTAGTAGCTGGTATCCGTACTCCAATGGATATCTCTGCTCTTGAAAAACAGCAGCCAGAAATCTTCAAAGAAATCACAACAATCCGCAACCGCCTCGAAGAACACTACCGTGATATGCAGGATATGGAATTCACTGTTCAGGAAGGAAAACTCTTCATGCTTCAGTGCCGCAACGGTAAACGCACAGGTCCAGCAGCTGTTAAGATGGCTGTAGACATGGTTGCAGAAAAAATGATCACAAAAGAAGAAGCTCTTCTTCGCGTAAAACCAGATCAGCTTGATCAGCTCCTCCACCCACAGTTCGACGCTAAGGCTCTTAAATCTGCTAAACCTTTGGCATCTGCTCTTAACGCTTCTCCAGGAGCTGGTTGTGGTCAGATCGTATTCACAGCTGAAGAAGCTGTAGAATGGGACAAAGCAGGTAAGAAGGTTATCCTTGTTCGTAAGGAAACTTCTCCAGATGATATCGCAGGTATGTATGTTGCTCAGGGTATCCTTACTTCAACTGGTGGACGTACATCACACGCTGCCGTAGTAGCTCGCGGTATGGGTACACCATGTGTATGTGGATGTTCAGACGTTGTATTCAACGGAAGCGGAAAAGTAACAATCGGTGGTAAGGCATTCAAGAAGGGTGACTTCATCTCTATCGATGGTTCAACAGGTAAAGTTTACGGTGAAGTAATTCCTGTAACTCCAGCTGCTGTTTCTGGCGACCTCGAAACATTCCTCGGTTGGGCTGACGAAGTACGTGCTAACTCAGTTCGCACAACTCCATCTGGAAAAACTGTTAAGGGATTCGAAGTTCTTGCTAACGCTGAACAGAACGAAGCTCCACAGGCATTCCGCTTTGGTGCTGCTGGTATCGGTCTTTGCCGTACAGAACACATGTTCTTCGAAGAACCAAAACTTACTTCATTCCAGAAGATGATTATTTCTGACTCAACAGAAGAAAGAAAGGCTAACCTTGCAGAAATTCTTCCACTTCAGCAGAAAGACTTCTATAACATCATTAAGACAATGGAAGGACGTGCTGTAACAATCCGTCTTCTTGACCCACCACTTAATGAATTCGTTCAGGCTGAAACACCAGCTCTTGCAAAAGCTTTGGCTAAAAAGCTCAAGGTAAAAGTAGACTTCATCAACAAGAAGTATGCTGAACTTAACGAACACAACCCAATGCTTGGACACCGTGGTTGTCGTCTTGCTATCACATATCCAGAAATCTACGAAATGCAGGTTGAAGCTATCGCTTTGGCTACTGCTCAGGCTGAAAAAGAAGGTCTTAAGCACGATGTTCGCATCATGATCCCTAACGTAACAACAGCTAACGAATTGAAACAGATTCGTGCTCAGGCAGAAGCTGTTATCGCTAAGGTTAACGAATCACAGAAAACTTCTTTGAAGTTCCAGATTGGTTCTATGATCGAATTCCCACGTGCAGCTGCTACAGCTAACGCTATTGCAGAAGTTGCAGACTTCTTCTCATTCGGTACAAATGACCTTACACAGACAACATTCGGCTTCAGCCGTGATGACTACTCTAAGTTCATCGATTCTTACTTGGATCAGAAGGTTCTCCTCCAGGATCCATTCAAGACTTTGGATGCAGACGGTGTTGGTGTAATGATTGGTCTTGCAGAAGAAAAGGGACGTTCAGTTAAGGCTGACCTTCACCTTGGAATCTGTGGTGAACACGGTGGTGACCCAGCTTCTATCGCTCTCTGCTACAAGCTTGGTTTGAACTACGTATCTTGTTCTCCATTCCGCGTACCAGCAGCTAGATTGGCTGGAGCTCAGGCAGTTATTAAGGCTAACAAATAAATAGTTAGTTTTTAATGTCAAAAGGTCTTCTCAGAAATGGGAAGGCCTTTTTTTATGCCTGAGCTTCAGCCACCCTGCCGGGCTGCCGCCAGATAAATCTGGCGAGACGAATTTACGGATAAGCCTAAAAAACTTGCCACTGGCAACTTTTTTTTAACGGCTTTCCGATTTTAGTCAGGAGCACAGGCAGTTATTAAAGCTAACAAATAGTTTGAACCACACGCGAGTTTTTGATGGTTGAGCTTGTCGAAACCATTAAAAACTCGGTAAGCAAGCCGCAAGGCTTGCGACGTGCTCAGGCTGTAATCAAATGCGCAAAATAGGAAATCCGTTAAAAACCGAGCCGAATAGGGTCGGTTTAGGATTTACTTACTAATCGCGCTCGCTCAAGCTGTGCTTGAGCGCTAACAAATAAGTTGCTGAAAATTTCCGGTGGTTGAACTTGTTGAAACTACCGGAATAGCAAAAAAGGACTTCCGGTTTCTGGAAGTCTTTTTTTTTGCATTTTAGTTTATTTAGCCTGCTTACGATTTTCCTCATCATTTAAAAAATTTATTCTTATAAAATCAATATAAATTTTTTAAATATAAAAAGTTGTAGTATAATATACATTACGTATTCTTAATAAATTGCGGCGGTATTTTGTTATCATATTTATAAGGCAAGTCGCTTATTCTTAGTTTTTCGAAGTTTTTATAGGAGGCTTTATGAAAACAAACACCCTCTCTTTTAATATTGTCACGAGAATTGCGCTTTTGGTTGCCCTTATTTGTGTACTTCAGACTTCTTTTTCAATCTATCTTTTGAATAAGGTTCAGACAAATCAGGTTATCAGCACAATGGCTAAATCCCGAGATGACGCAGGTAAGCTTATCGAACTTTCAATTGACGCTTACATTCGTGAAGTTGAAGCCATTGCCCAGCGCAATGATATCCGTCAGATGAACTGGGACGTGCAGAAACCTTTACTTCAGGCAGAAGCCAAGCGAATCGGTTTTGAATCATTTGAAGTCGGCAACATAAACGGTATGGCTCATTCTACTCAGGGAGATGACATTTGGGTTGGTGACCGAGCCTATTACGGAACTGCCCTAGGCGGAAAATCTACTATTTCTGACATTGTATACGACCGCCGCTACCAGAAAATGGTTGTTGTTGTAAGTTCTCCGCTCTTCAGTAAAAACGGCAGCGTTATCGGTGTTCTTTCCGGCGTTGCAGACGCTTCCTTTACCAACAAGATTACTTCATCTATTGAGCTTGATTACGACGGTTTTATCTTTATTATCAATGACTCCGGAGACAAAATGGCCGGAGCTGACTACAAGAATAAATCTGAACTTGAAAACAATATTCACGATCCTAAATATGCTCCGGACAGCCGCTTTGGTCAATTCCGTGAAGCACAGATTAAGATGATTCAGAACGAATCAGGCCTTGAAACATTCTTTATGGATGGTAAACAGTACTTCCTTTCTTACATTTCCATCAACGGCGGAACCTGGCACCTGGGAATTATTCAGGACAAAGCACAGTCTCTTGCAATCCTTAATATCATTCTTGAACGAATGCTCATTATTACAATTATTTCAATTATACTTGGCGGATTAAGCGGTATCCTTCTTTCCCGAAGCATTGTTCCTCTTAAAGAAGTAAGCAGCAGCATTAAGCAGATTGCTTCCGGTAAGGCAGATTTGACACAGCGCATTCAGGTAAAAGCAGACTATGAAATTGCCGAACTGGTAGACGGATTCAATACATTTACAGAAAAACTTCAGACTATCATCAAGGTTATGAAGGAATCAAAGAAATCGCTTGTTGGAGCAGGTTTGCTTTTGAATCAGAATACAGAAGAAAGCCTTAATTCAATTAATGCGATTCTTGAAAACATTAAATCTACACAGGATGGAACTAATCAGCAGTTTGCCAGCGTAGACCAGACATCTACCGCTGTTCACGAAATTTCTTCAAATATTGAATCGCTTGAACACATGGTAGAAAACCAGTCAGAAAGCGTAAAAGTTGCCAGCGAAGCCGTTACTGCAATGATTAAAAATATTGCTACAGTAAATGCTTCTGTTGAAAAAATGGCGAATTCGTTTGAAACACTGGAAAGAAAGGCAGAAAACGGAGTCCTGAAGCAGGACGACATGAGTAAGAAGATCGAAATTATTGGCGCACAGTCAGAAATGCTTGGCAATGCAAACAAAACAATTCAGGCTATTGCAAGTCAGACAAACCTGCTTGCCATGAACGCGGCAATCGAAGCAGCTCATGCGGGTGATGCCGGACAGGGATTCAGCGTTGTTGCCGATGAAATCCGTAAACTTTCAGAAACTTCTACAGCGCAGTCAAAGGAAATCGGACAGCAGCTTGGAAACATTCAGGAATCAATCAAAGAAATCATTGTTTCTTCTAATGAATCAAGAATTGCCTTTAAAGATGTAAGCGAAGAAATTCAGTCTACCGACTACCTTGTACGCGAAATTTCTACAGCAATGGAAGAGCAGCATAAAGGTTCTGAACGGATTAATGAATCTCTTTCTACTATGAATGACAGTACACAGATAGTTCTTTCTGCCGTAAACGAAATGTCAGAAGGAAACGCATCTATCCTTAAGGAAATTCAGAATCTTCAGACTTCTACAATTGACCTTAAACAGAATATGGAACATATGGAAACCGGTGCAGAAGTCATCAAGAATACAGGTTCTTCACTTTCTGATATTTCTGACAAGATGACTATTTCCATCAACGACATTGGAAATCAGGTTGACCAGTTCCAGGTTTAATTCCTGGTCTAAGCTACAATGGAGGAAATTCAAATGAAAAGATTTAATATGAAAAACAGCCTTTTTATCTGTGCCCTTATTCTTATTCAGGCTGCAGTTTTAACTTCCTGCACAAAAGGAAGAAGCGGAAAAGTTCTGGACGATGAAAAAGAAATTCACATCCGTGTTTGGGAAACTAAAAACGGAGTAGATAACTTTATTAAGCAGGCTGGAAAAATCTATTCGGAAAGAAATCCGAACGTAAAGATTGATTACATTCACGTTCCGCTTAACGACATGATTCCTATGCTGGAAAAAGACGGACCTGCCGGACTAGGAGCAGACATTATTGCTTCACCGCACGACAATCTTGGTAATCTTGTTTCAAAAAAACTGGTTGTCCCTACAGAAGATTCACAGGATATTTCCAGAAAAGTACTGGGGGCTTGTTCAAAAGCCCTTACATACAATGGAAAAATGTACGGATACCCTGCATGTGCCGAAACCTATGCGCTTTTTTACAACAAGCGCCTGATTTCTGAATCTGAAGTTCCAAAGACATGGGATGAACTTATTCACTGGGTTCAAAATTTTAACAGGACTCATAAAAATCAGCTTGGATTTGTAATGGATGTTACAAACGGCTACTATTCAATTCTTTTTACAACTGGTGACGGAAACCGCCTTTACGGTGAAAGCGGAACAGACGCAAATAATCCATGCATGAATACTCCGGCTGCTGTACGCGGATTAAAGCTGTTCCAGTCCCTTCGCTCTAAGCTTAATCTTGAAGGAATTGAACTTGGTTCTTCTGCCTGCGACGGTATGTTTTCTTCCGGAAACGCCGCCATGCACATTACCGGTTTGTGGAACGTAAGTACATTTACAAATGCCGGCATTGACTTTGGTGTTGCGCCGCTTCCGTCACTTCCGGGAGAATCAAAACCGGCTTCTTCATTCAGTGGTACACGCGGTATGTTTGTAACCAGCTATTCAAAACATCCAAAAGAAGCTGCGGAATTTGCAGACTTCCTTCTTACCCCGGAAATGCAGAAACTTCGCTTTGAACTTACAGGCGTTCTTCCGGCAATCAATATTGCTGTAGACAGCCGCTATATGACAGGCTTCCTGAAACAACTTGATGTTGCATTCCCAATGCCGTCTATTCCGGCTATGAGCAAGTTCTGGAGCGAATTTGGCGGTACTTTGTGGCGAATTTGGAATGGTGCCGATGTAGAAACTGAGCTTAATTCCATGAATTCAAAAATCCGCGGATAGAAACTACATAAAACAGTAGTTTTGTGCTATATTTCTTGAGTTTTATTATAGTTTCCTCGTAAATGCAATAATATAATTACATTAAATAAAAACAGCGGGCTCTGACCGGCCCGCTTACACAGGAGACTACTATGGTTGCTTTGAATCGAGATGATAAAAACCGTCCTTTTATTAAAAGGGAAGATGTTGCTTCGGCACTTGAAACACTTGAACTAAAAAAATCATCCAATGTGATTGTGCACTGTTCACTTTCTTCCATTGGATTTGTCTGCGGCGGTGCCCAAATTATTATTGAAAGCCTGATTGACGCAGTCGGATCTGACGGAACTATCCTTATGCCGACTCAAAGCTGGAAAAACCTGGATCCAGAAACCGGCGTTCATTGGGAAGAACCAAAGGAATGGTGGGATGCTATTCGCGAAAACTGGCCGGCATATAACAAATACGTTACACCAACAAACACAATGGGTGCAGTTGCAGAAATGTTCCGCTCATGGCCGGGTGCATTAAGAAGCGACCATCCGGCCCGTTCCGTTGCTGCATGGGGCAAGAACGCCGAACTATTCACAAAAGACCACGACCTTTGCAACATTTTTGGAGACGGTTCTCCATTAGGCCGCCTGTACGATAACGACGGCTGGATTCTTTTAATCGGCGTTGATTACGACAAAAACACATCGCTCCATCTTGCGGACGCAAGGGCAAATTTTAAGAGCAAGCACAACACTGTTGAACACAGCGCCATTATGGAAAACGGCAAGCGCATATGGAAAGCCTACGAAACCCTTGCTGTAGATGGCGAAGATTTTGTAGAAATTGGCGCTGCCTTTGAAAATTCTTCAGAAGGCAAAGACGCTGTCCGCAAAACAATGCTTGGTAACGCAGAACTGCGCCTTATACGCATGCGACCTCTTGTTGATTTTGCAGTTAAATGGATTGAAGCAAACAGAAAATAAATAAATTACCGAACGGCATTAACCGGCAGCTTAATGCAAACCATCACAGGTTTAGCTGTCTGTTAATGCCAGTTTTTTTAGAGAACCAAGTTTTTTCAAATCCGAAGTAAGGAAGAGCAAATTGTAGGTCTTAGGGATTTTTACAATGAACCGCAGGACTGTTTCATTATTTTCAAGTGAAGTGGTAATATCCATATCGCGCTGAACAAAGTTTGCATCTTCAATAAGCTGTTCAATCTTCATTATATCAACAATAACTTCTGAATAGACGATTGTAAGGCACTTTGTTTTTTCAGCCGGAAACAGGAGGCTTTCTGCAATTCCAAGCAGAACAAGGCTAAGAAGCGAAACAATAAGGGTGATTGCAACTATAAAATATGCTCCGATTCCGCAGGCAAGCCCCATGGCGCAGGCCGCCCAGATTATTGCCGCAGACGTAAGTCCCTTTATGTTCATGCCCAGATGCATGATTGCGCCACCGCCAATAAAACCAATACCGGTAACAACACCTGCGGCAATACGGGTAGGATCTCCCTTTACAGCTCCGAGGTCCGCCATTGTATAGCTGATTATTCCCAAAAGCATTGAAGAAACACTTATAAGAATCAACGTACGCATACCGACAGAATGAAAGCGGCGCTTCCGCTCCAAACCGAGCAGAAGTCCACACAGAAATGCGGCTCCAAGTTTTACAATACAGTCAAGGTAAAAATTATCAAATGCGTACATACTGTTATTGTATCACGAAAAATTGAATTTGTATAAATAAACATGAATGCGTCGCTCTCAGAACTTTAAACGTAACACCAGATTCACGAAGCAACAGACAGAATTTGCCAGCGTCAACTGACAACAGATTTTCCGCGCCACAAGCCGATTTTCCACCGGCAGGCAACTACAATCGCGCGGAAAATTTCATCTGAAGCCATTGCAATCCATACGCCCGGAAGCCCAAGCTTAAATCCTATTCCCAGAATCCAGGCAAATACAACAGAAATTCCCCACATAGAACCGATTCCCAGAAGGGTAGGGAAAACGACATCGCCGGCAGCACGCATACTCTGTATTACAACAAGATTTACGCATCGCCCGAATTCCAATATAAACGCAATGAACATGATTTTCTGTCCAAGGCGTATAATTTCATCATTATGTGTAAAAAGCCGCAGCGTATAAGGCGAAATCAGGAAGTTTGAGCACGAAATTACCGCAGACGCAATCATGGCGATTAAAAGCGACTTCCATACCCGTCTGTACGCAAAATCATAATCGCCGCTTCCAACGCAGTGACCCGTAATTATAGCACTGGCTCCCGCAACCGAATTGGAAAAAATGATTGAAAATCCACACAGAATATTACAGTAAATCTTAGTTGTAATGGAAACCGCACCCATCGTGTTTACAAAAACCGTAATCAGAATCTGTGCTATGTTGTAGGAAATGTTTTCGCCCGCACTAGGAATTCCCAGCTTTATCAACTTAGCAAGAATATCCTTTGGAAAAGGAACCAAAAGCCGCGGCGAAATCCTTCCCTTAATAAAAATCCTGAACATTACAAAAGAAGTAACCATCCCGAAAATACCGCTGATAGTTGTAGAGACAGCAACTCCGTTTACGCCAAGATTCAAATAGGAAAGAGGACCATACAGAAAAAAGTAGTTTCCGCAAATATTCATCACGTTGATTCCAAACATGATTACAAGACCGATTACAGTATTTCCGTTGCAATTAAAAATCCTTGCAAGAGTATTTGTAACGGCCCCTGTAAACAGAAAAAGTCCAACAATCTTCATGTAGGAATTTGCCTGCGCAAACATAACTTCCGGTACGTGCATTGCCCTTAAAAGCTGCTGACTGAAAACTGTAACAACAGTACATACAACCACGCTAAGAACAAGATTGAATGCAACCGAAACCGTATAAATCGTGTCCATCCGGTCTGTTTTTTTGGCACCAAGATACTGGGCAACAACAACTCCCGTAGCACTTGAAACGACAGTAAATGCAAGCGTTAAAAATCCCATAATCTGATTTGCATTTCCAAGAGCACCAACTGCAACATCAGAATAATGGCTTATCATGACAGTATCGGCATAGCCCAGAGCCATAGAAAAAAGCATCTGCAGGAAAATTGGCCATGCTAGCTTCATCACTGAATAATTTCTTATTTCCTTCATATTAATCCTTGTAATGCCGCATAAAAGTCTAATAGGTTTTTATTATAAACAAAAGGGCATCTGGAAAAATTAACACCGAAATAACACAATATCTATAACAAAAGTATCAGCAAAATGACACAAAAGTATTACCTGACACGCATAGATGTACCAGTCAATAAAAGTGGACAAAAAAAATGTTTTTTCTTAATTTTCTTTTTTAAGAGTGGACAATTCCTGAAATATTTCTTCAGATTCGTTTTTAGAAGTGGACATTTTCTTCTGTACGAATTTTGGTGTTTCAGAT
>JAXJSC010000016.1:0-5950 GCA_036310305.1 Treponema sp. | reverse complement strand
ATTCAGCGGTATGTATGCAGGAAAGGAAATAGACACAGAGACAGGCCTAACCTACCACTGGAACCGTTGGAGGAATGAAGAAGGAGACGCATTCATAAGCGAGGACCCGATAAGGGACGGCTATAACTGGTACGGGTATGCCAATGCAAATCCGTTTAAGTATGCAGACGGAACGGGACTGGCAGCGCAGGAGACAGAAAAATGTTATGCAGAAAACGGATATAACGAAGGCACGATAGCAAGCATGAGTGGGCCGGCATATAATCTTGCAAACAACACTGTCCCAGGTACAGAAGGTCCAGGCGGCGCAACAGCAAGCCCGACGGCAGCAGAAGAAACAAAGAAACGCGGGAATTCGGGATCAAAAAAAATAGCAAAAGGGAAAATCGCGGATGCAGACAAGCATGTGAAAACGCGTGAGGAATTTAATAAGCATTTGACAGACCAGGTAAGATATATTCTTGTAAAGGATAGAAATGGTAAGGATTGTTTTGCAGCTGTGTATGGACAGCATGCATGGAAGACCAAAGATTTTAATCCGAGGTTTGATAACGATGCCTGTCTTGCAACTGATCTACTGGATATAGTTTCAATAATTTACACAATAGAAACTGGCAAAACTCTAGGTTTTGATCAGGCAGTTAAGACTTTGAATAAAGCAATTAACGATGGTGGCATAAGAGATTCCGATGCCTTTGTAAATGATATACAGAAATCAATTAATTCCATGGCATCATATTTAGGTTTAAGTTCCAAACTAACATATAATGAAGGAAAAGGAGAGATTGCAATATATGCTCTGGCAAAAAAACGAGAAGAAAACGGAATTTTTGCGGGATATGACGAAAATAAAGCAGGACACTTTATATTATGTCTCGACTCGTTCATGGGCAAAGATAAAGGAACAAACTATTGCTTTGATCCAGATACCAATGATCTAACTTATTGGACAGATGACGGACGGTGTAGGGATAATGAAGGAAAGGAATACGGAATTGTAAGACCTATGCAAGGCTCAAGAGGGTATAGAGGATTTGATATAAGATGAAAAAGAAAATTATTTATTTATTTATAATGATATTTGTTGCCAGTTGTTATGCCAAAACAGTAACAACAGAGGACGGCTATTTAAGCTTAGAAATACCAGAAGAATGTGGATGCAAGATTGATTATAATCAGAGGGATCCAAGTAGATTGGAAATTTCTGGCAGATGCATTGAATACAGTTGTGATAATCTGAATTATATTTCTGAAAGATTTTGCGATTTTTTGTTGGAGCAAAAATTCAAATATGACAGAAATATATTTGAAAATTATTTATTGCAAAATAATTTCCCAGAATCAGATACGTTTGCATTTTCACAGTATTATGGTCGATATTCTCGAGATGAATCAAAACACTATGTTGGTTATCTTCAAAAATCATATAAACAAATAATAATGGATGATATTTTAGGGGAAGAGTATTTTTGGCTTCCAGTTAAATATTGTATTTATAATGAATATAGGGCAACAGGTTTTTCTTACCATATTACATTTGCTTTACCGGATCGTTTGGAAATAATTTCTTTTGGGATAAAATCAATAGATTATTCAGCAGAAGAACTTGTTAATTCTTTCCCCCAGTGGTTTGAAATGAGAAAAGACGGCCTTTACTACTGGATAAACGAGGAATGTCTTGAAGCAATGTATGATTTATTATTCAGCGATGACTATAAAAAACTTCCTCGAGACTTACAGTTAATCCGCGAAACCCGCGACATGATTTTACAGACAGTCAGGATAAACAATCCGCCTGTAGATACAAGTAAATTGAAGAAAGGTGTAATAACTCATTAAAATACCCCGCCTGCGCCCTTACACGCACGGCGCAGGCAGTAATCTCACAAAATGAAAAGAACAAACAGCCTGCAAAACAATCTTATAACATAGCTAATATTGTCATAAACATTATTCAGCATTGCGTGCAAGACGAATACTAATATATGAAGAATTTTGAGTTGGCCATATGCTATATACTTCTTTTATCGGATTACTGAAATTATCTTCGCTTTGATACCAAGACCCCTTATTTACCCTATTTGTAGTATAAATTTTATAAAACATTTCGTCATAACCTTCATTTGGACCTTTAGAATCTTCAAGAGGTGTTGATATATCATAGTAATCAACATTAAACAAATCCCAGCACCATTCTGCACAATTATCTAATACATCATAAAGACCAAATTTATTTTTTTTGTATTTCATAACTTCATGTGGCAAGAAATCATCATGTTTATATGCATAGGCTGATATACATTTTAAATATTTTTTAACAACTTCAATATCATCAGACAAAATTTCTTTATCCTTCCAGGCACCGGATGCTGCATATTCCCATTCTGCTTCTGTTGGAAGTCTATATCCGTTTGCAGTGTAATCCCAATCTATTTTTTCTCCAACTATTTTATAACATATGCATAGATTTTCTTTTTCACTAAGCCAGTTACAATATTCTGCTGCTTCAAAAAAAGTAATTCCATAAATTGGTATATTATCTGGCACTTCTGAATAAAAATCATTTATCATTATTTTGGGCAGTTTTTTTGCCTTGCTACTCAAAAACATCTTGTATTCTTTTACAGTTACCTTTGATTCGGCTATTTTAAAATTTGACACTTTGATCTTTTGTGTACATTTTTTTTCCCATACTAGTACTTCGCGTGTAAATTCTCCACCTTTAATATTTATAAGTTCAACCGCATAACTATAAAAGACTCCTGAAATAATTAAAATGATTAAAATAAATTTTTTCATATTGTCCCTCTTTTCTAATAGTTTTTATATTCTACAAATGGCTGAATACCAATCATTGTATATGTAGGCGCTTCATCACGATATGGATCTAGAGAATCAATGATTCCATTTATTTTATTCGATAAATATACGTAATGCACAGACTTGTATTTTTTACTATACTGTTTTACAATACCAAAGTTATATAGTTTATATGGAACTCTAAAAGGTAAAGGAACTTCTAAGTTTTCCCACTTTCCATCAATAATTATTCCAGGAATTTCATAATGACTTTTCAATCCCATTGATTTTGCCAGTGAATTACTCATCTTATTTATGTCTAATGGAGAACCATCTTTATCAATCCAATTATTGTTCTTCCATTCTTCTACAGTTTTCCTTAGGGAGTCTCGGTCTACTCCATAAACATCTGCGTATGCATTTATTAGAGATACAGTTTTGCAACTTTTTGAGTTTTCTGGTTTTCCATCTCCAAATCCGAATTCAACATCAAAATCAAGCTGATTCAAAGGAACATGGGTTGTAATTAGTTCTGGAATACGACTTTCTGGCTCCTTTAGTATTTCTATCGTTATCCTTTCATCTACCTCAGCTTTTACTTCCAAAAGCTCTACTGTATCCGAGATCTTTCCTAGTGTTATTTTTTCTATATCCACATTTCCGCAGTTCTTTATCTCCTCTGCGGCACTCGGACTTGATTTATTTCTTCCAGGATCTGCCCTTGTTCCTGCAAGAGACAGCGTTGCCTGTCCTCCATTATTTGCAAGATTATATGCCGGTCCGCTCATGCTTGCTATCGTGCCTGCATTGTATCCGTTGTAATGATAGCAGTCTGCCCTGTATGACGGGTTACTTATGTCGCCTTCGTTGCAGAACGTTCCGTCTCGGCATACATAAGATTCTAAGCCATTTGAATCTGCATATTTAAATGGATTTGCATTTGCATAACCGTACCAGTTATAGCCGTCTCTTAGCGGATCTTCGCTAATAAATGCGTTACCATCTTCATTTCTCCAGCGGTTCCAGTGGTAGGTTAGGCCTGTCTCGCTATCGGTTTTGACTGTTTCTGGGCGTAACTGTTTTTTCATCTCTTTATTCTCTCTCCAAAAATACAATGCATCCTTCATCCCGGCCTTCCAGGGTTCCGCTCACCGCTCATTCCTACGCTTTCGCTCCGGAACGCCTCCGGCGCCCTTACACGCACGGCGCAGGTGGGGTATTTTAATGAGTTATTACACCTTCTGTTAATTTACTTGTATCTACAGGCGGATTATTTATCCTGACTGTCTGTAAAATCATGTCGCGGGTTTCGCGGATTAACTGTAAGTCTCGAGGAAGTTTTTTATAGTCATCGCTGAATAGCAGGTCATACATTGCATCTAGGCATTCCTGGTTTATCCAATAGTAATTGCTATCGCTACGCATTTCAAACCATTGCGGGAAGGAATTTATTAAAGATATTCCGTCTGAAATTATTCTGGTAAAAGCTATTCTTTCTAATCTATCATTAAGAACAAAAGTTATATGATATCCTATGGTATCTCCTCCGCTTTTATCCAGAAAACAATAATCCGTATTTGCATACATATATTCTTCTCCTAAAATCTTATCCATTATTATTGGTTTATAGGATTTTGGAAGAAAACCAATGTATCGTTTGTTTCCCGAAAATTCGTCAAGCCTATAACTTGGATCTAATGCAAAATCATCTGATTCAATGTATGAATTTGTTTCCAGCAATTTTCTAATATTTAACAAATCAATTTCAAAATCATTTTCCGTTAATAATTTATAAAATGGAATTGAAAATTCCGTTTTATATATAAAAGGCTTTATTATTGTATATCCACATATTTCAAGTTTTCTTGGATTTCTTTGAAAAATATCAATACAACCACATTCTTCTGGAACTTCAAAAGATAAAAATCCGTCTTCTGTTGTTACTGTCTTTGTATATCCGAATGCAATTGACAGCCAGGAAATTAAAAATATTAAAGCTATTTTTTTCATATGCTACCTCGTAATATCAAATGCACGGACACCTCTACCTTCCTGTAAAGGCCTGCATATTGGCATACCATTTAAAAATATATACTCTGCACCTGGTATTATTCCGCACCGACCATCTGAAGCCCATCTTGTATACTTATTTGAGTCTGGTTCATAACAATAATATGTGTTTTTCGGCAGACCTAAAATTGAATCCAGACATAAAATAAAGTGTCCTGGATATCCTGTATCATAACCAGCAAACTGTTTTACTCCAGCTTTTATCTCATAATTTTTTGCAGCTAATGGAAGCAGGAAAATTTCACCTTTTCCTTCGTTATATGTAAACTTTGTACTTAAACCTAAATACTCCGTCATATAATCAATTGTTGTCTGCATATTTTTTACATATGCATCTTCTCTATCTATACCATTTAACTTACCAACTGCACTCATCATTGTTTTTACAGCCTGTTCAAAAGACAATGTTTTACCTGTTTCAATAGTATAAAAAATAGATGTTATATCTAATAAATCTGTTGCACAGCATGCTGTAATATTAAAATTTTTTTCAAATCCTAATTCCTTTGTCCAAGCATGCTGTCCATAAAGTGCAGCTTCGTGAATACGCCCATCATCACATATTACAGACATATACTCTACCAACTCCGTTATTCTTTCATTCACTTCCTGCATCTTTTCCAAAAGCTCTACTGTATCCGAGATCTTTCCTAGTGTTATTTTTTCTATATCCACATTTCCGCAGTTCTTTATCTCTTCTGCGGCCGTCGGGCTTGCTGTTGCGCCGCCTGGACCTTCTGTACCTGGGACAGTGTTATTTGCAAGATTATATGCCGGCCCGCTCATGCTTGCTATCGTGCCTGCATTGTATCCGTTGTAATGATAGCAGTCTGCCCTGTATGACGGGTTACTTATGTCGCCTTCGTTGCAGAACGTTCCGTCTCGGCATACGTGGGTCTCCAGTCCCGTTCCGTCTGCATACTTAAACGGATTCCCCAATGCATACCCGTACCAGTTATAGCCGTCCCTTATCGGGTCCTCGCTTATGAATGCGTCTCCTTCTTCATTCCTCCAACGGTTCCAGTGGTAGGTTAGGCCTGTCTCTGTGTCTATTTCCTTTCCTGCATACATACCGCTGAAT
>JAXJSC010000015.1:0-30354 GCA_036310305.1 Treponema sp. | reverse complement strand
CCCAGATTCCTTGTCGATACAATTCAACACATTTCTTTTTGTATTCAAATGAATAGCGCATAAAAATACCCCTTTTACTTTTGTCCAGTAAAAGGGGTACATATCAATTCCGGAAGTGCATTTTTTTTCAGAAAAACTGTGGTGCTAAATGTAAATTCTCATGTTTCCCGCAAATAAATAGAAGTTTTATTTTGACAATTGGCTATTGTGATTTATAATTTAAATAGTCTTATTCTTAGGGAGGAAAAGATGAAAAAGTTTTTAATGGCAGCTACTGCACTTGCTCTTGTTGCCACAGCATTTACAGGTTGTAAAAAAAAGTCTGCCGTAGCAGAATCGGAAGGGAAGCTTAAGCTTGAACTTTATTATTACAAGCAGGAAAATCAGGAAGGTCTTAAGAACATTATCAAGGCTTTCGAAAAAGCAAATCCTGGCGTAACAATTGACATGCTTATTATTCCAAATGATGCGGATTCAGCTATGTCCGCACGTGCTGCACAGGGAGATTTACCTGATATTCTTCAGATGCAGTCTTATTCACGAATTAAGGAGTATGCTTCTAAGGGATTTCTTCTTGACTTGTCTTCAGAAGAAGCTATGAATCGCGTTCTTCCAAGTTCTTTGCCGGCTGTTTCATGGAACGGAAAGCAGTATGCGGTTCCAATGGATTATGCCGGAATCGGTATTATCTATAACAAGGATATTTTTGAAAAATATAACCTTACACCACCAGCAACATACCGTGAACTTGAAAAAGTTTGCCGCGAATTGAAGAACAACAATATTGTACCGTTTGCCGGACTTCTTAAGGAAAACTGGTCAATGGGTCACTTCATCACAATGATTCATACATCACTTCTTAAAGAAAAGAATATGGATCCTGAAAAATTTATCGATCTTATGAATTCTTCTAAGGCTTCTTATGGTGATGTTGATACAGCAAAACTCTTCAGCATTCTTGATTTCTACAGAACAAACCTTAACTCTAACGCTGCAGAAATGGGCGGAGGAGAACAGCAGCAGTCATTTGCAAAAGGTGAATCTGCTATGATGGTTCAGGGTCTTTGGGCATATGTTGATGCACTTAAACTTAATCCTTCTCTTAATGCAGGATTTATTCCGTTCCCTGTTTACAATGATGCTAAATTGAATACATTCTATGCAGACGTAGACTCTACATTCGGTGTATCTTCACAGTCATCAAAAGAAAAACAGGCTATGGCTGTTAAATTCGTAAACTGGCTTACTTCTGCAGAAGGACAGAAACTCTGGATGAGCGAATACAAGCTTATTCCTCCATTCAAGGGTGTAGATGTTTCTGCATTCGGAGGTCCTTATGTTGACCTTATGAAGTCAGTTGAAGTAAAGGGTTCTTCTCCATGGGCATTCTCTCAGTATCCTACAGATGTATTTGAAGATGCTTGCAAGAACGGTGCTCAGCAGTACATGTTCCAGAGAAAGACAGCTGCCGATGTTATCAAAGATATTGATGCTAAGTGGGCTGCTTCAGTAAATAAATAATTTTGTTTTACTCAAGGCTGTTTAATGAAATCTAAATGGTTTCTTAAGCAGCCTTTTTTATTTGAGCACTTTTTTGCTCCGTGGCGGGGGAGTTTTGTTAAGCATGCCCTGACCAGCCGTATTTTTATTTAAAGAGGTAATTTGTCAGCATGGTTGAAGCTCGTTCCAGGAAGATTTTTTACTTTTCAGCATTTATACTTCCTTGTTTAGTATTATATTTATTATTTTTTATTGTTCCGTTTGGACGGGGTGTAGGAATTTCCCTTACAAACTGGGATGGATTGACTCCTAAAACTCCAATCATAATGGAAAAAACAGAGTTTGAGTCAAAAATTTTAAGCAGTCCTAAATTAAAGGAAAAAGACCGCGAATATCTTTTAAGTCTTTATTCTCTTGATTCTTCGGACAATTCTTACAAGCGCTTGAGCGTTTCCGGCATGCAGAAATATAAGCTTGAAAGAACTGTACGAAAAACGGGATATGAACCGGAAAGAAACCGTTTTGTAGGACTAGAAAATTATAAGAAGATTTTTACAGGAAATGTTGCAAAAAACTTTTATCCTCATACAACATTGATTCAGAAATTTACAAAGACTTCTGAACTTCCTGGCTTTATAAGCGAAAAAGAATTTAAGCGTGAAATTATCAGAAATGCAAAATCAGAAGAGGATTCTGAACTGCTTTCTTCAGTTTATATTTTTAATTCAGACAAGGATCGTTATGAGCTTGATTCATCTTATGATGAATTTGATGCACTTACTCCTTTGTGGGAAATTCCTGAACTTGGTTCGGGCCGTGTTTCAGAATCTGCTCTTGATGATTTTATACGTGCCCTAAAGGCATCTGTTATAGAAGAAGATGAAGAATCTGTAGGCCGTCTTGTTTCTGATTTTAGTGCAAAAAACAGGCTTTCAGCAGAATCTAGGGCTGCTGTAGAAAATGCCGGTAAAGATCTTGTAAAAATCTCCGGTGTAAAAGTTGCCCTTGCCAGAGCATGGGTTATAAAAAGCAGGAATCTTGGTGTAGTCGGTTTTACACTGTTCTTTGCAATTTTCTCTGTAATCGGAATCAACGTGCTTGCCTTTATTCTGGCTCTTGCACTTGATACAGGTATAAGAGGGCAGCGGGTTTTAAGGACAGTTTTCTTTCTTCCTAATGTTCTTTCAATGATTATTGTTGCCTTGATCTGGTCAATGCTTTTTGTTCAGCTTTTACCGGCAATTACGGGCGTAGAAAAATGGATTTCTGATCCGAACAAAACTCCCTGGCTTCTTGTTTTTGTTGCTGTATGGCAGGGGTGCGGTTATTACATGATTGTATATCTTGCCGGCCTGCAGAATATTCCAACAGAAATAATTGAAGCTGCAAAAATTGACGGTGCAACCGGATGGCAGCGTTTTCGCTGCATTACGCTTCCGCTTATGATTCCTTCTTTAACAATTTCGCTGTTCCTTACAATTGCAAATGCATTAAAGAGTTTTGACCTTATCTATGCAATGATCGGACCTACAGGCTATGCAACCGGTACAGTTCCTTTTGTAATGGATATTTATTTTGATGCATTCTCGTTAAAGCAGGCCGGACTTGCTACAGCCAAGGCTATGGTTCTGTTCTTTGTAATTGTGATTATTACAGGAATCCAGCTGTACACAATGAAACGTAAGGAGATTGAAGCATGATAAACAGATTTTTTTCTACTATAAAACCGGAATCGGCAAGAAGAACAGCTCTTACTGTTTCCCTTATTGTTTTTGCCGTATTCTTTATTTATCCGCTATTTTTTGTAGTGGTAAATTCGTTCAGACCGAATGCAGATATTATTCTTAAGCCTACAGGCCTTCCTGTAAAAATGTTTATCGGTAACTATGTGCAGGCATGGCACGAAATGCAGTTTCCAAAGGTATTCCTAAATACTCTTCTTGTTACTGTGCTTGGTACCGGAGGAATTATTATTTCTTCTGCAATGTGCGCATACGGACTTGTGCGCTCACAGTGGAAGATTTCAACAATCCTGTATGCATTTTTTGCATTCTCTCTTGTGATTCCGTTTCAGATCATCATGGTTCCGATTGGGGTTCTTGCGTCTGACCTTCATCTTATGAGTGTTCATGGACTTATTCCTATGTACTGGGGATTAGGCTGTCCGACTGCAATTTTTATGTTTCACGGATTCATTAAATCTGTTCCGCAGGAACTGGAAGAATCTGCATCTATAGACGGTGCAGAAAGATTCTATATATTTTTTAATATCGTTCTTCCATTGATCAAAACGATTATAGCAACTGTCGCTGTAATTGACGCGCTTTGGATCTGGAATGACTTCCTTCTGCCTTTGATTGTTGCAAAGCAGGGAACAATTCAGCTGGCGCAGATGCGCTTTAACGGTCAGTTCATGAAGGATTACGGACCGATGTGTGCGTCCCTTACAATTTCTTCAATTCCTATTATTGCGTTCTATCTTCTTCTTCAGAAATACATCATTAAAGGAATTGCAGCCGGAGCTGTAAAGGGCTAGTAATATGCTGCCGGCGGTGTGTTCTTCTGCTTGTTGCTATATTTCTGATTGTTTTCTATACTGCTATCAATGAAGAACATGCTGTTGGATTTATACCTTACCTTCCTGAAAATCGGTTCGCTTACGGTTGGCGGTGGCTATGCAATGCTTCCTATGATGCAGAGCGAACTGGTTTCTTCCAGACAATGGATATCAGACGAAGAACTTCTTGATTATTATGCAGTGGGTCAGTCAACTCCAGGCATTATTGCAATAAATGTTGCTACTTTTGTAGGCTACAAGCAGCGTGGTATTATCGGCGGAATAGTTGCGACTCTTGGAATCATAAC
The DNA here is from genome assembly GCA_036310305.1 of Treponema sp. Lineage (GTDB taxonomy): Bacteria > Spirochaetota > Spirochaetia > Treponematales > Treponemataceae > Treponema_D. The sequence goes on along the minus strand of JAXJSC010000015.1, from coordinate 25,989 downwards.
TCCGAGTATTGTTGTGATTACGGTGCTTGCCGGACTTATAAGTTCTATAAATGAATATCCGCTGGTTCAGAAAGCAATGAAAGGAATTAACGTTGCGGTCTGTGCCCTTATTACTGATGCAACATTAAATTTTATCCGCAAGACATCGAAAGGGCTTTTCAGTTTTATTATTCTTGCAGTGTCATTCATCCTTATATATTTCTTTAAGGTTCCGTCTTACGCAATTGTACTTGGAGCCGCCATGACAGGAATTCTGATTTATCTTATTCAGAAAAGAAGGGTAAAATGAACTGTGATATAAGTCTTTTTTGGCTGTTCTGTGTTTTCTTTTATATCGGATTGTTTACAATTGGCGGCGGACTGGTTGCAATTTCGCTCATGCAGCAGACTATTGTAGAACGGGGACTTATTTCTACAGAGCAGTTCTACAATATGATTGCAATTTCTGAAAGTACGCCGGGACCTGTTGGTGTCAATATGGCTACTTTCCTTGGATACGAATTTTACGGGATTCCAGGAGCCATAATAACAAGTTTTGCAGAAGTTCTTCCATCTCTCATTACGATTTTAATAATTGCGCGGTTTATAATTAAGTTCAGTAACTGTAAGTCTGTACGGACTGTGTTTAATGTGCTTAGGCCGGCTGGAACCGGAATGATTTTTGTTATTGCGGTGCAGATGTTTACAAACGTTCTTTTAAACGTTCCTGAAGATCTGAATGAGCTTCGTATTCAGGCCGGACGGCAGGATCTGTTCAACTGGATGAGCGTTGCGTTTTATCTGCTTTTCTTCTTTTGCAGGAAGAAGTTTAAGGTGCATCCGTTTTTTATTGTAATTGCGGGTGCCGTCTGCGGAATGATTTTTTACTGAACAAAAAATCAAAAATGTGTTATAATGACTTTGTAAAATTGAATGATATAAAATCCGTTGTTTATTTACGGAAATAAAAATGGGAGAATATATGAAACCTACACTTTTGGTTCTGGCAGCAGGTATGGGCAGCCGTTATGGTGGAGTAAAACAGATCGATTCTGTTGGACAGAACGGGGAATGCCTGCTTGATTTTGCAGCTTATGATGCTCGCAAGGCCGGATTTGGAAAAGTTGTATATATAATCCGAAAAGATATTGAAAAAGATTTCAGGGAACGTCTTTTTGACCGTGTCGCAAGAAATATGGATGCAGAATATGTATTTCAGAGCCACGAAAGTCTTCTTACAGAGGAACAGATAAAGCTTTCTGCTACAAGAACAAAGCCATGGGGAACTGCTCATGCTGTCCTTTGTGCAGAAAAGCAGATTCACGAACCTTTTGCGGTAATCAATTCTGATGACTATTACGGACGCAGTGCATTTGAAACTTTGGGAAAACATCTTGCGGCTCTTAACAATGATTCTACAGAACATGCAATGGTAGGCTACGTTCTTGACAGGACAATGAGCCGTAACGGTTCTGTAAGCCGCGGTGTATGTACTGTAAAAGACGGACGCCTTGAATCAATTGTAGAAAACCTTAAGATTTACTTTGAAGGTGATAAAGTAATTTCTGAAATCGATGATAAAAAAATCCAGCTTACAGGAAAAGAAACTGTAAGTATGAATCTCTTTGGATTCAGTCCAAAGGCATTTGAACAGTTTAACGAATACTGGAAAAACTTTATTAAAGAAAATGTAACTGCAGAAAAAAAAGAAGCTTTGCTACCTGTGGTTGCCAGTGACATTATCCGTACGGGCCACGGTTCACTTAAGGTTTATACTTCTGAAGAAAGCTGGTTCGGCATGACTTATCCGGAAGACAGGGAAGTTGTTAAATCAGAAATTGCAAAGAAAATTGCCAGCGGTTATTATCCGGAAAAACTTTGGGAAAAATAATTCTTGACTGTATTAAGCTGGAATGATGTTTTAAATGCGGCTCAGCCGCTGTTTCCTCAAGGTTCGGCTCTTAGTGTCGGTTCTTTTGACGGACCGCACCGGGGGCACTGTGCGCTTTTTGATGCTGTGTTTTCAGCCGCAGAAAAAGAATCGCTTGTTCCGGGACTGGTTACATTTACAAAAGCCCTTCCGGGAATCAAGCACCCTGTTTCTTATGCCGGAGATATAGCAACTCTTTCTGAACGTCTTGAGCAGTATAAAAACAAGGGCTTTAACTTTGTTGTCCTCATAGATTTTGATGATTCTTTTTCCCGCATGAGCGGAGAAAGTTTTTTTACCGTTCTTATGAATAATCTGCACATGCGCTTTATTGCAGAAGGTCAGGATTTCCGCTGCGGTTACAAGGGTTCTTATGGAATGGCAGAAATTACGGACTTTATATTGCTGAATGGAATTCAGGCGCAGTTTCTGGATTTGGTTCAGGCAGACGGTAAAAGAATTAGTTCGTCGGAGGTTCGCCGGCTGATTCAGGAAGGAAATTTTTCTCTTGTAAATGAACTTCTGGAGCGTTCTTTTCAGCTGGAAATCCCAGAAACTTCATATTTAATAGAAAAAAAATCATTTGTGGTAAAGCGCAGCCTTTTGCGTCAGGTTTCGCCGGAAACGGGAAACTATAAAGTCCTGCTGAACGGATCTGTTTCGGCTATGCTGGAAGCAACTTCTGAAAAGCTGGTAATTTCTTTATGCGAAGAAAATGCTCCGGTTGATTTTACAAGTTCAGGGCACTTAAAATATGTTGTGTTTTGACCGCAAAAAAAACATATATAGCCTTTTTTTTACAATGCGCTGTCTGTAAAAAAAATAGCGCAAAAGAGGAAAAGGGTTTCAAAAACACTCTGTTGTGCTTGCCGCATGAGGATTATAATGTGTTTGTTCTGGTTTTGCATCATATAGCGTTGATTCTTTTTCTGTTTTTCTGTACACTTACATAAATCTGTCTTACGGTCATTATGTGATTATAGTTCAAAACCCGAATTATGACCTGCATAAAAGCCGCTTATTCAGATTACAAATATTTTTTTTAGGGGTTCTAAAATGGCACTTACAAAAGAAACAACATCATCTGTAATTTCTAAGTTCGGCGCAAAAGAAGGCGACACAGGTAACGTAAAGGTTCAGATTGCTCTTCTTACAGAAAGAACAAAGCAGCTTACAGAACACACAAAAGCATTCCCAAAAGATGCTTCTGCAAAACGTGCTCTTCTTAAAGTTGTAGGTCAGCGCCGCAAGATGTTGCGCTACTATGAACGCACAGACCTTGAAGGTTACCGTGCATTCATCAAGGAACTTGGACTCCGCAAGTAGTTCATCTTTCTTACAGATCCCGTTCTTTTTAAGAACGGGATTTTTTTTTACATAAATTGGTTTTTATATCTGTCTGTATTGGGAATATTGCCTTGAAACTTTATTTTCAATGGAATAGAATAAAAATGCCTTGTGCCGTGCTTTTTAGAAAATGAAGGGCATGGGTGCACACAAGTAGAAATTTTTCAGGGCTAGCTCCTATATATGAAAAGTTTTTAGTTGTGTGAATCTATGCGAATCTTAAGGCATGCACTGGTCGCTTCCTGTGGGGAGCGGAACTTTACTTTTAAGAGGAAAATATGTCAGTAACTAGAGTAACCTATAAATTAGGTGATGCCGATCTCATCCTTGAAACAGGAAAAATCGGAAAACAGGCAAACGGTTGTGTTTACGCTCAGTGGGGCGGAGCAGCTGTAATTGCTACAATCTGTGCTTCAAGTGCAGTAACAGAAGGTCAGGACTTTGTTCCTGTAACAGTTGAATACAATGAAAAATTCTATGCTGCCGGAAAAATTCCAGGCGGTTTTGTAAAGCGTGAAGGACGACCAAAGGATAAGGAAATTTTGGTAAGCCGTCTTATTGACCGTCCTATGCGCCCGCTTTTTGAACCATCTTTTGGTCACGAACTTCAGATTGTTCCTACTTGTGTTTCTTGTGACGGTGTTCACACTCAGGATATTCTTGCAGTTCTTGCTTCATCTGCAGCTACATGTATTTCTGATATTCCGTTCCACGGTCCTATTGCTGCGTGCCGTGTAGGTTATCTGAACGGTGAATACATCGTAAACCCAACTTTCAAGCAGATTGAAGAAGGTGAACTTGAAATCGTTGTAGCCGGAACTAAAGAAGGCTTTACAATGGTAGAAGGTGGTGCTAACGAAGTAAGCGAAGAAGTAATGCTTGGTGCTTTGGAAAAGGCTCAGGGCTTTATCACAGAAATGTGTAAGCTCCAGGAAGAACTTGTTGCAAAATGCGGAAAGGAAAAACTTCCTTTGAATCCGCTTGATGTAACACTTGCTAATGCAGAAGCAATCGAAGCTGAAGCAACACCTCTTTTGAAGGATGCATGTTTTAAAGATTCTAAAATCAACCGCGGTATTGCAATTTCTAAGGCAATCAAAGAAGTTGCTGCAAACCATGCTGAACAGCTTGAAGACCCAGTTCAGGCTAAGCTTTTTGCTACTTTGATGGACGACATCCAGTACAAGCTTTTGCGTAAATCTATTTTGGACGAAGGTGTTCGTGTTGACGGACGTAAGGTTGACGAAATCCGCCCGATCACTTGTGAAATCAACGTTCTTCCAACTCCACACGGATCTGCATTGTTCACTCGCGGTGAAACTCAGTCTTTGGCTGTATGTACACTCGGTACAGCAATGGATGAACAGGCTTATGACGATATCGATGGAGACCGTTCAGAACACTTTATCCTTCACTATAACTTCCCTCCATATTCAGTTGGTGAAACTGGTAAGCTTACAACTGGCCGCCGCGAAATCGGTCACGGAAACCTTGCACGCCGTTCTCTCGCCGCTATGGTTCCAAGTCGCGAAGAATTCCCATACACAGTTCGTGTAGTTTCTGAAATCATGGAATCTAACGGTTCTTCTTCACAGGCTTCTACTTGTGGTGGATGTCTTTCTATGCTTGCTGCCGGCGTTCCAATGAAGAAGATGGTTGCAGGTATTGCAATGGGTCTTATCACAGAACCAGAAGGAGACAATCCATACGGACGCTATAAGATTTTGAGCGATATCCTTGGTGAAGAAGATCACCTTGGCGATATGGACTTTAAGGTTGCCGGAACAAAAGACGGTATCACTGGTTTCCAGATGGATATCAAGATTGCCGGTGTAACAACTGAAATCATGAAGAAGGCTATGGAACAGGCTCGTCAGGGTCGTCTCCATATTCTTTCAATCATGGAAAAATGTATCGATAAGCCGGCTCCTCTTGCTAAGAACGCTCCTCAGATTCTTACAATGAAGATTCCTGTAGACAAGATTGGTGCTCTTATCGGACCAGGCGGAAAGAACGTTAAGGCTCTCTGCTCACAGTACGATGTAACAATCAATACTGATGACGACGGAACTGTAACGATCTACTCTAAGAACGGCGAAAAGGCAGAAGCTGCTAAGAAGGCTGTTAAGGGCATTACAGAAGATCCAGAAGTAGGAACAATCTACCAGGGAACTGTAAAGCGCATCATGGACTTTGGTGCCTTTGTAGAAATCCTCCCAGGAAAAGAAGGTCTCTGTCACATTTCTAAGCTCTCTAAACAGCGCGTAGAAAAGGTAAGCGACGTTCTTAAAGAAGGTCAGGTAATCCCAGTTAAGCTTCTTGAAGTTGATAAGATGGGACGTCTTAACCTTTCTTATATCGACGCGATTGATAATAAGTAGTTTTTGCGAAAGCAAATAACTGATGAATCCCGGAACTGCCTGGTGCATTTTCGGGATTTTTTTTCATGGGATTTTGGGCAGCGGCTCTTTTCTGTTTAGATTGACTACAAGTAAATATTCGTTTATTATTATAGAACTAAAATTATAGAATCAATCCGGATAACCGGTTTTGGAGTTTAAAAATGGGTGCTATTGGTATTATCCTTCTTGTTGCTTTTGTAATCGTGTGTATTCTGCTTGTACTTCTTGTTCTTGTTCAGGATGACGGACAGAGCGGAATGGGCGGTCTTTTGGGTGGACGCGGAAGTGCTGCGTTCGGTTCTCATTCTGCCACAGTTCTTACAAAGGCTACTACAGTTCTTGTTGTTTTCTTCTTTGCAATTACAGTTCTGCTTGCAGTTCTTAATAAAAAGCCAAAGGCTGCTGCTGACCTTGTTACTACTACAGCAGTTGAAACTGAAGCAGCTGCAGACAATGCAGCAGAAGCAGTTGAATCAGAAGCTGATTCAACATGGTGGAAGTCTGCTGAGTAATCAGAAGGCATTTTATTCTGGAGATTAGATGATCAGTTCGCTTGTAAAGCCGGAAAATGTTGTCTGCCAGTTAGAAAGTACAGATAAAGACAGTCTTTTTGCTGAATTGACGGAAGTTCTGGTTCGAAGTGATCCTTTTATTGATAGAAATGAAGTTCTTACTGCTCTTTTTGAAAAGGAAGAGCAGAGGAATTCAATTGTGATGAATGGAATTGCAGTACCGTATGTGGAATGCAGTTCCGTAAAATCACCTGTGCTGGCTGTTGGAATCAGCAGAGCTGGCATAGACTATGATGTGTATGGTGTAGGTTCAAGGGATTTTGCAGATTCCCTTGTACATCTGGCTGTCTTGTTTCTGTTTGATAAACGGAATACAGAACGGAAAATACATGTCCTTGCTGATTGTGCAAGAGTTCTTCATATTCCGGGGTTTTACGGTTCATGCCTTAGTGCCGGTTCTGCACAGGCTGTCTGCAATATATTCCGCGATTACGAGACCTCTTACTGATAGGGGAGACAATATATGGCAGATACAGAAATTGGTGTAATTTCCCATCTTTTGGAAGTAGAAGCCGAAGCGTCTGAGCTTGTAAAAAATGCACAGGCAGAAGCAAATAAGCGCTTGTCAGAAGCCCGCGCAAAGGCTGATTCTGATTTTAAACTTCAGTTCGAAAAGATCCAGTCAAAATTTGAATCCGAATATAATAAAAAAATTCAGTCAATATCGGAAAACCATGCTAAAATAATTAAAGAGTATAAGGAATCTGCTGAATCAGTTGAGCAGGATAAAGAATCGTTCAAAGCGTTCCTTGAAAAGGTTTTGAGCGAAGACTAGAGGTATTGCGTCATGGATTATTCTGGAGCTTCTTCTTATGTTTATGCAAAAGCTTGCGGAATGCTTTCAAAAACCTTTACAGGAAGAAATGCTGCGGCTTTGTTCAATGCAAAATCTCTTTCAGAAATCTGGGAACTTGTGTTTAAGGAGCCGGTTCCTCAGTTGCCGGAACAACTTCTGGCAAATAAAATTGAGCATGATGCCGTAAAGAAATTTGTTTCCCAATACATAAAGCTTTTAAGTTGCTATTCAAAACCGGATCCTCTGCTTATAGAACTTTTGCGCCGTTATGACGTGCTTAATCTGAAAGTAATTTCGGCTGCTCTTGCAAACGGTGAGCAGGAAAGGCCGCGTGTAGTTAAAATCGGTGAATACAGCAAAATGAACTATGACGCGTGGCCGAACCTAAGAAAAATAACGGAAGAGTCTGAATTTGCCTGGTACGGCATAAATTCCGAAGATGACGATCATCAGAAGAAAGATTTTAAGCTGGATCTTCAGGAAGTGCGCGTTTTATGGAAATACGTGAACCGTGTTTCTGATTCTTCGCGCAACAGTCTTGTAGAATATTACAAGCGCTATTATTCAATTAAAAATATGCTTTGGGCGTTGCGCCTTAAGGTTTATTATAAAATGCCGGCTCAGGAAATTATAAATAATCTTTTTTATGTAGAAGATGCGCCGTCTGCAAAGGATCCTGTATGCGGGTATGCTTACGAAATTCTTGATATTCCGGAAGATTCGTATAACGATTGGATGGAATGGCGTTTTTCTGAATTTCTTAATCCTCATGAAGATGGTTCTGTCTGGTATATTGACCCGATGTGGGTTGAACAGAAATTCCGCTTTGGAGAAGAAAAAGAAATCAAGAAGATTTTTTATGCAAATCCAATGACATATGCTACTCTTGCCAGTTTCTTCTTGCTGAAATTAAAGGAAATTGACTGCATAAGGGCGGCAACGGAAGCGCTAAGGCTTGGCGCTCAAAATGATGATGCAATTTACGCTGCAGGTATATCCTCAGAAGAGTTATAGGAGATGAAGTTATGGCTAGAACAGTTGAAATGCGTCTTATAGAACTTATGGTCTTAAGGCAGGATATTGCTGCAGTAATTGATTATCTTGGCAAGAAAGGAAATTTTCAGTTTCAGTCAAAGAAAAATTCAGTTATTCCGGAATCTAAGGAAGAGAAGCCTGTAAATGCTGATGAGCATATGTATGAAATACTTCAGAAAACAAGGCTTTTCCTTAACATAAAGGACAGGGATGAAGAAGAGCTTGACTGTCCTATGGCAAATGATAAGGATAGAACAGATGCTGCAAAAATTATTGCGGCTTCTGATGACCTTGAAGCCAGGTTTGCGCTTAAGCGGGAAGCTTATGAAAGGGTTGCTGAATCCTATAAGGAAGCGCAGGCTTTTTCTAATCTAAAGGTACCTTTTGCACAGCTGGAACATCTTTCCTTCCTTTCTATAAGGATTGGTAAAATTCCGCCGGCAAACATCAGTGATCTGCGTGATTCTCTTGCGGGACGGGCCATTCTTGTACAGCTCGGAAATGATGAAGGCAGGATTATGGCTGTTTCTTCAAAGAAGGGTCGTTTTTCGCTTGATACTGAATTGAAAAAGTTCGGATTTTCTTCAATGGAAGTTCCTGCCGATTTTAAGGGAATTCCTGATGAAATGCTGGAAAGTCTGAGTCGCCAGGTAGAAGAAGCCGGAAAAGAATTGGAACTTCTGGAAAACGAAAAGAAAAATTATGCGGAAACTCATGAGATGCGGCTCATAGAACTTTTGGGCGCATTCAGCGTTTCAAAGCAGATTGAAGAAATTCAGAGCAGGCAGGAATCAACATCCCTTGTATACAGAATTACCGGCTGGGTTCCGGCAGAAGACTGCAATTTATTTATGCGGGGACTGGACGAACTTACTGCTGGAAGAATTGCAATCCGTGAATATCATCCTGCAGAAGTTGCTTCTGTTATAAACGGAACGGAACAGGTTCCTGTAAAGCTTAAGCACGGAACCTTTATATCTGCGTTTGAACGCATGATTTTCAGTTACGGTTCACCGCTTTACGGTACTATTGATCCGACTCCGTTTGTTGCAGTCTTCTTTACAATCCTGTTTGGAATTATGTTCGGTGACTGCGGTCAGGGGCTTGTGTTCCTTATTGCCGGAATCCTTATGGCATTAAAGGTAATTAAGGTTGGCGGATGGAATAAGTTTGCGCCTGTTTTCATGGCAATCGGAACCAGTAGTTCCATAATGGGGCTTATTACTGGAGAATTCTTTGGAACGGAAACTGTTCTTGAACCGTTTGCTCATTTTGTTACAGGCTTGTTCGGCGAGCCAAGGGCTCCTATCCTTAAGGTAATGCCATCATCAGATCCTAATTCTATCAAAGTAATTTTTGGAATCTTTGGCGTAACGATTGCGCTTGGAATAATCATCAATTCAATTGGTCTTGTTGTTAATGTTATAAACAAGATGATTTCAAAAAAATGGGGAAGTGCTGTATTCGGAAAAACTGGAATTGCAGGAATTGCCTTTTATTGGTATGTCCTTGTTTTTGCCGCAAGAATTGTACTTGCTCATCATGTTCCGGCCCTTTATGACTGGATTGTAATCGGTGCAACGCTGTTTTTTGCTGCATTCGGAGAACCGTTTGAGCGTCTTTTTGACGGTCACAGACCTGTTGTAGAAAACGGATTCGGTGCGCTTGTAATCGGCGGTGTGGTTGAATTGATAGAAGTTGTTTCAAACTATCTTTCCAGCACAATCAGCTTTGTTCGTGTAGGCGCCTTTGCCCTTGCTCACGCAGTTCTTGGTTTCATAATAGAAATGATGAGCGAAAAATGCGGCCACATAGTAGGAATCGCAGTCCTTATCGTTGGTAATGGTATTGTTGTAGTACTTGAAGGAATGATTGTAGCCATTCAGGTTATCCGACTTCAGTATTACGAATTTTTCAGTAAATTCTTTAATGAAACAGGAACGGAATTTAAGCCGCTCCGCTTCCATTATGGAAATAAATAAGGTTCAGAAATATATAGGAGTTATTGTATGAACAGAAAGATTTTTGTATTGTCGGCAATTCTTTTGTGTGCAGGATTTTTTGCACTTTCTGCACAGGCTTCTGGCGCAGTAGAAGCAGAAACTGCTGTTGAAGAACAGGCTCCGGCAAGTTCTTCTGCATGGAAGTATATTTCCGCAGCTCTTGCTGTTGGTTTTTCATGTATCGGCGGTGGAATGGCTGTTTCTAAAATCGGTGCGGCTGCCATGGGTGCAATGAGCGAAAACGCTGAGCTTTCTGGAAAAGCTTTGCCGTTCGTTGGTCTTGCAGAAGGTATCTGTCTTTGGGGATTCCTTGTTGGACTTCTCATTATTGTTCTTTAATTTCTTAACTAAAGGTTTTTAAATTGAAGTTTTATATTATCGGCGACAGGGAAATGATTCTCGCATTCAAGCTTACCGGGATAGACGGCACAGTTGCAGAAACCCGTCAGGAAGTTCTGGATGCGTTTAATCGTGTAACCGGAAAGGGCGGGGATGCTGCGCTTCCGGTTGATGAGTTGCCGAAAGTTCTTATCCTCACAGAAGCGGCTGCCGCTCTGATTGAGGAAGAAGAGCTTGCATGGCAAAAGAAAGGAACTTTTCCTCTCATTGTTGAAATTCCAGGGCTCGACGGACATGTTTCCGGTAAGAAATCCCTTACTGATGCAATCCGGGAAGCAATTGGTGTACAGGTTTAATTAAGGAATACTTATAATATGGAAGAATTGAGATCTACAGAAGTCCTTGATAAAGAAATTCGGGCAGACGCGCGTAAAAAGGCAGAAAAGATTCTTGATAAAGCAGATGTAGATTGCCGTTATATTATCGAAGAAGTTGCTCAGAAGGTAAAAGAAGCAGAACAGGTCGCTTCTGAAAAAACAGAAGAAAGGGTTCTTGTTTATGAAAAAAATCTGAATGCTTCGCTTCCTTTGGAAAAAGAACGTTTTAAAGTATCCTTTATACAGTCGTCTGTTGAAAAAGCAATAGATGAATATCTTGGAACATTAAGCGAAAAGGAACTGCTTAATCTTACTGTAAAAAAACTTAAGTCAGAAAATCTGTCTGTAAAGGAAAGAAAATTCAACGCATATTATTACGGTTTTTCTGAAGCCGGAGTAAAGAAGGCACTTTCTGATCTGGGAGTAACTGTCATCTCTCTTGAAAAAACAGATTTTAATAAAATTATAATTGAAAATAACTGCGGAATTACGGAAAACAAGGGAATTGTGCTAGAAGCAGATGATAAATCTGTGCGCTTCAGGCTTACGCTTGCTGAAGTAATTTCCCAGATACTGGATAAATATAGAAACGAACTTTATGATGCTTTGTTCGGCGGGAGGCTTGCATAAATCATGATAGAAGGAAAGATAACCCGCATTTCAGGACCGATTGTTTTTGCAGAAGGACTTGACGGCTGCGGTCTTTACGATGTAGTTGATGTTGGAGAAAACCGCCTTATTGGCGAAATTATACGTCAGAATAAGGGAAATGCAACAATTCAGGTATACGAGGAAGATACCGGAATGCACATTGGTGAAAAAATTGTATGTCACCAGAGGCCACTTTCCCTTCGTCTTGGGCCAGGGCTTGTCGGAACAATTTATGACGGGATTCAGAGGCCTCTTAAGGCTATGGCAGAAAAATCCGGTGCATTCCTTTTACCGGGTGAACGCACAGAACCTCTTGATGTTTCTGCAGTTTGGCATTTTGACGCAGGAGACTCTGTTTCGCAGGGAACTGCAATTAAACCGGGATTTGTGCTTGGTACTGTAAAGGAAACAGATTCCGTTACGCAGAAAATTATGGTTCCGCCTTATATTCGTGGCAGAAGCCTTAAAACGTTTAAGGGAACCGGAGACTATACTGTTGATGACGTTATCGGAACAACAGAATTTGATGAAGAAATAAAGCTTTCTCATTATTGGCCGGTCCGCGAACCGCGTCCTTATGCAGATAAACTAGAAGTTTCTGAGCCGCTCATTACCGGTCAGCGCGTTATAGATGTATTCTTCCCGCTTTCTAAGGGTGGAACTGCTGCAATTCCAGGCGGATTCGGAACAGGTAAAACAATGACTCAGCATGCCGTTGCAAAATGGTGTGATGCAGACATCATTGTATACATTGGATGCGGAGAGCGCGGTAACGAAATGACTGAAGTTCTTACTGAATTCCCAGAACTTATTGACCCGCGCACAGGTCGTTCAATTATGGAACGAACAATCCTTATTGCAAATACATCCAACATGCCGGTTGCAGCTCGCGAAGTTTCACTGTATTCAGGAATTACGCTTGCTGAATATTACCGTGATATGGGACTTCATGTTGCCATAATGGCTGATTCTACTTCCAGATGGGCGGAGGCTCTCCGAGAACTTTCTGGCCGTATGGAAGAAATGCCTGCAGAAGAAGGATTCCCTGCATATCTTCCTACAAGGCTTGCTTCGTTCTATGAGCGTGCCGGTCGCGTAATTTCTCTGGAAGGGCAGGAAGGTTCTGTTTCTGTAATCGGTGCGGTTTCGCCACCGGGTGGTGACTTTTCTGAGCCGGTTACACAGCATACAAAACGTTTTATCCGCTGTTTCTGGGCGCTTAACCGCGATCTTGCAAATGCGCGCCATTATCCGGCTATCGGCTGGATAGATTCCTATTCCGAATATGCTGGCGAAGTCCGTGGCTGGTGGGAAAAGAATAATCCTGTATGGTGGACAGTGCGCACAGAAGCGCTTGAACTTTTAAAGAAGGAAGAGCGCCTTCAGCAGATTGTGCGCCTTATCGGTCCTGATGCTTTGCCGGATACAGACAGGCTTGTGCTTAAGGTTTCAGAAATGATTAAAAACGGATTTCTTCAGCAGAATGCCTTTGATGATGTAGACATGTACTGCAGCACGGACAAGCAGATAAAGATTCTTGAATTCATGATGAATTTTTACAGGCGGGCTGTTACTGTAATTAAAAGCGGCTGTCCGCTTGCAAAAGTTATTTCCTTACCTGTTGCAGATGAAATTGTCCGCATAAAATACAGCGTTCCAAATGATAATATGGAAAAAATTGCAGACATAAAGAGTCATTTTGACGAACAGTTTGGTGAGCTGGAAAACGTTTATAGCAAGACAGGAGCTGTTTTATGAGAGGAATTGAATATCGTGGAGTAACAAGCGTTGACGGACCGATTGTTGTAGTTCAGCGCACAGAAGATATTTTCTATAATGAGACAGTTTATGTTCGCGACCGCACTGGCGAAAAGCGTCTTGGCCGTGTAATTGACCTTAATCAGAAATCTGCCGTAGTTCAGATTTTCGGAAATACAACAGGAATTGATCTTTCTGAAAGTTCATTTGAATTTCTGGATAAGCCTCTTGAACTGCGAGTAGGTGAAGGTCTTTTAGGCCGCGTATTTAATGGTCTTGGAGAACCTATAGACGGCTACCCGGAAATTGTTTCTTCAAAACGCGTAAATGTAAACGGTTATCCTATTAATCCTTACAGCCGCTCTTATCCGAGGGACTTCATTCAGACTGGAATTTCTGCAATTGACGGAATGAACTCTCTTGTACGCGGACAGAAGCTTCCGATTTTTTCTGGTTCGGGACTTCCGCACAATAAGCTTGCGGCTCAGATTATACGCCAGGCAAAACTTCGAGGAACAGACGAGCAGTTCGTAATGGTTTTTGCAGGAATGGGCATTAAGTATGACGTTGCACGGTTCTTTATCAATACATTTGAAGAATCCGGCGTTCTTTCCAAGGTTGTTATGTTCCAGTCGCTTGCAGATGCGCCGTCCATTGAACGTATTATGACTCCGCGCTGTGCACTTACTGCGGCCGAATACCTTGCCTTTGAAAAAGGCATGCACGTTCTTGTAGTAATGACAGACATGACAAACTACTGTGAAGCCCTCCGTGAAATTTCTACTACACGAGGAGAAGTTCCTGGACGTAAAGGATATCCTGGATATCTTTATTCTGACCTTGCTGAACTTTATGAACGTGCCGGAAAAATTGACGGAAGCGAAGGTTCTATTACTCAGATTCCGATTCTTACAATGCCGAATGATGATATTTCTCATCCTATTCCTGACCTTACAGGTTACATTACAGAAGGACAGATAGTTCTTGACCGCGAAATGGATTCCAAGGGAATTTATCCGCCGGTTGCTGGACTTCCGTCACTTTCCCGCCTTATGAAGGATGGAATCGGAAAGGATATGACGCGCGAAGATCATGCAAATGTTTCTTCACAGCTTTTTGCGGCCTATTCAAAAGTAAAGACAATCCGCAATCTTGCTTCGATTATTGGAGAAGAAGAACTTTCACCGCTTGATAAAAAGTATCTTCAGTTTGGAAATAAATTTGAAGGTGAATTCCTTACTCAGGATGAGCATGAAGATAGGACTATAGAGCAGACTTTGGATATAGGATGGAAATGCCTTGCCGTTCTGCCGAAAGAAGAACTTACAAGAATTAAGTCGGAATTTATTGAGAAATATTTTCCTGCATAATGTTGATTTGAACGGGTAAAAAATGGCAAAATTAAACATTGCACCAACAAAATCAAACCTTCTCGCTATGAAAGAGCAGCTGGCTGTTTCGCAGAACGGCTATGACCTTCTTGAACAGAAGCGTGAAATTCTTGTACAGGAACTTATGAAGATGGTAGAAAAGGTTCGTCTTCTTGAACGTGAACTGGACGAAGTAACGGCAGTTGCTTATCCTGCTTTTAAGAGGATGCTGATGGCGGCCGGTTCAGACCAGGTAAAGCGCATTTCCAGAAATGTCCGTTATGATTTTTCCATTATGGAAAAGTCCGTGAACATAGGCGGAATGTCCTTTGATACAATTGATGTAACTATACCGCAGCAGAAACTTTTTTATTCGATGATAGGAACTTATGCCAATACCGATGACGTAATTTCCAAGTTTTTTAAGCTTCTTTCTGTTCTTACGCAAATGGCTTCCATACGTACAATTGTGTGGCGTCTTGCAGAAGAAGTAAAGAAAACTCAGCGCCGTGTAAATGCTCTTGATAAGATGGTTATACCGCAGACACTTGAAACAAAAATATACATTGAAAACTCTCTTGAAGAAAAAGAGAGGGAAAATGTTTTTGTCCTTAAGGCGTTAAAAAAGAAAAATGAGCGAAAGCTTGCAGAAGGAGCAGAGGATTGAAACCGCTTGTAAAGAAAATCATAGTGGCAATAAACGGATCTCAGTCTTCTGTAAGGGCTGCAATGTACGGAATATTGATGGCAAAGCAGTATTCCTGCGAAATAAAGGTTCTTTTTGTAGTTGATGTAGAAACAATAAAGTTTCTGGTTTCTTCAAAATTTTTTATTCAGGAAGAAAAAGAATCTTATACAGATGCTTTAAGGCGTGACGGAAAAACATATCTTGATTACGTTGAAAAGCTTGCTGTTTCAAAAGGAATTAAGATTGAATCTGAATTAAGGGAAGGTTCTGTCTGGGCAGAAGTTATAAAGGCCGCTGATGAATATTCTGCAGACTTGATTCTTGTTGGCGGTCATGAAAAAAACGGAGATATATTGGGAAGTCTTTATTCCGGCGGTTCCAGAAAAAGCGTTGCTGCAACGGCGCGAAGCGAAATCGTAAATTATGCAAACTGTCCTGTTCTTGTAGTGCATAAGCCGGAAATTGAAGCCCTGTTTAAAATTTCATAAATGAGTTAAGATGTGATAAACTGTTACGAAATTCTTGGAGTGCGGCAGGATGCGACTGCTGCAGAAATTAAAAAGGCATACAGAACAAAGGCAAAGCTGCTTCACCCTGATGCAACAAAAAGCTCAGATTCAGAAGATTTCCGCCGTCTTGTAAAGGCTTATGAAATCCTTTCGGATCAGAGGCAGCGTTCCATTTTTGACGATTCTTTTTTTGCAAGTGCTGAAAATTCAAAAAAATCAAAGTATACATTTGACTATTATGTGTGGTTGTCTGCAAGGACAGACCAGGAAAGCCGTGCAAAGCTTATCTTTTTTGACCTTATGCATGGTCGCGAAGACGAAGCAGTTTCTGAATTCAAACGCATGAGCATGGAACACGCGGACTTTAACTTAAAGCACTGGTTTACCCGCGAAGATTTTATGGATTATGGCTATATTCTTGCAGAAGAACTTGCCCTCCGCTCAGAATTTTATGATGCTGCACTTTTGCTGGAACAAATTATCCGAATGGAATATAGTTACAGTTACTTCAGACTGTTTTTTCCGGAAGTACAGGAATTTATGCTCAGCATACTTCACAGGAACATAAACGGCACTGTAAATGACGAACTTGCCCTGGATGTTTATGAGAGGGCGCTGGATCTTGGTTTTCCTGTAAAGGAAGACGTATTCTTCCTGCGTCAGATGTCAGAAATTTACTTGCGGCTCGGAGATTCAATGACGGCCGGAATCTGCCTTGAAGAAGCGGAAAGGCTTCTTTCAAAACGAAACAGAAATTTATCAGGGGAACTGTAAAAAACTCAGTTCCGCGTATAGGAGTTATAAATGATCAGGTTAAAGAATAGTGAAGAAATTGAAGGTATACGAAAATCGTGTCACCTTCTTGCGGATTGTTTTAATTATGTCATTCCGCTTGTAAAGGCCGGGATGACAACCAGGGAACTGGATGATATCTTTGTTGATTTCATTAAATCACATGGAGGAACACCTGCCTGGTATAAGGAAAATTTTGATGGAGCTGCCTGCATAAGCATTAATAATGAAGTTATTCACGGAATTCCGTCAAAAAAACGCGTCATAAAGGACGGAGATATTGTTTCACTTGATGTAGGAATTGATCTTAACGGCTATATAAGCGATTCATGTCATTCCGTGCTTGTAGGAAACGTTAAGCCTGAAGTAAGGAAACTTGATGAAGTTACCCTTGAATGCCTTGCAGCTGGAATTGAAGCATGCCGTGTCGGAAACAGAATCAGTGATATTTCTAAGGCTGTTTACGACATTGCATCAAAACACGGATACGGCGTTGTCTATGATTACTGTGGTCACGGTGTTGGTCTTGACGTTCACGAAGATCCGAATATTCCGAACTGTCCAAGCAGAGGACCGAATCCGCGCATCATCCCGGGAATGGTTCTTGCAATTGAGCCTATGATTAATCTTGGTGTTCCGGATGTTTATACTGCTGATGACGGCTGGACTGTCCTTACGGAAGACGGAAGATATTCTGCACACGAAGAACATACAGTTGCGGTTTTTGAAGACCATACAGAAATTCTTACAGACTTGAATTACAAAAACAGCCTGTAAAATCCATTTTTTAAAGAAATTTGTAACCAAATTCAAATTTTTTGATTATCTTTAAAGAATGGTATGAGTTCCATATTAAATTTTTCGGAGGTTTTTTCTATGAACGTATGGACAAAACGAGTTTTAGGAGTTACAGGAGCTGCGGTTCTTTCGTTTGCGGCTTTTTCTGTTTCATGCAGTAAGATGGCTGTAAAAGGTTCAGCAGATACTGTCTATGCAGAATCAAAATCTGGAATAGTTTCTGAAGACAACCTTAAGGTTGTAGAAGCGCTTCAGAATGCATTCCGCTCTATAAGTGACGGAGTTCTTCCTTCTGTAGTTGAAGTTGACGTAACAGAAACAAAAACTGTACAGACTATAGATCCTTTCGAAGATTTTAGAAAATTCTTCTTCGGTTTCCCTGATGAAGAAACCCCAAAGTCTGATGATTCAAAGGACAATAAGAAAAAGGGGAATACCCGCGAATACGAAACAAAGGGACTTGGTTCTGGCGTAATCGTAAAGAAGAGCGGAAAAACTCTTTACGTACTCACAAACAATCACGTTGCCGGCGGAGCAACAAAAATTTCAATTAAGCTTAATGACGGACGCGAATTTGACGGAAAACTTGTAGGTGCCGATGAACGCATGGACATCGCTCTTGTTTCTTTTGAATCAGATGATTCTTCTGTACCAGTAGCACGTCTTGGAGATTCTGACCTTGTAAAGACTGGTGATATCTGTCTTGCAATGGGTGCACCTCTCGGCTACAGTCAGTCTGTAACTCAGGGAATTGTAAGTGCAAAGGGCCGTTCTGGTTCCGGAATCGGAAACATAAACGACTTCATTCAGACTGATGCAGCCATAAATCAGGGAAACTCAGGCGGTCCGCTTGTAAATATTTATGGTGAAGTAATTGGAATTAACACTTGGATTGCTTCTCAGTCAGGCGGTTCTCAAGGACTCGGCTTTTCAATTCCAATCAATAACATAAAGAGTGCAATTGAATCGTTTATTTCCAACGGTAAGATTGTATACGGCTGGCTTGGCGTTTCTCTTATGCCTGGAACAAAGGAATATAAGGATGCTCTCGGCATTTCTGAAAAGGAAGGTGCGCTTGCAGCCCAGGTATTTGTAGGTTCTCCAGCTCAGAAGGGCGGAATCAAGCCGGGTGACTTCATCATTGCAATTGAAGGCAATAAGGTAAAGGATGTTGAACAGATTCAGCGTGAAGTAGGAAAGCTTGAAGCTGGAAAAACTGTTTCATTCACTGTTGTGCGCAACTCAAAGGAAATTACACTTCCTGTAAAGATTGAAGAGCGTTCTGAAAAGGTTTCTTCTGACAACGGAAAAATCTGGCCTGGATTCATTGCGGCTCCAATAACAGACGACGTAAAGAAAAAGCTTGAACTTGAAGATAAGGTGAAGGGTGTTGTTGTTGCTAATGTTCTTGCAAAGTCTCCTGCAGCATCGCTCAGGCTTCAGGCTGGTGACATAATTACTGCCGTAAACGGAGTTTCAGTAAAGAACATCAAAGATTTTTATGCAGAACTAGCAAAGGTAGAAAAATCTGTGAATTTTGATATTTATAGCAATGGCGGAACCATTACAACTGGAACTTACAAGTTCTAATGTCCGGCATTGAAAAATTTATTAAAGGTTTGTCCTTGTTACGGGTAGTTGTGTTATTGACTACCCGTTGATTTTTCAGTATCATTGACGAACACGTATGGTAAAAAGGTTGTAGTATCACCCGTTAAATACTGCGGCTTTTCATATAAGATTATTTTTTAGAGGTGTAAACATGTACGCACTTGTTGAATATAAGGGCAAACAGTACAAGGCAGAAAAGGACGCAATCCTTACAGTTGATTCTATCGATGCTGAAAAAGGTTCAAAAATCGAAATCGATTCAGTTTTGCTCGTTAGCGACGGAGATAAGGTAACTGTAGGAACACCATATGTAAAGGGTGCAAAAGTTACTGTTGTAGTTGAAGATTCTTTCCGTGATAAGAAAGTTATCGTATTCAAGTACAAATCAAAGAAAGATTATCACCGTACAATCGGACATAGACAGCATTATACAAACGTTCGCGTTGATTCAATTAATGCTTAATGATTTCCGTGCTTATTGAGCGCGGTAAAAATGGCATGCTTTTAAGCTGTAAGGCAAAGGGGCATGCCGGTTATGCCGGGCGTGGATTTGATATAGTCTGTAGTGCCGTAACGGTTCTTATCCGAACGACAATGGAAGTTGTATCTGGTCTGCCTGGTGTAAAGTTGGATTCAGATGTCTCACGGCGTGGGAATCTGAGTTTTACAGTAAATGCTGATCAGCTTGATGATTTTATCTTGGCCAGGCTGATTTATGCCGGTGATTTTCTTGAGACGGGGTTAGGGTCTGTTTCAAGGGAGTATCCGGAGTATTTAGAACTTAAAACTGTAATAATTGAAATCTGATTGATGGATTTTATAGGAGATAACAATGGGAAGAACAAGAGGCGGTAGCGGCGCAAAAAACGGTCGTGATTCTAACCCAAAAAACCTGGGAGTAAAAAAATACGGTGGAGAATTTGTAACAGCTGGTTCAATTATCGTTAGACAGCGTGGAACAAAATTCTTCCCTGGAGATAATGTTCAGAGAGCTGGTGATGACAGCCTTTATGCTACAGCAGACGGCAATGTTGTTTACCACGAAAGAATGAACAGAAAGTTCATCTCTGTAACTCCAGTTCAGGCTTAATTTAAGTTCTGAATTTGTACTACCCGGTCGGATTTTTTCTGCACCGGGTATTTTTTTTAATTTTAGATAATCTGGAATTGCTGCGGTATCTGCGGAATTCTGGATCAGGAGACATTTTATGTTTCAGTTTGCTGATGAAGCAGTTATTGAAGTACATTCTGGAAAGGGCGGAAACGGCTGTATTGCTTTCCGCCGCGAAAAATACATTCCTCATGGCGGACCGAATGGCGGTGACGGCGGAAAGGGCGGAGACGTTATTTTCTGCGTAAAGCGCAATATGAGGACTTTGTCGCGTCTTCGTCATCACAGAATTTTTAAGGCAAAGAACGGCGGTGACGGAATGGGCTGGAATAAGTTCGGTAAGGACGGAGAGGATGTTGTAATTCCTGTTCCGCCGGGAACAACGATTCGCGATCTGGAAACAGGAGAACTTATTCATGATTTTACAAATGAATCTGAACGCGACCAGTTTATTTTTCTTGAAGGTGGAAAAGGCGGCTGGGGTAACGTTCATTTTAAGTCTTCTACAAATCAGGCACCGCGTTATGCCCATGCGGGTAAACCGGGAGAAGTAAGGACCTTAAAGCTTGAACTCAGCATTATGGCAGATGTAGGTCTTGTTGGTTTTCCGAATGCCGGAAAATCTTCCCTTCTGACAGCCTTTACTAATGCGCGTCCGAAAATTGCTCCATATCCATTTACGACAAAGATTCCAAATCTTGGTGTGCTTCGCGTAGATGATGATCAGGATATTATCATTGCGGATATTCCAGGAATTATTGAAGGTGCTTCGGAAGGCGTCGGACTTGGATTTGACTTCTTGAAGCATATCTCACGAACTGCATGTCTTCTTTTTATGATTGACTGTTCAGATACAAACTATCTTTCTGCATACGAAACTTTGTGCAATGAGCTTCAGAATTATTCCGAAGATCTTATGAAAAAGCCTAGAATCGTTCTTGCAAATAAAATAGACGTAGAGGGCGCAGAACAGAATGCAGCGGAAGTAATTGAAGCAATTCATAAAATTGAACCTGATACAGCCGTAATTCCTGTTTCTGTTCAGAACAATATTGGAATGATTAATGCCCGAAAATCAATAATTGAACTTGTAAACAGACTGGAAGGAATCGGTTATTCAACAGCTACCGAAATTGTTGCCCGCAATACAGTTCCGGACTTTATGAATAGCGACAATTTTGATGATGATGATGAAATGATTCAGTATCCTGGAAGTGAAAAATGAAGATAGCATTGCTTGGCGGAACTTTTAATCCTCTGCATATAGGGCACTGTATGCTTGCTGATACGGCTGTTAATGAACTTGGATATGATAAGGTGTTGTTTGTACCAACTTATATTCCTCCTCACAAGCAGCTGAATACAAAAGTTACGCCGGAAGAGCGTCTTGAAATGATAAAGGTTTTCTGTGATTCTGCTGCTACCGGTGGTAAGCGGCAGTTTGAACCGGAAGACTGCGAAATCCGAAGAGGCGGCGTTTCCTATACTTATGATACTTTAAAATATGTGTATGAGCGTTATTCACTGGATGAAAAGCCTGCTTTTATAATGGGACAGGAAGTTGCGGCTCAGTTTGACAAGTGGCATAATGCATCTGAAGTTGCAAAAATGGCGGATATAATAATTGCCCGTCGCCATCCGGATAATAACGGAATAGAAGTGAAGGGATTTGAAAATTCTCCTTCCGGGGATTATGCAGAAGATTATGCGGACCAGTCGCTTCTGGAAAATTTTCCGTATGATTACAAGCTTCTTGAAAATCCTGTTTTTCCGGTTTCTTCAACGGAAATAAGAAGCCGCATAGCCGGCGGAAAAAGTTTCCGTTACCTTGTTCCAGAGGCTGTTTTCAGATATATTTGTGACAAAAGACTTTATGGTTTTTAGAAATGATTGAAGATATTGATACGTTAATAGAAAATGTAAGGAAATATACAGAATCAGCAGTTTCTCAGTCAAGGTATGAACATTCGGTTCGCACTGCAGAAACTTCTGCCCGGTATTGCCGCAAATATGGTCTTGACGAAAAGCTTGGCTACCTTGCAGGAATTGGTCATGACATGTGCAAGGCAATGGACAGTGAACTTTTAATGTCTATTTCTGCAAGGGACGGGAAACCTTTTTCTGATATTGAACGCATGAAACCAGGGCTTTTGCACGGGCGTGCTGCAGCCGTAAAAATGCAGGAAGATTTTAATATAACGGAACCTGATGTAATAGAAGCCGTTGCAAACCATACTTTTGGTTTTGCGGGGATGTGTGATCTTTCTAAGGTTCTTTATGTTGCAGATAAGATTGAACCTGGCAGGGATCATGTAACGGAAGCGTATTTAAAATCTCTTGAAAACCTTACGCTTGACCAGTTGGTTCTTTCTGTCTTAAGGGATAACGTAAATCATCTTAAAAAGAAGAATAAGGCTGTTGCGCCGGAAACAGAACTGCTTCTGAAATGGCTGGAGGAGAGGGTAAATGAAAAAAATTAAGTTTCGTGATGAACAGAAGGGTGCGTTTTTTCTTGTCATCATTTTTCTTATCATCCTTTCTGTAATTTTGTTCATGGCAGTTTCATTAAGGACTGATGCAATTGGCGAACGTCTTGCAGACGACCAGGTTATCCGTGTACTTAGTGTAATGGATGACGGTGAAAATAACGTAATTTTTTCAAACGTCCTTATTTACTATCCGGTTTCCAAGAAGGCTGCGGTTGTAAATATTCCGGGAAATACCGGTGCTATCTACCAGAGTCTTGGACGCGTAGACCGGATTGATAAAGTCTATGAAGAAAAAGGCATAGAAACATACAGAAAAGAAATAGAAAAGCTTTTGGGCTGCAATATTCCTTTTCATATGGTATTTAAGCTGAATGATTTTATCTATCTTACAGATATTTTAAACGGACTGAGGATTTTTAATCCGTCGCCTGTAGATACAGTTTCTGAATCAGGAGAAAGATGGCTTTTGCCTTCCGGTGCGGTTAATTTTGACGGGGATAAAATTTCTACCTATCTTAAATATCATATTGAAGACGAAAATCCTTCTGACGAGCAGGAACGCTTTCAGAATGTAATAACAGCTTTCTTTTCTACGCTGCATGATAAGAGAAGCTATATTGCTTCCGGAAATGTATTTTCCAAAAAAGTTCTTAAGCTGATTCATATGAATCTTGATAAGGATGATTCGTTCCGCCTTTTGGGAATGATTTCTGAAATGGATGCCGAAACAATAGTCCGTCAGACTGTAACTGGTCGTGTCAGAATTGTAGATTCTCAGAAGCTTCTGTTTCCTTTGAATAACGGCGAATTTATTAAGGAAGCCGTAAAGCAGAGTACAAACATGCTGCTTTCAAGTACTGGAACTTATGCAAGCCGCGTTTACGTTCTTGAAATTAAAAATGGTACGACAGTTCAGGGGCTTGCACACAATACTTCAATTCTTTTCCAGAATGCAAGCTATGATGTGCTCAGTGCTATGAATGCAGATTCAAATGATTATGAAAAAACTGTGATTATTGATCACATTGGAAATAAGGAAATTGCCGCGATGGTTGGTGATTTTATTCACTGTAAAAATATTGTAGAGGAAGAAGTTGATCTTTCTAATACGGAAAGAGAAACTTCCGCAGATGTCGACTTCACGATTATTCTTGGCAAGGATTTTGATGGTCGGTATGTACGCGCCTCTAAATAATGATTTTACAGAAATATAGAAACTTCAATTGGAGGAAATATGAAAACAACAGAACAGAAGGCTCTTGAAATTGCACGACTGCTGGAAGATGGTAAGGGAAGGAATGTAAAGGTTCTTGATGTTTCGGAACTTAACAGCTGGACAGATTATTTTATTATTACGACTGTAACAAGTTCTGCTCACTGGCAGGGTTTGTATAAACAGGTAAAGGATTATGTAAAAGAAAATGACATGCAGATTCATCAGACAAACAGAAAATCTCCTGACGGAGATGATTGGAATCTGATTGATATCGGACCTGTTGTTGTACATCTTATGTCTGAAGCTGCACGCGGTTTTTATGACCTTGAAAAGTTGTGGCACGCAGGTAAAGAACTTGAGTTTCACAACCTTTAAGGCTGTTTAGGATTTACTCATCGTCGTCGAAGAAACCGTCTTCGCCGTCGGTGAGTTCTTCGTCATCGTATTTGTAAGGATTTGTGTATCCGTCTTCAGGTTCTACATCGTCAAACGGTTCGTAGACGTCATCATAGTCATCTTCAAAAGCTTCTTCGTAGCTTTCTGAATCTTCGTCGTAATCATCCAGAGTTTCATCTGAATCATCATCGATAAAATCATCCTCAAATTCATCATCGAATGAATAAGGTCCGTCATATTCGTCAAAGTTTTTGTCAAAAGACATATAATGACTCCTGGTCATGGGAAAATACTCTCGTAAAAATTAATATAGAATAGATTTTTCTTTAATTCAACAGTTTTAGAAAAAAAATGTGATTTGCATTGATTTTTAAAAAATTGACAAGTGCGATAAAATCAGTATAATTAACATATGCCTAATGAAGTCTTTGAATTTGCGTCGGCAAAAATAAACTTGAATCTTTTAGTTTTGCCAAAGCGCGAAGACGGATTTCATGAAATAGAAAGTATTTTCCAGGTTGTTGATGTAAAGGATACGCTTGTTGTTTATCCGGAAGAAGGATTTGATTCATGCAAAATAGAGTGTGATGACATGGTTCTGCCGGAAAATAATACTCTTTCGCTTGCATACAGGGCTTTTGGGAAAGTATCTGGAACAGATAACAGAGCCGTAAAGGTAAAGTTGTCAAAGAAAATTCCATCTGGCGGCGGGCTAGGGGGCGGATCCTCTGATGCTGCTGCTTTAATCCGTGCATTGGAAAAAATTAATGCTGTAAAGCTAACTGACGTTCAGCTTGACGAAATTGCGTCTTGTGTCGGCAGTGACGTTTTTTTCTTTGTACATTGCGATGGTAATAAAGGTGGCTGTGCTCTTGTAAAGGGGCGCGGTGAGAAAGTTTTCAAAATTTGCAAGCGCTCTGATTTGTTTTTCGTCTTGGTTTTTCCGGGAGTGCACAGTTCAACAAAAGAGGCTTATGCTCTTGTTGATGAACAGAATATGGCTGTAAGAGGAAATCATCATTCTGATGAAATCCCTAGGGCAGAGGATTTGGAAAAAATATATAATCTTCCAGTGGGAAAATGGAATTTTGTAAATTCGTTCACAAGTGCTTTGTCTGATAAATATCCTGAAATCAGGTCATGCATTGAAGAACTAAAGGCTCAGAATGCTTTGTTCTGCGATATGTCTGGTTCGGGTTCTACAGTATTTGGTGTTTTTGCATCACGTTGTGACGCAGAGAATGCTGTTGCAGCAATTAAGGCAAAAGGTCGAAACTGCGTTTTTGCAGAGTGATTTGTTTTAATGCAACAAAAAACGGAGGAGACTATGCAGGTTACGGAATTACGTATTCGCAAAGTGGAAGATGAGGGTAAGCTTAGGGCTTATGTCACTGTTACATTTGACAATTGTTTTGTTGTACATAATGTAAAGATTATTGAGGGTCAGAGCGGTTTATTTATTGCAATGCCGAGCAGAAAGACTGCTAACGGCGAGTACAAGGATGTTGCGCATCCGATTAGCCCAGAATTCAGGGCTGAGCTCCAGAACAAAATTCTGGATGAGTATAATGCGGGTCATGTAGAAACCGGCTCTGCTGAAGAGTAAAGTTTCTTTATGATATATTGGGCCGTCGTCAAGCGGTAAGACAATGGCTTTTGGTGCCATCATTCCACAGGTTCGAATCCTGTCGGCCCAGAGAGGAATTCTCATTACGAGAATTCCTTTTTTTTATTTAAAATTTTTTTACTGCGTTCCAGTCCTGACAGGATTCGAACCGGAGTGAACGCCGACCGAATAGGGAGGAAAAGGCGGCAGGATG
>JAXJSC010000014.1:0-3690 GCA_036310305.1 Treponema sp. | reverse complement strand
CTTTTCCTCAAGCCTGCTGTTCAGTACAGATGCAAGGTAATAGTTTCTGTCTGCTTCTTTATATGCTTTCTCTTCTTCACTAGCCTTGGCTTTTTCTTTTTTCCGGCTCTCTGCCGTAGCTTCCAGAATCTCCCTTGACTGTTTTGCCCTTTTATATGCATATTCGGCTTCACTTGCCTGTTCTTTTGGTGTTACATAGTTTTCATCTGTATTTTCCCCGATTGACTTGAGATATATGCTTTCTGCCCAGTCATATACTGCCTGGGCCTTCCTTTTTTCCAGCCGGCTTTCTTCTGTCTTCCTGTAGATTTCATTCGTCTCTTCTACTTTTTTTTCGTATTCTTCGCTTGCTTTATGGAAAGCTTCCAGCACCGACTGATAGTACTCTGTCTTTTGAAATGCTGCTTCCTCGGCTTCTTTTATTTCCCTGCTCTTTGCTTCAAGCTGGCTTGTATTTACCTCTTCCTTCAACAACCTGTATTCATTTGCACAGAGCATTAGTTTTGAAAGATATGAATCTGCAGCTTCTTTTAGTGCATTATAGTTAGTTTCTGATTCTTCATTTAATCCGTCTTCACTTAAAGCTTTACACTCTGCAATATCTGTTAGAAACTTCTTCTTTGCTTTTGTTATTTCCTCTAACGTTTTTTCCTTTTCGTTATTTTTGTTCTTTGAAAGGAATTCTTTTATGTATTCTGCTTCTTTTTCTTCTAACTTTTTATTTTCGCTATACTTTTCTTCTTCAAGAATTGTAATCCACTTATCTGCTTCGGCTTCTTCATATGCATAGCTTAAAAAGTTATATTCCACTATGAGTTTTTCATAGTCATTTTCCTGGTTATTCTGAATCTTTTCTTCGATTTCTTCTGCAAGTTTATTAAGCTCTTTTTTATAGTACTCCTGATCATTTCCGCTTTCTGCCTGATACTTAAAGGCTTCCTGTCTTAAATACGAGTCTATATATTCTGCGGCCGTCTTTGCTGCCGCTCTTCCACATTTTTCTGCCAGTCTGGATATTTCTGCGCAGTATTCTATTACGCTGTCATATTTTTTGTCTTTATAGTTTTTTGTAACTTCATTTGTGTTTATATAATCTAAAAGAGCTTTTGTTTCTTTCTGATTATTTTCCCTTACTTTCGCTTTATTGTATCTTGCGCCCTCTTCTTTTAGGGAAGCTTTTTTTTCTTCTTTTAATTCATATTTTTCTGCTTCATTTAAGTTTTTTATCAGGTTTTCTATTGAACTTTTTTCTTCATATGTAAGTTCTGTATCAGCTTCCAGTTCTTTCTCTGCTTTCTCTAAATATTTCTCAGTTTCGTTTACTTCTGGTTCGCTATCTTCTAATCCGGCTTTCTTATATGCTTCGCATTTTTTTATATATTCCGCTGCTCTCAGGGCTTTGGCACTGTATATTCTTTTTACATATTCTTTGAATCTTTCAGTTTTTTCAGAAATTTCAGCTGTTTTTATTTCATTAAGATAGCTTCTTATTTCGTTCATTTCCTCCTTGTATTTTTCCTTCAGGTATTCACCTGTTCCGTACAGGCCATTTTCTGTTTCATATGTTCCTTTCCAGTCTATTCCGTCAAGATAGCTTTCGTATTCTTCTATACTGCCGCCCTTTATTTTCTCTATTATCCCGTCTATTATCGCTTCTGTTCTTTCATATACACTGAGGCTGTCTTCTGCATTTTTTTCAATCTTTTTCTTTTCTTCTTCAATTGTTTTTATTAAACTGTATTTCTCATATTTTTCTTCGGCAGCTTTTAAGTTCTTTTCTGTTTCTTCGTAATACTTTATGTTTGTATATATCTGCTTTACTACCGCATATTCATCAAGTCCCTGACTCTGGGCATACAATAGCTGATATTCTGCCTTTAATTGTTCTACGGTTTCCTTTTTCTCTGCAAGTTCCCTGTAAGCCCCCTGTAATTTTGCTCCCACTTCTTCTATCTTTTTACTGTATTCATTCAGTTTTTCTATTGCTTCATCATAGGCTTTCCATGCTTCTTTGTACGACTCTTCACTTTCTTTCAGTCTTTTTTCTGTTTCTTCCCTGCTTTCCCTTGTTGAATCTTTTGTCTCGGCATATTCTTCTACTGCTTCTGCTATTTCCAGCTCTTCTGCCCAGTATTTTTCCACTGATTTGGCCTTGTAAATTTCAAGCTCAAGTTCGCTGTATTTTCCTTCGCTTACGTTTGTGTCTGCTGTCAGATTTTTTATTGTTTCGATTGTTTCTTTTATTCTTTTGTTGTACTGTTCGGCCTGTTCAAGCCAGCTTACAAAGGCTTCTGTCTTTGTATCTTCTAGATGGTTTTCTTTTATACGTTTTTTTACTTCGTTTATTAATGTTTCATCTACTTTTTCTACATGCCCTTCCGCTTCTGTTTTCCAATATGAATATAGTCCGTCATATTTTTCGTTCCCGCCGTCTATTTCAAATATTTTTTCAAATGCATTCAGTCCTTCCGTAACCGTTCCCAGCCCGCTTCTCAGGTTGTTGTATATTGTCTTCTGCGAATGCGCTGCCTGAAGTTTTCTTTCGACCTCTTCATTTATTAATGCCCTGTATTTTTCCAGCAGATCTTCAACTTTTTTTTCCTGTTCATAATTTTCTGCTTCGATTTTGTTCTTCAGGTCTTTTATTTTTTCCTGTATGCTTTCTGCCCACTCGGTCCTTTTTTTCTGCAGTTCACTGTAGGCTTCTGTCCATACTTTCTCGGACGTATTATATGCTTCTTCTGCTTCTTTTTCCCATTCTGCACGGTTTGTAAGGAATTCCAGTTCGGCTTCTTCCCATGCTGAAAGTCCCCTGTTAAATACTTCCTGGAACTGCATCAGCAGTCCTTCGTTCGAGTATCCTTCTTTTTCTCCCGTTTCCAGATTCGTCTCTATTTTTGTCAGCAGTTCGTCTATCTTTTCGTTGCTTTCTTTTGCAGCTTTCTCTGCTATCCGTCCGGCTATTACTCCCGCTGCTTTTTCTGACTTTTCTGCCCTAAGCGATTTTGTATCGCTCTGAAACCTGGCTACTAGTCGGGACCCTTCTGCCCTTGCCAGCATTCTGGCTTCCGTTATTACTTCTTCCTTCTCTAGGCATTCTTTTCCGTCTCTTACGGCTTCTTCTCTTATTCCCTTTTCCTTTATTCTTGCCGCAAGTTCCAGGTTCTTTATTCCGTATCTGCTTTCATATTCTTCTATATATCTTTCTATTATTTCTTCTGTCTTTAACTTTATGTCTTTCTGCAGTTTTTCTGCTTCGTCCGCTCCGTATCCTTCTACACTGTAACCCCTTATCGCTGCCTTCAGTTCTGCCTTTAGTTCTTTTAAAACTTCCTTTCCGGCTTTTTCTGCAAATCTCCCTGTAAGCCACTCTACGTATTTGCTCTCTTTCTCAAGCTCTAGATATGTACGTAATTCTTTTTGCTTCTTTTCATAGCCTTCCGGATCAGTCTCTTTCTCTGCCAGATTCTCTGTTTCCCATTCTTTTATGGCCTGTTCTATGCTGCGCTCTGCGTTCTCTTCCCAGCTTTGTTCATCTGTGGCTCCAACTGCCTTCTCTATGTAATAATCAAGCCTTGCTCGGCTCCGCTCCATTGTGCTCTTGTATTCTACTGCTGGTACTATCTGCACTGCATATATTATTAAAGTTACTGCCGCTACTATTTTTTCTATCTGCTCTCTCATTTTTTT
>JAXJSC010000013.1:0-121018 GCA_036310305.1 Treponema sp. | reverse complement strand
TATAAGTCTTTATAAGGAATTCTTTTTCCAGCGGACTAAGCTGTTTTCCCATGTACACCTCCATGGCAGAAAACTGTCTTTATTGTCCTATTTTTTTCAACAGTTTTCTACCTGTTAGTGTCCACTTTTAGTGTAGCATCAGAATGACAATGAATTTCAGTTCGACAATGGCGCAATAAAATGATATGCTCTAGCCATGC
Organism: Treponema sp.; assembly: GCA_036310305.1. Taxonomy (GTDB): domain Bacteria; phylum Spirochaetota; class Spirochaetia; order Treponematales; family Treponemataceae; genus Treponema_D. Next base: position 120,818 of record JAXJSC010000013.1, on the reverse strand, counting down.
GTAACAAACAGAACAATGAACTGGCAGTCTGCGGATTTGCCGCCGTAAAAAAACTTGAAAAAAATAACTGCGACCGGATACGCCGCCTTTATTTTACAGAAGAAGTTGCTCCTCTTTTTGGCGGACTTTGCAAAAAACTTGCTGCCCGCAAAGGCATTTACAACAAGGTAAATGACCCGAAAGAACTGGAAAAACTGAGCGGCACAGTTCATCATCAGGGAGTTGTTGCAATGATTTACATGCCGGAAATCACTCCGCTTGATTCCGACATTACAGATGAATGGATTGAAAAAGGCGAACACACACTTTTACTAGACCACATTGGAAACGCAAACAATTTTGGCGCAATCGTAAGGAGCGCTGCCTTTTTTGGAATAAAGAACATCATCATCCCGGAAGACGAAACAACCAGCGCAATAACTACAAGCTCTTACCGCATTGCAGAAGGCGGAATGGAATACATAAAAATTTATTCTGTCCGCTCAATTGCAAAATTCCTTAAGGCTGTAGAAGGCAGCATGGTAAGAATCGGTACAGATCTGGCCGCACGCAGCAAATATTCCGGAGACCTGAAAAAAATCTGCGGCGGAAAACCTGCCGTTCTTGTACTCGGAAACGAAGAACACGGAATTTCTGACGAAACCAGAAAAAACTGCGATGAACTTGTAATCATCCCGTTCCCTGGAATAAAGAACAAGAATACAGAATCAGCCGTAGAAAGTCTGAATGTTGCACAGGCAGCTTCAATCCTTATCTACGAGCTTACAAAATAATAACAGCAGAACTTAGATTACGTAATTATCTGTTCCGCAGTTAAACAAAAGCTGTTCAAGCGTTATTGAATCAAGATATTCATTTATAACTTTAGCAAGTCCTGACCAGATTTTTAAAGTAGGACAGATATCTTTGCGCTCACAGTCATTCACTTCGTTTTCAAGGCAGGCAACAGGAGCCAGATTTCCTTCTGTAGTCCTTAATATTTCCCCGACTGTATATTCAGAAGGAGCTTTAGCAAGTCTGTAACCACCCTGAGGTCCGCGAATACTGTGCAAAAGACCAAATTTACTCAAAAGTGCTGTAATCTGCTCCAAATACTTTACAGAAATATCCTGTCTGTCAGAAACATCCCTTAAAGGAACATATGAATCTGTTCCGTGCTGGGCAAGGTCAATCATAAACCTTAATGCGTAACGTCCTCTTGTTGATATCTTCATATTATACTATTTCCTACTAGGTAAATAGTATATTTTTTTAATCTTTATGTAAATGGCAGAACCGGATTTTAGCCTTGATTTTTGCAGCGACTAGTCATCCATTACAGTTCTTCCGCCCCAAGCCTTTGAATTGCGCATTTCATGGGCAATCGTTCCTTCAAAATCTGCGAACGGGGAACAGTAACTTTCTATATCCAGTGCAGTCCGATGAAGCCTGTTCAAACAGTCAGATTTTTCATTAAATCCCATCTTTGATTTTTCTATGCTGTCATGAAGAATGCGTATTGATTCATCATAAATTTTGAGCGGAACGGGAAACGGATGCCCGTCTTTTCCACCGTGAGCAAAACTGAACCTCGCAGGATCATTAAATCTGGACGGAGTTCCATGAATAACTTCGCTTACAAGAGCAAGAGACTGCAGCGTTCTTGGTCCAAGTCCCGGTGTTAAAAGCAGGCTTTCAAAATCTTTTGGTTCAGAAGCATAGGCCGCAGCAAGAACGCCTCCAAGCCGCTTAAGGTCTACATCCTGCTTTAAGACTTCATGATGAGATGGAAGTACGATATTCCGGCCGGTATATTCAATTTCCGGCTCAGGCGGCGGCGCAAATTCCTCGAACAAAAAGCCCTGCCCGCTGCGCCCGACAACATCCACACCATTCCCGCCGCGCCCGTCCAAAAACAAAGCGGCTCCCTTCCCGACAACTTTGCTCGACCCTCCATACCCGACCGAAAAACTGGAGTCCGGGTCAGCAACCTTCTGTATTTCGCGAATAACTCTGTCGGGCGACTCCTTCGCAAAATCCATTATTGCATCGCGTGTGCCGCCGGCGTCTTCAGCAGTTAAATTAAGAATCTGCCCCTGATTTTCGCCTGTCACCCCGGTATGCGGTTCTTCTATAAACGATTTCAGCCCGGACGAGCACCAGTGGTAGCGCCTTGCTGTTTTGCTGGCAGTATTCATTCCCTGTTGAACAACAGCCCAGTCTCCGCTACTGGAAAGAATAAAATTATGCTGATACAGCTGGAATCCGTCCTGAACGGCAGTATTATCAACCTTGGCGCACAGCTTTGAAGAGCGCACAAGCGCCTCGCCGTCAAAAGAAGCTTTTTCAGAAAGCATAAGAAGTTCTTCAGGTGTGCGCCGCGAATACTTTCCCCGTCCTCCGCACACATACAGCCCAAGTTCACTGGCGCGCGCATTAATCCCGCGCTTAAGCGCATACATTACACTTGTAGTAATTCCAGAAGAATGCCAGTCCATCCCCAAAACAGCGCCTAAAGACTGAAACCAGAGAGGGTCGCTAAGGCGGCGCAATACTTCCCGCTGCCCGTAATTAATTACCAGAGATTCAACTATAAGCGTTCCAAGATCGCGCATCCGGTCTGCAAGCCAGGCAGGAACCGTTCCATAATGCAGCGGAAGATCCGCATGTCCGGTGCTCTTCATCATATTTCCTTTACCATAATCTGCTGTTCGTCCTTTACAAATCCTTCAATCCAGAAAAATCCTTCTGCATTAGATTCTTTAGGCACAGCAGCCTTTATATGATGAATATCATTTTTTTTCAAGCATTCTGAAACATGATTTATTAATTCTGTTCCCCAGCCGCGACGCCTGTAGTCAATGTCTATGCGCATGTCCTTTATGTAAAAGACTTTATTTCCGTCAGTTTCCGTTATTGCTCCGGCAAGATAGCCCAAGACTTTTTTATTGCGCGAATGAAGCACGTACAACTCTGAAAAATCAAACGAATCAATTATGATTTCAATTTCTCCCAATGTAAGGGCTGAATCCGTTTTCTTATACAGAAGGACCAGATCATCATGCATGCTGGGCTTGTAGGGCGAAACAGTTTTTTCATCCTTTTTAGAAAAATCCGTGCCAGGAAGCACAAATTGCCTGTACATTTCATAGGATGTATAATTTCGTCCCATGCTAGTCATGTAGCGCAGCTCATCCATTAAGGCTTCATCTTTATAAATCAAATTTACAAGCTGAGGAGAATAGCGCGTATCCATAAGCCGCAGTTCTTTCATGATGTCATCAAAGGTCTTTTTTGCAGCATAGTTCCGGCCTTTAAAATCAGTTGCAGTATCAACCGTGTCACAGATAGCAATCAAATCAATAAAAATCTTTTTTGGCGAACCGCTCACATCAAAATCTGCTGGGTAGCCGTGAATTCCGTCAAAATATTTGTGGTGTCCCAGAATGATATCCCTGAACGGCTCCAGAAACTCCATTTCTTCTGTTATTTCATAACCGAGTGAAGTATGTTCCGCAATGTGCTTAAATTCTTCTTCCGTAATGCGACGAAAATGCAGGTTTATTAAATTTGTCCTGGCAATTTTACCAATATCATGCAGAAGCCCCGCGTATTTACAGAAATGAATCAGTTCAGTCCTGTTTTTGCGCACCTCTTCTTCTGTCGGAAACTGTTCAGAAACAAAAAGCTCCGGCGCAGAATCAATAAGATGAGAAACGCATATCACGGCAAGATTGCTTACCATTGCAAAATGAATTGCTGATGTAATTTCCCTGTGAATGAATATTGTCTGAAGACTAGAAACAAATTCCGCAAGATTTTCAAAGCATGACGAAATAAGATTTATGTTTTCGTAAACAAACGAATCCGTCTGAAACCCCTTTTCGGCATAAATTCCGGTCTCGTAATAGCGAAGAAGTTCGTTTGCAATCTGCCTGCGTACAGAATTATTCTTTGTGTTTACGTAAAGTTCCGGCACAAGCACATTTGCAAAAGTGAATGACTGGTTCAAAAGCTTGATTCTGTCCAGAAGCACAGAAAACTGCGGAGGAACCGGATCATCATCGACCGGGAAAGGCGTTTCCGGATAAATATATTTTCTGGCAGAACTGATTTTAGTAAATTCATAAAAAAGAGTGCTGTAAAATTCTTCATCCTTCATTTCTCCGCGCAGATTCTTTAACTTGCAGTAATAAGTTTGAATCATCGGATTTATGCAGCCTTCTTCAGATTCCTTTTTGTATTCGTCCAAAAGCCAGCCGGCTATAATGTCTGAACATTCCTTCTTTTCTGCATCTTCATCATTAAAGGCAAAATTCACGCGCCCAGCAATAAAAATTCCGTAAGTCCTGAAAAATCTCATAAGGAGATTTACATGCGATTCAAAATCTGAATGCTCGCCCCACATACGGGCATAAAGCTCTTTAGTTCCCGCTTTTACAAATGCACGCACCTTTTCGTAAAGCCTTATGAATTCCGGCAAATCATCGCTTTTGTACAGCGCCATGCAGATCATTTCAAAATTCAGGCAGAATATTATGTGAATCCGCACATCATCATCCGGAACCGAATCATAATCCGGAAAAACTTCTTCCGCCTGCTCAAAACATTTTTTTGCTTCTTCATATTTTACGTGGCGCGCAACGGTCCGGCTTATTCCCAGATTAAACAGCGCGTCAAAACGCTCTGCAGCACCAAGATCCGAGCATTTTTCTAGCACAGAAAGAATAAAATCATCGGTAATGTGTGAATCAATATTATTTTCAAAAAGATAGAAAGTTATATGCAGGAGAAAATCGTGGAGCACTTCCTTTTTCAGCCGGTCAGGATTTTTAATTGCCGGACGGACATATTCATCAAGAAGCTCTTCGTTTTCTTTAAAAAGCTTTCGGGTCAATTCGGAATTGGCAGACAGCATTTGTTCCCATTTCTCATAGTCATAGGATTCCTGCAGCAGCCTTCGTTCCAGATGAAAAATCTGGTCTGAGTTATACTTGTATCTGTTAAAGAAAAACGTTACGTCTTTCTGCGATATTAACTCTGCTTCCACAGACACAATTATAACCTTGATTCTGTCAAAAAGCAAAAAAAGCAGATACAAAAAAACAGCTATTTAAAATACGAAATTGTATAGTCACCTTTGTTTTTAAAAGACAGTGATTTATACAGCCCAAGTGCAGGCACATTTTTCTTTTTTACAAAAAGCACCGGAATGCAGCGCATTTTTAAAAGACGCACAAGCAGAACCGTCATAAGATACAGGGCATAGCGCCACCCGCGGTATTCCGGAAGAGTGTATACACCGCCTAGCTGTACATGCTTTCTGCCAACTGCGTTCGTCCCAGCCTTAGCCACAATTTTTTCAGCGCCATTTTCATTTACGGCAAGGGCAAGAATATACTGTGTCCTGAACGAATTCGCCAGCCGCAGGCGGCAGCTATCTTCATCAAATGTAAGGCATGCTGGCACAACTTCTTCAACCTCATATTTTTTTTGAAGCTCAAAAACTTCTGCGCGGATTTCTGCCGGAATGTCACTCCGACATCTTATTACAGAAAGCCCTTGCCGCTCATTCATCTCCCCTTTATCTATCCACTTTTTGAATTCTTCAATATCAAGTTTTAAGAGACAATATTCGTTTGTTTGCTGCGGCTCAAAGCCCAAAAAACCTAACGCTTTCAGAATAAGCGCAGAACCATTCTGCATTCCGTTTACGCAAACCGGATTTTCAAATCCGCCGGATGAAAACAGGGCTGCAAACGCACCGACAAAATCTTCCTGCATTGCCGTCGGGTTTTCTATATTTGCATATGGCAGACAGTGAAGTATGGTTTTCCGGATGCTCACAATTCCATAAATATTACAGGAATCAGAATCCGCTTCCTTACCGCCGTTCTGCACTTCCGAAGCAAAAACAGCATATACACAAGAAGAAGTTTTCCTTATCTGAGCGCTAAGCTGTACGCAAAATTCTTCATATCTTGCTAAAAATTTTAAAAGAGCGGATTTTTTCCGCCCTTTTAATTCTTCTATAGGAATAAAATGCATATTCTGAAGAAAATCATATAAATCTTTAAGAAAAATTTCTATATGATTCTTTTACACCTTAAACTGATCAACCTGATCGCCCATCTTTCTGATAAGTCCGTCCATATCGCCGGAAATGTCAGAGAGCGCCTTTCCTGTTGAACTTATTTTTTCAGCACCAGAAGACATTTCTTCTACACCGTGGCGCATTGTGCCTGATGCATCCTGAAGAGTGCGAACAGCTTCCAAAATCTGCTTGTTTCCTTCTGCCATTTCGCGGGAAGCATTCTTAACTTGGTTGGAACTGTCATTCATAGAGTTAAGAGCAATTGAAATCTGCTTTGAACCTTCGCCCTGTTCAAGCATTGCGTTCTTAATTTCGCGCACAAGATTTGTTGTAGAAGTAAGACTGTCTGAAACTTCTGTAAACGACTGGCGTGCATCCATAGAAGCTGTAACCATGCCTTCAATACTGTCAGTAATATTCTTAAGCTGATCACCAATTGTCTTAGACTGAGAAGAAGATGTTTCAGAAAGCTTACGGATTTCGTCTGCAACTACAGAGAATCCCTTTCCGGCTTCGCCAGCATGAGCGGCCTCAATGGCAGCGTTCATGGCAAGAAGGTTTGTCTGTTCGGCAATGCTTGAAATAACCATGTTTGCTTCCTGCAAAGCCTTACTTTCCGATTCAATAACCTGAATTCGGTCATTAACATCTTCCTGCTTGCGGACACCTTCCATTACCTTTTGACCAAGGCCTTCAAATTCTATTGCCATCTTGCTTACCGAATTGTTTACCGAACTGATGTTTCCAATCATCTCTTCGACAGCTGCCGAAGCTTCTGTTACCGTAGAAGTCTGATTTTCAATCATATTATTCAAAGACTCGATATTTGATGCAATCTGATTTACTGCACCCGCTGTTTCTGCAACAGAATTTGTCTGATTATTAATCTGTTCTGTTGTAGAATTTATGTTATTTAAAATCTGATCAATTGCAGCAGTTGTATCCTGTGTACAAAGTTCAAGCGATTCACCTGACTGAACAAGACCATCCTTAGAGAATTTAATTTCGCGAACAATAGTCTGAAGTTTTTCACTGAACAGGTTAAATCCTTCTACTACTCGGCCGATTTCGTTGTTTGCATGATAGTCAATGCGTTTTGTTAAGTCTGCATCACCGGAAGCAATTCCCATGATGATATTTTCTACATTCTGGAGCGGCTTAAGCGAATTGAATACAACAAGTACAACAAGCGCAATAATGATTACGATAAGTGCAATTCCGCAAATAACCATGTAATGCATTACAGTTGTAGCAGTTTCAATCATTTCTGATTCATCCATCATAATTGTAAGGAACCATTGTGTATGCTCAATAGGATGATAGATATTGATTTTACTACCGCCAGCTGTTTCCATAATTCCGTTGTTGCCTCTTGAAGTTTCATCAGCAAGTTTATTCAGCATTGAAACAACTTCTTCACCGCCTTTTTCAAGGTTTGACTTAAGCGTATCAAAGTTACCGCTCGTGCAGATTAAATCACCGTTTGAAGAAAACAGCGAAACATCCCCTTTATCAAGATGAACATTTTCAAGAAGAATCGCCATTCCCTTAAAGTCAAGGACACCACAGAAGAAACCGACTGTCCTTCCATTTACTTTTGCAGCTTTACAGATATGAATTACAGTTTTTCCTGTGACTTTTGATGTAACCGGATTGTCTATAAATGTATCCTTACCCTGGCGCATAATTGCCTGAAAGTAATCGCGTTCAGAAACATTTGTACTTGTTCCGAGGTCAGAATAGAATCCGCCCTTGTTATCTACCCATGCAACATAATCAAGAGTTTTTTCTCTACTTGGTTCATTTTTTCGAAGCCAATTGATAATCGCGTCATTATCGCCTGTCTTAACAATATCTGCATTTGTATAAAAATCCAAATGAGCAAAATATTTTTCCAACGTTGTAGATACAATCGTTGAATATGCTTCTGAAAAATTCTCGTATTCAGCCAGAGAGCTTTTCTTAATCGCATTTTTAATCTGTGTTGATATTGCAATTATTTGGATAAGGTTAAGAACAATTATGGTAGCTGCAACAACCCCGGCAACAAGGACAAAAAGCCGCCCGTTTTTTTTGGATCCATTCATTTTCATTTACTATCCCCTAAATTTAAAATACTTTTTTAATTATCGTCCAACCGATAAATTTATATGATAACATTATAACTCTCAAATTAAGAATTTTAAAATAAAAAAGCGAATTCCTATGTAAATTATTATGGAATCCGCCTTAACAAATGAAATAAAATGAAGGTCTACACCAAACTGAAAGTAAACAGTTACTTTTATTCCTGAAACTATGTATCGGCGCAGGAATTCGTCCGCCTCTGTTGATTCGTCAGCCGCGCGAGCGGCGTGTAAATAATTTCCTTGCAGAGCCAACAGAGATGCACCACACATCAATCTAAAAATCAGCGATTTACTTTAGTTTCTAAAGCTATGTATTGGCGCCGGAATACGTCCACCTCTGTTGATTCGTCAGCCGCGCGAGCGGCGTGTTGATAACTTCCTTGCAGATCCAACCGAGGTGTCTTTCACAAGCACCAAACCTTCTTTCAATTCCCTAGTTTCTAAAGCTATGTATAGGTGCCGGAATTCTACCACCTCGGTTGATAAAATCCGCGCAACCAAACTTGCTTACAGGCATTACCGGGCACCCACCCAGCAATCCGCCAAATTCAACCCATTCACCGGCCTTTTTACCAGGAGCAGGAATCAAACGGCACGCAGTAGTTTTATTGTTTACCATACCGATTGCAAATTCGTCTGCAAGGATTCCGCTGATTGTAGTTGCAGGTGTATCGCCCGGAATTGCAATCATATCAAGACCTACAGAACAAACTGTAGTCATAGCTTCAAGTTTTTCAAGACAGATTGACCCCTGCTTTACCGCATTGATCATGCCTTCATCTTCTGAAACAGGAATAAACGCACCGCTCAAACCGCCAACGTTTGTGCTGGCCATAACGCCGCCTTTCTTTACCATGTCTGTAAGCATAGCCAAAGCCGCAGTTGTTCCCGGAGCGCCGGCACCATCCAACCCGATTTCTTCCAAAATGCGTGCAACACTGTCGCCGACAGCCGGAGTAGGGGCAAGGGAAAGGTCTAGAATACCAAAGTTTGTATTAAGGCGCTTTGCAGCTTCTGAACCAACCAGCTGCCCCATGCGGGTAATCTTAAACGCCATCTTTTTAATTCCGTCGGCAAGAACGTTAATCGGCTGACCTTTGTATTCGCGGGCAGCAGCAAGAATTACACCAGGACCTGAAACACCAACGTTGATTACGCTGTCTCCTTCTCCCGGACCGTGGAAAGCACCTGCCATGAATGGATTGTCTTCCGGCGCATTGCAGAAAACAACCAGCTTTGCACAGCCGTTTATTGGAAGGTCTTTAGAAACCTCAGAAGTCTTTACGATTGTTTCACCCATGAGCTTTACGGCATCCATGTTGATACCATTCTTTGTAGTTCCAACGTTTACAGAAGAACATACAAAATCAGTTGTTGCCAGTGCTTCTGGGATTGATTCAATAAGAGTGCGGTCAGCAGGAGTAATGCCTTTCTGAACAAGCGCAGAAAATCCACCGATAAAGTTTACACCAAGTTCCTTTGCACAGCGGTCAAGAGTCTTACAGTAATCTACATAAGACTTTGCGTTGCTTGCACCCGCTACAAGTGCAATCGGAGTAACGGAAATTCGTTTATTTATGATTGGAACACCAAATTCTTTTTCAATATCCTGGCCGACTTTTACAAGGTTTCCAGCCTTTTTCATTATTTTGTCATAAATCTTGTCGCATGATTTTTTTGCGTCGCTGTCTGCACAGTCCAAAAGATTAATACCCATTGTTACGCAGCGGATATCAAGCTTCTGCTTCATGAACATGCTGACTGTTTCCTGAATTTCTGTTGGTGAAAATATCATAAATTGTTCCTCGTTTGAATCGTGTACAGACAGTATATTGAAAAAAAACGTCCGTTACAACAATCTAAGAGATTTATGCAATTACGACTAATTCTTCATCAAGGCGTTAAGATAATTTTCAGAAAGGAAATATATTTTTTCAAGAATGGAATCATCTGTTGGAAGGGCAAAAAGACTGCCCGCTCCGCATTCAGGATTCTGGCGAACAATTTCTTTTTTATTCATTATGTAGGAATCAATCTGCTGCATAAACGCAGAGCTGAACCATTTTACGGCGCAGTCCAGTTCAGCCGGAGAAAGTCCCACTTTTTTGTCATTGCAGTAAATCAAAAAAATCTGGCTTATTCCGTATTCAAGTTTCTGAAGCTCTCGTTCTGCAATATCTGCGGCTTCCTTATTAAAATATTTTTCACTGTGAACAAAAGCAAAAATTTGAAAAAGCGGCTCCGTCTCGTACATCTGAATGTAACGACGAATAAGAGAATTCATTACTTCAACAAGAGTTTTTTTCTGGAACAGATCCAGCTTCATGAAATTTTCAGGAATGAACGAAAGTTTTTCACAATAGTCACGGCAGTAGTTAAGAGTTGCCTCATACATTTCATCACGTCCTGCAAAATGATTGTAAAGCGAAGCCTTTTTTATGCCCAGGTATTCCGCAATATCCTGAAGCGACGTAGCTCCAACATTTTTATCAAATGCGCAGAATAAAAATGCACTTATTATTTTTTCCCGAGAAATGTGTTTAGTTGCCATTATGACCTTTTTTTAATGCATGTCTTTTACTATGCTTGTTTCAGCAACAGCGTTAGACTCAATTTTGTCTTTTACTTCTGACCAGATAGAAATTGTACCTTTTTTATGATGTTTAGAATAGTACAAAGCCTGGTCTGCATCGACCAATGTTTCTTCAAGGTCAGACGGATCATTATTGCATGTAGTACAGCTTATTCCAATACTGAAACCAAATCGCTTATCCTTAGGAACCTTGATGTTTCTTCCTAAAAGACGCTCTATAGCCGGTACAAAATATTTTGCCTTTTCAAGGCTCTTGTACAGACGCTCGCCGGAACGCCTTGCTTCGTCACAGGTTGTATTCGGCAGGCAGACAACAAATTCGTCTCCGCCGTAGCGGGCAACAAAGTCCACCTTTCTGAAAATCTCGTTTAAAATACGTCCCATGCACGAAATCAAAAGATCCCCAACTTCATGCCCGAATGTATCGTTATAATATTTAAAGTTATCCAGGTCCACAAAGGCAATTGATTCATACATTACGCCGTGGTGCTTATGTTCGTAGCGGCTAAGAAGTTCCGTTTCAATGGCAAGATGTTCCTGCAGCGCATAGCGGTTCTTAAGCTGCGAAAGCTGGTCCGTAGAAGAAATCTTTGTAAGGAACTGATTCTGACGGAACATTACCAGCTGAGACTGAACGCTATTTATGGCAAGGTTAAGCGTATTCATTTCTTCTGCACTGAGCCACAGTTTTTTCTGAAGGTATATAATCATTCCGCCAGTAAATTCAAACTTACTTAGATTGATGAACATTATATCGCGGTCTTTTTCTTTCTTAATGTGATCAGGACTTACGTTGCTTGTAAGCTTAAGCATTTCTGACCACAAGCTTGTGTCCGGAGCGTCAATTTCGCAGCGTACAGACGAAGAAAGCTGATGCCACTTGCGGTCTTCCTTTTCTGCAATAAATACTGCGTCCGCCATTGTGTAGTCAAAAATTGCCTGAGTTGCGTTGGAAATGTATTTTTCCTCACTATAAATGTCCATACTGAAGCTGAGCAGCTTGTTCAAAAACTGAGAATCTCTCAATCTCTTGTGAAGCTGATTCATAAGGCGCTCTTTTTCACCGTGTGCTTCTAGTTCTGCAAGACTAAGCTTGAGCGGTTCAAATTCCTTTACGTTGTTAAGATATTCCTGAAGCGTTATGTCGCTTTTTCCCTGAGTGTAATATCTTAACCCCTTGTCTTCTGCCAGTTTAAAACCGCGCTTCTTGTATTCTTCAGAAAGATCGTTGCGTCCTGCATTCTTAAGGATGATGGCAAATTCAAAATATATAAAGCACAGACGGTGTTCCTGCGTATGTCCAACAGCCTCAAAATCTACAACACCATCCTCAAAAGTCCTGATTCCTTCTTCTATCTGCTTTTCTTCAATCTGAAGGCAAGCCTTAAGGAAGTACTTTAAAATCTTTTCAATAGGAGTAAAATATTTACCGTTGTTCGAAATATTGTGCAAATTCATCTTTGCGCGCGTATATTCGCCGTTAAAGAAGTCAATTACTGCCTTATAAGTCATCATGTCGTTATATTCCGGCATGAACGAATTAAAATACACGTCTTCCAGCTCAAAAATATACAGAAAATTAAGGACGCTCTGAAATACATCATATGCAAGCTTAAAATTTCGTCCGTAAAAAAGCGCACGGCCAATGTTTCCAAGCGTAATAATAATTTCAGGGTAATCGTCGCTCTTCAAAAGATGACTGATAAATCCGTTTATAAGGTCATACGACTTTTGATAATCAGAATTATTAAGATATTCGTAAGAAAGTCCGTTTGTAATCTTAATGATAGCCGAAGTTTCACCGATTTCTTCGCGCAAAAGACGGCACCTGTTATACCATTCCAGTGCATCAACTTTGCGGCCGTCATGAGCCATACAGATTCCCATCCAGTGGCAGGCTGTACCAAGACCAAACAGATTATCCATCTGAGCAGCCTGCATGTATGCTTCCTGAATTTTACCAAAAAGCTGTTCACGAAGCTGCTTCTGATAAACAACGCTCCAAGGAATAACCAGCGAGGCATAAATCTTATTGTTCAGAAGGCCGGCTTTTTCCAGTAGCTCCAGTACATTCATGTACTGCTCTACGGAATATTCCGAGCTGATGCGTTCCATGATTATGTATTCCATCATGCATGTAAGTGCGTAAAGGGGAGTTTCCTGCTTATTTTTAAGAAGCTGCTTGTTCTGTTTTACATAGCGGTATGCAAGCGTATTCATGTTTTTTATATATGATACGTTCGCAAGATAGTACGTTGCATTTGCCTCCAACTCGTCATTGTCACCTTCTTCTGTAACATTGCTGAAATAGTAATTGGCAAGGTCAATATCGTCTTTTAAATAGCAGACCAGTCCCATTTCCATGTACACGGAACGGCTTTCTTTCTTTTCAAAATTCCTTAAGACGCTGTCTGTTTCAATCCGCTTTACAAGCTTGTAGCCTTCGCTTACGGCAAGGAAGCTTCTGTAAGACCTGAGACAGTGAATAAGCTCTTCACTTGAAAGATTCAGCCTGTCTTTTTTAGAAAGCTCATAGGATTCAAAATCTTCTGCACTATTTATTGAATAATAATTGTTCTTGTTGCTCAGTGACTGCATGAATTCCCTGATATATTCAGGACTTTCCTCCAGCCTTAAGCCGTTTATACAGAAAACAATCTTTGCATTAATTTCATCCGGATTCAGACTCTTTATGATTTCAAGAGATTCCCGACTTAACAACTGAGAATTTAAAATGACATATTTTCCCTTAACGGATTTCTTTAAAAGTTCAATTATGGTTTCACGGACGCGTTTTTTTTCGTAGTAAATTTCTTCACGGATTACAGGATCTTTACGTTCGTCTGAATAGCCGTTCTTAAAATAGGAAATTATGGATTCACGCTGAAGGCTATATGTCAGATTGAAAAGAAGCTCATCATCCGGCTTCTGCATGCTTATAAGCTGAACAAACGGTTTAAGCGGTGTAAAATTGTTATTAAGATCCAGAACTGTAATATCATCTTCCAGCAGTTCATTTACGAGATTCATCAGGCGTTCTGACAAAGACAGATAAACTATCTTCTGATTATCATTGCTAAAAAAGCTTTCGGTAATCGACTTTAAAATATCCTTTGAATCCATATTTTAAAGATATAGCATGAATATACAATTGTCAAATTTTTATATCCTTGCTTTTACTCGATATTACTAATATAATTTTAAATCTCAATATAATGGAGATTTTTAAATGGAACAGACCGTACCAAAGATGCTACGCAAAGTTGCTGCCGAATATCCAGAAGTTGCAGCTCAGTGGAGTAAAAACAAAGAGGGTGTTTTTGAACCTGTTTTGTACAGGGATTTGTATAAATTTTCTCTTGATTTTGGAGCTGCCCTGCTGAGCATTGGCGTTAAGCGCGGTGAACCAGTTGGTCTTATTTCTGACAACAGAAAAGAATGGCTTCAGGCTGACATGGGAATTATGGGCATTGGAGCAGTAGATGTTCCACGCGGCTCAGACGCAACATTGATTGATCTTGAGGCAATCCTTTCCTTTACAGAATGCCGTTTCTGTCTTGCAGAAAATTCAACTCAGGTTTCAAAAATTCTTTCAATAAGGGATAAGCTTCCTAAGCTTGAAACAATCATTTCTTTTGACCCGGCAAACGAACAGGTTGCAGAAAAAGCAAAATCTTTGAACATTACAATCTATTCTTTTGCAGAGATGCTAAAAATCGGTCAGACATGGCGTCTTGAAAACAAAGATGTTGTAGAAGCAGAATTTGAAAAAGGGCAGTGGAATGACCTTGCCTGCATCATCTTTACTTCGGGAACAACAGGAACTCCAAAAGGTGTAGAACTTACACACGGAAACTTCCTTACTCAGCTTGATGAAATTCCTGAGCGAATCATGCTTAATCCAGGAGACAGGGCACTTTCTGTACTTCCTGTATGGCACGTTTTTGAACGCGAAGTTGAATACGTTATCATTATTCAGGCTGCAACACTCTGCTACTCAAAACCGATCGGTTCTGTTCTTCTTGCTGACTTCCTTAAGGTTAACCCGGCACTTCTTCCTGCCGTTCCACGCGTATTCGAAGCCGTATATGACGGCATCCAGCGCAAAATGAGAAAAACAGGCGGCATCGTTTACAGCATGTTTACATTCTTCGTGAACGTCGCAATCATTCACAGCCGCATGCATCGTAAAATGTTCAACCAGAACCCGTGCTTCAAGCGCTACTACACCGTTGCCTGGTGGATTCTGTTTACGCTGCCGTGGGTTCTGCTGTGGCCTCTTAAACTGCTCGGCAATATTCTGGTTTTCCGCAAGATTAAGGCAATGCTCGGAACAAGTTTCCGCGCTGGTGTTGCCGGTGGCGGCGCATACCCTAAAAACATCGATGAATTCTTCTGGGCAATCGGCGTAAACATCGTTGAAGGTTACGGCCTTACAGAAACTGCGCCAATCATTTCCGTTCGACCTATTGCCGCTCCTGTATTCGGAAACGTTGGTTCCCCAATCCGCGGTGTAAAAGCCAGAATCGTAAATCCTACAGACGGCTACGTTCTTAAGCGCGGCCAGTTTGGTGCAATTCAGATTAAAGGCGGAACCGTAATGCGCGGTTACTACAAGCGCCCGGACCTTACAGAAAAAGTAATGACTGTAGACGGCTGGTTCGACACAGGTGACCTTGGAATGATGACAATCCATGATGAAATCGTAATCAAAGGACGCAAAAAGGATACAATCGTTCTTCGCGGCGGAGAAAACGTTGAACCTGTACCGATTGAACAGAAACTCAACGAATCGCGCTATATCAAGCAGAGCGTTGTAGTCGGTCAGGACCAGCGCTATCTTGGTGCCCTTATTCTTGTAGATGAAGAAGAAATCAAGAACTACGCTGCAGAAAACGGAATTCAGTACGAAAACTACGAATCCCTTCTTGCTTCGGAAGATATCCTTAAGCTTTACGACGCAGAAATTAATACTCTTGTAAATCCAAAGAACGGATTCAAGATGTTTGAACGAATCAACAAATTCGCGTTGATTACAAAGCCTTTTGAAGTTGGCGTTGAACTTTCTGCTAAGCAAGAAATCATGCGCTACAGGCTTACAGAAATCTACAAACAGGAAATTGAAACAATCTTTACTGAATAGAAAATAATTAAAGAAAACAAAAAAGCGGATTTTACAACAGTAAAATCCGCTTTTTTTTATTTTTCATCATACATTTAATTCCATGGCGCCGGATTTTTTATCCTTCTGCAGTGCTTCCAGCGGAGTTTCTATCTTTACAGAAAGAATATCGCCGGACTTTAATTTTCTGTTCCCTGAATCAACTGCAAGAATCATGCCTTTTTCACAGCATGAATAGAAGCCCAGTCTGTAGCCGGGAAGCATTATCGGATCAGAAACAACTGCAATCTGAGAATTTTTATTAGAATCTGTTTTTTTAGACTTATCCGCAAACAGAAAACTTATTACAGCCCTTTCTTTCGGAAGACCCGCACTTTCTGAAAGTTTTAAAAGCTTAGAAGGCGCATCTTCTGTAGAAAAAGAAAAGTTACACCATTTTGCACTTCCGCCGTAACGCGCATGAAGTCCGTCCATAGGACATTTTCCAAGATGCGGACACGGTGCCGGAATATTAAAGCCTTTTTCAATCAATTTTTCGCGCATTATGCTTATAAAACGGCCGGCAGCAGGCATTCCTGGCTCTGCAATAAAAATTGATGCATTGCCTTCTGCGTAATCTATAAGTTTTTTTAGCTGCTTTTCGGCAATTTTTTCCGGATCTTCGTGCTCTTTCTGGTAAAGCTCGTTGAACATGTTTGCACAGGTAACAAGATTTGCCTTTCTGCGTATCGGTGTTCCAATTTCGCCTTTTACACGGATTATTTTCCAGAAGCCGTCTGCATTTTCATCAGAAGGACGAGCCTTTGCGGCAACAGACATATACAGTTCTTCACCAGCAGCCATTGTGCTCTGGGAAATATCAAGGCAGTATACAGTAAGTTTTTTATTTCTCAGTTCAGGGCGCGCAAGCCACAGGGCAGTAACAACAGTAAGAGGGCCAGAACCAATATCAAGAATAACGTTATCGTTAGAAAGATTAAGTGAACCTTCCGGCAGATTTGCGAAAACCCTTGTAAGGCGGACCAGATTCCACCACGTAAAATAGCGCAAGTATGCAGAAAGCTGTTCCGTTGCATTCATGTAGCTTACATGGCGGCTTTCGCGCTCATCCGTAAGCTGATGAGACAATGTGCGGATATCGCGCGGCAAATTCTGCAGCTGCCTGCTGTTCATAGGCTTTACACCCTGAACAAGCCGGTCAAAATCATTCAGAACAGCTATCGCATCAGCAGGCAATTCCTTGTACGCAAATAAATTCCTCACAGAAAGTAGCGCCGCATCTGCGTTCCTTCTGCCAGAAAATGAAACTTCTCCATCTTTTTTATCTGTTCCGCGGCGCTTGGCATCATAGTACGCATCGCGCTGCCGGTTGAACTCTTTGCGTTTATTCTTCGATTCCGAGATTTTTCCGTTTTTTTTACCTGTAAACTGGTCGTACCATTTTTCGTTTGACATAAAAATTCCTAAAGGCGGTTCTTCTTTGCGTATAGATAAAGCTCATTAAGCTGAGAGCGGACAGACTGCATCTTCATAAATAAATCAGCATGATCATTAACTGCATCTGACTCGCTTATAATCTGATCCCTTGCACCTTCAATCGTAAATTTGCGTTCTACAATAAGATGCTTTAGGCGGACAACCATTTCCAGTTCTTTCTGAGAATATACACGCCTGCCACCCAGATCCTTCATCGGAGAAAATCCGGGAATTACTTCTTCCCAATAGCGCAAGACATGAGCTTTTACGCCCGTTAACTCTTCTATTTCACCGATTGAATATTGCATCTACCGTTCCCTGTCCTCCCACTTTTTGCGGCTTGCTTTCATTTCAAGCTGAACAGGAATTTTGTCATAGCCCAAATCCTCTCGGATTCTGTTTTTGAGGTAAGTTATGTATGTTTCAGGAACTACTTCCGGGCGTGTTGCAAACATCAGGAATTTTACAGGATTTACGCCCTTCTGTGTCATATAGCGGATTTTAAAATGCGCAGTTTTACTTGCCGGCGGCGGATACTTGAACAGCCAGTCATTAAGCGCCATGTTAAGTGCAGCCGTATCAATCTTATGCGTAAGCTGGTCATATACTTCCACCGCCTGACGCAAAAGCTCAATTACGCCGGTACCATTCAAAGCCGAAAGCATTACGATCGGTGCATATTCCATCTGACCGAACATAATGTTCATCCAGTTCTTAATGTTCTTTTCTGCCTTGCGGCTCTGATCTTCGTTAAGATCCCACTTGTTCAGTACAAAAATTATTCCGCGTCCACGTTCATAGGCAAGGTTACAGATTTTTTTATCCTGTTCGGCAAGACCTTCCTGAGAATCAATCATAATGAAAACTACATCGCAGCGGTCCAGAGTCTTAATGGCACGGTTTACAGAATAATATTCTACATTTTCATGAACCTTTGCCTTTCTGCGGATTCCAGCTGTATCCAGAACTTGAAAATGCTTTCCTTCAAATTCAAAGTATCCTTCAACAGTATCGCGGGTAGTTCCTGCATAATCACATACGATGGAAGCATTGCTGTGTGTAAGCCTGTTAGAAAGGGTAGATTTACCTGTGTTCGGCTTACCCATAATTGCAACGCGGATCGGCGGTCTATCAGAAATCAGTTGAACGCGACTAAAATCAAGGCGGGCTTCAATGCGTTCGTAAAGCTGGCGGATATTATCTCCGTGTTCTGCAGAAATGAACAGAAGATCATTAAATCCGTATTCTGCAAAGTTCCATGCAACGTTTTCGTTTCTTCCGCCTTCTGTCTTATTTACAACTGTTACAAGCTTATCCCAATGCTTTCTAAGACGATGAATCATTTCTTCGTCTTCCGGAGTAATTTTTTCTGCTTCAAGAACAAGAATTACAAGCTCTGCTTTTTCAATCATTTCGATTGAACGCTCTACAACAAGTTCATCAAGTTCTGCTTCCATTGTTCCAATGTCACGCTGAAGCTTATATCCGCCGGTATCTACAAGATGAACCGGCTTTTTATTGAACATTGCAAATCCTTCTACAGGATCGCGTGTTACACCCGGGGTAGGGTCAACAATTGCAAGACGCCTCTGCATAAAGCGATTGAAAAGAGTTGATTTTCCTACGTTTGGTCGACCGGCAATAACTACTAAAGGCGCACCGGCATACTGTTTTTTTGCCATTCCGTAAGCAACTTCTTCAACTTCTTCTTCAGTTTCCGGAGCAGCTGCTTCGTCGTCATCTTCTTCGGGCAGAGATATGATTTCGGAAGATTCCTGTTCAAGATCCATGTCTTCCGTTACTTTTATTTCTTTCGGTTTGCTAAAATCCGGCTTATGCTTCTTTTTCTTTGCCATCTGTGATTCCTTAAAGTCTATTTAATTTCTTGGAAGAAATTGCTTTCAGTTCCTTGATTGTAAACCTGCTGAGCAACTCTTTTGTAGGAGATATCATTTTTGCACCCATGCTCAAATTCCTTATCCCCATACCTGCCAGAACAAGCACACTATCCTGTCTTCCTGCCATTTCTCCACAGACCGAAATAGGAATCCTGCTTTTCTTTGCATTCTGTATTGTTATATTTATCAGACGCAGCACCGCCAGATTAAACTCATCGTAAATATCAGATATATTTGAATTTTCACGGTCTACCGCAAGAGTATACTGTGTAAGGTCGTTTGTTCCAAGTGAGAAAAAGTCCGAAACCTTTGCAAGACAGTCGCTGGTAAGGGCCGCCGCCGCCGTCTCAACCATTATTCCAATCGGCACCTTCTTGTTAAACGGAATCTTTTCCGACGCAAGTTCCTTCCGTACCTGGGCGGCTATTTCAAGACAACGCTGAACCTGTTCCGTAGAAGTAATAAGCGGAAGCATGATTCTAAGGTCTCCGTATACGCTGGCCCTGTACAAAGCCCTGAACTGCGTTTTAAGAATCTGCGGAAAAGCAAGGCTAAGGCGAACTGCACGCATTCCCATAAGCGGATTTTTTTCCTCAAAATTTGGAATGTCTACAGAATTTATAAGTTTGTCTCCGCCGGCATCAAGCGTGCGGATTGTTACCGGCTTATCCTTCATTATTTCCAGAACGCGCTTATACGCTTCAAACTGTTCTTCTTCATTGAATGAACGCGCAGAAACATGCGGAGTTCCGTCCGCCATGCTCATGTAAAGAAATTCCGTTCGGAACAAACCTATTCCATCTGCGCCGGAAGCAGCCGCAATCTCTGCTTCTTCTATTGAACCGATATTTGCATACAGTTTGAACTTTGTTCCGTCCTTTGTTTTTGCCGGAAGATTCAGGTATTTTTCTAAAACTAAAAGAGAAGCCTTTTCCTGAGCGATTTTTTCGTTGTATTCGGCAAGAGTTGCTTCATCCGGATCTGCAAGAATTTCCCCGATTTCTGTATCAACGACAATAATTTCGCCGTTGGTTATTTTTTTCTGAAGACTGGATCTATTAAGTCCTACTACAGTTGGAATTCCGTAGTTTCTTGCAAGAATTACAACATGGCTGGAAAGTCCACCTTCTGTAAGTGCAAGTCCGGCAATTTTTTTGCGCGCAAGGACAATTGCATCTGTAGGGCTTAAAGTTGTTGCAACAACTACGCAGCCGTCCGGAATTTTTCCTATATCAAACGGATGAATTCCAAGCATTTCATTCAAAACACGGCCAAAAATATCAGTAATATCCTGTGCTCGTTCTGCAAGATATTCGTTACCCGCATTCCTTAATTTTGATGCATATTCATCTGATTTTAACTGAATTGTATATTCAATGTTATAAAGTTCTTTTTCGTAAAAATCTTTAACTTCCTTAAGAAAAACCGGATCTGCCAGCATAAGGATATAAGTTTCAAGGATTTCTCGCTGAACGTCATTTGCCTTAACGTCTGGCGGAAGAAGCGAAAGCCTTTCTGAAACATCTGCCGTTACAGCAGCAATCGCGGATTCAAAACGATGCCAGCCTGCTTCAACATCCGTAGGCTTAATTTTATTCTGAGAAATTGCACGTTTTACAGGATCTGGAACAAGAAATGCTGGACCTAAACCGGTACCGCTTGCTGCCGATATGCCAAGAAAAACTTCCATGCTATGATTATACATAACAAATTATATGCGGTCAAACGAGTTTAAATTTACAACTTGAATTTGTATTTTTTAGGCCAGATTTTTAGCAGATTTCGTAAATTGATTTAATTTCGTCGGTGTAGTCGCCAGGCGTTTTGTATACAACAAGCGGTTTTTCTACAGTGATACGAGAATTTGCCCCTTTTCGTGCTTCCAGCAAAACCATGTTCGGTTCCTTATCCACAAAAGGTTGAACTAGACGCATTCGTTTTGGTTCCAGATTGTATGCGGCCATAACCCTGAAAATTTCTGCAAGCCTGAACGGGCGGTGAATCATATAAAATCGTCCTTTTGGCTTTAAAAGATAAGACGCAGATTTTACAACATCTTCAAGCGTGCATAAAACTTCGTGGCGTGCAATAGCCTTGCAGTCAGAAGGATTCTGCTTTCCGTGCTGAAAAATCATATAAGGCGGATTACATGTAACAACATCCGCCTGTGCCTTGGGAAAAAGTTCTGATGTATTTTTTATGTCACCGTGAACAACGTTTATTACAGATTCAAGACCGTTCATCGCAACGCTTCTTTCCGCCATATCCGCAGATTCCTGCTGAACTTCCAGAGCCGTAATCTTTACAGTACTGGAACGGCCCGCCAGCAGCATAGGAATTATTCCAGTCCCAGTTCCAAGGTCGTACACAACGTCATTGTTCCGAATTTCAGCGTAATCAGCAAGAATTACCGCATCAATCCCAAAACAAAACCTTTTTCTATCCTGAATAATTTTAAATCCGCTTTTTTTGAGCGTATCAACAACTTCGCAATCTTTTACCTGAACCATTCTGCCTATACTTTGAACAGATCAATCTGCGATCCAATCTTTGTAATCGAATCTTGTACAGTTCCCGCAATAGAAGAGAGGGCAGAGCCTGTTGCACTGATTTTTTCTGCACCCTGCGACATTTCTCCCATACTGGATTCCATTGCGCCAGAAATGTCCTGAAGGTTCTGTACGTTTCTGAGAATCGCCTTGTTTCCTTCCGTCATTTCATGAGAAGCATTTCTTACTTCAGCGGTACTGTTGTTCATGGCATGCAGTGCATCATTAATCTGCATTGAACCCTGATCCTGTTCTTCCATTGCCGAACGGATCTGCATTACAAGCTGATCTGTATCCTTAATTTTTTCTGATACGGCCGAGAAGGCCTGACTTGAAGCTGTAGAAGCCGCAACAACTTCAGAAATTGAATCCTTAATGTTGTTCAGCTGCTCCCCGATTGTCTTTGACTGAGCAGTAGAAGTTTCAGAAAGCTTACGGATTTCGTCTGCAACAACGGCAAATCCTTTTCCTGCTTCACCGGCATGTGCGGCCTCAATGGCAGCATTCATTGCAAGAAGGTTTGTCTGTTCCGCAATATTAGAAATCGCAAGGTTTGCTTCCTGCAGCATCTGAGACTGAACTTCAATCTGCTTAATCTTTTCGTTTACGTTTTCCTGTGTAGAAATACCGACATCGGCATTATGCTGAAGATCTTCAAAAGAGCCGGCCATTTTTTCTACAGACTGATTAACACTCTTAATATTTCCAAGCATTTCTTCTACAGCGGCACTTGCCTGTGTAACGCTTGCCCCCTGATTATCAATCATGTTTTCAAGGGCTTCAATATTGGATGCAATTTCATTTACTGCACCAGCTGTGTCATGAACGCTTGCTGCCTGGCTTGTTATCTGCTGTCTTATTACATCAATATTTGAAATAATCTGTGTAATTGCAGCAGTTGTATCCTGTGTACTTGCAGTCATATCTGAACCGGAAACGCCAAGTTCATCCTTTGAATCCTTAACTTCCTTTACGATTGTCTGAAGTTTTTCTACAAATTTATTAAAGTTTTCAATAAGATCGCCAACTTCATCTGTTACAGTTTGCGGAACGCGCTGAGTAAGGTCAGCTTCGCCACTAGACATTTCACAAAGATAGTTAGAAACGTTCTTAATACGTTTTACAAACCAGCGGATAATTACAAATCCAACTGCAAAAAGAATTATGATGAATCCTACAATCAGCGGAACAATTATAGACTGAACATGAACCTTAAGTTTTTCTACAACCTTAAGCGATTTTGCAACAAACACCATTCCTGTAATCGATCCATTGTCAGACTGAATTGGAATGTAAATTGAACAGTATTTTTCGCCGCCAATAACATTCATACCGTGATAAGATTTTCCGTTCGTTAATACGTCAGAAAGAATCTTTGCATTATTCAGCTTTGTGCCGGCTAAACTGTTTCCGTTTGCATCACGCAATGTAGTAGAAATACGCTTGTCGCCGGTAAAAATTGTAGCTTCAACGTTATGCCCGTCTTGAAGCACAGAAACAAATTCTTCTTTTACAAGAGAGTAACCTGCAATTATACAACCGACAACTGTTCCGTTATCATAAATCGGGTAGCTTGCAAGAAGGGCATATTCAATATCTGCAATTGCTTCGCAGTTTCTGGCTTTTTTACCGTACAAAGCCTGCTGAACCACATATACACTATCCAGACTTTTTGAAGCATCCAGACCGTAAGCTCCCAGAATCCTGGATTTTTTATCTACAACGGCAACAATATCAATTCCGTATTCATCACCGTGCTCTTCGGCATATTCAGACAAGTTTTTGGAATTTTTAGTTTCAAGCCCCTGTACAACTTCCCTGTCACGCGACATTACGTTTGCGTAGCCTTCTACAGAAGTTGACCAGTCCGCAAACATTGTCTTTACTGCCTGTTCTGTATAAAAAAGATTTTCATTTGTATTATCAATAAGCCCCGTATCAAAAACTTTTAAGGCAACCAGGGCTATTCCTGCACTGGAAATAACAACTGATACAAAAATCAGTGTTAACAGCTTAGCCATAATTGAAATACTTTTCATAAATTACCTCTCTTATGAACGTATACTTTAATTGTAAGTTCTGAATGTTAAATCTCCAAGTAAAAAATATTCAACAAAACCAAGATTCAAAAAGAAGACCTGATCTTATAATCGGCAGAAAAGAGAAATATGATGATTAAAAATTTTACAATAAAAAACGTGTCCAGATTACATGTCGTAGCCAGGCTGGATTACTGTGTTTTTGTCAGCACGAACCTTGTCGTAAACCATTGCCTTCCATTCATCCTGAGGAACATCAACAATGCTTACAGAAAAATGTTCTTTTCCGCGGTTAAGTTCCTTTGCAGCAGTTTCAAGAATTGCATCTGCAAGTCGTTTTTTTGTCTGGTCATCGCGGCCAGGATACATCTGAATTGTAATATGAGGCATAAAGCCCTCCTATAAAAAATCTATTTATTTCGATTCAAAACTTCACGCAAAACATCGCCAAAGTTGAATTTTCCAGTGTGGAACGAAAACAGAAAGTGTCTTTTTTCCTTTAATTCTTCATTCTTCTTCTGAATAAGCGCCTTAAGGTTTTCATAGCGTACTTCTATCTGCCGTTCCTCTGCAAATTCACGGATTTTTGCAGAAAGCTTAAACGTATAGCAGGCATCCATAGTAAATACGCCGTAAAAAAATCCGATTACAAGGCAGAACGCAAGATGATTTGTAAACCAGTACAGCCATTCAAGCACCTGCGGATGAATAAAAAAGTAGTAGACCGCGCTAAGAATTATCCAGTAAAAGGAATACTGCGGACATATGATTCCTTTAATGTTTCCCCAACAGTTGGAATAATCCCAAAGCTTAATTTTCATTCCCTTTATAAAGATTATTCCAGCAACATATTCCATAAGAGTAATACACATTGCCATAAGGACAAAAAGCAAGGCCTTTTGAATAAAGATTTCTTTAACAAAAGAAACATTGATGAAAGAAAGCGTAAACAGCACGCACAAAGAAAGTCCGTAAAGAGGGAGATAAGGTCCTGTTAAAAAGCCCGGGTTAATCCATTTCCGGTCAGGATTGTTTTTTGAAAAAAACCTGCGCCAAAAAACTTCAAGGCTCCAGCCTATAAGGCTTCCAATAAAGAAAAGAAATGTAAGGACTAAGAAAAATTCCATGTTAAAAGTTTAACTTAAATCGACTTTAATGTTCAACAATTTTTTAGTGTTCTTCCATAAACTTAATGAATTCCTCTTCCGAAAGCGGTTTTGAATAAAAGAATCCCTGAACCTGATCGCAGCAGATTGAACGCAAAAAGTCGCGCTGCTTTTCTGTTTCTACGCCTTCAAAAACAGTTTCCTTATCAAGGTGCTTGCCAAGGCTGATAAGCACAGAAATAAAGTTTGCCGATTTTTCATCCATCTCGCCGTTTTCATCTGTTGAAGAAACAAGGAATTCGCGGTCAAATTTAAGTACATCAACCGGAACTTTTGTAAGCATGCTCAAAGATGATTCGCCGGTTCCAAAATCGTCCATTGCAACAGTAAATCCTTGGGCGTGCAGCCGCTCCGTAATATCATAAAGAGCACCGTTATCCATTACAGAGCGCTCAATAATTTCTACCTGAACATATTTTGGCGGAATATTGTACTTATTGAAAATCCGCATAAAATCCTGCACGAATTTTTCAGGCTTATTGTGGTTTCTGGACATGTTTACAGAAATCGGAACAATCTTTTTTCCTTCCTTAAGCTGCCGGTCAATAAAAGCAAAAACCTTATCGTAAACATAGTAATCCAGTTTCTGAACGGAATTATTCCGCTCAAAAATCGGAATAAAGTTATCCGGCGTAATAATTCCCCTTTCTGGCGAATTCCAGCGCACAAGAGCTTCTGCTCCTACAACCTTATCGTCTTCAAGAGAAATTTTTGGCTGGTACATAACAAAAAATTCATTATTGTCTAAGGCTTTTTCCATGCCGAGTTCAATAAAGTTTTCCTCGTTTGCCTTGTCTGTCATTCTTTCGTTATAGATTGCGTAATTTGCCTGCATGTTGTTTTTGATTGTACTTTTAGCAAACGACGCTTGATTTATAAGCTCGCATACAGAGATTTTTCTGCTGTACCTTGCCCTGAAGAACGTAATTCCCAGCTTCGGAAAAAACGGAATTTCATAAGCTTTTACATTTTCTATAAGCGAAGAAAGTTCCTTTTCAAAAACTTTCATTGCATCTGTTACGCCCTTTACCTTTAACAGAAGGTAAAAGCAGTCTGCATAGCCGCGCCCGATTATTCCATGGTTAACCCGCGCAAACTTGTTCATTTCCGAAGAAAGAAAGACAATAGCCTTGTCTGCAGCCGCAGAACCGTAATTTTGATTTATGAATTTAAACCCGCGGATATCTGCTTCTACAAGCATAAAAATTGCACTTGGATTACGCCTTATTATTTTTGCCGCCTCAAGTTCAAATTTCTGCCTTGTCCACAAATTAGTAAGAGTGTCGTAACTCATCGAAATAATCTGCTTGCTGTGAAAATAGTCAATTATGCGCATCTCTATCAGCAGAAGGAACAGAAGCGAACCCAGCGAAATCAAAATTACAATAAACCTCAGAATGTTCTGCTGACTGTATATTTTTGAAAGCTCTTTTTTATAGAATCCGACTGTAAGGGTCCAGTTGCAATCCTTGATATTTTCAAAAAACAGGTTGATTACTTCACCAGCGGCATTTACAGTTTCAACGCTGCCGCATCCAGATTCAGAAATTATAGAAGTAGATGTACTGCTGTATTTTTCATTCTCCGGTTTATACCTTTTACCAACCAGGTCTTTATTTGGATTGGTAATAAAGCGGCCGGTAGAATCCAAAAGATATACTGAACCAGACTCTCCGATTTTCATTTCATCCGTAATTTTCTGGAATTTTTCAAGCAATATTCCTCCGCAAAAGACACCCAGAAATTCATCGCCACGGTAAATAGGTTCAGAAATTATAATTACCTGCTCATCAGTGTATTTTGAATCATAAACATCAGAAGTTAAATAATCGTCTTTTGTAGATTTTGCTTCCTGCAAATACACAGCATCCGAAACATCTTCTACCCGGCCGTTAGAAAAATACGCCTTTCCGTCTTTTGTTGCATAAAAAACTACGCATAAATCTTCATGAACAAAATCTGCATTTTCTGTAATCCAGTTCTGGATTTTTCCTGCATCCTGCTGATAAAAAAGCGGTTTGTTACATATGGAAGAAAGTGAAGTATGATAATTTTCTAGATAATAATAGATTGCATTTGAATAGCCGTCGACAACGCTTTCACAGGTTTTAATGTAATTTTTTTCTGCAACGCGCAGTGACCTTTCCATTACAAAATTAGTCAGAAAAAATACAATAAGCATTGTAACAAGACTGACTGCCATTGTAGAAAAAAAACGAGCCTGTTTTGAGCTGATTTTAAATTTTGGAAAACTTCCCATGATTAAATAATAACATCAACCGGACAAAACGCAACTTTTTATATAATGATTTTAAGACAAAAAAGGCGAAGGTGTATTTCCTTCGCCCTAAAGAATTTCTTAAAAAATTTAGTCTTCTACGCCAAAACGGAATGTTACGCCAAATTCAGGACGAATTGCAAATGTGTTTTCAAGAAGAACACCGCTGGAAATTGTTGAAGAAAAATTACCTTTAGTTTTTGTTTCACTTAAAGCAAGGAAATACCAGTCCGCAACAATACCTGCATTAAATCCAAAGCGTTCGTTCAAATCAAAATTTACCTTAGCCTTAGTACCAAGACCTATAAATGCAGACTTTCTTGTCCAGTCAGAATACAAAAGATTAATTGTCTGAGCAGCAATTAAATTTGCCGGATCAATATAAACTCCATTTGCTTTTGATTCTGCAATAGCAAAGTCCAGACCGCCGCCAAGCTTAAGCTTAAAGGAATCTCCAAGGTGAAGAATGTATTCTGTACCAAGAAGAAGGGAACCAAATGAAGATACTTCATAATTTGGATCTGCCCAGTTAAAGCTGCCTGTTAAACCTGTAGTATATTCGCTTGAAGTATTAAATGCTCTGTTAAAAGATACATCGGCAAAAAGTCCGAAATATTCGTTCAATTCAAAATCGCTGGCAATATAGATACCTGCAAGTGATGTAGAAACTGTTTCCTTATCCTTTGCAATATATCCCTGAGATTCAATTTCCCTTGCTGCTCCACCAAATGTGAGACCAGTTTCAAGATTAATTTCCATTGCAAACATTCCGCTTGCAGCAAAAAGAGCAACCATAAGCGCAGCTGCTATTTTTTTCATAAAATAACTCCTTGCGGAACAATTTCATTAAGCCTTATATAGCTAACTTCTCCGCTAAGGTTATTTTACATAAAAATATGGGTAGGGTGTCAAGATTTACAGCCCCTCCTCATTTCTTTACATCGACTGGTAATAAGCCCGCATTGACTCGCTTAAATCATTGAGGTGTTTAAAAAATTCCGGCTTGTCCTTGCATTTTCGCATGCAGTCAATAAGGCCTTTATATGGAGAAGTAAAATAAAGCGGAAGATCAACTTCGTTCTTAAAATTGTCCGGCTGGTAGGCCAGAAACTCCCGGTCCGTAGAAAATTTTGCATTCTGACCGGGTTTGTTTCCGCGAGGGTCAAGGCGAACCCATTTTCCAAGAGACTTAAAGTAAACCGCGTTAAACCCGTGCGGATAAAAATGATTTTTTTGCTTTGCGCACAGAATCTGATAGCAGAAACCTGTCGGAATTCCAAAATTACGCAGAATTGCCGCGTACAGATGCGATTTTGCCATGCAGATTCCATGTCCGATTTTTATTACATCGCTTGCAGAAACGGCCAGTTCCGTACGCTTACAGTCCGAAGTATGCGGAAATGTATTCTGCACAAAATAAAATGCTTTTTCAGCAAGAAGAACTTCGTCACCGCGGTACTGCTCAAACTGACGGCAGACTCCCTGCACTTCCGGGGATTTATAATCTACAACATCGCTTTCGGCAAGGTACATATCCCAGTTTGGATGGGGATTTTTTTTACTGACAGAAATTCCATCCCCCATCTCATAAAAAGTCGTCGTAAACTCTGGATTTTCCTTTAAGAATGTTACATAGCGCGCAATCTTTCGGACCATTTTAATCGTGCTGTAATTGTGGGTAAGCCCCTGGTTTTCCACCATGCCATGAAACGAAAGGTTATCCGTAATTATCGCGCCGCCTTCCGCAAGATTTTTTTGGAACTTCACAAAAAATTTAAGGTTCTGAGCCTTAGGTCCGTCAATAAAAATCAAATCGTACTTGTCTTTAAAATCAAAACGCGCCGCATCTCCAAGATAAATTGTAATGCGATCCATCAAACCGCTTTCTGCAATATTTTTTACGGCAAGCGTATACCGCTCAAAATCAAATTCTACAGTATCAACAAAAACCTCTTCACCTGCACGCGCAAAATTAATTGCCGAATACCCGATTGCGCTTCCAATCTCCAGAATCTTATGAACATCATGCTCTTTAATATAGTTAACAATAAAATTAAGGCTCGGATCTTTTATAATCGGCACCGAATTAGTCCGGGCAAATTCTTTAATTTCTGATGTCTGTTCCATTTGAATCTAATAATAGCTCAATATAGAAAAATTGTCTTGTATACAAAAATTTCTGCTGCTTTTGATTCAAAATTTAGTTCTGACGACGGATAAAAATGACAGAAACCGCAGTTCCAAGGGCAAGCATAATCAATCCAAATGTAACAAGGAAAATCCTCTGCTTATTTAATGGTTCTGTAAAATCTGCATAATTTACCCTGACAACAACAGACCAATCAGTTCCATCTATCGGTACAAATCCATTTGCAAACCTAACGCCAGAAGGAGTATCAACAAATGTGAATAAACTTTCTCCAGCCATAATGTTTCCAGTAAGCCCAGCAAGATCTTTTATGCCGGTTTCCGCAACTTCATCAAAAATATTTTTCTTAAGCACATTTTCTTCGTTAGAATCTGCAATTACGATTCCAGTACTGCGGCGGACAATAATAATCTCGCCGTCTTTTCCAATTTTATTGCGTGAACAGATTTTGGAAAGAACCTCGCCGTGAGCCGCAAGAAACAAAGTATTTACTATACTACCGTTTTCATCATAGAGCGGAGAACTGTAAAAAACAGTAAGCAGATTTGAAACTTTATTATAGATAGGACCAAAAACTATTTCCTTTCCTTTGAGTGCCTCTTTAAAGTACGTACGCTCAGAAAAATTATAAAGAGGCCCTTCTACAAGATAGCTATTCCCCTGAAGGTCAGTTATATTCAGACCGATTATCCTTGGGTCCGCATCTTTTACGCCGAATAAAAGCTCTGCCTTTTTCTTAATGGGAACCGACGGATCCTTTATGACCGGCAGAGATTCTGCAATATGAATGGTAGAAAAATTTGAATAGTTGTAGTCTTCAACTTCGGTTTTTATGCCCGCCAAAAGTCCCATAACCTGCTGCTCAATCATTGAATCAACAACAGCCTTTGAGGTACGTTCCGCAATTAGAAAAAATCCTGCACATGTTACGAACGTAAGCGCAATCATTATTATGCCAAAACTTTTTCCCTTTTCCTGCATAAAATTCCTCCGTAAATTACTTTATGATAACAGACATTAATGAATAACACAATTTTTTTGAGATTGCAGATTTTTCAGTCTTCTGTTCAGAAATTCTTTGCCGATATCAGTTTTATCCATTAATATATTGTAACAAAGGAGACTATCAATATGAAAAAATTTATTTACATTGCTCTATGTGCAATTTTCGCTTCCATTTATTCGCTTTCAATTATGTCCTGCGATTCTGATGATGACTCATCCACTTCGTATATTCTTCCATCTATCTACACATCCGGCAGTTCGGTACCGCAGAAACCGACAACGGCTCCAACTGCACCGGAAATTCCAACAGGAATTTATGGATTTGCTTATCATCCTAATATCATCGTTTCAATTGATAAAGAAGCTGGAACCTGTGTTGCAACAAAATTCGCAAACTATGATTCATATAAACGGACAGAAGCTGGAAATGCAGGAAGCAGCGACATCGTTTCTACAAAAACCGGAGAAGTTGTATGGGTTTTTACAGGCCTTTCATGGGTTAATGCCTATAAAATCACAGTAGATGACGGTTCAGAAGCAGGATTAGTGCGCTACATTTACGGAAATTCAAATTATTTCAATGCGTATGAAATAGAATCTGAATCATCAGGAACCTCATACTCTTCTGTAAGTACAATAGATTCATTTAAAGCCATAGATACGACAAAATGGGTAATCCCAGCAGACGGAAAATATGTTTCAGAATCTAAAGTAAAAATAAGTGAAGAAGATAAATATCTGTACGCAGTTGTTTCCAATTCAGGAAAAACAATAACATTCTATAAAGACTCTACAAACACAGTAACAGATCCTTCTACGCTTACCATATATGACACAGTCAGCGTATCTTCGTATGATTTTTATTCAAACCGACTAAGCATAGAAACAGATAACTGGATAATAGACACACCTAACAATATGTTCCGCGCAAAGCAGACTTCTGACATGTCATCTTTTGTAAAATTAATTTCACTGCAATAAGTCCTTACGCATCTCCCTTGTATGCATTTTGCATACATTTTTTCAATGCAAATATAAAGCAATCTGCATACACGCGGTCAAGAAAAAAAAGCCAGTCCAACAACCCGTTAGACTGGCTTTTCTGCAATTTGGTGATTTCGACAAGCTCAATCACCGCCATATTTCAATAATTTAGTCTTTTTCTACATCATAACAATTGATGTGAAGATCCTTAAGCTGGCTTTCGTCTACCACGCTAGGGCATTCATCCATAGGAGATGCAGCCAAGTTATTCTTAGGGAATGCAATTACCTCGTGGATTGATTCTTCGTGGCGCATGAGCATAATCAAGCGGTCCAATCCTGGGGCAATTCCTCCGTGCGGTGGAGCACCGAACTTGAAGGCCTGAACCAGGAAGCCGAAGGCTTTCTGGGCGCGTTCTTCGCTGTAACCTACGATTTTGAAGATGCGCTGCTGCAAAGCCGGGTCGTTGATACGCATTGAACCAGAAGCAAGTTCGTAGCCGTTCAAAACAAGGTCGTAAAGGTCGCCTTTTACTGCGCCTGGGTCGCTTTCAAGTGTGTCCCAGTACTGTTTCTGTGGGAGGGTAAACATATGGTGTTCTGTTTCCCAAGCCTGAGTTTCTTCGTTAAAGGCAAAATATGGGAAGTCGATAATCCAGGCAAAGTGGAATTCATCTTCTGGATTGTAAAGGTTCAAATCTTTTCCGAGCTGCTTGCGTACTGCACCTAAAGCTGTACATGCAAGCTGCCAGTTTTCGTCGCTTACGAACAAAAGAAGGTCGTTCTTTTCTGCGCCGAGTTTTGCGCAGATTTCAGCTTCTTTTCCGGCATAGAACTTGCTGATTCCGCCTTCAAAAACACCTTCAGCATTAACTTTCATCCATGCAAGACCTTTTGCCTTGTATGTTTTTGCAACTGCTTCAAGTGCTTCAACCTGTTTGCGGCTGTATTTGTCTGCAACATTCTTTACTACAAGAGCTTTAAGCCCGCTTCGTTTGTGACGCTGGATGTCGCGGCCTGCGTTTGCAGCACCTGCCTTGAATGCGTTAAAGTCTGCGAGGTCAGCCATGAATGTTGCGTCCTGCATCTTCATGTCAAAGCGAAGGTCAGGCTTGTCGCTTCCGTAAAGGTCAAAAGCGTCTTCCCAGGCGATGCGGTCAAATTTTGCAGGAAGGTCGTAGTTCAATGTCTTCTTAAAGATGTACTGCATCATTCCTTCTGTTGTAGAAAGAACTTCTTCGCGGTTTGTGAAAGACATTTCCATATCGATCTGAGTGAATTCAGGCTGACGGTCACCGCGGGCATCTTCATCACGATAGCAACGTGCAATCTGAAAGTACTTGTCGAATCCAGAAACCATCAAAAGCTGCTTGTAAAGCTGTGGCGACTGTGGAAGTGAATAGAATTTTCCAGGGTGAACACGGCTTGGAACAAGGTAGTCTCGTGCTCCTTCTGGAGTAGATTTAATGAATGTAGGAGTTTCGATTTCCAAAAATCCTTTTGAAGTCAAATATTCGCGGGTTGCAAAAGTAACCTGGCTTCTCAAGATGATGTTCTGCTGCATTGGGTCGCGGCGGAGGTCAAGGTAGCGGTACTTCAGGCGCAAATCTTCGTTTGGAAGAACGATTGTTCCGTCCTTCTGGCGTACTTCTTCAATACTGAAAGGCAATTCCTGGCTAGTTGTAAAGATTTCGATGTCGTTTGCTTCAACTTCGATTTCACCAGTTGCCATGTCCTTGTTGATGTCTTTTTCTGCGCGGGCAGCAACAACGCCTTCAACAGCGATACAATATTCACTCTTAAGAGAGCTAGCAATCTGCTTTACTTTATCACTGGCCTTATCGCCAACCATAACCTGTGTAATTCCGTAACGGTCGCGAAGACGAATAAATACAAGTCCTCCCAAATCGCGTGTGCGGCTTACCCAGCCATTCAATACAACTTTCTTACCAACATCAGCGGCACGCAATTCGCCGCAAGTAACTGTACGCTTTGTAGATTCCATTTTTATATCCTAAAAATACGGCTAATCGCCGTAAGCATGAGTATATTTTACTGACATGAATAGACTTTTACAATTACCCGAAAACGCACTGAAGATCAGAGTTTAGGAACTTTTCCACTGTTCCTCATTTCGTTTTCAAGGCGAATTTTTCTGAGCACGGCCCTGTTTGCATAATGAATCACAGTAAAGAACGCAAGCATAAAACTGTATGAAATTCCCAAAAGGGCAATGCTGCTTTTCTTTTCTATCAAAGTAGAAATAAATGCAGACGCACAGATTTCAAGCTGAATTGCAAGTATTACGCAGAGAACCTGTCTCTTTGAAAAACCTACGTTCAGAAGCTTGTGATGCAAATGGAAGCGGTCCGGACTCATAATAGGCCTGTGGTCACGGAGCCTGCGCCATATAGACGCAATCATATCAAGCATAGGAAACGCAACTATAAGCAGAAGCAGGAGAGGCTTTGAAAATTCAATTTTTGTAGCCGCAGAATAAAGCGGAATTGTAGACACCATAAAGCCAAGGAACTGACTTCCATTGTCGCCCATAAAGATTTTTGCACTAGGTAAGGGCAGGTTCCACACAAGAAATCCACATACAGAAGCCGCAATCAAAAAGCAGATTACAGCACCTTCGTTGTATTCGCCGTAAAGCATCATTCCAAAGGTAATAAGACTTGTAACTACAAGAGTTCCGCAGAGACCGTCCAGACCATCAATCAGATTGTAGGCATTTATAATTCCAACAATCCAGAAAAATGTAACTGCCTTAGAAAACCAGCATGGCGGGACAATTCCAAAAAACTGCTTAAAATAAAAACCGTTGCACACAACAATTGCAGACGCAAGCAGCTGAACCATAAGCTTATATATTGCCCTAAGTTCAAAAATGTCATCAAGAATTCCAAAAACAAAAATCAGGGAACCCGAAAGCAGGAGCGGAAAAACGTTTCTTGCAGAAAAAGTGTCACTTTTAATGAAAAGTATGCATGCCACTAGAATAAATGAAACAACAATTGCAATTCCACCAAGTCTTGGGATATTTCCGGAATGAATTTTTCTTGCATTTACAGAATCATAAAGGCTGTAAGCCCTGCAGAATTTTATAATCAAGGGAATCATAACTGCACTAAGCAAGAAAGAACATAATACAGATATCAAAATCGGAAATAGCATAACTATCTTATTATACTACAATAAATCTTTATTGAGAACTGCCTCCCCTCAATATTTTTTTAGTTTTTATTCTATAACAGGCCCCTCCTAAAACGACTTAATGTTGAATCAACATTAAGGTATATGTTAATATAAATCCTATCAATTTGATTTTGATTCAAAAAAGGAATGATCATGGAAAACCTGGAAACAAAACCTGTCGAAAATGATGACGAAATCTCCCTAATTGACCTTATGGCCGTCCTGCTTAAATACAAATGGATGATAATTGCAACTGTCGTTTTAGGAATGATAGCCGCAGTAACAATTTCTGTAATTTCACTTAAGCTTCCGCCGGAAAAATCATTCCTGCCGAACAAATACACTTCTGCCGGCCACATGATTATCAATGATTCTAAATCTGCCGGCGGTGCACTGTCTTCCATGCTTTCTTCTTCAGGTCTTGGAAGCCTTGCAAGTCTTGCCGGAATAAACGCTTCTGTCGGTTCTTCATATTCATCGCTTGCAATTTACCTTGTAAGTTCAAACCCGTTCCTTGATGCAATTGCAGAAGAATTCAAATTCATGGATGACCCTGCAGTTCAGAACTCCAAGTATCCTGTTTCAGATACCCGCGAATTGATTAAAAAAGCGTTTACTGCAGGAACAGATACAGACTCCGGGGTATTTACAATTTCCTTTACAGACATTGACCCGGTAAAGTCAAAGGAAGTAACAGACTACGCAATTACATGGCTCTCTGACAAATTTGACCAGCTTGGAATCGACAAGAACAAGATTTCAAAAATCAACCTTGAAAAGAATATCGACTTAAGCTTTAAGGAAATCTCAAGGCTTCAGGAAGAAGCAAACAGAATTTCCAACTCTGTAAACCGATGGAACGGAAACGTACCTTCAATCGCCCTTGAATCTGCTAAAATCCAGATGGAGCTTAAAGCCCAGGAAGAAGTATACAAGCAGCTTAAAACTCAATACGAACTGCTCAAGGTTCAGATGCAGAGCGAATCTCCTGTATTCCAGATTCTTGAACGCCCAGAAGTACCGGAAATGAAATCAGGCCCTAGCCGTGGTAAGCTCTGCATCATAATTACGTTTGCATCCGGCTTTTTTGCAGTGTTCCTTGCCTTCCTGCTGAATGCGCTGCACAACATAAAGCACGACGAATCGGCAATGGCAAAGCTCCGTGCTACAAAAAAACAGAACAAATAGTCATAAAAAAAAGGGAATATACTGCATATTCCCTTTTTTTATGTTATCATACACTTTATGAACGACAAAAAAGTTATTGTTATTGGAGCCGGCATTGCAGGTCTTGCTGCCGGAATTTACGCAAAAAAATCAGGTTTCGACGTAACTATTCTGGAAAAACACATCATTCCTGGCGGACTTTCTACAAGCTGGAGTCGCAAAGGATATCTTTTTGAAGGCGGAATGCACTGGCTTACCGGCTCTTCTGAAAAACTTACCCTTAACAAAATCTGGAAAGAAACCGGTGCCCTTAAGGAAAATAATCCTGTTTTTTACAAGGATCCTGTTTCAACACTTGTAGACGGAAACAATACAATCGAACTTTTCAGGGATCTGGATAAATTCAGGGCAGAACTGCTCCGCGTTGCTCCGGAAGACAAAAAGGCAATCGACAGACTTTATAAAGACGCTAAAATCTTCCTGCCGGTTCACCTTGTTGTAAGCGACATTCCTGGCCTTAAGACCAACGAACCGCGTCATCCTAAAATGTCTGAACTTTTAAAAATGGTTCCTGTCCTTACACGCTACAAGGCACTTGTTGACCAGCCGTACGAAGACTACATCCAGCAGTTCTCCAACAAAAACGTTCAGCACCTGCTCAGGTCTGTAATAGGTGAACGCTACAACGCCATCTCCTTTATATATACAATCGCTTCTTTTGCAAGCGGAGACTGCGGATACCCGGAAGGCGGTTCCCTCAGAATGTCAAAGAATATGGCAGACACCTTTGAATCACTCGGCGGAAAAATTCAGTACCGCTCTTCAGTTGAAAAAGTCGTAATCGAAGACAAAAAGACCAAGGGCGTAATCGTAAACGGCAACTTCATGCCGGCAGACGCAGTAATCGTTACCCAGGATACAAGACAGGCAATCGACACGCTTTTTGAAAAAGACCTTAATGAAAAATGGGTCTCAAAAATGCGCCGCGTAATTGTTTCTGAACAGAACATGTACGTTGGGCTCGGCGTAAAGGCTGACCTTTCAAAATATCCGCGAAGCATAATCTTCCCGCTTGAAAAGCCGTTTAAGGCAGGCGGACTTGAATTCAAGGAATTCAGAATCAACAACTACGCGCTCTACAAAAATCACTCTCCGGAAGGCTGTTCAACAGTAACTACGCTTTTCCTCGGAAAGAGCTACGAATACTGGAAAGCAGCAAAAGAAGACGGTTCCTACAAGCAGAAAAAACAGGAGCTTGCCCAGGCATTCATCGAAGAACTTGGAAAATTCATTCCGGAAATCAACGGCAATGTAGAAGTATTTGACGTTGCAACACCGGTTACTTACGAACGCTACTGCGGCACCTTTGAAGGCAGCTGGATGAGCGTATGGGAGCCAGGCAAACCTATGTTCGCATTCCCGGCAAAATCAAAAACTGTTTCAGGGCTGTATTTTGCAGGCCAGCGCTCCACAATGCCGGGCGGACTTCCGATTGTTGCCTACGCTGGAAGAATTGCCGCACAGCACCTGTGCCGCGACAACAACGTTATGTTTCAGAACTAAGGAAGCATAGAAATGTCATATAAAGCTGCTATTTTTGATATGGACGGCACCATTCTGAATACCCTTGTGGACCTTCAGAACGCGACCAACTACGGCCTTTCCAAAAACAACCTGCCGGAACGTTCGTACGACGAAGTAAGACAGTTTGTTGGAAACGGAATCAGAAAGCTTATTGAACGCGCTGTTCCAGAGGGAACTTCTGAGGCAGTTATTCAGAAAGTGCATGCGGACTTTACGGAATTCTATAAGGTCCACAACTCTGACAACACAGCGCCATATGAGGGCATACCTCAAGCCGTCAGAAAACTGCGGGAATGTGGCGTTAAGACAGCGGTTGTTTCAAACAAAGCGGACTACGGTGTGCAGGCACTGGTAAAGGATTTTTTTGAAGGAGCCTTTGACGCTGCAATAGGGGAGAGGGAAGGTTACGCAAAGAAGCCTGCGCCGGATATGGTAAGGCTTGCACTTTCTGAAATAAACGTACCTTCAGAAGAGGCTGTGTACATAGGTGACAGCGACGTTGACTTTCAGACGGCAGCTAATTCGGGACTGAATTTTATTGGCGTAGACTGGGGATTCCGAGGCCGTGCCTTTCTTGAGAAAATTGGTGCTGGAATAATTGTTGATAATGCAGAAGAATTAATAAATCAAATCTTAAAATGAGGATACAGAATTGAGAAAATCAAAGAAAACTGCCTCTATTGGCGAAAACCTGATTGAAAACTACAAGAACTTCCTGAACAACGGAAAAACTGAACGCGAATGTGTTTCGCAGATAATCAAGACTGCCGAAGCAAACGGCTATAAAAACGTTTATTCATGCAAAAGCCTTAAAGCCGGCGACAAAGTCTATGTCCAGAAGATGAACAAGGCTATCGCCCTTTTCCAGATTGGAACAGATTCAATCGAAAACGGAATGAATATTCTTGGAGCCCACATTGATTCACCTCGCTTGGATGCAAAACAGAATCCTTTATACGAAAAAGATTTTGTAACATACCTTAACACACACTACTACGGCGGAATCAAAAAATACCAGTGGGTTACAATTCCTCTGGCAATTCACGGAATCGTATGCAAGACAGACGGCACTAGCATCAACGTAAATATTGGTGAAGACGAAATAGACCCTGTATTCTGCATTTCCGACATTCTTCCGCACCTTGCCCAGGATCAGATGAAAAAGACTGGTGCCGACATAATCAAGGGAGAAGACCTTGACGTAATCCTTGGTTCAATTGTTCCTTCAAAAAAAGATGAAGCAAAGGACGATGAAAAGAAAAAGGATAAGAAGAAAAAGAAAGAAGAAAAGCTTACAGGCAAAAAAATCATTCTTAACCTTCTTCAGAAAAAATACGGAATTGAAGAAAAAGACCTTGAATCAGCTGAACTTGAAATTGTTCCGGCTGGAAAAACAAGGGACTGCGGACTTGACCGCTCGCTCATCCTTGGCTACGGACAGGATGACCGTTCCTGCGCCTACACATCATTTGCCGCACTTATGGACTCACCGGCGCCGTTCCGCACAAGCTGCTGCCTCTGCGTGGACAAAGAAGAAATCGGAAGTGTCGGCGCAACCGGAATGGGCTCGCACATGTTCGAAAACGCAGTTGCAGAAGTTATCGCACGCCTTTCAGGCGGTTACAGCGACCTTACCCTGCGCCGCTGCCTTGCAAACAGCAGCATGCTTTCAAGCGACGTAAACGCAGCATTTGATCCGCTCAATGCAGGGCTTTACGACAAGGACAATGCATCCTTCCTTGGCGCCGGACTGGTATTCAACAAATACACTGGAAGCCGCGGAAAAAGCGGCGCAAGCGACGCAAACCCGGAATTCATTGCAAAACTCAGAAACTGCATGACCACAGCCGGAGTAGCCTACCAGATGGCAGAACTTGGACGCGTAGATCAGGGCGGCGGTGGAACAATCGCCTACCTTGCAGCAAAATACGGAATGAATGTGCTGGACGCCGGCGTTTCTGTATTGAGTATGCATGCGCCTTGGGAAATTACAGCCCGCGAAGACATCATTCAGGCATACAACGGCTACAAGGCATTCCTTACGCTTAAA
The DNA here is from genome assembly GCA_036310305.1 of Treponema sp. Lineage (GTDB taxonomy): Bacteria > Spirochaetota > Spirochaetia > Treponematales > Treponemataceae > Treponema_D. The sequence continues at coordinate 81,356 of JAXJSC010000013.1, read as the reverse complement.
TAGCCCGTCCCGCCCGTTTCTGAATAAAATCTTTCTCTACTGAAATGTAAAACTGCCGATTGTCACGCTTAGTGCCAGTCCGGCAGTTTTTTCATCTGATTCCGGGCAGAACCGGTAAATAAATCCGCCGCTGGCCTTTACCTGAAAATCCGTTCTGGCAAATCCGCCTATATTCGGAGTAAAGTAAGCTGTCGCCATTAAAGACAGTTCATCATAATAGTTTGTTATGCCGTCCTTTACATCAGAAAAATAATCGTATGCGCGGCTGATCGGCCAGGAAGCCATATTAAAATGTTCCTTAATTTTTGCCGTATACTGTGCAGAAAAACTGAGCCTGTTAAAATACAGGAGCGGTAAAAATTCCGTAGATTTCTGAATCTCCCATGTAAACAGGTTTGCGCGCGCAACGCCGTAGCCTACATACTGGTTAGCCGGAAAAAGCGCAGCTTCCAGCGTAAGCGGAATTATTCCCGGAATCTTAAACATTAAATCGACAGAAAGATTATCGAACCTGTAATACTGTTTGTCCAGGTCAGAAGCCTTGGCACAGGCAGTCATGGAAACTGACGGCAGCAGTCGGAATCCGGCATAGTTAAAATACCCCCTTCCGGCCTTGTGAATGTTACTGATTCCGGCAGAAACCGTATTTGAAATAAAAAGCCTTTTTACAGACAAGTCAATTTTATCTTCATGATTAAGAAGCCCTATGCATTCCGAAAGCGGAAATAGATCGTTCAGGCTGTACTCCCAGTTTGACTGCCTTCCGTGCATAAACTGAAAATTTTCCGCCACCAGAAACGTTAATGTGCGCACCAAAGGTATTTCCGAAGTAAGCTGTACATTGCACGAAGTCTGCTTATAGCCATCAGAATCAAATTCAACTTTTGCGTCGCCGCTGTAATTAAATAGTGAATTTGTCGTTCCGCCCCTGTATATCCCTACCTGCAGAGCATACGAATTGGTAAGAAGCCCATAGCCCGCAGAAAGATAATAGATTGGATAAGTCCACGGAGTTGACGACATATACGTTACCCCGAACGGAATCATTACACTTTTAAGAATGTCACCGGTGTCATAAATTGAGTAAGTCTTAGCAAGACTGAAAGGAAGAAAGGCTCCCCGCGGTCCTTTGAACGTGTATGCAAGCGCAGAAAATTTTCTGCTTCCTTCCAGTTCTTCCAGTGTACCATCCTGTTCCCCAGAAGCAGCGTCTTCTGCCGGCTTCATCTGTCCTTCTGCCATAAGGCTCTTTCCAAGTTCATGGCGAGAAAGCGTAACAGCCATAAAATCCAGCGCAGAAAGGGCAGTCCGCTTTATTTCCGTGCCGCTCAAATGATTTGCAATGCAGACAATTTCTTCATCTTCTGGAAGTCCCGGAATAGGGCAGAGCATTCCACCCGGTACATCTATTTCAGAAAGTTCCGCAGTAAATCCTTTCTGCGATTCAACTAGAATACCCAGCCGCGGAAGCGTTCCTTTAAGCGTATACGAAAAATACAGTTTTCCGCCGTTATAGTTTAAGCCCTGAACAACCATAGATTCGATCGGCAGCTCAAAAGCCGTAAATTCCCCTGATTCAGGTTCATATCTGCATATTGAAAAATCTAATCCGTCCTTTCTGATAAAATAAAGGTTGCCAGAATCAGTTCCTTCCAACGCAAAAATCTGCTTTCCGTATTCCTGCGGAAATTCTGCCGCAAGTTCCGCCTCGTAAATGCGACCGCTCTTTTTTCTGTTCAACCGGTAAATGACAAGCGCCGCAAATTCCGATTCCCTTCTTTGTGCAGCCAGATAGTATTCTCCGCCGCTCTTAAAAACTTCCGCTTCCTTAAGCCCCGTTCCCTCAATATAGAACGACCGTTTTTTTTTCATGTCAAAAACATAGACGCGGGAACGGCCATTTGCATAAGAATTGTCCGTATACGTTACGGCAAGGTAAGCGCCGTCGCAGCTTAAATTCACCTTATCAAGAGAATCCTGCGTAAAAAGGAGACGAGGCTTTTTTCCGTTTTCTGCAAAATAAACCGCAGTCTTAAACAAGTCAATGTACGCGTATCCTGTAGTGCACACCGTAAGCGACTTGTAATACGAAAGCTTTCTGCCCCCGACTTTTTTTATCTGAACGCCTTCTGGAATCTCTATTGAATCATAGAATTCTTTCCAGGCAGTCCTTATTGATTTTCCATAAACTTTCTTAAAGCAGCCGAAGTAGGTGAGCACCTTAAAGTTTACGCTCCTATACCAGAAGTCGGCGTACTTTTCCATTCCGTATTTCTGCTGTAACCACCGGCAAAATGCACCGCCAAAAATATAGCTCATCGTTGTAGATGGATAGATGTCGCGCGCGCCCTGTATGTCTGAATACTTAGGAAAACAGTCGTCTATCTTAGCCTGCCGTAGCATCTGCAGTGCATAGTCGCTGTTCATTCGCCCCTGTCCGAACTCACTTTCCAGCGAGACGGCTGCACCCTCGGCCCATGCGGTTGTAATGGTAAGCAGGGCAGGGTTATACACATCTCCAAGCGCTCTGTCCAGACCGAACCAGAAATTATTGCGGCAGTTGTAAGTAATACCGTGTATAAGCTCATGCCTGAACGTATTTATGAACGTCTCTTCAAATACGGCCATTCCAGCGTCCGGAATGCTGTCAAACATAACAATATGATTAAAAGGAAATGATGAAAAATATGCGTTAAAACTGTCAGTACCGTCTACAACAACTACCGGCATGCGGAAATGATTTTTTATGCTGAATTTTTCTGCAAGTTCGTCGTAAACAGAATCCGCTTTTTGAACAAGAATTCCGGCGCTTTCCGACGATGCAGACGCGTATATCACGTCAAAATGCTGAGTCTTAATGATGCGCAGGTTCCTCTGTCCTGTCATTACGCCTTCGTAAGAAAAAACGTTGAAGGACAGAAAAAGGGCTGTAAAAGCCAGGACAAATTTTTTCATATCAATAGTGCGGCGGCTTTCTGTTCGGAATGTCACCATCCAGATAGTCTGACATTTCGTGAATTTTTCCGGACATAAGCTTAATTTCTTTTTGAAGCAAATCTATTGTCTTAGCCTGCTCAACACAGACTTCCTGAATCTGATTCATAAAGTCTTCCATGTAGGCAAGCTTTGTTTCCAGCGCAGTAAAGCGCTCGTCTGTTTCTTTCTCTGTCATTTTAAATTTTGTAAACCAATTCTTTTTTTATGTTGATTAAATCAAGCAGCCTGATTGTGTATCTCTGTTTTCTGCCATCCAATTTGGAAAGAGTAAGATTGATTTTAGAATCCTTTATTTCTTCAGCAACTACATCACCGTACACAGAAGAAATAAGATCAACGTATTCATCATCTGTCATTTCCTCGCCGGAAAAAGAAGGAGCCATAAACAGGTCGATATATGACTTCATCATGGACGGCATGCCGTCATACATTGCAGAAAGGGTTTCCCTGCTAAACAAAAGCGAATACGACTTTCTGTCGCCCTTAACAAGCCCTGCTGCAGAAACAAAATCATCTTTCTTTTCTGAAGTCTCTGCTTCTATCAAAAGGCTTTCTGCTTTTACAGATTCAGAACGCACATTGCGCATTCCTGTTTCTGCAAAAACTTTCTGGATTTCTTCCGCAGAAAAAATCACTTCGCTTCCGTCATCAGAAACTGCTCCAACTGTATCAAGAAGAGCTTTTCCCAAAACCGTTGAATAGCTTATTTTGTATCCGCTGTTTGTTTCCGAAACGGAAAGATTGCAGTCGCACGACGCAAAAAGCATGCAGGCTGCAAGAACAAGACCTGTAAGCACGCCTATGCAGTTTCTTTTATTTTCTGACATAATTTCTCCAAAAAGTAAAACTTCCGCAGCCCTTAAAAGGTAACAGAACTAAAGTTTATTTTCTGCACGCAGAGAAAGGAAATAAAACCCTGACCCCGGTACATAATTCCAATCCTGCAGAAGCCGACTTTAATGCAGACAACGCAGAATTCGATTCGTTATTATACACAGAATAGCAGATATCTTGAATAAGCTGAACCTTAAAATCTCCGCTTGTGAACGAAGGAGCCGCAAAGGTAACACCTATTACGCCCGGGAAAACCGACGCTTTAATATGTGTCGAAGAATCCGGTGCAGTGCAGTCTCCAAAAGAAAACAGCGGACCAGCATAGGCGCGAAAATATTCGTTTGCATAGATTGAAAAAATTACCGGCATCTGGAAGGCGCCTACGCCGTAATTCCAGCGCAGCAAAAGCCCTATTCCAGGAGAAAGTATTTTGCCGCGGTAGATAAAATCTGCCTCTGTAGAAACACCGCGGAAGTTAACCATGAACTTTTTTTCGGTAAAGAGCGACCAGTCAGCAGTTGAATAGGCAGCAAAAGCGAGCCTATCGATAAATCCGCCGTCTCCGTTGTAGTGCAGCACAGAATCTGCATTTGCCTGCGCCGGTGACTTTTTCTGCCCTCCTGCAGCCGCACCCTTTCCAGAATCATTCTTTTTTGCAGGCTTTGTGTCTGCGGCCTTTGTCGCCTTTGCTGGCGCCATTCCAGCCGGCGGCAGGAATTTTCCGCATGCGGCGTATTTGCCTTTCCAGTAGCCTTCCTTAAGCGAAGAAACAATTACGCCAGTGTTAGGACCATCGCTTACAGCAGATATAAACTGATTGTTACCGATGTAAAGCCCTACGTGAGAAATTGAACCGTCACCCGTTGTCCTGAAGAACACAAGATCTCCCGGTTCCTTCTGATCGTCCGGCACAATGCGGACCTGACTGTACATAGCCTTTACAGTGCGCGGCAACTGGCGCGCAATAGAATCATGAGAAACAGTATAAACCAGCCCGGAGCAGTCAAAGGCTTCCGGACCAGTTGCGCCCCTTACGTACGGAGCGCCGATATATTTTTTTGCTTCTGTTACAAGCCGTTCCCTGTAAACCCTGGATTCAGCTTCCGTAATGTTCTGCGCAATACAGTGAGCTGGAACAAGCATAAAAAACAATAATGAAAAAAAGGCAAAAAATACTCTTCTTCGAAATTTAAAATTTTCCATACTTCGATTAACGGAATTTCTGCCGCATTCATTTACTGTTATTTTGCTTTACCTGAAGCAAGCCATGTCTGATTAAAGTATGAATCAGAAATCTTTTCATCAAACTTAAAATCCTTTACAAGTAACACGGCTCTTGCGCTTTGTATTAAGGTTTGTAACAAGAGTAGAGCGGCGGAGCGGGTATTCAATGCCGGTAACGCCTTTTACCATTTCAAGCTTTTCTACTTCGTTTATCTTAATCATCTTGTCCGGATTACGCTTGTCGTAGAATTCCGTGCGTACAGGAATATAAGTCTTTTTATCGAACCAGGAAATGCGGTAACCGTATTCAACTTCGTTCAGTTTGATAGGTGTAGACTTAATTTTCCAGCAATTATAGAGAACCCCGCCAACTTCAATATTTTCAGAAGGCGAAATTATTTCACTTTTATCTTCGTCAATTTTGCGCAAAGTCATGTCATTGTAAGTAAGCTCTGAACCTACAAAAGACTTGTAACGGTCAGCAGCCGCAATACGCCTGATTGTGCGCAGTTCCGGCAGATAAACCCATCGGTCATCAGCGCGGCCAAGTTTTTCTGCCTGCAGGATTCTGGTTCCCTTTGCAGAAGCCGGCTGAATAAAATCAAATACAGTATTCTTAAGACCGTTGTCACCTCCTCCATACTGCTTGATTAACATGTGTTCAACACTACCGTTAGCCTCAATGTTGTCGATTAAAATTGTTGAATAGTTGTAATCCGGTACCCTGTCCAGATCTGTAAAAATTGTAATAATCTCCTCTGCTGTCTGAGCAAAACAAAATCCGCTCATTAAACAAGCAATTGAAAAAACAATTTTTTTTAACTCTTTCATCAAAATCTCCTCTTCTTTTGACTATTTTTAAAAGTCTATCATAGATTTAAAATAAAACTAGAAAATTTTAAAATTTTCTTAACATTTTTTCAGCGCAGTTTCTTCCGTAACAGGCTGCTCCGGGCTACCCTCACGGTCGGTACCTCTCTTCGTTCGGCACGCGCTACGCGCCCCTATGCATCCTGGCGCAGCCATTTCCCCGACTTTTTATCCACGCTCAATTGAGCAAGTACCTGCGATGCGGTAAAATATACTGTTATGCAATTTGATAATCCTTTGATTGTTCAGGGTGACAGAACCCTTCTTCTTGACGTACACGCACCTCTGGCAAATGAATGCCGCAACGACCTGATTCCCTTTGCAGAGCTGGAACGCTCACCGGAGCACCTGCACACATACAGGCTTACTCCGCTTTCCCTATGGAATGCTACCAGCGCAGGCCTTACACCTGATGATGCCGTTGCCGTGCTTCACAAATATGCACGCTATGACGTTCCTCAGAACATCGAAATGTGGATCAGGGAAACCGCAGGACGCTTTGGAAAGCTTCGCCTTGTTCCGGGTCCAAAGATTGCCGTGCCGCTTAAAACAAAGGATGTGCTTGAATCTGAAGCACCGGCAGAACCAGTTAAAACTGTAGAAGAACAGCTTCTGTATTTAGTAACTGATCACCGCAACGTATATCTTGAAATAAAGGCAAACCCGCAGGCAAAAAAGCTTCTAGAGCCGTGCGAATATGACGGAACCGGCATAGAAAATCCAGCAGAACTTACAGAAAACGAAAAGATATACTGCTTCTCACTTAAGCTTACCGACCGCGGAACCATAAAGCAGGTGCTGTTAAACTCGCTGTGGCCTATAAAGGACGAAGTCCAGCTGGAAGACGGCGAGCCGCTCGATTTTTCACTGAGAGAAACTACAGCCAGCGGAAAGAACTTTGAAATCCGCGAATATCAGAAAAACGCCGCTCAGGCACTCATAGGCAACAAGGGGCCGGGAACGGGATTCGGCACAATCGTGCTTCCATGCGGAGCCGGAAAGACAATCGTAGGTATGACCGTAATGGACATGCTTAAGACAAGTACGCTGATTATTACAACAAATATTTCCGCCGTGCACCAATGGATTCAGGAGCTAAAGGACAAATCCAACCTTACAGATGAACAGATTGCCGAATACTCAGGCGAGAACAAATCACTTGCGCCGGTAACAGTTGCTACATACCAGATTCTTACCTGGCGCCCGGAAAAGGACGGCCCGTACCCGCATTTTTCCATCTTCACCCAGCGTAAATGGGGACTTATTATTTATGACGAAGTCCACATGCTGCCAGCCCCAGTATTCCGCGTTGTAGCAGAACTTCAGGCTGTGCGCCGCGTAGGGCTTACGGCTACACTTGTGCGCGAAGACGGCTGCGAGGGCTATGTATTCAGTCTGGTTGGACCTAAGCGCTACGACGTACCGTGGAAGGAACTTGAGCGCGACCACTGGATTGCAACCGCAGAATGCGTAGAAGTGCGCCTTGACCTGCCTGAAAGCATGGAAGTTGAATACGCCGTTGCCCCTGCGCGTGAAAAGCACAAGATGGCAAGCGTAAATGCAAAGAAAAACGAAGTTGTTTGTGAACTCATAAAAAAATACCCGGAAGACAAAATCCTTGTCATAGGCCAGTATCTTGACCAGCTGAACGACATTGCAAAGGAACTGAACGCACCGATTATTACAGGCAAAACACCTAACGGAGAGCGCGACCAGATTTACAGGGATTTCCGCGAAGGCAAGATTCATGTACTGGTTGTTTCTAAAGTTGCAAACTTTGCAATCGACCTGCCGGACGCTTCCATAGCAATTCAGGTAAGCGGAACCTTCGGAAGCCGTCAGGAAGAAGCCCAGCGCCTTGGACGAATCCTGCGTCCAAAGGAACGCACAAGCCGCTTCTTTACACTGATTACGCGCAACACCGTAGAGGAAGACTTCGGCTCCAACCGCCAGAAATTCCTTGCAGAACAGGGCTATTCATACAGAATTATAAGATATACCGACAGCAGCAACCTTAGCGAGCTTGACCAGCAGTCGTATCTGGAATGAATAAATTAAGGCAGGGCAAATGCATTATAATGTTTGAAACACAGTAAAAATGTCATCTGTTAAAAAAATAGCTCCCAGTCGAAAAACATCTTTCAAAACCGTGCGCTAGCGCACTACACGCTGTTGTGCCTTGAAACCATCCAGTTTGCCGCTACAGCGGCAAGCACAACAGAGTGTTTTTGAAAGATGTTTTCCTCCTTCGCGCTATTTTTTTCATAGTTTTGCAAATTTTATATATCAAACATTATAATGCATTTATCCTGATTAAAAGGGGATGACTAATTGCAGCAGACAGAAAACGATCAGAAAATCAAAAGAATAATCCGCTGGCGTGAAACCATGGCGACCCTTAATGACGAACGTTTCTTTGAAATCATGCGGGTCTACATCGGCGAAATTCACACTCCTTACAACAAGGACAAGCTCATAGAACAGCTCAGCTCCATACTGCGCAGGGAACAGAACCGCGAACGCATTCTTTCCTACCTGAACGACTTTGACATCGAAATGCTGACCGTCATCCAGTCTGTAGAAAAAGTCACAAAGGAAAAGCTTATAGAATTTTTCTCAAACGAATATCCGCTCAGCGAGATTTATTCCGAACTGCTGAACCTTGCAGAACGCCTTCTGGTCTACACCTACAAGGACGAAACAGAAACCGCTTACATAGAACTGAACCCGCTTTTGGAAGACCTGATTACCCCTTATCTTGACATAGAAAAACTGCTTCCAGAACCAGTCTACTCTGAACGCAACTTTAACCTTCAGGAACCACTTTCTACCAGCGTGATTGCAGGCTTTGTCGCTTACATTTACGAAAACCCGGAAATGTGCAAGAACAATACAGATCTTAAGAAAAAAGATCTGGAACGGCTTTCCGAAATTTTCCCTGGCACGGCAGAATGCCTTCCGCTTTTGTTGAAAGGACTTATCAACCTTAAACTTGTAAAACAGACAGAAAAGGCCCTGTGCGTGGACGAAAGCCGCCTTGAAATCTTTGCAGAAAATTCAGAGCTGGAGCAGTACGCTTTCCTTAGCGTTGCAGCTGCTGCCCGCCTTGGCCGCGAAGGACTCCGCACCCAGACACAGCTTCTTCTGGACGTTGCCGCTTCACTGCCGGAACAGGGGTTAAGCCGCTCCTCAATCCTGCGCATGGCTTTCCTTATCAGCAGCAGAAAAGCGGATGCAGAAGCGGCTCCTGTTCAGGGCAGGTTTTCGCGCATTTTGGAAGCGCACATGAACCGCAGTGCTCCGTCTGAGTACTCTGGACAGCTCGTTGATCAGATAATCGACAACGCAGCCGCATTCGGCATATTCGTGCAAAACGGAAAAACAGAAACCGGGGAACCAGTCTTTGTGCCAGGCCAGCCGATTACCAAAAAGGAAGTTCCGGTTTCTGATGAGCTTAGGAGCAGTGCGCTTAACGTAAATGCCGGCACAAGCATTGCAATAATGCCTGGACTACCGCTCAGTAACCTGCTTCCGCTCATACAGTTCATGAACATAAAGAGCTGCAACATAGTCTCTGAATACGAAATTACAAGAAAGTCCATAAGCCGCGCATTTGACCGCGGAGCATTTAAGGATCAGATTCTCAAGCGCATTTCCAGCTATACGCCGTACAAAATCCCGCAGAGCCTTGAAATGATAATAGACGAATGGCAGAACTCATATTCGTCCGCCGCAATCTACAAGGGCTATGTCCTAAAAGTTGATGAAAAGACTGAACGCGTAATCGAAAACAATCCGCGCATAACGCCGTTCATCAACATGAAGCTGGCACCCGGAATCTTTCTTCTTAACATCCCGCTGGAGCAGGACGCAGACGAATTCATAAAGTCATCAGGAATTGATTTTATGGGAAGCGTAAAAACCGCCGTTCAGGAAAAAGAAAACATAAACTATCCGGTTTTAGGAAAAGGCAAAAAACTTTTTTCAAAGAAGACAGAAGAAAACGCTGCTTTTGAAAAACTAAAAGAATTCAGGCAGAAAGAAGAAGGATTCAAGGAATCGCTTTTAAAAAAGCTTGAAGGTCTAGAACTTACAAAACAGCAGCTGGAAGGACTTACAAACCGCATAAACCGCAGGGTAATCCTTACAGAAGAACAGCTTAACCCGGAAACCGTCCGCGTAGAAATCCTTGAAGCAGACGGCATAAACTTTACAGGAAAAATCCGCCTTCTTGAAAGCGCCATTCAGAATGGAGATTCAATCGAGTTTTCCATCCCGAACGAAAAGGATTCTTCCAGAATCGAAAAGATTCTGGGGCTCCCTCTCATGCTCGCAAAGCAGACCGGCGATTCCCTCGTAAAGCTTGCCATAAACAACGGTGGCGACAGCTGCGAAATAAGATTCTATTCCGTAAGCCGCGCCACCCACATAAAAATAATCCGAACCTCGCTGTTTAAGTAAAGGAGGTCTACAACTCCTCCACATCACTTATGAATGCCGCGGCGCCTTCGCCTACGTAGGTGTTGTGCAGGGTATTCATGATGTTGCGGATAATGTTCACGTATCTGTCTTCAATGACAAGGATGAACATTACGTTCAGCTGAGGCCAGATGGCATCGCCCAGTTTTGGGTTTGTGTTTCCCTGACCCATGACGTTATCAATCTTTGTGAACTTGCACTTTATGTCTGCAATACGGCAGGCCTTCTCGTACAGATTCATAAAATCCACTTCAATTGCCTGTGTCATTACTATTTCAATTCGTTTCATTTTTCACCGTCCTGATTGTCACCCATAATCATTTCAGAAACATCTGTAAGTGCCTGCTGAAGTTCCTTTAAGCGTGCAGCCAGAGCCCTGCGGGACTTTGTCTTGCTGGTGCTTGCCTTATCTGCAAGCACGCGCACAATCTTTGGCTTTTCGGCAGTTTCCTTAAGCGTTGTAGCTTCTATTGCCTGCTCAATGCGCTCATTCTCAATCGTTTTTTCTGCGTTCTTTATAGCCTGCTCAGCTTCCTGTTCAACAGTAAGGGCAGCATTCACCGGCTTTTCTTTAGTTTCTTCCTCTTCCTTTGAAGCCGCACTGGAGCTGATTCTGTAAGTTGCTTTTTCTTCAACATCAGGACCAACGATGAATGAAGCGTCTAGCTTTTCCCTTGCACGTTCTTCTACAATCTTGCGTTCTCGCTTTGCATTGAAGATGTAATAAATTACTGGCATTACGAACAGTGTCATAAGCGAACCAAAGCTCATACCGCCAAGAACTGTAAGTCCGATCGGCTGAGTCATCTGACCACCTTCCCCAGGGAAGAAAGCCATAGGAATGAGCGAAGTAATTGTAGTAAGCGTAGACATAAGGATTGGCCTTAATCGGTTGCGAGCCGCTTCTACACAGCCTTCTTCCAGACTGTATCCGCGCTTACGCAACAGGTTAGTGTAGTCAACAAGTACAATACCGTTGTTTACAATCGTTCCTACAAGAACCAGCATACCTACAACAGAAACTACGTTCATCATTGTTCCTGTCAAAAGATAGATTAATACTACACCAATGAATGAAAGCGGAATCGTAAAGATGATGATGTACGGATCCTTAAACGATTCAAACTGACTCGCCATTACCGCAAATACAAGACACGCCGCCATGATGATTACAACCGAGAATTTCTGGATTGCTTCAACCATGTCTTTGTAAGAACCGTCATAAGAGATAATCAGGTTTTCGTCCTGAATTACGTTTTCCTTGATTATGCTGTCTACCTTCTTCTGAATTACGCCAAGTGAATAGCCCTTCTTTGGTTCAAGCGAAATACGGATTGTGCGTGTCTGACTTTCGCGTCTAATCTGAACCGGAGAAAGAGCCTGTTCGTAGCGAGAGAAGCTTGCAAACGGAATTCTCTGACCTGTAGAGTTCATAACGTAAAGCTGCTCAAGGTCTGTGAACTTCTGCTTGTCAGCAGGGTCAAGGCGTACAATCATGTCAATCTGTGTACCGTGATCATCGTAGCGGCTGGCTGTCTTACCGTTGATTGCGGCATTAAGCTCTGCACCAGCAGAATAAGCGTTTACGCCAAGCTCGTACATGCGGTTTCTATCCATGTTAATCTTAAGTTCTGGAAGACCGTCTTCAAGGTCAATTGTAGTTTCGTTTACGTAATCTGAAGCATAATCCTTAATGAGCTGCTGAATCTGTCGCGCTGTAGAGCGGGCAATATCCAGGTTATCTGAACTGATTACTACATCAATTGCAGACTGAGTCGGGTTCATATTTCCTGTTCCAAATACAAATTCTGCACCAGGGAATACGTTAAAGTACTTTCGTATTTTTTCCTTTGCTGACTCTTCGTTATCCCAGCCCGGCTGGCGTTCGTTCTCGTTGTAAAGCGTAATCGTAAGTTCCGCAGTATTTGAATCCGAAGAACTACTGAGCATGTTTGAGCTTCCTACAGATGTAGTCGTAAACTTAACGCCCTTAAGTTCTGGCAGTACGTTTTCCTTCATCTGGTAGATAACTTCACGCGTTACGTCGATTGTAGTTCCTTTAGGCATTGTAAGGTCTACAAGTACCTGAGTAGACGGAACTTCCGGCATAAAGATAAATCCTACTACCGACACTCCGTAGATGGACAGTACAAAAAGACCGAACACTGCAAATACTGTGAGCTTCCTGTGATGAAGAACCCAGCGTACGCCGCTTGCATAGCCGTTATCAAGGTGTTCAAAGAAGCGTCCCATTACGCGGTCAAATGCCGCAGCAATCTTATTATTCTTTACCGAAGAAGGCTTTCCTACAACAAGATATTTTGAAGAAAGAACCGGTACAAGAATTGCCGCAATAGCCAGAGAACAAAGCAGCGAGAAGATGATTGTAAACGCAAACGCAATGAACATCTGTCCCATCATTCCAAGCATTTTCTTGAGCATGATCATTGGAAGGAAGATACATACTGTTGTAAGTGTTGAACCAGTAATAGAGCCCAGCATTTCTTCCGAACCAAGGATAGCCGCTACCTCAGGCTTTGCGTCGCGCTCGCGGTAACTAAAAATGTTTTCCAGAATTACGATTGAGTTATCGACAAGCATACCTATACCCAGAAGCAGTCCGGACAGTGTCATCATGTTGATTGAAAGTCCGCAGAAGTACATAAGTGTAAGCGTAACGATTACGGACATTGGAATTGCAAGCGCAATAATAAACGTACTCTTAAACGACCTTAAGAAGATGTACAGGATGACAACGGCAAGAACAATACCTTCCATAAGCGACTTAACTACAGTCATGATTGTATTGTTGATGTCGTCTGCGTTGTTTGCAGTTTCTACAACTTCTACGTCAGAAGGGAGCGTATTCTTAAGTTCCGGCAAAAGCTTGCGAACTTTTTTTGCAGTCTCTACTGTGTTCTTGCCGGACTGCTTTGTTACAAGCAAAAGGATAGATGGCTTGTCTTCAAAGTAAGCAAGGCTTGTTGTATCCTTGTAGCCTTCGTAAACGTTTGCAAGGTCACGCAGAAGAACATCTACCTTGTCACCGTTAGCCTTACGTGGCTGCGAAACTACAGTGTTCTTTACGTCCTCAATTGATTTATAGGTACCTTCCGCAGAGATGGAATAGTTTGAGTCTCCCTGTGCAATGCTACCGCCGGAACTTGTAATGTTCTGCATGCCGATTGTCTGGGCAATGCTTGAAAATGTAAGTCCGTAAGCGTCAAGCCTGTCGCGCGGAATATCTATGATTACAGCCTTTTCTCTGTTACCGACAACAGTTACAGAAGCAACGCCGTCTATCTGTTCAAGGCGCGGAGTAATAATATCTTCAACATAGGAACTTAATTCTTCCGGAGTTCGTGTTCCTGTAACAACAAGATGCATTATAGGCATCATGGACGGATCCATCTTAAAGATGATTGGGCTGTCTGAATTGTCAGGAAGATAGTTTCGCACCATATCAACTTTATCGCGGATTTCATTTGAAGCCGCATCCAGGTTGGTTCCAAATTCAAATTCCATGATGATAAGGCTGGTTCCCGTCTGAGAGCGGGACTTACAGTGCTTTAAGCCTGAAACGCCGGACAGCGAACTTTCCAGCGTTCGGGTAACGCTTTTTTCTACTTCTTCCGGACCTGCGTTTGAATAGTTTGTATATACAAGGATGTAAGGAATATCCATATCCGGATACATATCAACCGGAAGAGTTACCGTACAGTAAATACCGAGCGCTGCTAAAAGCATGAAAACGATAAGAATCATTGTAGGTCTTTTTACAGCAAATTTAGAAATTGACATCTATACCTCTTTATCTAAAAAACACACCAATCTATTCAACAATAGAAACCACGTTTACTTTTGCACCATCAGAAAGCAGTGACTGTCCCTTGATTACTACAAGGTCACCCGGTGTAATACCCATTTCCACTTCCTGCTTGTCATCTACGCGGATACCGCGCTTTACAGGGCTTGCCTTTACTGTGTTTGTAAGGGTGTCTACAATGTAGACAACGTCTTCTTCATTTCTGCGTACAATTACATTTGCAGGAATTACAATCGTATTTTTCCTTGTATCTGTAATGAGCCTGATACGCGCATACATTCCGGCTCTGAGCCTTGAATCGCTTGGAGTCTGCAAAAGCTTAATTCCAAGGGTTCTTGTGTTTACGTCAAGAATAGGATCAATTTCTACAAGCTTTGCAGGGAACGTAATTCCTGGATATGCATCGAATGTAAGGATTGCCTTCTGGTTCTTGGAAACGCGGCTCATAAAGCGTTCTGCTACGTTTGTCTTAATTTCAAGCTGACCTGTTGAACTAATTTTTCCTACAGACATAGAAGCTGCAACTGTGGCACCAACTGTATATGGGAACGAGGTAATTGTTCCGTCTACAGGCGCCCTGATAGGGCTGGACTGGTAATCCATCCCGGCCTTACTTGCATCTACAAGGGCTACAACCTGATCCTTCTTTACCTTGTCTCCTACGCGTACGTTTATCTTGGAAATCTTTCCGCTCTGTACGTCCGGGAAAATATCTACGCTTGAAGCAGTTTCTACGTTTCCGCCGAATTCAAGGTAGTCGTCCAGTGTTCGTGGAACAGCCTTGTAAGCATTTACGGCAAATACAGTTTCTGTCTTTTCTGCAGCCGCAGGACCTTTCTTATTGGCACAGCCTGTTAATCCTAATGCAAGCACCATTGTTCCGCACGCAAGTGCATATAATCCTGTTCTTCTCATTCTATGTCTCCTAAATTATTTAACCTTAATTTCGATTTTTATATTATTGCAGCAAAAAATAGCTACCGGTCGATAAACGTCTGTCAAAACCGCCCGCTATTTTTTTCACAATATGTGAAAGATCGATATTCAGACTATCTAAGTTTAATATTAAGCTTTGTTTCCAAATCCAGCAGGGCAGAAATATAGTTGTACTTTTCGTTGAGCAGCCCAAGCTTTGCCTGATTAAGCTGAGTTTCTGAATCCTGAAGTTCCAGGCGTTCCTGCGTACCAGCGTTGTAAGCCTTTAATGTAGACTCATATGCTTCCTGCGCAATTGTAACGTTTCGCTCCATGGCTTCTATGTTTTCCTTAGCAACGCTAAGGTTGTCGCAGAGTTTGTGAATCTCTATCTCTGTGTTCTGATAAAGCTGTTCAAGTCCAAGCTGAACCTGAGTAAGCTGCTGTCTGGCGTTCTTTATTTCCTGCATGTTTGAACTGAACGGCAGCATATTGAACAGATTTGAATAAACCAGAGTTACAGAAAGAGAACCGTTATCCGTTGGCTCTCCGCTTGCCCATGAACCGGCAGAATACAGAATCGGCTGGTATGTATAGCCCACAGAGAGGGAAGGGGTAAACGTAGAAAGCTGCTTAGCCCTTATTGAAATTTCAAGCAGATCCTTCTGTTTCTGCAGGGAAATAATATCGTTGTTTCTGTCGATGTAGTCGCGAAAAAGGTCGTCTGCATCTACGTCTATGTAAGAAAACTCGATTGAACCAACAAGCTCAATAGGCTTACCGTAAGGCAGGCCAAGAAGGAAACCGAACATTTCCTTGTTCTGCTTAAGGCTCTGTTCTGCGCTGAGAACCGAAGGCTTTTTGTTCTCGTAAGTTACCTTTGCATTAAGCATTGAAAGACGCGGCACCATACCGTTCTTGTAGTTTATTTCTGCCTGCTTCCAGCGGGATTCCGCATTCTTAAGCGATTCCTTCTGGATTTCAAGGTTGCCCTGCTGAAGAAGGATTCCGTAGAACATCTTGCGGATATTAACTTCTGTGTCGCGGTTTGCCTGTTCCCATGTAATCTGACCGGCTTCATACTGCTTTTTTGCAGCCTTAATGCTTTCTATCATTGCAAGATTAAAGTTCCACTGCGCACCTACGTTACCGATTACAGCCCAGTGATTTGTTTCTGTATCTTCCATGACGTTTTTCTGAGACATCATAGAATAATAGTCAGCCGCTTTCTGTGAACCTGCCATCCTAACAACAGGATCTGTAGAGGTCTTTCCATTAATCTGGGCATCCAGTTCCCTGAGCTTAAAAGCTGTATAAGCGGCGTTATTTGCGCTGTCCACAGTTGAAGAAATGCTGCTCTGTCTAGAAGCCGTAGCACTTGCGCTAAGGCTAGGCAGAAGAACGTTCCATGAATTATCAGCAGCTCTTTTTGCAATCTCTAAATCTATAGCAGAGCTTTTAAGCGACTTGCTGTTTTCCAGTGCATACTGAACTGCATCTTCTACAGTAAGGCTGAGTGTTTCTGATTCTGCTGTTTTCTGAACTTTTCCTGCTTCCCCAGCAAAAAGCGCTGTTAAAGACGCAAGGGATAAGGCAAGAATTAAAACTGTCCTTTTCATTTTACCTCCGCAATTTTTCCATAGAGTTCGCCAAGATTTTCATTCATCTTTTTGAATACTCTGTCGCAGTTTTCTGCTTCTTCTTTTGAAATGCCTTTGAAAATATAAGCGCAGTATGAATTAAGAATTTCATCGCACTTATCAAGGATTTCGTCTGATTTTTCTGTAAGTTCCAGGCGCTTAAAACGTCTGTCGTTTTCGTCAATCGTCTGAATTACAAATCCGCGCTGACAAAGGGTATCTACGCAAAGCGAAATGTTCCCGCGCTTAAGTTCTCCGAATTTTTCAATATCGACGGCGGTCTTTATTGAATGATTCAAATGAAGCGCAAGCAGAACACTCAGATCCGAGTTTTTAAGCTCATACTCCCGGCAGATGGGCTTAAACTGAGCTTCAAACCATTTTTTCTGCATATAGGCATGATTCATCATTGGCTCTATATGCTCGTATAATTTCTTTTCAATCATAAACCATTCCAAATTTTAATAATTCAAAATTAAACTATCTATATTTTGAATATATTAAATTCATACGTGGAATTCAATATATTTTTTAAAAAATTATGTAAAAAAAATCTCATTACCGTTTATTTCGAGTGATGAAATTGCAATTCAAAAAAATAGCTCCCAGTCGATTTTTTGATGTATTTGAAAACTCGATATTAATGCTATTTAGAATATACGTACCACTTTGCACCCTGCTCAACAATGCAACTTATGCGCTCAAAATTGCATTTCATCGAAAAGAGCGAAATGCACAAAGGATTGGAGTACCTGCGAAGCAGTCCCGAGCCTCTGGCGAGGGATGAGCCGCGGAGACGGCGAAGTACGGAAAGCCTGGTTTTTGCGAAGCAAAAATGTGCCCTTATGACTTCGATAATTGAAACAAAATGAGCAATGAACTATAATTCTATTGAATATATTGAACTCACACGAGGAACAAAATGCCAAAGATTGAAGTAAACGAAAAACTTTTTTTCACTCTTCTTGAAGAAAAATATGACTACGAAACCCTTGAAAAGAAACTTACATATGCAAAGGCTGAACTTGATGAAAAACCTGATACAACACAGCCGGAAGACGAACGCGTAATTAAAATTGAATTGAACGATACTAACCGTCCTGACCTTTGGTCTACAAACGGTGTTGCACGCCAGCTCAGACTTCACCGCGGTGTAAAAGGAACTGACTATTCTGCATTCCTTTCTACAAAAGACAACGTTAAAGACACAAAGGGCCGCTATGTTACAGTTGACCCGGAACTTAAAGATATCCGCCCATACATGGTTGCTTTCATCATCAACGGAAAAGCAATCGACGACCCGATGCTCAAGGACATCATCCAGACTCAGGAAAAACTCTGCTGGAACTTTGGACGCAAACGCAAGTCTATTTCTATGGGCGTTTACCGCGTTTCTGAAATCAAATTCCCTTGCCATTACAAGGCTGTAGACCCGGACAAGACTTCATTTGTTCCTTTGACATTTGAACAGCCAATGACTTGCCGTCAGATTCTTACAGAACATCCAAAAGGAAAAGATTTTGGCTGGATTATTCAGGATTTGAAAAAATTCCCATTATTCACAGACGATACAAACGAAGTTCTTTCTATGGCTCCAATCATCAACAGCGCTACTCTTGGTAACGTACAGGTTGGCGACACAGGCCTTATGGTAGAACTTACCGGCGACAACATGGAAAACCTTATGCTCGCAGCAAACATCGTTGCTTGTGACTTTGCTGACTGCGGTTATTCAATTGAACCAGTTGAAGTTCGCCATCCTTATGACACTTGCTTTGGCAAAAACGTTGTTGCTCCGTTCTACTTCCAGCCGACAACAAAGGCAACACGCAAGCACATCAACAAGCTTTTGGGAACTGACTTTGACGATGCAACTATCATGGATGCCCTCACACGCATGGGTTCAACAGTAGTTTCTAAAAAAATCGCTGACGACGACAATGAATACACTCTCAGCCCGGCTCCATATCGCAACGACTTCCTTCATGAAGTAGACATCATCGAAGACGTTATGATTGGAACTAAGCTTGAAACTTATACTCCTGAAACTCCAAATGACTTTACAATCGGTCGCCTTCTTCCAATCACTTACTATTCACGCAAGGCAAAAACTTTGATGGTTGGTCTTGGCTATCAGGAAATGATTTTTAACTATGTCGGTTCAAAGAAAGACTTCATCGACAACATGCTTATTGACCCGGCACGCGTAATTGAAATTGCAAACCCAATGAGCGAAAACTACCAGTTCGTTCGCTCTGATATTTTGAGCAGCCTTCTTCGTGCAGAATCTAAATCTGCAAACGCAATCTACCCACACAAGATTTTTGAAATCGGTAAAGTTGCATATCTTTGCGAAGAAGAAAACACAGGTACTCGCACCCGCCAGTGCATGGGCTTTGTAACAGCCGGTGCCGGTGCAAACTTCAACAACGCAGCCGCAGAAGTTTCATCATTGCTTTACTTCCTTGACCATAAATACGAAGTTGTTGAATCAAATGATGCACGCTTTATTCCTGGACGCCAGGCAGCTGTAACAGTTGGCGGTAAGCAGGTTGGTGTATTCGGCGAAATTCACCCGCAGGTTCTTGAAAACTGGAATATCACAGTTCCTGCTATTGGTGGAGAACTTGACCTTGAAGAACTTATGGCGCTTACTCCAAAGACAGAAAAGAAAGCACCTAAGGCAGAAGAAAAACCTGCTGCAAAAAATCCTGCACCAAAAGCTCCGGCTCCTGCTCAGGAAAAAGGTCCTAAGTTTGCAGAAGACCAGGCTGCATACTTTAATGAACACGTTGAACTCAAGGTTGCTGTAATCAAAAAGGTAGAAACAAACCCACAGGGCGACAAGCTTTATATTGAAACAATGGATGACGGAAGCGGAGAAGACAGAATCATTCAGTCTGGTCTGCGCCCGTACCTTAAGGAAGAAGAACTCCTTGGCCAGCACGTAATCATTGCTTCTAACCTTGCACCACGTAAGATGAAGGGCGTAGAAAGCCGCGGTATGCTTCTTGCTGCTGACTACACAGAAGACGGCAAAGAAAAGGTTGAACTTTTGACAGCTCCTTGGGCTCCAGCCGGAACACCAGTTGTTCTTGAGGGCGCAGATCCATCTTTCCAGAAACCTGCAAAAATTGACATCGACAAGTTCTGCAAGTGCTACTACGAAATCAAAAACCACACAGCCCAGATTGCTGGTGTAAAACTCGTAGCCGACGGAAAAGCAATTACAACTGTAAAATCAGATAACTGCGAAATCTGCTAGAAGAGTAGAGCAGTTTAAGCAGAAATAAAAAATCCCCCGCGGTCATTAAACTCGAGTAGTCATTGAGGCACTCGAAATGACAGCGGGGGATTTTTTTATAACAATATACATATTGGGTACTACAACACAGACACCCTTATTTTACCTCATTCACCAGTTCCGACCCCGCTGCAAAAGCCTTTACGTTTTCTAACGTTGTGTCCGCAAGATTCTTAAGTGCATTCGTTGTAAGGAAAGCCTGATGCCCCGTTATAATTACATTCGGGAACGTCAAAAGTCTTGCCAAAACATCATCCGCCATTATGTCTGTAGACCAGTCACTAAAGAAATACTTGCTTTCTTCTTCGTACACATCCATACCGATTCCGCCTATATGACCATGCTTAAGCGCATGAACAAGCGCCTTAGAATCAATCAGCGCACCGCGACCAGTATTAATAATCACCGCATCAGTTTTCATCATCTTCATCGTATCATGATTCACAATATGCTTAGTCTCTTCCGTAAGAGGGCAGTGCAGGCTCAAAACATCACTCTGGCGGAAAATCTCTTCCTTGCTAACATATACAGCCCCAGCCTCAGAAGCCCATTTTTCATTCGGGTACGGATCGTAGGCAATTATTTTCATGCCGAATCCCTTAAGAATTCCCGCCATAATCTGCCCGATTTTTCCCGTACCCAGAATACCGCCGGTCAACCCGTGCAGGTCGCGGCCCGTCAGCCCTTCAATATTAAAGTTCGCAGTTTTCGTACGCAAATAAGCCTGCGGAATATGCCGTGTCAAAGCCATAAGCAAAGCCGCTCCGTGTTCTGCAACCGCATACGGAGAATACGCCGGAACTCTCACAACCTTAATTCCAGCATTAGCCGCCGCCTTCAAATCAACATTGTTAAAACCCGCACAGCGAAGCGCAATCAGCTTAATTCCTGCATCCTTTAAGCGTGCAACAACATCTGCATTAACAACATCATTTACAAAAACACAAACCGCATCAAATCCTGCCGCCGTTTGAGCCGTATTTTCATTCAATTTATAATCCCTAAAATCAATCTCGTACCCAAATTTTTCGTTAGCCTTTTTAAACGAAGCCTTATCATAAGAACGTGTATCAAAAAACGCAATCTTCATATCTGCCTCCAGTGTATCTTTACCTGATTTCAGATTAACACATCATTCCTCAGATAGCAATTTTTAAAATTCCTTCTTTTCTTTTTTCCAGGCGAAACTCCTCCGCAATCCGGCGTTCCAGGGTTCCGCTTCCGCTCATTGCTCCGCTACGCTCCGCAAGCACCTGCGGTGCCCCTTCCATGCCGGCGCCGGCTGTGTCAGACACCATCAGCACAATTGCAACATCCAGAGTATACGATTATAATTTCTAGCACCAAATGAAAAAAAATGATTACCAGAAACAGCTGGACACCCTCATTTCTTCTCTAGGCAACACGCGCCCGACTCTGCTGCTACACGCATGCTGCGGTCCCTGTTCTTCTTACGTAATCGAGTACATCGCAAAATTTTTCGATATTACAATTCTTTACTACAATCCAAATATTTACCCGTCAGAAGAATACTTCCGCCGACTGAACGAACTAAAAAATCTTCTGCCGCGCTTCCCCGAAGCCCTTAAAAATTCCGTAAAACTTGTAGAAGACTCATACAACCCGGAAGATTTTTACAGCGCAATAGACATAAAAAATTCCCCGGAACTTGCCCGCGAAGCAGAGAAGGGCGAACGCTGCCGACGCTGCTACGAATTCCGCCTGCGCCGCGCATACAATTACGCCGTAATGCACGGCTTCAACTATTTCTGTACAACTCTAAGCATAAGCCCCTTCAAGGACGCCGAAAAAATCAACACAATCGGAATGCAGCTCGAACTGAGCGCAGCACTCGGCACCGTCCCAGCCAAAACAAAATGGCTTCCTTCCGACTTCAAGAAAAAAGGCGGCTTCCAACGCAGCCTCGCACTCAGCACCGAATACGACCTCTACCGCCAGCAGTACTGCGGCTGCGTCTACAGCAAAACCAACACCGAAGTCGCCCGCGCCCAGGCAGAAAAAAACAAAATTATTTAATTTCCCACTTCTTAAGAATTTTTATTCCAACCTTGTCTCCAGTCGCAATTGCTTCGGTGCTTACAGGGTTCTGGTCAACCACAATTTCCTGATTTTCAAACTTTATTCTGTAGCGTAAAAATGTTCCCAAAAATTCCTTAGACACAACGGTTCCTGTAAAATCCGCAGATGCGCCGTTCTTTTCTTTAGACAGGGCAATCCATTCCGGGCGGACCAGAAATTCTCCGCCCCCATCGCCGTTTCCCGTCCTTATAAAATTAGCCCGGCCCACAAAATCCGCAACATACTTGTCCTTCGGTTCAAAATAAATCTGTTCCGGCGTTCCGTATTGCAGCAATGAGCCGTGCCTTAACACCGCAATTCTGTCGGAAAGGCTAAGCGCTTCTTCCTGATCATGCGTAACGTAAATAGTCGTAATTTTCAGTCGCTGCTGAATTTCCTTTAATTCTTCGCGTACCTTAAGACGCAGCTTTGCATCCAGCGAAGAAAGAGGTTCATCCATCAAAAGAATGTGCGGTTCCAGAACTAACGTCCTTCCCAAAGCAACGCGCTGCTGCTGGCCGCCGCTAAGTTCACTTGGGTAGCGCTTCAAAAGCTTCTGCAAATTTAGGTTTTCCGCAGTTTTCTGAACCAGTTCCGCATTCTGCTCCTTTGTACGCTTTTCGCCTTTTTTCAGTTTAAGCCCGTACAAAAGATTCTGTTCAACCGTCATATGCGGAAAAAGCGCATAATCCTGAAAAACCATCCCTATCTTCCTCTTGTTAGGAAGAATTTCGTTCTGAACCTGACCGTTTATACTGACAGTTCCTTCCGTCGGTTTTAAGAATCCGCTTATAAGGCGAAGAAGGGTAGTCTTTCCGCAGCCACTGGCACCCAAAAGAGTCGTAAAGCTTCCCTGTTCAACATCCAGATTAAAGCCCTTAATAATTTCTGACTTTCCATAAAAAAAAGAAACGTTATTTAAAGAAAGAAATGCCATTTATTTTCTCCCGTTTTTTAGAAATCATCATATTTATAAAAAGACCCGAACCCAGAATCAGGAACGTTATCAGCGTAAGGCACAAAGCCAGTGCACAGGACGATCCCCAGTTTCCCTGCTCAGCAAGATTTATAAGTTCAATTGAAGCGAGCGGCGTTTTAAACGAAACCAAAAAGATTACCGCGCTTAAAGTTCCAACCCCGCGAATAAAATCATAAATAAATCCGCTGAAAATTCCTCCCTTAGAAACCGGGGCAATTACAGTAAAAAGCGTAAACAGCTGATTTGCTCCCAGTGAGCGCGCCGCGTCATCCAGCGTATATTTAATCTGCCCGTAAGTATTAGAAATCACTCTGTAAGCAAACGGCATGAACGCAACCGTCATGGCAACTACAATCAGCACATTTGAATTCCTGAATTTCAGCGTGTTCGCACTTAAAGAAATCGCAAGCCCAAGAAGGCTTCCCGGAATTGCAGATGGAATCTGCGCAAAAATATCCAGCGTTTTCTTAAGCGGAACATCCGTTCTGTGCACAATATACGAAGAAACGCTCGCAATCACAGTGCTTATCATTGCAGAAATAAGCGCAAATCCTACAGAGTTTTTAAGCTCCCGCGTATACTGGACCGTATGCTTTATATGATTAAAGGTGAATGCTTTGTTGATTCCCCACAATTTCTGAAAACTTCCCGCAACGATTGAAGCTCCCTGCGCAAGTATAAAAATCGAAATAACCGTTACAAACGTAGTCAGAATTATTTTTGCAAAAAGCGGACACGAACTTTTTTCAAATTCAGATTTCTGACTTATTCCCGCAGTGCGTTCCTCTATTTTTTTATTAACTTTATTCTGCAATACAAAAAAAATCACACTTGGGATAATAAGCACAATTCCCAAAACCGCGCTCGTTCCCACATTAAGCCAGCCCGTAAGCTGCGTATAAATTTCAACCGCCAGCACCCTGAACCGTCCGCCCACAATCAACGGATTTCCAAAGTCGCTTAAAACGCTTACCGCAATAAATAAAAACGAAGAAAGAATTCCCGGAAAGCTAAGAGGCAATGTAATGGTTAAAAATATTTTCAGTTCACTTGCACCCATGCTCCTAGCAGCTTTTTCAAAATTTGTATTTATTCCACGCAAAGTCTGAGCGCAGATTAAATATGCCATAGGAAAAAAGCAAAGAACCTGCGCAATCAAAAGACCCCAAAATCCGTATAAAGACAGATTCAGCCCTAAGACAGTATGAGTTATAAATCCCTGCCGCCCAAAAAGAAGGATAAAGGCAAGCCCACCAACAAACGGCGGCGTAACAAGATGAACAAGAGGAAGTACAGAAAAAAACTTCTTTGCAGGAATATCCGCCTTTACAACGGCATAGGCAAAAAGATAGCCCACCACCACAGAAATAAAAGCCGAGCAGACACATTCCAAAATCGTATTAAAAATTATCTGATGCCATATATTCTGCGAAAAAACCGCCTTAAAATCCTTAGGAGTGGCGGCCAGCAGTACCTGCAATAGAGGAAATCCAATACAAATAATAAAAAACAGCAGAACAATAATCCATGCAGTAAGCAAAGATTTACTGTTCTGCTCCGAATTAAAACGCACTATTTAACCTGCTTACTCCACAAAGTCAGAACTTCTTCCTTCTGCTCTGCAGCTTTCTTTACATCATAATCTATCAAATCAAGAGAACTTACCGGAACGCTTCCTTCTGCTCCTTTGGCAGTTGGATTTACAGGTACAGTAAAATCAATTGAACTCATAAGTTCCTGTGCTTCCTTGCTAAGCATGAAATCAACAAATTTCTTTGCTTCTTCCAGATGCTTTGTATTCTTCATAATTGCAATGCAGTCTACGTCTCCAACTGTTTTTGGAGGTGCAACAACCTCAAGCTCAAAGCCTTCTGACTTATACTTTGCAATGGCATGAAGATAAGAAACTCCGATTGCATATTCGCCCGTACCCAAAAGTTTTGCCGGTGCACTTCCGCTGTCCGGGAACTGACCTACAAGCGGAGTTAAGGCAGAAAGATATTCCCAGCCTTTTTCCCAACCAAGCCTCTGCAACTGATTCTGAACAAACAGATATGCCGTTGAAGAAGCAATTGGATTAGTCAAGACAATTTCGCCCTTAAATGTCGGATTAATCAAATCATCCCAAGTCTGCGGAACCGGAGTTCCAGGAAATTTCTTTTCAAATCTAGGCTTGTTGATTCCAATTCCAAGAGAAAGTACACAGAATCCTGTATAAGTGTGATTAGGTGAAACTGCATAAGAAGGAATTCCTTTTTCAAGAGGAGATTCATACGCTTCCAGTGCACCCTCCGCATCAGCCTGAATATGATAGTTCACCGCACCGCCCAAAAGAATGTCTGCCTGTGGATTATCCTTTTCAGAAATAACTCTGTTTACAAGTTCACCTGTAGAAGCCCTCAAAAACAGAACCGGAATTCCAGTTTTTTTAGTAAACAGATCAGTCAAAGCCTTTGTTTCTTCTTCATGGATAATTGAATAGACATGAAGCTCATTTTCCGCCTTAGAACAGCCCGCCATAATCCCGGCAACCGCAATCAAACCAATTATAGAAACAATTTTTATTAACCCTTTCATAACGCCCCCGCAGCAATGTGATATCATCAATATATCCATTCCTGCATATTTCTTATATAACCAGATTGAATTATTTTTTATACTATCAAATCAACCCGGCTCCCTTCCTGTCTTCGACTTCAAGGGAAAAATCGAGATTTTAAGATTAAATTAAAAAAATATATTTAATCTCGACTTTTCCCCTTCAATCTCTGTATAATTATTTCATGCAGGAAAACCCAAGAAACATAAAGGCAAACCAGATCCGCGACGTCCTACGCTACGCCAACAAATTCAGAAACGCAACCGTAGTCATCTACCTTGACGACGAAGTTATCGATTCTCCTTTGTTCCTCAGCCACATGCAGGACATAGCCCTCATCCACCAGTCGGGCCTAAAAGTCGTCATCGTTCCTGGAGCCCGCAGACGCATCGATCAGATTTTAAGCGATTCCCGCATTTCCTGCCGCTACCAGAACGGAATCCGCATAACAGAAGAAGACGCAATGCCACTTATAAAAATGGCTGCATTCGACGTTTCAAACATAGTGATGACAAGCCTTGCCGCCCACCAGATTACAGCTACAATCGGTAACTGGGTTCGGGCACGCTCAAAAGGCGTAATAGACGGAATAGATTACGGAACCGCCGGCGAGATAGATAAGCTCCAGACAGAAGCAATTCTAAACACGCTGCAGAGCGGCTTTGTCCCGATCTTCCCATGCATAGGATGGAATTCCAGCGGCAAGCCATACAATATTTCTTCAGTAAGTCTTGCCAAGCAGATTGCAATTAATCTTAAAGCCGACAAGCTTTTTTACCTTACAAAAAATGCAGAAATCACAAAAGACGATTTTATCATTTCAAAGAAAATCGGTTTTTCCGAATTTAACGACGTTCCTGCCATGGATCTCGACGAACTCAAGATTTTCCTGGAAGACAATAAAAACACTAGCCAGAGAAACCTCAAAATCATTTCGCTTTTAAAAGCAGCAGGAGAAGCCTGCCGGAACGGCGTAATCCGCTCCCACATTCTGAACGGTTCCCTTGAAGGCGCGCTCCCATGCGAAATTTTCAGCGACCTTGGTTCCGGCACAATGATTTACTCCCGCGACTATGGCGGACTGCGCCCAATGCAGCTTCAGGACATTCCGGCCGTTCTTTCTGTAATGTCACCGTTCATTCAGAAAAAAATACTCTTGCCGCGCACATCCCACGATCTGGAAGAAAAACTTTCCGACTACATTGTTTACGAAATCGACGGCTGCATCCGCGCATGCGCGGCTCTCCACGAATACAAAGACGGTCAGGCAGAAATTGCCGGAATTGCCGTTGACGAAAATTTCTCCAGCCTGGGAATAGGACCAAAGCTTGTAGACTATTTCATAGACCGCTCAAAAAAACAGAACAAAGCCAGCGTCTTCATCCTGACTACAAGAACCAGCGACTGGTTCGAACATCTCGGATTCAAGCCAGACACAGTAGAATCCCTGCCTGAAGAACGCCGCGCCCTCTGGACACCAGAACGCAACTCAAAAGTCTTTCGCTTGAATTTTTAATCAATGCTAATAACCGCGGTGTTTGAGGCCCTCGAAACCACTGGACATAGCAAAAAAAATGGTTCCGCTCCCCAATCATCTCGAAGAACGAAACCATTTTCTATCAACTTCTGAATATATTAGAATCTGTTCAATGTTACATCAAATGCTATGTAAGAAGCCGGTGGAATTACTCCAGGATATCCCTGTTCACCATAAGCCATATCCGGCGGAAGAACGATTGTGCGGGATTCTCCCTTCTTCATATCCTGTACCATGATATCAAAACCAGGAATCATCTGTCCGGCACCTGTATTAAAATCAAGGTCACCGCGTCCAGCAGACTGGTCAAATACAGTACCGTCTACAAGATATCCCTTGTAAGCAACGTATACATGCTTTCCCTTACCGCACTTAGCGCCGCTTCCTTCTTTTGTTGTCTTGTAATAAATTCCTTCAGCAGACTTTTCAAATCCTGGGAATTTCTTTTCTACTTCTTCAATCTTAGCTTTGTATTTAGCTTCTTTTGCAGCCATAGCCTTTGCAGCAGCTTCCTTGTTGTACTTATCCCAGTCAGCCTGTGTTGCTGCGAATGCTTCTGCATCTGCACCCTGACGAACAATCTTAACAGACTTAATTTCATCGCCCTGAGCAACTGCATTTACAACATCCTGATCAGCCTTCGTTACAACATGACCAAAAATTGTGTGCTTTCCGTTAAGCCATTCTGTAGGAACATGAGTAATGAAGAACTGAGAACCGTTTGTTCCCGGACCAGCATTAGCCATAGCAAGATATCCAGGTTCTGTAAATTTATAAGGAACTTCTTCATCTGCAAATTTATATCCAGGACCGCCAGTTCCGTTACCGCGAGGATCTCCACCCTGAATCATAAAGTCCTTGATTACACGGTGAAACTTAAGACCGTCGTAGAAAGGCTTTCCCTTAGCTGCATCCAGCTTTCCTTCTGCCAAACCTACAAAGTTACAAACTGTTAAAGGCGCATCCTTGTAATACAATTCAAGGGCAATTTCACCCTTAGAAGTTTCCATGATTGCAAACAATCCGTCTTTTCCCTTAATAGAATCCATAGCTTTTCCCTTAGAGCTGCATGCTCCATTCATTAAAATCATTGCACCAAAAAGTGCCGACAAAATAATCTTTTTCATACCATTCTTTTACAGCGATTATAAATCTCTGCATCATCCTTATTTTTATTTGAACTGCTGCATGAACCACTTATAGATAGCATCCATACGAACAGTCATAGAATCTTCAATCTGACCGCGGATTCCAACAAGTTTTTTTGCATTTACATCAGCATTCAGATAAAGAAGAAGTGCATCTCCAACATCAATACAAAGAACGTTAGTTTCCATGTTTTCAGCCATTACAGCCTTTACACCAAGCATTCCCATTGGAATCTGGCTGAGAAAGTTTGACCAGAGAACATTGTCCTTCTGTCTGTATGTAAGCTTGTATTTTGTATCACCAAAAGTGTGGTCATGCTGGTATGCGTAAATTACAAGCCCGTCAGCCTGACCTTCTACAGGGTCAGCAACAGGCGCAAAAGAATCAACACTGGCAATTGCATAAGACTTGCTGTAAAGTACATCCGAACGTCCTCCATTATGAATGTACTTCATTCCCTGCATTTTGCTTATTGATCTGAAAAGCACAGAAATTGAATCAATATTTACTTTTGAAACATCATCTGTAAGATCTTTTTTAGGAATCAGATAAATGAATTCAGCCAAAAAAGGAACCCCTTCTCCATTTGCAGAAATAAGGTCAGCCTTAATTGCGTCAGAAAATTCACATTCCGGCACCATTGTAATTACATTGTCATTTTTTTCATGAATAACAGATACTTTTCCGTAATTCTTAAGCGCATTAATATATTTTGAATTAACGTATGATTCTAAATTATTCTGCGCAGAAACAGAAAAAGCCATAAATAAGCATGAAAGTACAAAAAGAATCTTCTTCATGTTTTCTCCTATAAAAATCTTTAGGATCTAAAATTATCTTTCAAATCCCTTGTAAATTACGCGAACCTGCTTGTAAAGTCCTTCTCCTTCTGACTTTGTATCGATATCTGGAATATCGTTCAAAGTAGTGTGTATAAGGCGACGTTCAAACGGATTCATAGGTTCAAGCAAAATTGATTTATGTGACTGGTGAACCTTGTCTGCTGTTGTATATGCAAGGCGAACCAAAGATTCTTCACGACGGATACGATAGTTTTCTGTATCAAGGATAACGCGGATTTCTTCGTGTCCAAGGCGTCCTGCATAAATATTTGCAAGAAGCTGAAGTGCATCAAGATTCTTTCCCTTGCGTCCAATCAAAATTGAAGAATTCTGTGAATTCAATTTAAGTCCAAGTTTCTTTTCTTCACGGAAAACAACTTCAACCTTTGCATCGTAACCCATTTTTGTAACAACATTCTGAATAAAATCAATGAGCTTTTCTTCAAATTCACCCTGTGGAACAGGATCAGCAATCATCTTTTTCTGAGAAGTCATCATTGAATGCTGAGAAGACTGTTCTTCATCTTCCAAAGTGTGAACGGCAATTTTTACATAGCCATTCTTAAAAAGAGATTTTTTCTGAGCTTCAAGAATTTCTACATCAAACTGGTCTCTTTCAAGTCCAAGTTCATTTGCAGCGTTTTCAATAGCTTCTTTCTCTGTTTTTCCTTCAAATTCGTAAGTCATTTATATCTCCTAAATTATTTCTTTGATTTCAAAGCCATTTCAGCTTTTTTTTGTTTCATTGTCTTGTTGATGATAATCTGCTGACCCATCTGGAATACGTTGCTGACTGTCCAGTAAATTAGAAGTCCGGACGGAGCATTGTAAAAAAGAACGAAGAACATAATCGGCATTACATACATCATCATCTGCATCTGAGCCTGACTTGTTCCAGGAGCCGCTGTACCTCCATTTCCTGTAATCTTACCGAACAAAAGCTGGGAAACAAGATAAATAAACGGAAGAACCCTAATCTGATTTCCAAAGAACGGAATATCAAATTTAAGAGTGTATACACTGTCACCAGAAGAAAGATCTTCAATCCAGTGAGGAATAAATTCAGCGCCGCGGAATTCAAAATAATTATTAAACAGATTATACATTGCAAAAAGAATCAAAAACTGTACAAGCATCGGAAGACATCCGCTCATAGGATTGTATCCGGCTTCTTTGTAAATTTTTGCCATTTCTTCCTGCATTTTCTGCTGGTTATTTGCGTATTTAGCCTGAACAGCCTGAACTTTAGGCTGAATCTGCTGCATCTTCAATGTTCCAAGTGACTGTTTTCTTGTAAACGGGAACATCAGAAGCTTAATAAAGATTGTCATAATGATGATTGAAGCACCCCAGTTATGAACAAACTTATTGATTATTTCCATAATCCATTTAAGCACAGTTTCAAGCCATCCAAGCCAGCCGTTAGAATTAAGGCATTCGTTAAGTCTTAATCCGCTCAGGTTCCATGAATTTTTTTCTGCAACATTAAAGATTCGAAGGGCTTTTTCATCTCTTGGACCAAAATACATGTAGTATGTATCTTTTACGTCATCTTCGCTGAAAGCTTTCCTTACAAGGATTGCCTGCGCATTTGCGTAATCATTAACTTCAATCAGAGTAGAGTAGTGTGTAAAATCCATCTTTTCTGATTTTTCAGGAATTACAAGCTCCACAAAATATTTACCGCCAATACCGTTCCAGAGGTAGTCTTTTCCGTAAACCTTGAACTGCTTGTTTCCAATAACCTGGCGTTTTGCTTTTCCACCGTTGTATGAAATAAACTGACGGTTTTCGTATCTATTAAGCTTAGGATTAAAATGAGGTCCAATCTGTGGAGAAGTCCTTAATGTATATGCAAGGTTTTCTACTTTATCACCGTGAACAAGAACATCCATCTTGAACATGTAGCTTTCCGGATCAAATGTGTATCTCTTTCCAAGAACGAATTTACTTACTGAACCGTCTTCATTTGTGATTGAATAGTTTCTTGTGAAAAGATAAGTGTATTCATTTTCCTGAACGACATTAAAAAGTTCATTAAGAATAGGACTTTCTGCGTTTCCAAAAGCAAGGGCACATGCACGGTTTGCGGCAGAAACATTATCCACCATCTGAACACCGTCTTTTGTATCAACATCAATATGATTAAGAAGCTTATAGCTTATTACATCACCACCACGGTTTGTAAGAACTATTTCAGCATTCTTAGTTGTAATTGTATAGTTTTTTTCATCTTTTACATCAGCATTTGAATCAGATACAACCAAATTTGTTTCTGACTGACCGGCTGAGTTTTCATCTGCCACCATTTCTTCAGCAGCTTTTTTTGATTCTGCACCCGACTTATCAATAGAGTTTGGAAAGAATTTTGACTGAACAAAAATCGATGCCACAACTACAACAGTCGAAAGAATCATTGCTATAACTGTATTCTTATTCATTAAGTCCCCCACCAGCTAAGGTTCCCTATGGAACCGGATCATAGCCACCTTTAAAAAAAGGATTGCAACGTAATATTCGTTTTATTGCCAGCAGTAAGCCTTTACCAGGACCATATTTTTGAATTGCTTCCAAAGCATATTGAGAGCACGTCGGCGTGAATCTGCAACAAGCAGGGTGCAAAGGCGAAATATATTTTTGATAAATGCGGATAAAAAAACAGAAAAATTCTTTAAAAAAATTTTTCATTCTTTTAGTAATCCTGCCTTTTTAAACAACGAACGAAATTGAACACATCGCGTGCTGAACGAGTCGTTTCCAGGATATACAAGCAAAAGAATATCATATCCGGTGTTCAGATGTGTTTTTAATAAACGATAGACTTCACGGCTGTAACGTTTCGACAAGTTCCTCTGCACTGCGTTACCGTATCCGCGCGGCAAAGGAAAACCAACTCTGTTCATTTCCGTGCCATTTTCCAGATAGAAAATTTTTGCACCGGAAATACTTGCCTTTTTTCCGTCTTTAAACAGTCTCTTAAATGATACAGGATTTTTTATCCGCTCTTCACGTTTAAAAAATCCTGTTTTAATCAAGTCTGTTTCCATCCCTAATCAATATCAGTAAGGCTTTTTTTCGTCAGAAATTGAAAGCTTAGCACGACCCTTTGCACGACGACGTGCAAGTACTTTGCGTCCACCTTTTGTAGCCATTCGTGCTCTGAAACCAAATTTTCTATTGCGTTTAACTTTGCTTGGTTGGTATGTACGTAACATATGTCCAATGCTCCTTTATAAATAAAATCCGTATATTTTATGCGAATTATAAAATATCAAAATATAGTAAAATAATATATCAATTATTTTCCTTTTTGGTCAACATCGATTCTTTCATGCTTTTAAACATATTGAGTAAATTTTCAGGAATTTCATAAGAATTTTCAGTATTTTTCTTATCGTCTTGTCTTTCGTATTGTTTTAGAAGTTTTTCCTGCTTTTCTAAACTTTCTTTTTCCTTTTCAAGGTCTTTCTTCAACAGCTCATCATAACTGTCAGAAAGATTTGCAGAACTTCCCTTTACCCTGAATGCAAGCGTCTGTATGTTCATTTCCGGCATGTACATCTTTAATCCGCGCAGAATGAATTTCTTGTACATCTGCATAAGCTGTGTCCATCCCGGATGATCAGTTTCTATCAGAAGAATTCCGTTCTTTACTTCTACAACCCTTGAATGATCATAAAGATTCTGACCGCAGCCGTTTATTTTTGTAACGATGAATTTCCATTGATTATAGAATTTATTATTTTTTTCCAGAGCAGATTTTTCAATTCCGGCCCATGTAAGATCTATCATTTCTTTGCATGAAACAATTTCTTCCTTACTCATTCCATTCACCGTCCTTTATATGATAAACCTTAGTTTTTTCCCTCTTATAATTTTCATACGGTTCGCCCGGCAAAAAAGTACAAAAAAGCTGATCGTATTCCGGAAGCATTGCAGTAAGGCGCTGCCTTTTTAAAGGATCCAGTTCCAGCATTACATCGTCCATAAGAAGAACCGGCTTTGAATTTGTAATACGCGTATAATAAACCGCCTGTGCAATCCTAAGAAGAAGGGCTATAAGACGGCACTGTCCTGTAGAAGCAGTATTAATAAACTGGTTTCCGTTCCTCATAAAAATGATTTTATCCCTGTGCGGTCCCGAAAGGGTAGTGGTAAGGATTTTTTCCTGCTCGCGCTTTTCCTTTATGCGAGAAAGCACTGTTTCTGCATCCGGAAATTTTGTACCTACTTCCTGTGGAATTTCTTTCCAAGACGGAACATATTGAATTGATACCCCATCTATTTCCGAAACCTGTTCATACAACTTTCCAAAAATTTCATTGAACTGAAAAATTGCCATTTTACGTTTTTTCTGAATTTCAAGGCCTTTCTGAACCAGCTGAACGTCATAAATATCCAGCATGTCATATTTTCCTTCTTTTAGAAGCAGGTTTCTTGTCTTTAATATTTTTCTGTAGTTTCTTAAATCGTCAATATAAAGCGCGTCATACATTGTAAGCGACTGATCTAAAAAAAACCTTCTGTATTCCGGCTCTCCTGTTGCAAATTTCATGTCATCATGACAGAAAACAACGCACGGAATCGTATTTATAAGTTCCTTTCTGTCCTTTATGCGCTTTCCGTTTTTTTCTATTACTTTTTTTCCGTTGTCATAAATTATGTTTATCTGCTGCGTGCTTTCCTTGTCGTTGGTGTACATTGCACGTATAGCAAAATTTGATTCATTTTCCTTTATGATTTGAGAATCAGTATGCGTTCTAAACGAAGAACCGTAAGCGGCATAATAAAGAGATTCCAAAAGATTGCTCTTTCCCTGTCCATTTTCCCCTACAAAAAAAACTTCTTTTGCAAACAGGTCAATCTTGTCATTTTTGAGGTTCCTGAAATTAAACAGAGAAAGCGAAAGAAACGGCATATATAAAATATAAAGCTAAAAGATCCGAACTTAGTTCGTATTCATCGGCATAACGATATGGAAATAATCTTCTGCCGGTTCCGGACGAATTGTTACAGCCTTCATTGCTTCTGTAAATTCAAAAACAACTTCTTCTGTCTTAATGTTTTTAAGAGGATCAGAAACATAGCTGCTGTTCAAGGCAATTGTAATTTCTTCACCAGCGTAGCGGCATGGAATTTCTTCGTCTGCTGTACCAAGTTCAGATTCAGGAGAAGTAAGCTTAAGTGTTCCTTCTGTAAGGTTAAACAGAATTCTGTTCACTTTCTTATCAACCATGATTTCAATGCGCTTAAGCGCAGCTTCAAGGTCAGCCTTGTTTACCTGGAACGAATGAGCCTGACTTTCTGGAATTACTTTCTGATAGTTAGGAAACTGTCCTTCTAGCAGTTTTGAAGAAAATTCATAGCTTCCGAAACGTACAAAAATCAATTTATCAACGATTGCAAGCTGAATATTTCCTTCATCCGGTGCATTTTTAAGAATACACTTTAAGATTTTTGTAGGAACGATTGCCGGTTCAAAATTAATTGAAGCATCAATTTCTTTTTCAGCATATGAAAGACGTCGAGCGTCTGTAGATACCATGGCAAATTTATTTTCTTTCTTTGTAAAATAAACACCTGTCATGAAATATCTGTTTACATCATTAGAAACAGCAAAAATTGTCTGCTGAATCATTTCCTTTATATCTTTAGAAGATACTTCAAAGAAAGGAACGTCATTTGCCTGTGGAATTTCTGCAAATTTTTCACTTGCAATGCTTTTTAGCTGGAACTTAATTTTTTTAGCAACAGGCTTAATTGTTACCTTTATATCCTGCTGGTCAAATTCAATTTCTCCTGCAGGAGAAGAAGAAAGAATGCTCATGAATTTATCACAGAATATTGTTGTACTTCCTTCTTCTGCTATGTCTACTGGAAGTTGTGTTATGTAATTTACTGAAGTATCAGAAGCTTTTATAGTCAGCGTATTGTCTGCAGCTGTCAAAAGTACATTTGAAAGAATAGAAATTGGACTTTTATTTGTAATAATTTCCTGTGCAATTGCTATTTCCTTAATCATTGCATCGCGATCAAATGAAAATTTCATATAAAAACTCCTATAAGTTATACTTTTTAATCTTTCTTATAAACATTCCTAAAATTTATTAAATTTATAAAATTTAGTAAATTTAATAATAAGGAAGTGTTTAAAGTGGAAAAGCTATTTATTTTCTTTTATTACAAATATTTGTTAAGTTTATAAAAACTGAATTCTTATGAACATGTTATCTACAAATTCACAAATTTCTATAAATCAAAGAAGTTTTTCACAACTTATCCACATTATTTTATCATAATATAAACAAATTTGTCTTTAACTTTTAAACTTTTTAACGTCATCCATCAAACTTTTTATACGCGCCATGTAAGAGGAATCAGTTTGTATTCTTTCATTAACCTTGTTATAGGCGTGCATTATAGATGAATGATCTCTTCCTCCAAATTCGTTTCCAAGTTCGGTAAATGAATATTCAGTCATTTCACGTGCAATATAGATTGCAATGAATCTTGCAGCAGAAACTTTTTGATCACGTTTTTTACCCTTAAGGTCAGAGACAGTAATGTTGTAATTGTCTGCCACAACTTTAAGGATGTTTTCAATAGAAATATTTCCCACGGCCGGAGAACTGTAAAGATTTGAAAGAAGCTGCTGAACATTTTCTATAGTTATGTTTGTATCAATGAATTCAACATAACCAAGTACTTTTGTTAAGGCAGATTCAAGGTCGCGGATATTTGTTTCTACTGTTCGTGCAATGTAATCGATAAATTCTTCAGGAAGATCCTTTTTCTTGATTTCAAGTTTTTTCTGAAGAATAGCTTTTCGTGTTTCATAGTTAGGCGGCTGCAGATCAAGACACATTCCGCTTCCAAGACGGCTTACAAGACGGTCAGCCATGTTCTGAATTTCTTTTAAAGGGCGGTCACATGTAAATATCATCTGAGCTTTCTTTTTATGAAGAGCTTCAAAAGTATAGAAAAGTTCGTCCTGAATACCAGTTTTATTCTGCAAAAAGTGAATATCATCCAGAAGAAGTACATCAAGGTTTCTGTATTTATTCTTAAATTTGTCTGAATTTCTGTTTAAAAGAGAAGAAGTAAATTCATTAAGAAAAGATTCTGCCTGAATGTAGCAGATTTTTAAGGTTCCGTCAGAATTTTCAAGAATTCTGTTTCCTATGGCTTGCATAAGGTGAGTTTTTCCAAGACCTACGCCGCCGTAAAGAAGAACAGGGTTTGCCTTGATTCCCGGGTTGTCTGCAACAGAAAGAGAAACGTTGTAGGCAAATTTACTTGAGCTTCCTTCTCCAGGAATAAATGTTTCAAACGTAAAATTTTCATCAAGAGTAGAATTATTAGGCTTAGATTTTTTTGTTTTTGTAACAGCTGCCGGAGAAGGGGAGTCCTTCTTTTCAATTACAGGAGAAGATTCTTCTTTTTTCTGAACAACTGGAATTTCTATATTTTCTTCCGGTTCTTCTGTTGCATTAAAAATTGGAGATTCGTTTATAACCGGTTCAATTTCAAGATCAGAAAGACCCATAAGGTTCTTTATTTTTTCTTTTACGACGTTAACAATGTCTTTTGTAATCATCTGCTGCCACATAAAGCTGGACGGTACAGATACTTTGATTGTCTGAATATTATCTTCAAGATATGTCATTTTGAACCAGAGCTTAAAGTCCAGTTCTTTACCGCTTTTCCGATATTCTTCTTCAATTTGATTAAGTGCCAGATTCCATACTTCTTTAAGATTATTTTCGCTCATAGTAAGAAAGTATAAACCGCCTTTACCTTTTTTTTCAATTCTTCTATACTTTAATCTACTAAATTGTTTTCATATAATATTGCATTTCTGTATGATGATTGAACTGGTTGAAATCATCGTAAATAAAATCATTGAAAAAAATATATGGTGATTGAGACTGTCGAAATCACCGTAATAAGGAAAAATAAATGTCAGCAGAATACGGTGCAAGTAATATCCAGGTATTAAAAGGGCTTGAAGCAGTTCGAAAACGTCCTGGTATGTATATTGGTTCTACAGGTCCTCGCGGACTTCATCATCTTGTTTATGAAACTGTAGATAACTCAATCGATGAAGCTATGGCCGGCTATTGTGACAAGATTGTTGTTGCACTTGAAAAAGACGATGTTGTTCGTGTTGAAGATAATGGTCGTGGTATTCCTGTTGATATTCACCCGACTGAAAAAATTTCTGCCCTTGAACTTGTTTTAACCCGACTTCATGCCGGTGGTAAATTTGATAAAGGTTCGTATAAAGTTTCCGGTGGTTTGCA
This sequence comes from Treponema sp., assembly GCA_036310305.1. Lineage (GTDB taxonomy): Bacteria > Spirochaetota > Spirochaetia > Treponematales > Treponemataceae > Treponema_D. The sequence continues at coordinate 43,779 of JAXJSC010000013.1, read as the reverse complement.
CGGTGTAGGTGTTTCCTGCGTTAACGCACTTTCTGACTGGATGGAAGCTACTGTAAAAAGTGATGGACACATTTATCAGCAGAAATATGCCCGTGGTGTTCCAAAGACAAAAGTTGAAGTTATTGGTGATGTTCCTGAAACAGAACACGGAACAACTATCCGCTGGAAGCCGGATGCAACAATTTTTACAGAAACTGTTGTTCACGATTATGATGTTCTAAAAAAACGCCTTCGTGAACTTGCTTTCTTAAATAGCGGAATCGTAATTATTTTTAGAGATGAACGCCTTGAAAATCCAAAAGAAGAAATTCTTAAGTTTGAAGGCGGTATCAATCAGTATGTAAAAGAATTGAACGTTGCAAAGCACAGTAAATTCTATCTTCCTGAAACTCCAATTTACATTACTGGTGAAAAAGATGATGTTGTAACTGAACTTTCTTTCCAGTACAACGACGGTTTTGATGAAAATATTAACACTTATGTAAATGACATTAATACCCGCGATGGTGGTACTCACCTTGAAGGATTTAAGTCAGCCCTTACATTCGTTTTGAATAAAGCACTTGTAGCAAATCCAAAAATCCTTAAAAAAATGCCTGTAAAAGACAACAAGGCAGCAAAGGATGAAGATAAATACGAAAACCTTACAGGTGATGATGTTCGTTCAGGTATTGTTGTAGTTCTTTCAATGAAAGTTCCTGAACCTGAATTTGAAGGACAGACAAAGGAAAAACTTGGAAATACAGAAGTTCGAACAATTGTTGATTCTCTTGTAAAAGAAAAGCTTACAATCTTCTTTGAGCAGAATCCAAAAGTTCTTGAAGGTGTTCTTGAAAAAGCAATTGCCGAAGCAACAGCCCGAATTGCAGCCCGCAAAGCAAAAGATGCAAGCCGCAAAAAAACAATGAGCGATGGTTTTGGACTTCCTGAAAAGCTTTCTGACTGTTCATTAAAAGATCCTGAACAGTGCGAAGTTTACATAGTCGAAGGAGACTCTGCCGGCGGTTCAGCAAAGAAGGGACGCGATCCAAAAACTCAGGCAATTCTTCCGCTCTGGGGAAAAATGCTCAACGTTGAAAAAGTTCGTCCTGAAAAAGTAATGAACAACGATAAACTTGAACCGGTAATCGCTTCTCTTGGTGCAGGTTTTGGAAAAGACTTTAATATTGAAAAACTCCGCTATCATAAAATTATCATCATGGCCGATGCCGATGTCGACGGTTCTCATATCCGCACATTGCTTTTGACCTTCTTCTTCAGATATATGCCGGCTCTTATTGAAAATGGCTATGTATATCTTGCAATGCCACCGCTTTTCAAAGTTCAGCTTGGAAAGAAGGAACCTGTTTACTGCTACAGCGATGCAGAACGCGATGCCGCTCTTGATGCACTTGGAGATCAGAGAGATAAAGCCGATGTTCAGCGCTACAAAGGTCTTGGTGAAATGGACGGAAAGCAGCTTTGGGAAACTACAATGGACCCAGCTCACCGCAAGATGCGCGTAGTAACAATCCCAGATGCAGTAGAAGCCGACAAGATTTTCAGTGTCTGCATGGGCGAAGAAGTAGAGCCTCGCCGTCAGTTCATTGAAAGTAACTCTAGTTACGCTAATTTGGATATTTAATGGGAATTAATCATGGAAGATATTAAAAGAGATAAAAAAACTTCTATTGGAACGAAAATTGGATTCATTATTGCATTTTTTTTGATTGGATTTTTATTTTTGGAAAATATGACCTTAAAGGAAAGAATTGATTATTATGTAGAAAAGAATGATGAGTTCCATAGTAATTTATATGCTTCAACAGAAGGCTCTTATAGGCAAGGTGCTCATATACTATCGATATCTGATGTATATTACGAAAAGTATTTCAAAAAAACAAATGAAAAAAAAGAATAAAATGTAAAAAACATTTTATTCTTTTAGTTTTTTTTACCCCGAGCTTGTTTCGGGGTTTATTTTTATTCAAACCAATTTTCCATCTTAAAATCACAAACTTCTTTTACATTTTCAAAATCTTTTGAATTTCTTGTAACGAGTGTCATATTGTTTGCAATCGCAATTGAAGCAATTTGAGAATCAGCAAAGGGCATTGGGTGACCTGATTTTTCAAGTTTTGCTCGAAGTACGGCGTGAATTTGAGCTGCATTTTCATCATAAGAAATTATTTCAAATGATTCTTTTACATCTTCCATTAAAAACTTTTTAAGTTCTGTTTTGCGTATGCCGTCTTCAAGACGTTCAACACCAAAAAGCATTTCGTGCCAGGTAATTGAGCTGATTGCGCATTCAGAAGAATGTTCTGCAATTTTTTTAATTACATTGAAAGATGGAAATGGTTTTATAATTTCACTAATAATATTTGAATCAAGGAGATAGAGTTTTTCGTCCATTTTTTAATTCTCCATCACGCCGGAAAAGACTTCATTTTCGTGTGAAGTTCCGTTTATTGATTTATCTTTTGCTGATTCAAAAATAGAATCGATTTCTTCGTTTGTAAAAAAAGCTTTATTTCGTTCCCTGAACTTTCTGGCCCTTTCAATAAATGAATTTTCATTCGCTTTTTTTACAAGACTTTCATATTCGGAAACAGAAATTAAAATTGCAACATTCTGATTATGACGGCTTATCAAAACCGGTCCAGAAGTTTCTGCTTCATGAATAAAATAGGGAAGTCTGTTTTTTGCATCATAAATAGGAATTGCATTCATTTTCGCCTCCTTGGTAAGATTGCCACTCAAAGCAACCTCTATTATATATAAATATAGAAAGAAAATAGCTATAAGTCAAATTTAAAATAGCTAAAATATAAATATTGTTTTCATATTTTCAATTTGTTAAAATATTTCATATGACCTATTTCCGCATACACTCATCCGACATCGCATGGAAAACTCAGCAGCCCTACGGTATTTTTGTTGCCGTCTGGAAACTTGTTGAATCAAAAACAATGAACGAAGAAGAAATCGCTGAATACTGGAAGCAGCGAGAATATTTTGAAAAAGTTCTTCCCGTTCCTCCTTATTACAAAGACGGAAATCCAGACAAGGCTGTAACCTGGTTCAAAGATACAGAACAGGGAAAAGACATTTACAATCAGATGAGCTTTTACCGAGACATGTGCAAAAAGTACGGCGTTCAGCTTTATAAAACCGAAACAAAAGAAATTCCCGGCGAAATAATTTACGAAGATGAATTTCAGATTGCGGTGAAAAATCCTAAAAATGATTTGAAATCACTCGTAACTGAAATTTAAAATCACTTTAAAACTACCATATATTAGTTTCTCAACTAAAGACTAAAGTTTAAAAAAACTATATAATGAAATGGTTATTATATTTGGTTATTGAGCGGTTCCTGAGCTTGTCGAAGGGTGGTCCCTGAGCTTGTCGAAGGGCTTGTCAAAATGGCCATACTTGGTGGTTTCGAGAGCCTCAACCACCGCAAAGTAATTACATTGGTTCTTATTTTAAATCACAATATAGGACAGAGAAAAATGGAAGAAATCAAAACTGCGGAAGGCGGAACTGTCATAAAGATTCCGATTGAGGATGAAGTTAAGCAGGCCTACATTGACTATTCGATGTCGGTAATTGTTCAGCGTGCTTTGCCTGATGTTCGCGATGGACTTAAACCGGTTCACAGACGAATCATGTATGCAATGGACACTCTTCATCTTGCCAGCGGTGGAAAGACAAAAAAATGTGCAACAATCGTTGGTGAAGTTCTTGGTCATTATCATCCTCACGGAGATGCTTCTGTTTACGATGCTCTTGTTCGTCTTGGACAGGATTTTGCTCAGAGATATACAACTGTAACTCCTCAGGGAAACTTCGGTACAATCGCCGGTGACCCTGCCGCAGCTTACCGATACACCGAAGCTAAGATGTCAAAAATCACTGAAGAAATGGTCAGCGACATCAGCAAGAACACCGTTGATATGGTGGCAAACTTTGACGATACCACAAAAGAGCCTAGCGTTCTTCCTGCGGCTTTTCCGTTCCTTTTGTGTAACGGTACAACTGGTATTGCCGTTGGTATGGCAACTAACATGCCGACTCACAACCTTCGTGAAGTTGCCGCAGCTATTTCTGCATATATCGACAATTCAGATATTTCTATCGATGAATTGATGCATCACATAAAAGGACCTGACTTCCCAACCGGCGGTATTATTTACGGCCGTGAAGGAATTAAAAAAGCTTACAAAACAGGTCGCGGTAAAATTACAATCCGTTCAAAGTTCACAATTGAAACCGACAAGCACGGGCGCGAATCAATTGTATTTACCGAAGTTCCATACGGAATCAACACAACAAATATTATCCGCCGCATAAAGGAACTTGTCCGCGACAAGCAGATTGAAGGAATCGTTGGAGCAAACGACGAATCTTCAGACCGTTCAGGTATGCGCCTTGTTGTAGATCTTAAGCGCGGTGCTGTAACAAAACTTGTATTGAACCAGCTTTTTGCAAAGACTGACCTTCAGTCAAATTTTGGCGTAATCAATCTTGCTCTTGTTCCACAGGTAAAAGAAGGTGAACCTCGTTATGACGAACCAGGCCTTCTTACTTTGCCACCAACATATCTTAAGCCAGAAGTTTTGAATCTTAAGCAGCTCATAATGCACTTTGTAAATCATCGTAACGAAGTTATTACTCGCCGTACGATTTACGATTTGAAAGTTGCAAAACACCGCATGCACATTCTTGAAGCTTTGATTACTGCAATCAACAACATTGATGAAGTAATTAAAATCATCAAGGAAAGCCGCGATACAGAAAGTGCAAAACTTGCTTTGGAAAAACGATTCAACTTTGATGATGAACAGGCTCAGGCAATTGTTGATATGCAGCTTAAGCGCCTTACTCATCTTCAGATTGAAGACCTCCAGAAAGAAATCAAGGAACTTCAGGCATGGATCGATTACCTTGAAGATCTTCTTGCAAATCCTGGAAAGATTCTTTCTCTTATCAAAGATGAAACAAACAAACTTGCAGAAAAATATGGCGATGACCGCCGCACAGATATCGTTGCAGACGAAGTTGAAGAAATCAATGTTGAAGACATGATCAAAGAAGAAGACATGGTCGTAATGATTTCTAAGCTCGGCTACATGAAACGTATTTCTGTAACTCAGTATAAAAAGCAGGGTAGGGGAGGAACTGGAAGCAATAGTACAAATTTGATTGAAGACGATTATATCAATCAGCTGTTCATTGGTTCTACTCACGACCACATTCTGTTTGTTACAAATGCTGGTAAAGCATATTGGATTAAGGTTCATGAAATTCCGGAAACTTCAAAGAACAGTCGCGGTACAAATATCAAGAGTATGATTGCAATCGGTGCTGACGAAGAAATTTCTACAGTCGTTACACTGCGCGAATTCCGTGACGATCAGTATTTGTTTATGACTACTGCAAGCGGTGTTGTAAAGAAGGTTCAGACTTCTGAATTCAGCAATGCAAAGACACGCGGTATCATCGGTCTTAAACTTAAAGAAGGCGATAAGCTTATAAGTGCTATTCCAACTGACGGTAAGTCTGATGTGCTTGTAGTTACACGCCGCGGAAAGGCATTACGATTCAACGAAGATGTTGTACGCGAAATGGGGCGTGCAAGCTGTGGTATTAAAGGTATGAAACTTTCAGAAGGAGATGAAGTTTCTGGAGCTGTAAAAGTTTCAGAGGACGAAAAGATTCTTCTTCTTACAGAAAAAGGTTACGGTAAGCGCGTAAGCTTTGAAGACTTTAATCCACATGGACGTGGAACTGGCGGTCAAAGAATCTTTGGTAACACTGAAGAACGCGGAGAAATCATCGGACTTCTTCCAGTCAAAGATGATGATGAAATTGTCTGCATGACAAGTCAGGGAAAAACACTCAGAGTTAATGCGAATACTATCAATCAGCAGGGAACTGGCTCAACAGGAGTTAAGGTTGTACGCATTTCTGAACCTGATTTCCTTGTTGGAGTTGATAAAGTTCCTGAAAATAAGGAATAATTTTTCTAATTCTTTATAATATAAGGAATTACAGAGAATTATTTCTTAATAATGACAAAAGTATTTAAATAATATATAATCATAGTTGGGTAAGTTGATTTTCAACTAGGGATTAATAAAATACATCAGGCACCGGCTGAATTTTTATTCAGCCGGTTTTTTATTTTTAAATTTAATGAAAAAAAATTAAGTAAGACTACGCGGTTTTCAAAATATTTTCTAAATCTACGGTGGTTGAGGCTCTCGAAACTACCGTAAATTTAACAGTAGAAAGCAAGTTTTTAAGAAGTATCGTATCTCTATCATAGATATTTTAATTTAATGGAAAAGCTATGATGATTGAAACTCTCGAAATTACTGTAGTTTTTTATCTTTCTAAAAGCAGACACAAGATATATGACTTATTCAAAAGTTATCCACAATTTACCCACAATTGTGGATAACTTTGTGTTTAAATCGGTATGTTTCATGTGAAACATTTAGGAGCAAGAATAAAGAAAAATGAGCACTTTTTGTTTCACATGAAACATTGATGGAAGATGTACAATTACGAATATTTTGGTTTGCAGAAAATAATTTTTGAAATGAAAGATATTTTGCTAGAAAACATTTTTTATAAATTATTGAAAATATAAATCTATTTGACGCAAAAATGTTTCATGTGAAACAATGAGTGCAAATAAATAATGATAAAAAAATATAGTAGGGTAGGGGAAGTGAATTTATGTTTCACATGAAACAATGACCACTTCAAAACAAAGATTGTTTCACATGAAACATTCCAGAATCTGACAAACAAATTTGTTTCATGTGAAACAGTGAATAAATCGTTTTTAAACAAATTATTGATAGTTATAAAATTTAATAACTATCGTTTTTTAATTAGATGAAATGACAATGCTTTTAATTTTGAGGTGTTTGAGAACAACCGAAAACAGCAAAATAAACTGTATTTGTTTCGATGCTTCAATAGGCTCAATGAACAAAATATATGGCTTGATGAATGATGAGTTTTAATTTTCAAATATCTTTGCAGAAATAATGTAGCAGTGGGACGCAGGCGGAAAGTAAGGGGGCACCTCAGAAGGGAGTTACCTTGCTTTCCGCCGTCGCTGGGACCCGCTGCGGAATTATTTCTGCAATTTTGCAAACATGTAAAAACTTACCAATCACTCTATATAAACAAAAACCTGCAACCTCCGAAAACATTTTTTCATCAGCTGCAGGTTTAAAAACGTAAAATTTGTAATTTTCCGAATTCCCTAAACAAAACTGAAAATTCAGCCGTTAAAGAAATTTTAACCCCAATTGAATCGAAATTCCCGGCATAGGGTAGTCTGGAATCGATTCGTAAGATTCATTCAGAATATTATTAACTTTAAGATAAGGTATGCAGTGTTCCCAGACAGTCAAATCCATTCCGGCATTAAGAAGAAAATAGGGCTTAAGGTATGTGACATTCAAATTATCCGTATAGCGTTTTCCAGTATAGCTTGCATCAACAGAAAATACCGCAAATCCTGCGTTCAGACTAAAAATTACAGATCCCGTAAAATCCGGCGTCCACATAATGTGATTTCCGTCTGTAAGGTCGTTATCCGGGTCAATAAGCTGGTTGTAAAGATATTCCATGCTTTCTTTTATGGAAATAAAGCCCAGAATGTTCTGTTCTGCAAGAAAATCGATTCCAAAGTACCAGGCACTTGCAGCATTCTGCGGACTCATTGAATTATCTTTATACCGCCACTGAATTTTATCTTTATAGTAATTGTAGAAGAAAGTTATGGAAAAAGGCGTATATGGGATCTTTGCATTTGCCGTAAATTCCGAACCCCAGCCGCTTTCGGCAGTTAAATCCGGATTTCCCTTATATCCGTTCGAATCCCAGTAAAGATCATCCATATTTGGAAACTGAACCATTCTGTAGCCGTTCAAAAAGAATTCTGCATATTTGAACGTAAGTCCCAGTCCAAGTTTTGGAATAAATTCAAAGTTGGAACCGCAGAATTTTACGGCAAGCGGAACTGTCATTGAAAAATGATTTCCAAAAAAGAATTTTGAAGTTTCCTTAAAAGTTCCCGTAATCTGATTATGTATGCCGTCATTTGTGGAATTAAGGGTAGTAAAGTCCGCCGTAACTCCAAAAGTCTGCCTGTAAAAATTGAACTTAAAAAATTCTGATTGAAATGTATATCTGAATGAATTGATGTAATGAATGCTTAAATCGTCGTTTTCTTCGTAGAAACGGTTATTTGTAATCCAGTTTACAGTGTTGTCTGCGTAAAAGCAGTCCTTAATAGCCGGAAGATTTACATTAAAGGAAAGGTTGTTATTTATGTCCTTCTGATTGCCTGAAAGATTTTGGGAAGCAGAACCCGGTGTATTTTTATCTCCGTAGTAAGTCAGATTAGAAACAGTCCACGAGTTTTTTTCTGCAAAGTTGTGTGAAAGCTTTACCGAACCGTTAAGATCAAAGACTTCTGCGTTTTCTCGTGTCTTCACTTTTTTCTTAGAGTTTTCGTACTGAAAGGCGTTCTTTGCAAAGCTTCCTTTTATAGAGGATGAAAAGAAGGTGCTTTCAGAAAAAGCGCCGCTGTATCCAAGGCTCTGGCTTACAGTGTCCAGCGGATACTTTTGATTAAGGTAGGAGGTAAGGCAAGTGTCGGCATTAAAGCTGTGCCCATTTTTATTTTTCTTTGTGGTGATGTAGACAGCGCCGCCAACAGCACCTTCGTCGGAAACGCCTTCTGTAAAGCCACCGCGTACAATTTCGATTTTTTCTACATCGTTCAGGTTTACGGTAGTAAAGTCGAACGTTCCGTACTGGGCGTTGTTCACGCATATTCCGTCTATGATGACCCGAACCGTCTCGTCAGTAAAGCCGCGTATGGAAGCCTTCTGTTCCAGCCCGTAAGTACCGTAAGAAAGAATCTGAATGCCGGCCGACTGAAGGAGGGAAGGAAGATCCGGCGAGTGCAGCTGCTCGATGTCTTTGTGCGTAAAGGTCTGTCTCTGCTCTACGACGGGCGTTTCCAGCGATGCGCTAACAGTGATTACAGAAATTTCCTCTGAATCGTCCTGTGATTCGGCTTCTTCTGAAGCGGCAAAAATATTTATAAAAGAAATGACGGTTAGTGCAAAAATTATTTTTTTCTTTATCATGGCGTATCCTTCCGCGGTGGAAACCACCGCTCCAGGCCGGGCTTTTCAGGGCTACGGCTTTCGCCTCCGACCACGCTCCGCGTGTTTTCGCTACGCTCACCCTTACAATCCCTTACGCAAAAAGGGAGCCTGCAAGGGAAGGAGTGTGTTTAAAAATAGTTTGTTTATGCTAACTATTTTTAAATTTAATATTTCTAGAATAAAAAAGGGGCTGACTAAAAAGTTCTGTGAATATGGTCATTGAGCTTGTCGAAATGACCATTAGCACTAAATACAGTGGTTTCGACAAGCTCAACCACCGCTTTTCATACTTTTTAGTCAGCCCCTTTTTTTGGGCTTCAGATTTAATTACTGGCGAGTATAATTTGGCTTATATCCGAAATATCCGTTTGCATCTGTAAATGTTGTTTTTACAGTTTCAAGGCTTTGATCGCAGTTTGTATAATTTGTATTATCATATGCACATGAAATCTGAATTGTATTTGCATCAACAACTTTTATATAAGCAGCTGTGTAGTAACCGATTGTGCCTTCTGCAGGATAATCATTTCCACCGTAGTTTGCTGAACCTAACTGAGTAATTTTTGCATAAATATATGAAATTGTAGGGTCTGTAGGATCTACAGCATAAGAAAGAATTTTCCATGTATAATAAGGAGTAGCTGTAGTATCAGTAGAGGAGTAGTTTGTAAAGCTTGAATTAGTAATGACATAAGTATCACCGGCAGAACTTGTCCATGTTCCCTTAATAGCTGCCGGTAAAGTTATAGAATCCTGCTGTGTAAGCAAATAAGCCTGAACAAGCGAGTTATCCTCATCATCAGTTTTACATGATGTAAGGCCGAATGAAAGTGAAAGTAAAAGAAGTGCGCTTGCAAGAACAGCAGCGCGACGGAAAGAGAAGCGAATGCTTTTCATAGTATTCTCCAGAATCCAGAGTTGCGTAGATTCCAAAAATAAGTTTACCGTTCCATACGGAAGGTACAGACAAAAGTCCGGCGTGAATCAAAGTGTTCTGACTAGAGGCTTAAAAATAAAGCCCGTAACAGTTGCGCATCCAGCTTGGGAATAGTTCTGCTACCGTTCGGTAGTTTGGTTCACCCAATTTCCTTTTAATTCACAGTGCGCATATTATACTTTTTTGATAGGAAATTCAATGTGGTTGTTTGTTAGAACGGGCTTAAATGACATGTTGTTCGAGAGGAGGTTTTTATATCTAGATTGTGTTCATTGAGTGTTTTCTAGATGTTTACAGAGAGCCTGTCGAAGGGTGGTCCCTGAGCGGTCCCTGAGCTTGTCGAAGGGTGGTTACTGAGCCTGACGAAGTACCTGTCGAAGGGCGGTCCCTGAGTGGTTACAGAGCCTACAAATTTTACAAAAAAATCAACAGGAAGGTGTTAAAAAAATTTTGAATTCTTTATAATTGAGGGCATGGGAAAGTTTATCATCAGGAAGAAGCCTGGAGCTGTTGTGTGCACAAGACACGGCAATGCAGGTGCGCAAATTGCCCTGAGGGCAAATCATATACACAGCAATTTACTCATGTAATACAGAAGACCGCGGGAGTGCCGTAAGTACGGCAGCAGGCGGTTTTTTTTTGTTGCGGAATGACCGGCGGGTAAGTGAGAGTAGAAACTCCTTCCGTACGCCGTGAACAGAGGAGCTGTACATTCGTTGTATGGTTGCGGACAGGTGCGGAGGACTAAGCTTTGCCGCGTACAAAAGGGCGTAGGCGGATCTTCTGCACGGACAGATAATATGTAATTTTTTTATTGGAGAAGGAATATGAAAAGAAAGCTTTTGATGCTGCTTGCTGCGGCCTGCGCGCTGGTGCTTGCGGCATGCACGATGACGGAGGGGTCTGACGACCTGATCATGAAGGCGCTTATCCTTAGCAGTAAGGACGCCGGTATTGGAGCGGTAGTAAAGGTAAGCGTCGGGGAAGTGTCGCGGAAGGCGCTGCCTTGCGTGCAGAGTGCAGAGGAATTCGAAAGCTTTTCGCTCACGGGAACAAAGAAGGCTGACGGGGAGAGCAGCGGCCGGAGCGGTGCAGACATAGAGCGTACGTGGACGACAGACGGAGAGGGCAATGCCAGCTCCAAGATGAGCGCGGAAAGCATAGAAGTTACGGCGGGAGCCGAGTACAGCTTTGTCCTGGAGGCGAAGAAAGGCGGTGCCACATACAAGGGAACTGCAGAAAAGAAGATGGAAGCGGGCGTGAACAGCCTGAGCTTTACGCTGTCGCTCAGCGGGCTGTCCGGCGAAGGAAAGGGCTCCCTGAGCGTTACGCTGAGTGTGCCAGGAGCGGTAAAGGCCGTAGAGGCGGTCCTTACGGCAGAGGACGGATCCGGCACGGCAAGCCCTGCGGAAGCGGGCATTGCATTTGCAGACGGGAAGGCGACCTACACGGCCAGCGAGGTGGCGAGCGGTAACTATGTACTTACATTCATCCTGTACGCCGACGAGGCGAAGACTCTGAAGATCGGCGAATGGCGGGAATACGCAGGAATAACGGACGCACTTACCAGCAGTTCGTCCCCGGCAATAGAAAGCGCAGAGGAGCTTGAAGACATATACAGCATCACCCTGAACACGAACGGGGGAACGCTTATAGGAACGACGCCCGGCTCGTACACCAAGTACAGCAGCACGATAACCCTGCCGGACGAAAGCGGAATCAGCCGCGAGGGATATAAGTTCCTTGGCTGGTATGACGCAGAGACAGGCGGAAACAAAGTGGAAAGCATTGCGCAGGGATCGACTGGGAAAAAGGTGCTCTGGGCATATTGGGAGATTCTTACATTCACCGTAACGATCAGCGTGAATGACCAGATAACGGAAACCAGAACCGTGGAGTATGGGCAGACGACCGCACAGCCGGCGGATCCCACTGTTGCAGAGGGATACCTATTTAAGGGCTGGGTTACAGACGAAGGTGCATTTGACTTTTCGACTCAGATAAAAAAGGATATGGACATAAAGGCAAGGATTTTGAAAAAGCTGGAACTGATTAGCGGACAAGATATAAACACTATGTTACTGACCAGTCTTTCTGCCGGTAGTGCGAAAAAATTTGCAAAATCTGCTGAAAAAAAAGACTCTGAGTTTTACTTGGATAATAATCAAAAGATTCCTGTATGGTATGAACAGGAAAGCAAGACAATCTGGTATTATCTTGAGCCGGACAACATCATGACTTTGGCTCAAGACAGCTCTAAAATGTTTGCAAACTGTAGTTACATTGAAGCTATAGAAACATGTGATTTTGACACGTCAAACGTTACGGATATGTCTTATATGTTCCGGGGGTGTGAAAGCTTATCGGAGCTTATTATTACTAATTTTGATACGTCTAAAGTTACAAATATGAGTTATATGTTCTTTGATTGTACCGATTTGACAAGCCTTGATGTGAGCAAGTTTGATACGTCTAAAGTTACAAATATGGAGTATATGTTCTCTGATTGTACCAATTTGACAAGCCTTGATGTGAGCAAGTTTGATACGTCTGAAGTTACGAATATGGAGTTTATGTTCTCTAATTGCTTCGTCTTGAAGGAACTTGATGTGAGCAAGTTTGATACGTCTGAAGTTACAAATATGAAGTCTATGTTCTCTGATTGTCATGGACTGACGAACCTTAAAATAAGTAACTTCAATACGTCCAAGGTTACAGATATGAGGTATATGTTCATGTCTAGCTACAATCTGACAACAATATATGCTGCTGCAGGAACTGATTGGGGAAGTATAGAAAACGTATCTTCCGATAACATGTTTCTTTATTGCAATAGCCTAAAAGGCGGCAATAATACGGTATATGATGAGTCAAAAACAGATAAAACATATGCTTGTATTGACGGCCTTGACGGCAAGCCCGGCAACTTTACGGTAACGGCTGCTGCAACTGAGTAAAAGTATGCCGTCGCCCGGTTGAACAAGATTCCGGATGACGGCATATTTGTATGGGCGGCATCGAGACATGCGGTCTGAAATGACAGTGGACAGTATAGAAGGGGGCCCTTCGACAGGCTCAGGGACCACCCTTCGACAGGTACTTCGACAAGCTCAGTAACCACTCAGGGACCACTCAGGGACCGCCCTTCGACAGGCTCAGGGACCACGCTATGAATTTAATGAATAAGACAGAGTCCTTTGCCTCTCAGGGTTCTGAAAAGATTTTGTCCCAATACTGGCAGAATGGACTGAGCTGTAAATGAGGAGGCTGATTCCCGGGTAAAATTGTGAACTGAAATGCGGATAAGAAGCTCACGGATTTTTTGTGCTTCAGATTTTTTTGTATCGGCGTAGAGGAGTTCGCCCATATATGACCAGCAGAGCTGAACGCCCGACGAAGACTTAAGTATTAATGGAATACCGCCGAGCCATACGAATTTCTGATTGTCCGAAGGCAGGCGGGAAAAGCTTTGGTCGCGGTTCTTTTCGTATAAGGCAATCTTAGAATCTACAAAATTTTTATCAATGGACGGCTTTGGCATTTTGAACGGGAAAAAACTTTCTACATTTTTGTTCAGTTTTTCGCCATGCATCCACAGTTCCAGAGCGACGTTCAGGGGCTCTGAGTAGCGGTCGCTTTTATGTTCGCCCTGATAGTGAATGTCGTTTTCGGCAAATTGAGTTTTTGGTGCCGGGAGCGGCTTTAGGTCGGGATGTTTTCCTTGCTGCCATTCGCGGTAAACTGTGGAATGTTTTGTGAGCGAAAATTTATGCCAGAAAGCGGAATCCAGCAGGCCTGCGGCGAACATCTGACGCAGTGTTTCCATTGAGTTTATAAGGTCCTGTTCGGACTGGTTCCAGAATCCAAATATCATATACGAGTGGACAAGAATTCCGGCTTCTTTGAAAGCACAGCAGGCGCTGATTATGTTTTCCATGTCTATGCCTTTGTTCACGGAGTCCAGTCCTGTTCCGGTTGCAATTTCTACTCCTGCAGAAACGGCTGTTAATCCGCCGCAGGAAAGAAGGTCTGCCATGTCACGTGTGAAACTCTTTTCGAAGCGGATGTTTCCCCAATAGGTCAGCTTTGGTCCTGTACGCGAGGCCGCAAGGTTTGAAAGGGCGAACTGCTGGAGTCCGGCGGGCGGGCAGGCTTCGTCTACAAAGTGTATGCCATATACGCCGGCCTTTACAGCCTGCGCGTAGATTCCGTTGAAGAATGCCCGCGTGTCTGTTGCGCAGTAATTGTTCACGTAGTCCAGCGAGGTGTCGCAGAAGGCGCAGCGGTGCCAGTAGCAGCCGTATGCCATGTAGGCTTTAAGCCATGTTCCGTCGTTCCAGATTCGGTGCATGGGATTTGTGTCGTCGGCCATGCGCGGGCTACGGGTAAAGTCTATTGTAGAAAAATCAGGAATAAGGGTGTGGATGATTTCGCGTTCCTGCTTTTCGAAGGTTTCGGAATTGTCTAACTGTTCAATAATTGAACAGGTCTTGTCTGTCGGGGACTGGTGAAGATAGCGGATTTTGTAAAGGCGGCTTCCGGTAAGGGCTGACTTTAAGTCGTAGCCGCTGGCTGCGGCAAGCTGGAAGAGCTGAATGTAGCTTCCATAGCCTTTGTCATAGCTTAGAAAGTCGCAGTAGTTGAAGAGGCGTTGCTCGGTGATGGAACGAAGCTCTGTGTTGATGTAGCCGCCGCCAAAGGCTATGGTTGCGCTAGAACCGTACAGAGAACGCAGTAGACGTGCGGTGTACAGGGCGGCTTCAAAGCAGCCTGGGAACGGTACGGAGATGAGGAAGAGGTTCTGGCTGTCTGGCTGGGAAAGTTCCTGCGGCATGTTTTGTTTTATAAGAGGCTCGTAGATGTCTGTAAGGACAGGCGAGTTCAGGTTCTTTATTACTTCGTCAAAGGATGAGGAACTTGTTGCAAGGTGTTCGGCGTATCGTATAAGTGAAAAATTTTTGTCGTAAGCGATTGTGATGTAGTCTGCCAGGTCGGCAAAGGCAAGGCTTGCTAGAATTCGTGAATCATCTACGCCTACGTTACGGCCTAGTGATGCAAGGTAGGATTCCATGCGGGCTCCGCGCGGGGTGTATGCGGAACGGACGAATTCGTGGGTGAATTCGTGGCCGGAGATTGGAGCGGCGGAATTACCGTTGTTACAGGAGTTGCTGTTACAGACGATTGCCATGATTGTGTCTATCCATGAAATCCACTGGTCTGACTGTGAAACGTAGCGGCGCAGTTGGAACGCAGTGTTGTCGTCGCCCTGGGATTCGTAGCGGTCAGCAAGGGAAAGAGCCTTTTCTGCGGACTTATTAAAGATGAGCGAAAGCCCTTGACGCGAGAAAACAGAATGAAAAAGCTCTGTGCTCATGTCCAGCCACTTTACGGTTCCCTGAATGGAATTCTTGGCGTACAGTTCCTTAAAGAAAGCTTGAAGGTAAGCTCCTGATGGATAGGGAGTGTTCAACTGCACGAGCGGCGGCTGGATAATGATGGTGTTTAGCATGCATGAATTATAGCACAGTGCAGAGAGTTTGTCTGACGCGTTTTGGGCGGATATGGGTACATGAAAATCAACTTCTAAATCATTTTTTGTAATCGTTTCTGAAATTGATTTCCATGTACCCGTTAAAACGCTATCTTGACTTAAAAACCTGTGTAAAGTAATGTTTAAAGGTTATGTGTAAGAAGAAAGTTTTAGCATCAGCTCTGTCTGTTTTTTTCATTTTTTCAAGTACAAGTTTTATTTATTCAGTGGATAGCGAGACTCTTTCGCTGATAAACCAGACCACATTCAATAAGAGTGCTTTGAACGCAAAGACTTCTCAGAGCAATAATAACAGCACAAAAACACCAGATCCAACAGCTTCAAATTATAACTATGCATACCAGACTCAGATTCTTGCAGAGAAAATACAGGCTGAGCCGCTTCAGCCGGATCCTCAGCTTGCTATGTCTTCAAAAGACTATTTGGTAACAGCTGGTGATGTTTATAAGCTTGGCTTTTACGCAATGGGCGAGGAAGTAACTTACACAATCGTTGTTGATTCTTCTTATTCAGTAAAGGTTGCCAATGTTGGTGTAGTAAACGGGGCGGGAAAAACTTTTGTTCAGCTTAGAAAAGAAGTAGAAAACATTATCAATAAAAACTTTCCGATGAGCGGTGTTCAGATGACGCTTGTAAGTCCGGCGCGCTTTAAGGTTCTTCTTTCTGGCGAAGTGAAGGAAACTACTGTAAAGCCGGCCTGGAGCCTTATGAGGCTTTCGGAAGTAATAGAAGAAAGCAAGACAGATTTTTCTTCAACACGTGATATTGAAATAAAGTCCAGCGATGGAACTGTAAGAACTTATGACCTTTTTAAGGCTTTCCGTGATGCAGATGTTTCACAGAATCCGTTCCTTAGACCGGATGACGTAATCAAAATTAAAAGGATTGACCGCAAGGTTACTGTATACGGCGCTGTAGAGCGTCCAGGCATTTACGAGCTTTTACCGGGCGAAAACCTTAAGGAACTTGTAGAGATTTATGGCGGCGGTCTTCTGAAAAAGGCTAATTTGAACGGAATTGAACTTTTCAGGGCAGAAGGCATAGAGCATTCTGCTGGCCGCAAGATGTATCTTGATGAAAAGAGCGTTGAATCGAATTTTGAAATTAAGGATTCTGACAAGGTTTACGTTTCTTCATACGAGGACAAGGTTCCTGTTGTATGGCTTGAGGGCGCAATCCTTATTACAGATACTCTGGATAGTTCAAAGAAAGACGATCTTGCCGGTTCTAACAAGACTTCAGTAACTTTTTTCGAAGGAGAAAACTATGCGTTCTTTGCAAGACGCAATTATAAATATTTTTCTTCTGCTTCGGACTTGAAGAATGCGTACATTAAACGCGGCAAGGAATTTATTCCGATTGATTTGGAAGATCTTATTTACAATGCTGATACAATTTCTACAGAAGAAGTAAAGAATTTTGATACACTTCTAGTTCCGTTTATTCAGTCGTTTGTAACGGTTGCTGGTGCGGTAAAAAAGCCGGGAAGATATCCGTACATTCCGGACAGAAACTGGTCTTACTACATAAGCCTTGCCGGTGGATTTGATAAGAGCGAAAACGACGGTCAGGTTGTAACAATTAAAGACAAGAACAATAAGCGTCACAGTAAGAGTGACCCTATTACACCGGAAACAACAATTACTGCAGAAACAACATCGTTTACATATTATTTCAGTAAGTATGCGCCGCTGATTACGACAACACTTACTGCAATTTCTACGGTTCTTACAATTTACATTGCGACAGAAAAGATTGATTAGGTTGAACCGATAAAAAAAGGGTGCACTTTATATGCACCCTTTAATCTTTTAAAGAAAAGTTATTTTCCGAGTTCGGCAGATCTTGCTGTAGCTGCGGTTACGGCCTGAATAACTGCGTGGCGGAAGCCGTTTTCTTCAAGAGCGGCAACGCCTTCGATTGTTGTTCCAGCAGGGCTGGTTACGGAATCTTTAAGAGCACCAGGATGTTTTCCGCTTTCAAGAACAAGTGCTGCTGATCCCTTTACAGTCTGAGCAGCATATGTATATGCCTGTGCGCGAGGCATTCCGCAACGAACAGCGGCGTCTGCCATTGCTTCTATAAACATGAATACAAATGCTGGGCCGGAACCGCTTACGCCGGTTACGCAGTCCATAAGGCGTTCCGGAACCTGTTCAACTTTGCCGGCTGCACTTA
This sequence comes from Treponema sp., assembly GCA_036310305.1. Classification (GTDB taxonomy): domain Bacteria; phylum Spirochaetota; class Spirochaetia; order Treponematales; family Treponemataceae; genus Treponema_D. Next base: position 25,922 of record JAXJSC010000013.1, on the reverse strand, counting down.
AGATTTCTTTTGCAGTATTCATTTCTGCATTTGTGATGTTATCGTTTGAGCTTACGGCTGTCATTGCTTCGCCAATCTGAGCGCATACATTTGGCATCATGCGGATGAATCTTGCCTTTGGTGCAAAGGATTCAAGCTTTTCGATTTTAACACCTGCAGCCATGGAAATGATTACCTGATCTTTAGAAATTACATCCTTGATTTCTGCAAAAACATCTCCAAGAAACTGAGGTTTTACAGCAAGGAATACGTAATCTGCGTCTTTGATTACTTCTTTGTTTGAAGCAACAAAGTTACATCCATTTGATTCTGCAAATGTTTTTCCCATTTCGACATTTTTGTCAGTTACAAAAATATCCTTTGCATTATATTTCTTGCAAACAGCGCGCATAATAGCGCCGCCCATTGCACCAGTTCCGATACATGAAATTTTCAAAGTTTTCCTCCAGTTTATATTAAAAAAACTACCGGTCGAAAAACGTATTTCCTCCCTTTCGTTTTTTTACTCTATCTGCAATTTATTACTCTGCCAAAAACAATGTTCCCACGGCGTTTTCGCCGGTTAGGGTTGTGAGGGCGTTTTCTTTGCCGCCGTTGGCTAAGAGCATCGGGATTCCGTAAACAGTGGTTTTTTCAGCGGCCTGGATTTTGGTTTCAATCCCGCCTGTTCCAAATGCATTTGTAGAACCAATTTTAATCGATTTTCTCAGCTCGGCTATATTGGAAACACTTTCTACAAGTTCTGCGTTTTTGTTTGTCTTAGGATTGTCTGTGTAGATTCCGTCAATGTCGCTGAACAGAATCAGAAGGTCTGCGCTCCACAAAATGGCTGTAAGTGCAGAAAGGTTATCGTTATCGCCAATCTGAAATTCATCGATAGAAACCGAGTCGTTTTCGTTGATGATTGGGATTACGCCTTCATCTGCAAGTGTAAAAAGTGTGTTGCGGATGTTCAGCGAGCGGTGTTCATTTTCAAAGTCGTCCTTTGTGAACAAAAGCTGACCGATATGAAGATTCTGTTCTGCAAAGGCCTTACGCCACTGTGCCATAAGTTCAACCTGTCCGATTGCGCAGAGAGCCTGGCGGAAGTGTACGTCCTTTTTGCGAGCCCATTCCTTGAGTGTAGAAACGCCGGAAACCTGTGCACCGGAAGAAACGATTACTAACTGTTTTCCCTGGTCTACAAGTTTTTTGCACTGAGCGGCAAAACTTGCCATGAACTCTGTATTCTGCGTGCCGTCTGCCTTTGCGAGTGTGTTGCTTCCTATTTTAATTACGATTTTTCGTGCGTCTTTTAATGTTTCTGCAATTGTCATCTTATCTGTCCTTCGCCGTCAATTAGGTATTTTGTTGTGGTAAGAGCCTTGATTCCCATTGGTCCTCGCGCGTGAAGTTTCTGTGTGGAAATGCCAAGTTCTGCTCCAAAGCCGAATTCTCCGCCATCTGTAAAGCGGGTAGAAGCATTTACGTAAACGCAGCTAGCATCAACCTTAGCCTGGAAGAGTTTTGCATTTGCGCGGCTTTCTGTGATTATGCTTTCTGAATGCTTTGTATTGTGTGCATTGATATATTCAATTGCTTCGTTTACATCTGCTACAACTTTTACAAGGCATTCGTAGTCAAGATATTCGTTACCGTAATCTTCGTCTGTGGCTGGAATTACGAGGTCATTAAAACTGTTGAAATGACCGTCAGCAAAAATCTTATAAGCTTCTTTATCTGCGTGGAACTTTACGCGGCCTGCAAACTGCTTTGCAAGAAGAGGCAGGAACTGCGTTGCTACCTCTTTATTTACCAGAATACATTCGATTGCGTTGCATACACTTGGACGCTGAATTTTTGCGTTCTCAGCTACCTTTACAGCCATTTCAAGGTTTGCGCTTTCGTCTATGTAAAGATGGCATACGCCGCTTCCAGTTTCAATTACTGGAACGCGCGCATTCTGCACAACGCTCTGAATCAGTTTTTTTCCGCCGCGTGGAAGAACCACATCAATCTTTCCTACGGCAGTAAGAATTGCGTCTACGTCACTGTGATCGTGTTCCTTTACATCTACAAGTTCAATTGCTTCCGGAACACCGCCGTCTGCGGCTGCAAGAGCGTCTTTTATAATTTTTACGATTGCCTTATTTGAGTTGTATGCACTTGAAGAACCGCGGAGTAAAATTGCGTTTCCGCTTTTGTAAGCAAGGCAGAAAGCGTCTACCGTTACATTCGGGCGGCTTTCATAAATAATAGCCATTACTCCAAGAGGAACACGAACCTGGCGGATTGTAAGTCCGTTTGGTGTTTTCCATCCGGCAACTTCTTCGCCAACAGGATCTGTCTGGGCAATTACAATGCGAAGGCTGGCGATAATTCCGTCTATGCGCTTATCGTCCAGCATCAAGCGGTCAATTAGTGATTCCTTTGTGCCGTTTGCCCGTGCAGCCTGAATGTCCTGTTCGTTAGCCTTAAGGATTTCTGAACGGTTTTTATCTAGTGCCTGAGCTACAGATTCAAGGACTGAGTTTTTCTGCTGTGCAGTCTGAAGTGCAAGCTGTTCGCTTCCTTTTCTAAGTGATATGTATTTTTCTTCAAGATTCATGGAGTTCTCCAAAAAAAAAGCCGGAATTCGCAGGGAATCCGGCTTAGATGTCGTTATTAGTAGTTTGCAAGGAAATACATTCCGAGCAATACAGCATTACGGCATTTTTCTACCGGCCATTCTGCTGTAGCGGGGAGACTCTGTATGTACCACCAGAAGATTCCAAATCCCGGGTCGATACGAAGTGAATATTCACCAAAGTCTTCTGATTTTGTCTGCTGTCCAAACATAAGGTAAACAGCATCGCTTAAAATGCAGAGGAATTCTGCATAAGCTTTTTTCCAATCGGATTCAGCAAGAAGGTTGTCCAGCTGGTAAAGAATCTGCTCTTTAAGAGCTATATCGGATTTTTCTACCCAAGTTTTCTCGATAAGAAGTTTAAGGTTTTTCTTAAAACTCTGGGAAAGTTTTTCTTCATTTTCGTCAGAAAAAGATCCTGCATAGCCGAACATTTCTGCAATCTTATTTACAGTGCCACTTGAATTATCATCTCCGGATGTAAATGTATCTACAGCCTGAAGTGTGTCCGAATCAATAAATTCTTCAATTAAGGTTTTTACTTTTTGTGTCAAAGCCATATGTTGATAATAGTTTTTATTGGGGATTTGAGCAAGTGGGGGGTATATTTGAGGTCATTTTTTGCAAGCTTGAGGTATGGTTGGCGGTTTTAAATTTTACACAATCAGGAGAAATTTGAGTAAGAGAATTTCTTAAGATGATGTATAATTTTTTTGTCGAATGAGTTTTTTTCTGAATACAAATAGATTTAAAAGGAATTCAGCATGAAGAAAACGGTTTTAATTTTTGCGCTGTGCGGCATGGCATGCGGACTTGTGTCTGCACAGAAACTTACTGTGAAAAATATTTTTGGAGCAGATAAGGATATTTTTGGTGATTATGATCTGTTGAATCAGAATAGGGAAAATAAAATTGATAATTCGCTTTTGGGGCAGTATTATGCTTCTAAGACCGGGAACGTGCTGGAAGATACGGATGTAAGCAGGGTATTTTCGATAGGAGATAGAATTCAGGCTGACTATAAAAGTTCTATGCTGAACGGCAGACTGCGTCTAGACATGCTCTATAAAAGCGATGATAGCGAAAGTCCTAAGTTCATTATGGCTCCGACGGGCTTTGTGCATTATGCGCCGGTTCCTTACATTGGATTTGCGGCCGGTAATAATTTCTATAAATATTTTGCAATTCCTTCTGCGTATCTTGCGGCGGCGGACGATACGACAAAGTACGGACGAATGCTTACGGATTCGCTTGGCATTGAGGATTACCGCACTTACGGGGATTTTGGAATTTATACGACAAGCTTTTTAGGCGGAATTACAAGTGATTGGGCATGGGGTAAAAAAGGCAAGTATTACATAAAGCTTGCAGCCGGCGGAGCATATTATAACAGTTCAAATTATGCGCTTGATATGGGAATAAATGCCGGCATTAACAAGATGTTTGACGTCGGGTTTACAGCGCATGATGTTACGAGCTCTACGCCTAAATATGGGGCGTTTGCCGGCCTTAACTGCGTTCCGAATTTAATATTCAATATAGGATTCTATTACAACTTTACCAGCTCTGAATATCTGCCTGAAGCCTGTGTTACGCGCAGTGACGGCACGGAAGATGACAATGATATCTATAAGTTCAAAAAGCAGACAGCAAAGTATGCGCTTGGCGTAAGTACTGGCTACAACTTTAAGAGGATTGGACTTGGAATTTACGGCGACCTTATCTCCGGACTTACGGATGAATATCTGGATGAAATAAAATATTATGATACGAAGTACGATTCTCTTTTTTATACAAAGGATGCAACGATTGTTCGCGGCGTAACATGCGTGAAGTACAAGTATAATTTTAAGAAGAAGATTCTTAAGGCTAAGCGAACGGACGGATATTCAGAAGGTGCTATCCCGCTGTATGCACAGTTCAGGGTAAGCTACGATGCAACACGCGACATTAATGCTTCGTTTAATTTTAAGCTGCGCACAATGATTCATGACAGCTCTCAGTCTTGGCTTACATTCTATCCGAATGCTTCGATTAAACTGCCGGCGAACACCGGAAAAATCAGTACGGGCGTAAGGTTTGACATGAATCTTACAAGGTATAACGGACTTTCTGGAATATCAGTTCCGCTGACATATACGTATACGTTCAAGAAAGATTTTAGGGATTAGCGCAGAAACAAGGATTAAGTGTCGTTAAAGTACGGTCATTTCAACAGGTGGTTCCTGAATTTGTTGAAGGGCTCAATGACTGTAAGGGATTTAAATGTCTAGTTTGCAGAATCAATTAAAAAATAGCGCGAAGGAGAGGAAAGTCTGGCAAAAACACTCTGTTGTGCTGCCGCGTGAGCGGCAACGTATATAGTTCCAGGGGCACAACAGCGTGTAGCCCGCTAGCGGGCGATTTTGACAGATTTTCCTCGACTGGGAGCTATTTTTTTATTTCAATTATATCTTAACAAATGCCATTAACTTATGGTCATTGAGACCTTCGACAAGCTCAACCACTGTTAAATTAGTGGCATTTTGTTTATTACAGTACCGGTATAAGCTGGTCGTCCGGATTTTCAATTATGATGTTCAGGTTGCCGTTGCGGGTTCTCAGTTCGTCGATGAAAGCTTTTGTATCAATGTCTTTTTTAGGCTGAATCCAGTACGAGATTGTAAAAAGAGTTCCCATGTTGGAAGTCTTTACGTTCTTTACACCGTATTTTTCAAGATATTTATCAAGAATGTCCGTGAACACGTCTTTGTAGTTCATGTCTTCCGGGATTGTGATTTTAAGAATCTGTTTTTCTTCTACCTTCCAGATAAGGCTGATAACGGCAAACAGCAGCGTAATTGTAAGCACAAGTACAAAGGCAATGAAGTAACTGTTCAGACCTATGATTACGCCGACAGACAGCGAAAAGAAAACATACAGAATGTCCTTTGAGTCACCAGGAATGCTTCTGAAGCGAACAAGAGCAAAGATACCGGCAAGGGACAGGGTCTTTTTAAGGTCGCTTGCAATAAACGGAATAATTACCGTCATTATGGCAGGCATAAGCAGAATAGTTAGTACAAAATTTTTTGAGAACTTTTGATTTCTGTTTGCTGTAATGTATCCGAATGCAATGATTACACCGGCAATAAGTCCCAGAAACATATTGAACAATATGTTTCCCGTTTCGTAGTTAACTGAAAATCCTTCTAATAAATCCATCATATCTGAACCTCTTTATTTTTTGATTCAAGGTAGTTTTTGTACTCTGCTCCATATTTTGAAAATGACGTGCTGTAAATCTTTCTAGAAGAAAGGAACTTTACAAACCAGAGTGGAAAGGCCTTAAATGCCTTTGCCTCCATAAGCCATTTTCCTTCCGGCAACAGCTGGTTACCGTATGCCGGAGAATCCAGCCTCAGGTCTGTGCGCCGTGTCTGTATGTTTTTATCGATTGTCAGGCGGAAATCTGAGTTGTTTTTTTCAAAGAATGCCAGCCTGTCGTACGAAATAAAAACCCGTGGTTTAAGTTTGTAAAAATGCATGATGTAATCGATTTCGGAAAATACCTGCCTGTTCAATTTTGGGTTGTCGGGTAGGATACCTGAATCAAAATACCTGTATGCATCTGACAGAATAAATGGAGTTCGTCTTTTGTTTACAACGGAATCGTATTTCTTTTTGCTTTCCAAAAAGACTGTTGCATCAAGAGGAACCGTGCCATAGCTTCTGAGGCGAATCTTTTCCTTGAACTCTGGTTTTTCCAGAGACTTGCGGATAAGTTCGTCTGACGGTGTATCAAGATACAGATTGCAGATTGAATAAGTTTTCCCGTCCTTGTTGTAAGGATCGCTGTCCATATACTCACCTATAATGCTGAGGAGGGCATTCTTATCTTCATCGCTGATCATGTATTTGATTTCGCGCCTGTTAAAAACTTCTATTGCCATCTTTTATTAATTGACCTCCCGTTCAGTTGTTTAAGAATACTGCGCCGTTGTCTTTGAAGGCGTTTTTATCTGTTGAATGGAGTGCGGTAACTTTGTCTGTATGGAAAGTTCCGCCGGAAAGTGTGATTCCATGCTCTTCTTTTGGAAGGTCTTTGATTGTGTTTGTCTTAAAGCCTGTTTCAAGATTTGACAGATAGAATTCTCCGGACTGAATATTGATTGTGCCGTCTGCCTTTACGCCGTTTTTGGAGTTCATAAGGTATGCGGTAAAGGTCTTGTCTTTCTCTACAGTAAGTGACTGGCAGTTGATTACAGCGCCTTTTTTAGTTCCCTGAGCGTAAAAAGTGCCGCTTCCCTTAAGCTTGATTTCGTCCGCCTTTACGGCGTGATATACGTTTCCAAGTATGCAGGTTGTGCCACTTCCACCGATTACAAGGTTTTTCTTGCACTGAAGGGCTGCCGTTTTGGATTCATTGCGTCCGCTGGATATAATATAATTTACGGTTTCTTTTGCAGAAGAAATTTCTGTCTTTGCCTCGCCGAATATGGCTGGTTCTCCGTTTGAGTTTTCTAGATAGGCGCCGTTCAGCTTTAAGATTGTGTTTTTGGTCCTGTTTATTATCTGACCGTTAAAATAGCCGGAAAGAGTATAGGTTTCGCCCTCTGTTTTTGGCGTAATTGTAACTGTGCGTTTTGTTATTTTTACGCTGGAATTCATTGGGGATACACTGAACTCTTTGCCGTAACTGCTTTTTGCGTCTTTTGCGTTCAGGACGTTCTGCAACGGCTGGGCAAAAGCGAATCCGGTAAGGAGCATGGAGAATGCAATCGATGTTATTAACTTGCGGTTATTGAGTTTGTAGAATTGCTTTTTAACGGTAGTATCGTATCTTTCGAGAGTCTCAGAAACCCCCTCAACTATTGTTAAGATTTTTGTATTCGTAGTCGTCATGGGCATTTCCTTAGTCCTGAATAAATTTTGCACCGGAATCGAAGTATGCGTCTTTTTCTGTTTTATAAAGACGATGGTTTCCGTAAGTGTGGAATTCTCCACCTCTCAGTTGGATTCCGTGGACGTTATCCGGAGAATTTTTTGATGTACCAGTTTTTAAGGCTGTGTCGTTTTCGTAAAGATAGAAGGTGCCGGAAGCAATGTCGATTGTCTTGTCTGCTTTGATTCCGTTTTTGGAGTTCAAAAGATAGAGGGTGAATGTTTTTTCCGGGTCAACTACGAGCGTATTACATGAAAGGGCTGAACCTTTTTTTGTGCCGGAAATGTAGTAGGTGCCGCTGCCTTTTATCTTAAGATCTTCTGCTTCTACGCCGTGGCAGTGCTTTCCGTTTATATAGAGCGTTCCGCCGCCGGCTAGAAGAAGGCCACGTTTTGATTTGACCGCTGAACTGCGGTTATATCCGCGGCCGGAGGCAGTTATGTAGTTGGTACTGTTTTTTGCAGCGGAAATTTCTGTTTTTGAATTTGCAACGATGGCCGGCTTACTGGCAGTGTTTTCAATGTATGCGTCTTTTAGGCGGATTACAGTGTTTTTTGTTTTGCTGATAATCTGGCCGTTAAAGTAGCCGGAAAGCGTGTATGTTACGTTTTCTTTTAGAGGAGAAAGGATAATTGTGTTTCCCTTTATGGTTACCGTTTCGTCCGTTGGGGCGATTACCAGCTGATTGCCGTATTCGCTTTTTGCGGAATCAGAATTAATTGCGATTCTGTAGTTCTGCACTGTCTGCGCACATGCGAATAAAGCAAATGCAACGGCAGTAGAAAAGCAGATAAGTATTTTTTTCATGATAATATTACCTCCTGTGTAAGCGGGCCGGACAGAGCTCGCGGTGTTGAATAGGAAAGCGTTAAGAAAAATTGCGATGCAGCAATTTTTTAGCTTTTCTTATCTGTGTAAGCGGGCCGGTCAGAGCCCGCGGTGTTGAATAGGAAAGCGTTAAGAAAAATTGCGATGTAGCAATTTTTTAGCTTTTCTTATTTAAGTAAGAGGGCGGTGGTTAGCGGCCACCCGGGCCGAATGAAGAACTACTGGAAGATGCAGTAGTGGCAGTTGCGCTTGTGCTGGAACCGCCGGAAACGCTTGTTGCCGGCAGGTAGAATCCTGTTCCTTCAACATATTCTGTACCGCTTGCAGAAGCACCCTTTACAAACTTGTATGAAGAGCCGCTTGTAAGCTCGTCGCTTATAAATATTGCGGCTGCATAAGTCTGCGGCGATTCCAGGAATACAAGGTTTGTTCCGCTGCTTGTGTTTACGCCAAGTGCTGAAGATGAACTTCCCAGCGAGGTAGAGCAGATATATGGAATTGTTGTGCTTGAAGGTTTGCTTTCGCTGAACATGTCTGAAGCACCCATTGCAAATACTGTTGCACTTGAGCCTGTTACAGTGAATTTGTAGCCGTCGCCGCCGTCAATAGGAGCGTTTGAGCCACCTGTCTGGCTTACAACTGTTACACCACCTGAAACAGTAATGTTTCCGTTTGAATCAAGGCCGTCGCCGGAAGATCTTACATAAACAAAGCCTCCGGAAATATTAAGGCTTCCGCCTGTTGTGCTCACGTTTATACCGTCATCTACAGAAGAAACTGTAGTTGTTCCGCCGGAAATTTCTACAAGGCTGTTGCCTTCAATTCCTTCTGCTGCGAACTTAATAGTCTGATTGCTCTGGTATACACCGTCGGCATCATAATATGAGCCGGTTTTAGAGTTTTCTGCATATGTTGTAATTCCTGTGACATTAAATGTATTTGTACCGCCGGCGATATAAACTTTAGGGGCACAGATTCCTTTTCCGTTATAGGTAGTTACGCTGATTGTTCCGCCAGTGATTTTTACAAAGCTTGAAGGATAGTCGTCATCGTCTGTCTTGAAAGCGTCTGCTTTTCGAAGGTCGCTTGTGCTTATGATACCTTTTCCGTCAAATGTGATTGTACCGCCGTTTACGGTAATTCCCTTGGCACCGTACAGACCGTTTTTACCTGTATTAGAATTAGACGTGTAGTTCTTAAGGTTGTATGTTCCGCTTTCGATTGTAAGGTAGCCGTCTTTAGAGGCAATGCAGTTTTTGTAAGCCTGTGTAACGGAAAGTGTACCGCTGCCGCAGATTGTAAGTCCGCCCTTGCAGTACAGAGTACCTTTTGAATCGCTCCCTTCTTTTTCTACAGATTTAGAAACGGTGCAGCTGTAAGTTACGCCGTCATCTGTGTAAGTGTCGCCGCTGGAAGTTGAATATTCTTCGCCATAGCCGGTGCCGTAGCTTCGTCCGTCTACAAGTGTATTTGTTCCGCTTAGGAACACGGTTGCAGCTCCACCTTTTGTAATGTCGATACATGGGTAGTTAGATGAATTGATAGTTACACCGTTCAGGTAAATGCCTGTTTCGTATGATGTAGACGTCTGAATCTTTACGCCGCCTTCTGATAGGGTTCCTGTAAGGGATATGGAAAGGTTTTCTGTAACGTCCTCTGCATTTACACGGATAACGCCGGTTGATACGCCGCTGTCATCATCCAGAAGTTTTACTTTAACGGTCTTATCAAAGAATGAAACGGCACTTGTTGAAATCTGCGACCAGCTTACGTTGTCTTCAGAAACTTTTGCATCTGTAAGATTGATGTATATGGTGTTAGAGGCAGAAAAGTTGCTTCCAGTTGCTTCTGTAACGGAATCTGTTTCCTTATCAGATGAACTGGAAGTTGAAGTATTTGTTGAACTGTCGCCATAGAGCAGGAAAGAACTGTCTGCGCTGGTTCCTGTAGAGCATGCTGCCATAACTATGCCGATGAAAATAGATGAAATCAGTTTATGAAAAAGTTTCATAAATCCTCCTTAACTGAAATTTAACAGGGTTGATTTAGATGTCGTTGTTTTAGTAACAACCAATGTTAGAAATGGTGACAAAAAAAGTGAAGTTTTTTTAACACAACTGAACAAGTTAAGGTTATGGAAAAGACAAAAGTTAAAATGAAAATAAAAAAAGCAGTGGCCAATTCCCTGAACAAAAGGGATAACCACTGCTTAATGTTATGCGGTTTTAGAAGATGCTATTTTACAGCATCCATCTGTTTTGCAACTATGTCCATTGTTTTAGAAACATTGTCGCCTTCCCAGATTCCGGAAATTGCCGGTCCCATAACCTGCCAGTATGTTCCAAGCTGAGAAATTGTAGGCATTGGTTTTGAGTATTTAAGCTGTTCAGAAATGCATGAAATAATCGGGTCTGTAATTGTGATGTCGTTGCGCGGAGGAATCTGATCTGTAATTGCAAAGCGAACTTCGAGCATTTTCTTTGATGTAAGGAACTTTGCAAATTCCATTGCTTCTTCCGGATATTCTGTGTAAGAGCTTACAAATGCAAGGCGTACACCAGAGAATGAATTTGCAGGAGTAGACATTCCAGGGAAAGAAGGAAGTGTTGCAGCTCCGAAATTCATCTTGAGTTTTTTGAACTGGTTGATTGTCCATGAACCAGTTATGATCATAGGCGCCTTGCCTTCTTCGAATGTTGCGTTACAGAAGTCACGTGAAGCATCTGCTGTAGGGATGTTAAGAATCTTTGCGCGAAGAGCCTGGAAGAAGCGGAGTCCTTCAAGAGTCTGAGGTGCATTAAGATTGTGCTGTTTTGGGTCATTGCCTTTTGGTCCAAACAGAGGAGCGCCAAAACTTTCTGTAAACATGAATGAATAGTAAGGATCGTTTACCGGCCATACAAGGGCGTATTTACCTTCTACAGGTTTGTTCCATTTTTTTGCGTATTCAATGATTTCGTCCCAAGTTTTGAACGGCTTATCAAGGATGTCTTTATTGTAGAAAAGGGCATAAGTTTCTGCTCCAAGCGGGTAACCGTATACTACGTTGTCGTAAGAAGCAGCAGTCTGTGCAAGCTTATAGAACTGAGAGATGTATTCAGCAGCATCTTCTACAGGAAGAACATGCTGTCCTGCAACAAGGGCTCCAATGTGGTCATGAGGAGCAACGAAGATATCTGCACCTACGCCTGCCGGTCCGTCAAGCTCAATCTTATTGCGGGCTTCTGTAGATTCAACTGGTTCATATACAATTTTTACGCGTGGATTGATTGTGCGGTATTCTTTGATGGCTGCCTGAATGAAGGCTGCATCTGTTCCGGAAGATTCCCAGATTTTAAGTTCAATGCGTCCGCTTTTTTTTGGAGCAGCACATACAGCTGATAAAGTTATAACTGCAAGAAGTGCAGTATAAATTAGTTTTTTCATAGTTTCTCCTATGTCTATTCTTAAAAGATTAAGAACCAATTAAATGTTAAGAGTCCAAAAGGAATCCTAAAAAACTGACTTTTTGCAATGTAACAATTTTAACGCAAGAGTGCAGTTTTGTTAATCTTTAAATTCAAATACTGCGGCTGAGTGCACATATTCTGCTAATAATTTGTAAAATTTTCGTAACATTTAAAAATATAAGTTGTTCCCTTAGAAACCAGGCATATAATCTGAAAGAAAAGTGAGGTTCTTATGAAAATTTTAAAAAGTTTATTTTTATCTTTGGGACTGTCTTTTTTACTCGCTTCCTGTTCACAAGATTTAGATCAGTCAGACAAATTGTTGGCCGCGCTGGCGTATTCTTCCAGTTCCAGCGGTGGACAAACTGCAAATCTAATATTGAATTTGCAGACAGATGATTCTTCCGATGAAGGCTCCAGCCGCAAGCTGCTTGCTTCAACAATAAGCAAAGTTGTTGTAACTGTTTCCAGCTCCGACATGACAGCAATCTCTGCTGTCTCAGAAGATTTAGAGGACGGCAGCGGATCGGTTTCTTTAACGGGAATACCGGTCGGTTCAAACCGAATCATTTCTGTTCAGGCATATTCAAAAAGTACGACCCTTAAAAATATCTGCCTTTCTGCAGTAAAGGACCTTTCTGCAGGAGACAATGAAATTACCCTAAGCTGGAGCTCAACGGCGTTAGGCAACGTGTACATAAAGCTTCTGGAATTGGGAGTAGACATAGCAAACCTTTCAGGCAGCGTAGAAACAGCTATTGAAAACGCAATTCCTTCTGATACAAATGCTCTGCTTGTAGACACAGACACAATTGCAGCCGACTACTACAATTCCGGCTCTCCTTCTGAAGGCAATATAAAGGATTCAGAAAATTACATTCTTCAGCCAGGAACAGTAACATTCTCTTATTACGGAGCAGAAGGCTTTACGGCAATGCTTAATGAACCGAATTCTGATGAAGTAACTTCATGTGCAGCTGGTGAAACAATAACTGTAAGCAACGCAGCACCGGGCACATGGATTTTATATCTGGTAGATTCTGAGAAAAATATTTTAAGCACGACAACGGGCGTTACAGTAAAAAGCGGTGAGACAACAGAACTGGGAATTCTGCCTTACGACGGAATAATGGTTGTAGTAAATGCAGCAGAAAATCCCGGCTACAACACCATCTACTACTGGAATTTGAACGGATCTTCTTCTAATCCTGTAGAATATCCGGGAGAAACGATGGATAGCGTAGGCGCTTACTATGTAAAGGCATTCCCAGGTACAAACACGCTTTCTCTTATTATAAATAACGGAACTTCAGGAGACTCCGGCAAACTTTGTTCAGAAAACCTGACGATTTCTGCAAAGGGCGTTTACCTGCTTTCTTCCACTGGATTTTCATTAATCGGAGAAGGAACTACAACAACTTCTGACGATTCCGGTGAAGATGAATATTCCGAAGATGATTTTGCAAATGCTGTTTACGTAAAACTTGGAACAACTTCAAGTTGGGCAACTACAGAAAACGGTACATACGCGGAAATTACAACTACAAAGGCAACAATTGGCGATAACATAAAAATTCAATACACAAAAGATGATGACGGAAACAGCACCGGCTTAATCGAAATAAATGCAAAAAAATCTACATCTCCAACGGCATTCTATTTTACAGGAACGCTTTCTACGGGTGGTGTAAAAATCCAGACAAACGCAGAAGATGAAATCTCCGTCATTCTTAACGGTGTAACAATGACTTCTTCAAACTATCCTTGCTTTGATATAACAAAAGGCTCAAAGGCATATGTCATTCTTAATGGAACGAATACCCTTATAGACGGGCGTTCATACGGCATAGGTTACGGAGAAGAATATTCAACTTCCAGCTCTGATACTTACACAGACGATGACGGGAATACAGTTTCGTGCACAGTGGTAAAACAGGCTGTCTACGAAGGAAGCGACAACGGCGGAACACTTTACTGTAAGGGCGACTTGATTTTCAGCGGATCAGGAACTCTTGCAGTAACGGAAGGCTACAAGCACTGTATATGCTCAAAGGGATTTATTCAGGTAAACGGAGGAACATTCACTCTTGTTTCAAATGCAAAGAACGGTTTTGATGCACGCTACGGATTTACACAGAACGGCGGTTCTATTAACTACACTGGAAACGGTGCCATAAACGTAAGCACAAGTTCTTCAAGTACAAACTACTACGTAAAGAAAGCAAACGGAATTTCTGTAGACGGCATAATTTCTTCTACAAACAACGGCTGGATAAAAATCTATGACGGAACGTTCATTGCAAATACAACATACGGAAAAGGCTTGAAGGCAAAATGGGATTCTGACGAAGACACAGAGACTGACGGAACAACAGGAACTCCTGATCCGAGCATTTATATATATGGCGGAACAATTTCCATAACGGCAGCAGGAACAGGTTACAGCGGCGACAACACAAACGGCAAAACCTACTACTTCTACGATGCAAACGGAGTTTCCTGCCACGAAAACTTTAAATGTGCTGCAGAAGGAATTGAATCAAATTCAAGCATAAACATTTCGGGTGGAACAATAAGCGTAACTGCTACAGACGACGCCCTGAACACAAGCCTTACCGGCGGCTCAATAAATGTTTCCGGTGGCTGTCTGTATGCATATTCTTCCGGTGGCGATGGTCTGGACTCAAACGGAAATATCTATGTTTCCGGAGGAACAATTGTTGCGCTTGCACCTACAGGCTCTGAAGACGCACTGGATTGCGGAGACAATTATTCTACAACTGTTACAGGCGGCCTTATTGCCGCAGCAAGTGGAAGCTCAAATGCAAAACTGAGCAGCAGCAAAACTTCTGCCGTACTTGCCGTAAATTATACAGGAAGTTCTTCCGGTTCAGGCGGTATGGGAATGGGCAACAGTTTTGGTTCAAGCTCTTCTTCTATTGCAGGAAAGACATTCGTAATTACGAACTCTTCGGGAACAAATCTTTACACATTTGTCTGCCCGAGCGTAAGCTCTAGTTCTTCAAGTTCAGGCGGCATGGGCGGCGGAAGTTCCGGCTACAGCATACTTGCAATGGTTTCGCCGAATTTTGTAGGACAGGGCTCCTGCACGCTTTCTGCATACAGCTCGCCAACGTTAAGCGGCGGTTCAAGTTTTAACGGACTGTACACAGAAATGCCGGCAGTTTCAGGAGCAGCAAGTTCTACTTCTACAGTAACACCGCAGTAATTGATTGCATTGCCGTGTAGTATTCCGTTGTCGCGTTTGGCTTAATAAGGTAGAGTAAAGCGTTATGAACAGATTTGTAAAACGTTATCTTATAGATGCGATGAGTGGTATGGCTCAGGGACTTTTTGCGTCTCTGCTGGTGGGAACAATTATCAGGACATTGGGACAGCAGCTTTTGAGGACAGGAGATAATCCTGTATTCAGGTTCCTTGTAGATGCGGGAACATTCTGCTGCGACGCACATGTTGTTGGTGCGGCTATGGCTGTTGGAATTGGATTTTCAATGGGCGTACATGCGCTGGTATTGTTCAGCCTTATAACGGTCGGTGCGACGGCTAATATTCTGGGTAAGGCAGGCGGTCCCCTTGCGGTTTTGATTATTGCAATTATTGCGGCAGAAGCGGGTATGCTTGTAAGCCGTAAAACTAAAGTTGATATTCTGGTTACTCCGATTGTAACTATTTGTTCTGGGGTGCTCTGTGCGGTTCTTTTTGCCGGATATATAGGAAAGGCGGCAGACTGGGTTGGCAAGCTCATCATGATGACTACGGAAATGCATCCGTTTGTGATGGGAATTTTTGTTTCTGTTGTTGTGGGAATTGCGCTTACCCTGCCGATTTCTTCTGCGGCAATCTGTGCGGCCCTTGGCCTAACAGGGCTTGCAGGCGGCGCGGCTGTTGCTGGCTGCTGCGCACAGATGGTGGGATTTGCAGTCCTTAGCTTTAAGGAAAACGGCTGGGGCGGTGTGCTGAGCCAGGGTCTTGGTACAAGCATGCTTCAGATGCCGAACATAATTAAGAATCCTCGTGTGTGGATTGCGCCTATAGTTACAAGTGCTGTAACTGGACCTCTTGCAACATGTCTGTTCGGCATGACTATGAACGGAGCGCCTGTTTCCAGCGGAATGGGTACATGCGGTCTTGTAGGTCAGATTGGCGTTATTACCGGCTGGTTCAGCCCGAGCGACGCTGCCGTAAAATGGGCTGTGCACAAGGCTGAAAAAGCCGGCATGGCGGCTGATGCTGTTGCCAGAATTACACAGGATTCGATTGCGGTTAATCCTGGTGTATGGCAGTGGGCAGGCCTTGTACTTATCTGCTTTGTGCTTCCGGCGCTTCTGTGCTGGGCGCAGGGCAAACTGTACAGGCGTAACGGCTGGATAAAGGACGGGGATCTGCTTTTATCGTAAGAATGGCAAGGGGTATGGAAAGGTTGCCGCAGGCAAGGATTTTGCGGGAGCGAGGAAGGGAGCGGACGCAAAAGACCGAGCGTTAGCGGGCCTTGTAACACCCCGGTTTTTGCGGAGCAAAAATGCCTTAGATAAATAAAGAAAAAAATCTCAATAGTTACATAGGGGGTGATTCGATATGTTCGGACGCCCCCTTATGCATTGAGTTTGTGATGCTTTTTTGTATAATGTGGATGGGGGTTATGCAATGAAAAATTATTTTGATTTAACAGGACAGGTTGCTGTTGTAACTGGCTGTTCAACAGGTTTGGGCGTTCAGATGGCAAAAGCACTGGCAAATCAGGGTGCTAAGATTGTTGCGATTGCACGTCGTAAGGAAAAGATTGATGCGGTTGCAAAAGAAATAGCAGATACTTACAAGGTAGAAACACTGGCAATTCAGTGTGATATTACTGATACAGAAAAGGTAAACGCTGCGGTTGATTCCATCATGGAAAAATTCGGGCGCATTGATATTGTTATTAACAATGCTGGTACGGGTGCTGTGGCTCCGGCTGAAGATATTACAGATGATCAGTTTAACGGTGAACTGAATGTTGACCTTGGAGGAACATTTAAGGTTTCCCGTGCGGTTGCTAAAAAGGCTATGATTCCGGCTAAGTACGGCCGCATTATTAATATTGCGTCTATGTACGGTCTGGTTGGAAATAAGGTTGCTCCTTGTTCACCGTATCATGCGGCAAAGGGCGGTGTTGTAAACCTGACTCGCGGGCTTGCTTCTGAATGGGGTAAGTACGGCATAAACGTAAATGCTATCTGTCCGGGATATTTTTACAGTCCGCTGACTAAGGAGACTTTGGATTCGGATTTCTTCCAGCAGAATGCGCAGACTATGATTCCTTTGAGCCGTTATGGTAATGAAGGGGAACTGGATTCTGCAGCTATATTCCTTGCTAGTCCGGCTTCGAGCTATGTGACTGGTGTTGTTCTGCCGGTTGATGGTGGATATACCTGTATGTAAGAATTAAGGCAAAAAAAGCGCGGTGATTGAGCTTGTCGAAATCACCGCGTTTTTTTTGAGTTTTATTTTAGAAGTTGTCGTTGCCTGGGAAGCGGGGAATCAGGTCGGTGGCTTTTTTGATTTCTTCGTCGGTAGGGATGTAGTCGCTCATTGTGCCGTTGTTAAAGGCTTCGTAAGCTTTCATGTCGAAGTAGCCGGTTCCTGTAAGGCCAAAGAGGATTGTCTTTGATTCGCCTGTTTCCTTGCATTTGAGTGCTTCGTCGATTGCAACTTTGATTGCGTGGCTTGATTCTGGTGCCGGGAGAGTTCCTTCTGTGCGGCAGAAGAATTCTGCTGCCTTAAAGACTTCTGTCTGTTCTGCGCTGCGTGCTTCCAGATAGCCGTCGTGGTAGAGCTGGCTTACGATTGAGCTCATTCCGTGGTAGCGGAGTCCGCCTGCGTGGCTTGCGCTAGGCATGAACTGTGAGCCGAGTGTGTACATCTTCTGCATAGGGCAAACTTTTCCTGTGTCGCAGTAGTCGTAAGCGAAAACACCGCGTGTAAGGCTTGGGCAGCTGGCCGGTTCTACGGCGATGAACTGGTAGTTCTTTTCGCCGCGGAGTTTTTCGCCCATAAATGGACTGATCAAGCCGCCAAGGTTTGATCCGCCGCCGGCACAGCCGATGATGATGTCTGGGCTTATGCCGTATTTGTCCATTGCAATTTTAGCTTCCATACCGATGATTGACTGGTGGAGCAGAACCTGGTTAAGAACTGAACCGAGGACGTAGCGGTAGCCAGGGTGTGTTACGGCATATTCTACGGCTTCGCTGATTGCGCAGCCCAGGGAGCCGGTACAGCCAGGGAATGCTTCGTTGATGCGGCGGCCTGCTTCTGTTTCCATGCTTGGTGAAGGGATTGCGATTCCGCCGTATGTGCGGATTACTTCGCGGCGCTGTGGTTTCTGTTCGTACGAGCAGCGGACCTGATATACGCGGCAGTCAAGGTCGAGATAGGCACAAGCCATGCTCATTGCTGTTCCCCACTGGCCTGCGCCGGTTTCTGTTGTTACGCCTTTTAGTCCCTGTTTTTTTGCGTAGTAAGCCTGAGCAATTGCCGAATTAAGTTTGTGTGAGCCCGATGTATTCTGACCTTCAAACTTGTAGTAGATTTTGGCTGGTGTGCCAAGTTTCTTTTCAAGACAGTATGCGCGTGTAAGAGGTGCAGGGCGGTACATCTTGTAAAAATTAAGGATTTCCAGAGGGATTGGAATTTCCCGGTCTGTTTCGTTTAATTCCTGCTTTACCAGTTCTTCGCAGAAAACTGCACTAAGTTCTTCTGCTGTGCAAGGTTTATGTGTTTCCGGATTGATGAGTGGAGCCGGTTTGTTTTTCATGTCGGCACGAACGTTGTACCAGGTTTTTGGCATTTCGTCTTCGCTAAGGTAGATTTTGTAAGGGATTTCGTTAGTGTTCATGGTTGTTCCTTATTTTTTAATTTCTGTAACAATGCGGCAAAAGCCGGGATCGCTGTATGCTTACCGACTTTTACTTTTACAGTTTATTAGATTTACGGGATTGGTTCAATTGTAAAAAACTTTGGATTGGCTGTTTAGTCGCCGCGGAGATTACTTGATGTTAAGAATATCCTTAAAGCCGGTAACCTCAAAAATATCGATTATTGCATCACCGACATTGATAATTGTCATTCCATTCTTTGTTGCAAAATTCTTATGTGCAGAAAGAAGTACGCGAAGGCCCGCGGATGAAATATATACAAGTTTTGCTAAATCAAGAGTAAGTGATTTTGCTTCTGTAAGACTCTGTATTTCTTTTTCCAAATCTGGTGATGATGTTGTATCAAGGCGTCCTTCAACAGCAATTGCTGCTTCTGTGCCGTTTAGAGTTTTAGAGATTATCATGATTTCCCTCTGTATTGTGTAATACAATAATTATAGCAGTGGTTTTAAATATTGAAAAATGAAAAAATTTCTTAACTTTTCATTTTCTATGTAAGGTGTGATATAATTTTTTATGATGAACTCTAAAAAATCTTTAATCTTGAAGGAATACCGAGACGAGAAAAAAAATTTTGAGCAGCTTGAAAAGGAAGTTGTTTCTATTTTGCAGAAAATTGCAGATGAAAGCGGCATTCAGATTTATGCAATCAATCACAGAATAAAGGAAGAAAAAAGCCTTTCCGGAAAGCTTGAACGCAAGGGCGATAAATATTCTTCGCTGTCTGACATTACGGATATTCTTGGAACGCGCGTAGTCTGCTTTTTTTCTGATGATGTAGACAGGCTTGCGCTTCAGGTAGAAAATCATTTTAAGGTCGACTGGAACGAATCTATTGATAAACGAAAATACTTGAACGTAAATACGTTCGGTTATCTTTCTGTGCATTATATCTGTTCCCTTAAAGATGATAAAAATTATCCGCCGGAATTAAAGAATAAACGTTTTGAAGTTCAGATGTGTTCTATGATGCAGCATATCTGGGCGGTTCTGGAACATGATTTAGGCTATAAGACAAAATACGGAATTCCTTCTGCCGTAAAAAGGGAATTTTTCCGCCTTGCCGGGCTTCTGGAAATTGCGGATGAACATTTTGTGAACATAAGGGAAAGGGTTTCGGAATATACAGCGGCGGTACATGAAAAAATTATTTCTGATACTGCAAATGATATACCTATTGATTCTGTATCTCTTGCGGAATACATGCATAACAGTAAGAGCATGCAGGCATTTCTTCAGATTATTTCAAATGTATGTAAGGCAGAAATTTTTCAGGAAAGTCCAGAAAACTATCTTGAACAGCTTGAGTGGCTTAAGAAACAGACGATTGGCGACATTCAGCAGATGCTGACGGATAATTATTCGCTAGCCCTTCAGATGATTGAAAAGAGGCTTGCAACTACGGATCTTGATATCCTTTCTTCGACAGTTGCGCTCAGGTTTTTGTGTCATGCAGAATTAGTCCGTAAACACTACAGCAAGGAACTGCTGATAGAATTTTTTATGCTTTCCATGGATAACAGGGAACGTGCTGAGCGGTACGCAAATCAACTTATAGAAGAATGCTGAATGACATTCCAGGAAATGTCATTCAGCGTTTGTAGCGTTAATTGTGTGTTGCGGCAGGGGCGCTACTTTCTTTTTACGCCGTCACCGTAAATTGTTTTCCAGTCGTCGCGCATTGAAACCGTAATCCAGTTGTTTTCTTCAGAGGCTTTTTTCATTTGTTCGGCTTTTGCCATGTTTCCGTATTCGCGCTCCAGGTCGTCACACATAAGCATAAAGGCAAGCGCTTTGTACTTGTTATTGCTGATTGAATAGTTGAGCATGCTGGCGTCGGTTCCGCTGTTTCCAAAAGCTAGTACCGGCTTTTTACCGATTTCGCGCACAATCGTAACAACTTTGTTCATCTGAAGATTTTTAACGATGCTGTTTCCGCCAAGAATCAATTCATCGCCGTCTTTGAATGTGTAGGAAAGGCCATCCTTATCGCCCTGGTTTACGCAGACGATTGTTGTGTCTGAACCGATAATCTGGGTTGCAGGAAGGTGAAGGTTTTCAAAAACAAGAGGGCGTACTAAAAATCTGTCTGAGCCGCTGCTTACGTAAACTGTAAAGTCGTTTGCAGTAAGGAAATTTACAACTTCCACCATTGGTCTGTAGAATGTTTCTCCGCGCTTCATTCCGGTAAAGCCCGGCTGTTCGGTCTGCATAAAATCGCGGATAAAAGAATCAAATTCTTCAATCGACATTCCGGCATAGGCTTCGGCAACCATCTTTTCGCGTGCTGCGCTAAGTTCCGGGAATTTGTGCAGGTCACGTGAATTGTGGGCTGCCTCTTTCTGAGCTGAGGTTGCTTTGTCTTTGTAGCGCGGGTCATCAAGAACGCGGTGATCAAAAAGCTGCTGGTCAAAATAAGTTGGATCAGTTTCCAGAATTAAAGTTCCGTCCAGATCAAAAATTGCAATTCGGTCTTCTACAGGAATAAAGTCCGGCGATTTTTTGTTCGTTACGTTTTTGACGTATTCAATAAGGGCTTTTTTTGCCGGTGCCGTGTCATTCCAGAGTGAAAGCGCATTTTTGCCAGTTGATTTTGAACAGGAATTGCAAAGGAATACGAAGGCAATAAGAATTGCCGTAATGCAGGTAAGTGCTGCAGGTTTTGTTGAATTAAGTCTTTTCATTTTATTTCTTCCTCAAAAAAAGATTTTAAAATTATATCACGAATTTTTTTGCAGGAAATGTTTTTGTGTCATTTTTCAGCGTATATATAAAGTGACGAATATTTATGATTTTTTACAAAAATTATGAATATGATGTTATAATAACTTCTATTGACTGCCATTAATGGACTAGCCGGTCTTGATGGCAGTTTTTTTTTAAGAAAGAATCCTATAGCGAGGAGAAAGATTATGAAAAAAATATGCAGGTCAATTTTGTCTGTTGTGTCAGCAGTGGCATTTTTGGGTATTTCTTTGCTTTCCTGTCAGCAGGAAGGTGATGTAACAAATATTATTTCGCCTGTTACTTCAGTTGCTTTAGATACTGCAACAGAGCAAAACAAGAATTTTGAAACTCGTGCAGTGCCTTTTGTGTATAGCTCAGATGATAATGTAGAGGGTGCATTTTATCTGCGAATTTATGATGAAAATGAATATGTCCCTTATATAGGTCTCCGCTATTGTCTTGAAGAGTTCTGCAATATAAAGATAAAAGATGTTACGTATTCTGATGGTGAATATACAATAACAGCCATACTTGATGATAAAACCTTTCCGATTGTTGTAAACATCAAAAATAATACTATGTATTGTCCTGCATGGAGAGGATATACAAGACCTAATCCGAGTATTTCTTTTGGAAATGGTACTCTTATAAAGTCCATAAAGTCATTTACTGGTCAGAAATCTATAACCTTTGACCTTGCAAAATACGGTTTTAAAATTTATGGAGGTATCGATGATGCCTATGTACCGTTCTGTATTGTAAATCAGCTTTTTGTAAGTACAATATTAAATTTGCAATTGCTCTATAATGGGGAAAAAATCTATCTGTATAGCAGTTCTTTTCAATATCCGTCTTTCAGGGATAGTCCGTGGTACAGCGATTTGAATAACCGTCCAAAAGAACTGATTGACGTTACATACAGGATGCTTTGCTTTACCCATGATTATATTTACGGAAAGCCTGGCTACTACGGTTTTGCAGATGGCGGCAAAGGTCGTGCAAATGTGGAAAAGGTAAGGGCTGCGGATGCTCTTTCTTTCGATGAAATGCTTTCTAAATATGATCCTGATACTAAAGATTTACTAAAGGCAACTTCATATAAAGATTATCTGAAGGGTTTGGCAAGACTTGTTTTTTATACGTACGGCGATGAACATGCATCTATTCATTTATCAAACGATATTCTTATGTATGATTCAGATATAAAGGCTACGGTTGCAGATGTTTCGGCTAACGGCAGAAGTGCCAAATGGAATTATGATAAAAAAATTACTTCCAGCACTAATCCGGGATGTCTGAACTATTGCCGCAAGCAGAAAGGAATTATCGATGACTTCGGATTCTTGAAATCTGATAAGGTTATTGAACTTATAGACGGCGGTAAAACTCTTATTATCCGTTTTGATTCATTTGATTTGGATGAATCTGGTGGTTGGAAAAATTACTACGGTTCAAGTCCTTCTGCAGAGCCGAATCCTACGGTCGTTACCGATATACCAAATGATACAATCGGATTGTTTTACAAAGCATTCTATTACATCAAGAATAAATCAACCGTTGACGGTAAGGATTACAGCAATGTGAAAAATGTTCTTATTGATGATTCTGGTAATGGTGGAGGAGCTGTGCCTGTTCTGAATTGGCTGCTTACGCTTATTTCAGGTTACGGTGATTTCGCTTATGAGGATATTCATACGAATACTCAATATTATGAATATATAAAAGCAGATTTAAATCTTGATGGTGTAGTGAATAGTGATGACGATTCGTTCCGAGCCTTTGTTGATAATCTGAACATTGCGATTCTTACTTCGTTTACTTCATTCTCTTGTGGAAACGCACTTCCATATGGCGCCGGAGAGCGCGGTATCCCGATTATTGGAGAACAGTCTGGGGGCGGAAGTTGTGTAGTAGGATGTGGGGTTACCGCCGATGGTATTCCTTTTAATTTTTCTATGAACGAACGTATGTGCAGTTCAGATTTTTCTGAAACTGTTGAAAACGGCGCAGAAGTTGATGTTTCTTTGACAGACGGAACTGACTATTCAAAATTCTACGATAATGATGAGTTGATTTCTACGTTGAAAGGTTTGTTTGGTAATAACTACTAAATTAGATTAGCGGTCATTGAGCTGTCGAAACCTGCATAATGCGGTTATTTCGACAGGTGGTTCCTGAGCTTGTCGAAGGGCTCAATGACCTTAAATTAGTTATATTATTTGGCTGAGCGACAAACGCGGAAGCCCAAGTAGCCGCTCCAGCTTCCCGGGTGGTCGTGGCGCCGATAGAAACCGACGCGTTGTAGGCGGGGTTGTACCAGCCACCGCCGCGCTCAACGCGGCCAGAGCCCGACGAGGCACCAGTAGGATCAGTCACGTTGTCTGCTTCAATACTACCATACCAGTCGTAGCACCATTCCCATACGTTTCCGCTCATGTCATATAAGCCAAGTGCATTTGCAGCTTTTTTTCCAACTTCGTGTGTTCCGTAGCCGGCAGTTCCGCTTGATATGGTTGCAGCTGATGTTGTTCCATTTGCAATGTTATACCTGTACCAGCCTACACTGTCTAAACCGGTATTTGTATACTTAGAATAAGTTGCATCTGCTGCACCTTCTTCTGTTGAAACTTTACCTGTTGCGGCTCCACTGAAAAAATAGTTCCAGTCTGCTTTTGAGCTGTCGCCTCCGCGGGCTGCAAACTCCCATTCTGCTTCTGTCGGCAGGCGGTAACCGTTTGCATTGGCTACTGGGGTTACAGTTGCTTCTTCAATATGACCGTTTGTTTTTGAACTTACACTTGAAACTTCAATTACGT
The DNA here is from genome assembly GCA_036310305.1 of Treponema sp. Classification (GTDB taxonomy): domain Bacteria; phylum Spirochaetota; class Spirochaetia; order Treponematales; family Treponemataceae; genus Treponema_D. The sequence continues at coordinate 1,638 of JAXJSC010000013.1, read as the reverse complement.
ATGCCTTTGTAAGATTCAATTTTTCACTCAGTGCATTGCAGAAATATACCGCGTCATACCATTTTACACCTTCTACAGGGCGGTATTTCTGGGTTTCGCCCTCTGCAATTATATATTCTGTACTTCCTTCGCTGCAGTAAGACGGTTCTGCAGCCAAAGTATATTCTGTTCCACCTACAGTTACTTTCTGTCCGTCCATTACAGCTTTGTAAAGTTCCTGTGTCACTTCGTATTTTCCCATAATAAACGGGCTTAAGGTAACGTTTCGGCCATTAATAAATACGCCTTTATAATAATCATCAGCAGACGATTCTATAAAATCAGAACCTGCAACTGTTACAGCAGTTTCTATAGCATAAACTTCAGCAGTCTTATCAAATGTAGTTTCCCCAATGACAATTGCTTCTTTTGCTATTCTTCCACCGTATACTGTCTGCGTTTTTTTCTGGCTAAGCAGCACTGCTGCCGCAAGGTTTGAACTGTCGTCAGCATTTGTGTCACATGACGCAAATCCAAATAAAACTGCCGCAATGCCGGCAAGTGCTAAAATTTTAGATACTTTTAATTTTTTCAATTTATTTCTCCCCCAAAAAGAACTTTAACAATTATATCACAAATTTTCCTTAGGCAAATGCATTTTTTATCAACTTCCCTCGTATATATAAAGTATGGAAACAATGACAACAAATTATCCCTCACTAACCCCAGAAGAAAAATGGGAACAGGCAACACTTGCAAATAACTTTATCTTTTATAAGGTTATGAGGAATCATCAGGATGCATGCAAACAGCTTTTGGAAATGCTGCTTGGAATTAAGATTGACTCTATGGAAATGAAGCAGGAAGAGACTATTGCCCTTGACTACGATTCAAAGGCATAAGGCTTGATGTCTTTGTTAAAGACACTGGCAGGATGTTCGATGTTGAACTGCAGGTTGCAAACACAAAGGAACTTCCGGAAAGAGCCCGCTACTATCAGGGCGTGATGGACGTAGACACGCTGAAGGCGGGACAAAAGTACAAGGAACTTCGGGATAGCCACATAATCTTTATCTGTCTTGAAGATGTTTTTAAGAACGGTCTTCCCGTAAACACATTTGAAAACATCTGCCTGGAGGACGGAAAAACAAAATTCGGCGACAGAACTTACAAACACTTCTTTTTTGCGCCTCTGTGTGCTAAAATGATTGAAGAGAAGGAAGTCAAGGCATTTTTTGAGTTCCTCATTTCAAATCAGGCATCCAGCAGCTACACCGATGAGCTGAAAAATTACGTTGCAGATGCAAAACAAAGCACGGAGAACAAAATGCAGTTCATGACATGGGAAAGACAGAGGGCATACGATTTAGATGCAGGCATTGAAATTGGTGCTCAGCAGAAAGCAGTGGAAGCTGCTGAACAACTGATAAAAATGAATATTTTGTCTGCTGAACAAATTGCGACTGCTGTAAATCTACCACTTGATCAGGTTCTTGAATTAAAAGAAAAGATTTCTGTAAAAGCATAAAACTGAAAATATGTCGTAAACACCATCTTTTCAAAACATACGATGCATGCCGCCTGCCAAAGCGACATGCATTTTTTTATGATTTTTCTCCGGGAAATGCATTTTTTATCACTTAACCTCGTTATATAAGG
>JAXJSC010000012.1:0-28400 GCA_036310305.1 Treponema sp. | reverse complement strand
TCTCCTGAATTTTGTATGCAAGAACAATGCAGACGACAATTTTACCAGAAAGATTACCAGTCTCATTGATAAAATCAAGCAGAACGAAATCAACAAAACGGAGTACATGAGTATGAACATACACGAGTACGACAAGTTCAGGGCCGGCAAGAAAGAAGGGATAGCAGAGGGTATTAAAGAAGGCATTAAACAAGGTACACTTGCCGGTGCTCAGCAGAAAGCAGTGGAAGCTGCCGAAAATATGATGAAAAAAAATTACCCAATTGATGATATCTGCGAAATTACAGGACTTTCTTTAGAACAGGTTCTTGAAATAGAAGAGAAAATCACTGTAAAAATGTAATTTTGCAAATAAATTATTATTTAGATATAACTGCGCAAGGATGGGAGCGTGTTTTAACACGCGGACACCGGCGCGACGCGAACGGCGGTTTTAACCGCCGTAAACTGAATTTTGCAAATAGATTATTATTTAGGAAATAACTGCGCAAGGATGCGTAGGGGCGCGGAGCGCGTGCCGAACGTAAGTGAGGTACCGACCGTGAGGGTAGCCCGGAGCAGCCGGTTACTGAAGAGGCTGCGCCATGAAAAAATGGTTTTGCGGTCTCTTTTTTTTTGATTTTTTTACAATTCATACTGATTGCATGTTACTATATTTAGTATGGAAACAAAAAACAGTTCTGCAGTAAGTGAATATTTTGGTTATTTTATTCCGTGCGTTTTGATGGCGGTTGCGACTCAGAGTGCGAATATCATTGATAAAATTTTTATAGGTAACTTTGTTAATCCGGTGGAAATGGGAGCTGCGAATGCCTGTATGCCGGTCTCTCAGTTTGTTTATACGCTTTCTGTGCTTATTGGAGTGGGGGCCTCGGCTGCTATTTCGGTGCTTAAGGGGCAGAAAAAAACGGATGACTGTAACCAGGTTCTGGGAGCTTCTATTTTATGGAGTGTTTTTTTTGGATTTTTGTTTCTTGGCTTTCTTGCTATATGTTCGGATTGTGTTCTTGCTTTTTTACTGAAGGACGGAGCAATTCAGGAACTGGCAAAGGCTTACTATCTGATTTTTATTTTTATGGTTCCGTTCCGGCTGGTTTCTGCCGTTGTTCAGAATATTTCCCGGGCTGACGGTTTTCCTAAAATCGGTTCTGTGGCGGTGATTGTTTCTAATTGCTGTAATGTGTTCTTTAATTGGCTTTTTATGGGACCTATGGGGCTGGGTGTTCGTGGTGCTGCTCTTGGGACGTTAATCTGTTTTGTGGTTGAATGCGCGGTAAACTTAAGTTATTTCTTACGCAGAGGGCGCACATTCAGGCTGCGGCTTAACGGGTCTCTGTCCAAGACAGGAAATATTTTTACGATGGGGCTGCCGGCCTGCATTGGTACAGGTTTGATAACCTTTAAGCTTGTTATTTTGAATAATCTTGCGGAAAAGCTGAACGGAGAAACAGGACTTGTTGTTATGGCAGTGTGCCTTTCGTGTCTTTCGTTGGCGAGTATGTTCAGTGCGGGTGCAAATAATTCTATGGTACCACTTGCCGGTAAATATTTTGGGGCAAAGGACTGGGATAATTTTAAGGGCGTTATAAGGCTTTCTGCGGTTTCTCTTTTTTTGTTTACGACGATTGTTGTTATTCTGCTTGAGATTTTTGCGGGGGCATTTGCAAAGCTTCATGGCGTGCAGGATGAGGCAGAAGTGCTGCTTTGTATTCAGAGCATACGAATTTATGCGGTAAGTCTATACGGCATGTGCTTTACGTTTTTTATGATTTACCTGCTTCCTATTATTGGAAAGAAATTGATTTCTACGGTGATGAGTATTTGTGAAGGTTTTGTCTTTATAGTACCGCTTTGTTTTGTATTCAGCGGTTCTATGGGACTCAAAGGAATATGGGTTGCGTTTATCGTGACGGAAATTCTTACCGCGGGGGTTTACTTTGCGGGGAATAAAATTAAAAAAAGATGATCAGGATGGGTTTTATGGAAAAAGTTTCTAGGCTTACTTCTAGTCAGAATGGTGTTTATTTTGAAAACTATCAGAATCCCGAAGCGAAGATGTATAATATTGCAATGTGCTACAGGTTCGGAAAGGAAGTTGATGCGCAGCGGCTTTATGAGGCTGTAAAAAAGGTCTGCGTTCGTTATGAGATTTTTGCGGATACAATCAGGAATATAGACGGAACTTTTTATAATGTAGTGAATGAAGAAAAGAGGGAGCGGTACATTGAGGAGCGTGTAAAGCTGCACCCGGTTCTGGATGAAAAAGAAATTCAAGGAATTGCGGAAAATTATTTTCATAGTTTTAAGCTGGAAGATTCGCCGCTTTATTATTTTGATATTTACCCAGCGGAAAACGCGGTCTATCTTTTTAGCGATGTTCATCATGCTGTATGGGACGGAACTACGGCTTCTATGTTTGCGAAGGCTGTAAAGGCCGCTTACGAAGGTTCTGCGCTGCCGGAGGAATTGATTTCTTATGAGCGGCTTTTAGAGGATGAAGAGGAACTGGAAAAGAACGGTACTAAGCAGGCGGATTTTGAATATTACGAAAAGCTTCTGGATGGAAGCGAAGCGGAAGGAATTCTTTGCGGCGACATTAACAGTGAAAATGCTGGTGACGGCAGGAATAGAAGGAGCTGCGAAAACTCGTACAGTTCAAAATTGATAAAAGAATATTTTTGCGAAAGTTCTGTAGAAGAAGAAAAACTTATTGCTTTTGCAAAGGCGAATGGCATTACAGAAAATGCGGTTCTTATAAACAGCTTTGCATATCTTCTTTCGAAATACAATTGTTCCTCTGAGTCGATTTTTTCTACGGTAACGGCATCACGCAGAAGTGCAGAGTATAAGTCAAAATTCGGAATGCTTGTAAGGACGTTTCCGTTCTATTCAAAATTCAATGAAGACGAAAGCATTGTTGAAATGCTTAAAAATAATTCTGAAGTGTACAAGCAGAACCTGATTTATTCCAATGTTGATTTTGGGCGGCTTGTGAACGAACTGAATTTTAGCAGCGAAATAACTTTTGTTTATCAGGGAGTCCTATGGGATTCTTTTGAAATTGAAGGTTCAAAGTGTGATATTACCCGTCTTGTTGCTGATGACGGTATTTCGGATTTTGGTATTTATATCTTTAAGCAGAACGGAAAGTATTTTGTGCAATTGGAATACAATGCGGCAAAGTATTCTGAAACATTTATCCGCTCTTTTGTAAGTGCTTACCAGAAAGTTATTCATGGATTTATACAGAAGACGACGCTTAAAGAAATTGAATTCATCGATGATGAGGCGCTTAAGCTTTTTGACAGCTTTAAGGGCAAATCTGTAAAAGTTGACGAAAATCTTACGGTTCTGGATTTAATAAGGGAGCAGATTAAAAAGCGGCCGGAACAGACTGCGGTTGTATTCAATGAAAAGCGGATTTCCTATAGGGAACTTGATTTGATTACGGGAGATTTGGCGGCGAAAATCAATTCGTATGGAGTGGAAAAAAACAGCTTTGTTTCGGTGCTGATTCATAGAAGTCATTTTATGCCGCTCTGCTCTTTAGGCGTTCTGCGCACCGGTGCTGCTTACCAGCCGCTTGATCCTTCTTATCCTAAGGAACGCCTGAATTACATGATGAAGGACGCGGGGGCAAAGCTTTTAATCTGTGACAGGGATTTGCGCGGTCTTGTTGATGAATACGATGGAAGCGTAATCTACACTGACGAGATTGAACTGGACGGCAGGAAGATTGAGGATGCGGCTGGAGCTGCTGGGGCTAGTAGTGCTGCAGGGCGTGGAGCTGGGGCTTTTGAGTGTGCCCGTATAAGGGCCGAAGACGCTTTCATCATTCTGTATACTTCGGGAACGACTGGTGTTCCTAAGGGAGTTGTGCTTGAGCACAGGAATCTTTCAGCTACAATTTCTTACCAGCTTAGAGTTTCAGGGGTTAATGAAAAGTCAAAACATGGTGCGTATGCAAGTTATGGCTTTGATGCAAATATGATTGATACTTATCCTGTTTTATGTGCGGGCGGGGAACTTCATATTCTTGATGAAGAAATCCGTCTGGACCTTGCAGGAATTGACGATTATTTTTGTAAGAACAAAATAACTTCCACTATGATGACAACTCAAGTGGGACGAGCTTTTGCTGAAATGTCAAATTGTGAGACGCTAAAATATATAATGGTCGGCGGTGAAAAACTTGTTCCTCTTAAATTTAATAAGGAATTGGATTTTATAAATGCCTACGGTCCGACAGAATGTGCAATCTATGTAACGTGTGCGAAGATTGAAAGCGGACAGAACTTTATTCCGATTGGAAAGCCTAACGACAATCTGATTTTATACATTCTTGATAAATACAACAGGCTTTTGCCTTATGGAGCGAGGGGGGAATTGTGTGTAAGCGGTCCTCAAGTGGGACGCGGTTATCTTAATCTGCCGGAAAAAACTGCGGCTGCATTTGTAAAAAATCCGTTCAGAGCGGATGCTCCGTATGACAGGATGTACAAGACTGGGGACATCTGTTCGTGGCTTTTGGACGGCAGTATAGCGATTGCGGGACGAAACGACGGTCAGGTAAAAGTGCGCGGATTTAGAATTGAACTTACAGAAGTGGAAAAGGTTATTCGCGATTTTGAGGGCATTAAGGATGCAACGGTGATTGCGCTGGACAGCCCGTCCGGTGGAAAGATGCTTGCCGCATATATTGTGTCAGATAAAAAGATTGATAAAAAAGCTCTTTCTGATTTTATCCTTGAGACAAAGCCGCCTTATATGGTTCCGGCTTCAATCATGCAGATAGAAAAAATTCCATTAAATGTGAACAGCAAGGTTGATAAACGCAAACTTCCGGCTCCTGTTTTTGAGGAAGAAGAAATCGTGCCAGCTTCTACCGAGGTACAGAAAAAAATATGCGGTGCGGTTTCGGAACTTCTTGGAATTCCAGTGGATAAAATCAGCGTAAACGCTCAGCTTTCGGGTTACGGACTTACATCGATTGCAATGCTAAAACTGAACGTAATGCTCGGAAAAATCTTTGATGTTCCGCTTAAAACTTCTGAGCTTAAGGGAAATAATACGGTTGCCTTGATTGAAACGCTTCTGCTTTCTAAAAAGAAGACAGATTCCTTTGTGCGCTTAAAAGATTATCCGCTGACTATGACGCAAATGGGCATTTACGTAGAAACTTCTGCAAATCCGGAAACTACGGTCTACAACATTCCGACCTGCCTGAAGCTTGATCCTTCAATTGATCTGGAACGCTTGAAAGCGGCTGTGGAAAGTGCGGTAAATGCTCACCCTTATCTTAAGGTAAAGCTGTTTACAAATGCAGACGGTGATGTTCGTGCAAGAAGGAATGACGAAGCGCTCCCGGTTGTTGAGCTTGTAAAATGCGAGACGCTTCCGTCTAAAGAAAACCTGCTTAAGTCGTTTAATCTTTTGAAAGATAATTTGTACCGTGCAAAAATTTTCAATACAAAAGATGCGGCTTATCTTTTCTTTGAGGTTCATCATATTGCGGCGGACGGCGAATCACTTGCAATCCTTTTACGGGATATAGGCGAGGCTTATTCCGGAAAGACGCTTGAAACAGAGACTTTTACCGGCTACGAGATTGCGCTTGAAGAAGAAACTGCACGCGAAACAAAGCAGTTAAAGGATGCAGAAGATTATTATTCTTCGGTATTTGGTGGCTGTGATCCGGATTGCCTTATTACAAAATCTGTTGATGAGTGTGAAATCAAAGGCTCTTACGGTTGTCTGGAAAGGGAAAGCGGTGCGGATTTAACGGCTGTAAAAAAAGCGTGTGAACGAATCAATGTTTCGATGAATGCATTTTATCTTTCGGCATTCGGTTATTTGCTTGCAAAATACCTGTACCGTGAAGATTCGATTTTTACTACAATTTACAACGGCAGGAGCGATTCCAGAATGGCGAATACCGTTGATATGCTGGTAAAAACGCTTCCTGTTTATGTAAACATAGAAAAGAATGATGATGTTGCTGAACTTTGCCGTATTACGCAGTCGCAGTTTATTGATAGCATGGCAAATGATTTGTATTCGTTTGCAGAAATAAGTCAGAAATTCGGAATTAAGGCGGACATACAGTTTATTTTCCAAGGTGATCTTTTTAATTTTGATACACTTTGCGGAAAGCCTGTAGAAAGGGTTCCGCTACAGCTGAATGCAGCAAAGACTCCTCTGGATATCAAGGTGTATGTTAATGAGGGCAAAGTTTCCTACAAGGTTGAATACAAGGCAGATTTTTATGATGAAGTCTTTGTGCGCCAGATCCTTAAGAATCTTGATATGGCTGTAAAGGGATTTGCGGAAAAACAAAAGCTTTCTGAAATTTCTCTTGTTTCGGAAGAGACATTAAAAGTTTACGATGTGCTTAATGACAACGATGTTGATTTTGAGGTTGTAAGCGTTAATAAGCTGTTTGAGCGGCAGGCTGCAAATAATCCGGAGCGCACTGCGGTTATTGTGAATAACGAATCTCTTACTTACGGCGAATTGAATAAGCTTGCAAACCGCGTGGCTCATGCGCTTATAGAAAGGGGCGTTCACAAGGATTCTGTTGTCGGAATGGTCTTTGACCGCACAAAAGAAATTTTTATTGCTGAGCACGGAATCCTTAAGTCTGGAGCGGCTTTCCTGCCAATGGTAGAGGAATATCCGGATGACAGAATTTCGTTCTGTCTGCACGATACGGCAAGTCCTTTTGTGCTTACTACAGAAAAGATAAAGGCAGAACGCGCCGCCCTTTTTGAAGAAGCAAAACCATGTCAGGTTCTTACGGTTGAGGAATTGATTCAGGAAGGCACAGACGGTGTGCGTGACAATAATCCCAATCTTGAGATTCCAGTGGACAGCCTTGCGTACTGTATTTACACTTCCGGTTCAACAGGAAGACCAAAGGGGGTAATGCTTGAGCACAGGAATATGTGCAATTATGTTACTGCCAATGAAAAGAATGTTTCTCATTATTCGTTGGTAAACGGGGTAAAAACATCGCTTTCTGTTACTTCTATTGCTTTTGATATGTCGATTACAGAGCGGTATATTTCGCTGTGTAATGGCATTACGCTTGTAATGGCAACGCTGGACGAGATTCATAATCCGCTGCAGCTGAACCAGCTTATGCTTAAGTACAAGGTAGAATCGATTGTCTGTACGCCTAGTTTCCTTTCCAGTCTTTATGATTTTGAAGAGCTTCACGCGGCATTGAAAAATCTTAAGGGTGGTCATATTGGTGGGGAAAGTCTTCCTGACACGCTTGTAAAGAAGATAAAGACTTTGAACCCTGGCTTTCATCTAATAAACGGATACGGGCCTACAGAAACAAGCGTTGCGCCTACAGGGTATGATGCAGAAATTGGACGGCGGGTTATGATTGGCCGTCCGGGGCCGAACGTAAAGTGTTTTGTGGTTGATAAGAAACTTAATCTTCTGCCGCCGGGAATTCAGGGGGAACTTTTAATCTGCGGAAAAGGCGTTGGACGCGGCTATATAAACCTGCCGGACAAAACAGAAAAGGCGTTCATACAGTACAGGGGCTTGAAGGCATATCATTCCGGCGATAAAGTGCGAATTTCTACAAAAGGATTTTTGGAATGCTTTGGCCGTTTGGACAATCAGGTTAAGCTGCGCGGCTTAAGAATTGAATTGGATGAGATTGAAAGCGTAATTTCAAGCTTTGACAAAGTACGTCTTGTAAAAGTGATTGTGCGCAACAACGGTACGGAAGATTACCTTGCGGGCTTCTTTACGGCGGACGCAAAGATTGACGTGAATGAACTTAAGAATTACCTTGCAGCAAAACTTACGCCGTACATGATTCCGGACGCGCTCATGCAGCTGGATGAAATGCCTTTGAACACAAACGGCAAGATTGATAAAAAAGCTCTGCCGGAAACTTCGGTGCAATTTGAAGAGGCAGAATATGTTGAACCTGCAAACGATCTTGAAAAATTCTTCTGCGAAACTTTTGCAAAGATTTTGAAGAGGGAAAAGATAGGGGCTACGGAAAACTTCTTTAAGATTGGCGGAACAAGTTTGAGCGCAACAAAGGTTGTAAGCTTTGCGCTGGGAAAGGGCTATAACCTTGTCTATAAAAACGTCTTCAAGAATCCTACGCCGCAGCTGCTTGCAAAGTTCATAACCGAAACCCAGAGCGAAGCTGCTTCATTATATGCAGATGTTTCTGCATATGGCGGCTCAGCTGGAAGTGCAGCGGCGACTGTAAGGGCGGCAGAAATACGCCCTGCACTGCGCGGTAATACAGTTGACCAGCTGGACGATATTTCGTATACGCCGCTAGGAGACGTGCTTCTTGCCGGCTGTACGGGCTTTTTGGGAATACATGTTTTGCACGAGCTTTTGAATGACCAGGACAGAAAGATTTACTGTCTTATCAGAAGGGGTGGTAAAGTGTCTCTTGAAAAGCGACTGGACATTATGTACTTCTACTACTTTGCAGAAAGTCTGGAATCTGTTTTTGGTAAGCAGGTTTACCTGATTGAAGGCGACATTACTGAAGAAAATCTGACGGAAAAACTGCGCGGCTATGATTTTACTGAAATTATAAATTGCGCGGCTTGCGTAAAACATTTTGCTGCCGATGATTCAATCGAAAGAGTCAATTTCCATGGAGTAGAAAATCTTATCAGGGTTGCGCTTGATAAAGGGGCAAAATTGATTCACGTTTCCACAACAAGCGTTGCAGGCGAGGGCGGCCCGGAATTTGATGAAAACTTTAAGATGACCGAAACGATGTGCGACTTCGGGCAGATTCATGAAAACCAGTACATTGATTCCAAGCTTAAGGCGGAACTAGCAATTCTGGATGCAATTGAGCAGAAAAGCTTGAGGGCAAAGATTGTACGCGTTGGAAATCTTTCAAGCCGATGGAAGGACGGTGAATTCCAGATTAATGCAAGGACAAACGGATTTATGTCGCGCTTAAAGGCATACAAGGTACTTGGCGTGTTCCCAGTTGAACTTCTTGATTCCGAGGTTGAATTTTCGCCGATTGACTATGTAGCAAAATCGCTTGTTCTTTTAGGCGGAACACCGGATAAATTTACTGTGTTCAACAACAGGAACTGCCATACAGTGCATTTTGCAAATATCATTGAAGCGTGCAATAACTTTGGCATGAAGGTTGATATAGTTAAGCAGAAAGAATTTGACGAGATACTTTCTGAAACTTTAAACAATGAGGATAAAACGGTACTGGTTTCTTCGCTGCTTTCTTACCGTAATAACGAAGGAAAGAGCCGTCATTCAATCAGGAATGACAACAGCTTTACGATAAAGGCGCTGTACAGGCTTGGATTCAGCTGGTCTATTACCGGGCTTATTTACATCCAGAAATTCCTGAAGGCACTTGAAACGCTGAATTTTTTTGATGAATAGATGATGAACAGACAAGGGGGGGGAAAAAAAGGGGATTTGCTATTCCGCTGTTTCTTCATATACGCAGAATACATAGCCGGCCTCTGTCCATTGCTTAAAGTGCGAATCCGGGGGAAGGGTAATGCTGCCTTCGATATAGTCGGAAAGGGAAAGGCCGGCAGCTTTTACGTAGCTTTCGGCTTTTGTCCATTCGGTAAGGTCTATGTCTGAGTTTTCGGCAATTTCTTCAACGTCTACGCCGATTCTATTTGTAGAGATTGCGGCAATAACTTTTTTCCCGGAATGAGCCAGGCTGAAGTGCAGGTCCGGCCGGTATTTGAAAAAAGGCTTTCCCTGTTCTGTAAAGGCTATCTCAAACGAAGAGGAATCTGCCTGTGCGGTAGTTTTTTTTTCTGCGTGCTGAATAAGGTCGTTCATCAATATGCCGGCGCCAAGACTTAGGCATTTGTCTTTCTTGAATTTGAAAAAGTCGATTTTTTTACGGCGGTATTCCGGCATTTTTTTATAGTAAGAGCTAAAGACATCATCATCATATAAAAATGAGGCATCCAGAATTTTTATAAACGCTTTGCTCATATGTGTGCGTCCTGGTGCAGGCGATTAAAAATACCGTGTAAGGGTAAGGATATTTTTTCCGTCCTTATAGTCGTAGTTGACTGAGGACATGTATTTTTTTACAAGGAAAATTCCAAGGCCGCCTATGCTGCGTTCATCAGAGTTAAGGGAAACGTCAGGATCTTCTTTTTCCAGGGGATTAAAAGGCTTACCAGAATCTGCAAAGGAAACTGTAAGCTTAGCTAGTTCTGCATTTACCGTACATGTAATTGTTACGCTACCGGTCTGCGGCGCATAGGCGTAATGGGCAATGTTTACAAAAATTTCTTCAACGGCAAGATCTATCTGCAGGTGGACAGTTGCGTCGCTGCACAGCTGAACGACCTGGTTTCTTACAAATTCCTGGGCTGCTTCCAGATTTTTATCCAGAGCTTCCAGCGTAATTTCTGCGCTCTTCTCCATCATATTAACCTCTCCATTCAAAACACATCATAGTTATGTCATCAAACTGTTCTGCTTCTCCTGTAAAAGCATCAATGTCAGCGCGGATTGTTTCCAGGATTTTTGGTGCATCAAGATTTCTTGTTTTCTGCATTGTATGTAAAAGGCGTTCGTCGCCAAAGAGTTTTTCGTTTATATCTGTAGCTTCTGTAACTCCGTCTGTGTAGATAAAAAGCCTGTCGCCTTTGTGCAAAGTTGTTCTGTATTCTTTATACGGAATACCTTCCATTGCGGCAAGAATGATATTCGGCTTTTCCTTAAGGAAAGAAAAACTGTCGTCTGATTTTTTGTAAAGAACCGGGTACGGGTGACCGGCATTTACAAAGCAGAGCTCGCCGGTACTTAGCGTAAAGATTCCAAGCCAGCAGGTTACAAAAAGGCCTGTGTCGTTTCCAACGCACAGCTGCTCGTTTGTCTTTTCAAAAATTTCTTTTGGCGTAAGGGAAAGGTTTGCGTATACGTCCAGAAGTTCCTTGCATTTAGCCATAAAAAGCGCGGCAGAAACTCCTTTTCCGGAAACATCGCCGACAACTAAAAGAAGGTGGTCGTTGTCCAGCATAAGGTAGTCGTACAGGTCGCCGCCAACTTCTTTTGCCGGGGTCATTGTTGCGTAAAGGTCAAATTCTGTGTGCTCCGGGAACGGCGGGTAGCCCTTTGGAAGCATTTCCAACTGGATTTTTGCCGCGAGCGAAAGTTCTGTGCTTATGCGTTCTTTTTCTGCGGTAACCTTTGTAAGTTCTTCCATGTTGCGGCAGACATCGTGTTCCATCTGGTGAACGGTGTGCGCAAGCGTTCCAATTTCATCATGATTTTTAATGGCAAGCAGGCTGTCGCTTGGTTTACCGCCGTAAGAAGCAAAGTGATCTGCTTCGTGGGTAACAAGTATAATCGGTTTTATAAAATGCCCGTTAAAGTAGATGGAGAACAGAAGCGAAAAGATTACGGCAAAAAACAGTTCAAGTAAAATCAAAAAAACAATAAACGAGCGCCGTGCATCAACAAATTCCTGAGTGCTTTTTTGAACTCCAATTACGGCAATGATTTTTCCGCTTGAATCCCTTACTGGAAGCTGCGCCGTAATATGCGAGCCGCTCCTGGTTTTCATTGTGTGGCGTACAATTGTTTCGCCTTTTTCAAAAACGCGTTTTGTAGAGGCGTTGTAGTTCGGTTCAAAATAGTCTTCTTCGTAGCCAAGGTAAAAAGGTTCCCACTTATTGTTCTTGTTAACGGCGTTATAGATGTAGCGTATATGCGTGTAATCCGGTGGGAGGACAGAAGAAACGTAAAGAAGATTAAGGTCAAATTTATCTACAAAATCCTGCAGGATGCTGATGACAGAATAGAATTTTTCATCTTTAGTTTTTGTAGAAAGATATTTTTCAAAATCGTCAGGGTTTAAGGTCTGGCGGGCAGCGGCTCCAATGGAGCGTATGCTGGAATCGTACTGCGCCTTGAACCGGGTGGAAAAGGACCAGTAGCTTGCGGAAAATACTGCCGCACAGAGCAGGAAACCTGCACTGATGATTGTTACAAGGAGTTTTTTTGTAATGACAGGAAGTCTTTTTTTTATCATACGAAAACCTTTACTGTATTTTTTCCTGAAGTCCTTTTATATGTCAGGCTCTTTTTGTTTACGGCAAATATTTTATTGCGGAATTCATCTTCGCTTTCGGCAGCGGCAGAAAGTTCTGCAATTGGATTGTATTCCGGCCCGTATGCGGTAAGAAGGATAGAAGTCTTTCCCCAGCGGCGATGAAGGTGCGCTGTAATAGCCTGATCAGTGTGTTCGTGCATGCGCATTGTAATTTCTTCCAGAAGCAGAAGAGCCTTGTACGAATTTGCATCAGTCGTATTCATCTTTTCAAGGATTGCCTTGATTTTTTCGCTCTGTTCGGTAAGGCCGTCCCGTGTAAAGGTTAGAATGTATCCTTCGTGGTTTTCTTTGTATTTACACATCCATAAACACATAAGAACGATTGCAAGGATAATTCCGATAACTGAAAAAACTATAGAAAGAAAAGAATTCATGTTTGGCCTGCCTGTTTTTATTCTACTGAATAATGTTCAGGAAGATATCTGCACCGGTAACTTCAAATACCTGGCGGCAGAATTCACTTGGGCTTTTGATGACTAAATCGTACTTTCCTTTCATGTTTTTGTGGGCAGAAAGAAGGACTCTTATTCCTGCACTGGAAATGTATTCAACTTTTGAAAAATCCAGAATTATTTTCCACGAAACAATGGATTTTGTACGTGTTGAAATTTCATCTTCAAGCATTTTAGAGCCGTTTACGTCTATGCGGCCTTCTACTGTGTATAAAACTGTATTCTGATTAATAACTGATTCTGTAATTTGCATGAAGATATTTTAACACACTTATTTTGAATTTGAAAATTTATTCCTAAATTTACATTACAATGCTATAATGTTTTTAGCGACTGCTATTAGAAGATGTGTATGCGCCGCTTTGTGTCATGAACCAGCTTTTTACCATTCTGATTTTAAACCTGTCCATCATATATATAAGCAGCCTACTAGAATAAAACTAAGATTTTTGATATTATGTATTTTTAGTATGAAAACGGAACTTGTGAAAAACAATTTGATTCTCGAAGTGGGCAAGTCGCGTTTTTGCTTTTATTTTTGAATTTTCAGGCGGAATTCTTTTTTAAGGATTTCGCCTTTTTTTTGCGTTAGGGTATGGAACACCTGCGAAGCAGCCGACCGCAACGGAGTGAGGACGGTGAGCGTTAGTGAAGTGTGGAACACCCGACCGTGAGCGAAGCGAACGGGAACGCCCAGATAATGGGGCAGTTTTATAAAGGTTATTAGTAGGAGTAAAATAGATTATGAAACGAGAAGACATCAAGAAGGTGATGATTATTGGTTCGGGACCGATTGTTATTGGTCAGGCTTGTGAGTTTGACTATTCGGGAACTCAGGCTTGTAAGGCTTTGCGCGAACAGGGATACAAGATTGTATTGGTAAACTCTAACCCGGCTACTATTATGACTGACCCGGTTATGGCTGACGCTACTTATATTGAGCCGCTGAATGTTGAGCGTCTTTCTCAGATTATTGAAAAGGAACGTCCTGATGCGCTGCTTCCTAACCTTGGTGGTCAGACTGGTTTGAACATGGCTATGGAGCTGAACAAGGCCGGCGTTCTTGATAAGTACGGTGTAAAAGTTATTGGTGTAAACCTTGATGCTATTGAACGTGGTGAGGACCGTGAGATTTTCAAGGAGACTATGAAGGGTCTTGGTATCGACACTCCGCGCTCAGGAATCTGTCACACTGTAGAAGGTGCTGAAAAGATTGCTGAAGAAATCGGCTTCCCTCTGGTTGTTCGCCCTGCTTATACTATGGGTGGTCAGGGCGGCGGTTTCTGCTACAATGTTGAAGAGCTGCGCACTATTGTTTCGAACGGTCTTGATTTATCTATGACTCATCAGTGTTTGATTGAAGAGTCTATTCTTGGTTGGGAAGAGCTTGAAGTTGAAGTTGTCCGCGACTCTAAGAATCAGATGGTTGCAATCTGTACTATTGAAAATATTGATGCAGTTGGTGTTCACACTGGTGACTCTTTCTGTTCTGCTCCTTTCATGACTATTGATAAGGAACTTGAGGAAAGACTTAAGAGAGACGCATTTAAGATTGTTGAATCTATCGGCGTTATCGGTGGTACTAACGTTCAGTTCGCTCACAACCCTAAGACTGGACGCGTTGTTATTATTGAAATCAACCCTCGTACTTCTCGTTCTTCTGCTCTTGCTTCTAAGGCTACTGGTTTCCCTATCGCGCTGATTTCTGCAAAGCTTGCAAGTGGAATGACTCTCGACGAAATCCCATACTGGCGTGATGGTACTTTGGAAAAATATACTCCGGGTGGAGCTCCTGATGGAGACTATGTTGTACTTAAGTTTGCCCGCTGGGCATTTGAAAAGTTCCGCGGTGTAGAAGACTCACTTGGTACTTCTATGAAGGCTGTAGGTGAAGTTATGTCCATCGGTAAGACTTTCAAAGAGACTTTCCAGAAGGCTATTCGTGGTTTGGAAAATGGTCGCAGCGGTTTGGGATTTGCTAAGGACTTCAACCGCAAGAGCGCTGATGAATTGTGCGAAATGCTCAAGACTGCTTCAAGCGAAAGATACTTCCAGCTTTACGAAGCTATCCGTAAGGGTGTTCCTCTTTCTAAACTTTCTGAAATTACATACGTTAAAGAGTTCTTCCTCCAGCAGATGAAAGAGCTTGTTGATTTGGAAGAGGAAATGCTTAAGAACCCTGGACGTGTTCCAGAAGACAAGCTTCTTATTCAGGCTAAGAAAGACGGATTTAGCGACAAGTATTTGAGCAAGATTTTGAAGGTTGCTGAAAAAGATATCCGCAAGCGCCGCAACGAGCTTGGTATTAAAGAAGCATGGCTCCGCGTTCCTGTAAGCGGTGTTGAAAATGCCTGCTACTACTACTCAACTTACAATGCAGAAAAAGATACTTCTGTTGCAACAGACAACAAGAAGAAGATTATGATTCTTGGTGGTGGTCCTAACAGAATTGGACAGGGTATTGAATTTGACTACTGCTGCTGTCATGCGGCTATGCAGTTGAAAGAACTCGGTTACGAAACAATCATCGTAAACTGTAACCCAGAAACTGTTTCTACTGACTATGATACTTCTGATAAACTTTACTTTGAACCAGTTACTACAGAAGACGTTCTTCAGATTTACGAAAAGGAAAAGCCATTCGGAGTTATCGTTCAGTTCGGTGGACAGACTCCTTTGAACATTGCTCGCGAACTTCAGGAAAACGGCGTAAACATTTTGGGAACAAGCATCGACTCTATCGACATCGCAGAAGACCGCGACCTCTTCCGCCACATGATGGAAAAGCTTGAAATCCCAATGCCAGAAAGCGGAATGGCAATTGACTTTGCTGAGGCTAAGGCTTGCGCTGATAAGATTGGCTACCCAATCATGATTCGTCCTTCATTCGTTCTTGGTGGACGCGGAATGGAAGTAATTTATGATGAAGCAACTTTGAAGGAATATGTTGAAAAGGCTGTTGGTGTTACACCTGACCGCCCGCTTTTGATTGACCGCTTCTTGAAGAATGCGCTTGAATGTGAAGCTGACGCTTTGGCTGACTCAACACACGTTTACATTCCTGCTGTTATGGAGCACGTTGAGCTTGCAGGTATTCACTCTGGTGACTCGGCTTGTGTAATTCCGCCTGTTTCAATTCCTCAGGACAATTTGGACACAATCAAAGAATACACAAAGAAGATTGCAGAAAACCTTCACGTTTGCGGTTTGATGAACATGCAGTACGCTATTGAAGACGGAAAGGTTTATGTAATCGAGGCTAACCCACGCGCAAGCCGTACAGTTCCTCTTGTATCAAAGGTTTGTGACACACAGATGGCTCGCCTTGCAACGCGCATGATGCTGGGAGAGTCTTTGGAAAGCCTAGGACTTAAAGACAAGAAGATTCCTTACTACGGAGCAAAAGAAGCCGTTCTTCCATGGGCTCGCTTCCCTGGAGTTGACCCAATCCTCGGACCAGAAATGCGTTCTACTGGTGAAGTTCTTGGCCTTGCTGAAAACTTCCCGCTGGCATTCTATAAATCACAGGAAGCTGCCGGTTCAGAATTGCCACATGCACCGGCTGCCTGGGAAAACAAAAAGGTTCTTATTTCTTTGAGCAACAAAGAAAGCCAGAAAGAAGAAGTTCTTACAATTGGTAAGACTTTGAAAAATCTTGGCTTTACTCTGGTAGGAACACAGGGAACAGCTGACTTCTACAATGCAAACGGAATCAAGTGCGACGTTGTAAACAAAATCGGTGCCGGCCGCCCGGACGTTGTAGACTTGATTATGAACAAGGAAGTATGCCTGGTAATCAACACGCCAAAAGCAAAGCGCAACTACGCTGAGGACAGGAAGACGATTCGTAAAGCATGCTTAAAGTACAAGGTAAGCTACATTACTACACTTGCAGGAGCCCTTGCTGCGGTAAAAGGTATTGAATCAGTTAAAAACGGCAATGGTGGAGAAGGTGGAGTTAAGTCTCTGCAGGAATATCATTCACTTATCAAATAGGTGCGAGTTTTGGTAGCGTAGCGGACAAAACTCGGTAAGCAAGCGTAAGGTTGCGACTCACACGGATTCGAAACGGCTAACGCCGTTTCTGTGAAATAAAACGCCAGTTCTGATGATTTAAATTCGGAACTGGCGTTTTTTCTACTTTCGATGATTTTCTACAAGAGAGTAGCATAATTGAGATGCTTTATCTAAAATATCTGGGTAAAGTTCGTTGCCCCCAAAAGTAAAGTATGGAGTTTTATAACCTGTTCATATTCAAAGAAAATCATTTTGCTAGTTCCTTATAAGCTTCCATATTTTGGCTTATAAGAGCATCGGAAGCTGCAAAAAGTTTATCATCTGAAACTGTCGAAAATGGTTTTTCTTCGTCTAAAACTGTGATTATTACTTTTCTACCGTCATACTGTTCAAGAGAATAATCATTTGTAAGAACCGTATTTCCCTGTATTATTCCAGTCGTTGCAAACATTTTACTTACCTCCATCGTTAATTATAGCACATTTTTTTGAATTTTTGCAGAGTTATTCAGAACAGTTCGGATTTCCTTTTTAACTCCCAATGCTACTGTGTATTTTTTCAATTCATTAGGTGGTATAAAGTGAAGTTCTGAAAACTCAGAACCGAAGAGTTTTGGGATTCGAAAAGATTCTCGTAATCGGGGCGTTGCGGGGTGTCCCCGCAGAGGGGGTAGCGGAAATACCCGAACGGAGAGAAAGTGACCAAGTTTACTTGGGCATTTTCGCGTAGTGAGCGGTATTGGAGCGAGGGGGAGACTTCCCCCTTCGCAACCCCCTTATAGGAAAATTACTTGCGCAATTTATATACTGCGGGGGAGACTTCCCCCTCCTTTATTTTAGGTCATAAGTATTATTTATTTTTCTCCATAAAAAAAAAGAATTAAAAAAAATGTTTTAATGTTAAGAAAAATTTACTATTATTTTAGTGATTGCGGCGGTGAGGAATTGCCGGCGTGCAGATCAGATTTAATAATAAACAGTTAAAAAAAGAGAAAGGAGAAAAAAGTGAAAAAAGGTTTATTTAAAATTGCTATGATTGCAAGTGTAGCGTTTGCAATCGTATCCTGCAGCAATGAATCGGATTATTCGGACATTGCTACAATTGCCAGAAATGATGCGGCTGTAAAGATTGGTCATCTTGAAGGTGGTGACGGTTCAGCCGGCGATGCAACTATTTATTCCGATTTGAATCCTGGATATGGCTATGCGGTTTATTTTGCAGGAACTTTTAACGGTAACTGGGCTAAAGCGTATCGTGGTACTTATTCTGAGGAAAAAGGCTGGCATTTGACTGTAAGGACAACAAAAGCTTTTGAATGGAAGGCACTTACTGGTTCTTATGATCTTGGTGAAGTTGTTAATGCTAAATTTGAAGGTCTTAAATATCTTGGTTCTACTGCTGTAGGTGAATCTAATCAGGATCCTAGATGGCTTAAGAAAGTTGCATACGGAAGGGCAATTTATTTTGCCGGTAATACAAGTCCTACTGTGGCTGTTCGCGGAGTAAATCTTGATGACTATACATGGACAACTGAAACAACTGGTGACAACGCTCTGTATGATGTTTATGAAGGTGATTGGGCTCTTGGTGAAAGTGTACATGCAAGATATGAAAATCTTACATGGGACAACGGAGACAACAACGTTTACGAATATGACGGTAACGATCCTTATGAGGACGGAATTGTAACTCGTCGTGCGCTTTTGATTAGCAATCTTGATAACAGGGTGATAACTACTGTTACTCTTAATGCTATGACTAATGCCTTTAATGAACAGACTTTTGACGGCAACAAATTTGAAGCTGTTGAAAACTACACAAATCTTACTTTGAGGGAAATTTCTGAAAAGTTTAAGGTTTTCTTTGAAAACACTGATGACGATGACATCAGTTATGTTTTCTTTAATGCTCATGGCAGTTCTTCTGGTTCTATTGGAATTGGTACTGACGGTTCTTTCCGCGGTTCTGATGTAAGGACTTTGCTTGATAAATATGTTCGCGGTAAAGTTGTATTTTTTGCTGAAACATGTTACGCAGGAAACCTGATTGGCCGTGGTCTTGGCGAAGATTCTTTTGCAAATGAATTTATTGCTCACTTTAAGGCTGAAGAATCTAATTCTCGTGCCGGTGAACTGGTTGATGAAAGATTCCATGTACTTTGTTCTTCTAAAATGACTGAGACTTCTTGGGCATGGATTGGCGGTATTGCCTTTGCTTCGGAATGCTGGTCAAACGGATTGGGATGGAACTATAAAACAGAATCTGCCGGCCCGTTGCTTGCTGACTTAGACAGTGATAAAAAAATCACTATGAAGGAACTTTACAATTACTCAAGTGCTGATGTTGATTCCAGACAGACAATAGTTGTTTATCCGGACTATGACGAACTTGTAATTGGCGGAAGATTCTAATTTATCTGCTGTTTTTTTTATTAAATCTGATTGAAGTTCAGACATTTTGTTAAAATGCCGGTGCCTTGGAATGCGATATTTTTGCATTTCAAGGCATTTTGTTTTTTGGGAGATATGAGCGTGCACTTTGTGTGAGTTATGCATGTTGTGAGAGTGCGTGAGTGTGTTAAGGGAAGCAGGTCGGTTATTACATTCCGATTGAGGCGCAGCCGGATTTTTGTTCTTCGGGGTGGGCTACTTCAAAGCCGCAGTTTGCTTCCATGTTGAGGTCGCGGAGTTCTTTTTTGCCTTCGATGTAAAGGTCGTAATTGATGCCGGTGGATTCGTAACCGCAGCCTACGTCGTAGTCATCGCCTAAGGCTTCGCGGACAATCTGTTCGCGCTGGGCTCGGGTTGTGTCTTTGATTAAGATACTTGCCATTTTGGGGCTCCTTTTGGGAAGAGTTTAGCATGAAAAAGGGATAAAAATATAGTTTTGGCTGATTAATTTTTGTATAATTTGGAAAAAGGGGAAAAGATTAATGGAATTTATTAAAAAGGCTGAAATAAAAGTTTTAAGTAATCCCGGCGTAGAGTCGGCACAGCTTTTGAATCCGGAAAACAGTAGCTCCGAGCGGGTTACAATCACTAGGGTAAGGGTGGCTCCTGGAGCAGAACAGCCACGGCACAAACACGATTCTTCTGAGCAGATTTGGATTGCGGTGGCGGGAAGCGGCGTGCTTCTTCTTGCAGATGGTAAGGAAGAAGTTTTTTCTTCTGGGGATGTTGTCCGTTTTGCAGACGGAGATATTCACGGTCTCAAAAATGAGAGTCAGGAAGTTTTTGAATATATTTCTGTAACATCGCCGCCGATTAATTTTGGGTATGCGTATAGGGAACGAAGATAGAATGGTGATTGGCCGCAGAAGGGGGGAGGAAGATCTTGGCATCGACTAAAGAATATCTTGAATTTGTTTTGGAACAACTTTCTGAACTGGAAGAAATCTCGTACAAAGCGATGATGGGCGAGTTCATCATCTATTACCGCGGAAAAATCGCTGGCGGGATTTATGATAATAGGTTTTTGGTGAAAAATATCGATTCTGCCCGGGAAAAAATGCCGAGTGCTGCACTGGAAGTTCCTTATGAGGGGGCTAAGGAAATGCTTTTGGTGGATGATGTGGAAAATAAGGCGTTTTTGAAGGAACTTTTTGAGGCGATGTGGGGGGCAGATTCTTCTTCGCTGTTTACCTGATTCATAAAGCCAGCCCATTCGGGGCAGAAAATTGAGTCATTGTTTACATCAATTGTAACCGGATAGATTTTACCTTTAAAACGGTACTCGTAATAGTATTTGCCGTCCGAATAGCTTGTTTTGTCAAAAGTGTATGAATCAAAATATTCAAGGTCTAACATGCACCATTGGAATGGTTTTAGGAGTTCTATGCCCGGCCTCAATTGCAATTATCACTGTATTTACTTCTAAAAGTGAGGCTTTAAAAAAGGATTTCAGGCGGAAGATTTTCAATTTCTGGAAGAAATTGGCTGGCGGGGATATGGTGAAGATTTAATTGCGCAGTATCATTCCTGGTTTAAGGAATCGGTTATTTTTGGTTTTGTCTGGGCAGCATGGCATATTCCTTTATTCTGGATTCCAGGAACCTATCAGTTTGAAATCAGGAATATGAGTTATATTTATATGTTTAATTTTCTTATTTCTGTCGTTCCTATGGGGTTTATCACTACCTGGGTTTATGTAAAAAATAACCGTAGTATGCTTGCAAGCATACTTTTTCATCTTTTTGTAAACTTTATGCAGGAAAAAGTAGCAATGACGGCAGATACAAAATGTTTTGAAACAATTTTTGTTACCATTGTCGCCGCAATAATTGTCCTTTTAAACCGCGACATGTTCTTTGAAAAGCGCCACATCGGAAATATTCTTGAATAAAAATAAAATTGAAGCGAGGGGAAAAGAATTCCCCTCGCTTCAACTATGTTCAAATCTACTGCAGGAAATTTTCAATTGTGGAAACGATTTTTTCCCTGTCTTCCTTAGAATAATATAATTCATTGTTCAGACTAGAAGAATGGACTCCTTTTTTAATGATTATTTTCTTTACGTAGGTATTATCAGCGAGGTTATCTGCAATTGCGCCTCCGGTCCAGGGATCATTTTCTCCATAAACAAAAACCATGCGGCATTTATCATTTGAACTGTTTCCGGCTAAGAAGTCAAAGAATCCGTTCATTAATGCACCGTTATCATATTCGATATGATAATCTTCAGTCAATTTCACAATGTTGAGAGAGTTATTAAAGTAGTCGATTTCAGCATCTGTCATCAGGCCTTTTTCTTTTAGAAAATTCCAATTCAAAAGATAATATCCAAGTTCTTTTTTTGCTTGAATAAAGTATGCAATGTTTACAACTTCTGCAGGCGGTTCAATATGCATGTAAGAGTTAAGGCTTCTTGAATCTACAGAAAGACCGTTTATTTCTCTAAGGTACTGAATGCCGCTTGCAAAATTACTATACTCCATTGTTGCAAAGATGTAAAAGCTCAGAGCATACAGGGACTGTCCTTCTTCATCTTTTTCATAGTTATCATACAAGGGAATAACATCTTTCCATAAATCTACATTGAAATATGAAAACTTAGAAAATGCTGTAGACATGAAATAGTCAATCATGGAAAGTCTTAAAGTGCTTTCGTTCAGTTCTACTCCAGGATTCTTTTCTTTAATAAGATAAAAGACGGCCTTCTGAGCGTCAGGATTTTCCAGATAATCTGTTAGGGATTTCCACATAAGATCACGTACGGTAGTTCCAGTAGATTCGTCGATTACATCATTTTTACCGCTTTCTTCTACAAGGTATGTACCAACTGACAAAGATTTAAGTTCGTTTAAAAAAGGTGCACAATATGGTACATAAACATCTATTTCATTCGGGTATTTATAGGCATACATTGCAGTAAGAATTCCGTTTTTACTAGTACCGGTGCTTATCCATTTACCGTTGAAATCAGAGGTTTCCTTAAAGGCTGTTACAATTTCGTGCAGGTCGGCAGTTGCCTGTTCTGTTGTATTATACTGCCAATATTCCGGGGATTTTATATCGTATTCTAAATCAAGTCCTGACCTTTTATTATAGCGGTGTTCAACTTCAAGATAGTTTGTGTCAAAAATATCTGCCATATCGTCAATCATGTAATTTTCTTTTTCCCTGATTGAATAACCGTTTGTCTGAAGTACTGTAATATTATCTTTTCCCTTGTAATGGAGTACACAATACTGCTGGAAGGTTCCTTTTGAAGGATCATTATGATCAACCAATTGCGTAAAATAAAAAAATACTACGCTTTTATTATTTTTATCTTTTCCAGTTGAAGCAATTTCTACCTTGTCGCCAAGTTTTGCGAGAACATTTATTGCTGCGTTCTGTTTTTGCTTTAAGCTCTGTTTGTAGATGAGATATTTTGCTATGTCATAAATTCTGTCATCTTCATCTGAAGACATGCTGCAGGAAGCTGCAATAAAAACTAAAAAAATTGCGCTAATAATTAATCTGAATGGATTAGAATTTAAAATCTTTCTCATGTAGTAATGGTAGCTTTTATTTTTAGATATGTCAAAAAAATAAGGGATGCCTTATAAGAATGACCGCATGGACAAAACTTATTAGGCATCCCCAAGTGGGCTTACATTCCGCAGTATTCGTAGCCTGCATCGGTAACAGCTTTTTTAATCAGTTCTTCATCAACTTCTTTTGAAGTTTCAATCTGAACGGTGCCACTTTCGTGTGAAGCCTGTGCAGAGGTAATTCCGTCTATGGCTTCCAGAGCCTTTTTTACATGCATTTCGCAGTGCTGGCACATCATGCCTTTTACAGAAATTTTCATAGTGATATTCTCCTTGTTTTCTGTTTTTATAAGATTTCCCTTTACGGGATTTTTTACGGTTTTATCGTGTTTTGATTCGTACGGTTTGATAAGGTTAAGCCGCAGGGCGTTTGTAACTACGCAGAAGCTTGAAAGTCCCATTGCGGCCGCTCCGAACATAGGATTCAGGCTCCAGCCGAATGCCGCAGTGTAACAGCCTGCAGCAAGAGGTATTCCGATTACGTTGTAGAAGAACGCCCAGAACAGGTTTTCGTGAATGTTGCGCAAAGTTGCCCGGCTGATTCTGATTGCGGCCGCAACATCTGAAAGCGAGTTTTTCATGAGGACGACGTCTGCGGCGTCTATGGCAACATCGGTTCCGGCTCCTATGGCAATCCCCAAATCTGCGGAAGTAAGTGCCGGCGCATCGTTTATTCCGTCGCCGACCATTGTAACTTTGCCGTGCTGCATAAGGCCGCGGATTACGGCTTTCTTTTCGTCCGGTTTTACGGAAGCAATTACTTCATCAACATCGGCTTTTGTGCCTATTGCGCGGGCGGTAGTTTCGTTGTCTCCTGTAAGCATTACAACATGAAGACCAAGTTTTTTTAGCTGTCGTACGGCAGCCGCTGAATCGTTCTTTAATGTATCTGCCACGGCTATAATTCCTAAAAGCCGTTTTTCATCTGCAAAAAGGACCGGCGTTTTTCCTTGAGCGGAAAGTTCATCACTTTTCTCTTTTAAAGGAGTTATGTCTGCTGCCGTAGATTTTTTTATGTATTCAGCATTGCCGCCAAAGACAAGAACACCGTCTATGAGAGCTTTAAGTCCGTTTCCTGGTATGGCTTCAAAATCTGTTGTTTCTTTTTGTGCGGCGGCATTTTCCTTTGCATGCATTACAATTGCCCTGGAAACAGGATGTTCGCTCTTTTCTTCTATAGAGTATGCCGCAGAAAGAAGTTCAGATTCGCTTACTCCGTCTGCGGTAACTAAATCCGTTACCTTCATGATACCGGTTGTAATTGTTCCAGTTTTATCTAGAGCAACAATCTGAGTGCGGCCTGCTTCTTCAAGAGACGCTGATGTTTTAAACAGAATGCCAGACTTAGCGCCGATTCCATTTCCGACCATAATTGCAACCGGGGTAGCAAGTCCAAGCGCACACGGGCAGCTTATTACCAGAACAGAAACTGCGCGCGCAATTGCGTACCCACATGATTCGCCGGCAAGGAGCCATGCAGCAAGCGTTACGACTGCAATTGCAATTACGGTAGGGACAAATACTCCAGAAACCATGTCTGCAATCTTTGCAATTGGGGCCTTAGTTGCAGCGGCGTCGCTGACCATGCGGATTATTTCAGAAAGAGTTGTGTCTTCACCAACCCTGGTCGCGCGGCAGATCATATAGCCAGAAGTGTTTATTGTGGCGGAAGTAACTTTGTCTCCGGCCTGTTTTTCTACAGGCACGCTTTCGCCGGTTATAGCAGATTCGTTTACGGCGCTTGCGCCTTCCTGAACAGTTCCGTCTACGGGAATTTTGTCTCCGGGGCGGACAACAAACAGATCGCCGCTCTTTACGTCTTCAACCGGTATGGTAACTTCTTTTCCGTCAATCAGAAGGACTGCTGTTTCGGGAGCAAGGTTCATCAGCGCTTTTAGTGCGTTTGTCGTCTTTCCCTTGGATTTTGCTTCCAGCATTTTTCCTACGGTGATCAAAGTTAAGATGGTTGCTGCGGATTCAAAATAGAACTGATTCATATAGTACTGAATCTGAGCTGTATCGTTTTTTTGTACTGCGGCTGTCATTGCAAAAAGCGCGAACACGCTGTAGCCGAATGCAGAGCCTGCACCAAGGGCAATAAGAGTATCCATGTTCGGCGCCCTATGAATAAGAGCCTTGAATCCGCTGACAAAGAATTTTTGGTTTATTACCATTACCAGCATTGCAAGCAGAAGTTCGTAGAGGCCCATGGCAACGTGGTTTCCGTCTAAAAATGCTGGAATAGGCCATGACCACAGCATGTGACCCATTGAAACATACATCAGCGGAATCAGAATTATTACAGAGGCGGCAAGGCGCTTTTTCATTTTTGGAGTTTCACTGTCTTTTAAGGCATTTTCGTAGTTATTCCGGGAAGATTTTGTGCCGGTTGATTTATTGCCGGATCGCTTTATGCTTGCGCCATATCCTGCGTTTTCTACTGCTTTAATAATTTCA
Source organism: Treponema sp. (assembly GCA_036310305.1). Classification (GTDB taxonomy): domain Bacteria; phylum Spirochaetota; class Spirochaetia; order Treponematales; family Treponemataceae; genus Treponema_D. The sequence continues at coordinate 3,313 of JAXJSC010000012.1, read as the reverse complement.
TCTGAAGAAGCCGATCCTTCCACGCCCATAGAGTTGGTCAAAAGGCTTACTGCACAGCTTTTTACACCGGGCACTGCATTTACAGCCTTTTCAACGCGGGTCTGGCAGGCCGCGCAGCTCATTCCCGTTACATTAAACTGTTCCATATGACCTCCTATTTCATCAGCTTTTGGAGAGTTGATACAAGTTCTTCAATGACTTCATCGTTTCCGGAGCGAATGTTTTCTGCAACGCATGTTTTTACGTGGTTTCCGAGCAGCACTTTGTTAAAGCTGTTCAGGGCGCTTGTAATAGCAGAAACCTGCATGAGGATATCCGTGCAGTAAGCGCCTTTTTCAATCATTCCTTCTACGCCACGCACCTGGCCTTCAATTCGCTTAAGGCGGTTCATAAGGTCTTTGTATTCTGTGTCGGTTCTGTCCTTGTGTTTTCCGGAACAAAACGGACATTCTTCCGTGGCTCCTGCATTTTTTTCTTCGGTGCTTATTTCTCTAGTCATAATTCCTCCGCTATATACCCCTGGAAGGTATCTATAAAAACAATTTAATACCTGTAGGGGGTATAAGTCAATAAAAATATTCTTCTTGTAAGAGGCTTCTTATCTCTTTATAATAACACATCTGTTTAATGGGGAATTTAAGGCAGGATTTTTATGAACACATATCAGTTTGCACGAACCAGACTTACATTCGGAAAAGAGAACATGGAAAAGCTTTATAACGCCAGAGTCATTGTGTTTGGAATCGGCGGAGTAGGAAGTTATGTTGTTGAAGCTCTCGTTCGTTCTGGTATTGGTGCAATTGATATTGTTGATGATGATAAAATCTGCGTTACAAATTTGAACCGCCAGCTTTATGCCCTGCGTTCTACAATTGGGAAAGATAAGGTTGATGTTGCAGAAGAGCGCATTCATGATATTAATCCGGACTGCAAGGTTACTAAATGGAAGACTTTTTACATGCCCGACACTGCCGGTCAGTTTGATTTTACGCAGTACGATTACATTGTAGATTGCATTGATACTGTTACTGGAAAGCTGGAAATCATTACCCGTGCAAAGGCTCTTAAAAAGCCGGTTATCAGCTGTATGGGAGCCGGAAACAAGGTTGATCCGTCTCAGCTTAAGGTTGCTGATATTACGCGTACTTCTGTCTGTCCGCTTGCCCGCGTGATGCGCAACGAATTGAAGAAGCGCCGCATCAAAAGGCTGAAAGTTGTGTTTTCAACGGAACCGGCTATTCCTCCGCAGATTGACGGGATGGATTCTGAACTTAAAGATGGTTCCGGCATAACGCCTGATCGCCAAGGCTCCTCAAAAAAGCAGACACCCGGCAGTAACGCTTTTGTTCCTTCCGTTGCCGGCATGCTGATTGCAGCAGAAGTCATAAAAGATTTAACTCAGTTCCATGTAACGAATTTGTTCAGGGAGTAGGAACGGGTTTGGGCGCTATTCCGCCCAAACGATGCGTCCGTCTTTGCGCGGGGCAGGAGAAGGAATGTTGCCGTCAATTATGCCTACGGCGCAGTGACCTATGCCTTCCCATTCGCCTTCAATTCCAAGCTGTCTTAAAATTTCTTTGCCTTCGTCGCTTTCAAACTCTTCTTTTGCGCGGTGAATCCAGATGCTGCCAAGGCCAAGCGAGTGGGCGGCAAGCATAAGGTTCCCCATTACAAGCGAGCCGTCGTAAACCCTGTTGTTCCAGTCTTTTTCTGCAATTACGATGAGCATGGCAGGAGCGCCGTAGAACGGATCAAAGCCTTCGTTCCATCCGCCGATTTTGCGGTTCATTTCACTGATTTTGTCGCGGAGCTTTTTGTCTGTAACAATGATGATTTTTGAAGCCTGTTTCCCTTTGCCGTTTGCGGCATAGAGTCCGGCTTCTGCAATCTGTTCAAGAATATCTTTAGACGGAAGTTCCGGCTTAAACTTGCGGATACTCCGGCGTTCTTTCATTGCTTTAATTATTTCGTTCATAGGAATCTCCCAGTTGAATTTTTGAATGGATTAACTAGTCTTTATGAATTTCTTCTGCAAGTTTTTTTACTTGTTCTATAGGTAAATTTATGGCTTCTGCAATTTGTTCTAAACTCAGCATATTCATTTTGAGTAGCTTTTTTGCAGTTTCCACTGCTTTCTGCTGTGCACCGGCAAGAGTACCTTCTGCTATCCCTTCTTTCTTGCCGGCTCTGAACTTGTCGTACTCGTGTATGTTCATACTCATGTACTCCGTTTTGTTGATTTCGTTCTGCTTGATTTTGTCAATGAGACTGGTAATCTTTCTGGTAAAATTGTCGTCTGCATTGTTCTTGCATACAAAATTCAGGAGAGCTCGGAGTTCAGGATCTTTTTCGGTTTTGTATGCACTTGCATTATAAATCAATTTGCAGGCACTGTCATTAAATATGACGTCGGGATAGTCGCGGCACATTGTTTCAAATTTATAGACGGGGTGGTTCCAGTCTGGGCTGTCTTTCTTAAAAGGCGAGGTTTTACAGATAAAGATTACATAGCTTTCTTTAAGTTCGTCGTAGTTGCTGCCGCGGATCAAGTCGTCTATGTCCAGCATGGACTGGTAATAGCGCATTCGTTTTTCTAATGCGTCCTGCGGGGTGGACTGCATTTCAATGTCGAATACGCGGTCTGAATCCTTTACGTATACGTCAAGCCGTATGCCACGGCTGGTATAATACGGGCTTATGACTTTCTGCAGTTCGGGGTATTCAATGTGGTCAATTTTAATGTGCAAAAGACGTTCTAAAACTCCGGTGCAGATTTCCGGGTCCTGCATTACTTTTCCAAATATGAAATCGTCAGAAAAGGTAAGTTCTTCAAATGGTTTGAAATACATTTTCTATCACTTTTCTCCATACCTTATATAACGAGGTTAAGTGATAAAAAAATGCATTTCCCGGAGGAAAATCATAAAAAAATGCATGTCGCTTTGGCAGGCGGCATGCATCGTATGTAATTTTTTAATGCTTTTCTGCAATATCAATCTTGTAATCGTATTTAGCATACAAAAATGTTTCTTTTTTACTAAGCAATTTACTTATCAGATTCATTAATGATTTTCTCGACCTGCTCTGTAGTCATATTAAGAGATTTTGCAATGATTTCTAGTGAAACTCCATTAGCATAAAAACTGCGTGCATCTTCAATAGCTTTTTGACGTGCGCCTTCTGTATGACCTCTTTCAAAAGCTTCTTCCTGTTTTACCGCGATATCCATCTTATAGTCATATTTAGCACAGAGCATATTTGTTACCTCCCGCGATTTTCGATCCAGGTAGTCAGACAGGATGCCTTGGGAAAT
>JAXJSC010000011.1:0-122399 GCA_036310305.1 Treponema sp. | reverse complement strand
TTTTTTCAGAATCCATTGCACCGTTTGCCGTTATAGCGTTATCCACAATTCAGTTTTGCTCCTGCAAAACTGACGACAACGGTTGATGAATATTTTTTTTCAGAATCCATTGCACCGTTTGCCGTTATAGCGTTATCCACAATTCAGTTTTGCTCCTGCAAAACTGACGACAACGGTTGATGAATATTTTTTTTTCAGAATCCATTGCACCGTTGTCGTTATTGTTGATAGAATCACTATATGAGTAAGTTTCTGTGTATCTGTCTCAGCTCTACTATACAGCGGACAGTGAATTTTAAAAAACTTTCGTTAGAGGGAGTAAACCGCTCGGAAAGTTACATTCTTGATGCATCCGGAAAAGCTGTAAATTCAGCAAGAGTTTTAAATCAACTGGAACCGGGCTGCGTAAGCATAATCTGTCCTTTAGGAAAAGAAAACAAAAATGATTTTCTGGAACTTGCTCAAAAAGATGAACTGGATGTTCTAGCGGTAGAAATCCCTGGAAAAACAAGGGAATGCTGGACACTGCTTGACCGCTCTTACGGAACAACTACAGAACTTGTTGTAGGAGAACCTGTTCTAAGTGAAGACTATAAGATTTCAGAAGAAGTGCTTCTTTCGCTTATTGGAAAAAAACTCCCTGAATTTGACGGTGTAATTCTTGCAGGAAGCTGTCCTGACTACTTTTCTCCGGGACTGCAGGCAACAGTTGCACGGCTTGTTGTTGAATCCGGCAAAACTTTTCTGGCAGACTACTGCGGTTCTGAACTTGTAAGGACGCTGGAACTTTGTACGCCAGCGGTTATTAAGATAAATGAAGAAGAATTCTGCCGCACCTTCGGGCTTTCCGGCTTTATAGACGAGGCACACCTTAAGCGTTCTGTTTCGGCAAAAAGCCGGGAACTAAACAACGCCATAATCGTAACCCGCGGCAAAAATTCCACAGTCGCAGCGCTTAACGGCGAACTTTACGATTTCCCTGCAGAAATTGTTACAGCTGTAAATACGACCGCATGCGGAGATTCCTTCAGTGCCGGCTTTTTGTATGAATACGTAAATACAGGCGACTTTGAAACAGCCCTTGCAAAGGGAACCTGGTGCGCTGCACGCAACGCAGAATCTCTACATCCTGGTTTCATCAAGAAAGATTACCTTGAAATCTAGCCTAATGTAAAATTTTTCGTAACTACTTAATGTTTGTATCGTTTATTCCGAGAATGATTTCGGGATATTATCTATAATACATAAAATTTGACTAAACTTGATAATATTGTACAATATATTATTGCATTTTTAAAAAGTTTGAGAGGTTATTATGAAAAGTTTTCTTAAAGGCTTAGGTCTTGCTGTCTTTGCTGCGTTTTCAGCTTTCTTTTTTTCATGTGATGTTGGACTTGGCGAAACTGTAGACGTTATGGCTCCTATTGTAAGCATAACTTACCCGCCTGCATCCAGCATAATTAGGGAAAAATTCTGTCTTTATGGAAGTTGGACGGACGATAAGGGCGTAATGCTTATTCAGGTAACCGTAAAAAATACCGACACTGGCAAAACTGTATATTCCGGAAATGCTTCTGTAGGAAGCGGAAACTGGAATGTAACTCTTAATACACCTGATGAAAACGGAAAATATCCTTTTCCGGATGGAAAATATACCGTTGACGTAGTTGCCGTGGATACTTCAAAGCGTGTTTCAAGTACAAGTTCCCGTGGTTTTGAAATTGATAATACTCCTCCGGTTTTTGTAATTAAAAATCCTGGCTCAAAAGATATAGAAACTCCATCTTCTTATGGTTCAATCTTTAAGATGAACGGTTCAATCGCAGAAGCACATAGTGTAAAGACCTTTAAAGTTACTGTATATGACCCGGACAGCACGGATGCCGATGGAAATCCTATGCAGCTTGCAGAATGGACTGAATCAAATGTAAATACAGCCGGCGGTACAAGCGTAACATTTGCCCGCTATGATGAATCAAAAGCAGATGAACTTCATAATAATTATGCCGGAATTTACACAAAACCTGACTCAAGCGGAAACCAGAGCTATTACTGTTCTGTACTTCTTTCTGACAATGCAGGAATTTACCGCACTCCTGGAAATGATACATCTGATTCCGACGAAGGAAATGTTACAACAGCATTGTGGCTTAACGATTCAATCTATGGTACAGATGCCGGTACTAACGATCTTTTAAGTAAAAATGCAAACCCTCAGTACGAAATTGGTGACCTTTTAAAGATTATAAACGGAACTTATTCTGGTTCCGGCGATGTTTCAAAGGCTCTTTCTGTTCTTGAAGCAACAAAAATCGACACGACACAGAACGGTAACCGCCTTGCATTCAGACTTAATAAGGATGCAAGCCCGACTTACAACTTCCTTGGCTATTCATTTACTGATTCTGCTGCCGCAAACAAGGCTGCTGCCGGTAATACAATTACATTTAAGGCTGAATGCGGACGTAACGAAACTCAGTTCAAGCCAAAAACAATCAAAATGTACCTTATCGGACCGTTTGTCTCTGTCGGTAATGTATATCCTATTACAGATGCTATCCTTAATTCTGTTTACGGTGATGTTGAAACTTATCTTGAAAACAAGACAGAAGGTACAGATTATTATTTAATCTATAACGGTGAAGAATTTTACAAGGGAGTTTCTGTAAGTTCATGGACAGAAACCGTAAAACTTCCGGATGACATTCAGACCGGTTCATTTTATCTTCTTGCTGCTACCGGTACAGACATGGATTCAATTGAATTTACGCCGAACGACGGAGCCAGATACGGATTTGCAGGCGTTTCTCAGGGAATTCCGCCAAGCTTTGACCTTTCTGACGAAACTAAGGCAAATGTAGCAGTTGATCATAAGAATCTGGACTTTTTGACTTTGAGCGGAAAAGTTTCTTCAAGTGATTCTGATATCAGGTCTGTGTCTTATGTAATTAATGTTACAGACCTTGAAAATCAGTCTAAACTGGTAGGAACTATTACAGGTTCCCTTACGCAGAATTTCGGAATTACTTCCGGAACGCTTAGTTCCAGCCGCACAATAGAATTCAACGTAGATGCTGCCAACCTGCAGAACAGTTCTTACACTGCTGCAGAAGATTATTCTTCTGTAGATGCGCGAAACGTTTCTGCATTGAACGATATTCGCTATAAATATGAAATTGAACTTATTGGAGAAGATTCAACCGGTACCCAGGGTACAGTAAACTTGAGCTGTGTACTTGATAAGATTGCACCTGTAGTTACTGTTTCTTCTGTAACTCCTTATGTTGCCGCTTCTGAAAGCACTCAGAAAGACCTCCTTAACGGAATTGTAACTGTAACATTGAAGGTTACGGAAGCAAATCTTAAATCTCTTGATGTAACGGTTTCCTGCGATGACGGCAGTGTTTCAGAACTTACAGATCTTCTTGAAACAAAGGTTACTCAGGGAACAAATACAGAATCAACACTCCTTGCAAAGTTTGATACAGCACATTTTGCAGACAATACAAACATAAAGATCAATGTAACTGCAATCGATAATGCAGGTAATGAAACTCTTATTGTAAACGATGACTATATTGCAGACCAGACTTCGGATCTTCCTGTAATTACAGTTCAGAACGGTGCCGTTCGTACAGAAAAAACTTCTTACTTCAAGGCAGACGGAACTACAATTGACACTTACACAGAGTCAGACGGAACAACTCAGGTTTCTTTAAAGGAAACAAACATGTTTACCGATTCGGGAATGCTTGTTTCTGTAACAGATGATGACGGAATTGATTCTGCATGGGTAGAATACAAAGAAAAATCAGCTGCTTCATTTGGCAGACTTGGTTCTGTTCAAAAAGGAAAGGGAAAGACAAGCCTTACATTCACGGCAGACGTTCATAAGCTTGCTACAGGAGAATATGTATTCCGCGTAATTGCAAAGGATGTTAAGGGTGAAATTTCTGTAAAAGGCGTAAAGCAGACACCTGCAGCCGTAACAAATTATGTTCCAAGTGCAGACGGCTACTTTATTGTTGTAGTAGATAAAGACATTCCAAAAATCAGCGTAGAAGGTTCCGGTGATTACAAGTCGGAAAATCAGGATATAACTGTAGATGGAAAAATAAGCGACAGTACAGGTGTTGTAAAGATTATTAAATCTTCTGATTCAGAGGGAAATCAAGATGTTGAAAATGTTGCTTCTTTAACAGACTGTGTAAGTCAGAAAGGCTGGACATTTGATACAACAACAGGAACAGAAACTGGTTCCATCTATTTTATTGCAACAGATAAGTATGGAAGAAGCAGTTTTGTAGAATACATCTATGTAATCGATAAGGATGCACCGACTGTTTATCCGGGCTGGACAGATGAAAATTCATCTGTAGAAACTTATGAGTCCGGGGCAACATTCCATAAGAACAACACATTTACGTTCAAAATTCCACTTTCTGATGAATGGATTAATAATGCCCATGATACAAATGTCAGCGGAATAGAAAGCGTATCGCTAAAAATAAAGAATACAGATGCCAGTGGAAACGAAACTGAATCCGAGGCTGTAATGTCCCGCGCAGAAGCTAAGGCTTATATTTATAGCGGAACAACATACCCGTCAATTTTCTATTACTATGCTGTAACTCATACGTTCAGCGACGGAACAAATAAAGTATGGATTACTGCAAAAGATAAGGCTGGAAACGAACTTAGTTATAAAGACAGCAGTCCTTATACATTCAAGGTAGACGTAAAGTCTCCGGAACTTGAAATAACAAGTCCTGCAACTGTAAATGATTACGAACTTGCAAAGCCAACCTTTACAGGAAATGCAACAGACGGAAACTTTAAGGAACTTAAAGTTACATACAAGCGCACTTATGCGGAATATGACAGTACAACAAAGAAGGTAAAAAATACAGCTTCAGACGGAAACGTAACTGTTCCTGTTGCTGCAGACGGTTCATGGATATGGACAGTACCGGGTGACGGAAACTACGCAAACCTTAAGTTTATGGCTTATGATGAAGCAAATAACTACACAACATCTGATGTATATAATTTTACGGTAGATGTAACAAACATAAAGCTTCTTTCTGTGGCTGGAACAGCAGACTGGAAGAACAGTGCAACACAGACATTAAAGGTTCTTGCCGGCGACTGGGGTAGCGCTGGAACTGCATATTCAAGCGGAATTGAAGAAGTTGCATTTACCCGTGCTAATCCAGATTCTACAAATACATCAGGAACTTTAACACAAGGCGGTCTGCGCGATTCAAGCGCTTCAACTTCTGACAAACTGGTTTACTATGAATATAACGCTACGTTCAGCGACCTTGCAGACGGACAGACATCATTTACAGTTACTGCAAAAGATGCTGCAGGAAGAACACAGGATTCTTCACTTTCTGTAAGCTACAATATTGATACAAAGGCTCCTTCTGTAACGGCTGGAATTAGAAGCATTGGTACTGCAGAATTTAAGCGTGTAAAGACTGATACAGCTGCTTCTTATGAAATTAAACTTGCCGCAGATGATACTAACGGTACTCTTTCTGTCAGTGGATTAAAAGAAGTTTCTGTAAAGAAGAATAATACTGCAATTAAGCTTTACACTTCTTCAGCTGTTTCTGGAACGGGTGCTGATTCAATTACTCTTAATGGTACTGCTTCTGAACTTACAAAAATTGAATCATCTTCTCCTGTAAGCTTCTGGATTAAGGCTTCGGACATTGCACAGGGCATAAACGAATTTACAATAAACGTAGAAGACCATGCTGGAAACACTGGCTCGGCAACTGTTAAATTCTACTATGACAGTACTCTTCCAAAGGTTGAATACACAAGCCACGCTGCAGAAGCAACCGTAAATAAGACAATTACGCTTAGCGGAACAGTTTCTGAAGAAAAAACAGTTTACATAACTACGGATAATGGAAATAACAGCGGAATTGATACTTCTGCTGTAAAGGTTCAGTGGTCTTCAAATGGCAGTGCATGGACGGATTTGACTTCCGGTACAGATTACACAGCTGTAAACTTTACTAATTCAGACACTGCATGGGAAATTACAGGTCTTGATACAACTAAATTGAATGCAACAGCTATTGCTGCGGACCTTTACGTGCGTCTTTTAGTTGTAGATAAGTACGGTAACAGCAATACTAATTCAATTAAGCTAAATGTTGATCAGAATGCTGACCGCCCTGTAATTGAACTTAGTACAATTACAGCAATGGATGATGTAATTCCTCTTAGAAAGGTAAGCGGTACAATCTCTGATGATGATGGCGGCTTAAACAGCCTTAAGATGTGGATTATTGAGTCTTCTGAATGGAACGGAACTTCTGTTCCAACAGCAGGTAATGCTAACGGCTGGACTTCTGTAACTGTTAATGCAAGCGGAACATGGTCGGCAGATGCAGCAGAAAACGCACACAGCTGGCTCTTCTATGTAATTGATAAAAACGGCGGAACATTCTGGACTCACAGTGCAAGCGGCGATTCGCTTCTTGAAGTTCCATATATTACATACGGTACAACTACAAAAGCAGATAATACTTCTGCCCTTGCATTCAAGGTAGATACACAGGCTCCTCAGATTACAATGTATATTTCTAATCAGGCGCTTGCAGCAGACGATTCTGCAGAAACAGATTCAAGCAAAAAATGGAAGTCTGCCGGAACAGTATTCGGTGGAACAGAAAATAAGCTTTACATCAAGCTTGAAGTTGTAGAGCAGAACATGAAGACTGCAACAGGAACTGTTTATGAATTGCCTTCCCTTAAGATTGGAACAAATTCACAGTCAGTTTCATTGCGTACAGGTACAAGTATAGCAGGTTCTGGAACCGAAAGTGATCCGTATATCTACCTGCTTTCTCCTATAACCCTTGCAAAAGCAACGTACAGCAGCATGGAAGGTTCTGTAACTGTAAAAGCAACTCTTGACGACCAGTCCGGACAGGAAGGTCAGGGCGGAACAAACATCATCCTGGATTATTCTGCACCACAGGTAGGAATCCTTAGTCCGACGGCAACAATTTCAGATGCGGTAAATGCGGCTGTAACTGTAAAGGGAACTGTTCTTGACGATTATTCTTCTATTGAAAAACTTGAATATGCAATTCCTCTGACAGGAGCGACATATTCGGAATCGGCAGGTTCATGGGCCAGCATTCTTGCTTCAAGTGCAGCTTGGGAACTTGCCTTTACATCAGGTTCAGAAGAATCTCCAGACAGTCTGCTTTATTATGCAAGTGCTGTAAATGTTGCAGCGAATAAATATGTTGTAGAAGAAATTGAAACTGGTCTTGGTATTTACAAGGTTCCGGTTTACTTCCGCGCTACAGACAGCGTTGGAAATATTGCAGTAAATAAAGACTGTTATGTATATGTTGACCCTAACGGCGGTAAACCAAAGGCATGGATAAATGCTCCTGAACAGGGAACTGTAACAAGCGGTACTGTAACAATTTATGGTGGCGCAAGCGACAATATCAGTGTTTCTAAGGTTTGTGTTCAGATTGATGTAAACGGTGACGGTGCAATTACAGAAGCAGACTACACGGCAATTCTTGCAAGTCCAGAAGATTATATCAGTGAATATTCAGCCGGAATGCTTGTTGCTTCAACTTCTGCCGGAAATGATTGGTATATCTTAGCAGGCGGAACAAACAGCTGGAAATGTCCGATTGTAACTGGAAATCTTGCTTCATACACCGGTACAACGGGAACTGTAATTGGTACACAGACTGTAACAAACGGTAAAAAATATCTTGTTGCCCGCGTTCGAGCAATTGACGGAGACAATCTGACTCGTTCATATACAGATTCTCACTGTATAACAATTGATAATACAGCACCTTGGTTTACAGATCTGGCTGTAGTTCAGTATGGTTCTGGGGTAACCCCTGGCGTAAGTTCAACTCCTATTGTTGAACGTGAATATATTTCCGGAATGTACATCAGCAATAATTCTGTTGCAGACAATGGAAGCTGGTACCTTACAGGTTATGTAAAGAGTAATACAGATATTACTTCAATTGAGGCAAATCCTCTCAGTTCAACAAGCACAGTTGTAATTGACTTGCCGGATGTAAGTACATCAAATAATACAGTTCAGGATAAAACAGGGGCTGGTACAACAGATGGATATAAACTCCTTATTCCTCTTACAACAGATTCTTCTGGTATGATTTATTCTGAACTTAGATCTGTAAACGGAGCCGGTACAGGTAATCAGACTGTTAAGATTAATATTGACTCTACTGCACCAAGTCTGTACACAACTGCCGGTGCGGAATCAACAACTGGAACAGATTCCCTTCGCCTTAAGAGTCTTTCTAAAATGGTGGGAACTGATCTAGCTTCAAATTCTGTAATTGAAAACTCTGACGGTTACTTTACATTTGGAGACAACGTAATAGAAGCCGGTTCCGGACTGCAGTTCATTGCATTCTATCTTCAGAATGAAATTGGAAATAAAGTATACGATCCGATGAAAACTCAGAGCGGAACTGCAATTTCCAGTTCAAAGACTGCAAATGCGCTTTACATCAACAGTGATAATCTTGCGGCTTTCTATGTAACGGGAGCAACACGTACAACACCGTACAGCATTACACATTCAAGCATTGATTCTGATCATGTTCGTGCAGGTGGTCTTGTAAAAATTGGCGGTTCTTACCACACAATTACAGATGTAACAGGAACAACAGTAACATTCTCTCCTGCTGCTTCTACTTCATTTACTGATGCAGAATTTATTTATGCTCAGGTTGTAGACCATCAGATTACAGAATATTTTGATATTGCATACGATCAGCATGATGATGCCTATTACACTCTTATGAATGATGATGGAGACTTGATGTGCGAAACAATCACTCAGATTGGAACAACATATCAGTGGACTGCGAGCGTTGATTCAACAAATATTCCTGACGGAAGAACTTATATCCGGGTTGTTGCAATGGATAACGCCGGAAACCTTTCTTACGGCAGGATTGAATCAATTGTTGCCAATAACCGCCCGCGCATGACTAAGGTATTTATTGGTACAGACTTGAACTCAAGCGGAAAGTACGACTTTGATGCTGATGAAGCTCCTGTAGTTTCTACAAGCAGCAAGTACAGAACGGCTTCCGGCACATGCTACGGTGAATTTAACTACTACACAGCTTATAACACTCGAAGTGGTGTTGGACAGTCGGCAGTAACTCTTGCTTCAAGTGCATTCAAAGTTGTAAATGGGCTTTGTGTTGTTCCTGAATTTGTAGGCGGAAACGGAAGTCTTAAATACAACTTTGTAGTAAATGATACAACAACTACACCGAACAGCAGTGTTTCTTTATCTGCAATGACAACCCGCTCTGAACTTTCTGCTGTAATAAACGAAATCGGTTCGGTAGGAATGTTTGGAACTGTAAACAGCACAGATACAGACGGAAATACAAATCCGGTTGCATACGGCGGAACAGATATAGGCGGAACAACTTATTACGACTTTGGTGGAGTAATAATCCCTCAGAACAGATTAAGCGGAGCAACAAGCGTAAAACTTTCGTTCTGGGATGAAACAGACAGTAGTTCCGGACCTTCTTTTGACGGACAGTGGGCAACACTTGTAATTCCATTTGCTAACATGAGCGATGAAATTGTACCGCCTGTTCCTGTTATTAATCCGTTCTACTGGAAGGGAAGTGGTGACAACAGTGTTTATATAGATTCTGCAATTTCAGGTCATATTGAACTTGAAGGAACAGATTTACCGACAGACTCAAGTTACACAAGTGGACTTCCAAAAGTTTCCGGAAAGATTAAGATTGAAGGAACTGTTACAGATAACGTTCTTGTAAAATCAATTACTATGAGCGTATTCGGTTCTTCAAAAACTGTTGCAACTTATTCAGGTGGTACATGGACTCAAAGTGCTAGTTTGCCAACTGGAGTAGTTTCATTTACAGCAACAGACAAGGAACTTAGCCAGAACGGACATACAGTAAGCTATGTAGCTGTAATCGATACTGAACAGTTGAGCGTAAGCGGCTATCCGGTTGGAATAAATCAGAAGATTACAATTTCTGCAACTGACTGGAACTCAAATGCATCGAGCGCAGGCAGCACTCAGACCGCAAGCGACGCCCTTACAGACTGCTACAAGATGGACGTTGTGCCTTATGTAACGGAGATTGTAACTCATTTGAGTTCATTCTATAAGCAGGCGCCTAGCGTTTATGCACGAACGGCTCTTGGTCATTATCCTGTTTACGAAGGTGAAACAATTCAGTTTGCCGGATATAACCTTGGAACAAATAAGGCAAATATAACAATTTCTGGAATGTCGGCAACAACATTGGCTTCTGGAACTGTTGGCGGAGAAACTGTAAGCAATACTATTACACTTACAAAGAATACAAGTTCTGATACAGGTGCTAAGTCAGGTTCCGTTTCGGTAACAGTAAACAGTATTCCTGCTTTGAATAACCTTAATGAAAATGATGCTCTTGGTTCATATCAGGGAAGTGTTTCTGACGATTCTTATGCAAATGCTTACAACAGACAGCCTAACGGTGTAAACAACAATACTCTTACAGATGATTTGTATCTTGATGTATGGCAGTTCAAGAATGCGGCAGAACCAGTAAGCGGTGGTGCAAGCTATGTAACAATGAAGATTAATCCTAAGACTGGTATTCCTGGATTCAGTTATGCAAACAGTATTTTGTACTTCAATATGCCGGGATATAATGCTGATAATAGTGAATCTTCATGGGGAGCAGATAATGATACCCTTTCTGGAAGTTCATATTCTCAGATTCCGTTCGGTATGAACTATGGCGGATTCAGTCATAATACATTTGCATTCGACAGTTACGGTTATTCTTATGGTGCTGCAATGTGTACTGATACTCAGAGTGCAGAGGCTTCTGCTTATCTGCAGTTCTTCAGCCGTGAAACACCTATTCCGTATAATACTTACGACCAGAATATGAACTATTGTAATGCAGCAAATGCCAGCCGCTTGGATTCTTCTTCTATAGCTATTACAGGAAGCAATTCGGGATGGACAACTGATATTGACCGTATACAGTCAATTTCTATGGATACTAGTTATTCTGGCGGTAGTTCAACTGCCCCTTCAAGTACAACCCCTGTTTATGTATTTATGGCTTACTATGACCAGCCTGTTAAGCAGGTGCGTTTCCGATGGGGTACTGTAGGGAAAAATACTTACAACATTGACGGTGGTTCTAATAAGAGTTCTGCATCTGATCTTTCAGCTCCTAAAGGTTTGGCAGATGCCGTTGGTTCTAAGTATACGGGATTTGCTCAGTATGCTAAAAATAACGGTAGTGGACGTCCTAAGAATGTTGCTGATTCATACATTACATACAGTTACAACAATAACAGCGGAATTCCAATCCAGGTTGTTGCTGCTAGTGGTGTAAGCGGAGCACGAGGTGCTTATTCTTCTGCAAAGAACGGTGGTGCAGGTAAGTATGTATCACTTTCTATTGCAAAGAAAGATACTGCTAATCCAGTTGCAATCGTTACCTGGTACGACTCTGTAAATATGGCTCTTAAGATGGCTTATAATACAGCTCCAACAACAAGCAATAGCTGGACAGTGCGTACAATTGACCCTAACGGTGGTATAAACGTTAAGACTGTTGTTGATAAAGATAATCATATTCACTTTGCTTACTACGATAACATCAACGGAAGTGATTTGAAGTATGCATACCTTGATAGTTATAACAGTTCAAGTGAGCCAAAAATTGTTACTGTAGATTCATTCAGTGCGGTTGGTGCTAAATGTACAATCGATGTTGCCAAGGATTCCAGCGGTAACTGGGTACCGTATATTGGTTATCAGTTGAGCTCATACCTTGGAACACCGCTTGGAGCTAAGGTTGCATACCGCACAGATTTTACAGCTCTTGGTGACGGTGCAACAATGGATATGTATACAGGTCAGTGGGAATGTTCAATAGTTCCGACACAGAATATTCCTAACGATGATCAGATCAACGTTGGTCTAAGACGCGACGAAAATGGATTTGCTAAGAACTTCAGGGATTCTGATTACTGGTCAACCGATGATACGGCTCCAGGTCAGACAATTTCTAACGGCACATTGAATGTTGGTAATGCAACTATTCTTCATGGTAACAATACTGCTAACCCAATCATAGGTTACGGTATCGATACCGGTGCTATCGAAATGGCCCAGAAGAAATAAGCGTTAAAAAACAATGCGCTAGCATTGTTTTAGCTTATTCCTTGAAGAAGGCCATGTGAAGGCTGTGCCTGAGCCCAGAAGAAATAAGCGTTAAAAAACAATGCGCCAGCATTGTTTTAGCTTATTCCTTGAAGAAGGCCATGTGAAGGCTGTGCCAGAGCCCAGAAAAAATAAGCGTTAAAAACCAATGCGAAAAAAAGGACTGTTCAAAAGAACAGTCTTTTTTTGTTTATGTATAATTTGGGTTCTTAAGGCTGTTTGTGCACTCGGTTGCAGATTTGTTTTAGATAAGGAAATTAAAGAAGTCCTTTGCGTTAGCGTGTGGAGCAGTGCCGGAGGCAGGATTTTAAGGGGCGGTGATGTTGTGAAAAAAAGTGGTTTACTTCGTGCTCTTACGAGTCGACAGGCTCAAGCACCGAGGATTTTACTCAACCTCTTTTTTCCTTTATCACTGCCCCTTAAAAGACCGAGCGTTAGCGGGCTGCGGAAGAAGCGACGGCTTTGCCGGAACGCCCGTAGTAGATTTTTGTTGAAACAGCAAGGATTATTGAGCCTGCAATCATAAGAAAGCAGAGAATCTGGCCGGTTGAAAAGTTTAAAAGGCTTGTGTTCTGGTAGATTGGGGCTGAACTGTCTGCTGCAATGCGGTAGCCAAGGTCGGCATCAGGTTCGCGGAAATATTCGATGATGAAGCGTACAAGTCCGTAACCGCCCATGTAGATTGAACTGAGCATTCCGTCCCATTTTTTGAATTTGCGCACTGACCAGATTACGACAAAAAGCACGATTCCTTCTAAAAAGGCTTCGTAAAGCTGGCTAGGATGGCGCGGAAGATTTGCCATTGGTGAATTAAGTGTCATTCCGATTGATTCTGCAAATTCTTTTACCCATGGAAGGTTTGAACTGAAGCGTTCTGCATGCGGAAAGACCATTCCCCATGGAGCAGTTGTAATGCGCCCGAAAAGTTCACCGTTCATGAAGTTTCCGATGCGGCCGAATGTATAGCCGAGCGGAATTGCGCATACCATTGCGTCGACCCACTGGAAGATGCGTTTCTTTTTCCAGATGCACCAGAAAATCATGCCGAGCCAGCCGCCTATGAAGCCGCCGTGGTAACTCATTCCGGCAAGACCGGTGAACTGTCCGTACTGGTTGAACGGCCAGAAGATGAGCCACGGTTTTGTGCGGTAAATGCCGGTTGTGTCGTATACGATTGTAGAAAAAACTCTGGCGCCTATTAAAAGGAATATGATTCCGGTTGAAATAAAGCTGAAAAGGTCATCTTCGGTGCAGGTAAAGTCTTTTGTGTTCAGCATGCCTTCTTTCATTGTCTGTTTAAGGAGCATGTAGGCTGTTCCGAATGCAAAGATGTACATGAGGCCGTACCAGCGGAGCAAGCCCAGTACGGGAACTCCTGGGAAGATTTCTGGGTGAATCCATGACGGGAAGTTTACAAATAAAAACATATTTTTTCCTTTTTTGTTTCCTTTTTTTTTCTTTTTTAATTTTATGATTTTTTAACAGTCTGATTTACAGTCTGAAGCCCTGGCTTGCGGCTTTTACGATTTTGGATTTCAGAAGGTTGTTTTCTTTTCTGAGCTGGCCGATTTCGTATGCCTGTGTTTTTATCATGTCGATAAGTTCACCGGTAGAAAGCTGGCCGCTTCCGATAAGGTCGTTTAAGCCGGACAGTTTAAGGTTGTAGTCTTCGTTTGCGTCTTCTTCTGCCTGCATGAAGCTTGCGGCCGAATCGATTGCCTTTGTAAATTCGTCGTCGAATTTGCGCGGTTCTGCGGCAAGGACTTTTTCGGCAATGCGGTAGATTGCCTGCGAAAGAAGGCAGTTAGGCTTGTAAATGATTACCGGAAGCCTTGAAGAAAGTGCCTTATCCTGAAGTTGATCGCGGTACATTAGGCCAAGATATTCAAGGTCCATTCCAAGATACTGGCTGCAGGAATTGCGGATTCGCTGTGCGCGATCGGCGTCTTTAGGGTCGTCAATCATGTTCATTACAAGGCGCGGCTTGAACTGGTTCATGCGGCTTTTGAAAAGTGCCGTATTTACAGGGTCAACTGCAAACAGATTGTCTACAAGTTTCGGAATGTAAATGCTCTTCATTGCATCTGAATTCTGCTTGAGCTGTTCAAGGTATGCGTGACCGGCTGTTCCTCGCTTGAAGGTTGTATTCAAAAGGCGAAAAACGGAATTCTTCAGGAAAAGATATCCGTCCAAGGTTGCTGTTACGGTTGGCGCCGTTACAAGAATTCCCTGTGGTGATTGAAGGAACATGTCCAGAATAATCTGGTGGGTTCCGGCACCTAAGTCAAGGATAAGGAAGTCTGCGTCGATTGAATGAAAATTCCTTAAGAGCTTTGTCTTTTGAGCTGCCTTTAAGGTTGTAAGGCCTGGAATCTGACTGTCTCCGGCAATGAAGCTTACGTTTTCATATTCTGTTGCTTCTATAATACTCTGAAAGGATGACTTATCTGTAAGGTAAGTTCCTATGCTGTTGTTCTTTACGTTATGTCCTAATGCAAGGTGTAAGTTTGAGGCACCAAGGTCAAGATCTGCAAGAACGACTTTTTTTCCTGCCTGACCGAGAGCTATTGCCAGGTTTGCCGAAAGAAGGCTTTTTCCAACTCCACCTTTTCCACTTGCTATTGGTAAAATCTGCATATTTTTATTATAACATAGCGAAAAACTACTGTAAATGTTTGAAAAAACTCTGTCTTCGTCATAAAATGAATTTATGAAAAAAATAATTAAGCATACAAATACGATTCTTTCATTTTTTATACTGTCTGTGATTTCTTCACAGTGCTTTGCGCAGTCTTCTACGGAGCCTGCAAGAAATTCAAATTTTTATTATCTGAAGAAGTTGAATTCGGTGTTTGACTTTGTGCAGCAGAATTACGTTGATGACATAGATCCTAAGGTTTTGTACGAGGGGGCGATGAAGGGGCTTATGGCTTCCATGGACGATCCTTATACTTCCTACCTTGATGAAACTGTTCAGCGTGACCTTGCGGAAACAACTGAAGGTCATTTTGGTGGCGTAGGACTTATGATTTCTAAGGCATTTGAATCAAAGCCGGGAAAGCCTGCCTATGTAGAAGTATCTTCTGCAATTGAAGATACTCCTGGTGCAGAAGCCGGCATTATTTCCGGCGATATGATTGTAGAAATTGACGGAAAGCCGACTGAACCTATGACAATGCAGGATGTACTCAAGTGCCTCAGGGGAACGGTTGGTACTCCGGTTACCATCACAATTCTTCGCGGAAAGACACTGCGTTTTTCTGTAGAGCTTAAGAGAGCCCTTATTGAAGTTCCAACCTGCAAGTACGCAATGATTGGAGATACCGGCTATGTAAGGCTGATTCAGTTTACTCCGGATACGGCGCCGCGCCTTCAGGATGCGCTTAATTATTTCAAGGAACATAATTACAGGAACATGATTCTTGATCTTCGTGACAACGGAGGCGGACTTATAACAAGCGCAATTAATGTCGCAGACAAGTTTATTGATGAAGGCGTAATTGTTTCTACAAAGGGGCGCCTGTCATATCAGAATTCTTCTTATTCTGCCAGCCCGGAAAATACAGTTGTAAGGGATATTCCTGTAGTTGTCCTAATCAATAAAGGTTCGGCAAGTGCCAGTGAAATTGTTTCAGGTGCGCTTAAGGATTATCACGTTGCATATCTTGTAGGTTCACGCTCTTACGGAAAGGGGTCCGTTCAGCAGATTGTTCCGCTTGGTAAAGATGAAGAAATAAAGATGACGATTGCCCGCTATTATTCACCTAGCGATACAAATATCGATAAGATTGGAATTCCTCCGGATCTTGAAGTTTCTTACCCGGAACTTTCGGAAGAGGCCCAGAAAGCATATGTTGCACTTGTTGAGTCAAGCAAAATTCAAGATTATGTTGAAGAACACAAGGATATGTCGGAAGCAGATATTTCGGCATATGCAGTTGAACTTAAAAAGGATTTTAACCTTGAAGAAAGGCTTTTAAGGCGCCTTATCCGTATGCAGGTTAAGCGCTACAATCCGAACGTAGTT
Organism: Treponema sp.; assembly: GCA_036310305.1. GTDB lineage: Bacteria > Spirochaetota > Spirochaetia > Treponematales > Treponemataceae > Treponema_D. The sequence continues at coordinate 106,098 of JAXJSC010000011.1, read as the reverse complement.
TATGACCTTGATTATGACATTCAGCTTAACGCTGCGCTGGATGTGCTTAAGAATACAAAGAATTTTAAGGAACTGGTTGCTTCTGCAAAGACGCTAAAGGAACTTCAGCAGGAATCTGAAGTGGCAGAAAAAGCCGGTGACAAGAGTGCGGACGGTACAACAGGTTCTGCTTCAGGGAATGGCCAGTAATGCGGCAGTTTATTTCTTCTCGTCCGGCAGATAAAAAGGGACTTATAAAGGTTGAAGGTAAGGATTTTCGCTATTTAAGGCAGGTTCTGCGGCTCAGGACCGGGGATATGCTCTGCGTGCGTCTTCCTGACGGTACCCTGCAGAATACAACTGTCTGCGAAATTAATGAAGAAAACCGTATAATAACTCTTCAGATTTGTGCCGATACAAGTAATGGCTCTGTTACTCGCGGCGTTCAGGCCGGTCAGATTGAATCTGAACAGGAAACAGAAGGCGTTGAATACTGGCTGTTCCAGTATATTGCTAAACCCGTAAAAATGGAGCAGATTGTGCGGCAGGCTGCGGAGTGCGGCATACGCTATGTTGTTCCAGTTGCCGGGCTCTATTCGCAGAAGCAGAATGTGCAGGCAATGCAGTCGGGCAAAAAGGAGCGGATTGAACGGATTATTCGGGAGGCCCGGCAGCAGAGCGGGTCGCCTGTAGATACGGAAGTTCTTGAGCCTGTAACTACGGAGCAGGCTGTTGAGCTGTGGAAGAATGCCTGCACGGAAGGAAGTGCTGCAATCGTCCTGTGGGAACGCAATGAAAAATCACGCCGGCTTAAGGAAATCCTTTCTGCCGGTACAAAGCGAGTTGCCCTGGCCGTAGGCTGCGAGGGCGGAATAGGCTCGGATGAAGTTGAAACATTAATGCAGGGCGGATTCATTCCGGTTCATTTTGCCGGTAATATACTTAGATGTGAAACGGCTGCCGTTTATGGAATTGCGGCAGTTCAGTCAATGTTGGGGGAAATGTAAAAAATGGCTGTTAGAAGGATTGATCTTATTGGTGTTCCGGTTGACGTATTGAGGCAGGAAGATCTGGAAATTAAGATTCTTGAACTTCTGGCTAAACCGGGAGCAAAATATATTGTCTTTCTTTCTATATGGGATCTTTTAAGGGCTCGTCATAAGGGAGAGTTTCGGGAATTCATAAAAAGTGCCGACCTGATCATTCCGGTTTCAAAAAGCATTCTGGATGGCGCAAGGTTTCTTAAAAAAGAAGTTCCGGTGCGTTACAACCCTTTTACTCAGACAATCAATATTCTTTCTATACTTGATTCACACTTTAAGTCGCTGTACCTGCTTGGTTCGCGCGGGCAGACGCTTCATGTTGCGGAAAGGAATCTGCGTTCAACTTTTCCGAATTTAAGGATTGTAGGCCGCCATGTTGGTTATTATCCAAAGGCAAAAGAAGATGATATTGTCGTGAACATTTACAAATCGTCTCCGTCCATGGTTATTGTAAGCGAAGGAATAAAGGACAATGCGCTCTGGGCCTATAAAAGGCGCAATAAGTTTTCTTCAAGTATTTTCTGCTATTACAAGGATTCCCTCGGTATCTTCTCAAAGCGAATAAAACGTGTAGATGAACAGGTCTTTGCCAGGGCGCACGAAATATGGCATGAAATTATTAAAAATCCTTTAAAAATCTTTTTACTTTTACCATATCTCAAATATATAATTATATTGGTTTTTTACAGGCTTTTCAGACGATAACAATGGCAGCAACCATAATTTGTCATCAATTATAAAAGGGGAAATAATTGATTACAAAAAGTTATTGTTTATCATCAGTGTCATGTGATGATGCTCTGTTGAGGATTGTCGGTAATTCGCCGGCAATGAGCCTTGTAAAATCCCAGCTGAAAAGAATTTCCGGCACGGATTTGAATTTCCTTCTGCTTGGTGAAAGCGGTACAGGAAAAACCTTAATGGCCAGAATAGCCCATGAGTTATCGCGGCGCAGGGGTAAACCCTTTGTTTGCATAAACATGGCTGCAATTCCGGAATCTGTTATGGAGTCTGAACTGTTTGGGACTGTATGCGGAGCGTATACGGGCGCCGTGAACAAGGCTGGATTTGTCACTGCAGCTGGTGGAGGGACTCTGTTTCTGGATGAAATAGCGGAAATGCCCTTGTCTTCGCAGGCAAAGCTTCTGCATTTTGTAGAAACGGGGAATTTTTTCAGGGTTGGCTCGACAGCAGAAAACCACGTGGATGTCCGAATAATCTGTGCAACTAATGCAGATTTGGAAGGACTGGTCAGGGAAAAGAAATTCAATGAAGCTTTGTATTACAGAATACGTAAAGCTGCTATTCGAATTCCTCCCCTAAGAACTCGTAAGGAAGACATAAGGCTTATTTCCGAATCGATTCTTAAAAAAAGGGGATATAGTTTCAGTTGCTTTTCAAAAGAAGCGTTGGAACGGCTGGAAAACTATGAGTGGCCGGGTAACGTGAGACAGCTCGACAGCTGTCTGCAGGTAACCTGCGAACTGTACAGGGATCAGATAATTGGTCCTGAAGACCTTGTTTTCTAGAAGTTTTACTTAAGGGGGGCTGCGGCGGCAGAAGATTCTGGGCATCGGAGATTTCCTGCCTGTCTTCTGCTGCGTGCAGTCCTTTTTTTATTCTTGATTTGTTCACTTAGAGATTATTATGAGTTTTTCTGAATAAGCCCAGCTGCCTTTGAAAATATTTTTTCAATGTACTGGGCTTCTCCCTCTGAAATTGCAGAACGTGAAAGAAGGCCGCGCCAGAAAGCTTCCATGTCCGGTCTTCCTGTAACCTTAAAAAATCCTATTTTCTGAAGGCTGTCTGCAATTGAGCCTACTGTTTTATCCAGACGTTCCAAAGTGAGCGGTGTATAGCCTGTGAGGTGGTCATTCTTTTTTCTGAAAAGATGATAGCTTATAATTTGAACTGCATGAGAAAGGTTTAATGAACCGAAATCGTTGCTTGAAGGAATTGTAACGCCCATTGTGCATTCTTTAAGCTGGTCGTCTGTAAGGCCTGTGCGTTCATTTCCGAATACTACGGCAATGTTTGTTCCGTCAGAATCGTTTCCGGCGGCTCCCGTTATAGGACTTACAGTGTCGGCAAATTCTTCCGGCAGAAGAAGTTTGCCTTTTCTGTTTTGCCCGCGGCGTCTTGTTGTGCCGGCTGCAACTGAGCAGTCTTTTGTAGCTTCCGTAATTGAATCAAAAAATTCTGCATTGTCGTAAATGTATGCGGCATGAATTGCAAGCACGTGAATTTTTTCTACATCGTAGTTTTCTCTGTTACCTACAATTCTCAGGTGTGTTATATCATTGTTAGCCATTGCGCGGCAGGCAGCTCCAATGTTCCTGCATTCGTCAGGATGATCGAGAACTATATAAACTTTGTTAAGATCCATAAGGAGAAGTATATTGATAGTCAGAAAAATGTAAAGAAAGGAAAAACTTAAAAAGTCTGCAAATTATTTTTTCAAACTTTTGCAGAATAATTTGACCTATCATTCAAATTATAGTAAAATTATATGTAGGACTTGTAGAAGGTCTTTTAAATAATGGGAGTCTTGAGTATGACTAGTAATAATAATATCGTTCCGGGTTTTGATGAAGAAAGAGACGACAGTCTGAAAATTTCTCTAGAAAAAATTGATTCTGTTCAGAATGGTCTTAGAATTTATTTGAACGGATATATTGATACGTACAACTCAAACTTTTTCCAGAAGAAGATTACAAAGGTTGTTGAAGCCGGATATATAAATCTTATCTTTAACTGTTCTGCACTTAATTATGTATCATCAACCGGTATTGGTTCCCTTACATATTTCCTTAAGATGCTTAAGCCAAAGGGTGGAGATATTGTCCTTCTTGAAATCCAGCCTATGGTATATGAAGTTTTCCAGCTTTTGGGATTCTCTCAGTTCTTTAATATTAAAGATACAACAGAAGATGCAATTGCATTCTTTAAGCAGGGTGCTCCTGTTGCAGAGAATATCTTTCCTAAAGTATTTGCCTGCCCTATGTGCAACAAGCATTTAAGGGCAACAAGATCTGGCCGCTTCCGCTGTTCAGAATGCAAGTCAATTCTTGCAATCAACGACCAGGGTGTTGTTTCTTTGGGTTAACAAAATACTTCGATTTCGAGAACCGGCTTGCACAGGCCGGTTTTTTTTGTCCGCTGGAACAGGATAAACGACTGGATAAAAAATCATAATGCATGTCAACACTATATAAAATGTGTAGTATTTTTCGGGGCTTGACATTTTTTTTTACACTGTTTTTATACAGCAAAAACACAAGTTATTCACATAAAAAATCCTTTTTTACACAAGTTATCCACATTTTTAACAGAAATTTTGGGAACCTGTGGAAAACTTTTTGAAAAAAATCCGCATTAATAAAAAATGTTAAATTTAAATATTTATAATATAAAGAATTATAAAATATAATCAGAAAAAATTATTTTTTTTATTTTAAAAGTTTTTTGTCCACTTATTTGCAGAGTTATCCACAATTTATAAACATTTTCAAAACTCTGCGTATATTGTATTATAAAGGCGTGAAAGCTATTTCTGTTAAGAATGTAAGTTTCTCTTATGAAAATGCGCCTGAAACAGCGGTTGATGACGTTTCCTTTGAGCTTGAAAAGGGAAGCTACACTGCGCTGGTGGGCCTTAATGGCAGCGGAAAAAGTACGCTTGCTAAAATTTTGGCGGGAATCATTGAACCGGATTCAGGAAGTATAGAAAAAATCCGCAGTGCAAAAATCGGAATCGTATTTCAGTCTCCAAAGAACCAGATAATTTGCGGTACCGTAAGAAAGGATGTTGCATTCGGTCCTGTTACAGAAGGACTTCCTCAAAGCGAAGTTGAATTAAGGCTCATAGAAGGACTTAGTGCCGTAAATCTTCTGCACTGCTGCAATTCCCGGGTTCAGGAACTTTCTTTAGGTCAGGAACAGAAACTTGCTTTCAGTTCAATTTTAGCCCTCAATCCTGAAATCCTTATTCTTGACGAGGCGGTTGCAATGCTTGATCCAGCCGCAAAGGAAGAAATTTTTAAACTTCTGGATGATTTAAATGCAAAGGGAACGACTGTAATTCATATTACGCATGAACTGTACGGAGTAAAGCGTGCTTCTGATGTTCTTGTTATGAGAAAGGGAAAAATTGTTTGGGGCGGAAAATCCAGGGCATTTTTTTCTGAAAAGGCACTGGTGTCTGAACTGTCCGGCGAACCGCTTGTAAAGGAAAAAAGGCGGAATGCCGAAAAAAAAGTTCCAGTTTCGCTGAGTGTTTCAAATCTTTCTTTTGGATACGGCACAGAGGATGTTCTGAAAAACCTTTCCTTTGAAGTAGAAGCCGGTTCTCTTGTTGCGCTTACAGGTGCTTCCGGCAGCGGAAAGTCTACTCTTCTGGAAATTCTTTCAGGCCTTCTTAAGCCCGCTAGCGGAACTGTAAGCGGGGTGTGCCGCCCTGTACTATGCCAGCAGAACTGCGACGCCGCTCTTTTTGAAAATTTTGCAGCAGATGACGTTGCGTTTGGTTTAAGGAACAGCGGAATAAAGGGAAGGGAGCTTGCCCGGAAGGTACGCTCTGCAATGGAAGCCGTAAACCTGCCGTATGATGAATATGTTGACCGGCAGACTTACTGTCTTAGCGGTGGCGAAAAAAAACGGCTGGCCGTTGCGGGAATAATTGTACTTGATTCAGATATTCTTCTGTTTGACGAGCCTTGTGCCGCTTTAGACGGACAGACACGAAATAAAGTAATGACTTTAATGCGTTCTCTTGCTGATCAGGGAAAAACAGTCATATTTTCTACGCATAATATGGAGGAAGCGTCTTTTGCGGATCATGTGCTTCATATAGAAAACGGTAACATTCTGCCGGGTTATTGCGGCAGAAAATCAAGGGAATTTGTTGAACCGGTAAGGCTTTCTGAAATAAATATTCTTCCTAATCTTGATATTCTTGACGGCTTTAGAAAAGTTGTTTTCGGGGGAAAAACAGCGTCGGGCTTAATTTTAAGGGTTCCGTCGGTTTTAAGGACTCTGCTGTTTATATGTTTTTTTACGGGAATAATAATAGTCGGCTCATTTAAGGGACTGGCTCTGCTTCTTGCGCTTTCTGTAATGTACGGTCTTTTTTCAGGAATCAGGTCGAAAAATCTTTTTGCAAGAATGGCGCAAGTCCTTCCGTTCCTTCTGTTTTTTGCTGCTTTTCAGATTCTGTTCGGCGCAGTTGATGCTTCTGATTCTGTGATTTTTGAATTCAAATGGATTTGCATCACACGTGAAAAACTTCTGCTCTGCCTTAAGGTTCTGTTTCGTACTGAATGTGCGCTGGGTGCAGTATGGGCATATGTAACGTCAGTTTCGGAAGATGACCTTATAGCTGGTATTACAAAGCTTTTAAGCCCCTTAAAGTTTACAGGAATTCCTGTGAGGGATATTTTTGTCCTTATGGAAATCATATTCAGGTTTGTTCCGTTGCTTGTAGAAGAGGCTGTCTGCATTGTAAAGACTCAGTTGATTCGTGGCGGACTTGGACGGGCAAAAGGATTTATGAATAAAATCAGAGCATTCCTGCCGCTTATAGTTCCGCTTATCATTCAGACATTAAAGCGGGCAGAAGCGCTGGCGGATGCACTTACAGCACGGGGGTATAAATGAGCGATAACAGCTTTAAGTTCTGCCCGAAATGTGGAAAGCAGAATGTAGAATATCTTAAGAATAAAAAGTGGTTTTGCCTCGACTGCGGTTTTGACCTTTATAATAATGTTGCAGGTGCAGTTGGAGTTGTAATTTCTGACGCACAGAATAATGTTCTTTTTGAAATACGAGCAAAGGATCCGAGGAAAGGATTTTTAGCGCTTCCGGGCGGATTTATTGATCAGAATGAAACTGCAGAAGCTGCTGTGGTAAGGGAATGCCTTGAAGAAACCGGGATGAAGGTTGAATCTGTCTCGTACCTTTGCAGTTTTCCAAATGATTATGAATATAAGGACATTGCCTACAAAACATGTGACCTGTTTTTTACGGCGAATGTACCGGATTCCGAAGGTTCTGTTGAAGAACTTATAAAAAAGCTTCATGGACAGCAGTCTGAAGTTACAGGATTTCTTGCATGCAGGGTAGATTCCCGTGAAGATGTAGAGCGGCTTCCGCTTGCCTTTCCGTCTGCAAGAAAAGCTCTGTCTGAATGGATAGAAAAAAGGAACAGAAAATGAATAGGATTGGAATGGTAATTGTAAGCGGCATAATTTTTGCGCTGATTCTTGCGGTAATTCCGCTATCTGCCAGGCTTACTGTAAAAAAAATGGGGAAACAGCTTCTTTCTCTTTCTAGAAAAAATCCAAGGCTTCAGATTTTAAGTTTAACTGTATGCGCCCTTGTGCTGGTTCTTCTTGTTTTCCGCGATTTGGGAATGGCCGGAAATGCGGTTATATGCGTTACGGTTCTGCTTGGCGCAGGCATAAGCTTTAAGGACGTGATTTTTAATTCTTTTGCTGGTGTTTATGCAAACGGTCTTATTGCAGACGGTAAGTATCTGTTTGCGTCAGACATGCTCAGGTTTTGCAATTCTGAAACAGAAACTGGCGAACAGTATTCCTGTGCACTGTGCATTTTAACTGTAAATAAGCAGTCCGTTACATTTTCGTTTAATTCTGAAGAAGAAAAGGAAACTGTTCTTAAAGAGATGAAGGCAAATTTCTCTGCTTTGAAAGATTAGTTTGACCGGAAATTTCATAAAAAGAGCATAAAGGCACTAGACATTCTCTTTTGAGAGTGATATAGTGTTCAACACATGGTGTGGTACCCAAGCGGTAAGGGATCGGTCTGCAAAACCGTCATTGGTAGGTTCAACTCCTATCCACACCTCTAGGATTGTCTGAAAGGACAATCCTTTTTTTATGGGTTGGCATTTTTTGCCAATCTGTTTCCCACGGCGGTTAAACGCTGTGGTTCCAGGCTGGTCATGGCAAAGCCGCAGCCTGTTCATATATATATTAGGGGTGCCTGAAATGAACTTTCAGGCGCCCCTTAACTTTTTTGCACGCGTTTTTATATTTAAAACTCTGAAATTATGCGCAGAATCTGTGAACCGATTTTTTCGGCTTTTACTTCACCGATTCCGAATACATTCAGAAGTTCACGCTCATTCTTAGGCCTTTTTTCAACCAGTTCTTCCAGTGTTTTGTCTCCAAAAATAACATACGGCGGTACGTTTTGGCTTTCTGCCTGTTTCTGCCGCCATTCCTTTATGCTGTTGTACAGTTCCAGGTCTTTCCCGCTGAGGCTCTTTGCAAATGCGCCTTTTTTATGCAGTGCAAAAAGCGGTTTGTTCGGCTTAGGCATATTCGGGACTCTTACAGCCTTTATATCAAGAGGAAGCATAATCTTATCCCTGTTTACAAGGGCATTCTTTCCGAACTGTGTAAGCATAAGGATATTATATTCCCCGGTGCGGATTATGTAGCCGTTTTCCAGAAGAAGTTCGCAAAGTTCAAACCACTGTTCCCTGTTCAGTTCGGTTCCTATTCCCCATGTAGAAAGCTGATTATGGTTATTTTCAAGTATGCGTTTTTGTCGTGAACCGGTAAGCACATCGATGATATATGCAGCGCCGTATCTTTGCTGGAGCCTTACCATGCAGCTCATGAATTTCTGGGCCGGAATTGTAAGGTCGTTTTGCGGAACCGGTTCGCTTGAACAAATATCGCAGCAGCATTCGGATTTAGTTTCCTGCGGAGGATATTCCTCTCCAAAATAGGCAAGAAGCTGGCGCCGGCGGCATGCCCTTGCTTTTGCGTAGTTTATCATGCCCTGAAGCAGCATTTCTGATTTTTCCGGGTCCGCTGCCTCCTGAAAGAAAAAGCGTATTTTGTGGATGTCTCCGGGGCTGTACAGAAGCAGTGCGTGGCTGTCTAAGCCGTCACGGCCGGCGCGTCCTATTTCCTGATAGTATTCTTCCAGCGACTTAGGCATGTCATGATGAATGACGTAGCGCACGTTCGGCTTATTTATTCCCATGCCAAAAGCCACTGTTGCCACCATGATTTTTACCTTGTCTTTTATGAATAAATCCTGGTTTTTAGCTCGTTCTGAATCAGAAAGTCCTGCATGATAGTTTAAGACTGAATACCCGAGGGTTCCCAAAGATTCATAAAGCTGATCTACCTGCTTCCTTGAAAAGCAGTAGATGATTCCGCTTTCGTCCCTGTGTTTTTCTATACATTCAATAACCTGGTTAAGCGGATTTTTCTTTGCCTTTACTTCAAGAAAAATATTTTCCCTGTTAAAGCTTGCCGTAAAAAGGGACGGATTTTTAAGCCTCAGGTTGCGTATTATATCCTGCCTTACAGGAACTGTGGCAGTAGCAGTGAGGGCAAGGCATATCGCATTTGGAAACTGTTCCCTTACAGAGGCAATGCTCATATAGTCGGGCCGGAAGTCGTGTCCCCATTCAGAAACGCAGTGAGCTTCGTCGATTGTAATACAGCTGACCGGTACGGAACAATCGTGAAGAATGCCCTTCATCCTTTCTGTTGCAAGTCCTTCCGGAGAAACGTAGACAAGCTTAATCTTTCCCTGTTTAAGCTGCTTTACGGTTTCAAGGTAATCTTCCCATTCAAGTGAACTGTTAAGAAAAACTGCCTGAATACCGTTTTCGGTGAGCGAAGAAACCTGATCCTGCATTAAGGAAATTAGGGGAGAAACGACAATAGTTATTCCTGGAAACATGAGTGCCGGAATCTGATAGCACATTGATTTTCCGCCGCCGGTCGGCATGATTGCAAGCGTATCTTTTCCGCTTAGTACATTTTTTATGATGTCCAGCTGGAGAGGTCTGAATGAGTCATATCCAAAAACTGTTTTTAATATCTGTTCTGCGCGCTGTTTTATTTCGTCCATAAATTACTGTAAAAATCAGTATATCGCATAAAAACCTCTTGAAAAAGAGAGCATTATCTGATAGATTAAGACATCTCGCCGGAGTGGTGGAATGGTAGACACGAAAGACTCAAAATCTTTTGCGGGCGACTGCGTAAGAGTTCAAGTCTCTTCTCCGGTATAAAGGTTCTGATTAAGTTCAGAACCTTTTTTTTTAATCAGAAAGTTCCATAAAATTGCAGAATGATTTTCTTAATTCTATGGCTTCCATAACATCCTTTTGCTCTATATCGTTTTTTTCTTCCATGTCTGCAATTGTCCTTGATAGCTTTAATATGCTTGATGCGGCTCTTGGCGAAAAACCGTATTTTGAACAGGACGCGTCCAGAATAGCCTTTGATTCTTTATCAATTTTACAGAAACGTACTATTTCCGGAGGGGTAAGCTTTGAATTCTTTTTTCCCTGTCTTTTTCTCTGGATTATAACTGCCCTGGCAATTGCCTTGCGCAGTTCGGAAGTAGAAACCGGTTCTGATTCCTGCGTACTGGTATTTTCATTTGAAACATAGATCCGTATGTCTACCCTGTCCAGAAGAGGCGCAGAAAATTTTTTCCAATACATTTCGATAGAGCGGGCGGAACAAAGGCAGATTTTGTTTTCTGAACCGAAGTTTCCGCAGGGACACGGATTTGCTGCCATAAGCAGCTGAAAATCTGCCGGAAAAACAGTTGACCTTCCGGCTCTTGAAAGAGAAATTCTTGCAGTTTCCATAGGAACTCTGAGCATCTGCAGCACGGAAGATTTGAATTCCGGGGCTTCGTCCAGAAAAAGAATACCGTTATGGGCAAGGGAAATTTCTCCGGGACGGCACTGGGTTCCGCCGCCGCATAAGCCTTCTATAGTTGCGGTTTGGTGCGGCATTCTGAACGGCGGCATGCATACGGCCGGTTTGCCCGGGCTCATAAGGCCAGCAAGCGAATGAATCCTTGAAACGCTCTGGCTTTCTTCTTTTGTAAGGGCGGGAACTAGTGCCGGAAATTTCTGGAGAGCCATTGTTTTTCCGCATCCCGGCGCTCCTACGGCAAGCAGGTTGTGCCCCCCGGCTGCCGCGACCTGAAGCGCGCGGACAAGTTTTTTCTGCCCCTTTACATGCGCATATTCAAGCTCATCAGTAATCCTGCAGAACGGAACGTTTTCTGTAAATTCACAGTCCGGGTAATATTCCCTGTCGTTTTCTGAAGCTGCTGTCTTCTTGCTGAATACATCATGGTTATTCAGTGCGGCAAAAGCGTCTTCCAGAGTGTCTGCTCCAAATACCGCCATTCCGGCTGCTTCCCTTGCTTCATCTGCGTTGGCAGCTGGGACAATGCACATGCGTATTCCGCCTGCTGCAGCAGTAGAAGCCGCCGCATGAACTCCGCGTACAGCCCTGATTTTTCCGGAAAGTTCAAGTTCTCCCATAATCAGAATCTGGGCGTTACTGGCGGCGGAATCACTTTCCGGGTTACTGCTGTTCTGCTGGGCATGGAGTACGGCCAGCGCAATAGGAAGGTCAAAACCGGCACCTTCTTTTTTTAAGTCTGCCGGAGAAAGGCTTATAAGGACGCGCTCAGGCGGAAAATCAAATCCCGAATTCCTTATTGCAGCCTGCATTCGTTCGCGGGCTTCCTTTACGGCATTGTCTGCTAGTCCTACAAGATCAATTGCAGGAATTCCGCGCCTTATGTCTACTTCTACAGTAACAAGAGCGCCTTCATAGCCGAATGGAGAAAAAGAATAAATCTGCATAAAATACCTCTGGAAATTTATCCGGGGTTTCATGCAGAATTCTGCACTTTACGGTGAAAATAATTTAAAAAATTGAAAAAAGCTGACGTTCGGTAAACGCTGTTAAAACTACCCGCCGGCTGGTTACAGATTGTGCTTTGCCCGGTAGTTTTCCAGTGCGGGCAGAAGTTCGTTGTACCAATATGTATCTTCGATTTTTTTGCCGCCGCATGTGTGACCGGGTTTTCTATCTGCGCGGATTTTTTCGCCGTGAAAATCACTTCCGGCAGTAACAAATAGATCCAGTTTGCGGGCAAGTTCCTGAAGCCTTAAGCATTCGCCGACGCGTGCGCCCGGGTGAAAACATTCCAGTCCTGCAATTCCGCGTGCCTTAAAATCTTCAATAACCGGCTCAATTTTTGACCAGGACAGATAAAGCGACATGGGATGGGCAACAACCGGAAGCCCGCCAGATTCGTAGATTGCCTTGATTGCTTGATCAAGGTCTGCACCTGTCCGTTCAACATGCCACGGACGGCCGCGCGCAAGAAATTTATTGAAGGCCTGCTGCCTGTTCTTTACGTATTTATGTTCTTCAAGCCACTGTGCAAAGTGCGGCCTGCCCAAAACCTGACCTGCAAATGATTCCTGAATTTCTTCAAGCGTAACCTTAATGCCGCTGTCATTCATTTTTTGCACAACCTGCTGGTTCCTGTAGTCTCTGCTGTCAATCAGACCCTGAATTACATCCTTAAGGCTCTGGGAAATTTCTGTAAGTCCTAGTCCAAGAAGATGAAATTCGCAGCCCAGACGCTGAATGTTCAGTTCAATTCCCGGAACAAGTGTGATTCCACATTCTTCTGCGGCCTTTTTTCCTTCTTCAAGGCCGGCAACGGTATCATGATCGGTGATTGCCAGAACGGAAATTTTGTCACAAACCTTATGAATCAATTCACTTGGAGTATACTGTCCGTCAGAAGCTGTTGTATGTGTGTGCAAATCAATCATGTATTTAACATAGCATAAAATTTATTTTTGTGATACAATAGTTAAGATTCTTGAGATTATCTTTTTTCGGAGAAACTGATGCCAAAAATTATTACCTATAAAAAAGGTTCTATTCCATATTTTGAAGGCGACAAAGACGATCGTATATTTATCCTGCAGAAAGGGACAATTAACCTTTCTTCTGTTGATCCGGAAACTCAAACTCCAGTTGTAAATTTTGTTAAGCCTGGTGAATTTTTTGGTGTAAAGTCAGCGCTGGGCCGTTTTCCGCGTGAAGAAACTGCAAGGGCTGCTGATGACAGTACAGTAGTTTGCCTTACAGTAAGCGAATTTGAGGCAAATTTTAGTACGAACAAACAGATTATAATGAAAATGCTTAGAGTTTTTTCAAATCAGCTCAGGCAGATTCATAAAAAAATAGAAAGCATACTTCAGAGTTCTCCGGAAAATCAGATTACAGGAATGCTTTCTGTTGCACGCTCGTTCTATTCTGATGAACGCTATGTTTCCTGCTATGACGTGTGCAGCAAATTCGTTCAGCGCTTTTCTAATTCGGGTTGCATAGACGAAGTTAAAACCATGTTCAAGGAATCAAAGGCTCATATTGATAAAAATCCTTCGGTTTACGATGAATTCGTTCAGGAAGGTGAGGGTGCCCTTAAACAGTTTGAACTTCCAGCATTTGAACGCTTTGCAAAAAAATATGCTCCGGGTCAGGTAATCATTTCTGAATATGAACCGGGTGATACATTCTATTTGATTCAGCGTGGTGAAGTTCAGCTTTTAAAATGCGTAAACGGTTCTTCCAAGAATCTTGATATACTCCGTGCAGGTGAATTCTTTGGGGAAATGGCAATCCTTGACAATTCTCCTCGTTCTGCAACCTGTATGGCTAAGACTTCAGTAAAGTGTCTTGAATTCAGCAAGGTTAATTTTGAAACTCTTGTTACAGGAAATCCTCAGCTTGCACTTAATCTTCTTAAGCTTTTCTGCAAGAGAATTTATGACCAGCACAGAAGATTTAAGGTCCTTATAATTAAAGACAATCAGGCAAGGATTGCGGATGTCCTTCTTATGCTGCATGAAATGAATCCAAATCAGTCTAAATCTGACAAGGACGTAAGAATTGATGCAACAATTTCTGATATTGCTCACTGGGCCGGTTTAAGCTACGAAGTTACAAAAGACGAAATAAGCAAATTCTCTGAAAAGAGAAAGATTGCTCTGTATGATACATATCTTGTTGTAGGTACAATATCGGAAATGCGTCGTCTGGTTGATATTTACAATACTCAGTCGGAAAAGCAGCTTCAGATAACAATGCGCTATAAGACCCAGGGATCTGCACAGGAGTAAAATTACCTGTAAAAAATCTCTTGAAATATCTGCCGTTTTAGCTCAGTTGGTAGAGCACTTGCTTCGTAATCAAGAGGTCAACAGTTCGATTCTGTTAAACGGCTTGCTAAGGTTCTGTTCATTTGGACAGAGCCTTTTTTTTGTCCTGAAAAATCATTTTTTATTCAATTCAAAATTTGTAAATATGAATTAGTATGTTATAATAAATTGCATGGAAACAATGCCTAAATTAAGTTATGAAGAATTGGAAAGCCGTCTCGAAACGCAGGAAACTCTTGTAGAATGTATACAGTCCTTGCAGTCTAAATCTAACGATTTGGGTGTTTCTATTTCTAATGTTCTTTCGATTGTTGCCGGATTTTATGATGCTGACCGCGTTGTTGTCTATGAACTTGTTGAAGGCGGAAAATGTCTTAGATGTACATACAGATATGTAAATTTTGATCAGACCGAATCTTCTGATCTGTTTGAAATTAACGATAAAATTAATCATGATTGGATAAAAATCCTTGAAGAAAAAGGCGAACTTTACGTAGACCTTGAATCAAAGGAAGTTTCTAGTTCAGACAGGGATGAATACCTTGCCGGTCAGGCAGATTTAAAGAATTTCATGTCGGTTCCTTTGCGTCAGGACGGCGATTTTATAGGCTTTATTACTGTAGGAAATGTAAAGCGCAATCAGAAGTCGTTCCTGCTGCTCCAGTCTGTTTCTGGATTTATTTTTCAGGACATAAGGCTAAATGACTCGTTTGAACAGAAGGTTGTTCAGGCAATTACTTCTACAACTCTTTCTCTGTATGTAATAAACCTTGCAGATAATAATTTCCATGTTTCAAAAGGAAACGAAGAACTTGATAAATTTTTGTGCAGCAATGATTCCTTTAACTTTGATAATGCAAGTCACCAGCTGCGTGAAATATGTTCAAAAATTGCTTCCAATGATTTTATAAATGGAATGCTTAAATTTGTTGACCTGACAAATCTTTCTGAACGCCTTAGAGATAAAAAGATTATAAGCCATGAATTTCATGGCGACATGTTCGGCTGGTGCCGTGCCAATTTCATGCCTGTAAACTACGACGTAGACGGTCAGCTTAAATATGTAGTTTTCAGCATTCAGCAGATAGAAGAAGAAAAGCGCCGCGAACTTGAATATCAGGAAATTCTCCGCAATACGCTTGGAAACCAGAATGAAATCTATACAGAAATGCTTCAGGCGCAGAGTGCCGGTATTTTTTCTTTCAAGAGATTGAGCCATGAAATACTTATGATGAACCCTGCTGCGTTGAATCTTTTTGGCTGGGATTCAATTATAAATGCGCAGGATAATATTATGTCGGTTCTTGGCAAGATGGAATCGCCAAAAAGGGATGCAATAATCCAGAAAATCCTCGCACTCCGAAACGGAGACCCAGAATATACATATGAGTTTTCTATCAAAAAGAACGAAACGGAATTCCGCTGGGTTTTAGGTCATTCTAAGGTTGTAAAGCTTTCCACTCATGATGAGATTGTAATCAATTCGTTTACGGATATTACTGCAAATAAAAAGATGGAAACGGAATTGTTCTATCTTTCACAGACTGATGCGCTTACAAAGATTAATAACCGTGGAAGCGGCGAACGAAGGATAGAAATGCTGCTTAAAAAAGGTGACTGCGGCATGTTCTGTCTTTTTGACGTTGATAAATTTAAGTCTATAAATGACAATTTTGGACATTCTGTAGGAGACGAAGTCCTTATTGAAATTGCAAAAGCTATGAAAAAGGCTTTCCGCGGTAACGATATAATAATGCGCCTTGGCGGAGATGAATTTGCAATCTTTGCGCTCGGCGTTATGGACGAAAAAATCGGTTCAATGTGTATTGAACGTTTCTTTAATACTGTTACGCAGATTTCCATAAAACCTCTCAGGGACAGAAAGATTTCTGTAAGTCTGGGTGCTGTATTCTCTGAACCGGAAGGCGAAACTTTTGATCATCTCTATCAGAAGGCAGATGTACTTCTTTATGAATGCAAAAAGCTTCCAGGCTGCCAGTACAGTTTCTCTCATGGAAAATAAAGTGTCTTGAGAATTAAATTATAGTTTTCTGAACAGTAAACTGCCCTGTATATGATAATTGTAAAAGCGGCAGAAATTCTGTAGAATCTGATGCATGGTAATTAGTTCTATCGACCTTAAAGACGGTCATGTTGTTCAGTTGAAAAATGGAAAAGAGCTTGTTTTGCAGCGCGATGACGCAGATGCTCTTATAAGTGAATTTAATACATACGGCGAAGTTGCTGTAATCGACCTTGATGCGGCAATGGGACATACAAATCCTAAAGGGGATACAGTAAATACTCCTCTTTTGAAAAGCCTTTTGCGCAAAGGAAATGTGCGAACCGGTGGTGGCGTTCGTTCTGTTAAGCGTGCGCGTGAACTTATTTCTTTGGGTGCAGAAAAGGTAATCATCGGTTCTAGCGCCTGGAAAAAAGATCCAGAAAATAACTCAAACGTTTTGAACGTAGAATTCCTTGAAGAACTTGTAGCAGCAATCGGAAAGCAGCGAATCATCATTGGTGTTGATGCATTGAACGGAAAAATCGCTGTAAAAGGCTGGGCTGAAACTATTGATGTGCCAATGATTGAAGGCGCAAAAATGGCAGAAAAATACTGTTCTGAACTTTTATTCACCTGCGTAGAAAAAGAAGGCTGCATGCAGGGTACAAACATGGAAATGGCAAAGGAACTTCGCGAGGCTGTAAAATGCCGCGTTGTAGTTGCCGGCGGTGTTTCTACAGAAGATGAAATTGAAGAACTTGAACGCATGGGCTGCGACGTTCAGCTTGGAATGGCACTCTATACAAACAAGGTTAGCCTTAAAAACAGCTTCATGCGCTGCCTTGACTGGAAAAAAGTTGACGGAATGGTTCCTGTAATCGCTCAGGACGCTCGTTCAAGCCAGGTTTTGATGATGGGCTACGCAAACAAAGAAGCCCTTGAAAAAACTTTTGACACAAAGAAACTTACATTCTTTAGCAGAACCAGAAATACTCTCTGGACAAAGGGTGAAACAAGCGGACACTTTCTTGAAGTTGTAAAACTTCGCGTAGACTGCGACCGCGACACAATTCTTGCAACAGTTATTCCTCATGGTGGCGTTTGCCACACAGGAAGCTGGTCTTGCTTTGGTGCAGATCCTGATGAAAAATCTACTCTTGAACGTTTGTACGGAACTATTGAAGAACGTTTTGCAAATCCACGCCCGGGTTCATACACTGCAACTTTGGACGGTAAGCGCGTTCGTGAAAAAGTAGAAGAAGAAGCAGAAGAAATCTGTGAAGCAGACGGAAAAGATGAAGTAATCTGGGAAGCTGCGGATTTGTTATACTTTGTTTCGGTATTAATGTATAAAGAAGGTGTTAACTGGCAGGACGTGTATAATGAACTTGACCGTCGACATAAAGAGAAGTAGGAAGAACTTCTGAACGAAGTTCTTCTATTTGATCAATAGCCATCTGAATGCTGCGCCACTGCTCGCATTCAGATGAGCAACTTATTATCTGGCTGCAATCCCTGTTATAAATTCTTCATAAGGAGTTCCGCGGAGCTTAAAAATCATTTCGCCTTTGTCGTTGTTGCCGATTTCAAGGGCAGTTTCTACCCAGTTACCATCAACTAAAACTTCAAACTTATCACCAAATTCAAGATTTTTGATAATTGTATTATGTTCTTCGTTTGCAATTACGAATTTGCCTTCTGATTCATCAAATTCAAGAGTCCCTTCTGTTACGTCTGCCATATAAACCTCATGTCAATTTTTTTACATCTATAAAATACTTTTTTTTTCGGCCTGTCGTCAAGGTTTTTATGGGCGGGCATGAACAGGCTGTCTGTTGCCATTGTGGATAAAAGGAAAAAACGCTAGAATCATCATATTATGATAAAGATTTTGAATGCAAATGAAATTGAAGATTCATGGTTCAACGGACGCGTGTTCGGAGAAACAAATCAGACTGTTCAGGAAGTAATAGCTGATGTAGTAGAGAACGGAGATTCCGCACTTAAAAAGTACGGTCAGAAATTTGATGTAAGTGCTCCTTCTTCCCTTCAGATTCCGGAGGCAGAACTTAAGGCTGCTGCAGATAAACTTCAGAAGGAACATCCTGAAACTTACAATGCAATTTGCTATTCACATGAGCTGGCAATGAAGTTTGCCCTCTGTCAGAAAAATTCTTTTGATGATTTTGAAATTGAACTTGTGCCGGGAATGTTTACAGGTCAGAAAACAATTCCTGTAGAAAAAGCTGGTGTATATGTTCCTGCCGGACGATTCCCGCTGGTTTCGACTGTTATAATGACTGTAACACCTGCTGCCGCTGCCGGAGTAGAAGAAATTGTGCTCTGTACACCTCCTCGTGTTCATCCGGATGACAGGGCAGAAGCCGAAAAACAGGGACTTGGAGTTCCTGGAAAACCGTTTATTGGCGGAAAACCTTATGCTGACGAAGGAATTATGGCGGCAGCATATATCTGCGGTGTAAGAAAGTGCTTTGCCTGCGGTGGTTCACAGGCAATTGCGGCAATGGCTTACGGTACAGAATCTGTTCCTGCTGTTGATGTAATTGTAGGTCCAGGAAACAAGTTTGTAGCCGCTGCAAAAAAACAGGTTTACGGACAGGTAGGAATCGATATGATTGCAGGTCCTACAGAAGTCTTTATAATTGCAGATGAAAAAGCTAATCCGGCCTGGGTTGCCGCAGATCTCCTGGCTCAGGCAGAACATGATGTTGTTGCCCAGCCGGTTATGGCTACAGTAAGCCGCGAATTTGCAGAAAAGGTAAGTTCAGAAATTGAAAAGCAGCTGGAAACTCTTCCTACAGCGGCTACTGCCCGCGCAAGCATAGATAACTATGGCCGCATTATTATAGTAGATTCTCTTGAACAGGCTGCACAGTTTGCAAACCGCAAGGCTCCGGAACACCTTGAAATTGCAATGGAAGACGGTGAAGCTCGCGATAAGATTGCCTTTGCAGTAAAGAATTACGGTTCCCTGTTCATAGGTCACTATTCTGCAGAAGTATTCGGCGACTATGCAGCTGGTCTTAATCATACTCTGCCTACAAGCGGTTCAGCCCGCTATACAGGTGGACTCAGCGTACGCGTATTCCTTAAGACTGTAACGACTTTAAGGGCAAAGGCCGGTTCAGAAGGAATGAAAAACAGTGCAAATGCTGCCGGCGCTTTAGGCGATGCAGAAGGACTTGCTGCTCATGCACGCGCTGCACGAATAAGGCTTGAAAAATAAATATTATATAGGGAAATTTTATGCGAATTACTAAACTTGGTGAAGAAATATTGCGTCAGGTTGCAGAACCTGTAAAACCGGAAGAAATAAATGACGAACTCCGTGCCTTTATTGAAGAAATGTTTGACACGATGATTGAGGCAGACGGTGTAGGCCTTGCCGGTCCGCAGGCAGGAATAAGCAAGAGACTTTTTGTAGTCATTTCTGATGATGATGTAAGGCGCGTTTTCATTAATCCGCAGATTATTTCAACCAGTGCAGAACTCTGTGACTATGAAGAAGGCTGTTTGAGCGTTCCTGGCGTTTATGAAAGTATTCAGAGACCGGCAAAAATTACGGTTCAAGCTTTTAATGAAAAGGGGCGTCCTTTTACTCTTGAAGCAGACGGACTTCTGGCGCGCATAATCCAGCATGAAAATGATCATCTTGACGGTCATCTTTTTATAGACCGCGGTGATGAAGATTTTGCCAAAAAGACAGAAGAACAGTTTGCCCGTCGTGCAGAAAATGCAGAAAAAAAACGACGTGCAAAGGCTGCTAAAGAAGCAAAAATTGCTGCAAAAAAGGCAGCAAAGAATAAATAATATTTTAAATAAACTTAATTTCGAGTTTTATATTATTGCTGCAAAAAAAATAGCTACTGGTCGACAAACGTCAGGAGGAACTATGATTCGCGTTCTTTATGCAGGAAGCCCTGCTGCTTCTGCAAAAACTCTAGAGATTCTTATAGAAAACGCCGCTTCAAATGGATTTCGGATTGCAGGAGTCCTTTCAAATCCTCCCAGTGCACGTGGAAGGCATAAAACTCCTGTTCCTACAGAAGTTCAGTCTGTCGCAGAAAAATACGGTATTCCGGTTTTTACTCCGGAACATCTTGATTCGGCTGCAAGGGAAGCTGTGGCTGCTGTTTCTCCTGATATTCTTGTCTGTTTTGCATACGGTCATATCTTTGGGCCGAAATTCATGGAACTGTTTAAGTTTGGCGGCATAAACTTGCATCCGTCGGCACTTCCAAAATACAGGGGATGTACGCCTGTAAATGCAGCCATCCTTAACGGAGATTCAGAAACTGCTTTTACTGTTCAAAAAGTCAGCCGCGCCATGGACGAAGGAAACATAATGGCTTCTGAAAAAGTTGTGCTTACAGGAAAGGAAACTGCAGAAAGCCTTTTAAATGATGCGGCTGTTCGCGGTGCTGCGCTTCTTGCAGAAGTCCTTAAAGCTGTGGCAGACAAAGGCGCCATTGCAGATGGCACGCCTCAGTCTGGAGAAGCCAGCTACACGGGAATGATTTTAAAGGAACATGCAAAAATTGACTGGGCTGAAAGCGCGGAAAAAGTAGACTGTGCTGTGCGGGCATACTACCCGGATCCGAATGCATGGACACAAGAAAACGGTGCGCCGCTTAAGATTATGGCCGGAATACCGCTGTCTGATCAGGAAGGAACTGAATGCGGCGGAGATGTTAATGCAGCGGCCGGCGTTGTATCGGCTTTCTCTAAGCAGAAGGGAATTCTGGTGCGGTGTGGAACCGGCTTCTATGCGGTAACAAAGCTTCAGCGTCAGGGAAAAAATGCAATGGACTATAAATCATTTATGAACGGCGCAAAAGATTTTATCGGAAGCAGGTTTTCGTTCTAAGCTCATATTTCTGATTCAATATGAATTGTTTATTGTAAATAATGGTTCAAAATGCTACTATAAAGCACTATGGATATAAAAAATAATATAGACAGTATTATCGAAAAAGCAAAAGAATCAGGTGAAAAAGTAAAGGATTTCAGATTCAGGCGCGTATGCCTGACTTCATATTTTGAATCGCTTCAGGTTCATGGAAAAACTTTTATAGCTACTGTTATTGCAGCAGTTTTTGTAATGTTCTTTTTTGCACTTGTAGTATTCTTTTTGAATTTAAAGGGACCGGAAGAAGTAATGGTTCCTGCTGTTACCGGAAAAGAACTTACAGAAGCCCTTCTTGAAATGCAGAAAAAGGAACTATATCCAAAAATTACACTGCGCTATTCAGAAGTTCCGGGCGATAAGGGAACAATCCTTGACCAGTCACCTTCTGCCGGTTCCATAGTAAAGGGTTACAGCCGTGTTTCTCTTGTAGTAAGCCGCGGTGTAATCGTTGATCACGTAGAAAATTATGTCGGACAGAATTTTGATGAACTTAAGATGAACCTTCAGACTCTTTTTGCGGGTTCAGCAAATCCTCTTATTGTTCTTGCAGAACCGACTTACAAGCCGGATCTTTCTGATGCAGGTACAATCCTTGAACAGGATCCGCCGGAAGGAACAAAAATTTCAGACGCAGTTACAGTCAATCTTGTAGTAAGCCGCGGTCCGACCTTTGAGAACACAAGGGTTCCTCGTCTTGTAGGTACTTCACTTAACGACATGCTTCAGACTATTGCAAGAAGCCGCATTGTATTTGACTTTACTTCTCACGTTGCAGATAAGACAGAAAAGCCGGGAACAGTTGTTTCTCAGCAGGAATTTGAAGAAGAATTTATTCCTAATTACGCGCGCATGTCTATAGAAATGGCAATGCCTTCCGGAGTTTATGAAGATAATGTTTACGGCATTTTCTCTTGTGCACTTGCTTCTTATCCTTATCCGGTTCCAATGAGGCTTGATGCGTCAACTCCTGACGGAAATACTTATACTCTTGTAAACTTTATGCATACAGGCGGTTCTTTGACTCTGCCATATGCCGTGCCTTCTGAAACAACATTAATCCTGTATGTTGTTGATAAAGAACAGAAGAAATTAACAGTTCACTAGTTCTTTAGGGAGAATGTCATGGTAAAGCCTAAAATTTGTCTTACTCTTACAGGAAAAACATTACAGGAAGATGCTGAATACGTAAAAAAATATGCTTCGCACATTGATATTGCGGAGCTTCGCGTAGATCATCTTGATGAATCTGAACAGCTTCATGTGCGCAAATTTCCTTCTATGATTAATATTCCCTGTATCCTTACAATACGAAGGGTAGAGGACGGCGGCCTTTATAACAGCGGCGAATTTTCAAGAACTGCGCTTTTTGGCCGTGCGCTGGCTTTTGCAGATCAGAATCCTGCAAAGAATTTTGCATACGTAGATTTTGAAGAGGATTACCATGTTCCTGGCCTTTTGGATAGTACCCAGGCGTTCGGTGTAAAAATCATCCGTTCGTGTCATAAGTTTGACGGTCCTGTTGTAAACCTTAAGAAAAAATGCCTTTCGATGAGAAAGACTCCTTTTGAAATTCCAAAAATTGCTTTTATGCCAAAATCTTTGAGCGATGTTACCCGTCTTTTTAGGGAAGCCGGCTCCTGTACAGATTTTGATCACATCCTGCTTGCAATGGGAAATCTTGGTGTGCCTAGCCGCATTCTTGCGTATAAGCTTGGTTCATTCCTTACATATTCTTCTCCAATAGAAACAAACGGTAACGTTCAATCTATCGGTCATATAGATCCTATTACATTGAACGAAATGTATAATTTCAGGAATCTGGATGAAAACACAAGAATCTTTGCTGTTACCGGATATCCTCTTAAAGTTACATCAAGTCCGCTTATTCATAATGAAGGATACAGGGAACATAACCTTAATAATGTCTTTATTCCTATGTGTTCAACTTCTATGGCAGAAAGTTTTGCGTTTGCAAATGAACTTGGAATAAAGGGAATGGCGGTTACTGTTCCTTACAAACATGATGCAATGGAACTTGCAGACGAAGTTGATACTGAAGTCGGTGAAATTGGTGCATGCAATACAGTTGTAAAGGACTTCAGCCAGTGGGTTGGCCACAATACAGATGCTTCCGGATTTTATGAAGCGCTTTCTGAATTTATCGGTGACCGCAAGTTAAGGCGCAGGAAGGTTGCCATAATCGGTGCCGGTGGAGCAGCAAAGGCTATTGCCTATACAGTAAAGGAAATGGGCGGAAAAGCCTGTGTTTTCAACAGGACGGAAAGTCACGCAAAGGCACTGGCAGACCAGTTTGGTTTTGAATACGCCGTTCTTGAGCCAGAAAGTGCAGGCCTTCTGGAGCGCTATTCTGACATAATCATTCAGACAACAAAAGTAGGAATGAACAGCGAAGAAGCTCCTAATAAGGAAAACAATCCTATCTGGTTCTATAATTTTAAGGGACATGAATATCTTTATGATATAGTTTATGATCCGCAGGTAACACCTGTAATGAGGGTTGCAAAAGAAGCCGGATGCAAGGTAAGAAACGGCTATTCAATGCTTAAATATCAGGGATACAAGCAATTTAAATATTTTACAGGAGTCGGCTACGATGACGAACTTAAGCCAGAGTGAGCAGAAAGTATTGGCAGCAAGGACTGCAATTGAAACTTTAGTCCAGAAGGGATTGATTTTTAGCGGTATGAAAATCGGTTTGGGAACCGGTTCAACTGCATTGCCGGCTGTAAAGCGCCTTTCTGAATATATTGCAGACGGAACTTTAAAGGACATTAAGGCTGTTGTAACTTCTTTTCAGACTGAAAATGCCTGCGCTGACTGGGGTGTTCCTGTATACTCATTTAAAGACAGGGCTATTGGTGGAGAACTTGATCTTGCAATAGATGGCGCTGACGAAATTGATGATGAATGCAACTGCATAAAGGGCGGCGGAGCTGCTCTTTTAAGGGAAAAAATTGTTGCATATAATGCAAAAAAATTTGTAATTGTTGCAGATTCTTCAAAGGCCGTTCATTCTTTGGGAACAAAGTTTGCACTTCCTGTAGAAATCATTGCAGAAGCATTTGTTCCTGTAAAAAAGACTCTTGAATCTTTTGGTGCAGAAGTTGTTCTGAGGGAAGGCGTAAGAAAATGCGGACCTGTAATTACAGATAACGGAAATCAGATTGTAGACTGTCTGTGGAAGCAGCCTGTTGATCCGGCTGCATTTGAAGATAAAATCAATTCAATAACCGGCGTTGTTGAAACTGGATTCTTTACAAAAAATAAACCGGCTGCCTTTATTGCAAGGAAAGACGGTACAGTAGAAATCCGCGGTCTTTAGGCGCTGTATATGTTTGCACCGTTTCCGGAACAGGAAGCTGCTGAAGAATGCCGCAGGCTTATAGCCGGGCTTGAATCCGGCACAATAAAACTGACAGAATCAGGGCTTTCTCCTTCCGGGCGCGACGGCCACGGAATAATGCTGGGGGTACTTGTGTGCCTCGACCCAGCCGGTGCAAAAGTTTTTCTAAAAACAGTTTCCGGCATTACCCGCCGCCTCATCCTTCCCGAATCCGAAGGAATTTTCGTAGAGCCGATTGTTTCTCAGGCAGCGGTTAATGACGCCCTCAAAAAAAACGATTCGGAAATCCATTTACTTACAGAAAAAATAAACGCATTAAAGCAGGGTCGGAGGCGCGAAGACGGCAAGTTTAACAATCAGTCCGAAGAAGAAAAACTTTTGGTTGCCAGACGCCAGCTTTTGTGCAATCAGTCTCTGCAGGCTGTTTACGACCTGTATTCGTTCTTCTGTTCAGACGGTAGTGTAAAAACGCTTAATTCAATCTGCAAAGATAAGCTTCCGCCTACCGGTACAGGGGATTGCTGTGCTCCTAAACTGCTCGACTATGCGTACAGGAATGGTCTGAGGCCGCTCAGCATGGCTGAAGTTTTTTACGGCAGGAACAGCGGTTCCAAGGAATGCGGAAAACTTTACGGACCGTGCGACGAGCGGTGTGCGCTGATTCTGCCTGAGATTCTTGGGCTTAATATTCTGTACCGGGATGATGACATTATTGTGGTGAATAAGCAGAGCGGGCTTTTGAGCGTGCCGGGACGCGGTCCGGAAAAACAGGATTGCGTGGTAAACAGATTCAGGCGGCTTTTTCCAAAAGCAATCCAGCAGCCGTCCGTGCACAGGCTTGATATGGAAACCAGCGGTCTTCTTGTGCTTGCATTTACTGCCGAGGCCCACAAAAATCTTAACCGGCAGTTTGAAAATCGCGAAGTAAAAAAAGAATACATTGCCGTAATAGACGGAAAGTTTCCTGAAAAATTTGCAGATGATGGACAGATGGAACTGTTTTTCAGAGTTGATCTGGATAACCGTCCGCATCAGATTTGGGATGAAGTATACGGAAAAAATGCCGTTACAGAATGGCATAAAATGAACGAAGAAACTTATGCTGCTCCTGACGGCTCAGAACGAACTGTAACGCGGATAAAATTCATTCCTCATACTGGCAGGACTCACCAGTTAAGGCTTGCTGCTGCCGACGTTCACGGTTTTGGAGTTCCGATTATCGGCGATACTCTTTACGGAACCTGCATGCCGGGAGAAAGGCTTCTCCTTCATTCTTCCTATTTAAGTTTCAGGCATCCTTCTACCGGCGAAGTAATGGAATTTACCTGCAGTCCGGATTTTTAGAATCTGGGAAAGCTTGAAAAATTTTTTCTGCTTATACCCATAAAGAAGCGCATATAAGTCTGGTTCCGTTACTTTGATTTATAACGTTTCCTGTAAAGCGGATTTCTTTCTGTGTATTGTCCTTGCAGACGATTTTAATGTCTTCAGAAAAGGCCGGAGTGTTTGCAGTGAGCATTTCGTTCAGGAAAGCCTGAAAATCCTTATGTTTTTTTGAAACAAAAAGATCAAAAATGCTTTCATTTACTTTTGCGCGGAATTCACTCTGTTCGTAGCCTGCAATCTGGGCTGCATTTTCATTCACATATTTTGTATAGAATTTTCCATCGTTGTTTTCCAGCATTATAAAGCCGCACGGTGCATTACCAAGAATTGAGGCAAGCTGTTCAGAAAGCGTTGTCGTCAGTTCCAGAAGATGCATTCTGAAATCAATGTTTTCTACCCCGGCAAAGAATATGTCTCCGGTTGCTGTGTTTGAAAGGTGAACAAGCCTGATTCTAAGCCAGAAGGATTCTTTTTCGGTTCCTAAAGGAAGAACTTCAATTTCGCAGAATTCCATCCTTTTGGTTTTTACGGCCTGAGCCATTGCCGCAATAATTGCCGGTCGACTTTTTTCCGCTATACGCTGAAGAACGTCTTTCTGATACTGGCTGTATTCTGCCCGTGAAGTGCCTATTTCTTTAAGGTAAAGGTTATTCAGCTGAAGAAGCTCAAGTTTATCTCCACTCCATTCAATTATTGCGGCTGCTCCTACAAATTTGTTGAACAGCATGTTATTAACTGACGCTGAATCCAGGAAATCGCCATTAGCTTCTTCTTCTTTTCCTTCCGGCAGTTCTGGATTTGCTTCCGGAAGCATTTCCTGCATGGCTTCAAATTCCTCGGCCGGCATAGGCTTTGAAAAATAAAATCCTTGCATGTGGAAACATCCGATGCTCTTTAAGTAGTCAGCCTGAGCCTTTGATTCAATTCCTTCTGCAATGACCGGAAGCTGCAGCAGGTTTGCCATTCTTACTACAGAAGTCAGGATGTTGCTGCTTCGTTTTTGATGTTTAGGCTTGCTTTTATTTTTTTCTGTAGAATCGATAATAAACTGCATGTCCAGCTTAAGAATATCTACAGGAACGTCCTTCAGTGTATTCAGGGAGGAATAGCCGCTTCCAAAATCGTCCATTTCAAGACAGAAACCAAGGTTCTTAAGGTCTTTTACAACGTTGATAAGCTGGGAAGGGTTGTCCATGTATGCAGATTCAGTAATTTCAAGTCTGAGAGAATCCGGGGTAAGGTTGTATTTTTTTAGGAGTCTTGAAAAAACTGCTACAAGATTCTGGTTGTAGATGTCACGTCTGGAAACGTTTACTGAAATAGGGACCGGGTTCAGCCCCATGTCCTTCCATTTTCTGATGTAGGCACAGGTTTTATCCCAGATGTACTGGTCAAGCTGTGTAATGAATCCGTTGCGTTCAAAAACTGGAATAAAAACGGACGGCGAAATCAGGCCTTTTGTAGGATGCATCCAACGTACAAGGGCTTCTGCTCCGCTCATGGAATCTGTCGTATAGTCATACTGCGGCTGAATGTAAATCTTGAATTCATTTTTTCTGATTCCGATAACCATGTCGGTAATGAGTTCCTGTTCCTGCTTAAGGTCAGTAATCATGTCGTCAGAGAAGAATGCGTAGCGCGCAGAAAAATCTGCTTTAATTGAATGAAGTGCAAGCTGTGCCCTGTCGCAGGCAAGCGAAATGTCAATTTTTCCGTCGTAAAAAACTTCGTAAAGACCTACGCGGACTATAAAGTCAAATTTAGGGAAAAGTCTGTTTGTAAATGTTGTAATTTCCTTTACAAATGTTTCCGGAGAAAAATTATCTTTTTCTGTACAGATTATAAAGTGATCGGCGTAAATGTGTCCGTACTGGGTGTTTTTTTTGCTGTTCTGAATAAAATATTCGCCGAGACCCATAAGTATTTTATCACCTTCAGAGAATCCAAAAAGATCATTAAATACTTTGAAGCGGTCTATGTCAAATTGAATGAAGATGAACGGCTTTCCTTTGTTTTTGGAAAGCATTTCTTTTGTCTTTTGAATGAAAGTCTGCTTGTTGAAAATTCCTGTTTTTCCGCTCAGCTGAGAAATTCTAGTCAGTGCATGTTCATGTTGTTTATTTATTACAAGGAATTTTTTAATTTCATTTGTAAATGACTGAGTAGCCTTTAAAACCCTGTGGTAGATAACATTGCTGTCTGTCTTAAGGTCAATAACTTCTGAAACTCCGTTGTTCAAAAGGAAAATTTCTTCTTCCGAAGTGTAGTCCTGCAGTAATGCAATAACAGGAGTCATTGCAAAAAGGTCAAGGTTAAGTGAATACTGCATTGAAGTGTGGTTTTCAATTTTGTCTAGGAAATCCTTTGTAATGTCAAAATTTACATGATTTTCTATAACGATAGCAGCCGGTGATGTTCCGATGTCAATTTGCTGCAGGATGTCCTGTTCAGAAGGGCAGAATATTACATCAATATTTCCAATAAGGGAATAATCTACAAATTCTGCAATGGTTGATTCTGAGACTGATAGAAGTATCTTTGCTTTTTCTGCCATACTAAGTCCTTTGGAAAGATTTTATCACAGAATTTTGCTAATTCAAGAAAATTATGTTGTAAAATTTTATTCTTCAACTGCCGGAATTATAAAATAGCTGTCACACTGTTCATTCTTCCGGCATTTGCTTTTTTCTATTTATTTAAGTGGGGCTGTAAGTTCTTCTGCCTTTGCTTTTATGGCTTCGAAGATTTTTTTGCGGCTTTCTTCTAGATTTGCAGGATCGTAGTTATTTGTAATTAGGTTTACGAATACTGAACCGGCAATTACACCTGTAACGTGTGGAGCCAGAAGGGCTGACTGCTCGCCTGTAGAGATTCCGAATCCGCCAAGGATTGTAGAGCCGCCTTCTGCTGCCTTGTCTATAAACGAAAGCATTTCATCTGTAATTACTGTCCTTGAACCTGTAATTCCAGCTCTGAGGGCTGTATAAATGTACTTGAATCCTGCTGTTGCCATTTTGTGAAGTCTTTCTTCTGTCATTGAAGGTGCTGCAACTGGAATATTGTGCATTCCGTATTTTTTGCACGCTGCTGTAAGGCCTTCGTCGCAGTCAAATGGAAGGTCCGGAACGATAAGTCCAGAAACTCCTGCATCATGTGCCTGCTTTACAAAGTTTTCTACGCCTGGGCGGTATACAAGGCTTCCGTAAGTCATGATAAAAACCGGGATTTCCGGATGGCGCTTTTTGATTTCGGCAATGTAGCTAAGTCCGTCTTTTACTGTGTAGCCTTTTGCAAGGACAGAAGAACATGCTGTCTGAATTGCTGGGCCGTCTGCGCTTGGATCACTGAATGCAAGCTGAACTTCAAGAATGCCTGTTCCCCCAGCGATAAGTGCTTCTGCAGCTGTAAGTGCTGTTTCGTTATCTGGATATCCGGCTACCTGATGAGCCATTAATAATTTATTGTTCATAATTTCCTCGTCTGTTTCTGAATGAATTCTGAAAATCTATTTGCCCGAATTCTTCATGGAATCTGCAAAATGAATGTCTTTCCCTGCTTCAAGGCGTTCTAGTTCTGCCCTGAGGAACTGCTTCCATTCTTCCGGACGGAAAACAGGGCAGGTAATGAAGATGTCCTTGTCGCCGCGGCCAGACATATTTACAACAATGTTCTGATCTTTATTCATTTTTGGAGCAAGTTTAAGTGCAAGAGCTCCAGCATGTGCGCTTTCCATTGCAAACAGAATTCCTTCTGTTTTTGCAAATGTAGAAACGGCCTGAAGGGCTTCGTCATCGCGGATTGCATCAAAGCTTACGCGACCTGTTTCTCCAAGGAATGCAAGCTGTGGACCGATTCCAACATAGTCAAGTCCGGCAGAAATTGAACGTGTTACGCCGGCCTGGCCGTCTTCATCAAGAAGGAAGCGTGTTTTGTATCCCTGCATGATTCCGTCTACAGCGTCGTTGCCAACCATGCGGCTTGCGTTGTTTCCCTTTCCAGGACCGATTCCGCCGGCTTCTGCACCGTAGAGTTTTGGTTCTGTGCCGTTAATAAACGGTTCAAAGAAGCCGATTGCGTTTGAACCGCCGCCTACGCAGGCTACCATTGCATCTATTTTACGGCCTTTTTCTGCCATCTGCTGCTGAACTTCACGTCCGATTACAGACTGAAATGTGCGTACCATGTCTGGGAACGGTGAAGGCCCAAGGGCAGAACCGATAAGATAGTGTGTATCCTTAAAATTAGTTGCCCAATCGCGCATTGCGTCATTAATTGCGTCCTTAAGGATTCTAGAACCCGAAGTTACGGCAACAACTTCTGCTCCGTACATTTCCATTGTAGCAACATTAGGCTGCTGTCGCCTTACGTCAACTTCGCCCATGTAAATGCGGCATTTAAGTCCGAGTTTTGCACATGCGGCTGCTGTTGCTACGCCGTGCTGGCCGGCTCCTGTTTCTGCAATAATGCGTGTTTTGCCCATTCTTTTTGCTACAAGAGCCTGACCAATAGCATTGTTGATTTTATGTGCTCCTGTATTTGCAAGTCCTTCAAGCTTAATAAAAATCTGTGCACCGCCAAGCTGGTCAGAAAGGCGCTTTGCATGATAAAGCGGTGTAGGGCGGCCAATAAAGTCGGCGCGGATTTCTTCCAGTTCCTTTAAAAAGGACGGATCTTTCATGCATGTATTGAATGCTTCTTCAAGTTCTTCTATCGGTCGCCTTAGAATTTCTGCTACATAGCGTCCGCCAAATCTACCAAAAAATCCATTGTCTGATTCTGTCATAATTTTTTCCTATTTTGAATTTTCTTCTATTATTTTGAATAATTTCTGCATTTTTTCATGGTCTTTCTTTCCTGCAGAAACTTCCAGACTGCTGTTTACGTCTATCAATTCCGGAGAAAATGATTTGACAAGCGATGCTGCGTTATCAAGTGAAATTCCGCCGCTAAGCCAGAGTATCTTTTTCTTAGCTGCTGCTACGATTTTTTCAGGAATGCATTTTCCTGTTCCGCCGTAGCGTACATCTCCCTGTGCATTGCTTTCTGAAAGATTTTTTGCATCTATTAAAACTCGCGGAAATCCTGATGCAAAAAAATCATCCAGGACGGCAAGATCTGCTTCTTCTGAAACCGGAACAACAGGGTAGCCGGCAAAGCTCTGTGCATATTCTCCGCAGCCGTGGAACTGAATGCCGTCTAGAATTCCTTGATAGAACATTTCGTATGCTGCAAGTCCACATTCGGACGAAGGATCAACTATTACGCCAACCAGAAGGGGCATTACAGGAATTGAACCTTCTGAATAAAGCTTTTCCAACTGCCTTCTGATTTCCCTTATTTTATTTGCATCGTCTGGGCTGTTTGTTCTTGGAGATTTTTCTGCAAAAATAAATCCTAAAATGGAAGCTCCAAGTTCAGCAGCCTTTACGGCGTCTTCTTTTTGTGTAAGTCCGCAGATTTTTACGAGCGGTTTTGAAGAGCCGTTCAGTTCAATTAAAGCGGCAAGTTTTTTCCAGAAAGCGTAGAAGTTTGCAGGAAAATCCTTTGCGGCTCCAGTTTTAAATGCCTTTACAAGTTCCTTTGCTTTCTTAGGATTTCTTGCAGCAGCTTCTCCAATCAAAACGCCATGGAATCCTACGCTTCCAACGAATTTTGCAGATTCCGGGGTAGAAACGCCTGATTCAGAAATGATTCGCGGCGCAGGAACTTTAAGGTTTTTGCTTTCAAAGAAGTTTGAAATGCGTTCCTTAAGTTTTAACGGAATCAAAAGGTCAATTTTAAAGGTTGCAAGATCGCGCGAATTGATTCCAAGAATAATTTTATCGCTCTTATGAAGCTTTTCTGCAATTTCAAGAACTTTGCACGCTTTTTCTATGTCGCTGTTTTCCCTGAGTTCCAGAAGAACAGTTAAGTCCATTGCAAATGCCTTTTCAGCCATTGCAAAAAGTTTGTTTTCTTCAAGGATTCTTGCAATCAAAAGAACTGCATCACAGCCGCACTTATAGGAAATTTCAATTTCGTCCGGTTCCAGAAGAAAATCTTTCCTTAAAACTGCACATTTTTTTCCGGCAGTTTTACAGGTTTTAATAAGGTCTTCAAGCGAGCCGTTAAAATAGCGTTCTTCTGTAAGGCAGCTTATTGCCTTTGTTCCAGCCTTAATGTAACTTTTTGCAGTTTTATCTGCCTTAAGGTCTGGAGCAATCATTCCTTTTGAAGGAGATGAGCGCTTTATTTCCAGAATTGTACCCGGCTCTGCAAGAAAAGGAACTACAGGTCGTTCGCGGATTTCTGGAATTGCGTGACCAAAAGTCAGTCCCTTTGCTTCCATGTCTGCGCGGCGCTTTTCACATATCTCTGTAAGTATGTCTTTTTTAGTTTCAGGCATTGCTTGCTTCCTTTACTTTGTTAAGCAGTTCTGTTACTGCTCCTGAATCTATAGCCTTTATGATTTTTACACAACCTTCTTTAATTGAAGAAGCTTTTCCTCCAATGTAAAGTGCTGCTCCTCCGTTAAGTGCAACGGCAGCCTTGATTGTGCGGCGTCCTTTTCCGGCTAGAATATCCATGGCAAGGGCAGCGTTTTCTGCACCTGTTCCGCCAGAAAGGTCTTCGTCTTTACAGCCTGTAAGTCCGTAGTCAGCCGGATTAATAGTATAGCATTTTTCTTCGCCTTTTTCGTTAATTTCAAAAACTTTTGTAGGAACAACAGGAGAAATTTCGTCGAATCCATCTTCAGAAACAACTACCATTACGCGTTTTGAGCCAAGCATTTTAGAAGCGCGTGCAACAGGTTCAAGAAGTTCTTCTGAATAAACACCGAGCATCTGGTATTTTGCTCCGGCTGGATTAGAAAGAGGACCTATAAGATTCATAATTGTTTTTACACCAAGTGCTTTGCGTACAGGTCCCGCAAAACGCATTGCACTGTGGTAAACCGGCGCAAAAAGAAATCCGAAATTTGTTTTCTTGATTACTTCTGCTGTTTTTGCAGGAGGATTATCAATTTTGATTCCTAATGCTTCGTAGAAATCTGCTGCCCCTGATTTTGATGAAACTGCGCGATTTCCGTGTTTTGCAACGGCAAGGCCGCATGCAGCAGCGCATAGAGCACTCATCGAGCTGATGTTGAAAGAGCCTTTGCTGTCTCCGCCTGTTCCTACGATATCTGTAAGTTCTGTTGTATCAAGAGGAAGCGGAGTGCGCTTTGCAACAAGGATTCCTGCACAGCCGGCCATTTCTTCTGGAGCGGCTTTTTTAGCTGCAAGTGCTGTAAGGATTGCGGCTGTCATTCGTTCATCCATGCATCCTTCTGTAAGGTCGCTCATGAACATTTCTGCCATTTCGCGGCTCATGCTTTTTCCGTTAATTAAATCTGCAAGAACTTTAGAAGCAGGGAACGGTTCAAGCCTGTAGTTAAGGAATGCAGTAAAAAATTCCTTTGTTTTTGGAGTTGCAATTGATTCCGGATGGAACTGAACGCCTTCGATTGGAAGAGTCTTGTGGCGGATTCCCATGATGTCTCCGTCTTCTGCGCGTGCCGTAACTTCAAATTCTTCAGGGAGTGTAGATTCGTCAATTACAAGCGAATGGTAGCGCGTAAATGTTTCTTTCTTTCCCATAAGGCGGAACATGCCCTTGCCGTCAAGGTTGATTTCTTCTGCAATTCCGTGCTTAATGAATTTTGCACCGACAATTTTTGCGCCGAACGCATAGCCGATAGCCTGGTGACCAAGACAGATTCCAAGGATAGGAATTTTTCCTGCAAAATGACGGATGGCTTCTACAGAAACTCCTGCGTTTTCCGGACGTCCTGGGCCTGGAGAAATGATAAGTCTTGAAGGATTTAGATCTTCAAGTTCCTTGATTGTAGTTTCCTTGCTTCTGATTACCTTTACTTCTTCCTGAGTAAGTTTTGTAATCGACTGGTATACGTTGTATGTAAATGAATCGTAGTTATCTATAATTAAAATCATGGTCCGGCTCCTTTATCCCTTAAGCTGATTTATTTTCTGTTGTTTTCGATTACGGCGCGCATTGCTCCGAGTTTTTCGCAGGTCTCTGTATATTCGCGTTCTGCATTTGAAGCGTGAACAATTCCGCCGCCTGCCTGAAGTGTCCAGATGTCATCTTTTTTGAGTGCACAGCGGATTGCAATACAGAAGTCAAGGTTGTTCCTGTTTCCGATGTAGCCTACGGCACCGGCATAAAAGTTTCTCTTGTATTTTTCAAGGCCAGAGATGATTTCGATTGCGCTGATTTTTGGCGCACCGCTTACAGTTCCGGCCGGGAATGCAGCTCTTAAAATCTTGATTGCAGGTGTGTCCGGCTTAAGTTTGCCGATAACTTCTGAAACAAGATGAATTACGTGACTGTAAAGTTCTGTAAACATGTATCTTGTTACTGTAACGCTTCCTGATTGACATACTCGTCCAAGGTCATTTCGTGCAAGGTCTACGAGCATAAGGTGTTCAGCCTGTTCTTTTGGATCGTTTTTAAGTTCGTTCATAAGTTCTGCATCTTCTACAGGATTCTTTCCGCGGCGGCGTGTTCCGGCAATAGGATGAATCATGGCTTCGCCGTCCCTTACGCGAACAAGGCTTTCTGGTGATGCACCGGTAAGCTGGAATGTAGAAAAATCCAGGTAGAACATGTACGGAGACGGATTTACAGATCTCAAGCGTCTGTAGATTTCTATTGCCGGCACTTTGTTTCTAATCTGAAGACGGCGGCTTGGAACAGCCTGTACAATATTTCCATCAAAAATATGTTTTTTAAGGGCTTCTACTTTTTCACAGTATTCCGCCTTGCTCTGCTCTTCGTCAGTAAGTACCTCTGATTCGTAGTTAGTATCTGTTTCTGCAAGGTAAGAAAAATCCAGGTCAGACAGGCGTTTTTTGATTCCTTCAATTGCTTCTTCAAGGTTAATCTGGTGTTCCTTGTAGTTCTGTGCACAGATGTAGATTTTGTCACAGAAATGGTCAAAAATGATGAATGTATGTCCGATGATGAATGCACTTTCCGGAATGCCAAGCTGGTCTTCCTGTGCGGCAAGGTGAATTGTGTCGCATTTTGCACAGAATTCGTAGCTGAGGTATCCCATGCCGGCAGCTGGAAGAGGCAGGTCAAATCCTTCTTCAGCCGGATTTTCAGCAGCGATTTCTGTAAGCACGTCAAGAATGTCTCCGCCGTTCATATTGTAGATTGGATGGCGTTCTCCGTTTATAACAAGAGCAGTTCCTTCGTCATCCTGAATTACCCTAAAAGCTTCGTCCAGCATGATCATGGAATACCGGTCCTTACCGGAAGAAAAATTAGCAGATTCAAGAATTGCTTTTGCTCCGAATTTTTTTGCAAGTGAAAAAGGTGTGAATTTATCTCCAGGAAGAATTTCGTACAGCATAAGTGCCTCCGGCTGTTTCTGTGGTTTATTTTGTTACTACTAATAGTAACATCTTAATATAAATATACATTCTGTTTTTGTTACTGTCAATAGTAACATGAAAGAAATTATATCACTTTGAAAAAAAATAGCTTCCAGTCGAAAAATATTTTTCAAAACCGCCCGCTAGCGGGCTACACGCTGTTGTGTCCCCGGAACTATATACGTTGCCGCTCACGCGGCAACACAACAGAGTGTTTTTGAAAAATATTTTTCTCCCTCGCGCTATTTTTTTCGAGTGCAAGCTAATTTTTTTGCTGATTGTAGAGATTTGAACTAAGTGATATTATAGAACAAAATTTGTGCATTCAAGGTTTCCCTGCTGCCACCCTTCGTAATTTTACTCATCCTTGAAACGCACTTTCAGAGGTAAAGATATGAAAAAAATTATAATGACTGTTATTGCGCTGGCTGCCCTGTTCAGTTTTTCCTGCTCAAAATCAAATGATGTAATCAAGATGGGAACAAATGCTGCATTTCCACCGTTTGAATACACACTCGGTACAGAAGTTGTAGGATTCGACGTTACTGTAAGTCAGCTTATTTCCCGCGACTACGGCAAAAAGCTTAAGGTGGTAGACATGAATTTTGACGGTCTTATTGCTGCTCTTCAGTCCGGTTCAATTGATTTTATTGCTGCCGGAATGACAGCTACAGAAGAACGCCGCAAGAACGTAGATTTTTCTGAACCGTATTATCTTTCAAAGCAGACAATCATCGTAAAGGCTTCTGATAAAACAGTTGCGTCTGTAAATGATCTTAAGGGAAAGGTTGTAGGTGTTCAGGCTGGAACTACAGGTGAACTTTTTGCTACAGAAGAAATTGAAGGTCTTAACGTAAAGTCATTCAAGACAGGAATTGATGCTGCTCTTGCCCTTAAGAACGGAGCAATTGAAGCAATCATCATTGATGAACTACCGGCTCAGGAAATTGTACGTCGCAACGTAGAACTTAAACTTGTTGATGATGATTTCTACACAGACGAATATGCAATCGCCGTAAAAAAAGGAAACACAGAACTTTTGAATTCAATCAACAAGACTATAGAAAAAATCAAGGCAGACGGAACATATCAGAAATTGATTGATGCCTACATGCCATTGGACGGAGACGTAAAGATTGTTTCTATTGAAGATTTATAATTTATCTTCAAACTGAGGTTTTAATGTTTCAAAGTTTTTATGATGTGATGATAAATCACGGACGCTGGGTGCTTATTCCAAGAGGGCTTGGAATAACGCTTCTTATCGCTTTCTGCGCAATTCTTATAGGTTCCGTGCTCGGCTGTATTTTTGCTCTTTTTAAGATTTCTAAGGATAAAAGGCTTAATGCCGTTGCAGAAGTCTATACAACAATAATCCGCGGAATTCCAATGGCAACACAGCTTATGATTTTTTACTTTGTTGTGTTTGCGCCTTTGGGAATGCAGAATGCGGTTGCAGTTGCCATAATAGCTTTTGGAATAAATTCCGGGGCTTACTGTACAGAAATCTTCAGGGCAGGAATTCAGGGCGTAGACAAAGGGCAGATGGAAGCCGGACGTTCGCTTGGACTTTCGTGGTCGCAGACAATGGCTAAAATTATTCTTCCTCAGGCTGTAAGGACTGTGCTTCCAACCTATACAAGTGAATTCATTACACTCATAAAGGAAACTTCTGTTGCAAGTTTTATTGCCGTTGTTGACCTTCAGAAGGCATGTGATAATATCCGCAATTCAACATATAATGCGTGGATTCCTCTTCTGTCATGTGCCGTAGTTTACCTTTGTCTTACGGTGGGACTTACAAAATTGTTCGCATTCTGTGAAAAAAGGATGGCAAAAAGTGATAGAAGTAAATGATCTTAAAATTTCTTTTGGAAAAATGAACGTCCTAAAAGGTCTTTCTACAAGAATAGAAAAGGGTGACAAGGTTGTAGTCATCGGACCAAGCGGCTCCGGGAAATCTACTTTTCTGCGCTGTCTGAACAGGCTTGAAACTTCGGACAGTGGCTCCATCATTTTTGAAGGTCAGAATATTACCGACAAAAACTGCGACATCAATAAAATCCGCCAGAAGATGAACATGGTGTTTCAGCATTTTAATCTTTTTCCGCATCTTACTGTCCTGCAGAACATTACGCTGGCGCCGCTTACCTTAAAGCTGCAGGATAAAGCCACTGCAGAAGAATATGCAATGTATCTTCTTAAAAGAATCGGGCTGGAAGATAAGGCTAATGCATACCCGAATTCGCTTAGCGGCGGGCAGAAGCAGCGCATAGCAATTGTGCGTTCCCTTGCAATGAAGCCGGACGTAATTCTTTTTGATGAACCGACCAGCGCCCTTGACCCGGAAATGGTTGGAGAAGTTCTTCAGCTTATGAAGGATCTTGCTGATGAAGGAATGACAATGGTTGTCGTTACCCACGAAATGGGTTTTGCGCGTGAAGTTGCAAACAGGGTTCTTTTTGTTTCTGACGGCGTTATTGAAGAAGAAGGAACACCGGCCGAAATCTTTGACAGCCCGAAGAGTCCGCGTTTAAGGCAGTTTCTTCAGGCTGTGCTTTAATCAGTATTTTTAATGAATCTGCGGTTATTTCGACAGGTGGTTTCTGAGCCTGTCGAAGGTCTTTATGACCGCTCTAGTTGATTTACAGGCTTGTGCCTTCATCAATTCCCATGCTTATGTTAAGACACTGTACGGCTGCACCGCTGGCACCTTTTCCAAGGTTGTCAAAGCGGCTTGTAAGCATTATTCTGTCGTCGTTTCCGTATACAAAAATCTGCATGTTGTTTGTTCCTG
This sequence comes from Treponema sp., assembly GCA_036310305.1. Lineage (GTDB taxonomy): Bacteria > Spirochaetota > Spirochaetia > Treponematales > Treponemataceae > Treponema_D. The sequence goes on along the minus strand of JAXJSC010000011.1, from coordinate 68,124 downwards.
CAAGTGTATTTGCCGGAATAAACTGTTCTGTAAGTGTTCCTTCGCCCATGAATCCGGCAACTTTTACAAAGCGGCTGTCCTTATAGTGTTCGCTCATCATTTCCCAGACATCTTTTGCAGTTACTTTTTTGCCCAAAAGTCTTGAATGAAGTCCTACAGAAACTGTCATTCCCTGGAAGTAGTCACATACATAAGGATTAAAAACAGGTTCGTAATCAAGTCCTGTAATTTTTTTCATTTCTGGAAGATGCTTGTGGCTCTGTGTAAGCGCATAAAGGCGCGGTGAATCCAGTTCCGGGTTTCTTGCTGGGTCTTCGTACTGGGCAATAGCCTTTTTTCCTGCTCCGGAATATCCGCTTACGGCATGAATTACAACAGGGTAGTCTTTTGGAAGAATTCCGGACTGAACCAGCGGGTATCCAAGTGAAATGAATCCGCTTGCATAGCAACCAGGAACAGCAATTCTTTTTGAAGTTTCAATCTTGCGGCGGAATTCTGCAGAAAGTTCCGGGAATCCGTATGCCCATGCAGGATTTGTTCTGTGTGCAGTAGAAGCATCAATAATTACTGTATTTGGATTTGTACAGAGTTCTGCACTTTCTATGGCAGCTGCATCCGGCAGACAGAGAAATGTATAGTCAGAAGCATTTATCATCTTTGCTTTTTCTACAGGATCCTTGCGTTTTTCTTCGTCAATCTGAAGAATTTCAAGGTCGCTTCTTTTTGCAAAGCGTTCAAAAATCTTTAAGCCGGTTGTACCTTCTTTTCCATCAATAAATACTTTTACTGCCATTTGCAGCCTCCAGTTAAGATGCGGCGGTGCCGTTTTTCGTAATTTTTTTTCTAATATATCATTATGAGGATTTTTTTAGAATACGGTTATCAATAAAAGATTTTAAAAGTTTTCGCCAGAAGATGTTGAATTTTACGCCAACCTGAAAACCTGAGCGGATTAGGGTTTCGCTGTCTTCGTAATTGTTGGTGTTGTCGATTATGAATCTGTAGCCGACGCTTAAGTCGACCATAAAGTTCTTGAAGAAAATCTGTTTCCAGCCGATTGAAGGCATTACGCTGAAAATTATATCAAAATTTGTTTCCGGCGCATCGTCTCCGGAGTAAAAAAGCATGTCTGTTCCGGCGCCGCAGCCGGCATAAAGCCATTCAAGTCCTTTACCAAACGGATAGCAGAAAAAACTAAGGTCTGTTTCGTAGCCGTTGCACCAGGTGTCAGAGTCTCCGATTTTTATAGTCTGGGTTGCAAGGGTTCCGCGCATTGAAAAATAGCGCCATATTTTCTGCTCGTAGTTACAGCCTATTCCCCATCCGTTGTTTTTCCAGCCGGTAAGCGTATATCCCAAATCCATTGAAAAAAGATGAGAAAGAGAGTGGTTCGGAAGCTTGTCAGAAAGCCAGCGGGCATTAATTCCCAGAAAGGTGATAGGCTCTTCGTCATAGCTTGTGTCGGCACCTTCTTCGTGAAAAATTGTTTCCAAAAAATTAGGCTTCGGCTTTTCATTTTCGTCGGGGTTTTCGTTTTCTGAGTTTTTTTCTGATTCTGTGCCGTCAGAAGGACCAGGATTATCATTTGAAGAGACGGATTCCTTTGCTTCAGCAGGTTTTTCTGTTTTCTGAAGCGGTTCAGACGCGGAAAATGGCAAGGAAAAAAATACAGTAGCTACAAGGGTCAGAATAAGCCTTTTCATTCTGATTTATATTATAAAACAAATGTTAAATTTAATAAATCAAAATGAAAAGGCTGCAAGTTTTAGCCGGCATACTGCATTGCTTCGCCGAATGTAATCGGGGAGTTGCGTACAAAGTGCTTTACGCAGTTAATAAAATCCCATGGAGAATTTCTTGCAATTCTTACGTAGGTGCAGCCTGTGTCTGAGGCAAGAGCTTCAAGGTCTTTGTTTACAAGGGCAGCTTCGTGGGAATCTGACATTACAGAAGTTATGTAAAGCGTGCAGTTCTTGCATCTTGTGTGCAGCTGGTACAGAAGCCATTCATATTTGAAGATAAATGACTTGCGGTCAAAGTCCGGATTTTTTATGTCTTCTTCGCCAAGATTGATAAAAAGCTTTGACGGCTGAAGTTCAACGGCGCATGTTGCAATAACTTCATCAACATCCTTAAGTTTAAGGCCTTCGATGCTGCGGTTGTAAATATGTGATGATGTAGATTCTCTGAGCATTTCGCTTAAATCCATCATGGAAAGGTTAGTTGAGCCAAAGAAAACTGTCTGCTGTTTTTTACAGATTTGATTCATTATTGAAAAGTCTTTCATCAGATTGCCTCCTTTGCAGTAAATGATTCAGAGTTCTGATTAATGCTGAGTTTTGCAAGTCTGTCGTATTTTTTGTTTATAAAGTAAACGACAACATTTGCAGAAACAATCAGGATGTTCAGTACGTAAACTGCAAAGACATAGTTAAAAGTTCCGCGGATGATTTTTGCGGAAATACCGGCAACATATCCAATGATGATTAAAAAGATAAAGCGAAGACTCATGTTTTTTGCAGAGCGAGCCTTTATGTTTTTTAACAGGTTCATTGGCCACGAAAGACCAAAACATACAAGCATAGTAGCTTCCAGAAGTTCTGTCATTTTATTAACCTCGATTTGTTTTTATGGCTACAGTATATTTACTTGTATAGATAGCGTATAATATATTATTATGATTAAAATGATATAGATAAATCTATAGATTAAAGTTTAAATTATAAGGTTGAATGTATGGAATTGACGCAGTTAAGATATTTTCTAAAGGTTGCAGAACTTCAGCATATAACAAGGGCGGCACAGGAATTGAATATTGTTCAACCGGCGCTTACGCAGACAATTCACAGGCTTGAAAATGAACTAGGAGTTCCGCTTTTTGCTTCAAAGGGAAGAAACATTGTTCTTACGGAATACGGACGCTATTTTTACGATAAGCTTTCTCCTCTGCTTACGGAGATTCTGGATTTGCCGGAACAGCTTCATTCCATGAGTCATCTTGAAAATTCTACGATACACCTGAATGTCCTTGCGGCTTCAAGTCTTGTAACTCAGGCAATAATTGAATATCAGCGCATTGATGACAGCCTCCACATTCAGTTGAACCAGAGCGAGCAGATGGATCTGTGTGACATCTGTGTAACGACAAAACTTTTCTATCAGGAGCCGGAAATTAAAAATGATTCAGTTTTTGTCTGCACGGAAAATATTTTTCTGGCTGTGCCGGACATTCCGCGTTTTCAGGGAAAAAGTTCCATATCGCTTGAAGAGATTAAGAACGAGGAATTTATTTCTCTTTCTGGAGCTAAACAGTTCCGCGCAATCTGTGACAAATACTGCCGCAATGCGGGAATAAAGCCAAACATTATTTTTGAAAGCGACAGTCCTGCTGCTGTAAAAAACATGATTGCAGCAAATATGGGGGTTGGGTTTTGGCCGGAATTCAGCTGGGAAAAGGTTGAAAACAAGCGAGTGAAGTTGCTTCCGATTACTGATCCTCTTTGCAGCAGGGATATTCTGATTACATACAAGAAGAATAAGACGGATAACTCTAAGGCAGAAAACTTCTATAGATTTTTGAAAAGATATTTTGAGTTGACAGCAAAGAACTGCGACTTGGGTAAATATTGATTGTGAAAACCAATTGATTCAACCCAAGTCGTCAGTTTTCCTGACGGAAAACTGATTAATGATGGCGAGATGGGCTACTAGGCGTTCTGGACTGTAAATGCGTTGTGCCCATCTCTCCAGTTTTCTTACGAAAACTGGCTAGTTTCTATTAATGATGGAAGAGACGAATTCCAGTAAACGCCATTGCCATTCCGTAGTTATCTGCTGTTTCGATAACCTGGTCGTCGCGAACGCTTCCGCCTGGCTGAGCTACTACTGTAACACCAGACTTTCTTGCGCGTTCGATGTTGTCGCCGAATGGGAAGAATGCGTCAGAACCGATAGCAACATCTGTGTTCTTGTCGAGCCATGCGCGTTTTTCTTCGCGTGTGAAAACAGCCGGCTTTACTTTGAAAAGTTTCTGCCATTTGCCTTCTGCAAGAACGTCTTCGTATTCGTCGCCGATGTAAACGTCGATTGTGTTGTCGCGGTCAGCGCGTTTGATTCCGTCTACAAACTGAAGTCCGAGAACCTGTGGGCTCTGGCGGAGCCACCAGTTGTCAGCCTTCTGACCTGCAAGGCGTGTACAGTGAACGCGGCTCTGCTGTCCGGCACCAATACCGATTGCCTGTCCGTCTTTTACGTAGCAGACTGAGTTAGACTGAGTGTATTTAAGAACGATGAGGGAAATTACAAGGTTCATCTTGTCTTCGTCGCTCATGTCCTTGTTCTTTGTTACGATGTTAGAAAGGCAAGAGTTGTCGATTTTAAGGAAGTTGTGTCCCTGTTCAAAAGTAACGCCGAAAACCTGTTTCTTTTCAAGGTCAGCTGGAACGTAGTTAGGATCAATCTGAATTACACAGTAGTTTCCGTTTTTCTTTGCCTTGAGGATTTCAAGAGCTTTTTCTGAGTAAGAAGGAGCTACGATACCGTCAGAAACTTCTTTTTTGATAAGGAGGGCAGTTGCTTCGTCACATTCTCCGCTTAAAGCAATAAAGTCACCAAAAGAACTCATGCGGTCAGCACCACGAGCGCGGGCATAAGCACAAGCCATAGGAGTAAGTTCAACGCCGTCTGTAAAATAAATCTGTTTCAAAGTGTCGCTCAATGGTTTTCCAACTGCGGCTCCGGCAGGACTTACGTGCTTAAAACTGGTTGCAGCTGGAAGTCCAGTTGCTTCTGTAAGTTCTTTTACAAGCTGGTAGCCGTTAAAAGCGTCCAAAAGGTTTATAAAACCAGGTTTGCCGTTCAAAACAGTAATTGGCAAATCTTTTCCGTCTTCCATAAAAACCCGCGCCGGTTTCTGGTTAGGGTTACATCCGTATTTAAGTTGTAATTCGTTCATGCAGATAGAATAGCGAATTTTGGGGAAAGAATAAAGATATATGAGAGGGGGAAAAGTGACGTATGCTATTTGTGTAAACTCTGATAACATTAAGTTACGTCTACTTCATCGGATAGCACATTTTTCGAAATTAATTCTTCAAACTCCCGCCTCTGTACAAAAAATATTATTTAACATTAGAATATTTTTCTAATTAAAAAAACGGGAGATAAAAAATGAAAATTATTAAGGCTTTAAAGTTTTTGGCGTTTGCGCTGATTTTTACAGGAACATTAATTTTTACAGGGTGTCAGGGGGATTCACCTGATGATTTAGCTAAGTGGGACGTTATTAATGCATTTCTTAATCCTGTGCTGCTTACAAAGGAACAGAAAGAAGTTGTAAAGGGTTCAAATTCGGTTATAACGGTAAATAGAGATACAAAAACGCTTTATCTGTCAGGTGTAGACGGAAAAACTATTTACATGGCACGTTCAAATCCATCGTCTAAACTAATTGAAAAAGAGAATACAAGATGTGCAATAATGATGAATGCCGACGATTTATATGTATATAGAAGCATAAATGAAGAATTTCAGCCTTTTCAGGATGCACAGAAAAAAGATCCTCATGAGGTTATCTATGAAAATTTTCTTAATGCTTTAAAAAGTTACACACCTAAGGAAATCCCGGGAACAGACAGTCGCAGACTTAGAAATTATTCGGTTGGTGAAACCGAAAGTTTTTATGCAGAAATGTTCAAGAATGACGGTACAAGTGACATTAAATCAAATGTAGAGTTCAGACTGATTGTTTCGGAAGATAAATATAATATCTGGGTAAAAACTGATGACAAATATTACAATCAGTATGATTCTTCTTCTTCAAGTTCTGAAAACAGAGCAAAGTTCGTGGCAGATGCAGAAAAACTTGGCAAAAAGTTCATAAACGGTTATGGCCTTGTAAGTCATATTTACGGAGATGTTTCTGATTGTATTTACACTGTCTCTAATGATAATTTCGTAAAATATGGAGAAATGACTTCGGTTTCAAGGACTGGCGATAAAATAAACATCATGCTTTACGAAATGCTTGACAAAGGTGGCCTATACGGCTTTGTTACTCCGAGAGATTTCTTTAAAGATTTTAAAGGAAGTAATGAAGGCCGCTTTATTTACATGGACAGCCAGACTCTTGTAAAGGAGCCGATGGAAGCCTATTTAACTTCACTTCATGAATTTTCTCACAATATATCGTATACAAAAAAGACACTGGAACAGGGAGTTTCATGGACTTACTGGTACGGAGAACTTTTGGCCATGATATGCGAAGATATGATGCAGTCGTATCTTGGAATTTCGGACGATGATTATGACGGTGAGCTTAGAAACACACCTAAAGCCCGTCTTGCTTCGGCAAATTATTGCAATCTGTGGCTGCGGGGGCTTACGGGAGCTGATGGAGGAACTTATTCAGCAACCTTTATGGTAGGCGCTTGGCTGACCCGAAATTTTGGCGGAATAAAATTTGTAAGGGAATTGGCAAGAAATGATTCTGTAGACATGGAATCAATTTTAAAAGCTATAAAAACAGTTACTGGAAAAAGCTATACTGCAGAAACTCTTGTTCAGAAAATGGCCGGTAATCTGCTTACATATAAGTCTGGTGCTGGTTTTGACCAGGATACCGAAACTTATCCGGGTGATTCTGAATATGTCTGTACTTACACTAATGAATACAGCATTACATCGACTTACGAATACCAGTTTGGGGCAATAAACTTGTGGCATCCGTTTTACGGTTGGTGTGATACATTTGGCCTTAGAGAGAATTATAACTGTATAAAAAATAAATCCATTGATTTTACAGCTCTTCCTAAAGGAAATAGTTATGCCAGAACTAACTGGGATTCCGGCAATGTGCCGAACCGTGCTTATTTAGGACCGCTTTTACTGAGCAATGGATGCATATGGGCAGATATAGGTCCTTACGGTTCAATGCTTTTTGAACTTGGAACGGCAAGTAGTAATGATGTAATAATTGAATTTTTCTGTGACGGTTCAAGAGTAAAGGATTTAATAACAATCTGGGTCTATACAAAGGACTATATTTACTTATAATATTTTGTAATGAAACTTATCAGCTTATTTAAGAAAATTCCAATTGTGTTAATTTTTGCGGGTTTTGTAATTTTTTCTGGATGTCAGAATGAATCTACAGATAATTCAACAGCGCTGGCTCTTGCTATTGCAAATATGTATAAAGAACCGCTTACAAAGGTTCAAAATGAAACAGTAACAGACGAAAAGTCGTTGATAACTGTTAATAACGACACAAAAACTCTGAATCTGTCTGGGGTAAAAGGCAGAACAATTTACATGGCGCGTTCAAATCCGGGAACTGCAAGGATTACTGAGAATGAAGTTAGGGCGGCGCTCTTAAAATCTAAAGACTCTTATGCAGCAAGCCAGAATGTTCAGATGTCAGAATTGCTGGATGTTCAGGAATCGCAGAAAAAAACTCCGCAGCAGGTTATTTACGAAAATTTTATTGCTTCGTTAAAAAATTATACTCCGGAAGAAAGCAGAAGTTTACAGACTAGAGCTGTAAAGACCTATTCAGTTGGAGATACTGAAGAATTTTATGCTCTAAAACCGGAAACTGCTTTATCTTCGAATGAATTTCAGGAAAATGTAGAGTTCACACTGATTATTTCAGAAGACAAATACAATGTCTGGGTTAAAACTGATGACAAATATTATAATCAGTATGATACAGAGTCAAAAAGTGATGAAAATAAGGAAAAATTTATAGCAGACGCAGTAAAACTTGGAAAAAAGTTTATAAACGGTTACGGTCTTGTAAGTCATATTTATGGGGAGGTTTCTGAGTATCTTTATACTGTAGATAAATTTGAAAAAACTACGAAAGCAGACGCAATGCAAACGTACTCAAGAACCGGTGATAAAATTAACATCATGCTTTACGAGTTGCTTGATAAAGGCAAGCTGTACGGTTTTGTCTATCCGGGTGATTTTATCAAGGGGTATAACGGAAGTAATGAAGGTCGCTTTATTTATATGGACAGCCAGACTCTTGTAAAGGAGCCGTTAGAAGCCTATTCAGCTGCATTGCACGAGTTTTCTCATAATATTTCGTTTACCAAAAAGACATTGGAAAACAATGTTTCCTGGACTTACTGGTATGGAGAACTTCTGGCAATGACCTGTGAAGATATGATGCAGGCTTATCTTGGTATTTCTGACGATGATGTTGAAGGAGGTCTTGGAAATACTCCTAAAGCACGCCTTGCATCGGCAAATCGCAGTGCTATGTGGTTAGTCGGACTTACTGGTAATATGGGTGAAACTTATTCTTCTGCATTTATGCTTGCAGCATGGCTCAGCAGAAAATTTGGCGGGGTTAAATTTGTTAAGGTTCTTGCACAAAATGAACTTGTAGACATGCAGTCAATTTTGTCTGCCATCTATGAAGTTTCTGGAAAAAAATATACAGAAACTTCTTTACTTCAGGAAATGTCATATGACATGATTGAAGAAAGTTCTGGAACCGGTTTTAACCAGGATGCGCCTGTATATTCTGGAAATCCTGATTATACGTGTGCTTATACAGATGAAAATGATTCTACTCAAACTTATCTGTATCCTTTTACAGCAATAGATTTAAGGGCTCCTTTTTATGCATGGTGCAATATAAACTTAAACAATACACAACTGGCTCCTGAGAAATGTATTACAAATGAATTCATTCCATATAATCAGCTTCCTAAAAAAAATGTATTTGCAACGGCAGACTATGCATCAAAAGGAGTAACTGTGCCGGAAAAAGCATATTTAGGTCCGCTTATGCTAAACGAGGCCAGAATAATTTCTGATATCGGTCCATTTGGAACGATGTTCTTTAATTTAGGAACTGCAAACAGCGATGAAGTAACGATTACGTTCGCTTGTTTGGGATCCAGCGTTAAAGACGTAATAACAATCTGGGTAAAATAACCCCATGCAAAAATCTTTTTTTTACATTACAATATTTAACAATGAAAAAATTTAAGATCATCTATGTATTATTTGCCATGGCTCTTATACTATTTTCCGGCAGCTGTTTTGGAATGTCCAAATTCAGGGACACTGTTCGGGTAGAAGGAATTGTTGAGTTTTATGGCAGCGGTCCGTTTTCGCGTCTGGGATTAAAAACACAGGACGGAACGCTCTATTTTCTTACTGCAGAAAAAGACCTGCAGAAAGAACTTAATGAATTGAGCGGAAGAAAGATTGCTGTCGATGGAATTCTGACAGGAGAGCAGGCACCGGCAGAAATTCCGGGAGCGATTGTCATAAAAGTTAGGAGATATAAAAAATGAAAATTATTAAGGCGTTAAAGGTTTTACCGCTTGCACTGATTTTTACTGCTTCGTTGATTTTCATTGGATGTAACAGCGAGTCTGGAGACGGTTCTTCAGCATTGCTGTTTACTATTGCAGCTACAAATAATAGGGGGGGGGGCGGAAAAAACACCGGAAAATCCTGAACCTGGTGATAATCCAGAGGAAAAAGACCCGGAAGTAAAAGATCCCGAGGAAAAAGATCCTGAGGAAAAGGATCCTGAAGAAAAAGACCCAGAGGAAAAAGATCCGGATGAAAAGGAACCTGAGCAAAAAGGTGTACAAAAAGAAACTGTAACAGATAAAAATTCTGTTATAACAGTAAAAAATGATACAAAGCTTCTTAAGCTTTCAGGAGTAAAAGGCAAGTCTATTTATATGACACGTTCAAATCCTTCGGAAGAAACTCTTGATGCAGCTCAGGCAAGATATGCTGTAATTCTGGATGATTCTGAAAATGATGCCAGAAGTCTTAAGAAATCAGAATTTCCGGTCCTGCAGGGTACAGAGAAAAAAGATCCTCATCAAATTATGTATGAAAAATTTCTTGAAGACCTGAGAAATTACACACCGACAGAAAGTCGTGCTTTGTATGCTTCTTCTGTGAATGACTATTCTGTTGGAGATATAGAGAAATTTTACGCATCTAAATTTAATGATGACGGTACAAGTGAAATTGAATCAAATGTAGAGTTTAAACTGATTGTTTCAGAAGATGAATATAATGTCTGGGTCAAATTCGATGATAAATATTATAATCAGTATGATACTTCTTCAGAGAGTGATGTAAACAGGGCAAAGTTTGTAGAAGATGCAGAGAAACTTGGTAAAAAGTTCATAAAAGGCTACGGTATTGTAAGTCATATTTATGGAGAGGTTTCTGAGTATCTCTATAATAATGACCTTTCGAAAAATTCTCTGATGACAGAGAGTTCAAGGACTGGTGATAAAATAAACATCCTGCTTTACGATATGCTTGACAAAGGTGGCGTATACGGCTTTGTTACTCCGAGAGATTTCATCAAAGGTTTTAAAGGAAGTAATGAAGGCCGCTTTATTTACATGGACAGTCAGACTATTGTAAAGAATCCGATGGAAGCTTATACAACTGCATTGCATGAGTTTTCTCATAATATTTCGTTTACTCAAAAGACATTAAAAGGTGGAAGGCCTTGGACTTACTGGTATGGAGAACTTTTGGCCATGATCTGTGAAGACATGATGCAGACTTATCTAGGAATTTCTGACAGTGATGTTGATAGTTACCTTGAAAATACTCCTAAAGTCCGCATTGCTCCGGCGAATTATACTGCACTGTGGGGGCAGGGGCTTTCAGGTGAGAATGTCATGACTTATTCAGCTTCATATATGGTTGGTGCCTGGTTGACCCGAAAGTTTGGCGGAATAAAATTTGTAAGGGAATTGGCAAGAAATTACTATGTAGATATGGATTCAATCTTAAGGGCTGTAAAAACAGTTACAGGAAAGACCTATACTGCAGAAACTCTTATTCAGGAAATGGCCGGAGATTTGCTTGTAGAAAGTGAGGGAAGTGGACTTAATCAGGATACACGAACTTTCAAGAATGATACAGACTATATCGATTATTATTTTGATGAAAATGGTATACTACAGGCTTACAATTACAAGTTTACTGCAATTAATTTGTGGGAACCATTTTACGGCTGGTGTGATATATACGGTTTTGGAGATCTTATAGGAAATTCTTCTATTGAATATAGTGCTCTTCCTGCCGGAAACATTTATGCACAGGTTACGTGGACTGCGGGACAAGAGCCGGAGACTGCTTATTTAGGACCTCTTTTGATAAAAGACGGAACTGTAGGCGGATCTATTGGACCTTATGGATCAATGCTTTACACTCTTGGAGAAGCTGAAACCGATGATATTGATATCGGAATTTCCGGTGATTCTTCAACCGTTAAAGACGTATTAACAATCTGGGTAAAATAAGTTTTTGTAATAAATTGGAGGAGCAAAAATGAATCGAATAAAAGCATTGAAAGTTTTACAGATGGCTGTTGCGGCTTTTTTTGCTGCAGGGCTGTTAGCTGCGGCATGCGGCTGTTCCCTTAAAGACAATGCAAAGGGCTTTATTCCGGCTCCTCCGGATTACACTGACAGCCAGATGTGGTTTACTCAGGATGGTGATTCTGACGGCACTGGTGCAGATGTTTTCTACGTTGTTTCTACATGGGAAGAAGATTGGACTTCCGCTAACGGAAAAATCTGTCACTATGCGGACGTATGGAATCAGGAGCATCGTGAACGCATGGCAAGGGAAATTTCCCGCGTGGCTTCTTACATGGCTCCGGGAAATCGTTTCTATTCGCCGTATTACCGTCATATAACTATTGACGGTTGGGTTACGCAGAACGAAAAGCTTATTCAAAAACGTGCGCGCCTTGCCATGGGCGACGTATGCAGAGCCTTTGATCTTTTTCAAAGTCAACGTGATACATCCCGTCCGCTTATTATTGCGGGATTCAGTCAGGGCGGACTTGCTACGGTAGAACTTTTAAAGCACATCAGCGATGAAACTTATGGTCAACTTGCCGCGGCCTATGTGCTTGGTTATAAGGTTACTGCAAGGGATCTTGCGGCCTGCGCTCATATTCAGCCTGCTCAAAAAGAAGACGATACCGGAGTTACAGTCTGCTACAACACTGTAAAGGACATAAAATATGTTATTCCGGTAATTGCTGATTCATTCATTGCAATTAATCCCGTTAACTGGCGCACGGATGACACTCCGGCCGTTTTGGACGGAACAATCACGGTTACACTTTCGCCGGAGCATCATGTTCTTGTTGTAAGCGGTTACAGCGGCTCAGAATACAGGCCTTACCGCAATTTTATTAACGTAGGAGACATTCACAGCTGCGAACCGTGGCTTTACAGCGAATGTCTTAAGAAAAATATTGCAGTCCGTGCCCGTGCATGGCGTAATGAGCAGAATTCAGGCGCCTAGTTTCTGCCTGCCGTTCAGCCATTCCTGAATTTTTTCTTTTTCAGAAGCGACTGTGCTTCCAAGGCATTCAAACGGCGCGCAGATTTCAGAGTCCGGGCAGATTTTCTTAAGATCCTTAAGGATGATTTCTATTCCGCTTCCTTCGTGAGTTACAAAAGGAATGATTTTCTTTCCATTTATTCTATTTGCTTCCAAAAACGTAACTACTGTCATCGGAACTGTTCCCCACCAGCATGGAAATCCAAGAAATATAGTGTCGTAACTGGATGCGTCCGGTAAATCTGATTTTAGGGGTGGCCTTACATGCTCTATTTTTTCCCTGCGGCTCTGTTCGCAACATTCCCTGTAACTGTCAGAATATGGTACAAGCGGTTCAATTCTGAATATGTCTGCTTTAATTGTTTTCTGTATCTGCTCGGCAAGGATTTCTGTGTTTCCTTTTCTTGTATCCTTTAAAATGCCGTTAAAGTAATTTTCACCGATCCGGGAAAAGTATGCAATCAATGTTTTCATTCTGTCCCCTCCGTCTGTCTGTTCATAGCATTTACAGTGCTGATTATATAGTAAGTTTTTTGGAATGCAAGTCTTTTTCTTTGCGGATTTATACATTCTTAATTCGCTAAGTTCGCGTTGCTAACTGCTTGAGCCTGTCGGAATCACAATGTATACTGATTTCCATGAATATTCTTTCTATTAATAACGTTGCAAAAATCGGCCGTGAAGAAATGCTTTTTACTGGCGTTACTTTTGGTCTTAACGAAGGAGACAAGGCTGCTCTTATAGGACGGAACGGAATCGGAAAATCTACCCTGCTTGGAACAATTGCCGGCGTCCTTGCCCCGGATGAAGGAACAGTCGTTATTAATAAGGAATCTGGAGTTTCATTTTTACCACAGAGTCCGGCATATAACCCGGACGACACAATCAGAAGTCACATTTTTAAGAGCAATTCTCCAAAACTTTCTGTAATAAAGGATTTTCTTGAAACCTGCGAAAAACTTGCTGACCCGGAAGCCGGAGAAGGCGTGCACCGTCGCTATGACCAGCTGAACGAGCAGATGGAAAAGCAGGACTTATGGAATTACGAGGCACAGGTAAGTTCAATTCTTTCTACGCTTGGAATTAATGACCTGAACAAGACAATGGGAACATTAAGCGGCGGAATGGTAAAAAAAGTCGCCCTTGCCCAGGTTCTTGTAGAAGATACAAAACTGCTTCTTCTGGATGAGCCTACAAACCATCTTGATATAACGACGATTACATGGCTTCAGAATTACCTGCGCGACACAAAGCGGACCGTGCTTATGGTTACGCATGACCGCTATTTTCTGGATGCAGTCTGCAATAATATTTTTGAACTGGCGCGAAATAAGATAAAGCTTTATCAGGGAAATTATTCAACCTATCTTGAAAAAAAGGAAATAGAAGCAGAAATTGAGCGCAATACAGATCGCCGCATAGAAAGCGTCCTTCGTTTTGAGCGGGACTGGCTTAGCCGTGGTCCTTGTGCCCGCGGAACAAAGGCAAAAGCCCGCATTCAGCGCGACATGCAGCTTATAAACCGCGAAAAATTTAAGGAAGACAAGGGCTTTTCTTTTGAAGTTCAGGGGCGCCGTCTTGGCGGAAAAGTTCTGGAGCTTCATTCGATTTCAAAAGCCTACACAAAAAGCGGAACTTCTGTTCCCGTAATTTCTGATTTTTCTTATATCTTTACAAAAGGTCAGAAAATCGGAATTTTCGGCGACAATGGTTCAGGGAAATCAACCTTTTTGAACATAATTACCGGTCAGCTTGCCCCGGATACCGGCAGCGTAGTTGTCGGGGAAAATACATTTTTCGGCTATTACATGCAGAATCCGGTTTTTAAGGATCTTTCGCTCCCAGTTTTGGATTACATAAAGGAGGCCGCCGAAAACGTAACAAAGAATGATGGAAAAACTCTTTCCGCTGGGCAGTTGTAATTAATAATTAAATATGAGAATTCACATTTTCTCGCTAAGCTGTCGTATTATATAGAATAAAGTTGAATTTAAGCAAATATTTGATGATTATTAAAAACTTGTTAGGAGCCCTTTTTACGGGGCTTTTTTTGTTGAATTCTGTAGGAATCGTTTCGGAGATTGTTTCTTATATAGAATCACTTACGTCGAACTTCTTTTTATTGTTTCTGTCTGCCTTTAAATTATCTATTGTCTGAAGAATTCCTTTTACAGTTTTATCCGACCTTGCGTAACAGATTGCCAGCATGTGAAGCACCATTTCTTTTTTTTGGGCACTTGTAAGTGTTTGAAAGATGTTTACAAGGTCTTCATCAGAAGCTTTCCGTTCTGGATTTTCGAGCAGTTTTTCTTTTTTGGAATGAGTTTTTTCTCGTGTTTTTTTGTTCAAAAATGATTTTTTCCATGCTGAAAAACAGTTTTTATCGCAGAAAAACAGGTCTTTTTTCAATTCTGGAAAGTGTTCATTTTCGATGTGAACATAACTTGCTCCATATTTTTTCTTGCCACAATAATCACAAATAATGTTTTTTGCCATTTTCTAAGCCTTCCTTTTTCCCTTTTATTTACTGATTTTCTGATTTTTTTTTGTTCAGTTCAGAATGCTCGTGCAGCATTTCTTCTACATTTTTTGCCATTTAATTCTCCTTTTTTAGGTGATTTAATGATGACATTCTTGCATATTTTGGGATGATTAAATGGAGCGTAGGCAATAAAAAAGCCCCGAAAAACACTTGCATTTTCCGGGGAATGTGGTATGTTTATTATAAAGGCTAATCGGTGTGGACTATCAACCATGTTGCATGGGCGACCATACTCTTTAGCTTTATTTTTTTAACACAGTCTCGCTCAAGTCATCCCAGATAATCCAAACTTCTCTCAAAGTTTTACATTTTGCTAAACGATTTTTTATTTCGTCTATTGCCATTTTTTTTGAGTAATTATGAGTTCGTGGATAAAATACCATGTGTGTTACTTCTTGTTCATCAGCTTCCTGTACAGCACCTCTTACAGCTCTAAAGCTACTTCCATCAGGAACTTTAAATTCAGCCACAATATCATAGTCAATCAATGAGTCTGGATTATGTATGTTTTCAAGTTCAACTTCTGGAAGCATAACTACTGAATGTCCGTTACCCTCTAAGATTTTTGCGGTTAGTATTTCTTTTTGTGCTGGGTCTGATTTCCTAACCATCTTTACTTTATATTTTGTACCTTCCAATCTTCTTTCAGTAATATTTCCAGCAAGTTCAAAATCATAATTCTTCAAGCCTAACGAATGAGCCATTTTTAAAATATCAGGAACAAGGTCAAACTTTAAAGCTGCATCTTTCATGCTTTCTGTCATAAGCCAGAAGCTGCCTTTAGAAAGCGGATTACCACCGAATCCTTCCTGCACCTTAAACTTTGAAAGGCTCTTCATTGTAGGATTTTCCACCATGTTTCCAAGCTTTCCTATCTGTGACGGCCATACGGCGCGGATGGATGTTCTGCACTGGAAGTGATATGGCGGAAAGCCGTACTTTTTCCAGAATGGATGCTCTACAGAAATTATCATGCCATAACCGCTGGAAGTCAGAAGGTGACGGCAGATTTTACTTGTTCTGCTGTCTTCGATAACTAAAAGCTGATAAGCGACAACGCCTGTGTTTTCGTACTGCTGGAGTTTTCCTGCAATGTATGCGCTTTGAGTGTTTGTCCTGAAAACGTTCTCCCAGTAACCAGGCTTAATTCCGAGTGCGTTTGTGTTTACGACTTTTTTCAATTCTTCCCAGGTTCCAGAATAACTTTCTCCACCTTTTTCAAAAGACTTCATGAGAATCTCTCTGGCTTTGTTTACTACATCAGCACTTCCAAGCTGTGCCACCGTAAACGCCCTGAATCTCAGTTTTGGTTCAAGTTCAAGCCATTCAGCTTTTGTCATAGGAACCTTAGATTTCAAGAAGTTCATAGCTTCTTCAAACGGTACAGCCGGAATTTCCGTTTCATCAGCAGCGTTTATTTTGTATTCAGGATTTTCTTCTTCTGCGTGAATACGACCGAGCATGTAAGAAGAGCCTATAAGCTTCTCTATGGCTTCAATCATCTGAACATTTGTTGGACTGTAGAAAGGCTTTTCGAGGGCTTCTTTATCGGCGGTTTTAACTGAGTTTAAATACTCTGTGAGAATGTCTTTAAGGTAAGGTTTAATTGCAGTTTCCGCAAGCTCGCAAAGGCTGTCGAGCTCGCGGATGTTTGCACGTTCGTGACGCAGCGCGTCTGAATCAGCTAGGAAAATCGAAAGTTTTTTTTTATAGATTTTGGCTTGTCAAAATCGCTGAGCATTACAGGTGTGTCTTCCAGAAGAAATGTGTCTTCCTCGTCCTTTGGTTCTGGAAGTCCGTAGTAAGAATAAAGTGATGATTTTGACACAGGAATTTTCTTTTCAATGGCTTTCATTACCTGGTCAAATGTGGCTCTTTTTTCTACATCAAAGACAAGCTGAGGTGCTTTTGCTTCCTTACCGTAGTTCAGTTCTACGGTCCAGTCGATTATTTTCTGCAATACATTCTGCAATTCCAGGGCAATTCCCTTGCAGTCTTCGTAAAGCAGATCAGCCTGAACTTCTCCAAGAGCTAAGGAACCGCCGTTTGTAGTAGCGGTTGCAATTGACTGCCCTGTAAGTCCGTAGGAAATCTGCACATCACAGGCTTCCACAAGTTCCTTGAAGTGTGAAAGGTCTCCTGTCATTCCGATGTCCTGAATTGACTGAACGTTACCCACGGCAGCAGTTGAGCCGCTTGTTACACCCATGAGCATTTCTGCAATCTGTGTGGCACGGCTTCTGATGAGGTTTTCGTCACCGTCTGCCTGAAAAAGTGCCACAAGAGATTTTACTGAGAATTTCTCTGTTGCCTGAAGCCAGAAATCATATCCTGCCTGTTTGAACATCCATGCCCAGTAAACTGAACGCAGAACAGATGTGCCGTAAGGATTCTCGTCATCAGGGTCATGCTGGAAAATAAGCCACTTGTAGTCCTGGTCAAGGCTCTTTTTCGTACCTAGGTAGTTAATAAAAAGTTCCCACTTTGAGTTGAAGTAGAACCGTTCCGGCTTTCTTGTAATGAAGTTTTCAGGAATATATGTTCCGTCTTTAATCTTCCATATCATTTCAGATACAGAAAATCCGTAATCAAGGGCAGAAAGCATTCTCTTTGCTTTTTTCTGCATGTTCTTAAAGATATCGAGATTTTTTACAAAATCATAAACCTTTTCGTCGGCATTTCCCTGTTCGATATGACATGGAAAATTAAGTGGAATGTTCTTGAGTTTGCGCAGTAAAGAACTGATTCTAGGGTCAGTCTTCATTTTTCTGTATGTACTGTACGAATCAAATGTTCCGCTTGCCACATCGTCCGGATTTGGCATATAGGAAATAAAGTTCAGAACATTGTCTGTAATAATCTGTGTGGTCAGTTCTTTATTTGACGTTTTTTTAGACATTTTAAACTCCTGTAAAAATCTTACTTCATTCTGTAAGTTAAAAATTAAATCCAGTCAAAATCTGCCTACATTCCATTTTGCATTCGTTACAAAAGTTATGATGAAGCTATGAAAACAAGAACAAGAGAAATTGCAAAAGTCGGAGTTTTCGGCTCTATCGAAAACCCAACAGCCGTAAGGGAATCAGACCTTATAGAAATTGCAGAGACTTTCAAGGAAATCAAGACTGCACCTGTCAAGCTTGGTTCACACTGGAGCGAAAACCGTCCCCGTCTTGGTCAGGTGGTTGCCGTAGAGTATGACAAGAAAAACAAAAGGCTCATGGCAACTATCGAAGAACAGGATGTACTGGCAAAGTCAGTTGATGAAGACGGATATTATCCAGAGGTTTCCATCGGTGCAAAGCAGAGAGCCAGCGACGGAAAGATGTATCTTCATCATCTTGCGTACCTTGGTGATGAGCCGCCTGCAATCAAGGATCTGGAACAGCAGATTGCTAAGGATATGGAAGAAGCAGAAAAAACGGATATTGCTGCTTCTGATGCAGAGAAGGATTTTTGGATTTGTCCAAGTCCGACAGAAAAATCACTTACATTATCGGATTCAAACGGTTCAGCAAAAGAACCGTCAGACAATAAGGAGGGTCAGATGACCGAAGCAGAAATTAAAGCTCTGCAGGAAGAAAATGCTCGTCTTACAGCAGAAAATGCTGCGAAAGATAAGATGCTTTCCGACAGTGCAAAAGCCCAGCACCTTCGTGAGAAAGAAGAACTCCGTAAGGCCGCAGAAGGCAAAGTCACACAGCCAGAAATGGAAAAACTGATGGCTTTGGCAGACAGTTTTGAAGATGGAAAGACAATCCAGCTTTCGGACGGTGACGGAAAAAAGACAGAGGAACGCCCTCTGGCAGTTCTTGCAGGTATTTTTGCCGGAATGAAAACAAAGGTTTCAGAAGGAGAAATGAATCTTTCTGATACAGAACCAAAGGGACACGGAAACCTTGCTGCGAAAATGCTTGGCAATGTGTAGCCCATAAACAGGAGATGACAGATGAATAAAGTAATCGGTTCAGTTGAGACAAAGCAGATTTCAGTTCTGCAGGGTGACCATCACATCATTACTTCAGTGGAACTTGCTGACGGTCAGGATTCTTTTAAGGCAGGATGTCTTTTGTATGAAGATTCAGGTTCATACAAGGCATTGGCGGCAGACGATGAAACTCATTCACCAACAGCCGTAGCACTTGAAGATGTTGAAGGAAAAACTTCAAAAGCCGTTGTAAACGCATGTGTTCACGGACTTTGCAGAACAGAAGACCTCTGTTATGCAGACGGAAAAGCTGTTAAAGCCACAGCAGTAAAGGCTTTGAGAGAAGCCGGAATCTACTGTACTGGAACACCAGCTGCAGAAGATTAATCAGTAATTTTTAGGAGGACAGATTAATGCCTATCAGAAATATCGGTGCAATTAACCGCTTATTCACTCAGGCTAAGGTTGCAGACATTGTAAGCACCTTGCCTAAACCAACAACTCCATTGACAGACATGCTTTTCCCTGCAAGCAAACGGGTGCAGAAAGCTTCTCCATTTGTTTCAATGGCAGACATTCAGGAAGTAACGGGAGCAGTTCCTCTTGTTACACGCGACGGGAAATCAGTTCCAGTCGATGCACAGAGCACACGCCACAACCTTATTGAAGTTGATCCAATCAAGGTAAGCCGTTTTGCTTCTGCCAGAGACATCAACGATATGATCAGTCTTGGAGACACAGAATCTCTTGAAGCTTACGCAAGGGAAATTATTGAAAATCTCCGTAACAGAGTTTCGGTAACTACAGAAACTATGGTCCGTCAGGCTATGAGCGGCAAGATTGAATATCCGTACTACGCAGAAAACGGTGTATCGGCTGGCAAATGTGAAATTGACCTTGGAAATCCAAACTCACTTTCAGCAGTAACTCTCAATGCTCAGGCAAATCTTGGAACTTTGCAGAAAGTGTTTGAAGCATTGCTCACAGAACATCAGCAGAAAGCCGGAGCAACTGGAACACCTGTATTCCTTCTTGGTTCTGATGTATATGACAAAGTCGTAACAATCGTAACATCAGTTCAGAATGCACCTGTACTCTGGACTCCAGACGGAATGAAGCTCTTTGGTAAGTATGACATCCGCACAATTGCAATGACATACACATTGCCAGGTTCAAAAAACGCAGTTCCGGTAATCGGTGCAAAGAAAATCAGGATTGTTGACCTTTCGAACACAGGTAAGCTTATCTATGCTTCTTTGGATGACATTGATGCTAAGTTTGCTCCTTTGCCTTTCTATGCAAAACCAATCGAAACAAAAGATCCAGACGGAATCAAGTTCGTCGGTGAAGCTAAACCTCTTCCTGCTCTTGCAATGAAGAGCCAGTCAGAAGCAACAGCTACAATTGCGTAAGCTTAGAAGGACATGAAAATGAACGAGTATGGTATTGATGATATTCCGGCAGTTACCCCACAGGACAAGGACACAGGCTTTTCTCCTTTCGGCAGGCAGATTACAGCTGATGAAGTCTCAGACAGACTTTCAGAAAACCTGTACCGCCAGCTTTCGGACAACAGCGAAAAGTTTGTTCTTGATGCAGTGGCTCGTGCAGAAGTTTACATCGGTACTTTACTTGCATGGAAAAGGACCAGCTTCAATCTGGACAACAGGACAATCCGTGAAATAGTGCTCATGCAGACCCTTTACGAGCTTCACATGGCACTTGGACACGAAGAAGCAGGCCGTGAATTCAGGACTCAGATGAAGAACACTTTTATTGCAGCTTTCGGTTCATTTCCGGATTCGGACAATTCAGGGAAAGTTGAACAGACACCTGCTGCACAGGTTGTAGTTCCTCCAAATCCGAACCACATAAAATATCAGCGGGCAAGGAGATTTTCTTCTTGAATGCCGTTGATAATGAGGTTGACCAGCTTCTTTATGAAATTGCAGAAAAGCTTACAGACAAGAAACGTGTTTTGAAGGCTGGCATCATGGGTGCGGACTATATCAGAAAGCATATTCAGGATGCCGATTTTGAGCCGCTTTCGTCTGTAACCGTGGAATACCGGGGAAAAGGTGAGCCGTTGAAAGACACAGGTTCACTTCGGGATTCCATCACCTTTGAACTGGTAAATAGCACTACAGTTTCTGTCGGAACAAACAAGCTGTATGCACCAATCCAGAACAACGGCGGAGTCATAACTGCAAGAAAGCAATGGCTTTTCATTCCTGCTGGCGGCACAAGACAGCTTGAACGTCGTTATGGAAGAAAGCCAGGAGATGTTCTTTCAGGATTAAGGAATGAAGGATACTGGGTGTACCGTGTAGGCCGGACCGTATGCTACAGAAAAAAAAGCAAGAAGGCAAAACCACACGTTGCATATTATTTGAAAAAATCGGTAGAAATACCAAAAAGAGAGTTCTTTTATCTTACAGATAATGAACTTGAAACGATACTTTCGGAGGTTACAGGTGACATCCTATAAAGCAATGGAACTGTTTGCAGCTCAGCTTAGAAGACTTTCTGATGGTACCACATTTAAAACAAAGGTTGTCCTTACACCGTCAAGCATTAAGGAATCAGGAGTTATCTACAAAATCTCTCTTGTGAAAACATGGCTTGACGGTTCTGCACCTGCTGCTAAAAATATCCGCCATGTAAAGCTTCGTCTTGCAGTATGTGGAACAATAGAAAGCATGACAGGACTTGAACAGGCAACCGAAGCAATAGAAAAACTGGACGATTACTTCATCATAAGTAATCAAAGGCTTGAAGAAATTGTAACTGGAGAGAATTCAATGGAAGCTGTAAGGAAGATTCCAAACACACGATTCAGTCAGACAATAAGTCAGGAAGACAGCTTTGTAGATGTTCCGGATTCAACGGAAGTCCAGGATGTGGAAGATGTCCGCTACATTACATTAACCGTACCTGCAGGAGATGATGGTGATTAATCAGACAGTTTACGAAACAAAGGACGGCAGAACAACTAAAGTTGAATCTGACCAGTTGGAATCATCAGTAAAAAATGATGATAAGAAAAACAAGAAATCAGAATTAAAATCTGAGGAGGAATAGAAATGACAGAAGAAAAACCACTCGTTGGTGATGACGGAGCATTCTTTACTGCTAAATTGGGTCAGGAATATGAAGGAGATGGAACTAAAACTCTTAATGTTCTTGTTTCTGGAGCAAGTGCAGCAAGTGGAGGAGATGGCATGTATATTGTTACAGCCAAAGCTAACTCAAATTCAATTTTTCCTTCACTTCTTAAAGTTGGTGAACTGTTTCCTGCAGTAGGAACAGAAGTTCTTGCTTCTGGCGACAAGGTTAAAAAACTTGACCTTACACATGTTGCAGACTGCACAGGCTGGCAGTTCCAGATTACACAGTCAGAAATCGATGTAACACGCCTTAAAGACAACTTCAAGAAGTATCGCCTTGGAAAGAAGGATGCAACAGGTACAGTAAATTCAATCCTGACTCTAGGTGTATCTGACCAATCAGATGGGATGATCGCAAAGACAATGAAAACTTTCCGCCGTGTAATTAATGAACGGCAGACAACGATAACTGTAACTGAAATCGGTAACGATCCTGTTTATTTCTTGGGCTATGTCAATAAGACAGATGTACCAGGCGAAACAGAAGCATTCGTTTTTGGGCAGGTATATCTTTATAACATAACCCTTGGTGGTTCTACTGGTAATGCTCAGTCTTACGATTCAAGCATGAGACTTACTGGCAACGATCCTGTATTCTACAGTCTGGATATTCCATCCCTTACTGCGTAACAAACATCTAAAAAGCGGTTGTTAAGTATTTCTTTACAACTGCTTAATTCAAACTTAAGAGGTTTTAAAATGGTCATCAAAGTAACAAAATCATTGACATTCATCCCAGAATTCAACGGCAACAAAGATGCAGTCCCTTCAGAACAGATTATTGTCCACTTCAAGAATCCAACATATAACCTGAAGGAGAAAATCAAAGGTCGTCCAGAAACAAAAGCCCGTGCTGACATCAACGGAAACATTGAAGGTATGGACATTGTTCTTAAGACAAACGATGTTGCCCTTGTTCGAGGTATGCTTGAGCGCATCGATAACTGCCAATACGAAGACGACAAAGGCACAGTTAATACAATCAGCAACGCATCAGAACTTTTTGAAGCGCCTGTTGAATTCTCGCCGCTTATCGACGAAATTGTCGCTGAGTTCAACCGCGTAATGAACAAGACGGTGCCGGAAAAAAACTGAAGATTGCCTTCCGCATATACAAGGAAGGCATATATAAACACAAATACAAAGATAGGCGTGGCGAAGTCCTTTGGGACACAAAAGTTTTAGATGAAGAAAATAAAAACATATTCATTAAACGAAAAGACTTTAACACCTATCTTGACGAATATTTCTGGTCAGCAATGGAACTATACTACCTGACCGAGACACTGAAATGCTTACCTTTTGAAGGTGGCTGGGCAGACCAACCCGCAGAAATTACATCAGTTCTTGCAATCATTAAGACTGAACAGACTGCATGGGAAAATGAACAGCTGGAGAAAAAGCAGAAGCATTCCAATTAAGGCTTTTTGGCATATTGGCTTCTTAATATGTCTGCTCCGAAACTGTGTTCCTTCCGCAGTTTCGGGGCTTTTTTTTGTCTACCGTCCATTTTAACTTTCCAAAGGAAAATAAAATTAACCCCAAAGGATTAATTTTATGGCAGACAAAAAAACTCTTGAATTACAGATTACCGCAATCGCCGCTAAAGCAAGCCAGGACATCAAGAATCTTGCGCTTGATGTAAAAAACGCATCGGACGAAGCCAAAGGTTTTACCGGCGATTCAAAAGCTGTTGCCACCAGTATAAAGTCACTGCAGGAAGAAGCAGCAAGAGCTTCTACATCCCTTAAACTTTTTGGTGGTTCATCAAATGATTTGCGGGGCGCATCTCAAAAGCTTAAAGCTACAATTCTGGATTTGGTCAAAGACGGACTTGCCCCGGAATCTAAGGAAATTCAAAACCTTGTAGCCCAATACAGAAATCTTGAACAGCAGACAGACAGAATAGAATCCCAGGAACAAGGCTTTATGGGTGTCATCGAAAAACTTAAGAGCGAAATTGGCTCTCTTGCAGTGGTTACTGCCGCCGTTACCGTTGACCGTGCCGTAGGTTCTCTGGTAAGCGGTTCTCTTGCAGTAAACAACTCTTTCCAGAAAGCAAAAGATGACTTTGGAATCATGCTCAATGACATGGAAGCAGGAGCAGGACTTTTCAATGAGCTTCAGGAATTCAACTTCTGGACTCCATTCGACATTGAACAGACTTCTCAGGCAGCAAAAGTTCTTATAGGCGCAAAAGTACCACTCAGCGAATTAACAGAATATCTCACCCGATTTGGTGACATTGCCCAAGGCGATGCTCAAAGATTCCAGTCATTCATCAATGCATTCAGCAAGGCTTCCGCTAAGGGAAAAGCCGACATGGAAGTATTGAATGTGTATATTGACCAGGGCGTACAGATTCTTGATGCGCTTGCCACTCAGCTGGGAGTAAGCACAAATAAAGTAATTGACATGGCCAGCAAAGGAAAGATTTCATTCCAGGACTTCAACTCTGCCCTTAGAGCAATGGCTTCAGAAGGTGGTCTGTATTATGGAACTCTTGAAAAAGCCGCAATGCGCCTTGATGCAGTACAGGCAGGATTGGACGAAAGCGCTAAGGCACTTAAAGCATCGTTTGGTCAGATGCTTGCTCCTGTAATCGCAAAGGTGCTGGAAGGATTCACCAATCTTGTAGACGCAATAAACGCAAGCCCTCTTCTTAAAGGATTGCTTGCCGCTGCAATAACAGCGTTGGTAGTTATAATCAATACTAAGGCTGTCATTGCCATTGGTGCTCTTATTGCTAAGTTGTGGGCTGCTTATGCCGCTCAGATGGGATTAAACTCTGCTTTATCGGTTGCTAATCCTGCTTTAATAGCCGTTACAGCAACAGTTGCAATTGCAACCGCAGGCTTTGTTGCTTATGCCGCAAGCCAGCAGAAAGCCGCAGACGCAACGGCAACAGCCCGCCTTGAAGCGCATAAACTCAAGGAAGAACTCACAGATACATCAGACATGGACAACATGTCCGCAAAAGCTGCTCAGATTGCCGTGGACAATTACAAGTCTGTTGTAGCAGAAGCACAGAAGAAAGTTGACGAAGCCAAAAAGAAACTTGCGGAAATGCCGGAAACAACTACGGGAACTAAGGAATTTAAATATTTGTGGCTCGTAAAAAAATTTGATGTTGCTGTACCAAATCCAGAACGAGAGAAAGCTGCTCAGGAACTCAAGGAACTTGAAGAAGCCTTTGCTAATACTCAGACCAAGCTTGAAGCAATGACACAGAAGGCCAATCAGCTTCTTTCTGCCGAAGGTCAGAAGATTGCAAGTTTTGGCTCTGAGTGGCAAAACAAAATCAACAGCGTCTCCGCAAAAATCGATGATGAAGAAGCTCATGCCCTTGCTAAACTTGCAAAACATGCTGAGGAAACTTTGGGCGAAGGTTACAAAAAGAACATAGATCTTTATAAGGCATACGAAAAAGAAAAGGCTGCTCTCACAAAATACTACGCCCAAAAGCGTGCCGACGAAGAAGCCAAGTATGCGGCCCAAGTCAATAAATGGCTTGGAAGCGGTAACGACTTGTCTGCAAGATTGAAAGCATTAGACTCTTCGTTAGAGGCAGAAATTGCGAAACTGAAAGATGCTGCAGAAAAAGCTCATACAAAAGAAAAAGACTTCATCACAGCCGAAGCCAATTTGCGGGCTAAGTACGAACAAGATGCTAAGAAAATGATTATTTCTGAACATGAGCAAAGGCTCAAAAACATCAAGGAGGAATATGAATATAGAGCTGCTCTTGCTCAGAATAATCTTGATAGTGGAAGCGGAACATTAACTGATGTCGAAAGTTTTGTAGGCAATAAGATTATGATCAATATGCACAATACTGATTTAGGTCGAACGATCGAAAGCATGCAAAATCTCGGATCTGCCGCAAATGGGGTAAGTGGAGCAATGGGTCCTTTAGCATCGATTGTATTAGCTTTAGTTGAAGGTCTAATGAAACTTGAGAATGCACAGAAGGTCTTAGGAATGTTCGGCACGATTGTAGAAAGAATAATATCCATCATTGGACCAATAGTCGATAGCATTTTAGAACCCTTAGCTGAATATCTAGAGGCAATAGGAGATGCAATCGGTCAGTTTTTAAAAATCTGGTTTACTCTCATAAAAGTATTTCTCATGTTCTCAAAGTGGCTATGGATTTTTAAATTACTTACTGCTGCATTAAATGCTGTTTCCAATGGGCTAAATTATTTTTATGACAAGGTTATAGTTCCTGTTTGTAATCTCATAATTGATGCAGTCAATACAGTTATAGGTTGGATAAATAATATACCTGGAATCAGTATTTCCAAATTCAGCCGATTGGGACAGGAATCAGATGCCGCCAGTATAGCATTGCAGCTGTTTACAAAGGTAATAGAAGAAGAAACAGAGAAACAAAAATACCTGATAGAAAAAAAATATCAGCGCCTTATAGATTCTGTGGATTCGTTGTTACGGTCACAGCTCGATGCGTTGGAATCAATGTACACTCTAGGACTTATAACAAGATCTCAATATGAAGCACAAGCAAAAGCTAAAACTGCAAAAGCTGATGAAGATACTTATAACCTGCAGAAACAGCAGCAGGCAGAAGAAGCTAACGCACAAGCCGAAGCTATCCGAAAAAATAAAGAGTTGGCATGGAGTATATGGAATTATTTAAATAATGCCGTTCATTTCGATGTAGGAACTCCAGAAATCAACAAGGATCAATTCGCTTTAGTTCACAAAGGCGAAACAATCATTCCGAGAACATTTGCAGAAGGCATTCGTAGTGGAGAACTTACTCTCTCAGGTGGAAAAAAATCCAGAGCATCACAGGACAATTCCCCTGTTATTGTTAATCTTACCGTTGAAGGATCTGTCGTAACCGAAGGTAAACTGATTGATTCCGTTTATAAAGGTATAGCTGCCGGAATACAGCAGAAAAAATATTCACCACTCCCAGGAGCATTAGCATGATTGAAATCAAAATTACAGATAAGCAGACTGGTCAAGCCATATATTTAAGTCCTTTAGATGGAATTACAGTTCCTCTCCCTTCAATCAATGAAAATTTGCAGCATCAAGAACTGAGCCTGTCGTTCAAAATTGCCTATGATTCCGATGTTATGGAATTTATTATGATGCATGAAAAACTCAATGCGGTTGTATATGACGGTACTACTCCTATATTTACGGGTTTTCTGCATGACGATATGAATTGGATAGATAATGGTCGTCCTTTGCCTGTAGACAACTTTACAGTAACAATATATGACAATACATCATTATTGGAAATAAAAACAACAGATGAAATTTCTTTCATTGGCAAATCCTTAAACGTTATTGTAAGTAAAATCTGCCAAAATTGTGGAATAAACGTAATTAACCAGGACAAACTCAAAGATTATATTGTTCCAGCATTTATCATTGAACCTAACAAACGATATTCAGAACCTTTAGAGGATTTATTGTTTCAGTATGGCTTTACATATTATTTCAATGGTTATGGTGAAATGGATTTTCTTTACCTCAAGGATTCTTCTGAACCTGCACTTACATTGGACGAAAACGATATGTTGACTGGGCTTGAAATCAACCGCACAAGCAAAAGTTACACAGGTGTGACAGTTACCTATAACAATCTTGTCAAGAAAATAAATGAACAGGTATATTTTGAGGGAAACGGTCTAGACGACGACAATAAGATTATTCCAATTGTTGTAATGCCAGGGCAGTATTGGCCTTATGACTCAGATCCTCGTATCGAAGCTTCGGAAGGTCAGGTATATCAGAAATTTGAAAGCGGCTATGCAGAAGCATACTCGCTTTATAATGGCGAGAAAAAGTATCGCAGGTCGTCAAAAACTACACTTGTATACACAGAAAATCATCACTTTAACTTGGATAGTTGGGATTCAGAACTTACTGTAGACAGAACAGAATTTGGTTCGTGTAAATCAAGTGTAAGATTGCTGAATAAAACTGACAAGGAACTGCATATTCGTGAACTTGGAATTCGCGCAGATGCATATTATCGTTCCGATGATATAGTCATTAATTATGGAACAACAGATAGAACATACGAATACCAGGCCTTATATATATATGACAGTTCTGCTGCTTCTCAGTTTGCAGCTTTTTTGAGTCGTTTTTTTACAGGAGCTACATTCATAATTAATTGTAGAACTTCATTTGGTATTCCTTTGGGAACAAAATGCAAAGTTGATACAGGAATTAGCGGCTTTACAGCCAATGCTCTTGTAATCAGCTGTGAATACGATACAAGAAATAAACTGTACAAAACTACACTTCATACATATGGAAAAACTGCCGTAGAAGGCAAGAAATTCAAAAATTATTCCAGTGTAAGCAAAAATATTACAGAACAGCAGGTCATGCCTAAATCAATAAGCGCAATCAAATGCCTGTATTATCGGTCTGCAAGTTCAACAGAACTTATCGATGGACAGTGGTCAGAATCTGTTCCTGTATGGATTCCGAATACTCATATCTGGTCTAGGACTAAAATTCTGTTTGGTTCTGGAGATGTTGTACTTACAGAGCCTATCAGAGTAACGGCATTGAACAATGTAAGTGTACAGAAAGTAGTTGTGGAATATGCAGAAACAGATAATTCGGTGAATATCCCAGAAAACGGTTGGTCAGAGATTGCACCCGTATGGCAGGATGGTTATTTTATTTGGTCTCGAATTGTCACTTATTATACAGATGGAGCAAAGACCATAAGTAATTCTGCCTGCATAACAGGTTCGCAAGGAGAAACAGGAGCTGCAATCAAATATCTGGGACGACTTTCTGCTTTGCCTAAAAAGGCTCAGAACGGTCATTTTTTTCTCGCCGCAGTCGATTTTGGCAGTGAAACTGATTTGTTGCTTCTTGATAAATCGGGCTTAATTCTTTCAGATGGATCTACTTTAGGAATAAACCAATGTTTTCAGAAAGGTTATGTATATTACTATCAATCACGAATGTGGCATATAGTAACAGACAGAAACAACTTTCGCTATCTGCTTGCAACTAATGACCTTAAGACATTGAAGCTTCCGTTGTCACCAAAGCTTCAGGAATCTTTGGACGAAATAGAAGATATTTCTAAAGAATATACAGATTCAGAAATTTCCATGCTGGAAGAGGACATCCAAAAAGGTGTTGAGGCTCTTTCTGAAGTTTCTAAAATCAAAGATGGTTCTACACATATTCGTGTAGCGCATTATCTTGGTAAGCTTGCTTCTGCACCAGAATCTGCAGGCGAAGAGGACTGGTATGTTGATACTCAGTCAAAAACTCTTCAATGGAAACGCAACGGTAGATGGTCACCGGTTACTGAGTATACATCAGAGACTGCACACTTATATAATCAAGCCGGTTTTGACTTGCTTGATTATGCACAAGAATCTGGGGCTGTAGGTCAATGGGCAGCTGCTTTTATTGGCAAGTTGTTTACCCGCGATATTGTCCTAAAAAAAACAGTCGGTTCTATACAGACAGAAGGATTTGACGAAAATTCTTTTTATAACGAATCCATGACTGGAATGTTTCGGATTCGTTCAGGGATGGGAAATAAAGAGCTTTATGATTTCTCAAGCTTACAAATTGATCAGGTAAATACTAAGTATGTATCTGCAAATGATTTAAATATTGTCTCCACAGGTGGTTACAATAATGCTAGGTTAGAAATCTCGGGAGCTCTGTCAGATACAACAGATAAGTATTCATATTTGTTGAAAATGTATCCCAGTAAACTTCAGGGGTATCGCGATTCACAAGGAGATTCCTCGGACGTGTTGTGGGAAATGTATACCCATACCAATAACAGCTTAAGACTGCTGGCCACATACGGATTCTGGGTTAAGAAAAAAAACAAGAACTTCTTTGCGGAAACATGCGGTCTTGGAATTGCGTCTTATTCCATTAATGAGCATTCTATGTCTGGTTGGATCATATTCGTTAATGGGGTGTATATTGAATGGGGAGAAGACACATCTAGTTCATCTATCAGCGCAATTAATCTTAGTAATGCCTATAATCTGGTTAGTTATAAAGTGTATTTGACTGCTGTAGGTAATGTTTCAACGTTGCCTACAGTTCTTAATGATAACTCACATTTAAAATCTCTGCAGTCATTCTATATCAAAAAAACTGCCGGTTATCCAGTTTTTTGGCTTACAATTGGCACAACAAATATTTAAGAGGTAAATAGATGTACATAGGAACAATAGACGGCATAACATACGGCACTTATGTTTTTTCTGATAATTTAAAAGAATTTCGTGAGCTTACACCAGAGGAAGAAAAAAAACTTGCGGAAGACCGCAGAAGCGGAAAACGCGTTATTTACAAAAATCTTGATGGCTGGGAGTTGGAAGACTTGCCGCAACCGACTCAAGAAGAACAGCTGCAGTCAGAACTTAATGATTTACAGGAATATCTTGATTCAACAGACTGGTACGCAATCCGTTATGCAGACACAGGCGAAACAATTCCAGAAGACGTTAAAACCAAACGGCAGAAAGCAAGAGAACGAATAAGTGAAATAAGATTGAATTTAGAAAAGTAAAAAAATAAAGCCCCGAAACTGTGTTCCTCCCGCAGTTTCGGGGCTTTTGTTTTATTTACCGTTAGAAATTAATCGTCCAAAAAATTCCTCTTGAATTCTTTGAACAATAAAGTGCGGACTTAACGCTTTAGATTCTGCTAATGGTTGAATCACAGAAACAAGAATGTTTACGGCTTCTCTATTTTGACGCAGTTTTATCATATCTCTAAATTGAATTTGTTTTGATTCGTTGAAATATTCATTCTCACAAAACAATTCATAAGACAAAAGGAAATTTCGGTTCAAATCTTCGTAAGAACCTGTAAAATCTTCTCCTGTAATTCTGAAATGTTCGTCTGGAAAAGCTGAGAAATTTTCTTTTTGACGATCGGCATAAGTCATTGTCAATTCTCTGAACAGATTTTCCAAAGCAACCTTATCCAGAGAATGAATTGCTTTTGCCATTCTTGAATGCAAAATCTCGATCAAAGCTTTAGATTGCAATCGTGAAAAAATCATCATTGCGGCAACACAATGAGTAAATTCATGTACACCAGTAGCTTTCCGCTTTATTCTTGTTTCAAGTTCTTCATTTTCACAAAGAATACTGTTGATAATAATGTGAAGGGCATACATATTTGTTTCCGCATCATATTGCCAAACAAAAATCCCTCTGTCATCCTTATTTGTAAAAGTTTTACATTTTACCAAAATGACACAGTTAGCCATGTTGTAACGATTAAAAATTTGAAATGATGAAGTAAATACTGTTGTAGGAACAGTCCCGATTTCTTGCAACTTTAAGGCTTTCAACAAAGGTCTAAAAGTTTTCAACGCCCAGGCTAAATCTCTAGTTTCCAGATTAGTTGTACTCATTTAGCTGTGACCGCCATCAATTTAGATTTTTCTGCAAGTTCCTTAAAATTAAGCTTAGATTCTTTTACAGCTTCAACGGCATCTTTTAACAATTCTGGAGAAAGGTTACCGTCAGCTTCGATATTTATAATACCAAGAGCTTTAATATCTTTCTGAAGTTCCTTAATATTAATATCCATATCGCACCTCCTTTCACCTAATAAACCACGCACCTTAGTACGTAGTTACATTATACCATACCTAGTATATTCTCGCCTTAAAATTAGTAACATTTTAGTGAAATGGCAAGTTTTCCGCAATAATGCAGAATCGGCACCTTGGGACTACCTTAAACACCCCCAATTAAACGAAATTTAAACGGTTTTTAACGCACTTTTACGGAAAATTGAATAATTTGTCGAACAAGGTTAAAACACCGTTAAAACGGGCAAATTTCAGAAATCAGTGTTAAAAAGAAAAGCCCCGAAAACAAACACATTTTCGGGGGCATTAATTACTTATTCAAAGCTAAGTCCAAAAGAAATCTGCTGACAGTCTTGCCAGAAGCCTCCGCCAGTTCCTTTATTTTTTCAAGTTCTTCCGGCTGGCAGCTCACACTGAAAGAAACCCTTTTAATACCGGTGGCTTTTCTGCCTCCACCGTGATAACCATAACCAGAATATTTTTTTTCTTCTGTTTTTTCATCCATTACAAAACTCCTATAAGTTTCAGTACAACAAATGCAATCAGTGTACCAATAAGAACTCTGATTAAAGTTTTTGCAACAAGAATTAACCATTCTTTTTTAGTTGACATATAAGCCCCCATAGGAGTAAAGTGTTTATTAACAGGAGCGGTACTTCTAAGATTTTCCCGCCCCTGTTCCCTCGCTAGCCGATTAATTTAATAATCAGTGCTACAAGGATTTGGATTAAGCCTGCGATTAGTAGTAGTGATACTTCTCGCAGGTATTTTTTTATCCACTTTTTCACACCTTACTCCTTTAACAAGATTTGAACACCGGTGCAACGCACCTGATGTTTATAATATATCACTTTATTTGTATTATGTCAATACATATAACAAAAAAAAGACAAGACTTTATTTTAAAACAATATCGCCCCAGAATTCCGGGGCGTTTTCCTTATCTCCTCATCAATGTATTTTCCCGTACCCAGCCGAGTACACGACCGAAGATGTGGAAATATTCGTTTATGTCGGGGTTGGTAGTGTCTATTACTTTAAGGAGTTCTGCGTCTTTTAGTTCCCTGGTGTGAACGCTGTAGATTCTGATTTTCTTGGTGATTGAATCGAACTTCAGGAGCTTGCAGTACACAGCACCGTCCAGCGCGAAAACATAGATGTCATCGTTCAGATCCTGCATGTCGCGGTTAAGGATTACCATGTCTCCGTCGTCTATTCCAAGCCCTACCATGCTTGTGCCCCGTACACGGAACGCATAGCAGTCTTTTGGTCTGATGTTCGCCAGCAGCGTAAGGCTGTCAAGAAAGCCGTCGCTGATGTCCGCTTCCTGCCATTCCTGCCCAGGTCCGCAGCTTACGCTCTGATTCAGAATTGGTATCTTTCTATCTTCCGTTACGCAGATTTCTTTGTTTTCCTGCGTTCGGAACATTTCTCCTTCTCCTGTTAGTAGCCAGTCAGGTGATACATTGTACTTTTCAATTATTGCTTGAAGCCAGCTAGGTTTTGGTTCTGATTGTCTTAAAAACATATTGCTAAAAGTTGCTTGAGGAATATTTAAAGATTTCGCAAAAGCACTGTCTGATAAATTGAGGTCAGAAATTATTTTTCTAAGCCTATCCAAAATTGAATACATAATTACTCCAAATATTCATTTTTCGCTTGACGAGTATTCATTTATGAATTATTATTTATTCATAAATGGTTAACGCGTTAAGCAAAAAATAACCATTATGCAGATTTTGATTAACACGTTAACTCAATATCGGTGAAACAGGAACACCAGTTAACCAAAATTAAATAAACAGGAGGCTTAGAAAAAATGAAAAAGATTTTGGAAAAAATGAAATCCCTGGGAGTGACAAACGAAGAACTTTCACTTACCTATGCAGGAAGTGACACACGTTCTAAAGATCAATCAGCTGCCTTGTTGTGGCGGTCTATTGATTTGAAAGCAGTTTTAGCTTCAGAGAAAAGAAAGCGTATTTCTTCTTTCATGGAAGGAATAGGTTTATCAAGACAAAGATAGTCTGTTTCTAGCTTATCGCAGGCATGCAGAAAACTTCTGAATCTGTCCTGGATAAGTCCTCCAGATTTCAAAAAGAGAATCAGATTTACATGAGCTTCTTTTTGAGTCTCCACGGTTGGGTTTTCCGGATTCGGCTTTTCAAGCTCTTCTGGAAAATAAAGTTTTACAAAATGTGTATACAGTCTTACAGATGCGACATGTATAACTTCATGATTTGTCATTTAGTCCTCCTTGTGTGAGTTATTTGTTTTTTGGCGAATTCAATTATACCACACAAGTTGGACTTCTTATAAAACAGGAGGCTTAGAAAAAATAAAAAAAGTGGGAGGTACAGCATGGAAACTGCAATCATCATTACTGCCGCCCTGTGTGCGGCAACAGGAACGGTTCTTCTGGTTATGGAAATAAAAACCATCTTTAGAAAACCAAAGGTAACAGTAACGGAGTACATTCCGTTATACAGAATCCGTAAATCGGGAAGTAAAAAAAAGAATGCGGTTAAAAAAGAAAAGCTCCAGAAGGAGGCTTAGACCGACTGGAGCGAAAAACATATCAAAAGATATGTTCAGAATAATTTAAAGGTACAGTGGACGGCTTAGTTCGTCAAGGGGGAAATCATGAACTTAAACAATTCTTTACGCGGCTGTCGGCCTTACCCTATAGACAAAGACCGACAGAACAGATGCATGAGTGTATTGAATGATGCAGGAATGACAATCACAGAACTTGCTGAATACATCGGAGTTTCTAAAGTTTACTGTTCAAATGTCATTTCTGGTCGTGAGCTCACAGAATCCGGCGAAACAAAAATTGCAAGGTTTCTGGGCTATCAGCGTACGGAGCTTTTTCCATTGCGTACAAACCAGCAGATCTACGAGATGCGTCTTGCAGAAGCCCAGCACAAACAGGCAGTTGCAGAAAAGAAAGCGGAACGGCTTATGCACCGTAAGACCGTGGGGGCTGCCTGATGGAACTGGTTAAGACTAAACAGCTTGCAGAAGCTTTAGGGCTCAGCAAGAAAACACTTTTGGAAAAAGCCAGGAACGGAGGCTGGGCTTATGTGCAGAAAGGAAATTCATTGTGCTTTGTTGAGAACAGGTTACCGACTGATGTGCGCTTTGCGCTTGCCGCTTACAAGAACGGATCAGTGGTTCCAGTACAGAAGCGAGATGTTGTGGCAAAAACTCCTAAGAGCGGAAGGCACTATACGGGAGACGCATTCCTGAATGCCAGTGACAAGGCTCAGACAGTAACCCAGTGGCGTGCAGCTTTGATCTATGAATACAAGCAGTGCGGAATGACGGTTGCGACTTTCTGCGATGCATACAACAACTGCGGGGCTTTTCCCATCTTAAAGGAAAAACTTGGAGAAGTTAGCCAGGCAACCTTTTACCGCTGGCTTAAGCACTGGAACGAAAACGGAGCTTCTGGAGTTGTTCCAAAATACGGAATGAGCCGCGGAGGTGCCGGAGAAAGCCTTAGTGATGATGAGCGGGATTTACTCCGCCTGTTCTGGCTTAAAGACACACAGCCTTCTGCAATGCACGCATGGCGGCTTATGAAGGAAAACCTGCCATACAGCAGATGTACCTATCAGACGGCTCAAAGGTATCTTGCAAGCATTCCAAAGGCAACTGCAGGTTTCTACCGTGGCGGCGAAGGAAGGTTTGAAAACAGCTTTCTTCCTTACATGGAACAGGACATCACAAGGTACAGAAGCTTACAGGTGGTTGTCAGCGACCATCACTGTCTTGACTGTGTTGTAAGTTACAATGGCGAACTTGTGCGCCCATGGCTTACTACATTCCAGGATTTAAGAAGCGGTAAGGTACTTGGGTTCTGTCCCTGCCTTAAACCTTCATCATTCAGCATTGTGGTTGCCTATTACATGTGCTGCATAAAGTACGGAATTCCAGAAGGGCTTCTGTTTGACAACGGTAAGGACTACCACGCCAAGTGGCTCAACGGTCACAGCGAAAATGTAAAGGTAGAAACGCCGGAAGGAATTGATGCAGAAAAGGAAGTTGAGTTCAAGGGCTTGTTCCAGATGATAGGTTCAGAGGTGCGTTTTACAAGAACCTACAACGGAAAGTCAAAGGCAAGACAGGAACGATATTTCCGAATCATCGGGGAATATCTGGCAAAAGAAATGGGAACCTATGTTGGTTCAGATTCAAGAAGCCGTCCTGAAGAAGCTGCCCTTTTGTGGCGTGCAATAGACGGCAAAGAACAGCGGACGGATATTCCTCTGTGGGAAGACTTCGTTCAGAACGCGGAAGCCATGATTGAATACATCAATGACCGCATTCCCTGCACGTCGGACTACATGGACGGCAAGACTCGCTCACAGGTCTTTGCAGAAAATCTTCCGCCAGATGAACAGATACGCCGCCCTTCAAAGGAAATGCTCCAGAAGGCACTGCAGAAAGGCGAAGTAAGGCTTGTACACCGTAACGGAATCACCATTGAAAAGGTGAATTTCTGGCATCAGGATCTGATTGAGTACATCCAGAGAAAAGTCCGGGTTTACCGCAATCTGCTTGATCCGAACGAAGTAACGGTTGCAACGCTGGGAGGTGAATTAATCTGCGTTGCTAAAGCAAACTACTTCAAGGAAACGGGAGCACTTGAGGAAGACATCGGAAGGCTTGAGGGAGCAAGAAAGACGCTCACCGAAATTGCAAAGCTTGGTTCTGGCGAAATTCACATAGCGCCGGAGTTCAATTCAATGGTGGAAGCAGCCCGTCACGCTTACGCCAACCGTCAGCTGGAAGGAATCAATTCATTCCTGGAAGAACAGCCTAAGGAAGTGGAAGCAAGAAAGTTTGTTCTTGCACCAAAAAAATCAGCATTAAAGACACCGTTTGAAGGTGTTTAAGGATATGTTCAGGAGGCTTAAAAATGAACGTAGAAGTTAAGGAAAAACTGGAATCAACACTCCAGAAGTATGGAATCTCTAAGGCAAAGGCTTCAAGAGATATGGGTTATTCATCTGCCATATTGTCTGCATACACAACAGGCAACTATCAGGGCGACGAAAAGAAACTTGAGGACAACATCACAAGATGGGTTGCAAGACAGGAACAGGCACACAGTCGAAAGAAGATTCCGATTGTTGAGACTTCATCGCTTAAGCAGATTTTCAAGGCAATTGAGATGGCTCACACAGAGCATGACATCGCACTGATTACAGCTGATGCAGGAGCTTCAAAAACTACAACTGCAAAATATTATGCAGACAAGAATGAGAACACAGTAATCTACATTCCTGTAGTTGCCGGAATGAACAGAAAGATGCTTACAGTTGAGCTTGCAAAACAGCTTGGAATAGAGACTGCAAGAACTTCATTCAATGATCTTGTACAGAAGGTGGCAGAAGCACTTTCTGAATGTGACAGTCTTGTCATCCTTGATGAAGCAGACTACCTGAAGGCAGATGCCCTTGAGTTTGTCCGCCGTCTTGTCTACGACCTTGGAGAAAGCGGACTTGTACTTATCGGACTTCCACGCTTAAAGGGAATGATTCAGAACCTGCGTAACGACCACCGCCAGCTGGAAAGCCGTATCGGAATCAACCTTCAGCTTGAAGGACTTACCAAGGCAGATGCAACGCTTATTGCAAAATCAGTCTGGCCAAACTGTCCTACAGAAGTTGTGAACACCTTGTATTCAGTATCTAAGAATGATGTGCGCCAGTATGCAAAGGTAATTGAACGAATGCAGAACACAATGACGGTTAACAATCTGGAAGAGCCGACTGTAGAAGCAGCAGAGCTTGCAGGAACTTTAGTTTTAAGGAGACGGTAAAAAATGAA
The DNA here is from genome assembly GCA_036310305.1 of Treponema sp. Lineage (GTDB taxonomy): Bacteria > Spirochaetota > Spirochaetia > Treponematales > Treponemataceae > Treponema_D. The sequence continues at coordinate 30,682 of JAXJSC010000011.1, read as the reverse complement.
AAGTCCATTGGGAGAAGACATAGAGCCGGTAGAAATTGCTGTAGTAAAAAGGGGTCGCCCCGCAAAGAACGCAGTCATCTATGACGATGACAGAAACATGATCATCACCGAAGCCGAACACGAAGAAATCAATCAGCTGGTAGATGACATCAAGGCAAAGACCGTAAAGCTTCAGAAAATCCTGTGTTCTGGTGCAAAGGCATATTTCAGAATCGGGGAACTTCTGAAAGCCGCAGAAAAGCGTTCTACCTGCAGAATGACCGCAAAGGTTTATTCAGATAAGACAGGAGTGCCTGAAAGAATGGTAAGCACGGCAATCAAGATTTACAAGAACTTCGCGGACAATCCCGAAGCCCTTGAAGGAATATCAATAAGAGCCGCCGCCATGCTCGTATGTCCGCCAGATGATAAGGAAGACGGCCCGGAACAGGTTACGTTCATGCCAGAACTGCCAAAAGGACAGCTTCCTGATTACAGTGAAGATTTTGGACTTCCAACAGCAAGCGGAATCGACCTGCAAAGGTTCAGGCTTCGTGCAGATTTACACGAAAGAAAAATGTATCTGTTGCGGAAAGGATGTCCGGGCGCATTTCCTATAATGGAGTTTTCTGTTGAAGAGCCGAAGAACGACACAATGCAGATGGCATACGACAAGTTCGTTGATGAAGTTCAGAAGGCAACGGAAAGATACTACGGCATTGTGGAACAGCTTACAGACAGGGAGGAAGACGATGCCTAATTTTTTTTCTGTTGCTGTTATTAAACATAAAACTGTGGTTGCATGGCGAGACTTTTTACAGGGGGGGGATTGATGAGTAAAGCTGTATGGAAACCAGAGCGTAAACCGTCATATATGGACAGTAAGGAAAAGGATTTTCTTACGGGCGATTACATAAAAAAAGCTGTAATGAATTTGAGTTATGAAGGATTACAGCTTTGTGCTGCAGGATATTTTCTTGCAATGACAAAATTGCATGTATCACCTGCCGAGATATGCCGGCACTTGGAGGAAGTATGAGAGTATACATCGCTGGACCAATAGAAGGTACCACGGATTCAGAGGAACGCTTTGCCAAAAGAGCAAAGGAAATAAAGGCTATGGGGCACACCCCGATTAATCCTGTAGAGCTTTGCAAGGAGCTAAAGCTGTCACTCGGACGCGAACCGCGTAGAAGTGAAATCATGAAGTATGACATAGAACATCTGCTGGATTGCGACGGAATCAACTATCTGCATGAATGGCAGAATTCTTCCGGCGCAAGGGTTGAGCATGACGTTGCAGTTAGCACCGGCAAAACAATTGTAGATGTGTACTACAAGGGAGCGGGCAAAAAATGAAAGTAGCATATCTTTCACTTGAAAACGCTGCGCTGATATGCGAACTTCTGGACCAGATTTCCAACACGGCTACTAAGGGAATTCTGGGAAATGCAAGGGCATCATTGGTAGACATCAAAACAATGGCAGATGAAGCGAAACGCGTTTATCTGGAATCAAGAATTAAAACAATTTAGGAGGTGCCAAATGGGTACACGTTACAAGTCGTTTAACGACACGAAAATTGAGTCATTGGAACAGGTTAATCTTGCTCTCCGTGACATTGGACAGGCAGAAAAAAAACTTGCCTTGATTGATGCGAAAGCTAATGAAGAAATTTCAAAGCTCAAGGAAAAAGCTCTTAAAGAAGGCGAAGATAGTCGCAAGTTCATTACAGAGACTGTGGCTAAGATTCAGGCATACGCTGAATACAACAGATCAGAACTTTTCAAGGACACAAAATCCCTGGAGCTTGCATTTGGAAAAATCGGATATCGCAAAAGCACAAAAATCAGCGTAAAAAAAACAACCATTGAATTGCTCAAATCTTTGCTTGGTCAGAATCGACTCACACTCGAATCAACTAGCGATGCTGAAAAGAAGACAGCTCTTGCGGGGTTTATCGCCAAGATTGAGGCATGTATTAGGGTTAAGGAAGAACCAAACAAAGACGCTTTAAGCCTTATGGAAGATTCATTCTTACATGAAGTTGGAGCTTCTCGCAAAGTTACAAACGATTTCTTCTGCGAGGCTACACCTGACAATGTGAACGAAGAAGCTTTGAAACACGCGTAAGAAATAAGATATGCATGCTGGATGTCTGCACAGCTTATGATTACAAAAGTACGGAGGTTTGTATGGAAGTTGCGTCAATGCCTGAAGCAATTCAGGAAGTTATCGAAGCAATGCCAGAAGGACACTGCTTCTTTGGCAACGAACTGCACGATGCAGTCGTTAAAATCTACCCAGCAGCAAGGGATACTTATGTGTCATCAATTCTGCAGGCAATGCGGCGAAAATGTGGACAGATTGTCCGCTTTATTAATCCTTCTGAATCACTGTATCAGAAGCTAGCTTAGAACATAGGGGGAATCAATGAACGCACCTGCACAAAGAAAATGGGTTACGACAATACATGTCGCAAAATCAAAGACTGGCATAGATGAAGATGCATACAGAGCAATCCTTGCTGGATGTGCAGGGGTTCAGTCTGCGAGTGAAATCACAACATGGGAGCAGTACAATTCTGTAATGGCTGCATTCAAAAAGCTGGGATTTTCCTTGCAAAAGAAAACTCCTGCGGATGATACTGAAAGACGGAATCCAGAATGGATAACCGCCAAGCAGGAATCATATATCAACGGTTTGTGGAAAATCGCAAGTCGAGCTAAAGATCAGTATAGCTTGCGTACCATGATTAAGAGAATAACAGGAAGTGATTCCATCACCTGGTTAAAAAAGAAAGATGCTGGCAAGGTAATACTTGCATTACGTCAGATAGCAATCAATGCTGGCATTAATCCTGATCATCCTTGCTAGACAATACAGGAGGGGGATATATGCTGTTATCAGTAAAAGAAGCTGCAATGGTGCTCGAAATTAAACCAAGTCAGCTATATTACCGACTTAACTTGTATCAAATTGACGGTGCTGTCAAAATATGCAGAAACTGGCGGATTGATGAAGAAACCGTAAGGAAGCTATATGAACGAGTCAATGCAAAAAGAGCTGGAATCCTTCCCGGCTTTACTGAACTTGTCGGACTTGATGCAGTACTTGCGAATATCAGAGAGACAAGCTTACAGACTGATAAAAAATCCTGCTTTGCACGCATTCCGGGAAGAAAAGGAATGGAACATTGCAAGAGCAGACTTAATTGCTTGGCTGGAATCGGAAGTCGAGAGGTGACAAAACAGCTTAATTTATTTGAAAAGTAACAGAAAGGGACTGATTGTTGTGTCAATCAGTCCCTTTTTTTGTCTGTGCTAGAATATTTAATTCTCAATTAAATTAACATAAAGTCATGTTAAAAATCATCGTTCAGAGAAGTAAATCAAGTTATCACTACAAGTATAAACCGGCACAGGAATCTGGCTTTGATAACAACTGTAAGAATAATGCAAGAGATTGGCTCGTCCTTATGTACAACGACAAGGAACTGTTTCGTTGCCGTTGTCAGTCCGTACATAACTATGACTGGGGACGCAATAAATCCAACGGTAAACTTGCCTATGGCGACACTATCGCACCAGGTAAATTCCAAGTTCGACTTTTCGCTGATCCAAGAAAGTATCATGGTGAAGTTCACGAGATTATCAATGCAGTTGATATGGACGGTCACAAAATCAACAGCATGGCGATGCAGATTGTTCGGGGCGAATATTACGGCAGATGGTTGATTCACGACAGATATAGCAATGTTTCAGGCCATGATACGGCTTTTGCCTGGTCTGCTGGATGCATAATTCTAAGATCAACAGACCTTGTGTTCTTCAATAATGCACTTATATCTGCCGGTTGCACTAAAGGCGATATCATAGAAGGTGAAATTTTTGAAAGCGAGGTGGAAGATGAACTTTAAAGGTAAGCAGTTAAGTCTATTGTCTAAGTTAATGGCAGTTTTCATTGTTGTTGCATGTTTATTTGTTGAAATTCTTTCAGGGCGAATACTACCAATGAATGACGTAATCAAGGTTGCGTTGTTTACAGCTCTTGTATTTAGCCCTGTAGACATAAGTCTTTGGATAGAAACCTTCTTTGAAAGTTTCAGAAATGGGCCCTCAAGAATATTGCCTTGCAATAAGAACGAAGACAACGCTGAAGAATCAGAACCTGACCCCAATATACAGGAGGATTACCGCTGATGGAAATAACAATCAGAATAATGGCAATTGTAATACTTGTCATGGTATTAATTCTTGGAATTTTTTCCGCAGAAAGAAACATTTCTGAAAAATCTACCGCAAAAAATAAGCTGAAACAAAAAAAAGAAGCGAAGGAGAAAGAAATTGAAAAAACTGATAGTAGCAATCTTGTTAATAAGTCTCGCAACTCTCGAGAATATAAACGCGAAATCAAAGAACATTGTGACAGATTCCGAGAAGACTCCCATAACAAGCTCAAGAACTTACTCAGCTGACGAAGTAACTGAGATAGTGGCATCTGTCCAGAACACAGCAGAGGAACATATTCAGATTGCGTGGGAAGACGGCTATAAAGCAGGAGTTCTTGAATTCTCTCCTGAGTCCGAGAGGTTAAAAACAGAGGTTTCAGCACTAAAAAAAATGCAACTTAAACGCAAGATAACAACACCAATATATATTATTTCAGGCGTTGTAGTTGGATTCTGTACTGGTTACATAGTTAAGGCGGTGAATTAGATGGAAGGTATGCAGGTAGCTAATGCGATTAATGGACTTATCGTCTCAATAGGGCTTGTGCCGTCATTATTGATTGCAGGAGTCTGCATCTACTTTGTTATCCGAGAAACGAAAAAACAGACATCTGCATTGAAAGAAGCTCTGTCATCAATGAGCAAGAAGTCAGATGCTCAGGATGAAAAACTTGAGAACACTTTAAAAGAACTTAAAACAAGTTCAGATAAAGCGATAAAAACTCTTTCAGACGAAGTTAAATATATCCAGACGAATTATGTTACCAAGGAAGAGCATTTCCGCGATTTTGAGGGTTGGCGGGCAGAAATTAAAGATCTGCGTGACCTTATAGTTCAGGCACTAATTACAAAGGACAAATAACATGATGAAGATTAAGCCAAACATGCTGCGTGGCAAATTGCTGTCGCTGATGAATCAGATGTACCCAACACCAATCAACGAAATGGATATTGTGGGGATTCTCTATCAGTACCATTCCGTAGACGACATCAAGCGGGAACTGCAATATCTTGCAGACAAAGAATACTGCACCAGAACAGAACTGCCTCACCCATATAAAGTTGGAGAGAAAATTGTTACCTGTAAGCTCACAGCCCGTGGACTTGACTTGCTGAACGGTGATATTCCAACGGATCCTGGGATTGTTGTTCCAGTTGGGGAGTAAAATATGGGCAGAAAAAGTACAGCTGAAATGAATGGTCTTGTCGAACTTATCGTTGACAAATGGGATGGCGGGAGAAAAACAATCGTATATGTTACGAAAGAAGTTAATGAAGTCCTGCGGGAAAAAGGTTTACATGTTACATTCAGCCGCGAATCAATTCGACGCGTGATTCGAAGTCACGAAGAACAGGTTGAAGATTTACGCAAAGCAACCGAAGCGGCTAAAGCAATGGCAGAAATTCTGAAGGACAATCCTGGTACTGAACTTGAAGAAGCTGCAATCGCAACTATGACAAGCCTTGTTGCAAAAGAACTGCGTAATGTTGACTCATTCGAGTTTGAGAATCCTAATGATATGGTTAAAGCGATGAAAGAACTTGCAACCGCAAGACTCAAACTGTCTGAATACAGAACCAAAGCTGTAAAAGCTTTGGAAAAGGCCAAGGACCAGTTAAAGGCAGAACTTCAGAAAGAAATTCAATCTGATCCAGAATTGCTGGAAAGACTTTGCAAGATTATTGATTCAACAGAGGTTAAATAATGGCATTGATTAAGGAACTGGCCGGAACAGACAGAAGCTCAATAGAAAAGCAAAACCGCGTTAAAAGAGCAGTTAATGATTTCGGCTACTTCTGCCGCTATTACCTTTCAGACTACTTCTATGAAGATCCTGCAGAATATCAGAAAATCCTTTACGAAGTAGCCAATACAAGAAGCCTTACAAAAGACATGGCGGACAGCTTACAGCCGTTTGTCAGAGAGAAATATGCAAACTTACTCAAACCAACACAAAAATTATCAGGAGCAATGTTCATAGAACCCCGAGAACACGGAAAAACTGTCCGCTGGTCTTTTGCTTATGTCCTTTGGTGTGTCCTTACAGGAAAAGCCCGTTATGTACTTCTGATTGGAGCAAGTGGAGACAGCGCAAAGGAAAACCTTGGAAACATCAAGACAGAAATTGAAGAAAACGAACGGATTTTAGAGGACTTTGGTAGTCTTCAGGGCGATTCCTGGACCAACAACCGCCTTGAATTTGCCAACGGCACATGTATCCAGGCAAAAGGTAGCGGTGCATCAATGCGAGGTACAAGATTCCGCCAGTACCGCCCGGACTTAATCGTCATAGATGATGTCTTAAAAGATGATGCCATCAACTCACCGACACAGAGAAACAAAATCCACAGATGGCTCAAACGCGTAGTATTCAACTTGGGTAAAACAGCCTTCATAATCTGGGTAAACACAATCTTCCACAATGACGACCCAATCAGCCGTTTGTGCCGTGAGCTTGAAGCAGGCGACCTTGTAAACTGGATAGCAGTAAGATTAGGATGTATCAGACCAGACGGAACACCATTGTGGCCGGAATATTGGGATATACAGTCCCTTGAAGACAAGAAAAAGACAATCGGAGTAAGTGCATTCAGTACAGAATACATGAATGAACCATTGGCCGATGAAGAGCGAATAATCCACATAGAATGGATAGATGAATTTCGCTACACAGAACTGCCGCCAAGAAACAGATTACAGTTCTTCCTTGGTGTAGACCCGGCAACAGGCGCACACGATGGAACAGCCGAAGTACCGATTGCAAGAGACAAAGAAAGCGGAATCATATATGTACTTCCGTCGTTCTCAGATGCCTGCAGCGAAACAAAAACCCTAGAACAGATGGAAATGCTTTACAAAGCCTATCACTTTGCCGCCATAGGCTGGGAAAATGTAGTATTCTCAGGAATCTACGGAAAATACATCCAGAAACTTGGCATAGAAAAAGGACTGTATTTTCCAATAACCTTAATAGGAGTCGGAAGCCTGCCAAAAGAAGTAAGAATCCGTTCCTACTCAATGCTGATCCAGAACGGTTTTATCCGCTTCCCTATGAAAGGATGTGAAAACATCATCACTCAGCTGACAGAGTTTCCTATGGGTGCATTCGACGACCTTTGTGACGGTCTGTATCTAGCAATAAAAGCTGCAGAACAATCAGGAAGCGGCAATGTAGTCATAAGCTCAATCAAACGCGAAGTAAGAACTGTTGCGAACAGTATAATTTCTCACGCAAGGAGATTTTAAATGGAAGAAGACATTGATGAAACACAAATTGATGAAGAACGTCCTATTACAGCCTGGCGTGATTTGAAAGAGTATTCTTCTGAGGATAAAAAATCCGTAGAGTTGTTATGTTCTGCTGAAGAAGATTCTAGCACTAAAAATTATCGTATCCCTGCCCATGTGTTGGCAAAAAATTTTGGGGGCTTAGGCGGTGTAGAAGGAAGTTGTTCAACAAGCTCTACTACCACAAATAAGAAAGTTGTTTTAGAGAATTATCCTTTTGATTTTATTCCTAAAGAATTTGATGTGCTGTTTCTGTCTGAAAATACAAGTTCACAGCCTATGCTGGAAATATATAACTCGTTGAACGTTAAATTAGGTTCTTTACCCGTATACGATTCTACAGGACGAATAATTTTCAAGGACTGGGCAGCAAAGGAATGTGTCACATTCAGAATTAAAAGTGATAAAGCATGCGTATTATCCTCAAGTACAACTGAGTTAGAAATCTCTCATCAAGGCTCTGGAAAGTTTATTACAGATGTAACTATTTCTGATTCAGGAAAGATTATTGTATCACATTCTGACCCCGAAATTTCAGTAAGTTACAAATCTCTTTCAGATAAACCAACAATTCCTGCTTCAACCTCTCAGTTAAAAAATGATTCAGGTTTTATATCAAAAAATACTGCCAATGTTACAGGTTCACTGTCAGGAAGTACATTATATCTTACAATTAATAGTTAATATTAGGTCAAGCTATGTCAATTAAATCAATACAATCCACAACTTCTACTGATAGTTATGACTGTAACATTATAATTAAGGATAAAATATCTTCCCTATATTGCAATGGCACAAAAATTCTAAGATGCTATGTAAATAATACTGATGTAATAACTAAAACAACCACCACTACAACAGTAGTTCGAACAACATATAGCTTAAAACTTAAAGTTTCTGTTACAGCTAGTTGGAAACAAGGCGGATTATTAATATATGGAGGAGTTGTAGGTTGTGAATATTGGAGACAAATTTCAATAGCAGTAGAAAAACTAGAAGGTGATGGAGATGTATCAAACTGGACATTTGCTGTAAGAACAGATTTTGGCGATGTAACAATTTCAAAAGCTAATTCTCTATTTGAATCATCTGTTGGAATTAAGATATATGGCACTCAAGGAGATTTCAGTATCACTTCTATCACAGGAAATGTCATAGCAAATATCACGGGTGTAAATTCAAATAAGAATATAAACCAAAATCTATCTATTCAAAGTGGAAACAGTTATACCTTTAATCGCAGTTTCTCTGAATATGAAGATTCAAACTATTACAAGATTCAACGAATCTATCCAAATCCTGCTATCTTAAGAAATGACAGTATTCCTAATACGAATGGCATACCAGCTGGAACATATACACCATCGAGTTTTCGAACACAAATACAACAATTCATTGCTCTTAATGGTTCAAGAATGTTGCAAAATTCGGTAACTATAACAGTAGCGGGAAAAACAGTTACTTTTCCTGCCGGCACTAATGTCAAATATGGAGGTGAATACGGCGGTAACCGCGAACATGTTTGCTTTGCTGGTTCAATAACATCTTCTATGCGATGGGATACTTCTCAAGCTTCTTACATTGTGTATGGTACAAGTGTTTCTGAGCCTTTTACCAAGTGGTCTCAATATCCTATAACAATCTCAAATGACCTAAATTTCAAATAAAAACAGGAGATAATTGTGAAACAGATACAAATCATCGAAGATGAATCATTAACAGAATTTGCTGATTTTGAAAATTGTGAAATCTGGCTTTTGAACAGAACATCTGATTGTGAATTAGATACCAGAGTTATTAATTGCCAAGAATTAACAGAAAGCATGTTGCCTATCGCCGCTAAAATTCCTCAATTGCTTACACTGTTGTATGAACGATACCCGAGCAAACCTTTGTATCAAACAAATGAAACTGGAGACGAAGTTATTGGTTACGAACAAAAATTTGATTATGAAGTATTAACTCGAAATAAAAATAACTATATCGTAAAATCATTTATCTGTGACGAAAACCGAATTAAAACTATATTTTAAGCACATAAAAACATAATAAAACACGATAAAACACACATTTTTATCAAACTAAAAGAAAAATTTTCTCATTTTTTACGGCTCGTTACAGCAGTTTCTGAACGAATTTGGTTTTGAAGGTAAAATTCTGCATTCTCCGCTTTCTTCTTTGAGCGGCGGCGAGCGTAAGCGCCTGTTTTTAATCCGCCTTTTAATGACGAATCCTAATTTTCTGATTCTGGACGAGCCGACCAACGACTTTGACATTTTTACGATGAACGTTCTCGAACAGTTTTTGATGCAGTATCAGGGCTGTCTTCTTGTTGTTTCGCACGACCGGTATTTTATGGATAAAGTTGCCGACACAATGTTCATTCTCGAAGAAGACGGAAATATCAGTGGCTTTGTGGGAAAGTGTTCTGAATACATTGAACTCCGTGACCAGCAGAAACGCGAGCAGCTTTTAAATGAACGTGAACAGAAGCGGGAAGAAAAAAAGGAGGGGAAAGCCTCCCCCTCGCTCCCAAGCCAACAAGTTGACTTGTCCGCTACCCCCTCAAAGGGCTCAAACGCCGCCCTTAACGCCTGCTCAATAGTTTCCCGCAAGCGAACCTGGAAAGAACAGAAAGAATTTGAGTCCCTGGAATCCGAAATCCTCGAACTGGAAGAAAAAAAATCCGCCCTCGAGGCCAAAATGTCTTCTGGCGCCAAAATCGACTACGAATTCATCAACCGCCAGTACAACGACCTGACCGCAGAATTGGAAAAGAAATATGCTAGGTGGGAAGAGCTTGGCTTACTTTCGTAAACCAAGCTCTGCAATCAATCAAGAAGCTACGCCAGCTCGCTTCACTCAGGGAAGAATTGGGCAGTCTGTCATAACTGCGAGTTTTCGATAGAAAACTCGGTGAGTTCGCGAAGCGAACGACCTTCCCTCAGGGAAGAATTGGGACTACTCAATTAAATGTCGAGTTTTATTGCAACACCATAAAAATTGGCGCGAAGGAGCGAAGCGATGATTAAAAACACTCTGTTTATGGCCGTCGCGAGAGCGACGATTATATAAGTTCCCCTAACATGAACAGCGTGTAGTGTGCTAGCACACGTTTTTGCATCATCGTTTTGCGACTGGTAGCCAATTTTCATAGTAAATCTATAAAACTCGACATTTAATGCAAATCCCTGAAATTGAACCAATTTTCAAAATCTGATATCATATTTTCATTATGAAAATTCAGGCAAAGGCTGCAAAATTAGGCGGACACATTCAGGTTCCAGGCTCAAAGAGTCACACAATCAGGGCATTAATTTTTTCTTCTATTGCAGAAGGAACTTCACATATCAGAAATCCGTTGGGCGGCGCGGACTGCGTTTCTTCAAGTAAGGCGGTTCCGCTTTTTGGCGCAAAGGTTGACATATCAAATCCAAAAGACTGGGTTGTAGAAGGTGCGGGTAAAAACGCTCATCTTCCAAGCGATGTTGTAAACGTAGGCGATTCCGGTTCTCTCCTTTATTTTATGAGTCCTGTTGCAGCAACTTTTGAAGGCTGGACAGTTTTTACCGGCGATGAATCAATCCGAACACGCCCGGTTCTTCATGTTGTAGACGCATTAAAGCAGATGGGTGCTGAAGCATACATTTCGCACCCAGAAAAAAATGCGCCACCGCTTATCATTAAGGGGCCTGTAAAAGACGGAAGCACAATCGTTACAGACGGAAGGCTCAGCCAGTACATCAGCGGAATCATGATGGCCGCAAGCCGCTTGAACGGAACGACAAATATTGAACTGACAGATCCAAAAGAAACTCCGTTCCTTAATATGACACGCCTCTGGCTTGAAGAAATGGGCGTTAAGCTTGAAATCAGCGAAGATTACAAGCACATTAAGGTTCACGGCCCTGTCCAGATGAAGGCTTTTGACAAGGTAATTCCAAGTGACTGGGAAGCCGTTGCATTCCCTCTTGTTGCAGCCCTTATTACAGAAAGCGAAATTACAATCGATAACGTAGATACAAGCGGAAGCCAGGGCGACATGGCAATTGTTGACGTCCTTAAAGAACTGGGCGCAAATATCGAAATTGATGAAAATACAAAGGCGCTTACAGTTAAGAAGAGCCGCCTTTCTGCAGAACACCTTCCAAATAAGGAACTGCATGTAAATCTTTCTGGTTACCCGGACGCAATCTGCGCTCTTGCTGTTGCTGGCTGTTTTACAGAAGGTTCAATCGTAATAGAAGATATCGGTGTGTGCCGCAAAAAGGAAACTGACCGCATTGAAGTAATGCAGAAAGAACTTGAAAAACTTGGTGCGACAATTGAAACCGGTTCAGACTGGTTCAAGGTTACCGGACACAGCAAAAAGAATGCAGATGGTTCTGTTAATTCAGCATGGAATCTGCACGGCGGAGAAGTAGAAAGCTACGATGATCACCGTGTTGCAATGAGCCTTGCCTGCCTGGGACTTGCACTCCCGGAAGGACAGGAAATCATCGTAAAAGACGCAGAATGCTGCGCCGTTTCCTTCCCGGACTTTTATAAAACTATGAACGGAATCAATGCCGGATTTACAGAAATTTAATCTGTACAGGCAGGGAACTTCCTTACACTCGGATTGTTTATGCAGGAAAAAGAAAATTATCTGACTGACCAGCTTATTACATATATAGGAAATAAACGTTCTCTGCTTGATTTTATTTCTGTTGCAGTTGATTTTGTAAAGTCAGAAACAGGAAAAGAAAAACTTCACTGTCTGGATGTGTTTTCTGGAAGCGGAATTGTAAGCCGTTTTCTGAAGGCACATGCCGAATCGCTTACCGTAAATGATCTTGAACTTTATTCGCGCATCATAAACAGCTGCTATCTTGCAAACCAGTCGGAAATCAATTCAGGGGAACTTAAGGCGTTTTATGAAAAAATACGTACGCGTACGGAGCAGCTCTTGAAATCTTCTGAAAAAAGCGGTTTCATTCATGAACTTTATGCGCCGGAAGAAACTGAAAATGTCCGTCCCGGTGAGCGCTGTTTTTACACTGCATATAATGCCCGTTACATTGATTTTATGCGCCGTGCAATAGAAACTGAAGTCCCGGAAAACCTGCGTCATTTTTTTATTGCACCGCTTCTTTCACAGGCGTCCGTTCACGCAAATACAGCCGGGATTTTTAAGGGCTTTTACAAGAATTCAAAAACCGGCGTAGGACAGTTCGGTGGAAATGCCAGAAATGCGCTTTCCAGAATATGTTCTGATATTGTGCTTCCGTTCCCGGTTTTCAGTAATTTTGAATGTCCTGTAAGGATTTTTCAGAATGAAGCAAACGAACTTTCTGAAATGCCAGAACTTTACGCAGCTCTGCCGGAAAAAGAATTTGACCTTGTATACATGGATCCGCCTTATAATCAGCATCCGTATGGTTCAAATTATTTTATGCTGAATTTAATCGCCTCTTACGAACGCCCTGATTCAGAAAGAATAAGCCGTGTAAGCGGAATTCCAAAAGGCTGGAACAGAAGTGCATACAACAAAAAGCGCGTTGCATCTGAAACTTTTGAAAAATTGATTTCAAACATTCGCTCAAAATTCATAGTGATTTCATTTAACAATGAAGGCTTTATAAGCCGCGAAGAAATGGAAACTCTTTTGAGTCGCCACGGAAAAGTTCGGGTTTTTGAATCGAATTACAATGCATTCCGTGGAAGCCGTAATCTGCGTAACCGCGATATTCATGTAAGCGAATATCTTTTTGTCCTTGATAAGCGCTAGAATTCCAGAATGCATTTTATCGGAAGGTGATCTGACCAGCCGGTTCCCGTGTAAATCCTGTAGCTGAACGGAATCTTTGTTTCTTCGTTGCACCATAAGCTGTCTGTTACCGGAAAAAAATCCTTAATCACAATTTCTTCAGAAGAAAAAAAATGATCTATGCGTTCCCAGTTTTCCTTAAAAAAGTAAGAGCCTGGAAAAACAAACTCTCCTGAATTCTTGCAGAACCATGGTGAAAAAACAGCTTCTCCCGTGTGATGACTAAAATCCCTTAACAGAATATTTACTGCTCCGGCTGTATTGTTTTGTTCCGGTTTTATAATGCAAAATTCGTTTATATCTCTGTTAAAGTCGCCTGCTGCAAAAACTTTTTTTCCTCTGTTTCTGTAAAAACAGTTGCTCAGAACGCCTTCTTGCCAGTTTCGCCATTTTTCGCTTTCTTTTGCTCCCCCAGATTTTGATTTCCAGTGATTAACCAGAAGAACCAGCTCCTCATCATTTTGTATAGAAATTGAAAGCTCCATTACAGGCCGCATGGAAGGCTGCTTTATTTCTGTCCTTATGTCCAGATTATGAATTTTTACGTTGTTTATCGGAAAGCGTGAAATGACCGCACAGCCGATTGCGTCTCCTTCGTTTTTATAAAAGGTTCCGTAGTTCCAATATTTTTTTTGATTCCATACGTTACCTGCCAGTTGGTTTGAAATGTCATATATTATGCCGGCGTTTTCAATTTCTTCAAAAACGTAGATGTCTGAATTTGTGCTGTTCATGAAAGTGCACACGTTTTTCAGTCTTTTTAAGTATGCGTCTTTGTTCCATTTTTCGGATTTCTGAAATTCCTGGTATTCACAGCCGTCCCTGTTTGCGTCAAAAAATGTCTGAAGGTTCCAGTTGATTACGCTTATTTCTTTAGCAGAAAGAAGTGCCGGGCAGCAGAAACAGAGCGCGGAAATCAATTTTAATATCTTTCTAGAAAATCTTTTCATTCTGATTATATATACGATTTTTGCGGTTAAAAAATGCACTTTATGAAAAAAAATCCTGCCCGAATTTGGACAGGATTTGAAAATCAATTTAAATCAAATTGCAATTTACACGTTGAACTTAAAGAACAATACATCGCCGTCTTTTACGATGTAGTCCTTTCCTTCCTGACGGTATTTTCCGGCTTCCTTGATTTTCTGTTCGCTTCCGTACTGGCGTAAATCTTCAATAGAATATGCTTCAGCACGAATAAAGCCCTTTTCAAAGTCAGTGTGGATTACACCAGCAGCCTTAGGAGCTGTGTCTCCCGCATGAATTGTCCAGGCACGGCATTCATCTGCTCCACCTGTAAAGAAGGTTGCAAGGCCCATAAGGTGATATGCCTTACGAGCAAGAACTGCAAGTCCGCTTTCTGTAAGGCCTACAGAATCCATAAAATCCTTGCGGTCAGCAGGATCTGTGATTTCTGCAAGGTCAGCTTCGAATTTTCCGCAGATTACTACAACTTCGCTGTTTTCGCTTTCTGCAATTTTTTTCAAAATTTCTACATACTTGTTTGTTCCGTCTGCAATTGAATCTTCGTCAATATTTGCAACGTAAAGTGTCGGCTTCATTGTCAAAAGGAACATGTCTTTTACAGCAATTTTTTCATCGTCTGTAAGGTCTGCAAGGCGGGCACATTTTCCTTCCTGCAAAAGGGGCATGATTTTTTCTACAGCACTGTTGAATGGAGCAAGCTGTTTTTCAGCTTCTTTTCCAAGAGCGCGAACCTGCTTGATGTTTTTTTCCTGTCGCTTTGTAATTGTTTGAATATCTGCCTGAGCAAGTTCGAAATTAATTGTAAGAATATCGCTTTCAGGATCAACCGGTGCTTCAACCTTTGAATCTTCGCGGACGTGCATGATGTCCGGGTTGTCAAAACAGCGTACTACATGAGCGATACATGCTGTTTCGCGGATGTTTGCAAGGAACTGGTTTCCAAGACCTTCGCCCTGACTTGCACCTTTAATAAGACCTGCAATATCAACGAATTTTACGCTTGCAGGAGTTTTTTTCTTTGGATTGTGAATGCTTGCAAGAAAATCAAGGCGTTCATCAGGCAGATCTACAATACCAACGTTTGGATCGATTGTACAGAATGGAAAGTTTGCTGCTTCTGCAGGGGCAGCAGTCAATGCAGAAAAAATTGTGGATTTGCCGACGTTTGGCAATCCTACGATACCGCAATCTAAAGACATAAAAATCCTCGTTTAAAAATTATGTTTTTTATTATATTGATTTGCGTGTGTTTTAACAATAAACTAAGGCCCTTTTGATAAGGCAATCGCATTAGAAATATTGATATACGGCAAAATGTATATCTGTCAAAAAAAATAGCTTCCAGTCGAAGAATGATTTTCAAAACCGCCCGATATCGGGCTACACGCTGTTGTGCCTTGGAACTATACAGTTTGCCGCTTGTGCGGCAAGCACAACAGAGTGTTTTTGAAAGCCCTTCTTCTCCTTCGCGCTATTTTTTTACTTTTTTGCAGTTTTTATATGTCAAAATAAAAATGTCTTTGCCTTATTTATTTTAATACCTTCCAGTCTGTCTGGCCGTTTCTATTCTTGAAGCAGTTTACGCGGCAGGGATAGGGGCGGCAGTTTTTGGAAAAGAAGGCAATGTCGGCAGAGTATGGGCTGGCTAGATCATCGGGATGGAATTTGAGCTGGACGGTCTGGGGCTTTGCGTCTGAGTCTACCCGCGAAAGAGCTCCGTTAAAAAGAATCAGGCTTTCTGCCGTTGCGGTCAGATTGTTTTTCTGTCTGTCGGTAAAAATTTTTTTGATAAAACTCACCTGAAGCTTTTCGATTTCTTCGTGGCGGCAGCATGAAAAATCAAAATCGGCAAGTGATTTCTTTGTTTCTGGCTCAATGAATTTTTTGTACCATTCTGCAAATTCAACAAGAAAAATTACGGGGCGCATGTGCAGGGCTCTTATAATTGAATTGAACCATGGAACAGCACGGCCATTATTATAGAAGATATTGCATGCATGAGAAATTAATTCTGCGGCCGCAAGGTCCTTTTCAGAAAATGAATCTGAACGGATCACATGATACGGCGGTTTGTTTTCGTATTCCAGACCAAGGCTGTCTGCGCTGTCTGCAAGGTCAGTTCCCGGCAGGACGGAAAGGCAGAAAGTTTCCAGATTGTTAGGGTAAAGATTCAGAGCAAAATCAACGCTTTTCTTGAATCCTTCAAGCGTGTCTTTTGGAAGCCCGTATATCAGGTCAAAGCCAAAAATTGCACCTGTTTCGTTTAGGTAACCGATGTTGCGGGTAAAGAGTTTTTTATCCAGTGTCCTGTTTACGAGCTTAAGGATTTCAGGATCGGCACTTTGAAGTCCGAACTGCAGTGCGCACGGAATTCTTGTAAAGGCTTTTGCAAGTTCCCTGTCAATAAATTCTGCGCGGGCTTCGAAATAGAAGAACATTCCTGGCGCTTTTTTTTCTATCAATTTAAGAAGTTCTGCGGCACGTTTTTTGTTTGCGTTGTATGTCGGATCAAGTACGAAAACTTGTGCGATTTTTTTGCTGTTAAAAAGTTCCAGTTCCTTTTCTATTCGTTCCATCGGAAAATACTGTATTTTCTTTTCGCCCTTTGATTCATAGCAGTATGAGCATTTAAATGGACATCCTCTGGCTAGTTCCCAAAGTGCGCCGCCGTATTCAGCCGGGTCAAGAGTTCCGTCAAGATAAGGAGAAGAAAGCGTGTTCAGCTCCGGTGGAAAAGCCCTGCATCTTGAAGAAGTCATATTTCGTTCAATTGAAGAAGTGTAGACCCCCTGTGGAAAATCTGACTTCTCATTTTTATAAAGTTTCCCGATAAGCTCAGGCATGGCAAGTTCTCCGGCTCCGGAAACCGTGTAGTCAAAATGAGTAAAGCTGTCTGGGCTGGCTGTTACTTCTGGGCCGCCTGCAAGAATCTTTATGTTCGGGAAGCGTTGCCTTAAAATCTTAGCAGTTTCTTCAAGATATTTTCTGTTCCACACGTAAACGCTGAAGCATACAAAGGCCGGTTCCCGATCTTTACAGATGCGGTCGGCAATATATTCTGCGGATTTTCCGTTTTTTTCTGCGGCTGCAAAATCTTTTTCTTCCTTGCTTACAGCAATAAGTTCAACGTCAAAAATGCCGGCAGTGTTTCTGTCATGCTTAATAGCACTCGCAATGCAGGCGGCACCAAGTGGCAGAGCCTGGGGTGAAGTTTCGATTAAAAGTGTGGCACAGATTACAAGGGGCTTCATTTTATTTTCCTATGTATTCAGCTGCGGCAAGGCAGACTTTTTCGCCGTCCATTGCTGAACTTACGATTCCGCCTGAATATCCCGCTCCTTCCCCTGAAGGATAAAGACCGACAATGGAAATGCACTGCAAGTTTTCTTTGTCCCGAAGGATTCTTACCGGAGTACTGGTTCTTGTTTCGCTTGCAATCATTACGGCATCAGGCGAAATAAAGCCTTTCATGTTGCGGTCAAAATCCAGAAAGCCTTGTTTAAGGCGTTCTACAATTTGCAGCGGAAGCCATTCGTCCAGTCTGCTTGGAACAATTCCAGGTGTATAGCTTACCGGCGGAAAATCGACAGAATCTTTTCCTTCTATATAATCTGTAAGGCGCTGAGCAGGGGCTGCCTGACCGTTACCGTGCAGTTTAGTCTGGTTTTCTATATAGGTGCGGAAGTAAAGTCCGGCAAGTGCGCGACATCCGGCGTCTTCTGCTTTTTTAATGAATTCTTCCGGGATGTCTTCCGGACGTGTTTCGACAACTATGGCTGCATTTGACCATTTGGAGTTACGGCCGGCCGCGCTCATTCCGTTTACGACGATTTCATCAGGACCGGTTGCGCTAGGAACAACAAAACCGCCCGGGCACATACAGAAGGAATAGACTCCCCGGTCTTTGACCTGAGTAACAAGTCTGTATTCAGCAGCGCCCATACCGTCCGTTTTTCCGTGGAACTGAATTGAATCGATTATGTTTCGTGGATGTTCAACCCGGACTCCAACGGCAAAGGTTTTTGATTCAAGGCATTCCGGTGAGATACGGGCCAGAAGTTCGTAGATATCTGAGGCTGAATGTCCGGTTGCCAGAATAACGGCTTCTGCGGTGAAGTCTATTTTTTCGTGGGAATTGACGTTTTCGGCGGTGATTCCGGTTATTTTCTTTCTGCCGTTTACATCGTCCTTTAAGATGAAGCCCGTGCATCTTGTGTTAAAGTAAAATTCTCCGCCTTTTGATTTTATGAATTCACGCATTGCGTTTATTACGCCGGGAAGCCGGTCTGTTCCTATGTGTGGATGTGCGTCTGTAAGGATTTTTTTGTCTGCCCCAAAATGAACAAAGATTTTAAGGATTTTACTTATATCACCACGCTTGTTGCTTCTGGTATAAAGCTTACCATCAGAAAATGTTCCGGCACCCCCTTCTCCAAAGCAGTAGTTTGAATCTGGATCTACAAGATCTTTTGTGCTTATTTTTGCAATTGACTTTTTGCGGTCAGAGGTTTCTTCGCCGCGTTCGATGATTACAGGCTTAATTCCTTTTTCAAGCAGAGTAAGGGCGCCAAAAAGCCCCGCTGGTCCTGAACCCACAATTATAACAGTTCTTGAACCGTCTGCGTTTTTCCATTCAGGGAGACTTTTTTCTGCGGACTCAGGAGATTCTCCGACATAAACCTTGTATTTAAGGTGGAGCTTAACCTGCCCGTGCCGTGCATCAATC
Source organism: Treponema sp. (assembly GCA_036310305.1). Classification (GTDB taxonomy): domain Bacteria; phylum Spirochaetota; class Spirochaetia; order Treponematales; family Treponemataceae; genus Treponema_D. Next base: position 11,661 of record JAXJSC010000011.1, on the reverse strand, counting down.
GATTTTTTTTCAAATACAAAAGAACTCTGCTGACCTTTTAACTGAATGTCTTTTTTCTTAAGCTCCTTACGGATAAGACTGTTAATGAATGCCTCATTTTTTTCGTCTTTTGGTAAAACTGTAATGGAAATATCTGTAATCATGCGGTTATTTTAGCGGGGTTTGGGATGGGATTCAAGGAAAAGAAATAAATTCTATACATTTTATAGAGTGGTTTTATATGATATAATTTATGAAATATTTTTTTGATTTAGGATTCTCTCCAAATGGCAGTTAAAAAATCACAACTCTACAGTTCACTTTGGGCAAGCTGCGACAAGCTTCGCGGCGGTATGGATGCCTCTCAATACAAAGACTACATTCTGACTCTTCTGTTTGTAAAATATGTTTCAGATAAATATAAAGATGACCCTTACGGAGCAATTGCAATTCCAAAGGGAGCAAGTTTTGAAGACCTTGTTGCCTTAAAGGGAAATAAGAACATTGGCGAAGAAATTGACAAATTGATTGCAAAGCTTGCAGAAGCAAACAATCTTACAGGAATCATAAACAACGCTCACTTTAATGATGAATCAAAAATCGGAAAGGGCGATGAAATGGTGGACAAGCTTACAGGCCTTATTGCCATTTTCCAAAAGCCGGAACTTGATTTTAAGAACAATAAGGCAGAAGATGATGACCTTATCGGCGACGCTTACGAATATCTTATGCGAAACTTTGCAACCGCCAGCGGAAAAAGCAAGGGACAGTTCTATACACCTGCCGAAGTAAGCCGCATTCTTGCTAAAGTAATAGATATTTCAAACTGCAAAAACAGAGATGCTACAATTTATGACCCGGCCTGTGGTTCTGGTTCACTCTTGATTCGCGCCACAAATGAAGCTCCATTTCCGCTTGCAATTTACGGGCAGGAAAAAGATATTTCCACCGCCGGTCTTGCAAAAATGAATGTAGTCCTTCATAACATTCCTTCTGGAGAAATTCATTCAGACAACACTTTTTCTGACCCATGGTATAAAGATGATAATGATGACACCAAGCTCCGAAAGTTTGATTACATCGTAGCAAATCCGCCGTTCAGCATGAAAAACTGGATGGACGGCTTAAAGCCTTATGGCCGCTTTGATGATTATGACGAACTTCCTCCAGAGAAAAACGGAGACTACGCATGGCTTTTGCATATCATTAAATCTATGAAAAACAACACAGGTAAAGCCGCCGTCATTCTTCCGCACGGAGTTTTATTCCGCGGAAATGCAGAAGAAACAATCCGCAAGAACATAATCGATCGTCATCTTATAAAAGGAATAATTGGGCTTCCAGCAAACCTTTTTTATGGAACTGGAATCCCAGCCTGTATCATCGTGCTCGACAAAGAAAATACCGCCAATCGCACCGGTATTTTTATGATTGATGCCAGCCACGGTTTTATAAAAGATGGAGATAAAAACCGTCTTCGTGAGCAGGATATTTACAAAATCGTAACTACTTTTAATTCAATGACCGAAGTTCCAGGTTTCAGCCGTTTTGTTCCTTTTGCAGAAATCATCGAAAAGAACGCTTACAATCTGAACATTCCTCGCTACATCGATTCAAGCGAAAAAGAAGATTTGCAGAGCATTGAGGCGCATCTTTACGGCGGAATCCCTCAGGAAGATATAGACAATATTCCTCACTTCTGGAACGTGTTTCCAAATCTTAAAAAAGAAATCTTTGGTGAATACGCCGGACGAAAAGGCTTTTACAAACTTCTTATTCAAAAAGATGATGTGCACAAGGCAATCACAGAAAACGCAGAATTTCTTGAATATAACAAAAAGGTAAACAAAGCCTTTGAAGAATGGAAGACTTTTGCAAATCCAATTCTTACAAACCTAAAGCCAGCAGATTCAAACAAAAAAATCATCTTAAAGCTTTCAGAAGAAATTCTTTCCAAGTTCACAAAGCTCGAACTGCTCGATAAATACGATGTTTATCAGGCGCTTCTTGCTTACTGGAACGAAACAATGAATGATGATGTCCTTCTTGTCATTCAGGATGAACTTGGTTACAAGCTTGCAAAAGTAACTGATGATATAAAGGAAGAACCAAAAGAAAGCAAAAAGTCAAAGAAAGATTCTGCAAAAGAAAAAAAAACAAAGGAGCCAAAAGTAATCGGCTGGGAAGGCCGCCTTATTCCAAAGCAGATTGTTCTTGATGCCTTTTTTGAAGCAGAACAAAAAGCTATTGAGGAAGCTGAAGAAAAACTTAATCAGACAGAAAGCGAATTTGAAGAGTTTGTAGAAGAAAACACAGAAGATGATGAACTTTCGCAGGAGCCTGAAATCCTTAAAAAGTGCAAGGCTTATGAAGCTTCTATAAAATCTCAAAAGAAAACAATTGCCGAGCTCAAAAAGAAGCTGGACGAAAACTGCCGCAAACGCTACGACTCTTTTACCGACTCAGAAATAACAGACCTTCTTGTAAACCGCAAATGGTACAAAACAATTGACCAGGGAATCCAGAACCTTTATGTAACAGTTGCAAATCATCTTACAAAACGGATTGTTGAACTCTACGAGCGTTACGAAAACACCCTGCCAGAACTTACCGAAAAACTCGCAGAAGAAGAAAAAGAAGTTGCCGCTCACCTTGCTCAGATGGGATTTAAGTTGTAGGAGCAGAAGATGTCAAATCAGAATCTTGTTGAAACGTTAAACGAATATCTTTCTCTTGGAATTAATCAGCAGCTTGATTATGACAAATTCTATCTGTATTCAATCATCACCCATTCAACAGCAATTGAAGGTTCTACTGTTACCGAAATAGAAAATCAGCTTTTGTTCGACGAAGGAATCAGTTCGAACAAGCCTATGACGGAACAGCTGATGAACATTGACCTCAAAGCTGCTTATGAGCAGAGTTTTGTTTATGCAAAAACTCACGCAGATTTTTCTATTGAACTTTTATGCACTCTTGCCTCTCTTGTGATGAAAAATACCGGCTCAACATACAAAACGATTGGCGGAGATTTTTCTTCTGCAAAAGGTGACTTGCGGCTTTTGAATGTAAGCGCGGGTAGGGGCGGAAAATCTTATCTTGCGTGGCAGAAAGTACCAGATAGGTTGCAGAATTTTTGCAACTGGTTAAACAAGGAACGAAAAAATATTAACAAGAAGGACATACAAAAAATCTACGAACTTAGTTTTGAAGCTCATTACCGCATTGTTTCAATTCATCCGTGGGCAGATGGTAACGGAAGGATGAGCCGTTTGATTATGAATATGATTCAGTATGAAGCCGGCGTTATCCCTTCAATCGTAAAAAAAGAAAATCGTGCCGAATACATTCAGAGCCTTTCGCTGAGTCAGGAGAACGAAGATTCAAGCACATTCGTGGAGTTTATGCTGAATCATCATACAGAGAATTTGCAAAAACAGATTGCAGAATACAAGGCTTCGATGGATGCAGATGAGATAAAAGGTGGTCAGAAAACTATTATAGGTGGTCAGAAAAAGTGGTCAGAAACTGCCCTAAAACTTCTTGATTTACTAAAGCAGAATCCAAAAATCTCAAGAAAGGAACTCTGTGAAGAACTGAAGATAAATCCAAGTGCCGTTCAAAAGCACATTGAAAAGCTAAAAGAAGCAAATAAGATTGAACGAATTGGCGGAGCAAAAGGCGGCGAATGGAGAGTGAGCGAATGAAGATAGTTTATTAGCACTTTGGTTACGATTTTAGGAGAAAATCTTATGCAGAAAGTAAATGTAAAAGATACAAGTGTCAGCGTTATAAAATATGATGAAACAGATTTTATTTCTCTTACAGACATTGCAAAATTCAAGTCTGAAGAACCGAATGCCGTAATTGCGAACTGGCTTCGTAACAGAAATACAATTGAATACCTCGGAATTTGGGAAACACTTTACAACACTGATTTTAAACCCCTCGAATTCGAGGGGTTTAAGAAAGAAGCCGGGCTGAATGCTTTTACTCTTTCTCCAACAAAATGGATTGAATCAACAAATGCAAAAGGGATTATCGTAAAAAGTGGTCGCTATGGCGGAACTTATGCGCATAAAGACATTGCTTTCAAATTTGCAAGCTGGATTTCTGTTGAATTTGAGCTTTATTTCATTAAAGAATTTCAGCGATTAAAAGAGGAAGAACAAAAGCAACTTGGCTGGTCTGCAAAACGAGAACTTGCAAAAATCAATTATAGAATTCATACGGATGCTATAAAACAGAATCTTATCCCGCCAGAACTTACGCCAGCACAAAAGTCCTTTGTCTATGCAGATGAAGCTGATATGCTCAATGTTGCAATGTTCGGTATGACTGCAAGACAATGGCGTGAAGCCAATCCAGAATTAAAAGGGAATATACGTGATTATGCTTCGATAAACCAGCTTATCTGCCTTAGCAATATGGAAAACTTGAACGCTGTTTTTATTAATGACGGCATTTCTCAAAGTGAACGCCTTGAAAAACTGAATAAAATTGCCATTCAGCAGATGAAAGTTCTAGAGAATATTGAAGATAGGAAACTTCTCACAGACAACTCAGGAGCAGATAAATGAAGCAGACAGAAATTGGATTGATTCCTGATGATTGGGAAGTGAAAAACTTTAAGGAAGTTACAAACAGAATTACAGTTGGTATTGCAAATTCCGCAACCCATGCATATACAGATCATGGAATCATTATGTTTAGAAATCAAAACATCAAAGAAAATACACTTGATTTGAAAGATTTGATTTACATAAAAAAAGACTTTGCTCAAAGATATTCAAATAAGCAGTTATATGAAAATGATTTACTAATCGCTAGAACAGGCTATCCTGGGACAACTTGTGTAGTTCCCAAGGAATTTGAGGGATGCCAAACTTTTACAACATTAATTGCGACTCCTAAATCTGATGTAATTAATAGCGATTATATTGCATATTATTTTAATTCTGATTTTGGGAAGAAATTGTTTTCGGCAGCACAGATTGGCGGGGCACAAAAGAATGTTAATGCACATACATTATCAAATATTAAAATTTGTATACCGCCTCTATCCGAACAACAACGAATCGCAAAAGCCCTTTCCGATGTGGATTCCCTTATTTTCACAACAGAAAAACTGCTCCAGAAGAAAAAGAACATCAGGCAGGGCGCCATGCAGGAACTTCTGACCGGCAAAAAGCGCCTCCCAGGTTTCGGCCCGCAAACCAAAACCTTAACCTACAAACAAACAGAACTCGGCCCCATCCCCGAAGACTGGGAAGTGAAGAGCTTGGGAGAAATGCTGAAAATCGGTCATGGAAAAGATTATAAGAATCTGAAATCTGGTAATGTACCTGTTTATGGTACTGGCGGATATATGACTTCTGTAAATGATTTCCTCTATGAAGGAGAAACCGTTTGCATAGGTAGAAAAGGAACGATAGATAAACCTCAGTATCATTCTGGAAAGATCTGGACTGTAGACACTTTGTTTTATACCTATGATTTCAAATCTTTAAATCCAAAATACTTATTCTATAAATTTTGTCTTATTGATTGGCTATCTATGAACGAGGCAAGTGGTGTTCCAAGTTTGACTGCGAAAAATATTGAAGACATACAAATTGCAATCCCGACAGAAGAAGAGCAAACCGCCATCGCCAATGTTCTTTCCAGCATGGACAAAGAAATAGAAACCTTAAACACAAAACTAGAAAAATACCGCAACCTAAAAACCGCCATGATGCAACAACTCCTGACGGGGAAGATTAGGTTGGTAAAGTAAAAAGGAGAATTTTAAATGTATTTGAAGAAAGTGGAATTAAAAAATTTTAGATTGTGGAATGAAGCTTTAATTGATTTAGAAAAACAATCAACTGTTATTGTTGGAAAAAACAATACAGGAAAAAGTTCTTTTATGTATTTTATGTTAATGTTGGTTAATAATCAGAATCCTTTTTTCAATGATTATCCTTTAGATAAAAGAGAAGATTTATACAATAATATTTTAAAATTCTTTAATGGAGAAATTGAATTTAAAGAACTTTCAGATTCTTTTATTTTACCATCGGTAAAGATTTATGTTGATTATTCACTTGAAAAAGATGATGAGAATTTAGGTGCACTTGTACCATTTATCATTGATACTGATATATCTGTTTCTGAGGCAATTGTTAAAGCTAATTACGCTTTAGTTGTTACAGAAGAACAATTTAAGAATATTTTTGAAGAAAAAATTAATAATAGCGAAAAAAAAGAACAAACTATAAAAAAAATACTAGATAAAGAATTTTCAAATTTAATAAAACTAAATTTTTATGCAATCAATCCGGTAGATGAAAGTAAAAATAGAAAAGTGGAGTACAAAGAGTTTAAAAACTTATTTCCAGTTTTTACAATAAAAGCTGAACGATCAATGGATGAATCAGATGCTTCAAATAAAGCACCTTTACAAGCTATTATAACCCAATTATTTAAACCACAATTAGATGATTCACTAAAGAGTTTTGAAGAACCAATAAAGAATTTAAAAAAATTGTGTGAACAGGTAAATGCAGATACTGAAGAAAAGGTAAATGAATTATTAAATGACATTGCAAAGGATTCTTTGAAATTTGGATATCCAACATCAGAAGACTTACAATTTTTGGCTAGATCACATGTAGAACTTGAAAATCAAATTCAGGATAGTGTTGATATACATTACCAAAATATGTCAAATAAAGAGACTCTTCCAAGTACCTATAACGGATTAGGATATAAAAACCTATTAAAAATTGAATTACAGTTATTAAGTTTTGCAAATCAAATAAAAGACTTCATAGACAATTCTATACCGCTTGTATTTATAGAAGAACCTGAATCTCATATGCATCCTCAAATGCAACAGAGGTTTATTGAATATATTGATCAATATTGCAAAGAAATATCTGAAACTAAAGATTTACAAATTATTATTACAACACATTCATCTCATATTGTTAATTCAACAAATTTTGAAAGAATTAGATATCTAAAAAAAGAAAAGTCATCAGTTATTGTAAAAAATCTTAATAATTTTTGTATTAAGCAAGATAGCAATAAAGAGTTTTTAGAGAAATATTTAACATTAAACAAATGTGATTTATTTTTTGCTGATAAAGCAATTCTAATAGAAGGAACGGCTGAAAGATTACTTATTCCAAATATGATTGAAAAACTAGATGCTGCTGGAAAGTTTTCAGAAGCAAAAGTAACTTTACAATCTCAGTATTATACATTAATTGAAGTTGGAGGAGCTTATGCTTTTAAATTTATACCGTTTATGAAATTTCTTGATATACCAACATTAATTATTACAGATATTGATTCTATTTCGGAAGATCGTACAAAATGTTATGTGAGCAAGGCTAAAAAGACATCAAATGCAACTATTAAACATTGGTTTACAGATATTTTAAATAAAAGTGAAACAGGCTATACATTCAATGATATTAAATCGCTGAATGATACAGACAAATCATGTGAGAATATTCATCTTGAATATCAAATTGAAGAAAATGGATTATGTGGACGTAGTCTTGAAGAAGCGATTAAGAATGCAAATAGACAATTATTTTCTATAAATGATAATCCTAAAGAATCTGATATTGATTACAACCCAAGTAAAGATGGAAGCAAAACAGATTTTGCAATGAATCTCATTTTTGAAGAGAATAAACAAAACTATTCAGTTCCAAAATATATTGAAAATGGATTGATTTGGTTGAATCGTCAGCATAATGGGAGATAAGAATGTCAGATTACAAAAAAGAAATTATTGATATAGCAAATGATATTGATAAAAATATAATTAAGACTCTTTGTGAAAAGAAAAGCTTTCGTGTAGAAGCTGGAGCTGGTTCTGGGAAAACATATTCATTGATGAAGGTTATAGAGTGGTTACAAGAAAATAAAAGAATAGAATATAAGAAAAATGGAAAAAATGTTGCTTGTCTTACTTTTACTAATGCAGCTGTTGATGTAATAAAATCTCGATTATCTGAAGAATCGTTTATTACCCCTTCAACAATACATACATTTGCATGGAATGCTATAAAACAATTTCAAGAAACTATAATCAAAATACTTTCTGAAAAGAACTTGCTTCCAGATAATTGTAACGCTGAATCAATAAAAAAAGTACGCTATACCTTAGGTGTGAAATATTATGATGAAAAAGATAATTGTTTATATTTGGGACATAACGAAATATTAAAATTATTTAGCACCCTATTGGATAATAGTAAGTTTCAGAAAATATTGTCAAATAAATATCCTTTGATTTTAATTGATGAATATCAAGATTCTAACAAAGAAATTATTGATAAATTTATAAATTACTATATTTCAAAGAATACTGGTATACAATTTGGATTCTTTGGCGATTCTTGGCAAACTATATATGGAAACAATGGCGCTTGTGGGGAAATAATTAATGAAAATCTTACTGTTATACGAAAAACAGTCAACTTTCGTTCAACTTCCCCTGTTGTCACAATATTAAATAAGATTCGATATGATTTGCCACAAGAATCAGCATTGAATGACACTACTGGAAATGTGATTGTAATAACTACAAATAATTATCAAGGACAAAGAAGAGATGATAGAAACTTTACAGGTGATTTACCAAGTGATATAGCAGAAACTTATGTAAATGCAATAAAAGAAAAATTTAATAAGACTATAAGTAATGAAGAAAAAATAAAAGTATTAATGCTAACTCACAGAATTCTCGCAGAGCAACAAGGGTATCCATCTTTATTTGAATTATTAGGAGATGGATTAAGAAATGCAGATGATGATCTTTTATGTTATTTACGTGATACTATTTTCCCATTGATTAATTATATTAGAAAAAATGACATGATAGGAATTTGTGATATATTAGGAATATCAAATTATCCAATTAGAAATAAAAGCGATAAAAAGAAATGGAATGACTTAAAGAATCAGTTCGAAAAATTTGAAAATAAATCCATTATAGAATTATTATCAATTTTTAAGATTATGGAACTTATATCGTTTCCAGAAAAGATTGATGATATTTATAAAAAAATGAAAATCAATTCAACTGAAGTTTATCAAAATGGGACATACGAACAATTAAGTAATGTAAAAGTTATGGAATTTCAAAAGGCTGTTGCTTTTATTTCTCCAGAATCACAGTTTTCTACGGATCATGGTGTAAAAGGTGAAGAGTATAATTCTGTGCTTTTTGTTATTGGAAGAGGATGGAACTTATATCAATTTGATAGATGGATGCCACGAACAGGCGATGTTCTGAATGAACAAGAGTTAAAATCATACGAAAGAAATAGAAATTTATTTTATGTTTGTTGTTCTAGAGCAAAAAGAAATCTAATTTTGTTAGTTACAATTCCATTAGAAGGAGCATTTAAGCAATATCTTGAATCTCTAGTTGGAGCTGCAAACATAATTGAATATGATAATTATATTTCTGTATAAACTTTTATAAGGAGTCACTAACATGTCCGAATCCCAGTTAATCGAATACAAAGAATCTTGGCGTGATGAATATCTCAAATGGATTTGCGGTTTTGCAAATGCTCAGGGTGGTGTGCTTTATATTGGCAAGCATGATGATGGTTCTGTTTGTGGCGTTGCCGATTCAAAGAAACTTATGGAAGATATTCCCAATAAAGTTCGTGATGCGCTTGGATTGATTGTTGATGTGGATTTGATTACTGAGAACGGACTTGATGTTATAAAAATCACTGTTGAAGAGAATCCTTATCCTGTGAATTACAAGGGGGAGTATCATTATAGAACTGGAAGCACAAAACAGCTTTTGCAAGGTTCGGCGCTGACTAATTTTCTTTTGCGTAAGACTGGTAAAAACTGGGATTCTGTTCCGCTTGAAAATGTGAGCGTTGAAGACCTTGATAAAGAAAGCTTTGATATTTTCCACCGTGAAGCAATCCGCAGCGGAAGAATGAGTAAGGATGACTTAAAGCTTTCGAATCAGGATTTACTTGAGAAACTGAATCTTCTTGACGGGACTTTGCTTAAGCGAGCAGCTGTTTTGCTATTTTATCGCAATCCGGAAAAATGGATAACAGGTTCATTTGTAAAAATCGGTTTTTTTGAAACTGACGCAGATTTGCGCTATCAGGATGAAGTTCATGGTTCTCTTATGATTCAGGCAGACCGCGTTATAGATTTGCTTTACACAAAATATCTGACTGCAGAAATTTCTTATGACAATATTACTCGCATAGAGCATTATACATTCCCAAAAGATGCTGTGCGAGAAGCTGTGTTTAATGCGCTTATTCATCAGGATTTTTCTGTTGGCGTGCCTGTGCAAATCAGCGTTTACAAGGATAAGCTTTATATCAGCAATGACTGTGTTTTCCCTGCCGACTGGACAGCCGACACTTTAATGCAAAAACATCGTTCTCTTCCGCATAATCCGGATATTGCAAATACATTCTTTAGAGCGGGCTTTATAGAAAGCTGGGGCCGCGGCATAGAAAAGATTTGCAATCTTTGTAAGGAATACGGAATTGCAGAGCCGGAATATACAGTTCATCCAAATGACATTATGATGATGTTCAAGGCGAATGGCACTGAAAGCATAAAAGAAGCAGAAGAAAATAAATCCTCTAAAAGTGGCCTGAAAAACAAAAAGTGGCCTGAAAAGTGGCCTGAAAAGTGGCCTGAAAAAGCCGAGCAGATAATTAATGCTGTTTCAGAAGATAATAAAATCACAATTGCAAAGCTGGAAGAAATACTTGATATAGGGCATACCACAGTAAAAAAAATACTTTCAGAAATGCAGGCGGAAGGATATATACGCCGCGTAGGTGCGGACAAAGGCGGACATTGGGAGATTGTAAAGTAGGCGGAGAAAATAAATGACTATAGATGAGTTAGAAAAAAAAGCATGTAAAATTGTTGATGCTTATAAAGGATTTTGTATTTTTAAGGAAGGTTCCATATTTGATAAATTACTTTTTATAGTTCTTATAATATTATATATAGGAGCTTCTATAGCGCTTTTTGTTTTTAATACAGTTGTTGAAAATTTTTTATATTGGATTATTTCATTAATTATTTGGATTTGTGTAGTAATAGCTGTTTATCGTTCTCAACAGTATATCTTAAAAAGAGAAACAAAGGTATACATAAAAGGGGCTACAAAAGAATCAAATTTCTTTAACTATTTTGAACAAAAACTTGAAACTCATGGTATAAACAGAGATAAGTATAATTTATATATAGATTATTTTACAAATAAACTGAACTTTAAGAGAATACATAACTCAAATGAGTTAGCACTTTATATTACAACAATTCTGTGCCCAATTCTAATAAATTATTTTACAAAATATAAAGAATTTGAAGCATTATGTATTTCTATAGTTGGTATTTTTATAATGCCAGCACTTATTTTTTCAATAAACTGGTTTATTCATCGTAAAGAATATATGTATGAAGGAATTATTTATTATTTAAGCATGGGGTTACTATTGGAAAATTGGGACAAGTGAAAGTTTTTTCTTGTGATGCTACACTAAAAGTGGACACTAACAGGTAGAAAACTGTTGAAAAAAATAGGACAATAAAGACAGTTTTCTGCCATGGAGGTGTACATGGGAAAACAGCTTAGTCCGCTGGAAAAAGAATTCCTTATAAAGACTTATA
>JAXJSC010000010.1:0-1491 GCA_036310305.1 Treponema sp. | reverse complement strand
CCGATATGCTTTTCTATTTCGCCCTTTATTTCACGTACTCCGTCATGTACGCCGAATATCCTTGCCTGCCAGTCTTCCAGTTCCATGGTGGCTGTATTCATCAGCGTTATGATTCCGTCTGTTTCAAGGCCGTCAAACATTGCAGAACTTATCCTTAATTCTGGTTTTGCTGTTCTATACCAGTTATACCCTGCTACTGCCTGTATCTTATACACATCCTGTACTAGATATGAATGTGCAAGTACCTTTCTTGCATACAGATTTCCACTTTTCAGGTATCCGGCTCCATACAGCATGCTGTCTATGCTTTCTTCTACGTTTTTGTTTGTCGTCTCTATTCCGCTGTATGCTTCTTCTATTTTCTGATCCAGAAGTATTCCTGCGTCCTGGGCAGCCTTCTTGCATGCCGTTTTCTTCATCATTGCACTTGTTTCTTCAAGCACTTTCATTGCATTCAGAAGGTTTTCTGCTCCACTCATTGAGTTTTTCTTCTGTACCTCTGCTGCTAAATGAACTCCGTCAGTCCTTCCGGCTATCGTATCAAGATGACTGTTAAGTTTCCCTATTAAGCTGCTTCCTATAAGATCCCTTACATATTCTCCTGCATCAAAACTTTCCCGGGATATGTTCCTTACCATCCTTTCCCTGGTTTTTGTAAGGCTCTTTCGGGCTTCTTCATCTGCTCTTATTCCTGTATAGCCAGTTTCACTTGCTGCACTTACATACATCCGCGTTATCCACTGCTGCTTGTCACTCAGGAACTCTTCATATTTTTCCTGCCATTCTTTTCCAGCTTCTTCATAGCGTTCTATAAAAGACTTTCGCCACTGATTGTACTGTGCATTCAGCTTTCCTTCTGCCTTATTCCATTCATCTGCTGCTATCCGCGCTACATCATATACGCCGTTCAGTATATCTGAGTTCTCTTTCTTATACAGGGCAAATTCTGTCTGTATGCTTATTTCATACTCTGAATATTCATAGCTTGCTCGGCTTAAAATCAGATTTTCGTACATGCCGTAATATCGGGAAAGCATGTCTGTATCTGTCTTCGCATTTCCGTTTGACCAGAATGCTTCCTTTTCCTTGTTCATGTTCAGCCTTGAATAGCTGTAATCTGAATCAAGGTATTTTTGGTAATATTCTGCCAGTACCTGATAGTCAGATGACATGTTGAATGTATTTTTTCCGTATGCCTTCTGAGCAAGATTTTTCAGTTTGCTGCTGTCTGTTACTTTTTCTATTTTTGCATATAATGCATCATATTTTTTTGCCCATTCCTTTCTTTCTGATACGCTAAGTTTTGAGTCTGAGGCTTTCAGGGCGTATTCCCTTAGGCTTTTTTTATCTTCATCCTTTATTTGCAGTTCTGCCTGTACTTCCCTGTTATATTCTTCGGCTGCTTCTGCCTGTAATTTGGCTTTTTCCGCCAAAGATTCTTCCAGCGCTTCCTTTTTATTTTTATAGTCAGCGTAAAACCTTTCAAGGGCT
>JAXJSC010000009.1:0-24670 GCA_036310305.1 Treponema sp. | reverse complement strand
TGCCTTCTCTATGTAATAATCAAGCCTTGCTCGGCTCCGCTCCATTGTGCTCTTGTATTCTACTGCTGGTACTATCTGCACTGCATATATTATTAAAGTTACTGCCGCTACTATTTTTTCTATCTGCTCTCTCATTTTTTTTCCCTTTTTCCTTAGATTATACTCTTACCAGTTTATTGTCAATTTTTACTATGATGGTTATTCTGTTTTTTATATTCTTTTTTAATAATCCGGGTATAAAAATAAAAGAACATAAAACAGAATTTATCATCCCAAATATCATAAAAAAAGCTATTAACCGGCTAAACCCTTCTGATGCCATAAATAATAAAGGAACTGAACTGCATATTGTAGTTATAGAAGAAACCAGTATACTTCTTGCTTTGTTCCTTATCTTGTATAATACAGAATTATACGTAGATTCCATTATATAAACTATATTATTAACTGTAATTCCAGATAGAATAATTATGCCAATAATATCTCCTAACTGTATAGGACTTCTTAATATAATTTTAATAAATAAAGGAATCATTATGGAAACAGGAATTGTAGAAATAATTATAAAACTTCTTTTTATATTTTCTGTAAGAAATATTATTGCAAGCAATACTTGCAATATGGAAAAAAACATTGCTCCAATAAGTAATCTGTAATTTTCCTTCACTTTCGAAAGTTCATAGCTAAAAGAAAATGTATATCCTCTATCCATGGGAAAATTCATCAAATCATTTTTTATAAGTTTTACAGCCGATTCTGTACTCATATTATCTATCTCAACAGATATGTATGCTGTTCTACGAGAGTTTTTATGATATATTTTTCCAGAAGCCGAAACTAGATGTATTTCTCCTAAAGTAGATAACGGAACTGCACCATTCTTTACAGGAATCATAATTCCTTCAATATTTTTTATGGTTGTATTACTTAAATTCTTACCTGATATTCGTATATCATATTCTTTTCCATCTTCAATCCATTTATCAGATACAGGTCCAAACATGAACCAACGTAAGGTAGATGCTAAGGAATATACCGATAAATCATTGTTACGCATTTTTATCAAATCAGGATAAAAAATATAGCCAAATTCATCATTTTTAAAATTCAAAACAACAGAACTATAAGCAGGATTATTTGATAAGGTTCTTGCAGCATTTTTTGCGATTTCTTTACACCTTGAGGAATCATCTCCAGAAAATGCTATTTCAATCAAAGAATGCTTTGTATTTGTTTTATTTTCTATACCTGGTACATATAAAAAGCCGTTTGGAATATAAGATGACAAGCTATTTATAAATTTTGCTATTTCAAGTCTATCTTTTCCGTTTTTATATCCTACATCAATATCAACAGAACCTTTGTGAATTTCAGATCTAACAAATAAAACATTTTCATTCGATTTTACTTTTTCTATAAAAGGAATTAATTCCTTGTTTATATATTCAGCTGAAATTTCCGGTTCATAATCGATTGAACAATAAATAATTTTATTTTCCTGCTCAAAAGACAAACTTTTTCCAGATATAATGATAAATAAAAAAGGAAGAACAATAAAAATCCCATAAAGAACTTTCAATATTTTATGATACTTAAAACTAAAAAAACATAAAAAAAATATAAACTTATTCTGAGACCTATAAACCTTATTTAATAATTTATGGGAACGTATTTTCTTATCCGAATATATAAAACAAGGAACGAATAATAATTCTATAATCATAGAAACAGCTATCATTACCGTAATGGAAAAAGCTATGTTTTTTACACCGGGAACTATATTGTCCAACAAAAATAAAGGAATAAAAGCAATTAACGTTGTAAAAGTTGCAGTAATCAAAATATGACAAATATTCTTTGTTTTAGAAATAAACTCTTCTTTTGATGAAGATTGTTCTGCAATTTCTGCTATAACCAATAAAGGATCTACAACAAGACCTAAAGCAATCGTTATTCCGGCAATTATATTTTCATTTATAGCTATATGAAAAAATTGAATAATTCCAATCGTCCAAAGAATTGAAACCGGCAAAAGAATAAAAATAAGTAATATTGCTCTTTTTGAATTAAAAAATAATGGAATAATCAGTAAAAGAAAACAAAAACTTTGACACAAAGCCTTTAACACAGCAGAAATCATTTCTTTTTGCTCTGCCCCTACATCATACAAAACTTTGTATTCTAAACTGCCAGTATCAATTTTATTGAATATCTTTCTACACTCATTTGAAATCTTAAATGCATTTCCATCAGAAGATGATTTTACAATTATTGAAACACATTTTTTTCCATCTAAAGTTACAATTTCATCATCCTCTTTTTTTGAAAAATTAATATCAGCAATATGCCCAAGCTGTGTCATGCTGTTATCAAGATTTACAGGAAGTTCCCTCATTTCTGTTAAATCATGAATTTTTGTATCGAATTTTATATAATTTTTTTTGTTTCCCGTATTTATATATGCAAAATAATTTCCAAAATTTCCATCCTGAATTATGGTTGAAAAATTATCAGGATTTTGCATTGCACTAGCAGCCTTGTCTGGATCAAAATTAACTAGAACTTCTCTTTGAATTCCTCCTGCGACAACAACTTCGCTGACTCCATCTATAGATTCAAGTTTTTTTTTCAGATTCTGTTCGATCCAGTCTCTTAACTCAAGTTTACCAGTTTGCTCTGCAAAAGCAGCACAGAAAATTCCTTTGGCCGTTGAATCAGATTCATATATTCTTGGTTTCTGAACATCTGCAGGTAATTCAGTATATAGAGTTTCTACAATATTCCTTATAAGCAAATAATTCTTTTTAGAATTTTCCCTTTTTGCAAAATAAATGCTTGTTACAGACTTTGAATAATCAATACTTGATTTTAATTCAATAATGCCCGACAGACACATTAATCGTTCTTCCAACGGATTTGTAATTAATTCCTCTAGTTTGTTAGCATCCATTCCAAAATAATCAAATTCGATTGTATAAATCTTATATTTTGAATTCTGCTGCTGACCAATTTCAAGTTTTAATGCAGAAACTAAAAAAATTATTGAAATTATTATAAAAATAAAAAAACTTTTAAGAGGAGATTTATATAATCCATTCATTTTTAAGGTTCCTTTTTTATAAAAACAGAAAGAATTACAGGGACAACAGAAAGCACAATAAAAAATGAAAAAAGCAGTCCTCCAATTATAGCAATAGACAGAGATGACTGTGCATTTTTGTGATAAGGGTCTATTGCAAATGGAATAAGTGCACATACTGTTGTTAAAGTTGTTATAAAAATAGAACGAAATTTTTCTACACTTCTTTTTATAATTATTTTATCATCTACAATTTCATTCTGTAATGACTCATACAATATAATTGAATTATTAACTGCAGTACCAAATAATATAACAAGCGCAATAATAGTATTAATATTCATTGTTTGCCTGCATAAAAACAATAATATAAATGCACCCGCAAAAGCAGGTGGAATGGAAACCATCATAAAAAATGGAATCTTAAATGATTCAAATTGAGCTCCCATTACGCAATATAACAGAATCAAAACAATAAGCAGAAGAAAGATTCCATTGAGTATTAATTCATTTAAATTTTCTTTATTTGGGTTTAAAATATCTTTATCCTTGACGTTTACTAATTCATCAGATTCTGTAATTTTTGCCTCTTTTCGATTATACCTATAAAAAACTTTTTCGCACTTCTTGTAATCAAAATTACCAAGTGCTGATACAGGTATTGAATACCCAGTAACTGATATCAAAGATTCTGTCAGCTGTTTTGCATTCGAAATAACATTTTTTTCATATTTAACTTTTATTGGAATTTTCTTTCCATTTTGATAAAAATATCCAGCATCAACACCTTCTAACAGTTCTTTTTGAACTTCTGCAGTTCTTCCCGATGAAACATTAAAACGAGCACAAAGCTTTCTATCAGGTTCAAAAACATATTCTGAAACAATACTGTTAGGATAGAAGTCATTTATTCCCCGTTTTATTAAATTTGACTGTACTTCTTCCGTACTTGAACCGCAAATGATAAATGACCTTGGATTTGTTTCTAGAATTTGATTTAAAATATTTTTACCACTTTCAATTTTATATTCAATATCTTTGTCAGAAAGAATCAGTTCAAAAAAATCAACAGCTTTACTAACATCATGAACCTTACAATTTACAAGCAAACATTCATTTCTTATGTCAGGTCTGATATATCTTTCATAAGAATCTTTATCAATTCCTCCTGAAATCGTATACCATTCAAAATTATTATTATTACACAGATAACTATTTAAATATTTTTCATTTTCTACAAGATATTCATAAGAACTGTTTTCATCAAACAACAACTCTACAGAAATATAAGAATTATATGTAGATGGCATAATTTCCACTGGTAAAAGTTTTACAAAAATATAGCAGGAAACTAATATCATTCCAAGAATTGCAGGAATAAACTTTTTTTTGCGTAATATATACCTCAATACGCTCTCATATAAACTTTCACCTTTTGAAATGATTGTTAATTTACAGTCTGAAACATATTTTTTATTGAATACTATTACCAATACGGCAGGCACAAATGTCAAGGAAAGAATACAAGAAAAACCTATTGATGCCATGACTGCAATTGCTAAATCCGTAAAAAGTTTACCAGTAATTCCCGGTAAAAAGAAAAATGGAATAAAAACAACAAGAGTTGTAAGCGTAGAACCTACTGATGATAAGTAAACCTCTTCCGTACTCTTATATACAACATATTTTGTATCTGTTGTATTTTTTAACGACAGCTTTTTTATTGAATTTTCAACAAGAACAATTGAAGAATCAATAACCATTCCTATGCCAATTGCAATTCCAGAGATAGAAATAATATTTATACTTCTGTTTAGAATGCACAATATAATTACTGCGCTTAAAATTGTTAAAGGCATTATAGAGGCAACTAAAAGTGAAATTTTTATTTTTCTAAAAAACACAAAAAGAATAATTGTTGTTATAGCTACCCCAAAAACCAAGGCTAATGACAGCTGCATAATTGAATCTATAAGCTGCTCAGATAAATCCTGCAAAATTATAAAATCAAAATCTTTTCCATACAGTTCGTTTAATTCTGATGTAATCTTTTTAGTTCGTTTGGAAACAGATATTGGACTAGCATCAGATTTTTTTAAAATATCAATACATATACATTCTTTACCCATATAAGTAAAAAAAGATTGTTTATCTTCTATTCCTGACTTTATAGATGCTATATCACCTAATTTTATAAATAAATCTTTATTTAAAGTTAATGGAATATTTTCAAAATCTTCAACACTTTTTATTAATCCATCAGTTTTAAAAATATATTTTTTATTTCCTTCTAATATGTTTCCTGCCGGATATTCAAAATTTGAAGTCATTACTAATTGTGCAATTGCAGATAAATCTAGCCCAAAAGATTCCAGCTTTATTTTATCAGGAATAATTTGGATTTCGGCTGTATCTCCCCCGCATATCATGACATTAGAAACACCTTCAATTCTCTGAAAGCGAGGTTTAAAATCATTTTTTGTAATATACCTTCCATACTCAAGGTTATTATCCGTCGGGATAATTGCGAGTTTTATAGTTTCCTTATTGTATGGATTAAAAATTCTGACATTTGGTTTCGAACAGCCTGCCGGCAAAATTTCATAACATTGATCAATCAATTGCTGGCTTTCTGTTAATGCTAAATCAACATCTGTATTCCAGTGCAATTCAACCTGAATAAGAGAAATTCCATCTCTTGTGACAGAAGTTATATTTTTAATTCCTTTTATCGAAGCCGCAGAGTCTTCTATTTGTGTTGTAACAAGTTTTTTCATTTGTTCTGCAGCAATACCGTCATATTGTGCAGTAATAAGCAAAAACCTATCCTGAATTTTTGGCAGATAATCAATATGAATAAAAAAACATGAAATACATCCACAAATTACAAATGAAATTAGGAACATTATAACTGATATTGGATGATTTACAGAAAACCTGATTAAGCGTTTCATTTTTTATTTCCATCAATTATTTTTACTTTCTGCCCTGTTTTTAATAAAGAAGATGGATTATCAATTACCATATCTCCCTTATTAAGCCCTTCTTTTAACCAGACATTTCCATCTTTTTTACTAAAAATCTTAACAGATTTCTGTACTGAAAAACCATTTATTACGCAAAATACTTTTGCAACATCCTTTTCTTCAGAAAGGAGAGTTGTATCAGGTATGCAAATATAGTTTTCTGGTAAGCTTCGTTGTATTTTGCATTTTACAAACATTCCAGGTCTTATTAAATCTTTATTATTTTTTAATATAATTTTTATGCTAAAATTTCCACTCTGGGAATCCGCTATTGGAGATACTTCTGAAATTACAGAACTTACCTTAGATTTTATAGAGGGAATATCAATAGCTACAGGGGTACCTACTGAAAAATCAACAATATCATTTTCCTGAATATTGACAACAGCATATACAGATGAAATATCTATAATAGTTGCAACCTTTTCATTTTCCTTTATATATTCTCCTAATTCATAATATCTGGTTCCTACAATCCCAGCCACAGGAGCTTTTATTGTAAGCTCATCAATAAGTTTTTTTACTGCATTTAACTGTTGTTCAGCACCTTTTAAAGAAGCTTCCGCAGATGAAAGCTTAGCATATGATGTACGAGTATTTAATTCTATTATCTGCTTTTTTAATTCATAAGGATCAGAAGCAGGGATTATGCCATTATTTACTAGATCTTCTGTACGTAATCCAAGCAGAGAAATTTCAAGTTCTTTTTTTAAAATATCAATATTTGTTTCAGAAGATTTTATCTGCAATCTTTGCTGCTCAATAGAATTGTCCGTTACTCCTCCAATCTTGTGTAATTCTTCCTGAGCATAAACGGTCTTCTTTAATAATTCTAACTCTAATTCTCTTTGCTTAATATTTAATTCAGATTTTTCAATAGAAAGAAGTCTACTCTCTACATTAAGAAGAGCCTGTTCGTATTCTGCTTTTGCAATTTCATAAGCAGCTTCTGCAGAACTTACTCCTGACATATACTGTTCTTTTTGAATCTCTAACTGTACATTTTTAAGTTTCGCAATTACCTGTCCTTTATTTACAAAACTTCCCTCTTTTACCGGAAAAAAGTATATTGTCCCATTTACCAGGCTTGTTACATCATTTTTAAGTCGATATGTAATAGTTCCAAAACTATTTAAATCATTTTCATACAATTTTGGAGCTGCTTCAACAGTACTTACATATACAACATCTACATCTGGAATGGTACTTGTTTCACCTTGCTTTATTGAACATGAAATCAAAAATAATAAACAGAATAAACAGGTTGCTAATCTTCCAGACATTTTTCCAATCCTCCAAAAGGAATACACATCAATATTTCCAAATTTCTAGCTGCAGCCGAAACGTTAATTTTTGCCTGTTCCAGTTGAATTCTTTGTTCGGATAATTCAATTAATTCTTTCAAAAAATCAATTCGTTTCATCTCACCTTTTTCAACTTGCTTTTCAGATATTATAATCCGCTTTATTTGCAATTCAATTGTTTCATCCAAACGAAGAATATTATCAACTAAACCATCATAGTAGGATATTTGACTAAAAAATGTTTCATACATTTTATTTAATTCATCTGCACAACTTTGTCTATTTTGCTGTAATTGGACAGATGCTAAACGTCGGTTATAAAAATAATCAGGAGCTAATGATAAACTTGAAGAAACTGAATTATTCACAGATTTCAGCTTATCATTTGCAAAACCATATGAATTAGATAAACTGGTCGGAAAAAAAGGCATATTAGCAAAATTTACCATTATTTTTGCCGAATACTGAGGTTCTCTAAGAGGATAATTTTTTCCTTTATAAGAGACCCCTCCTTGAAATGTCAACTCAGGAATAAAAAAACGTCTATTATATAAATACTGTTGTTTTTGATAATACATCATTATATCATTTTTCTTTATAGTTGGATTTTTATTTTTTACAATATTCCATAATTTTTCTGTATATGGTTCAAGATATTTTTCTGTATTTACCGTATCACAGTCTTGTTTTTTAAGTATTATTTCAGCATCTGGATTGATACCTAGCAAAACCTTAAATACTCTATATAAAGCACGCAATTCTCTTTCTGCCTGTCGAACTTCATCCTGAATCTTTTTGTAAGAAATAAGATATTCAAGATAATTATTCTCCAAACATAATCCAAGTTCATATTCTAGCTTTATTATATCAAGTTGAGACTTTGTATTTTTTTCAAGATCAGATTTTATATCAACGAGAGTCTGCTGTTGAATACATTTATAATACTGATTGATAATTGAGGAACGATAATTATCAATATTTTGTTCTGAAGATTTTACCTGAAAAAATTTTTCAGCTTTATTCATTTTATAAGTAAGAAACCTTTTTCCACCATCAAAAATTTTATAATTAATATTAAAAGAAATTGATTTATTTCTGGAATCTGAACTATTAAATGAAACAACATCGTCCTCATTTAATGTAAAATCAAAAGTCGGCATAAATTCAGAAATTGCTAAATTTGCAGATTTAAAAGCAAGTTGAGCACTTTGAAGTTCAAGGGAATGACTCTGAGAATTCTTTAAAGCATACGAAACGGCTTCTTCAGCATTTGAAAAACAAATTTGAGAATAAATATTTATATTTATTAATAATAGTATTAGAACAGAAATATAAACTTTCATTTTGTTTCTTTACTTACAGAAATATAACGTTTTACATCTGAAACAACCTTTTTAATCAGTTTATATTGAACTTTACTTGAATCAACAGAATCTGTAATTCTATTAAAATAGCAGTTATTTAATACAACATTACCCGTTTCATCTATAAGTTTATAATTCAAATAAATAGAATTATATTGATTAATTCCCTGATAATATGACCTTTGCGAGATTTGAATATCTAAATAAATTTTCTGATCATATTCCATATTATCAAGTTCTTTATTTAACATTGCATAAGCAATATCTGATACCTGCGCAGCAAGTGTACTATCATTCAAAAGACCTATAGATACATTTACATCATTTAAAACTATTCCATAGTTAATTTTCTGTTTAGGATAATTCTGATAGCTTGTAACAGATGGAATTGAAAGACAAGATAGCAAACAAAAAGATACATAAACTAAAAAAATTATAGATATATTTTTCACAATTACCTCACTATTTATTATATTTATATGTATATTTTTTTATAGATTCATTTCCAATAGAATCCTGTATTCCAGAATCAATTATAAACTGTACAATACCGCTGTTAATTGAGTTTGTAATTTCCAAATCATATTTTACAACAGTGAGTTTTAATGTAGAGTCAGTAACATTCTGCGTAATAATATTACACAAAGGATAATTTTGGAATTCAGAAGAGTCCAACTTAGAAATTTTCTTGATTATAAAAGTTGAGTTACTGTTTGTACAGGAGATAGAAAAATTATCCATCAGGGTATATAAATTCAATCCATTACTTTCTGATGATGAACTGAATACAAGATATAAAACAGATTCAACAGTATGTTCCAGCGGATATTGCAATGCATCTAACGAAAGATAAGAATAATTTGTAGCATCCGAAATTATCAAATAATCATCTGAATCTATCTGTCCATCGCTCCAATTTCCAGTCTGTAGGTACCCTGCTATAAATTCTGGTAAGCGAAATGATTCATTATCAAATGTTAATGAATAAACAAAATCTTCTTCTATCTTATTTGAATAAATATCTTTTATGGCATCAGAAAAATCTATTACGTATGTTTTTCCCCATTCAGGATCTTTTAATAAAATTTCAATCCATTTACTATTAATTTCATCTTTTGAAACTGAAAATGATAAATGGGGCGTAACCTCTATATATGAAGAAATTGAAGATAAATCCATCTCTGCATCAAAATCAAGCTTTAATTTTGCATCAGGGGGAACCGATTTTAAGTTCTCGCCAACAGAACATTCAGAATAAAATGTTTTGTTGTTATATACGGTACAAAAAAATTTAGGTTTTGTATATTTTTTTGTTAATGAAAATATTGAATTATACGGATGAAGCAACTTATTTCGATTCTTATCCATCAAATCAGTTGAAATAGAAATCTTATAGTCTTTATTGAAATCCAAAGGATTTTTTAATATAAGAAAAACCTTATCTTCCGAATCAGAAACATTCAATATATAATCAATAGATGGATTAATAGAAAGAGCTTTCTCAAAAGAACTTATATCGATTGGTTCTGAAAAAGTAATCTCTATATATTCAGGCTGTTCGTTGCATTCTTCTTCATTTGATGGAATAACAGATATTATTTCAGGGGCATTTCTTCCATTTCTAGTTGAAAAGCTAATTATAAAACGAGATTCCAAAGAATTTCCATCAGAGGTTTCGCATGATGATTCAATAGAAAACACATAATCATATTTTTCTTTTATTCCTCCATTTGGATAAAAAAATACAGTTTTTCCTCCAAATTTATAAATTCCATTGCAGTTTTCACCATCTTCCAACAAAAGAAAACTATTATATACAGACTGAGGAGTTGGAATGTCTGAAAAAATAATTTGGATCTTTTCAGAATCATAAAAAAAAGATTTTATCTCTAAATCAGGCAGTAAATAATTACCACAAGAAAACGAAATAAATATAAGAAATGTTATTAATATAACTTTAAATATACGCATATGTTCTCCTTTAAGTAATTACCAGTCCCTGTATTTATACCATTTTTACCACCAATAATTTTTAACACATAAAAGGAACCAATTTCATCTGTAGAAGCTGTCATATTCTTCCATGTTAATGAAATCATATCTCTTTCTTTATTCCATACGACAGCCGTTTTTACAGGAGAAGTAGATGTTAATGGAAACAGCAGCGATAATGTAATCAAATTTTCAACGTCTAATACCCTGTCATATTCTATTGACTTTGAAAAAACTATATAAACAGTCATTTCTTTTACACCTGTCAAATCCTCTGCCATATTCACAGTCATACATTCAGGAATAGTATCACCTGGAAAATTTAATGCAGGCTCTGATTCAAACTGTAAAGATGTAATAGAAAGATAAGTTTCACTAGAAGTAAATATTTCCTTGTAGGTTTCTGATATTTTTATTCCTAAAGTATCTTCTACATCTGAAGGTATTCTAAGAAAATATTCTGTAGCAATGGCATAATTTTCTTCCGGTATAAAAAGAAATTTTGTACAATCATCTGAAACACATGAAATAGTACCAGAAATATTTGGTGTAATAGAAAAACCTGACCTTAGGGAATTTAAATTCATAGATTTTGAAAATATTAGTCCAATCGGCATCTGTCCTGAAATATTATTATTTAATGGGTTCCCTGTATCCCAAAATGCATCTGAGTCTTTAGAAGAAACCGCACAAACCGTTAATACCTTTGGTTTTTCAATATCAGAAATACACCGAATTCTACCGCTATTTTTCCCAGAAAGAATATAGTTATCTGCAGAAATCAAATCATTAAAAGACCAGTTAATTATTTCATTTACACGCCAAGATTCATTAGGAATAATTGTAAACTCTGTATCATCATCATTTGCCTCAACCCTATAGGAAGTTGAAGTGGAAATTGAAAGACACTCTAAAAATTTTGTTTTATAGACTTTATGATTAAATTTAAATACAATTGCTTTGTTTAAATCAAATCTTTGTTCATCAAATGGAGCTTGAGTTAGACAAAAAGACTCAGCAGCATTTCCATAATAGAACGCAACAGCATCATTTACTGAAAATTCCTCACCTGATTTTTCATATAAGATTCCCTTCAGTTCACACAGATATAACGCACCATTAAACCATTCTTCTTTTGGTCTAATTTTTACAAATGATGATGTCACCCATTCAAACTCGATCTCACAAGCAATTCCATTTTTCTTTAACTGAACGGAATTTTCTACATAATACTGAATTACATCACAATTAAAATTATAACATACGGCAGAACCATTAAACCATGAAAATGAATGATTTGGATTTACAGAAACAAAATATTCTTTATCTGTTACTAAATCACAAGAAATAAAGGCAAATAAAAAAGGTAAAAGAAAGAAAAGTTTTTTCATTGCAAATCTTTTCCTTCTCTTAAAAAATCACGTACCTGCTTTAATTCATCCTTGCCATTTGAAATCATAATTGCTTTATCTAAGTTTTCTATAGCAGAAGATCTAATTCCTAGCTTTATCCATAAATCTGCAAGTTCTACATATACATTATAACTCTCAGAAATATAGAATGAAGCCTTATTCAGCATTACGAGCCTTCTATCCATCTGCTCTTTTCTTTCCGAAAGCAAAGAATACTGATAATATAAACGCCAGTCACTCGGATTAAATGATAATTCCCGATCTAACATGCTTTCTGCTTTTTCATATTGCTTTAAATCAATTAATAACCGTATCTTCCAAATCCTTGCTTCTGTATATTCTGGATATTTTTTTACAAGAGAATCAATTATTTTAAGAGCTGTTTGACTTTCATTTAAAAAATATAAAATTTTGGCTTTTAAAAACTTAGCCTGATAAAAATCGCTTGAATATTTCAAAGTTAAATCTATATACTCAACTGCTTTAGAAAAATCCTGTTTTGAATAGCTGTCCAAGGCCTTTTCATAAAATGAATGGGCATTCTGCTCATTTTTGCAAGAAACAAACAAGATTGATACAATAAATAAAACGAATAACTTTTTCATAAAATTAATTCAAAATAAACAAAAGTCTTTCTTTAAGACGTCCGATAGAAACATCAGCTTTTGCAGACAATACCTTTTTAAACAAAGGGTTTTGAGCACTATACGATTTCAAAATAGCCAAAGCGCTATATACATAGGAATTGTCATTTAATGAAATAAAGTTATATATAGGATTTAAAATATCTTCATCTTCTGTAGAAAAATAATTATTTAAAATCACCTGAACTTCAGCAGGAATCAGCAGTTTTTCTGCATCTTTTTCCGAAAAACCTGCAATTTTTCCAAGTGCAATACGGGCTTTATCTGTATAAATCGACCTATTAAGCAATAAAATTTTTTCAAGAATTGAAGTCCAATTTGAATAGTTTTTAATGTCAGCTTTACTTACAACTTCCCATATAAGCCAATAATAAATAGGGAATGTATTCATATTATTTTCTAGTGAAAAATAATACTTCGCATCATTAGGTACCCACTGAGAATGAAGATACTTATATTTATAGTAAATATATTTATATGCAAAAAAATCTGTTTCAATAATAGGAAATTCAGAATCTGTATATAACGCAATGACAGCTTTTAAGGCATTCACTTCATCAGTATGCCCTTCAGACTCTGCTTTTAAGACTGCATTCTGCAAGTTTTCAACAAAAAGTTTATCATTCTGTTTTGTAAAACAAGATTGATATTCATAATCAAGAAACGCAGTAAAGACAGATCTTTCTAAATTGCCATTTTTTTCATATATTCCAGAAGCAAATAACCCAAGACCCGGGAAAAAAGCTCCTTTTGTAAAATATAACTCAAGTAAATCTAACGCTTTTTTATATTCTTTTCTGTCTGCAGCAAGATACATATATGTCTTGATTTCTTCAGCACTAATCTGTTCTGGAAATTTCTTATATGTTTTCTCAAAGACATCCCAGGCTGAATCACTGTTTTTAAGGGCAAAATCAATACGTCCTTTTAAATAACCATAATTAGCGCCGTATTTAGGAACTGCATAAGCTTTCTTTACGTATTCACTTGCCTGTTCTAAATCATTTGAAAGAAGATTTAATGTAGCAAACGAAGCATACATAGAACTTAAATCAGAATCTGAAACTTTAACATTTTTGGAGTTCTTTAAAATTCCATCTGCGCGAATAAGATATTCCCATGCTTTACTATAATTGCCTGCAAACAAGTTTAATTTGGCTAAATCCAATTTCGATTCAAAATGTGCCGGATGTTCTAATTCATAAGAAAAAATAGACTGATATAAGTTTAAATCATTACAACTGTCTTTTAATTCTTTATACTCCTTTTTTTCCTTATCCAATGTGCAACTCAAAATAAACAAGCTCATAACAAATAATGAAATTATACGACCTCTCATATATTCATTTTAAATAAAAAAGATAATAAATACAATATATAATGAAAAAGATTAATCTTAAAAATAATATAGGTACTTTACTATTTGTTTTCAGCTTGTAAAAAGACTAATAATTCATGGTAAAGCGACTATTTTCCTAGGGTAAATATTATTTGTACTTAAAGTAAATAATCTATTTATCCAATGAAAATACCCTAGTTACCTTTCGTTATAGACCAATTTTCCCCGTACAGTTCTCCTCCATTTTCTTTAAGAGCCAAAATCCTATTATCATTAATAATTTTATTTGTTCTTTCTGAAAACTCATTAGGACTTTTTCTCTGATGAACACTGATAAAAATCTGCTTTTGAGAAAGAGAATTTAATGAATCATAATAAATCATCAAAGAATCAAATCTTTTTCCCTTTGTATCAGAAAACAAATAGGAATCATGAGCAACAACAGGTAACGAAGAAAGTTTTAAAACCGACAAATCAAATGCTATTGGACCTAAATATGTAGTACTGGTTCCATCATCAGTAGTTACAGAAACAGAATATTTAGAAGTATCGTCAAACGAAAGTTGAATTTTATTATAATTTTCTCCTAATATCTTTCTAGAAAAATCTGTAAGAACAGGATTAATTATACCTGCTATATCATTAAGAATTTCCTTTTCTTTTGGAATAAGAATAGGTTTAGCTTCCTTTGCAGCATTTGCAATCCTTTGATTTTCATAATATTTTTCAAGTTCTTCTTTTTTAGTATTTATTTCATACTGAATTCTTGCATATTCCTGTAAAAAAGAAGTTTTAAAATCTTTATTTCCAGTTAAAGAATAAAATTCATTTTGAAGGTCGCGTACAAGTTCATCAACTGGAAGCAAAAGTTTAGTTAATTCCTCAATTTTATCTCTATATTCTATTTTTAATATTTCTGATAAGCTTGAATGAAACTTTTCAATTTCTTCAATTTTTCTTAAATTTACATCTGGAAAAAATTGTTTTAATAATTCAAATGATTCTACAGAAGGAGCTGCTTCCCTAGATATTTCCTTTTTTAGATTTGAAATTTGACTGTTTATTTTATTCCTTTTCCTCCTAAGTAAAGATAACTGAGAATCAATTTCTGCCAACCTGATAGAAGTTTTTGCATCAAGTTCTTTTATATATGCATTTTGTTCTTCCAACAATTTCTGTTTTTTACTTTCTAATAGTTCTATTTCTTTTACCGTATCTTTTGGATTTGAAATATATGCTAATTCTTTTAGCTCAATATTCCGTTTTGAAGCATATTTTTTTACATCTGTAATATTTTTCTTTTTTAAGGTTACTTCTACCATATCTTTTATTTCAGAATATCGGCCAAACATTTTCTCCAAAGAATGTATTTCAGCCTGCTCTGAAGAAGAGTTAGAATTCATTAAAGGATGATCTTTAATGTTTGGACTCTTATTAAAAATTTTAAAAAATGGGCTTATCCATTCCCGAAATGACAATTCAGAAATATCAAGTTTATACATGGCAGCAAGAAACTTTTTATACTCATCAAGAGACTCATATTTATCAGTTTCAGAATATGAATAATCTAGTTTACATTTATAAACAACAGATTTTTTGCTTACCGTTCTGCAAAAACGATATTGTTTACCGGAAAACTCAAACATATAGTAGATTTTGTGCTCTCCAGCATTTTTAAAACTCTTAGTTTTTAAGAAACTATCACCCCCAAAAATATAATCTATCATATGTAAAAAGGTTGATTTTCCAAGAGAATTCCCAGATTCATCTCCTGTTTCTGTATAACCGATAACTATATTAAGCCCCGTTTTCAATTGTACAGCCTTTTCTGGACTATCATGATTTTTAAATCTTTCACTCCATATTTCTTTCAGCATAGTATAATTTCTCCTTCTTTTAGTTCTATTTTGTTCATAGCATACAGACAATCTAAAGTCTGCAAATAGATATTTATACCTGAAAAATCATTCTTACATGCTTCAAACAGAGCTTCAGGTTTTAGAGCCTTACAGTATGAAAGTTTTTGCAATATTAAAGGAAACTTCAAAATTACAGATTCATCATATCGGATTATCTTATTAGGCAATAACATCAAATACCTCACAATTTTGAATAAAAAATGAAGTTAATATTTCACAAGTTGATTTTTTCGCCTTATGGTGTGTAATGGTAACAAAATATTCTGTAATAGCATTAAATATATCTTCCTGATCAGAATAAGTTGCTTTATAATCATAATATAAATTTTGAATATATGAAGCTATATGCTCAAAATTTACGGAATTTTCTTCACATTTTGCCTTTAAAAGTTCTTCTATATATCTGTAATATGGAAGAATCATTCTATCAACTTTTTCCTTAAAAGGCGGATTATCTGCAATTTTTTCTTTTATACATGCAGGAACCATTCGGAAATCTGCTAAATCATTTTTAGGATTTTTAGAAAAAATAATATCCAGTACATCTTTTAATCGTTTTTCTACAGATGGCTGCAGTTCGATTTCAGCCTGCTGCATAAACACTTCTTTTATTTCTTTTCTTGCTCCTGGCCGTTCATCTTTTTGTGCTATCCGTTCTTTTAATATATTCCTATACACTATTGCAAGTGAATATGCAATATTGCTTAAATCTATTTCTTCATTATCTGAAAAAAAAGATTCACACAAATCAGATGCTGAAACTCCGTCTTCATCGTCATCTAGCAAAGAATTTATATAAGTAGAAAGCCTATCTAAATCAAGATTATTTAATAATATTCTTGAGACAGGCTTTGACAGCCCATCTTTTGAAAAATACCTTTGCTGGTTACTTTTATTTTTTAACCTAAAAGGATTTTGACTTCCTGTCTTCAACGAATGATCTATAAAATCAAGTTTAAAATCTAAAGGTGCTTTGTCTGTAATAATATCTTGAACAATTTGGTTCATAAAATCAGCAAAATTTATTGCTAATTTTGAATAAGACTGATTATTAACCACTTTTTGCATTTTCTAATTTTGAATAAGACTGATTTGCCTCTCACAGCTCCATATATAATTTTTTTAGCAAGGGAAAAACAGAGTTTCTGAAAGAACCTTGCATCATAATAAATTATAACATACTCTACAGTTTTTTGTTATGCGCGCTTCAAAAAACATAGAGCGACAGGAGAAGAAAATGAGTGCTAATAATGCATTTATCAAACTTCAGGAATCGGCTAACGGAAGAGTTTCCGTTAAGTTACAGAAAAATCAGTTCGCAAAAGATGGAATTGAAAGTTTTTACGGGAAAGTAGAACGTTTTACTTATAGCACACAAAATATACTTGATGCTATAGAAGACGAAGTTCCTCTTGTAGACCTTGGCACGATTACAAGTGTTTTGAATGCTTATGCAAATACTGTTCTTAAAATTCTAAGTACAGGAAATGCCGTAAAATTCGGAGAACTTGGAACTTTTTATATAGCAGGAAAAGGTACTGTTGACAATGAGACAGGAAAACCATCTCTTACCGTAAAATTTACAGCTACACAGACTTTAAAAGATGCAGTACAAAATATCGAAATCACATCTTCTGAATACGTTGCACCTAGCGGAATAATCACAAGTGTAACAGATATAGCAACAGGAAAAACTGACGGCAGTCTTTCTGCAAACAGTTCTGTTTTAGTTGTAGGATCCAGTCTTAAAGTAGGTGGAATTGATTCTGGAATTTGGTTTGCACCTCTTGATGAAAACGAAGATATTACAAACAATGAAGCAAGCTGGATAAAAGTTGAATCTGCTTTAGTTTACAACCTTCCTTCAAAACTTTTGTTTGCAATACCTCAGACGGCAACAACTGGTAAATACAAGATTATTATCCGTACACGTTTTGCAGGAAAATCTAGCTACGAACGAAAATATCTTGTCGAAGCAATTTCTGAAACTGTACATATTGTATAATACGTAACGTTAAAAATCTTGTCTTTCCCTGCCAAGTTTATCGTCAGAAAGCATTCTGAAAATGCCTCCTGACGATATTTTTGTTCTTGTGCAATCTGTATCATGTTTTCTTACGCGGCCCCCGTAGCGCCCCTGAAATATTTAGTTTAAGCTTTCCAAAATTTTTTCTTTATCAGAATATCCCAAATTTTCATCCTCAAAGAAAATTCTTACATAGCCTCCATAAACCCAGCCGAATTCATTTTCGCTTACCTTTACTTTGTACCATGGATTTTTTTCTCCGTCGATTTCATCGATATTATTACTTTCTTCGTACAAAGTAATTTCTTCTCGTTTTTTCACTTTGCCGATTTTCTTACCATTCAATGACGGTTCATCACGGACATTCAGATTGTCGATTACTATTGCCTGACATGTTGTTGGATAGGTTTGAGAGGAGTCAATTATAATATCACATTTTTTGTGTAAACTATCAATTATTTTTCTCAGTTCGTTAATAGAAATATTTACCCTATAACGTTCAGGAAATGAAAATCTCATATATTTCTTATTTTCATCAAAAATATTTATTACATAAACACGTGAAAAATAGAGTGTAAAAAAATCTTTGTTTAAATTATACGATGGCTCTATTATTAAAACTGTAGTTCCATTACCACATGAATCAATTTTTCCATTTTCAAAAAAGATAAAACCTAATATATTATAAGAGTTAGAAGATTGCTTTATTCTGAATTTAACTTTATCAAAATCTATATCATTTTGAGCTTTTATAGAAAATACATTAACAAAAAGAAAAATAACTAAAAAAATAATATTCCTCTTCATTTTTTTTATTTCCACCTTGTATTCTGAAAATGAAGATGCTCACCGCTTGTTTTTGTTCCCGAGTTTCCAACATTACCAATCTGATAATTACTTGGAACTGGAAAACTCCATATACTTGCTGCTCGTCCATAAGAATTTAAGCAATGCATTGTTGAATATGCATTTGAGCTTCCCAATAAATGTTTATAGTCATGTATCATGTTTCCTTACGCGGCCCCCGTAACGCCCCCGGAATTAGATATTAATAAAAACCTTCTGGGGTAACAAACTGGTTGGTGTATTCGCTGCCTTCTTTTTCAAAGGCTTTATGTATATAATGCTTGTCATCATCGATTAAATAAATTTTTGCAAAGCCACCAAAAATCCAGCCTTCCTGACCATTTTCTAACTGCACTTTGTACCAAGGATATTCAAGATTATCAATCTTGGTCTTTTCTTTGGTACAGTCAATTAAATGTACATCATCCCATTTATTTAGTTTGCCTATAATTTGTGTTGTAGAATCAAGATTTGGTTCTGAACGAACACGTAAGTTATCTGTAATAATTAGTGCGTTGCAGCTGCTGGGAGACAGGTTGTCTTCTGTTACAAAAATATCATAATTTTTGGACTTCTTTTCTGCATCAATCATCTTTTCAATTGTTTTGGCATTTAAATTCACAGTACACTTCAAAGGGTAATCCCAGTCAAAAAAACAGATTTCTGGATTTCCTCTAAGAGTTTTTGATGAATATTCTAAAGTCATAATAATATAATTATCTTCCACTTCTTTATCAACAATAGAATAGTAACTATTTGTATAAAAAGTATGCCATTCACCTTCTATATAGTGTGCACCAGCAAGAATATTTCTTTTATCGTCCATTCTTTTTTCACGAATAGAAAAACCAAATTCTTCTTTTAAAAGTTCGTCCAAACTTCTTGTTTTTTCACAACTGCAGAAAAGTATTGCAACAACAGAGAATATCAATAAATATGTTTTTTTCATTATAGACTCCTTCTGTTGTTAGTATAAAAGTAAGTCGGATCATATACATATTTATTATTAGGTCGTATAGATCCATCTGTATTATGCGTTATACTTTGCATCATCGTTGATTGATAATTATTGCCGAATATATATGACATTATAACGCCCCCGATTATATTTTACAGTTCTGGAATTCTGTAAATAAAGTATTTATCATCCTTTGGCTCTTCTACCACAAGTTTTCCGTTTTCTACATAGATTAAATATTTGGGTTTTACTTCTTTGTAATAAGGCGGATACTTTCCTTCATAGGCATATATTCCACAAATATTTTCATCGGATTGATACAATTTATGACCTCCTCTTGTATATATAGGCTCACCATAATTGACAGAGCTAAAGGTCGTAAAGTTTTTACTAAATCCAGGAATAAATTTATAATCTCTTAAAAAATAAGAATCTTTAATAGTCTTCTTCTGGCCTTTTCCTTTTATTATTCTATGACAATCTAACATAAGAATTAACATCCCTTTTGAAAAATCAGCTTCATCTTCATAAAACCATAAGTACGTTACCTGATGATTTACAAAATGTTTTCCAAGAGATGTTGACCCAAAAAAATATTTTTTTTCTGGAAATGTAATATCCCAAGCTTGTTGATTTTTTTCATCTTCTCCAACCCGAAAATCTAATGCATCCTCAAAAAACGAAATATCTTCCCCATTAAAAACCCTATGAACTAGGTCATCCACATCAAACACTTTCTCTTTTTTACAAGCTGTAAAGAGAGTCAAATTTGTTATTAATAATATTACTAGTTTACTTATTATATGTTTTCGCATTTTCATTCTTCCATTTGTAGTTTTTTAAGAACATTTCTGGTGCATTCAATGTAGTCTTTCCTGTAAGGCCATATTCAAGACCGCTTGAGGCAAGCCCACCTACTACGCTATTTAAGCTCTGCATGTCACTTATGTTCATGCTTGAAAAGCCGGTTACTTTTACGCCGTTATCTCCTATAGTTGCAAGGTTCAGGCTGTTTGTCACCAAACTTCCAGCTCCGCTTGTTATTACGCCGCTCCATGTATCAAAGCTTGACATGCTCGATGCAAAGCCGTCCCAGTCGCCTGCGTACTGGATTGCGTTGGTTGCTACGGTACTTGTGGCACTGGTTGCAACGCTTACACCTGTTTTAAGGAAAACTCCGCCTATGCCGCCTATCCCCTGAACGGCTGCTCCTGCGACTCCGCCTGCTGCGCTTATTACGCTCGTTGCCGCACTTATTGCAAGGTCTTTTCCTACTTCAT
Organism: Treponema sp.; assembly: GCA_036310305.1. GTDB lineage: Bacteria > Spirochaetota > Spirochaetia > Treponematales > Treponemataceae > Treponema_D. The sequence continues at coordinate 3,481 of JAXJSC010000009.1, read as the reverse complement.
CCCAGTCCCTGTATCCCCCTGCAACATCTGCCACTGCAAACATTGCCTCTGCCGACAGTGTTACTGCTGCTCCACATAATACTGCCATCGGCGCTGCAAGGGCACCAAAACTTACCACACTTAGAGCAGAAGTTGCTAATGTAGTAACTACTGCTGACGCTACTGCCGTTGCTGTTGTTACTACGGACCTTAGGCTTGGCACTTCTACCCAGCTGCACGGGGATTCTGTTATCTGCTTGTCCCACGGGGCGGCTTCAAATTCTGCCTTTCCGGCATCCTTTTCTTTTTCATTCCTGTCATACTGGAACATTATACGGCCAATTTCACTGCCATAGTCCTGCTTTGACCCGATATGCTTTTCTATTTCGCCCTTTATTTCACGTACTCCGTCATGTACGCCGAATATCCTTGCCTGCCAGTCTTCCAGTTCCATGGTGGCTGTATTCATCAGCGTTATGATTCCGTCCGTCTCTAGCCCTTCAAACATCGCAGAACTTATCCTAAGTTCCGGTCTTGCCGTATTGTACCTGTTATACCCTGCTACTGCCTGTATCTTATACACATCCTGTACTAGAGAAAGTTCTTCTTCCTGTTTCTCAAGATATAAACAAATTAATACAATTAGTAAGGGGAAAGTCTTCCCCTCGGCCACACTTTGTTGTGGCCTACCCTTTCTAACGGGGGCGATGAAAAGTATAAGTTTGTGTTCTGGTGCAATCTGTTTCATGTTTTCTTACACGGCCCCCGTAACGCCCCCAAGAATTACTTTTCTATATCTAGGTATTTTCCGTAAACCCAGCCATCTGGATAATCAGGATGCTCTACTTTGTACCAGTACCATTTTTCACCGTCAATTTCAAATTTTTTCTTTGATTTATCTTTTATTTTTACCGGTAAATCTTTATCCAACAAAGCCCATGTATCACATGTCAAATTTGGTTTTACACGTAAACGAACTCTGTTATCATTTATGACGGCATTTTTTACAGGAATCTTTGCAGGTGAGTAAGTTTTATACCATACAGATTCAAGGCCATACAATGTATGATTTTCTGTATCATCACCAGATAATATTATATGACATCTTTGCTCATCAATAGGAATAACTTCCATTTGAATATTCCAATTATAATCAAAACCTATTAAGTCTTTAGAATAGTAAAAAGTTAATTCTAGAAGATAAGTTCCATTTCTTTTTAAATCTATATTTTTGATTTCAAAAGAACGAGCAAAATCTGGTAAATATACGTAGTTAATATCAGGTTTTATTAATAAATTATTTGCTATACATTCACTATAGTTCAAGTCAGAACTTCTAGTTGTAATATATTTATAACTAGTTTCATCAATCCAACTTGATTCAATATCAAAAGCATTACAGGGAAAAGAAATAATTATTAATAATAGTATAATTAGCTTATTTTTCATAGAGCATCACTTCATTGTAATATTTATATGGTAATGAACCATTATAACCAGGATTATAAATTATTGAATTATTTAAATTTCCTAAAACAAAATGCCCACCAACATTCATTATATTAGTAATACTTGTATAAGGAATTTTATTCCACCAAGGTGAATGTCCAACACTCATTCCATAATTAGAAATATTAGCATGAGTAAAGGAAAAATTAGCTAAACCTTCTGGGGAATTTACATTACCAGCAAGTTTCCCTATTCCACCAGTTACATAACCGTTTGAAAGACTGTTATTCCAAATAGATAAAATAGTATCAGTAGAAAATATATTTCCAGACAAAAGTTGAGGAACAGCAAGTTGACTCATAAAATTACAGCCCCATTTATCTATAGTATACTCTGCCGAACCTTTTTCTCCTTTAAAATCATGCTGTCCCATCAAATCATCCAAAAACGGATTATTTTCATCAATCTTATACAACTGTGTCGCAACTCCGTTAGAATCATAGATTGTCCACGTGTATTTATTCATCAAGGCTGCTGGGCTACCTGTTTCTTCCAGATGAGTTGAAACAAGTTCTGAATACCTTTCCTGAGCAATATCAGGAACAGTTTTATTCATTGCAGTTTCTCCAAATCTTAAATCAAGCCCCCAAGCACCTGCAAGATCATAATCAACTTTATTGTTATAGTACTGATTGAATACGGATGTGGCTATTGTATCTCCTGAAATACTCATAATTTGTGTCATATCAAGTTTTTTGCCAGATAAAGTATCCCATTGCCCGGTTTTATCCATTGAGAGACCTGCATTATTCATTATTTCCTGAGCTTGTATTTTTTGCTCTTCTGAGAATGAATCGTATTTCTGACCACCGGTACCAGCCATAATATTCAAAAGTCCTGATTCCTGCTTGTCAGCTCCAATCTTATTTCCGTTTTCATCAAGAATAAACTCGCCGTTCATATCTTTTAGCCAGCCGTCTCCATCACTGATTAACTGACCGCCCCAAGTCATACGCCAATAATCCGCACTAGAATCATAGCAGTTATCCACGTAGTCGTTAAATACATCATCTCCGAGTGAGCTGGCAATCAGGTCGAGCTGTAAGTTTCTGTCTCCTGCGATAATACCAGAAAGAGTGCCTGCATACATACTGTCACCCAGCATGCGTGTCATCATGTCGGTGTGTCCGGCAACGGCATTTCGGGTCTCGATTTTTTGAGTAAGTTCATCACCCTTTACTCCATCTCGATAAGCTTCATGCCCCAATGTAATTCCAAGCTTTATCTGTTCCTCGCGGGTCATATCGTTGCTATAGTTGTTTAGGTAAACTACGCGCTTACCGTTTTCTCTTACGGTCTGGGCGTTTCCATCTCCGCTTCCAGTTTTTAATTCTGTTTTTCCGTTCAGAATACTTTTAAGCTGATTCTTTTCTGCCTTTCCGCCAAAGCCATACTGCTCCCTAAGGGCAATTGCGGCGTTTTGAAGTTCGTTTTTATTTGTAAAGTGATTTATCTCAAAATTTGTTTTAAGGGCATCTAAGCCACGGGCTGCGCTCGCAACTGTTCCTATACTGAGATCGGTACCGCCTGTTCCCAATGCAAAACTTGCCCCCTGACTGTCATCAAGATGAAGTTCAAGAAGCCCGCAGGATGCTTTTACCTGAGGTGCGGCTGTGTTTCCTATTGCGCGATTTACAAGAGAATTTATTCCTATGTCTGCAATGTTCAGGACATTCAATGTAGTCTTTCCTGTTAGTCCATATTCAAGACCGCTTGAGGCAAGCCCACCTACTACGCTATTTAAGTTCTGCATGTCACTTATGTTCATGCTTGAAAAGCCGGTTACTTTTACGCCGTTATCTCCTATAGTTGCAAGGTTCAGGCTGTTCGATATAAGACTTCCTGCCCCGCTTGTTATTACTCCGCTCCAGGTGTCAAAGCTTGACATGCTGGCGGCAAAGCCGTCCCAGTCGCCTGCGTACTGGATTGCGTTGGTTGCTACGGTACTTGTGGCACTGGTTGCAACGCTTACACCTGTTTTAAGGAAAACTCC
>JAXJSC010000008.1:0-3688 GCA_036310305.1 Treponema sp. | reverse complement strand
TAACGTCAGATTTCCATTTAAATCATAGGAATAAGTTTTTGCACCTCTGCTGTTTTTTTCTTCTTTCAAGCGTCCTGCATCATCATAAACTTTCTCAACTTTTTTTCCTTCCGGATAAATTACAGTTTTTTCCCTTCCTGCGGCGGTATATTCCTTTTGAGTTAAAGAATCTCCATTATCTCCTTTTTCAATGAGCTTCACCGGTAAGCCAACTTCATTGTACACAACCTCTTTTACAGAACCATCTACATCAATTTCCTGGATACAGTTGCCTGCACTATCGTATTTGTATTTCTTTACCAGTTTTTCTGAATTTTTATTTCTCTGCGGAAGATTTGCTTCCACCAGCCTGTTATATTCGTCATACTTCATTTCAAGTTTGAAAGTTCCTTCGTACGCCTCATTTAACTCCCGGGAATCCATTTTAGAAGTCATATTTCCCATTATATCATATGTCATCTTTTCAAAATTGCCTTCTTCGTCTTCCTCGTAAATAAGACGGAATATGTCAATAAAGTTGTCGCATTAATATAAAATTTATTAAGCAATTTTTCGCTCATCTGGATTCAAAACTTCCACTTTTCTTACTTCATACCGTTTTGTATTTCTTGAACCCCATCGTTCCGGATGATTTAGCTTTGCTTTTTCTAAAACAGAATTTCTGTTCTCGAAAATTCCAATATGTTTTCCTTTTCGTTTTTCCATTGGTGTCACATACTGCAAACCTTAATGCTTATGCTCATAATCATATCTAATCGAATCAGAAAAAAAAGAAATAGAAAAGGTTCCTGGCATATTTTGAGATTGTTCACTAATTAGATTTGTTTTTCCAGAACCATTTTCCCCTTTTCATCAAGACGCCCATTTCCTTTTATCAAGATACTCTCACTTCATTCATCAAGATTCCACAAACCTTTCGTCTTGATAAGCTGCCAGGTTTCATCAAGATGAAATCCTCAAAAACACACGATAAATCCGCATAAAACTCATTGAATTCGGGATAAAATTGCACTATAGATGGGATAAAAAAAGGAGGCTGGCACGCCAAAAAAAGTGCCAGTCTCCCAAAAGATAATTTTCATAACGGAATGTCCTTTCCGGTCTTTGCCGGGCATCTTATCATAAACTTTACCGCCGTTATTCGGTTAAGTTTACCAATTCATTTAGTCGCCTGTACCAGTTGGTTCAAGCTCATCATCACTAATATACTTTGCATCAAGCTTTACGTACTCAGGCTTTTCGAGTTTTGCATTGAGCATTGTGTCTGGTGTGTACATTACTTTTACACCTGCAATGTCGCTTGCTGTAACTTCGCTTGCCTTTTCGTGACCTTTGCATGTTGCTGCATTTTTAAGTCCAAGCTTAAAGATTCCAAAGCTGTCTAAGCGTACCTTATAACCAAGCATCATGTATTTTGGTACTGTAAGAAGCAAACTTCGGATTACACCAATGACTTCTGTTGGAGTGAGTGTTGTGCTTGTTGAGATTTCTTCTGCAAGCTGGTTCACACCAATTTCTGCGATATAAGCAGGGGCAGGATAAAACTTGCCTTCTGCTTCCAAATTACGCGGATTCAACCGCTTTCTACTAACAAATGGAACTGCCATAATTGGGCCTCCTTATAATAACTCAAACTGTTTTGCATTCCTTGGAGCAGGCAGTACAATCTAGTTCAACGAACATTCGACTTGTACCGTTTTTGGCTGCAAAATTCAGTCTTACTAACACAAAACTAGGTAAAATACTCGATATTTTCACTTGTTTTGATAACTTAAATATAACATGAGATACTTTTAAAGTCAAATATTTATTCGATTATTTCACCTGTTTATGTAAGTTTTTCTTGTAATATGCCGATAATATGTGTATAATGTCGTTATAAACGAAAAGAATCTCTATTTTAGGAAGAAGAATGTTAGTTAATTTCAGCGTCACAAATTTTTTGTCTTTTAACAAAAAGACCACTTTTAAGATGGAAAGCGGACGCGTAACAAAAAAACTCGAACATCTGTTGGATGATACCGAAACTGGAAAAAGCCTTTTAAAGTTTTCTGCTATGTATGGAAAAAATGGAGCTGGAAAGACAAACTTTATCCGCTCTGTTTCTGTTCTGCGCAATTTTGTTTTGCAGGGAAAACTTCCTCAAAGAGCTCCTGAGCTTTGGTGTAAATTAGAAGATGAAAATGCAGCATTACCAAGCGAATTTGAAATTAGTTTTATTGCAGATAATAATCTGTATGAATATCGCATTTCTTTTGTGCTTGCTACAGGAATAATCACAAAAGAAGAACTAGTTCATGTTGTAGGTAATCGTCACACAAAACTGTTCTATAAAGAAAATACAGAAAGTCCTTATGTTTTTCACCATTCAATCAAAGGCAAAAATAACGATATAGAAGTTTTAAGCCGCACGTTTGGAATGAGCGGAACTCCTTTCCTTTTTAGCATTAACCACAATACTGGCGGATTCTTTCTTACAAATCCACAGGCTTTAGTTTTGCAAAAAACATATTTATGGTTCAAAGACACACTTGAAGTAATCTTCCCAGATCAGCCATTACAGGAAACTTCTCTTTTACAATACGAAATCTGTAAAGATGAGTTTGCACAGCTCTTAAAAGACTTTGATACTGGAATTGAAGAAATCAAGCTTGACCCTGTAAGCAAAGAAAAGGTTTTTGAAACCCTTGATTTACGCACCCAACAAAAGCTCAATCTTGAAATGGCCTTGGTTAGCCCGCTGATTCAGTTTGCACAGCTTCCTAATCCATTAGGTCTTCCACAAACTGCTGTTAAGAAAACAAATTATTACTCTACTGTAATCAGAAGCCGAAGAAATATTTTTATAATCACTCTTGAAAAGGATGGACAATTCCATTTTTATGCAATCAAGTTTGTACATAATCTTGGTGGAAAGAAAATTGAATTCAGCATGGAAAGTGAAAGTGACGGAACCCATCGACTTTTCCAGCTTCTTGAAATTCTTATTAGCAAAAAGGAAAAGGTCTATATTATGGACGAAATAAACCGCAGCTTGCATCCAAAGCTGACAGTTCAATTTGTAAAGAAGTATTTTTCAAATGCTAAAGACAGACGTATCCAGCTTGTTACCACAACACACGAAAGCCGTATTATGAGCCATGATATTGTACGTCGTGATGAAATCTGGATTGCAGACCGAAACGATGATGCCAGTACCAAGCTTTTTAGCCTGGAAGATAAGCAGGTTCGCATAGATAAAATTCTCGACCAGAATTACATGGATAATGTTTGGGGCGGTGTTCCTGTGTTTAAGGATGAAGAGGAAGAAACTAAAGCGTAAAGTTTAGCTTAGCAGAGCTTTTAATTGTTGTGCATTCTTAGCCCCATTCCCTTTTGGGTGGTTGTTAAAATACACCTGCACAGAGCAACTCCTGTTTCCTTCGAAACTGAAGTTACACTCCGATTCGACGGTGGAAGAATCTTCTTCAACACCGAGTTCCTAAAACTTGTTGTATATTTCATTTTGCCACCTCACTAGGCGACAACTATATTGGCACAGAGGGGATACAGTATTTCCATCGCTTTCACGCCGGAGCTTATTATTTTCATGGTCGTACCTGTAGCTTACTTCTACCATTTTGTTCCCGTTACTTTCCATTTCTACCTTTATTAACCTGTTGTGCAGGTCCCACTCATATTTCCACGC
>JAXJSC010000007.1:0-67472 GCA_036310305.1 Treponema sp. | reverse complement strand
TCTCTGCCGGGACGCCTCTGAGCCGATTGTAGGTAGAAGCTAAAAGACTCCTGAGCGGAGTCTTTTTTAACGCTTCTGCTATTGTAGGCTGGCTATGACTGTGCACTAGGTGCGATTGAGATGGTTAACTTGATGAAACAGTTGTAAAGGAAAGTTCATTCATCTCCCTTTGTCGGCGTTCTCTGCCGGGACGCCTCTGAGCCGATTGTAGGTAGAAGCTAAAAGACTCCTGAGCGGAGTCTTTTTTAACGCTTCTGCTATTGTAGGCTGGCTATGACTGTGCACTAGGTGCGATTGAAATGGTTAACTTGATGAAACAGTTGTAATAACAAATTAGTTCATCGCCCTTTGTCGGCATCTTTTTTTAATCCTTTAGGATTGTGCGGAGGGCTTCGGCAAAGGCGGTGCGGTTCGGTTTGTTTGTAAAGGCGGATTCGCTAAGCATTGGAAGAGGAACGCCGGAAGCTGCAACAAGATAGCGCACGTCATCTGACTGAATGTCTGGCGTAGGGCAGTTTTTCTGAACTGGAGCAAGGCCTGTTTTTGCACATAGCGATGTCTGAAGTGAATCTGCAAGAAGTATAACCGACGAATGAGCCTGTTTTCCTTTTTTCATCTGGATGGCATAAATTACCGGAGCAGTTAAATTTCTTTCAACATTTATGGCTGTTCCAGGGATAAAGCTTGAACTGTAGTGACTTATTATATCTCTTTTTAAAGAGCGGTGGTCAGAAAGGCTCATGAATGCAACAACAGAAAGGTTGCTTTCCAGAAAGGCGCGGACGTCGTTTTTCTGCATCTGATAGATATTCTTTGGAAGAATGTTGATTTTTGACCAGTGCTTTAAAAGTTCTGCAGCTTCATGCCATTCTCCACCCTGGGAAGTTAATTCCAGAAGAAGGCTGTAAAATGAACTTTGAGAAGTTTTTCCGACAGATACAGTTTTTCTGATTTTTTCTATACCTGCTTCAACGGCTTTGCGGCCGGAAACAGCTTCTACAAGCGCGCCAAAAACGTTAATTAGTTCAACGTCGTTTCCTGCGGCAAAAATAACCGGGCCAACAGTAGAAGATTTTGCAATGCGCGCAAATTCCTCTAGATCGGAAAGCAGGTTTATCTGTGAAATGCTTGAAGATTCAAATTTTGCACGCTGAACGTCAATTTCGTAGTGGTCAACAAGAACCGGCACTGCAGTTACTTTGTTTTTTTCAATTTTTGCGGTTTGCTTTACGTTTGAATACATTCCGTTCAAGATATCTGTTGTAAAGCCAGCCTTTTTCTGTGCAGAAACAGAAGCGGCGTAATCGGCATTGAGTCCGCCGTATATAAAAAGAAGATCCGGTGTTCCGGCTGCTTTAAGCGCTTTTTTAAGGGAAACGCTGCTATCCAGTGTAACAAAATGATAGGCTTCTTTCTTTTTATTTTTTTTGATGGAAGTTGTCTGAAGGATTGCCTGAATATTTTTCTGATTTGGTTCAGAAATTCCGTAAAAGGCTGCAACTGTCTTGTGCGAAGAAACTGAAAGCGCAAGAAGTGACAGTAAAATCAGTGCAACAAATACGCACGAAAGATAGATTACAAGTTTTTTTAATGTAAATTGTTTTTCCATGTTTTAATTCTACCATAATAATGACAATTTTCAAAAGATAATATAAAATTATAGGGAACTTGGAGTATAAAATGGAATACACAGAAAGCGAAATTTTGCAGTATACAGCAGAAAATGATGTAAAATTCATCAAGCTGTTCTTTACAGATATTTTTGGAACGCTCAGGAGCCTTTCTATTCAGCCATGTGAGCTTGAACGTGCATTTAAAACAGGAATTTCATTTGATGCAAGTGCTGTAAAAGGATTTTTAGGAGTAGACAGAAGCGATTTGTTCCTTGTGCCTGATCCGTCTACGCTTTCTGTATTGCCATGGCGTCCTCAGCACGGGCGTGTAGTTCGTTTTTACTGCAATATCCGCTACCCGGACGGAACTCCGTTTGAAGGCGACACAAGGTATATCCTTCAGAAACAGTGCCTTGAAGCTGATAAAAAGGGGTATGAAGTAAAAGTTGGAACAGAATGTGAATTCTATCTTTTCCAGACTGACGAAAAAGGAAATCCAACAGACATTCCGCATGATAACGGCGGCTACTGTGAACTGGCTCCGACTGACCGCGGGGAAAATGTTCGCCGTGACATCTGTATTACACTTGAACAGATGGGAATCCAGCCTGAAGTAAGTCATCATGAAGCGGGACCTGGACAGCACGAAGTTGACTTTAAGTGCGATACTCCTGTTCGTGCAGCAGATAATCTTGCAACATTTAAAACTATTGTCCGCACGGTTGCAGCCCGCAACGGTCTTTATGCAAATTTTGCTCCTAAACCAATTGAAGGAAAGCCGGGAAACGGACTTCATATCAATCTTTCTGTTTACAAGGATGGAAAAAATCTTTTTGAACCGAACAACATGAAGGCAGAAGCAGGTTCATTTCTTGCCGGCGTAATGGCTCATATCCGTGAAATAACTGCATTCCTTAATTCAACAGAAAATTCATATCAGCGTTTTGGAAAATTTGAAGCTCCTCTTTACATTGGATGGAGTTACGGAAACCGCAGCCAGCTGGTAAGAATTCCTCATTCTGCAGATGCATCCAGAAGCAGGATTGAACTGCGCTCGCCAGATCCGTGCTGCAATCAGTATTCTGCACTTGCCCTGATTATTGCGGCCGGTATGGAAGGAATAGAGAAAAAACTGCCTTTGCCGGAAGAACTTGTAATAAATACATACAAGGCAAATCCTGCTGAGCTTGTAAATCTTGAAAAACTGCCGGCTTCCCTGGACGAAGCCTTGAAACTAGTTGGAGAAAGTTCGTTTGTTAATTCTGTACTGCCGGAAGTTACTGTAAAGGGATTTCTGGAATCGGTTTTGGAAAACAAGAATTTTTAGTTTCAGGATAAGGCAATGGATTCCGTTCTTATTGTTTCCAATACTAATACGACTCTTGGAATTATTTCTGACATGCTGAATTCGCAGTCTTTCAGCCGCATTGTTACGGTTCAGAACTGCGCAGAGGCACGACGAGATCTTATTGCCGACAGTTTTGACCTCATCATTGTAGATACTCCACTGCCGGACGAATTTGGTGATGAATTTTCGCTGTATGCGGCGGAACAGACGGATTCTGGAATTATTCTTATTGTTGACGGCGAAAAACTCTACGATATTACTCCTGAAGTTGAAGATGAAGGTGTTTTTGTTCTTCCAAAGCCGGTAAGTCCAGAATTCTTTTATCAGGCTGTAAAACTTTTGATTGCAAGCCGCAAGCGTGTTTCATATCTTGAAAATGAAAATCTGCGGCTTCAGAAAAAAATTGACGAAATCCGTCTTGTTGACCGTGCAAAATGCATTTTGATTCAGTACCTTCAGATGACAGAAGCGCAGGCCCACAAATACATAGAAAAGCAGGCTATGAATTTGCGCCAGAGCCGACTGCAGACTGCGGAATCAATTCTTAAAACTTATGAGAGATAATAAAAAAAAAAGAAATAAATAAGGAGTTTTATTTATGAAATTAAAAATTGTATTTTTTTTGTTTGTTCTACTTTGTTCAAGCAGTCTTTTTGCAAAAGTCACTACAGATATAAAACTAGGTGGTCTGTATGGCTATAATAATACGACTTATACAGATTATGACATAAAGAATGACCATAATCTTATTGGATTTGGAGCAGGTTGTGATGTAGAATTTAATAAACATTTTGGTCTTTTCTTTAATCTGGATTGTTTGTTCCCTCTGGAAAAACAAGAAGATACTTTTGATCTCTTTGGCCTCATAACTGTACCGGATCTCAAGTTTTATACTCATTCTGTTGAAGGTGTAGAATTTGTACAGTACTTTAATGACAATGTAAAAATGAGGATTGGAGGTCTGCTTGCTGTTGAGCAAAAGTTTTACAAGGCAGGAAGTGATTCTCTTGTTGAAACTCTTGTAGGCCCGGGTGCGAAATTTGATACAACGTTTCTTTTTAACAAATGCTTTGGACTTAATATTGGGGTCGACAGTTCATTATTCTTCTGGGGATTTTATTTATACAGTAATCATAGTGATGGTTCTGGAATGCTTGAAGATTTTATAGAATTCAATATTATTCCAAGTTTATCGCTTGTATGGCATATCGGCGGTTCTCATTAATTGATATATAGTCAGCGAATTTAATTGCCGAACAGGCCTCGAATTTATTATATTTAAATAAGAGTGCTTTCGACCAAGCTCAACCACCGCAACATGTTGGTTAACCACGGAGGTCATAGACTGAAGATTGTGGTCTGTGAATGAATGGTGCGGTCATTGAGCCTGTCGAAATGACCTTATTAAAAATTTTAGAGGCAAATTTCGATGAAACACGAATTTCAAACTGAAGTAAATCAGCTTTTACAACTTTTAATTCATTCTTTGTATTCAAACAAAGACATTTTTTTGCGCGAAATTGTAAGTAACGGTTCGGATGCTCTGGATAAGCTCAAGTATCTTACAGTCAGCGACGAGGCTTTCAAAAACATTAAGTTTGAACCACGCCTTGATATTTCTTTTGATGATAAGGCTGGCGTTCTTGTTGTTCAGGATACAGGTATCGGTATGACTGACGAAGACTTGCAGAACAACCTTGGTACAATCGCCCGCTCCGGAACAAAGGCTTTCCTTTCAAAATTGACTCAGGAAGCAACAAAAGACAGCAATTTAATCGGTCAGTTTGGTGTAGGTTTCTATTCTGCATTCATGGCAGCAAAAAAAATCGACGTTTATACACGAAAAGCTGCAGGTGATGGAAAAATCTGGCACTGGGCAAGCGACGGAACAAACTCATACGATTTGGATGAAGTTTCAGCAGAATCAGAATCAGCTAAAAAATACGGATTTGACGATTCTTCAAAGAGCGGTTCTGCAATCGTTATGACTTTGAATGACGAAAGCAAGGAATACGCTAGCCGATGGAAGATTGAAGAACTCATCAAGCGTTACAGCGACCACATTGCATTCCCAATCTATCTTCACTATGAAAAGAACGAATACGATGACAAGGGAAATGTAAAATCAACAGAAAACAAAGTTGATCAGGTAAACAGTGCCAGCGCCCTCTGGAAAAAATCAAAGAGCGAGCTTAAGGACGCTGATTACAATGAATTCTATAAGACAATCGGTCACGACGGGCAGGATCCGCTTCACTATGTTCACACACATGCAGAAGGAACTCAGGAATACACAACTTTGTTCTATGTCCCACAGACAGCTCCGTTTGACATGTACCAGGCTGACTACAAGAGTGGCGTAAAACTTTATGTAAAACGAGTATTCATCACAGACGATGATCGGGAATTGCTTCCTGCTTATTTAAGATTCGTTCGCGGTGTAATTGATAGTGAAGACTTACCATTGAACGTAAGCCGTGAAATTCTCCAGCAGAACAGAATCCTTGAAAACATTAAGAGTGCATCTGTAAAGAAGCTCCTCAGCGAATTCAAGAAGATGGGCGAAGCTGCAGACAAGGCTAAAAAAGTTGAAGAAAGTAAGCGTTCCGAAGATGACAAAAAGGCAATTGAAAAGTGGAACAAGTTTGTAAAGAACTATAACCGCCCGATGAAGGAAGGTCTTTACGGCGACTATGCAAACCGCGACGAAATTGCAGAAATCGTTCGCTTTAAGTCTACTGACGCAAGCGGAACCGGCGACGACAACTACACAAGCTTTGCAGATTACGTTCAGCGCATGAAGCCTGAGCAGAAAGCAATCTACTATATTACTGGCAGCGACGAAAAGAACATGAGGGCAAACCCACTCCTTAAGGCTTATGTAAACAAGGGATTTGAAGTTCTCGTTCTTGACGACGACATCGACGAAATCGTAATCGGCGGCTACGGAAAATACAAAGACTTTGAACTTAAAGCCGTAAACCGCAGCGGTAGCGACGAAGACCTTGGCGTAGACAAGGAAGAAGCTAAAAAGAAGGAAGAAGAATTCAAGCCTGTAACAGAAAAGCTTTCCAAGGCACTCGGCGAACGCGTAAAGGAAGTTAAACTTTCAAAAACTTTAAGCGGCGAAAACCCTTCTTGTATCGTAGTAGACGAAAACGACCCAAGCTGGCAGATGGTTCAGATGATGAAGGCTATGGGACAGCAGGGCCCAGAAATGAAGCCAATTCTTGAAGTAAACGGCGAACACCCGATCCTTGCAAAGGTAAAGGATTCAAGCGACGAAGCGTTTATTGCAGATGCAGCTGAAGTTTTGCTTGACCAGGCACTTTTGATTGCAGGCGTTGAGTTGAAAGAACCAAGCAAGTTTGTTGCTAGTTTGAATAATTTGCTTAGTAAATAGGTCATTGAGCTTGTCGAAATGACAGTTTTACGAAAAAGCGGCTTTCTTTCGGGAAAGTCGCTTTTTTTTGTAAAAAGTAAATACAAAGTTGGGGAAGTTTTATGTTGGAGGAAATTAAAACAACGTCTAAAGGTAGAAGGAAATGAAACTGTTACAAATTGTCATGGTTTGAAATTAATATCTGCAGATGGAAAAATGCGTCCTTACTGAATTATAAAAATTTTTGTTATATTAAAATGTTTCTTTTATACTTTAAACTTTTTTCCCCATTTATTAGAATAAAAAAAAATAACATTAGGAGATGTGAATAAAATGAAAAAAATTCATAGTATTTTAACAGCAGTATTATTTACCTATATTTTTGTAAGGGGGGGGTTGCTCTTCAACTAAGTCTTTAGATCAGACAAAGGTTGCTGAAAGTACAACTACAACACAGGAAATCGTTGACTGGACAAATAGAAATCTAGACGGCGAAGCAAAGCCAGAGTGGCTTAAAAAACTTGTTAAGGGTAATGATTCAGTAGTAAAACAGGAATTTGGAATTTCTCCAGAATATGTAGTAAAATATTCTGTTGCTTCTACAAAAACACGTGATACAGCACTGGCTGCATCTAGAGTTAATTATAATGCAATGCGTGCAGAAGAACTTAAAACAAAGGTTGTTTCGGAAGCTGCTGCAACTTTAAACAACGAAGGCTATACAGAGGCTACATCAAATGCTGCAACACTTGCAAAAGTTGATTTAACAGGTCATGAACTTGTAACTCAATTCTATCAGGAAATACTTACAACAAACAAAGAAACTGGTTCTCAGTCAAAAGAATTCCTCTGCTATTCTATCTATAAAATCTCAAAAGAAAATTGGGCAAAGACTTTAAAAAGTTTCTTGGCTCAGGTAATTCCTTCTATTCCAGAAAGCGCTGCACAAGTAAAAATGGCACAGACAATACAAAGTCTTTACGAAGATACTACTGTACAGAAAGAAAAATCAGATTCTGAAGTATTAAAGGAAATTTCTGAAAAATTGGATAATGTACAAAATCAGTCTGTCCAGACTTCATCAAATTCAAAATCTTCTGATACAGATTGGATGAAAGCACTGGAAACTGGGGTTGGTATTCTTTTGGACGTAGCTCTGTAATTAAAAAATGAAAAAAGTATTTGTTCTCACCATTTTGATAATTGCAGTGTGTACTGTATGTTCAGCAAAATCAAAGAAAAATACTCTCGATGAAAAAAAAATTCCCCCATTTGGGTTACAGATGAGGGAAGACTTTCTATTTTTCCTTCAACGCGATTTCTTTCTGCTTTTTCTTATGGTTCTAGTGCTGATATTGCACAGAGCAAGGCTGCAGAACAGCTTTCAGAATATATAAAGTCTCATATAGAAAGTTCTGTGGATTATTGTCTTGATGATGATAATAATTCTGTTTCTCAAAAAACTTCCATAAAGACAGATAATCTTTTGTATGCCGTAGAATACACAAGTGCTTATTATTCTGAATCATTAGGAATGTATTGCGTTGTTGCTTATATTGATCGAGATAAAGCATTTGATTATGTCAAACCAAAACTAGATCTTGGATTAAAAGTTTTTGTTCCTGAATATCAGGGTTCGTTGGAATTAGAAGATGATTTCGAAAAGATCTTAGGGATTCAAAAAGCAAGAAGAGTTTTGACAGAGTTTTATGAAGTTTATGATTTTGTAAGGGCTTTAAATCCTGATAAAGCAGCTTCTTATGATTATGTAAATCTTTTATCAATTGAATCTCTTGTGAAGTTACAGCGCCTAGGAGCAAAAAACTTGATTTATGTTCAAGTTGAAGGTGACGTTGATGACAGATTTAAATCTTGCATAGAAGATTTTTTTACAAACATGGCTTTTGGAATTTCTGATAAAGCTTCTGCAACTTGTTTTTGCGACTGCAAGGTAAATTTTACGTCTGTACAAAAAACAGAAACGACATATGAAGTTTCTTCATCATATTCTTTAATAATAAAAAAGAAAAATGATATAAAACTGTCATTTTCAAAAAAACTGGATAAACAGTCTGGATTTGATTTTGCAACGGCAAAACGTCGTGCAGTATTAAAAATTGAAAATGAATTGAAAAAAAATTTAATGGATATTTTACAATAAAAGGAGTTTAAGTAATGGAAGGTTTTAAGAAGTACTTATTAACCATGTTATTTGTATTTATTGCTGCAAGTTCAATTTTTGCTGCATCAATAAATCCGTCTAAGGGTTATAAAGATCTTGAGTGGGGAACTACTGTAAATCAGGCAAAAAATAAAGGTTATAAACTTTCAATTTTGAATGAAAATCAAGCAGCACCGTTAAAGAAAAACTTTTCAGAGAAAGTTGATATATATTTTGTAAAGGCAACTGACAAGGTTGTTTTAAATTTATATTTTGTCTATTACAAAGATAAACTTTTTTGCGTGTATGAAATTTATGAAAAATCTTTTAATTCATTAAAAGATTTTCAGACTAGATTTGGAAGTAATATAAAATTATTAAATTCTTCAAATATCTATTCAGATGTTCAAAATGGAATCAGTTCGGTTTTTATTCATTCTGATGCAGAAGGTTGTACGTCATGTATTTATAATTACTCTGTTTATACTCAAATTTCAAAAATTAATATTGGAAAATTAGAGACTTCTCCTTCTGGTATTGTGGGACAGTTGGATGGACTTGCAAAAAAACTGTTGCAGGAGCCAAAGGCAGGTTCAAAGGCAACTTATGCATTTTTGGATTTAACTACAGACAATAAAAATTCTCTTGTTGAAAAATATATTACAGATGCCCTCATAGAAGCAGTATTTAATACTGGAAAAGTAAAAATCATTGAACGTTCTAATATCGAAAAAATTATTGCTGAGCAGAAATTTCAGTCTTCAGGTCTTGTGAATGAAACTCAAGCTGCAAATATTGGTAATATTGCAGGAGTTGAATATGTTTGCTACGGAACAATAAAGGAAATTGAAGGTGGTTACACTGTTAATGCACGTGTTGTTGATGTAGAAACAGCTGAAATTTGCGCAATGAGCCGTATGAATATTACAAAGGATAGTTATTTACAGAATAATTCTTCAAGTTCAAAAGCAGGCGTAAGAGTTACTTCTGGTTCTAGTGCAAAAACTCCTTTTAATTCACTGTGGACATGCTCAAAGAACCGTAATGAATTTGATGGTTATACTACATATTATTTTTGCTTGAAAGGTTCTGATTCCCAGTTCTTATTTGTTGGATATGATAAATATGACAATAGCTTTAATTCAAAGGTAAGGGCCGGTATTTATTGGGATAGACAATATTACAATACAAAAGGAACCTATGATTTTAAGACAGAGACACAAGGAACAGTGACAAAAAAATATGATACAGAAAAATATTCTCCTTTAACAGGTTGGAAAGAAGATAAAAATTCTTTTTATTTTACTTATAACAAAAATGAAAGTGCTAAGTTTTTCTTAGATTTGTTTGGAAATAATAATTATATAACTCTCAGACATGATGAGTTGGTCCGCAGATTTCAAACACAAGGTTTCTGGGAAACAGTAGAAGCTAACGGAATAACAAAAGAAGAAATTTTAAGCGCTGTAAGCAATGAGGAATTCTAAAATGAAAAAAAATATATTGAAATTCGTAATTTTTATATCGTTAATACCTATTTGGATTCTCTCTGGATGTAGTTCTTTATTAGCTGATCTATGCAATCAAAAAGCTGATATTCCATTTTCAGGAACAATGGATACCCGTTTTGGATATGAAAACTTTTATTGGGGTATGCCATGGAATGAAATGAAAAAAATGGATCTGTATCCGCTTGTAAGGGAATCTAGAGAATCTAAATATGTTCATATGCTGCCAGAACGTTCTGATTATTCCTATTTTTATGGTTATGAAGCAAAATATTCTGATGGAACAAAGTATTACAATAAATATGGGCATGGAGATGTTGATTCTACAGAGTTCTTTTTTTATAAAGGAAAATTGTGTGGTGTAGTGGAAACGCTTTCTATTAAAAATCCAAGTATGGAATATTTGCATCAGCGTTATGGAGAATTTTCTGAAGAAAATCGCATTTCTGATTTTAAAAATACATTATATGTTTCAAAAATATATCTTAATACAGATGCTGCGAATACAGGTATTTTTGGGTCTTTACAAATTGAAATATCAAGACTTGGTGAAGTAACTGTTGTTTGTAGAGACCCTCTTTTATACAATGTTGTATATAATGACGCTAAATTAAAATTTTTAAAGGATCCAAGAGATCTTCCGGCAAATCATTGGTATTTATTCGGTTATATAGATGGGAAAGAAAAACTTTATAAATATACATTCTTTAATAAATCTGAAGATAATGCATTTGTTATTTTCCACTACTCAAAAAGTCCTGATTCGCCGGTGTTGTCTTCTGTAAAGGCTGGATTTTCATATATTGGTTTAAGCGTAAACGGAAATTATGAAATCAAAACACAAAATGAAAAGGTTGAAAAAAAATTTGATTCAAAAAAAATAGAGTTATCACCCTTTGAAAGGTATTTTTATTATACTTACAATTCTTCCGAATCTCCTAGATGGATGCTTGATTTGATTCGTTCAAATGACAGTTTACAAATAAGGCATTATGATAAAATTTCAACTTTTTCTTTGAATGGATTTAGTAAAATATTGGATACTATGGGTATTACCACTGAAGAACTAGACTTTGCAATTGCAAATGAAGAGTTTTAACAAAAATATTTAGTAATGCACTTTAAGCAGATTATGAATAGAAAGATTAAATTTCTGTTCATAATCTGTTTTTTTTAATTGAAGAACTATTTTTATTCAAGATTGTAGCATTGGATATATAAACTATACTATTTACTACTATACATAATAACAAATCTAATTTATAATCAGATTATTGGAAAGACCTTAGTTTAGGCGGCGTCTCCCGGACTCAAATTCGGCTTTGCTGAAAATATTTGAATGGGAGGCTTGCATATGACATGTGAAGTGATAGTTGCTACAGTAACCTGCGTTGCTACAGTTGTCAGCACTGTTATAGCAGTTCTTTCATACTTGAAAAACAAGAATGAGTAGAAAATAAAAGCCGCCTTTTGTCTAACCCATTTAGGCGGCTTTTGTAAACTATGTGGAGACGACCAAATAAACTTTGGTCTTTCCTTTCTTTAAATATAACATACGCGCTTGTTTTGGTCAAATTCAGTATGCTAAAAAATCTGAACTTGTTCCCTGTAACTATCGGTATCAACCTTATTTTTAATTCAACGAAATAGTCCACTTGTCCAAGTCGAAGAAGTCGGCGAACTGGAAGGTGCCGTTTATTACAG
Source organism: Treponema sp. (assembly GCA_036310305.1). Taxonomy (GTDB): domain Bacteria; phylum Spirochaetota; class Spirochaetia; order Treponematales; family Treponemataceae; genus Treponema_D. Next base: position 55,756 of record JAXJSC010000007.1, on the reverse strand, counting down.
GTTCGTTGTTGATTTTGTCTTGGGCACTGGAAATCAGGTATGGGAGAATATCATTCCTTAAAATGTTCTTATTGGTGATGGAAGAAAGTTTTGAAGCGATGAACAAAAGGGAGGCGCCTTCTGGGATTTCTGTAAATGTATGACCGTTTTTGTTTATTGCCGATAGTACGATTTCTTTTTTCAGATGTACGACGCAGGTTAATTCTCTGTCATAAGATGTCAGAATATCGTCATTTATGAGGACGATTGAAACTGTTTCGCCTTTTGAAGTATAGCTGTGAAACAGTTTTATTATTTTTCGGACTGTTGCTGTGTAGTCTTCCAGCGTGTTGAGTCCGAAGTCTGCAAGCCGGCGTTTAGCTTCTTTGCTGAAGATAAGGTGCAGGATTGTTTTTGCATAGTTTTCAACTATCTGGCATTCGTTGTTATATAATGCTATATCTGACGGTGAATATTTTTCTGGGTCAATACTTTCCTTGTCTTTGTTTATCTTGATTTTTAACCGGTCGATTGCTGAATCTGAAGAATACAGTTTTTTTAGTGCCCTTAAAAACTGTTTTTCGTCTTCAATTGTGCAGAAATCAGAAAAAGTGATTTTAATGATATCTAATTTTCTGTAAACGTAGATGATGAGTTTTTTTATAAGATTGCCAAGTTTAGGCAGAATTATTCCAATTAAGCAGCTGAAAACAGCAATAAAAATTTCTTTTTTTGAATCACACAGGAAGTTAAACATAAACCAATAGTCATATTATAGCATAGTTTTTGGATTAATAGGTACTGTAATTATTTAATATTCGATAGGGTTTTTATGTGATTTTTACCTATTTTCTGATTTCTATAACTATTTTCTATAACTCAGCATATAAAACTTATATTAGTACAAAATCAGTTAATTTTATATAACCTACATATTGGACGGTTGAACGGGTGGCGCGGGGCGCTGCTGCATAACTTACCGGCCGGAAAATATTTTTAATGGCGGCCTGAACTGGTGTTTGGGGTGCCGGGTGAGGTTATATGAAAAAATTTGGTTTTGCTGCTATCAGTGGTCTGGCAATTGCACTTGCATTGGTTTCTGGCCTTTTTGTTTCCTGTGGAAAATCTTCGGGAAACGTGCTTCGTGTAGGTGTATGTGCAGGTCCTTATGGTGACATGTTTGTAGATGCAATTCAGCCGGAACTTGAAAAGAAAGGATATAAGATTAAAATTGTAGAATTTTCTGATTATGTTCAGCCGAACAATGCGCTTGCTGAAAAAGAAATTGATGTAAACGTATTCCAACATTCTACATACCTTAAGAAATTTTCAAAGGATCACAACTTGGATTTGCAGTATTTGACAGAAATTCCAACTGCTGCAATGGCAATTTTTTCTGCAAAATACGAATCGATTGCAGCTTTGCCAGAAGGAAGTGTAATTGCAATTCCAAACGATGATACAAACCTTGCACGCGCAATTCGTGTTCTTGCTCAGACTGGTGCCGTTAAGATTGATCCAAAAATCGATGCAAGTAAAGCAACTGTTAAGGATATTGCAGTAAACGACAAGCAATTTACTTTCAAGGAAGTAAATGCAGAAATCCTTCCTAGTGTTCTGGATAGTGTTGGTGCTGCAATTATCAACGGAAACTATGCAATGAGCGCAGGTCTTAAACTTAGTGATGCAATTTATAACGAACAGCTTCAGGCAGGTTACTTTAATGTAATTGCAGTGCGCACTGAAGATGTTGAAAAGGATTTCTCTAAGGAAATCTACAGTATTGTGCATTCTGACGGATTCAGAAAAGTAATTGAAGATCCAAAAGGTCAGTATGTAGCGTTTGGACGCCCGGTAGATTATAGAAAATAATCTGGTCGTTTTATCAGATCTTCGTGGACTGACCAAAAACTTTAATGTATATGGTCATTGAGCTTGTCGAAATGACCATGTATGCAATATGTAGTGGTTCGACGTGCTCAACCACCTGACTTATTAGTCAGCCCCATAGGGAAGGAGTATCTCATGATTCAGTTTAATAATGTTAGCGTTAGCTTTAAGGATGGAAAGAAACCTGTAAATGCTGTTAAAAATGTAACTTTTGCAATTGAAGAAAAGGACATTTTCGGCATTGCGGGTGGGAGTGGAGCAGGTAAAAGTACTCTTTTGAGGACTATAAACCAGCTTCAGAAGATTACTAACGGAGATGTAATTGTAAACGGAAAAGCTGTAAAAGAGCTTAAGCATAAGGAACTTCATGATTTAAGGCGTAATGTCGGCATGATTTTTCAGCATTTTAATCTGGCAGAAAGCAAGACTGTCTATGAAAATATTGCGTTCAGTCTTGAAGATGCGGGATGGAAAAAAGAAGATATTGAAAAACGCGTTACGGAACTTTTGGATTTTGTAAAGATTTCTGAAAAAAGGGATGTATACCCTGCAAAACTTTCTGGCGGTCAGAAGCAGCGCGTAGCTATTGCCAGAGCTCTTGCAAATAATACTAAAATTCTTTTGTGTGATGAGCCTACCAGTGCTCTTGATGCGGAAACTACTAATTCTGTATTGAAGCTTCTGCGCGAAGTTAATGAAAAACTGGGTGTTACTATTGTAATTATTACTCATGAACTTGATGTAATTAAATCTATCTGTAACAGAGTTGCGGTTATGCGCAACGGTGAAGTTGTTGAGCTTGGCGATGTGTATGAAGTATTTACAAATCCTAAGCATGAATTTACTAAGGAACTTTTGAGTCACGGTCAGAATTTTAAGCTGCCGGAAGAAGTTGTTCAGAACGTTAAGGGAGACATTTATAAGCTTACATATAAAGGCGACGGTGCTACAGAAAGCATTCTTTCGCAGGTTACGGCTGAAAATAAGGTTCAGTTCAATATCCTTCATGGAAAAATTGAATACATAAGCTCAAGGCCTCTTGGAATTCTTTTTGTTAATTTCAGCGGTGACGAAAACTCTGTTCAGACGGTTCTTGTGGAACTTAAAAAGAAGATTTTTAAGCTGGAAAAATATACTCGTTAGGTAATATGGAGGTTTTTATGTTTCAGAACATTGTAAAAGTTAAAGGCGATATTCTTGCTTCATTGGGGCAGACATTCTATATGGTTGTAATTTCGGTTGTAATCGGAATTATTTTGGGAACATTGATCGGGCTTGTTCTGTACACTACAGAAAATCCGCTTTTTGTCCGCAAGAGAATAGTAAACAGAATTGTTGGAGCCATCATTAATGTGGTTCAGTCGGTTCCGTTTTTGATTCTGATGGTTCTTCTTCTGCCGCTTTCCAAGCTGGTTGTGGGAACTAAAATCGGTTCAAAAGCTGTTCTTGTACCTCTTAGTATTGCTGCGGTTGCATTTTTTGCACGTCTTAGTGAAGCCAGTTTTACGGATGTTTCAAAGGGGGTTATCGAAGCATTTATTTCTACAGGCGCAAGTAAGGCTAAAGTTATTGTAAAGATTCTTATTCCAGAGGCTCTGCCATCTCTGGTAAGAAACATTACTGTAACTACTGTTGCTATCCTTGGATTTTCTGCAATGGCCGGACTTGTTGGTGGCGGAGGACTAGGAGACCTTGCGTACCGTTATGGGTATCAGCGCTATCAGAGTGAAATAATGATTATCTGTGTACTTATCTTGATCGTTCTGGTACAGGGAATTCAGGCATTAGGTGAATGGGGGGTTAAAAAAGTAAGTAAAAAATAGAATGGGTGTAGACGACATGTTCGTGCCTGACCGGGTATTTGCGTGCAATTTGCATTTATCCTGGTCAGGCTTTTTTTTGCTTTTTTGAATTTTGCGGATTAGGTGCTTTTTTTTGAGGACATTTATTTCGTTCTCTTACGAGTCGAGATCCTTAATGACCGCAGTTATAGGAAAATCTTATTTTTGCGCATAAAAAAATTGTATTATCCACGATTTTGGAAATGTTGTAGATATTAGTCATTCAGTTGGTTGAACATTGCAGTCTGGAGAGTGGCAATATAACTTGCCTGCTGAAAATAAATAAAAAAAAGATAGTGTATGTTTTGCAAAAAAGGAGCATTTCATAAGAGTCTATCTGAAGAGGTTATATGAAAAAATATTTGTTGGCTTTAGGTTTGGTTTCTTTGCTTTCTGCTGGATTGAGCGCTCAGTCTGTTACTCTTACCAATACTTTTGGTGGAAACAGCGATAACACCGGTACCAGCGATTTCCTTAAGTTTGATGATAACGGGGATAAGGATACTGCTGTTGTAGGAGACAGAATCCAGCTTGATGTTGCGTCAGAGCATATTGATTCAAGGCTTCGCATTAATATTTCCGGGGACAACGGATTTTCTTTGGGCTTTCAGGGTTATGTGAACTACCGCCCGTTTAAGCCGGTAAACTTTATTGGCGGTAACAAATTCTTTTCAAAGTGGGCTACTCCTGGTGCTTATCTTGCTGCTATTGACGACTACCTTGTTCACGGAAAACTTGCTGATGATAACGGCGGCGGTGTTGTATTAAATCTTGATTCTGAAGACAGCAAGGTTGCTGCAATTTTTGCCGGTGCTGTTGGAATTGATTCAAAACTTGATTTGAACGTTGGTACTCAGTTCAACGTAAAGGACGTATTCATTATTGGTTTGACAGGTCAGGATCTTACAAAAAGTACTGCAAGTTTCGGCGGATATGTAGCACTTACTGCTGTAAAAAATCTTACCCTTAATTTCGGTTATACATACAACAATACAGACAAGGGATATATTCAGGCTACACAGCACCTTGCACAGATTTCTGCAGGCTATAAGTTTGATGCAATTCCGCTTTCGGTTTATGTAGACGGACTTACAGGTCTTAACAACAATTCAAATTATAATTCAACTGAAGAAAAATATGTTGAACTTGATACAGGTTCCGGAGTGCCGTTCTATACAGCATTCAGGGCAAACTATAAGTTTTCAGACAGTCTGGATATAAACGGTTCAGTAAAGGTAAACCACAAGCTTGAACTTGCAGACGGCGTAACAACTGTAACTGTATATCCATACTTCGATTACAAAACAAAGTTCGGTACATTCCGTTCAGGCGCAAGAATCTTCTTTGATTCTGACGACGGCTATAAGGGATTTAATATACCGTTCAGCTGGCAGTATAAAATAGCAGCAAAGCTATAAAAAACCTTGTATAAACCATACTTTGCTATTACATCTGGAGGGTGTAATAGCATTTTTTTTCTTTTGTGCGAAGCATTAGTTATAGGAAAAACCTATAACTGAGAATATAAAACATGTATTAGAAAAGTTTTTTTAATTTTTGTATAAAATAATCAGTTTACGATGAATAAACGGAGGTTAGTATGAAAAAAATAATTTCGGTTTTATTGGTATTATCACTTGTAGCTGGATTCGGTTTTGCAAAGCCTAAGACAAAAAAAATTACGGTAGCAATTCCAAATGATACAACAAATGAAGCTCGTGCCTTGCTCCTTCTTAGGGATTTGGGATATATTACTCTTAAAGAAGGCAAAGGAATTGAAGCAACTCCAATTGATGTAAAGGATAATCCTTATAACATCAAGTTTGTAGAAACAGAAGCTGCCCAGCTTCCAAATGTAAGAAGAGACGTTGATTTTGCTTTAATCAACTCAAACTATGCTCTTGGTGCAAATCTTAATCCAAGCCGCGATGCACTTGCAGTAGAAGGTTCTTCATCAGCATATGTAAACATTCTTACAGTAAAGCAGGGACGCGAAAACGATCCGTTGATTAAAGCTCTTGTTGCAGCATTAAAAAGTCAGAAAGTTAAAGACTATATTACAAAAAAATACGACGGTGCAGTTGTATCTGTAATTGATTCTCCTTCTGACGGATATGATTCTTCTATTAATTATGCAGCTTTGGGCGGAAAAACAGTATCTGTTGCTGCTACTCCAACTCCTCATGCAGAGATTCTTGAAATCGTAAGGGACATTCTTAAAGCAAAGGGAATTAAACTTACAATTGTAGAATTTACTGATTACATTCAGCCGAATAATGTAGTAGAAAGCGGTGAAATTGACGCTAACTACTTCCAGCATCTTCCATATCTGAATGACTTTAATGCAAAGAATGGGACACACATTGTTTCTGTACTGGGCGTTCATGTTGAACCGTTCGGAATTTATGGTGGAAAGCAGAAGGATTTGAGTGTTTTCAATAAATAACTTAAAGACTGATGATAGAATTAAAGAATATATCTAAAAGATTTATTACACCTGCCGGAGAATTTGAGGCATTAAAGGATATCTCGCTTAAAATAAAGGACGGGCAGATATTTGGCATAATAGGAATGAGTGGAGCCGGAAAAAGTACTCTTGTCCGCACAATCAATATGCTTGAAAAGCCTACATCCGGACAGGTGATTATAGACGGCGTAAATCTTGAAAAGCTTTCTAAAAAAAAGCTCAGGGAAATACGCCGTTCTGTTACGATGATTTTTCAGGGATTCAATCTTCTTATGCAGCGAAACTGCCTTAAGAATGTATGTTTCCCTTTGGAACTTCAGGGAATAAAAAGAGACAAGGCAGAAAAAAAGGCTCTGGAACTTCTGGAACTTGTAGGTCTTAAAGAAAAAGCACTTGCCTATCCGGCGCAGCTTTCAGGCGGACAGCAGCAGAGGGTTGCAATTGCAAGGGCTCTTGCTACAAATCCAAAAGTCCTTCTCTGCGATGAAGCAACCAGCGCACTTGATCCAAAAACAACCTATTCAATCCTTGAACTTATACGCAGAATTAACAGAAGTCTGGGAATTACGGTAATTGTAATTACTCATCAGATGAATGTAATAGAAGGAATCTGTTCAGACGTAGCAATTCTTGAGGGTGGAAAAATAGTAGAAAGCGGCAGGGTTCAGGATATTTTTTCGTGTCCGAAAAGCTCTGCGGCAAAAAAACTTGTTTATCCGGAAACTCAGGGTTTACTGAAAACTGCGGTGGAAAATTTTGAGGAATCAGAAAATGCGGATGGCGGTAGAAACGGTTTGGGCGACGTTGCCGCTTCCGGTTCTGCAGGAACGGGGAAAGGAACTAGCAAAAAGTTCCTGAGGCTTGTATTTAACGGCCCGGAAGGTGCAACGCGCCCTGTAGTTGCTGAACTTGCAGTAAAAACAGGAATCAAAGCGAATATTGTTTTTGCTTCAACAAAACGAATCTGCGGTTTGGGAAGCGGTTCAATCATCCTGGAATTAAATGACGCAGACGAACTGGCACGTACGCTTGATTTTATAGAAAAAATCCCGGATGTAAAGGCACAGGAGGTTACGGATTATGTTCAGTAATATTCTTGAATCACAGATTATTCAGGAAACTCTTTATATTGTAAAATCTCAGTTTGCCCTTTCTATATGGGAAACTCTTTACGTAACATTCCTTTCTACTTTTTTTGCATTTGTAATCGGGCTTCCGCTTGGAATTCTTTTGGTTGTGGGCGAAAAGAACGGAATTCTTCCTGTCTCAAAATGGATTTTACGGACTCTTAACTCGCTTATAAATATTCTGCGCTCTGTTCCGTTCCTTATCCTTATGATTCTTGTATTTCCGCTTACACGCCTTATTGTTGGAACTGTAGTCGGAACGGTTGCAACTATTGTACCTCTTGTTATTGCGGCTTTTCCTTTTGTAGCCCGCCTTGTAGAAAGCAGTATGCGCGAAATTAATCCAAATACAATAGAGATGGCGCAGAGCCTTGGAGCAAGTCCCCTTCAAATCATCCTTAAAGTAATGATTCCAGAAAGCGTTCCGTCCCTTATTTCTAACGCTACAATCGCCATAACAACAGTTTTGGGCTACACCGCAATGAGCGGCATTTTGGGCGGCGGCGGACTTGGTAAAATAGCAATCAACTACGGCTATTACCGTTATAAAACTCTTGTGATGATTCTGGCAGTTCTTCTGCTGATTCTTATTGTTCAGCTTTTGCAGACAGTTGGAACTCGCCTTGCAGTTAAATCAAATAAAAGGCTCAAGAAGTAAGAGTGCAAATTTAGTACATGAGTTGCAATTTTTTACATTTAAAAATGTAACTTTTTTTATACGCTGCTGTTTCATAAATTTATTGCGAATTTCCCAAATCGTAATATAATAGTATTATTACGTGAGGGAAATTTAAAAAGTACAGAATCTTTTTTCAATAAGTACATCTAAAGTTTCCTCCATATTTATTGCGATATTTTTATCGAATTTAAAAATATTTTAAGTTTCAAATAGTCTTCAGGAGGTCTTGGATGAAGCTTAATCTTTCTAAAAAAATTGGAATTCTTGCAGCAGTGGCTATCATTGTCTCATCTGTTTCTGTTGGAATATGTTCAATCAACGTAAGCAAGAAACCGCTGCGAGGGCTTATTACAGAAAGTGTTGAAACAACGGAATTAGGTGTTTTGAACATTCTTGATAACTGGAGGCATATCCTTCAAGCTTCTACTCTTGTTCTAGCAGATAAAACCCGTCTTGCAACTGCATTAGGAAACAGAGATTACGATACTGTAAAGGCTTTGCTTGAAGAGCAGGTTAAAGTCCTTGATACAGATTTTCTTATGATTACAGATGAAAAAGGAAGGGTTATTGCAGGAGGAAAAGACGGAACAAATCTTTCTGATTCATATGCCGTAAAGGCTGCCTTGCGGGGCGAAAAAGATTTTACTTATGAAGATTCGGAACTTTATGAATACAGTCTTGTTGTTGCCTACCCAATAAAGAACAAAGGTCGTATTGTTGGAACTGTAGTAGGTGGTTATAGTCTGGTAAATCCTGAATTCGTAGAAGAAATTAAGACGAATTTCAAAGTCGAATGTACAATTTTCCGCGGAAACGAACGTGTTTCTACTACGCTTGAACAGAGTCTTATTGGAAAGAAGCTTGATAATCAGAATATTGTAAATCATGTTCTTTCAAATGGCGAAAGATTTAACGGAACAAATAAGATTGGGGCAAATACCTATTTCTGTATTTATGCTCCGTTAAAAGATAATGAAGGAAATATTTCCGGCATGCTTTTTGTTGCAAAAGACACAAAGGCAGAAGAAGAAGCTCTTCTTGGCCTAACAAAAATCATTGTTCCTGTAATAATTGTGCTTGCAGTTTTGTTGGTGCTTGTTGCAACGGTATTCTTGCGCTCTCTGCTTAAGCCTCTTATTGGCGTAAAGGTAACCCTTGAAGATATTTCTTCTGGAGAAGCAGATCTTACAAAGCGGATTGAACAAAAATCAAACGATGAAATTGGAGACGTTGTAAACGGCTTTAATAAATTTGCCGGTAAGCTTCAGAATATTATCGGCGATGTAAAGACTTCAAAGGATGAACTGCTTGTTGCGGGCGAAGAGCTTTCCGGCGCTACACAGGATACGGCAAGTTCAATTACAGAAATTATTGCAAATATTGAAAGCATGACGAATCAGATTAATGCACAAAATCAGTCTGTAAGTTCTACTGCCGGTGCGGTAAACGAAATTGCTTCCAATATTGAATCACTGGAAAAGATGATTGAGTCACAGTCAGCCGGAGTTACACAGGCGTCTGCTGCGGTTGAAGAGATGATCGGAAACATTATTTCTGTAAATTCTTCCGTAGAAAAGATGGCTCTTTCTTTTGATGAACTTAGGGCAAATTCACAGACAGGTATTACTAAACAGCAGAATGTAAACGAACGTATTGCCCAGATAGAAAGCCAGTCGCAGATGCTTCAGGATGCAAACGTTGCAATTGCGTCTATTGCGGCGCAGACTAACCTTCTTGCAATGAACGCTGCAATTGAAGCGGCTCATGCCGGCGAGGCTGGTAAGGGATTTGCCGTTGTAGCAGACGAAATCCGTAAGCTTTCTGAAACTTCTACTGCACAGTCAAAGACAATCGGTAATCAGCTTAATAACATAAAGGATTCAATTAACGATGTAGTTTCTGCCTCTTCTGAATCAAGCATTGCGTTTGAAGCGGTTTCCAGAAAATTGGAAGAGACTGATGCCCTGGTCATTCATATTAAATCGGCAATGGAAGAACAGAACGAAGGTTCCAAGCAGATTACGGAAGCGCTTCACAGCATGAACGACAGCACAATAGAAGTAAGAAACGCTTCTGCTGAAATGCAGGAAGGAAACCGCATGATTCTGGAAGAAGTAAAGCAGCTTCAGAATGCTACAACCCAGATGACTCAGAGCATGGAAGAAATGTCTGTGGGTGCCCGCAAAATCAACGAAACAGGTGCCGCCCTTACCGAAGTTGCCAGCCAGATGAAAGGCTCTATCAACAAAATCGGCGAACAGGTAGACCAGTTCAAAGTATAGAATTAAAACGCCGCATACCGGCTATATAGTTTTTTTCTATATCCCTACATATAAAACTTATATTAGGCACAAAAAATTTTTTTTGCCATAATCTCTGCATAATTCGCTTTTACGGGGGCTTTTTATGACAGAGATTTTATGGCATGGACGCGGCGGTCAGGGTGCTTTTACAGCCGCAAAGGTTTTGGGAGCAGCTTATTCAATTGACGGAAACTATGGACTTGCATTTCCTTCTTTTGGACCGGAAAGACGCGGAGCTCCTATTCTTGCATTTACAAAACTTGATTCAAAATCAATTGGGGATAGAAGTCAGATAAAAAAAGCTGACTATGTAATCTTCCTTGATGATACTCTTTTTGCAGATTCTGCATTCAATGAAATTAAATACGGCGGAAAAATTCTGCTGAACACAAAAAAATCCCTGGAAGAACTTGGAATTAATGACGAATCAAAAAAGAATTCAATCGTTCTTTTTGACGGAACAACTCTTGCCCAGGAAATTCTTAAACTTACAGTTACAAATACAGTTATGCTTTCTCTTCTAGCAAAGATAAGCGGACTTGTTTCTGAAGAAAACCTTATTTCTGCATTAAAAGAATACATGCCGCCAAAAGTTGCAGCAAAGAACGAAGAACTTATCAGAAAGATTTTTGAAGAGGAAAAAGACGAATTTACAGAGGGGGTTATTTCAGGTCAGTCTGCAGCAAAGAACGGTAATGTTCAAAAGCTCTTTAATTATCCTGCTGCAAATCTGACAGACAAAACTTCCGGAGGTGCCAGATGAGACCGTATCTTAGGACAGAAGTGCCGGTAACTTATGACACAACACCTGAAGCAACTGCATATGAAGCCGGATATCTTGTTACAAAAAATGCAGGCTGGCGAAATATTCGTCCGGTAATAGATACAGAAAAATGTCGCGGCTGCTTACAGTGCTATCTTTACTGCCCGGATGGCGTAATAAGCAAAGATAAGGAAAACGGCAAGGTAAAGATAGATTATGACTTCTGCAAAGGCTGCGGAATATGTTCAAAAATCTGTAAATTTGAGTCTATAAAAATGGAGAACGAACAGTAATGGCAAAAAAATTTCTTTCCGGTGATGAAGCATTTGCATATGGCGTGCGTTTGGCGCGTCCTGCCGTTATTTCGGCTTATCCGATTACACCTCAGACTGTAGTTGTAGAAAAGCTTTCAGAATTTGTAGAAGACGGTAGCCTTAAAAGTGATTTTATACATGTAGAATCAGAACATTCGGCGCTTTCCTGTGCAATGGGTGTAAGCATTGCCGGCGCAAGGGCATTTACGGCAACAAGTTCGCAGGGACTTCTGTACATGGCAGAATGTCTTGTGTATGCAAGTGGCGGACGTTACCCGATTATAATGATGAATGCAAACCGCGCAACTGCGCTTCCGTGGAATATCTACGGAGATCAGAGGGATTCTCTTGCTCTTTTGGACAGCGGCTGGATTCAGGCATATGCAAAAGACGGACAGGAAGCGCTTGATCTGGCGCTTCTTGCTTATTACATAGCAGAGCACAAGGATGTTCAGACTCCGTTCATGGCAAATTTGGACGGCTTTGCACTTACGCATACATTTGAAAGCGTAGAAATTCCGGAACAGGAAAAAGCCGATGAATTCCTTCCGCCATTTGTAACGGACAACTGCATTGATTTTGAACATCCGCGTAATCTGGCGTTTTCGGCTGGTCCGGAAACTAATTCGTTCTTTAAGTACAAGGAGCACAAGGCTATGCTGAATGTACGCAGGGTCGTAAAGGAAGCAGAAGAGCGTTTTGAAAAGATTTTTGGTCGTCAGTATACAGGTCTGGTAGAAAAATACAGAACGGATGATGCTGATTTTGTAATAATAACATTGGGAACTCTTTCTGGACTGGTTCAGCAGGTTGTAGATGAATACAGGGAAGCTGGAATAAAAGCTGGGCTTTTAAGAATCCGCTACATGAGGCCGTTCCCAGATATAGAGATTGCCGAAGCGCTTTCCGGTGTAAAGGCTGTTGCAGTTCTGGAAAAGGACATTTCTTTTGGTGCAGAAGGAACTGTTTACACAAATGTTAATTCTGTGCTTAAAAAAACTGGACTTGGAATTCCAGCATTGAACTATATTGGCGGTCTTGGCGGAAAAGACATAAGCATTGAAGAAATTAAAGGAATATTCAGGGATCTCGGTGCTGGGGTTTTAGGGAGCGCAGGCTCCCTAGGCGAAGGGGTAGACCGCAACGAAGTGCGGGCGCAGGGGAAGACTTTCCCCTCAAAGATTCACTTCTTAGGAATCCCGGAGGAGGTTCAGAATGATTAATGCAAAGACTCTGAATGAAGAAGAATATTTTTACGGACACAAGGCATGTGCTGGTTGTGGCGGAAGCCTTGCAGTACGAATTGCGCTTAAGGTTCTTGGTGAACGTGCTGTAGCTGTGCTTCCTGCCGGCTGTATGAGTGCGGTTGGATTTAACTATCCTCAGCTTTGTTTTTCCAATAACGCAATGATTTCTACATTTGCGGGAACAGCCAGCATGATGACTGGTGTTCTGGCCGGTTTAAGGGCACGCGGAATAAATGACGCTCCTGTCGTTGGTTTTGCCGGTGACGGAGGAACTGCGGATATAGGGCTTCAGGCGCTGAGCGGAACAATTGACCGTAACGACAACGTTCTTTATATCTGCTATGACAACGAAGCGTACATGAATACAGGTATTCAGAAAAGCTCGCTTACTCCTTTTGGAGCACGGACAACAACTACTCCTGCGGGAAAAAATATCCGCGGAAATTTAAAGCAGAAGAAAAATTTGTTTGAAATTATTGCCGCTCATGATGTTCCGTATGCAGCAACAGCCAGCGTCGGATATATTCAGGATTTTATAAACAAGGTTGAAAAGGCTTCTAAAATCGAAGGTACAAAATTCATCCATGTTATTGCTCCGTGTCCTACAGGCTGGGGTGTAAAAACTGATGAAACAATCGATGTTGCAAAGGAAATTGTAGATACAGGACTTCTTTACCTTGCAGAATACGAAAACGGTCAGTTTCGTATTACTCATAAACCAAAGGAATTTTCTGACGTTTATGCATATATCCGGCGTCAGGCAAGGTTCAAGCATCTTACAGATGATGATATTGCCCTTATTGTGGAAGGACGCGACCGCAAATGGGAAAAAATTCTTAAAGAGTGGCAGTCGTAGTTATAAAAAAAAACTATAACCCACAATATAAAACTTGTATTAGGCATAAAACGTGCAATTTATTAACATACTAAACAACTAGGGAATGGCAGTTTAAGTGCACGAACTGCGACCCCCGAAAAAAAATCAGCCGAAAACGGCATTATAAAGTGAGGTAAAAAAATGGCAGATTGGGGAACAGCAGCACCAGATGGTAAATATTGGAATAAGGAACTTGAAACCTTACCAAGAGAACAGATTGAAGCAAAACAGCTTGAAGATTTAAAGGAAATCGTAAAATTTGCATACGATAATGCTCCTTACTACAAGCGCAGTTTTGATGAAGCCGGCGTAAAACCAGAAGACATCAAGACATTGAAGGATATTGAAAAATTCCCGTTTATCAACAAAAAAACACAGCGTGATACACAGGGTGTAGGTTCTTTCCTTGGAGAACTTGCAGCTGTACCGGAAGAAGATGTTGTATTCATTTCAACATCTTCAGGCTCAACAGGTGTTCCTACAGTAAGTCCTTTCAGCAAAAAAGACTTCGATGAATTCCAGGACACAGAAAGCCGCTGGTTCTATCAGATTGGAATGAGAAAGAACGACCGCTATGTTCATGCATTGAACTTCTCTCTTTATGTAGGTGGTCCGGACGTAATTGGTGCCCAGAATCTTGGTGCGCTCTGTATCTGGGGCGGTACACTTCCTAGTGAACGTCTTCTTTTCGTTCTTAAGCAGTATCAGCCGACAATTATCTGGACAAGTCCAAGCTATGCATGGCAGCTTGGTGAAAAAGCCCTTAAAGCAGGCTATGATCCTAAAAAAGACTTTAACATTAAAAAGATTATTGTAGCAGGTGAACTTGGTGGTTCCATCAGTTCAACACGCAAGGCTATTGAAGACATCTGGGGTGCAGAAGTTTACGACTTCTACGGACTTTCAGACATCTTTGGTGCTTGTGCTGCTCAGTGTGAATATCACGACGGTCTACATATTGCAGAAAACCATATTCTTGTGGAAACAGTTGACCTTAAGACAGGAGAAGTTCTTCCACCGGGTTCAACAGGTGAGCTTGTATTTACAACTTTAAGAAAACATGCACGTCCGCTTATTCGCTTTAGAACTGGAGATATCGGTCGTATCGATCAGACTCCATGTAAGTGTGGACGTACACACGGAAGAATTCATATTCTTGGACGCAAGGATGATATGTTCATTGTAAGTGCAGTAAACGTATTCCCAAGCGACATTGAAGCTGTAATACGTGATGAAAAGGATTTGACAGGTGAATACCTTATCCGCATTTTTGAAAAGGATTTCACTTGCAAATACTCAGTAGAGGTAGAAAAATCTGGCAACAGTACAAAGACTGATGAAGAAGTAGCAGCTCTTACAAGTGCCGCTCTTAAGGGACGTATTGGTGTAAAACCATCAAGCGTAATTGTTCACAAAGACGGCGAACTTAATACTCGCAGCGAACATAAGTCAAAGCGAATTATTGATGAAAGAACTTTGAACTACAACATCTAGAAACAGTTTTTATAATGGTGTTCCCGGCATGCTACTGCCGGCATAAATAAGAGCATATAATGTTCAGTTTGAGCATTTTGCCGGATTGCAGTTGTCATTCCCTAGAAGACTGTAATCCGGCAATTCTTTTAGGAATAGTCTGATTATTCAGAGGACAAATCTTGCGGCATAAAAATTACTGAATAATTTTCTCATCCTGACTATTTGCATTAAAGACGGCCGTTAGATATATTTTGGTGGATCAAATTATTTAAAAATATAAAACGGAGGCTTTATGGCAACAAAATTTGATGAACTGACTGGTTTTGCTACAAAAGAATTGTTTTACGAAAACGTAAAAAATGCTGTCTTGGCAAATCCTCTGGAGAGACACTGCATAGTCTATTTTGACATTGATAATTTTAAGATTTTCAATGACCTTTTCGGTTACGAAAACGGTGACAGACTCTTAAAGGAATCAGCTCGTCTTATTAAAGAATTAAACGGAAACAAAAATCTTTGTTCAAGAATTACTTCTGACTGGTTTGCGTTCTATATTCCTGAAAGAAAATTTTCTGAAACGGCTCTGACTGACATTTCAGACAGCCTGAATAAAATCTTTAAAGAATCGCTTATGCCGATTGTAATTCATTTTGGAGTGTACAGTTTTAACAGCCTTGATGAAAAGGTTTCTATTCTGGCAGGGCGTGCAAAACGTGCACTAAAATCTATAAAAGGTCTTCCTTCTAAACTTGTTGCGTACTACGACAATAAATTTATGGAAACCGAAAGACAGGAGCAGCATGTTGCCAGGGTTTTTGATACGGCCTTGAAGAATGGGGAATTCAGGATTTTTCTGCAGCCTCAGGTTTCTGCAAAAAAAGGACTTCAGGGCGCAGAAGTTCTAGCACGCTGGATAACACCGCAGGGCGAGCTTATAAGCCCGGATAAGTTTATTGGAACTTTGGAAAAAACGGGACTTATTTCAAAGCTGGATAACAATATCTGGGAACAGGCTGCGGCTCTTTTAAAATACTGGGAAGGTACAGAAAAAGAAAATCTCTATCTTTCTGTAAATATATCTGTAAAGGATTTTAATAACCTTGATGTATACCAGGTACTTACAGATATAGTTAAAAAATATAACATTCCGCCTAAAAAACTGCGGCTTGAAATTACTGAATCCGTGCTTATGAATGATGTAAAAAAGGTTCTGGAAGTAATTAAAAAGCTGCGAAAGGCAGGATTCTATATAGAAATTGATGATTTTGGGAAAGGTTATTCTTCTTTAAGCAGGCTTAAAGACATAGAAGTTGACCTCCTGAAAATCGACATGGACTTTTTACGGAAAACAGAAAACGAATTAAAGAGTTCCATTATTCTGGAATCAATTATTTTAATGACCAGAAAACTTGGGCTGGAAGTGCTTGCAGAAGGTGTTGAAACAGAGGCTCAGATTGATTTTTTAAAGATGGTCGGATGTGATTTGTTCCAGGGCTATTATTATGCCAAACCGATGGCAGTAGCCGATTTCAGCAGGAAATTCTTTTCGCCAAACTTGCACAGTTTGCAGGGCGAAGAAAAAACTGTTGTATAAACTTTTTAAAGGAGGCGTGATAAAAATGCATCCGTGTATTTTTATCACAAAAGAAAAATGCCTGAATTATCTACACGAACAGCAAATTTTACAGATAGCGTTATTCGCCGCATGACCCGCATTTCAAATCAGTATGGAGCAGTAAATCTTTCTCAGGGATTTCCTGATTTTGAACCACCGCGCGAAATTCTTGACCGGCTTGCACAGGTAACCCGCGAAGATTTTCACCAGTATTCAATTACATGGGGAGCTCAGAATTTTCGCGAGGCTCTTGCCGCAAAAATACAGCATTTTTCCGGAGTTCAGGTAGATCCTAATTCCGAACTGGTTGTTACCTGTGGTTCCACAGAAGCAATGATGGCTGCAATGATGAGCGTTACAAATCCGGGAGACAAGGTAATTGTATTTTCGCCGTTCTATGAAAACTACGGAGCAGATACAATATTAAGCGGTGCAGAACCGATTTACGTTCCGCTTATTCCACCGGAATTCAACTTTGACCCGGCCGTTCTGGAAGATGCATTCCGCCAGAAGCCAAAGGCAATAATCGTATGTAATCCGTCTAATCCGTGTGGAAAAGTTTTTACACGCAAGGAACTTGAATTTATAGGACAGCTTGCCGTTAAATACGACACTTTTGTAATTACAGATGAAGTATACGAACATATTCTGTACAAGCCTAATGTTCATACTTACATGGCAAGTCTTCCTGGAATGAAAGACCGTACGATTACATGTAATTCGCTTTCTAAAACTTATTCCATTACCGGATGGCGTTTGGGTTATGTTCATGCAAATCCTCAGGTTGCAGAACGCGTAAAAAAAGTTCACGACTTTCTTACTGTAGGAGCCGCCGCACCGCTTCAGGAAGCTGCTGTAACCGGCTTAAAATTCGGCGACGAATATTACCGCGAACTTCAGGAAAAATACACAAAGAAACGCGAACTTTTCCTGCGCGGTCTGGATGAAATTGGCTTAAAGCACACAGTTCCTCAGGGTGCGTACTATATTCTTATTGATATAAGTGAATTCGGCTATAAAAGCGACACTGAATTTGCCGAAGTCCTGGCCCGCGATGTAGGAGTAGGCGCAGTTCCAGGCTCTTCATTCTTTAAGGAAGAAGAAAACCGCTACGTTCGCCTTCACTTTGCAAAAAAAGACGAAACCCTGAACGAAGCGCTTAACAGATTGTCTGACATAAGGAAAAAGATAAAAAAGCATTAATCTATTAAAATCAATAGAATTTATTTATAACCTATTGACTTAGTAGGGAATTAGCTATATATTAAACCTATCAAACAGATAGGAATTAGGTATTATATGACTGTATTTTTTATGTTACAGAAAATGTTCTCATGTTGTTGCTTTTGTTGTTGTAAAGGCAGGCGGGTCTGTTGCGCATAAAATATATGCTACAGTTTTGATGATAATCAAAAAATCCGCCGTTTTTTCATAAAACCGGCGGATTTTTTTTCGCAATTTACAGTAAACATAAGCAATTTTAGGAGAACATAAGTATGGTTGATAATCAGGAAAGCATTACTGCAAAACTCTGCTCATTTGCCAGGGCTTTTCATTCTAACTTTGGAAAAGACAAAATCTTTGATGACTACCTTGCCTTTGATCTTATGGGTAAAACTCAGTACGAAGAAATGGGGCAGTTAATCGAAAACGGTTTTGATCTGAACAAGTATGACCACAAAAAATGGTTCTGCCATAAGAACATTATGGAAGCTCTTTACAAATATATGCTTCCAATTCCGCTATCACGCATCAGTTTTGCACAGAAAGAACTTTCTGAATTTGCAAAAAAATATGCGGTAAACGGAAAGAAAATTCAGTATGTAATCTGCGGTGCCGGAATGGATTCATTCGCTTTTAGAAATACGAACGAAAATATTCATGTTTTTGAAATCGACCATCCCGATACACAGAAGTATAAAAAGGAACGCATTGGTGAACTTGAATGGATGATTCCACGAAACCTTACCTTTGTTCCTGTTGACTTTACACGCGACAGTCTTAAGGAACGGCTGCTTGAGGCTGGATTTAATCCGGAACTTCCAACCTTTACGGCAATCCTTGGAGTTTCATACTATCTGGAACTCAATGTTTTTGAAGAGACATTAAAGATTATTTCTGACATTACAAATTCAGAAAGCAGGATAATCTTTGATTTCCCGGATGAAACAACACTGTCGATGAATGCGGCTCCACGGGTAGAGGAACTTGCCCGGATTACAGCAAAGCTTGGTGAACCGATGGTCAAAGGTTTTTCCGTAGACGAGATTCAGAATGCTTTAGCGCGTCATGCCATGAAGATTGAAAATCATGAAAGTCCAAACGACATTCAGAATAAATACTTCAAGGGGCGAAGCGACAGCTTAAAGGCTTTTGAAAACGTTCACTTTGTAAGGGCAAAAAAAATAATCTAAATATAGAGGTATAATATGTCAGGAAAGAATTATAAATCAATTGAATCTAGCTTGATTCACGGTGGAATTTACGGAGATGAACTTACAGGTGCAGTAAACGTACCGATTTATCAGACTTCTACTTATGAGCAGCAGGGAATTGGTCAGAATAAGGGCTGGGAATATTCGCGCACAGGAAATCCTACACGTGCAGCTCTTGAAGCCTTAATTGCTGAACTTGAAGGCGGAACTCATGGTTTTGCTTTTGGTTCGGGAATGGCAGCTTTAACGGCTGTACTTACTCTTTTTAAGAGCGGCGACAGAATCATTATTTCAAGCAATGTTTATGGCGGAACTTTCCGCGTACTTGATAAAATTTTTAAGAATTTCAACATTACATATTCAATTGAAGACACAACAAATCTTGAAGAACTTGATAAAAAAGTAACTCCAGATGTAAAGGCAATTCTTGTTGAAACACCGGCAAATCCTTTGCTTACAATTACAGACCTTCACGGAATTGCAGAAATTGCAAAAAAACATGGAATCCTTTCAATTGTTGATAACACATTCATGACTCCATATCTTCAGCGCCCTATAGAAAGTGGAATTGATATTGTAGTTCATAGCGCTACTAAATACCTTGGCGGTCACAGTGATGTTGTTGCAGGTCTTGCTGTTGTTCATGATAAAAATCTGGCAGAAAGGCTTGCGTTTATTCAGAATGCAACAGGCGGCGTACTTGGACCGTTTGATTCATTCCTTTTGATTCGCGGCATTAAGACTCTTGGTGTTCGCCTTGACCGCCACACAGATAACGCTATTAAGATTGCCGAATGGCTTACAGGTCATGAGGCCGTTAAGAAAGTTTACTACCCTGGACTTAAGACTGCACAGGGGTACGAAATTAATAAAAAGCAGGCAAAGAACGGAGGCGCAATGATCAGTTTTGAACTTAAAGAAAACTATGATTACAAAAAATTCTTTAGTTCGCTTGGTCTTGTTGCCCTTGCAGAAAGTCTTGGCGGCGTAGAAAGCCTTGCGTGCCACCCTGCAAGCATGACTCATGCAAGTATTCCAAGAGAAATCCGTGAAAAGGTTGGAATTACAGACGGCCTTATCCGTCTTTCGGTTGGAATTGAAGCAGTAGAGGACATTATTGCAGACGTAGCTCAGGCAATAGAGAAGGCAAAAAACTAAATTATTCAGAGGCTATTATGAAATATCTTAATTCGATGCAGGAATTGATTGGAAATACGCCACTTGTACGGCTTGGAAATATGGGACTCCCAGAAGGAGTTAATCTTTTTGCTAAACTCGAACTCTGGAACCCGGCCGGAAGCGTTAAAGACAGAATCGGCCGCGAAATGATAGAAGATGCAGAACGTCGCGGAGTACTTAAGGAAGGCGGAACAATTGTTGAAGGAACTGCCGGAAATACAGGACTTGGAATTGCGTTTGCCGCATTAAAAAAAGGCTACAAAGTAATCTTTGTTGTTCCAACTAAGTTCAGTCAGGAAAAACAGACTTTGATGAAGGCGCTTGGCGCAGAAATAGTAAATACACCGCGCGAAGACGGAATGCTAGGGGCTGAAAAGAAAGCTGAAGAAATCAGAAATTCTATTGAAGGCGCAATTTCTCTTGAACAGTTTAGAAATCCTTCAAATCCTGTGGCTCATTATAAAACAACAGGTCCGGAAATCTATTCTGCCTTGGACGGACAGATTGACTATTTTGTTGCCGGTGCAGGCAGTGGCGGAACATACAGCGGAATCGTAAGATATCTTAAAGAACAGAATCCAGAAATCCGCGGTGTTCTTGCAGACCCTATCGGTTCAACAATGGGTGGCGGCGAACATGGTGATTACAATATCGAAGGAATTGGAAATGACTTTATTCCTGACACAATGAACATGAAATTTGTTGATAAAGTCGTTAAAATAACAGATGCAGACGCATTTGTATCTTCGCGCGAACTTGCACGCCGCGAAGGTATTTTTGCAGGAAGTTCCAGCGGAGCTGCTTTTGCTGCCAGCAAGAAGCTTGCGCTTGAACTTGAAGCAAGTGGTGAACTTGAAAAAATCCTTAAGACTGGAAGAAAAGTAAATATAGTTACTGTTTTTCCGGATCGAGGAGACAGGTATTTCTCTAAAAAATTGTATGAATAATATATTTTAAGGGCTGGCTAAGGTGGTTTACTTCGTGCTCTTACGAGTCGACAGACTCAACCACCGAAAGTCGAACTTATTAGTCAGTCCCCATCAGGAGTAGAAATGTCATTTGTAAATCTTGAATATCTTTTTGAAGATCCAACTGAACTGAATGAATCGGCACTTCCAGATTACGCAAGCCTGGATTTTGTTTCCAACGGAAGTCATATTTACGGCGAAATAATGTGGCCGCACAATATGGCACAGAAGAAACATCCCTGCGTAATAATGCTGCATGGATTTCCAGGTTCAGCAAGAAACGATGACATTTCTCACGCATTGTGCCGCATTGGTTGTGTCGTAATTGTTCCGCACCACCGCGGAGCATGGGGAAGCCAGGGAAAGTATCTTATTACGAACTGCGTAGAAGATGCAGTGAACCTTGCCCTGTACGCACATTCCGCAGAGTTTCTTGAAAAATACAATGTTCATCCGGACCAGATTTTTCTGATCGGGCACAGTATGGGCGGAAACTCTGCTCTTAATGCCGGAAAACAGCTTGCTTTTGTTCGCGGGCTTGTAATGCTTGCTCCGTATGATCCGACCTGCTTTTTGAGGCTTGGAAAAGAAGCTTACATAAAGGCGCTTTTGAACGAAGGCAAAATCCTTAAGTCTGACGGAATTGATTCCATTTATGATGATATTGTTCAGAACAAGGAAAATCTTGCCTTTCCAAACGCATTTGAGGGTGTTAAAAATAAAAACATCCTGATTTTTGCAGCAAAATACGATACAGTCAGCAGTAATCAGGAAATGATCGTTCCGCTTTGGAATAAACTGGAGCAGAACAGACCGAATTTAAAAAAATCAGACGGCTCTGTAAAAGCAATTCAGAAGTTGATTGAATATCCTGTTCAGCACGGGCTTTTAGGGCGTCGCATTCTTATGATACGTGAGATTGCAGAATTTATAAAAGAGGCTGGTGAACTATGACAATACAGCAGATTAAATATGTAATAGGAATTGCCGAAACCGGTTCCTTTAATAAAGCGGCAGAAAAACTTTATGTTTCTCAGCCGTCACTTACAAGTACAATTCACGATCTGGAAGCAGAACTTGGAATAATAATTTTTAACCGCACAGGACGCGGCGTAACGCTCACAAATGACGGAACGGAATTTATTT
Organism: Treponema sp.; assembly: GCA_036310305.1. GTDB lineage: Bacteria > Spirochaetota > Spirochaetia > Treponematales > Treponemataceae > Treponema_D. The sequence continues at coordinate 33,450 of JAXJSC010000007.1, read as the reverse complement.
CTTCTGCGCGCCAGGTTTATCACAATTTTTTGAATCTTGCAGAAAAATACGGTGATGGAGCAAACATCAAGAAAAAGTTTGGAGTTTCAACTCAGCATTATTCTTTTGCTGTAAAAAGTTTTGTAGAAATGGTAAAGGAATTCAACACAAATGAATATGAATTTGCCATCCGCGAAACAAAAACTCCGGAAGTAATAGAAGACGTTGCATCTCTTAAAAGCGAAATAGGAATCCTTTATTTAAGTGACTTTAACCGTAAGCCAATTACAAGTCTTTTAAAATCAAAGGATCTGGAATTTCATCACGTAATTGACTGTAAGGCGTATGTTTATATCTGGAAAGGTCATCCGCTTGCAAAAAATGCAGAAATCACGCTGGAAGAATTAAAGGAATATCCTTGTTTAAGTTTTGAACAGGGCGACGGAGCAAGTTTTTATTTTGCAGAAGAAATCTTGAGTACAGAAGAGTATCACCGCACAATCAAGGCAAATGACCGCGCAACAATGCTGAATCTTATGATCGGGCTTAATGGTTATACGCTGTGTTCTGGCATAATCTGTGAAGAGCTTAACGGTTCCGATTACATTGCGGTTCCTTTTCATGAGGCAGATGAAAGCATTAACCGCGTAATGGAAATCGGTTACATTACAAAGAAGAATTTCTCGCTAAGTTCAATCGGATTAAAATATATAGAAGAAATTAAGAAATATCTTGGTCTTCCTGCAGCTTAATATATTCATCCTTGATTTCACTCCAGATTGTAGACCGGTTCTTTCCGTGTTCTTTTGAATAGTAAAGGGCACGGTCTGCATTCGTAAGGGTTGTATTCATGTCTGTTGGGTCGTCCATTTCAAAATTTGAACAGATTCCCATACTGAATCCAAGGCGCTGGTTGTCTTTTATATAAACCTTTTTGTTCAGTGCCTGTTCAATGTCCGGAATAAAATATTCCGCCTGAACAAGTCCTTCCCTAAGTCGTTCTCCGGCCCTGAAAGCCTCGCTGCAGTTTGTGTTAGGCAGCAGAATTACAAATTCATCCCCTCCAAAGCGGCATATAAAGTCTACGCGACGGTATATTTTCTGCAGCAGCTCGGAAAATCTAAGGATGACGATATCCCCGATTTCGTGGCCAAAGCTGTCATTTATAAATTTAAAGTTGTCCAGATCTATAAACGAAATGCTAAGCTGGAAGTGCTTGTTCTTTTTCTGAATGTAGCGACGTACCATTTCGCTTTCTACAAGCAGCTTGTCCTGAAGCGCGCGCCTATTGTTCAGCATGGAAAGCTGGTCAGTAGAAGAAATAAACAGCAGGTGTCTGTTCTGAAGCCGCATGATAATCTGTGCCTGAATGTTTGCAATGGCAATTTCCAGCGTAGAAATATCTTCTTGCGTAAAGACAACGTCTCTGGAAGGAATAATAACAAGCAGGGCCTTATACTGATATTTAGAAAGGTTTGAATAAAAATAATCGAATTTTCCAAAGAATGTAAGGCTTTCGTTTGTCTTATAGCGCGTACTGTCCGCAATAATTGCATCAAGCTGTTCATCTGGAATTGAATGAACTTCCGTCTTGGAAAAATAAGAAAGGATTGTCCATTTTTCTTCTTCCTTGACATAAAGGAAAACAGCGTTTGCAACGGTATAATCTACAATCGACTGGATGATTTTTTTTCCGTATGAAATGTCGTTTTCATTTTTAGAACCGTGCGACATGATTTTATTCAGGAACTGCGAATTTTTAAGTTCCTTATGAAGCTGGTTCATGAGCATATCTTTCTGAAGAATTTCGTTCAGCTTTGTAAGGTTCAGCTTTGGCTTGTCGAATTTTTCAACATTGTTAATATGCTTTTCAAGCGGGAGCGGACCGTTATTTTCTATAAAGTGATTTAATTTATGCTCTCCTGCAATCTTAAAGGCTTTCTGAATGTATCCGTCTACCTGTGCAGCTTTTTCGGTTTTTGCAAGTTCCGCTGCATATTCATAGAGAATAAAAGCATGCCGGAATGACTGCGCCGTACTGAAATTTTTAAAGGATTCTTCGGCTTCCGACATTTTATCTTTTGAAAGGTTCATTTTACCGTCTTTTAGGGCAAAAATTGCTTCCATAAGCTTAATAATCGGAATATTGATTTTTGTGTAAATTCCATTGTTATGCAGAATGTTGTATAGCGAGATTTTTGAGCGGTTCAAAAATCCTCTGCGCATTTCTATGTAAGCCTTGTGAATAAGGATGTCGTTAAATTCCGGCAAAAATGAAGTAACGGTATTTTTTGACATGTTGTAGGAATTCATCAGAAGGATAATTTCCTGATAAAAATCATATGCTTCATCAAAATGACATGAATAGAAAAGCGTATTTGCAAAATTATTCAGCGTAATGATTATTTCCGTTATTTCAGTAAGATTTGTAAGCTTGTCTGCCATTTCGTTAAGCAGATTGTAGGATTTTTTATATCTTGTCGTCATAAGATATTCGTATGACAGGCTGTTTCTGATTTTTATAATGGCTGGAAGATCGTTTATCTGAGTGCGCAGTTCGTTGCATTTACTGTACATTTTGTGCGCCTGTTCAGTTTTTCCGTCATGAAGAAGGATAATGCCCTTCCAGTTATAGGCGGTTGCAAGGCAAAATTCATTGCCGATTCCTTTTGCAATGTTGATTATGTTGTCTATAAAAGGAAGCATGCTGGTTCGCAGCGAATTGTTGTTCATTATTTTCCACGGGATGTTTACGGCAGTTAATATGTAATTGTTCCTATAGCCGAATTTGTCCAGAAGCGAAAGCGTGTGGTAGTATTTTTCCAGTGCGATTTCCGGATTTGTTTTTTGAGTTGCGGTGTATTCAGCCATAAATGCAAGCGGATAAAACGGTGAATCCGGATTTTTTTCAAGTTCATTTTGAAGGGTGATTATAAATTTGAGCGCCGTAGAAAAAAGATTCTTGGCCTGCAAAACCCTGATCATCGCAAACAGACCCGGAATTGTAAGTTCATCATTTATCTGGCTGTCCGTAATATAATTAAGGTAGTAGTAAGCCTGATCAAATTTCTTGGAGTAAAAATTTATGAGCCCGATTTCCAGATACAGGTTACGTTTCTGGAAGTCAGATATTGCAGTGTTTTTAAGTCTGTCTTCCATGTATTCAAAGGTCTTTAAGCCTTGATCAAGCGAAAGAAAGACGCGGCAGTTATGCAGGGAGTTGAACCAGCTTTCGTAGTCAAATTCTGCGCTGTCTCTGGAAGAAATGTCAGTATTTTTGTATTCCGGGGCATCCGTAATTTCCAGAAAGTTGTGCATTGTTGCAAGTCCCTGGTAGAAATTCTGAAAATTAGGGCCGCACTGCTCAATTTCCTCATTATTAAAGCAGAGTATGATTTTGCCCTTAAAATCATTTTTAGAAAGGTCTGCCAAAAACTGAATTGATTCATCCGGCATGTCCTGTGCATTCAGGATAAGAAAAACCCTGTCAGAAATTTTTTCAAAAAGAATCCTGAGCGATTCAGAAAAGCGCTTGCGCTCATAAAATATTTCATCAATGTGGATTACGTCGTAGCGTACCTGGGCAACGCCGGTTTCACAGAAGCTGTAAAAAATCGGCGCCTGAAGGGAATAAAAATTATGAAAAACGTCTTCCTTTGTGATTGTGCATTGCTGGATTGCACTTATAAACGGCTTCATTGGATTTTTATCAGTAAAGCAGTCGAGTATGATCACCTGATTCTTCTGATAAGATGGCATGTCATACATCGTTGACTGAGGCAACGAAAAATAGAGGAAGTGTTCGTGTTCATCAAGGATAAAATCGTCTGTAAGAGATTTAATTAATTCCCGTAAAGCCATGCTATTTATTATACAATGGAATGCTGAAAAGTAAAAAAAAATTGATTCTGTTTAGGGAATTATTCAAGGCGGGAGTGTTCATGGCGTGCAATAAAATATTTTCAAAAAAAGTTGCGGATTACATATTTTTAAAGCTATAATTCAATGTATGAAAAAGCAAGCTGTAAAAACATTCGGTATTTTAACTTCAGGCGGAGATGCTCCAGGGCTTAACGCCGCAATTCGTGGTGTTTGCCGTTCAGCAATGATTAATTATGGCATGAAAATCGTTGGAATCCGCAACGGTTATCGTGGTTTAATAAACGGAGACTGCTTTCCGATAACTAAGGATACTATTTCAGGAATTATAACTCGTGGTGGTACAATTCTTGGAACCAGCCGTGAAAAACCATTTAAAAATCCTGTTGCTTCACCAGAGACAGGACTTTTGCCGATTGAAGCTATCAAAAAGAATTATAAGAAGTGGAAGTTGGATGCACTTGTTGTGCTCGGTGGAAACGGAACTAATACAACCGGAAGTCTTTTGGCAAATGAAGGTTTGAACGTAATTGGAATGCCAAAGACAATTGATAATGATATTGTCGGTACTGACATTACGTTTGGATTCCATACTGCAGTAAATGTTGCAACAGAAGCAATTGACCGCATACACACAACTGCGCACAGTCACAGCCGTGTAATGGTAGTAGAAGTAATGGGGCACAAAGCCGGTTGGCTTGGTCTGTATTCTGCTATTGCAGGCGGCGGAGACGTATGCCTTATTCCGGAAATTCCGTACGACATTAATTCTGTAGCAAAGAACGTTCTTGCCCGCCGTGACGCAGGCAAGGAATTCTCCATTGTTGTTGTTGCAGAAGGTGCCTTGAGCGTTGAAGAAGCAAAAATGGACAAAAAGACGTTCAAGAAAGAGCGTGCGGCAATGCAGCAGTCAATCGGCTATAGGGTCGCAAAGGAACTTGAAGCTGCTACAGGGCTTGAAAGCCGCACTTCGGTTCTGGGTTATCTTCAGAGGGGTGGAACTCCTTGTGCTTACGACCGCGTTCTTGCAACTCAGTTTGGTGCAGCGGCTGCAGACATGCTTTACCGTGGAGAATTCGGCAAGCTTGTAGCAATGCAGGATAATAAGATTATAGGAATCCCGCTTGATACATGTGCTGGAAAGGTAAAGAATATTGCCCTTGATGATCCTCTTATTGCTCAGGGACGTTCTGTAGGAATCTGTTTTGGCGACTGATAGCTTTAAGTGCAGGTTTTGCTCTGCCTGCCTTGGATACGGCTGCATAGGTCAGCTTCCGGGTATGGGCGGAGTAAACCAAAGCCGTAACTTCATATTAAATTGTGCTTCCTGGGATAAACTACCCGCAGATGAATCTCTCTCCGTCCGTCCTGAACATATTGGGATTGCGCCAGTGACAGGTGCAGTTCAAAATATCGGTTATTCAGAAGAATCAGATTTTTATTTTCCGTATTTTAAAGCAGCAAAAGATTCCGGTATTACTGTCTGCGTAGGAGACGGTGCCCCGGATGAAAAACTACTTCTGGGCTTAAAGGCTGTTCAGGAATTAAGGACTAAGGCGTATTTTTTCTTTAAGCCTTATCCTGATGAACGGCTTATGGAACGACTGGAATGGGTAAAAAACGATGCTACGGCAATCGGAATGGACATTGATGCTTATAATATTGTAACAATGCGGAATCAGGCAAAACTTGAGCGAAAGAGCGCTTCACAGATAGAATCGCTCCGCCGAGCTTCAGGCCTCCCGTTCATGATAAAAGGCGTTTTCACCAAAGAAGATATCCGCCTGTGTGAAGAAGTGCACCCCGATATAATCGTGGTATCAAACCATGGCGGTCGTGTAGAAACGCTGGAAGGCAGCACGGCAGATTTCTTAAGCCAGAATAAAGTCCGGCTTCAGAACTGTTGCGGCGAACTCTGGGTAGATGGCGGCATCCGCAAAACCCGCGACATTCAGGCCGCACTTACCGCAGGTGCAAAAAAATGCCTTATCGCCAGACCTTTCCTTGCCACCCTTGCAAAATCCGGCACAAAAGGAATGCAGGATTTTGCCGCAAGTCTCTTCTCTGACAAATAGAGGGAGGAATAGAAACGGCTGCAAAAACATCCTGCGATACGCCGCGTGAGCGGCAAACTGTATGATTCCAAGGCATCGCAGCAGTTAGCCCGTTAGCGTGCCATCGCAGCACAGCTGCTCGGAGAATCGCTAAAAGTGCTCCACTGGAGCATTTTTACGGCTGTTGCCGTCGCTTCCTAGGTTTTGAATGACGTTTCTCGACAGGTAGCTATTTTTTTTAACAAATATATTAATTTTGAAATTAATCCTATTTATTCTTTGCGTTGTGGCAGGCGAGGAATCCAATCGATACAAGCCCCAGCACCAGCGCATAGAAAAAGAATCCCATGGAAAACGCGTATTTGCTTCCAAAAGTTCCCAGAATGCTGAAATTTACAGCCCTAAAGAAACCTGTTGCCAGCTTATGCATTGAAATATATATAGGGCACAGCAGAATGAAGATATAAATCCAGTGGAATTTAAAGATGGAATCTTCGTTTATGCGGCAGTGCCATGCAGTAATTGCAATCATTACAAAGAAAATCAAAACGTACAGAGGGAACAGAAGCCTGTTCATAAGGGCCTGGCAGAAAACTTCGCCGGAATATCCGAATCTGTCTGCGTAAGTGTAAAAATCCATCAGCGAAGTAAGTGGCATGGATTCAGCGCCCTTGGAAGCTTCCTTAAGCGTGTTAAAAACTTCGTAAGAAATCGGCATTAAAAGATAGTTTATGTCTGTGTTTTTTTCAGAACCGCCGATTTTTTCAGAACGGTAAATCAATCCTTCCAGATTGCGGTCAACAGAAGTTAAAAGCACAAACGGAATGTTCTTAATCTTTTTATTGATTTCAAGGTTCTCCAGAATTTCTTCATCTATCATGCTTGTTTCAATGTTCTTCATCTTTGCATAAGGAACATAAATTCCGGAAAGATATTCGCCTTCTGGAGACAGCGTTATGATTGTAAGTGCTCTCAGGTACTGAATCATATTTGCCGCATGACCTTTGGAAGAAACTCCCTTTATAAAGAAGACCGTTGTAGTTCCGTTAAGGGAATTCTTGATTTTAAACGAAATGTTTGTCGCAGTTTCGTAGCCCTTAAGGTTAAAAGTCTCGTCGTAGTAAAAATACTGATTATCAAGCGCCTGTTGCGAAATCCTGAGGTAACGTACAACATCAGGATCAATTGCCAGATATTTAGATTCCTTGGAGAGCGTGTTAAAAACATAATATGAATGAAGGAAGTCACCGTTTGTAAGTGCTGTGTAGCCTTCATATTTTTTTGCAAAGATTTTCTGTTCTTCAGTTGTGCCGTATTCCCTTGCCTGAGAAAGCATGTTCCATGCAGTTGCTGCAATATGCTTGCATTCAGTGATGTTTACGTTCTTGTTGTCTGCAAGTTTAAGTGCCTGCTGCGAATAATAGTGCGCACCGAACCAGTCCTGGTTTTCAAGACATTCCCGCGCTGTCTGAAGCAGTTTGTAAGATTCATACGGTTCTGTTGGAATCTGCATGCTTTTTTTGGGAATTCCGAACATGGAATCCCCGAAAGTCAGTTCGTGCATAGTCTGTATGATTGACTTGGAAATCTTTGCCTTTTCGTTAAGGGCGCTTTCTGCCTTGAATACAAGCGTGCTGTTCAGCGTATTTTTAGGATCAATCATATATGCAGATTTTGCATATTTGTAGGAAAGCTCATAGTTTTGTGCGTCATAAAGGTTTTTAGCTGTAATCTGATATTCAGTCATGAGGGAAGGAAGCTCTTCCAGCGACTTCATTTTTTTTGAGATTAAAGGATTCGCAAGTTCCCACGCAAAAGTAAGGATTGCAACAAAAATCATTCCGGTAACTACAATTCCCTTGTAGCGTTCAAACATTGCATGAGAAAAGCGCAGAAGGCTGTTTCCTGAGTGCGAGCCAAAATCAATTGCCCAGCCGACTGTTGAACTTGTAAAGAAAATGGCCGGCATTATGTAGATGAATACCTTAAGAGTCAGAAGAATGCGGTAAGTTTTTTCTGTGTTTTTAATAAGCTCTGGAATCTGCGCAAAATTCATGCAGAATAAAAGGCAGATAAGAAAACAGAGGATAAAAAAACTTATGGAAACGATATGAACGCTTTTAATTCTCATTACAGACTCCTGTTTTTGTGTGAAGCAGTTCTTAAGATTCCGATTAAAATCAGGATAATGCTTATAAGGATGTTTACGCAGAATAACGGCAGTTCAATTTCGTTGTCCAGGAAGAAATTTGATTTTCCCGGTTCAAAAAGGAAGTTGTTTACAGTTCTGCGTATCTGGCTGAACAGCGGCTGAAAGTATAAAAAGTTGAACCACAAAATTAATACAGAAGTGAGCAGAATCCATACAGTGTTTATAAGTTTCCACGAACTTACTCTAAGCAGGCCGTATACGGAACTTAGCGCTAATCCCATGCTACAGAAGAAAAGCCAAGAAATAATGCCGGTGTCCCACATTCGTTCTGCTTTGTTCTTGTAAAAAACAAGAATCCTTGAAATGTTCATCGGCATTGAGCCCATAGATTCCCTAATGATCGGGTCATTGAAATGTGCTTCTGCATCAGAAAAATTCGAAGTAGAAGAGACAGAAATAGTTCCAACCTTTGCAAATTCGTTCGGCGACTTTGAATCATAAAGCCTCGCCACTTCTGCGATATCATCTTTTGAATCTTTTATAAAGTAATACACAGTTCCGTTAATATTCCTGAAGTAGCCGCCGCTCAAATCCTGTGTAGATTCAAGTTCTTCAATTGGAGTGAGCATTGAAATCGCCCTTTCCTGAATGATAAGTGTTACAGGATAAAAAACAAACCATGTAACAAGAGAAAGAAGCGCATATGTGATGCAGCTTGAAACAGGACTGCTTAAATGTCTTGTCTTGTAAAAAGAAATGAACATTGAACTAGTCATAAAAATTATAGGAAGAATAGAAAAAATTCCGTAAACCAAAATTTCTGCAGAAAATACAGATGACTTTCCTACAACAAGACTTACAGCATTAAAATATTGAGTAAATAAAAATAATCCGGCAAGAAGCCCTAAAAAAGTAAATCCAAGATAATAAAGAATCAATGTGACTGGTTTTGACATGTATAACCTTCCTCTCTAATTATCGGCTGTACGACAGTGCTTGTTTAGGTTCTATTTTAACTGATATATGATAATTTGCACTAAAAAGATAATTTCTTCATGTAAGCAGACAAAAAATCTTGCTTTATACTTGCCGGTTTATGTGTTATAATTAAAGGGTATGAAATTTACTTCAACAAGAGATAAATCTCTGCGGGTTGGATTTACTCAGGCAGTCATGAACTGCCTTCCAAAAGACGGTGGAATGTATGTTCCGTGCGAAATGGAAGACCTGCGGAAATGGATTCTGTATACTGACGAAGATTCAACATTTTCTTCAATCGCGGGTTCTCTCACTTCTGCATTCATGCACGAAGAATACAGTCCAATCATATGTGAAACAATTGCTTCCATGGCGTTTCCGTTCGCTCCAGAAATCAGACAGCTTGATGAAAATCTTTTTACACTTGACCTTACTAAAGGACCTACTGGAATTCACAGGGATTTTGGCATTTCATATCTTGTTTCAATCCTGGAAACGGCATTTAAGCTGAAGGGCGGACGTGCGGTTTTCCTTGATGTTTCTACTGGTGAACTTGGTGCAAGCCTTGCCGCAACAATGAGGGGAAAAACAAGTCTTAAGGCCGTTGTTGTATACCCTAAAGGCTGTGTGCGCGGTCTTGAAGAAAGTGATTTTGTCTGGAACGGCGGAAATATCTATCCTGTAGAAATAGACGGTACTGAAGAAGACTGCAATAAATTTGTCAGGATGATTTTTGATGATGCAGAGTTTACAGAAAGAAATCACCTTACGCTTGCAAATACTGTAAACATCGGGCGTCTTTTGCCGCAGGCATTCTTTTATCCTTATGCATTCTCTAAAATCAAAAATAAGATTAACGGTGATATAGTCTATTCCCTGGCCGCCGGAAACTACAGCAACCTTGTAGCCGGTCTTTATGCATGGCAGTTTGCGCTTCCTGTAAACGGCTTTGTAATTCCGGCAAAGGAATCGCTGGTCGTTGATCCTTCCGGAAATCCGCTCATTCTTGATTCGCTGGTTCCGCTTTCAGAAAGGGAAAATGCAGATCCTTCGCGCGCATTTAACCTGGAGCGTCTGGAAGATATTTTCAGTGCAAACCAGCTCATGATGCGCCATTTTATCTATCCTGTAGAAATCAGCGAAAACGAAACTCATGAGGCAACAAAAGAACTGTTCACCGCATACAACATCTACGCAGATTTCCACTCTTCAAAGGCTTACGCTGCTTCCAGACTTGTTAATTCTGAAAACTGTACGGAAGCTGCAAATGTCCTTATTCTTCGTGACCATCCGTGTTATTCCCCGGATTACATGCGTCAGACAATCGGTGAACTTCCGCCGGTTTCTGATTCAGTTCTAAAAGCAATGAAAAAGACTGTTACCGGACGTCCGTGTGTTTCAAGCGTAGAAGAAATCAGAAAAATTATAGAATCGCTTTAAAAAACTATGGTGGTTGAGCCTGTTGAAACTAGCGTATATAGCGCAAAAAAAAGCAGATTCCAGTGATTTTGAGAGCCTCAATCACCGGAATCTGCTTTTTTTATACAATATTTAAAACCTAAAATTTATTTCTATTTAGCTTTCTTCGCAGTTGCTTTCTTTTCTTTTTTTGCAGGTTTTTCTGACTTTTCAGCCTTATCTTTCTTGGCGGCTTTTTTTTCAGCCTTTTTTACCTTTTCTGCAGGTGCAAAAGCTTTTGCAAATTCGGCGCACTTGTATTCAGCAGCTTCTTTTGCCTTTACAGCAGCCTTAAATGCTTTAAGTGAAGAATCAGCAGTTTTTTCTTCCAGAACAAGAACTGCAAATGCATGTGCAAGTGTCCAGTCAGAAGTTTCTTTATTGAACCAAAGTGTTCCGTCGTAAAGGTTTGCGCCGGAAAGCTGGTTTGCAGCAGGACCTTCGGTCATTGCTTTTACAATGCTGTAAAGTCCCTTCTTTTCATCTTTTGCAATTTCCTTTGCGTCTGCAGCAGAAGAAAGAATGAACAGCCTGTTAAGGTTATTGCGTGAATCTCCAAGATTGATTCCTGCACTGTTAAGAATTTCGTTGAACTTGCGTGCAAATGCCCAGTTTTCTGCAAGGCCTGCATCGGCATATTCCTTTACCATTGCAAGGCATACAAGCAGTTCCGGAAGGTTTTTGTCTGTTCCGAACAGTGTCTTAAGGTATGATTCATCATCCTTTGCCTTAAGAAGGGAAGCGATAATGTCTTCGCTTGGCTTAGCCTTGTTTCCGCTTGCAAGAAGAAGAACTTTTTCCGCAGTTGCAGCAAATTCCTTATACTGCTTTGCAGGTTCAGAAAGTTTAAGGTTTCCGGCAAATCTGTTTGCAGTTTCATAGAATGCAAGAGCTGCAGCATCCGCTGACTTCACAATTTCTTTAAGCTGTTTCTTTGCCTCGGCAGAAGTAATTGAACCCGAAACTGGATTCATAATGCCGTGAACTACAGGAAGCACTGCATTTGCGTAAGTTGCAAACGGCAGGTAAAGTTCGCGGTAGCAGATTTCCTGCCATTCTACTTCAAGATCGTAGCAGCCGCGTCCTTGCAGTGTGTCGCAGAGAATCTGGTATTTGTGGTCGGCACCGTCAGCTACTTCGTGAATGTCCATGTAAACCTGGTATTCAAAGCCGTTCAAGCCGATGTACATACCACGTTCGCAGATTTCGCGGCTTCGGCGTACAAACCACAGTCCGCTTCGGTGTTCGCGGAAAATAACAAATTTATCGTCTTCGGCGTGCAGGTTCAGGCCTTCAGAAATTGACTTTGAACGCATTTCTACGTGCTGTTCTTCGCCGCTTCCGATTTTTACTGCATAATCGCAGGACTGCTTAATCCATCCCTGTGCGCGTTCATACTTGTTGTTGTAGAAAACAACAGAATATTCGTTTCCGCACGAGTTTGAATATGCAAAAATATTTTCGTTTACGTGACCGTTATCCCATACATCATAGAAGAGGAAGTTTTCAACGTTTGCAAAAACATATCTCTTCTTCATGAGAGGGAAGATGTCGTGCCAGTGGCGGTTGATAAGATTCTGGTCTGGAGTTTCATTGCGGTAAGCCTTTGTAAATTCCATACCGTACTTTTCTTCAAATCCTTCAATCTGACCGTGGCCGAACATAGGAAGACCCGGCATTGTAATCATCAATGTACATACACCAAAGTATTTGTCATCCTTTCCGAACTGGGCAACGGCAGTGTCTTCGTCCGGGTTGTTCATGAAGTTTACGTAGCGCTTAAGAATCTGCGGGTCAAACTTAATCGTATTCTTTACGGAATCGCGGTATTTCTGGTTTTCCTCTTTCTTGAGCATGTTCATGAATGCACTGTTGTAAACTCGGTGCATACCCAGGGTTCGGACGAAGTATCCTTCCATCATCCAGAATGCTTCTGCCAAAAGAAGTGTATCCGGAACTTCACGGGCTACGCGGTCTACAACTTCACGCCAGAATTCGTTTGGAATCTTTGCTTCAAATTCCTGGTCAGTAAGAGCCGACTCAGAGCGGGAATAAATGTCTCCTCCGTTACCCGGTCTAGGGTACCACAGGCGGCGGATTGATTTTTTAGCAAGAACCATTGCGGCGTCAAATCGGATGATAGGGAAGTTTCTTGCAACGTGAAGAATATCCTGCATAACGGCTTCGCGGGCTGCCGGATTCAAAAAGTCAATCTGAGCAGTGTCGTTCCAAGGCATGCCGGTACCGTCGTTTCCGTGGTAGATGTAGCGTGTGTCGCCGTTACGGAAATCTACTCGCTTAAATACAACGGAACAGTCCGAATGGTTGTAATAGTGGTCTTCAAGCCATACGCCGACGTTCGGATCCCACGAAAGGTTTTCCCCGTTGAATGTGTAAGATGAACTTGGCAAATCCCTTCGCTGTACAAAAAGGTCAGGGCGGTTTACAACCCATTCAGAATCCATACCTGTGTGGTTCGGAACCATGTCCGAAGCAAGGCGGATTCCCCTCTGCCACAGACGTGTGCGCAGGTTGCTCAAGGCATCCCATCCTCCGATATTTTCTGCAATGTTATAGTCGTACAGAGAATATGCCGAAGCTGCAGCTTCCGGATTTCCGCACAGCTGCTTGATTCGCTTTGAAGCGTTACTTCGTGTCCAGAGACCGATCAACCAGAGACCGGTAAATCCTTCGTCGCGGAGAGTGTCCAGTTCTTCATCAGGAATCTGGTCAAGGCGCGTAATAGGGCGCTGGTACTTTTTAGTAAGCTGATCCAGCCATACAAGGACAGTCTTTGCCATAAGGATTACGCAAGGCATCCATTCACGGTCAGGACTGAACCGTTCGTATTCCTTCATAAGGCCGTCGTAGTTATATGCTTCCATGTTCACGTCGCCGCCATTAATCGGGTTATAGCGCATGAACATTTTTTCTTCTTCAGTAAGAGTGTCAATTCCGGCAAGCAGGCGGCGGAGCCAGTCTCCAAGCAGGTCTGCCCAGTACTGACGGATATAGTCAAGCTGACCTTTAAGGCTGTTTGGGCTGAACACAACCGGTTCGCGGAGCATAGTTATAAGGTCATGGTTAAAAGGTCCGAATTTCGGAAGATTCTGGAACGACTTCTGAATGGAAGCCCAGGTCTTCTGGTAAAGCGGATTTTTCTGAAGTTCAATGTCATCAAAAAGAACTGCAAACGGTTTGAATGCAGGGTTTTCGTTCGCAAGGTGAAGCAGAATCAATTCTTCCAGAGTCTGCTCGCGGTTAGTCCTCATTGCGCCTGTACCAGCATCCATGCATTCCTTTGCAAGGTATTCTTCAGCAGTCAATTTTCCCTGGTAAACTTCAACTGGCGGAAATTCAGCCATGAATTCCAGGAGAAGCTTATCCACCGCCCCCTTAGTATATTCCGCATCCAGAGCCGCAAGAACGCCCTTAAATGATTCAGCATTCTTGTCCCTTCGGTAAAGCATGCACACATAGTGAAAAACTTCATCAATAAGCCCCATGGCGTTCAGTGAACCCACCGCAATGCGTTTTTCAGGCTGTTTCTTTTCATCAAAATAGGCATTCAACTTTTCAGCAAACTTTCTTACAGCCGGAAGATTTCCAAGAATTACGTTTCCGCTTGAAGAATAAAGCCTTTCGTCAAATTTACAGATGTCACGGATTTTTCGTCCGACATGAAATTCGTTATAAGAAATGTCCATACTTTTTTCCCTCTTTATTTTTAAGTAAGAAGGAATTACCCGGATTTTTCCAACCTTATTTTTGCTCCGGATAATCCCCTGTTTTTATTTGTGCAGGGCAACTATTCCCTTGATTTTCCCGATCAGGGAAGCATCTCCTGCAAGTTCCTCCACTGTTACCGGCATGCGGTAAGTCCAGTTAAAGTCATTTACACTGCCAGGAACGTTTACGCGCTCAGCATTGGAATCCTGTGTCCAGTATTTCTGCTCCATAGCCATAAAATCCTGCAGAGGATTTATAATCCATACAGAATTTGCAGTTGCAACTCCCTTCTGGTAACTTTCTGCAATTTCCGGAGTAAACGGCGAATTAGCTACTTCGTTAATTCTGTTCTGATCGAATCCGTCAATACCGAATGCCCATGGATTTGTCCTTACGAACAGGCTTGAACCGCCTCTATCTTCCTGCCACCACTGGCGGACAGTTGTAGAGTCGTGTACGGATGTTGTAGTTACAGAAAGATATGTAACTTCGTTAAGCGGAACGTAAGGCTGTCCGCCTTCGCTCCATCGTCTTGTCCATCGGTTTACGCGCAGCCCAAGAATTCCGTTCTTTTCCATGACGTAAGGAAGGCAAGGAAGCTCGGCTCCCAGGTCTTCTCCGCAAGGAATCATCTTTACAGACTTTGTAAGTGTAGAAAGGATTTCATCAGACTGAGTTTCCCACAGCTTGTTCTGTTCCCAGCCCTTTCTGTCCATAAGACCTTTAAGGGCATTCTTTTCACCGTCATTCAGCGAATTCCATGCGTTGGAAGTATAGTAAGTCCATACTGGAACAAAATTATCCGGAGTAACTTCAATAAGGCAGCGGTTCTGCCATGCCTTGCTCAAAGCGTCCTTGCATCTCTGCTGGTTGTCACCCTGACAGAATGAGCTTAAATCAGCTTCGTAGATATCCTTGTCGCCGGCAATAGAACTTTTGAAAAGCCAGAGTTCTTCGTTACCAATGCGGTCCATGAATTTAGAAAGAATGTCAGTTGCACTCTGATGGTTCCATGTAATGTCTTCAATCAGGCCTGTATGAACATGCGGCTGGCTCAACCAGCGGATTCTGCCGTCATCAAAACCGATGCTGTGCAGGTCATCGTGGCTCATCGGAACGTAAGGAACGGTGTGTCCCAGAACGGCTGTTGTGTCGCGTACAGGAATAGCCCAGATGCGGAAGAAACCAAGGATATGGTCAAGGCGGTAAGCGCCGTAGTACTGCTCTGCATTCTTAAGGCGGTCAACCCACCATGAAAATTTATGCTCGCGGAGGTATTCCCAGTTGTAAGTAGGGAATCCCCAGTTCTGGCCGGTCGGGTTTTCACCGTCAACAGGACTTCCTGCCCTAAGGCTGTGATTAAAGATGTTTGGAAGAGCCCATGCATCGCAGCTGTCTTCGTTCATCAGAATAGGCATGTCGCCCTTAAGCGTGATTCCAGCCTTCTTTACAGCATCAGTTGCAGACTTAAACTGTTCGTTGGCCCTCATCTGAACCCACGCAAAGAAAAGGTGATTCTTTTTAAGCTTACCGTCATTCCAGCGAGCCTTGATTTCTTTTTCGCTTGGAGTACGGTCTTCGTCTGCCCAGTCTTTCCATGTAGCCTGGTTGTATTTAACCTTAAGGTTCTTGTATACAGCGTAGTTTACAATCCACGGATTTTTCTTAATCCACTTTTCAAGAGCTTCGTCAGCCTCGCCACTTTTAGCAATTTCAGTAGTTTCATAAAGGCGGTTTAAAAGGTCAGTCTTAGCGTTAAGAATTCCCATGTAGTTGTAGCGTCCCTGCGGAGCATACGGAAAATCCTTAATCATTTTTTCATAGGCTTTCTTGAATGCAGAATCTTTTACGGCATCCTTAAATTCAGGAATTGCACTGATGTCAATGTAAATTGGATGAAGTGCAAATGCGCTTAGCCCGCTATACGGAGATGACTGTGTTCCAGTGTCGTTTACCGGAAGCAGCTGAAGCAGCGTAAAACCGGCTTTCTTGCAGAATTCAGCAAATGCCGGAAGGTCAGTATATTCACCGATTACGGTGCCGTCTTTTTTAGTTGTGTAAATTGCTCCCAATGGAATGGAAGTACCCATGGATTTTTCAATTTTGTTCATATGTTTCCCATTATATCACGTTTTTTTCCAATATAGCAAAAAAAACGAATATTCCTTTTTAAAATTTGCTTTTTTAAATAATGCAAAGGGGGCGCCTGCCCCTCGCTCCCAAGCAAGTCGCTCCGCGGAACGTCCCTGCAAGCAGAGCCGTTCCACTCCGCTTTGTTGCTTGTCCGCTACCCCCTCTCCTAGGTAGGGAGCGGCACTGCAAAGCAGGGCAAAAACAGTCCAGTGGACTGTTTTTAGCGAGTCTCCCGAAGAGCTATGCTCGTAGGGCTTACGCTCCCCCTAAAACCCCCTGTTCCACAAACAAAGTTTTTTCTCCTAAAAAACTTTGTTTTGCAAGAATGCTGTCGCATTCTTGCGCTATGTGCGGACCTCCTGTCCGCAATTATTCCAGAAATCCTTTGCTATGATGCCAGAGCGGCTTAGCCAGCTTGTTGCTGAACGGCTGGGGACGGGTAAAGTCGGGGAGCCAGCTGGTGTCATCGGTCAACTCCTGGTAGAACAGCCAGTCAAAGTCGTACGCCTCAATCAGATCCTGAAGGTCGGCGTCCTCATCCTTAGAAACAAGCCTGTTTTCAATGACAGAAAGTCTTTCTTTGCGAGCTTTTTCCCTGGATGCTTCCTCTGCAAATGGAACCGGCGTGTACTGGTTCATCAGGGAAATACATGCCTTACCGTCGGCGTGTTCCTTAAGCCATTCCAGAGTATCCGCAGTTTCAATGAATTTTCCCGGCAGAAACAGGTGGCGCACAATAACGCCCTGAGTCATCTTTTCCTTGATTTCGCCTGCCTTAACGGGATTTCCTTCCGCGTCAGAATAGTCTTTCCTTGCGGGGCATTCCTCAATTTTCATCGGGAAGTTTTTAATCATCCAGTCAATTGCTGCGGTCGCAGTTTCCGGGTAATCGGCTGCCGCAAACAGTTTGTCCGAAAGCGTACTGCTTAAGGTCTTAAGGTCTGGAAGCCAAATTGAAACGTACGGCTTTAAAAGTTCCAGCATTTCTACGCTTTCGTAGGCGGAACTGTTCCAGCAGAACGGAATTGAGCAGCCTGCGTCCTTAGCCGCCTTAATGTATTCTGCAAGGCGTGGAATTGCGTGGCTTCCAGTTACAAGATTAATGTTTTCGGCGCCGGCTTTTTCCAGCCTCAGGCATATTTCAGAAAATTCGCCGCTTGAAACAGCCTTCCCAAGACCGTCCTGCGAAATCTGATAGTTCTGGCAGAATGCACAGCGCAGCGTACATCCCGTTAAAAAAATCGTTCCGCTTCCGCCGTGCACGGTTACAGGCGGTTCTTCTCCAAAGTGAAGGCATGCAAGCGCAATCCGGACTTCTGCCGGCTCCCTGCAGAAACCTGTTTTACCGGCATTTCTGTCGGCACCGCACCTGCGCGGACATTGGCTGCAGCTTGAATATAGGTCTTTACACATATTTTAAATATTTCCCCTTAAAGGGCTCCGCGCTCAACAAGCTTGCCCATAAGGCTCTGCAGCTGGTCAAGCGGCATGGTTTCTGCTTCATCATTGATTGCGTCAGAAAGTTCCTCAAGGTCATCCTGTGTAAGAATTTCCTCTCCTTCGTCTGCGTCATTCAAAAACGAAAGAAGCGCACACAGTCTGTCCAGGTTTTCTTCAGACGGTTCGTTCGCAAAATCTGCCGAGCGGTCAACGTACTGGTCGCGCCAGTAAAACGCCATTGCACGACTGATTCCCGCAGTAACAGTGCAGTTTCGTATAAAAAGATTCTGAATGTATTCGCATGCCTTTGCGGCATCATACCGTCCGTTGTTGTCCGCCCGCGCATGCTTCAAAGACCGCACCGCGTCAGACCTGAATTTTTCAATTGCTGTCATACATCAATTATACCAAATTCCACAATTAAATGCACGGTTAGGTTTCTTGTCTGTACTTTGCATAATTTTTACTGCAAATACCGAGATTTTTTTCTTGACATAATGTATAAGCGTGAATAAACTTAAATCATGGATTTGAGAACCGTATTAACAACTGATACTGTAAACCTTCACTTGAAGGGAACAACAAAAGAAGAAATTATTGATGAGATGCTTGATATTCTCGTAAAAGCGGGAAAAGTTTCTGATAAAGCCGGTGCGCGTGAATGTGTCCTTGACCGTGAACGCAAGATGTCTACTGGTATGAAGCACGGAATCGCTATTCCTCACGGAAAAACAGATTCTGTAAGCGACCTTGTAGCTTGTATCGGTATTTCTGATAATCCTGTGGATTTCGATTCATTGGATCAGGAACCATGCAGAATCTTTATCATGACATTGTCTCCAGTGAATAAAACAGGCCCGCACCTTCAGTTCCTTGCTGAAGTAAGCCTGCTTTTCAAGAGTGCTGACAAACGCCAGCAGATTCTTAGCACACAGGACAAAGCTGAAGTTATCAAGATTTTGACAGAATAGTTTTGTCAGCCTGAAACTGGGAATCTAATTGCAAAAGGCCTTTGTTCATACAAGGGTCTTTTTTTTACAAAAAAGGAAATGCTATGAAATTTGATCCGTTGTTCAAATCAGAAAAAAACAGACTAGTAAAAATCGAAAATAACGAAACATTCAATACAGAAAAACTTCACCTTATCTATGGCGAAAATATTTCTTCGGCAGAGCTTCCGGCAGAACAGTCTGAACTGGCAGGAATTCAGATTAAGTGGTCGGCAGTTGAACTTCAGCCGGGTGTTTACAACGAAGAATATCTTGCTGTTTTAAGGGATTACCTTAAGATTCTGGAGCAGCACGGTCGTTTTGCTTTTATAATTCCTCAGACTGTAAAGGAACTTCCTGATTCTGATACAGTTCAGTCTTATATTGATGCAATGGTTCACTGCGCGCGCCGCATAAAGGACTGCACTAGCGTAATCGGTTTTGCTGTTCCTGCTGAACTTCTTGCAAAGGATTCAGATCTTGGACCAAATAGTTATGCCCAATGGTTTGTAAACGAAATGAATGTAAAGCACGGCCATTACGTTTATTTTGTGGACAGTTCTGTAATTTCAGAAAAAAAACTGGAGCAAGCAGTTCAAACATCTGATTTTATTCTGTACAAAAAGTAAAATTTTACGCCAATTTTGCAAAAAAACGCATTGTTTGCGAAAATTTCATAATAATTCAAAAAAATTGTATAAAATTTCGCAAAAAAGTTCGAATTTCTCTTGAATTTATTATCCGTTTATGACATAGTACATATCGTAAGTTCAGACGAAGGAGTTTGTTGAATGGATCAGACAGAGGTATCTGGCTTCCGTAACTCGTGTCGTAACGCACTTATATTTTGCAGCTTGATTCTTATAGTTACGGTAGTGATTGGGAATGTTTTGCCTGCAAAAGAAGAAGTTTCTGCCATACCGGTTGTTAAGCCTACGACAGAGACGGAAAATGAAGTTGTAGCTGACTTTAATATCTTTATAGAAGAAGCTGGATTTGTTTCAAAGAAAGCCATGAACGGTGATTCCGGGCTTGCTTTGTACAGACAGCCTGCATCAAGAACTGCAGTTGAATGGTTCTATCTGCATGTAACAGGTAGCCGGGAAACAGCACTTGCAATTCTTGAAGAAGCAGAAAAAAATGACATTCCATTGTCGCTTGCATTTGCACTGGCCTATACAGAAAGCCACTACAATGTAAACGCTGTGAATAAAAACAGAAATGCGTCGATTGACCGCGGATTGTTCCAGTTGAATAACCGGAGTTTCCCGCAGCTCAAGGAAGATGATTTCTTTAATCCTGCAATAAGCGCAAAGTACGGCATGAGTCACCTGCGTTTCTGTATGAACATTGCGGGAAATGAAGTTGCGGCATTAGCAATGTATAATGCCGGAACTAATAAAGTGCGCGCAGACAATACGCCGCAGTCAACGTTGAACTACGTTGGAAAAATCAAGTCTTATCAGGAAAAACTTGATAAGCTGTTTTCTGAAGAAGTTCTTTCGTACTACGACACTTCTGTTCGCCCGATGTCTGGAATATCCGTTGCATTCTTAGGCAACCGACGTTTCGATCGCTGGAACTAGTCCTCCTTATTTTGACCTGGCCGTTTTCCCATTCTTTTACCGGCCAGGTTTTTTCTTTTTAAAGAATTCTGTATATTTTGAATATGAGCCGGAAACTTTCTGAATCAACAAAAAAACGTCTCTTTATGCTGCTGAATTTTCTTGAAGGCTGCGAAAAAAAACGCGTCACTTCCAGGGAAATTGCGCTTCTTCTAGGTATAAAGGATTCTCTAGTCCGCTATGATTTTGTACAGGTGGGGCTTCCTGCAGAGCACCGCGGCTTCAGAAATGGGTATGACGTTAAGGTTCTTGAAGAAGACATAAAGTCTGCTCTTGGAATTTTAGGCGAGGATGGTTCTGCTCAGAAAAAGCGTGTCTGTGTTGTGGGGCTTGGACGACTTGGAGCTGCTTTTCTAGATAATGATTTTTTTGAAAAAAGCGGCTTTGAAGTTTGCGCAGGCTTTGATTCTAACTTGAATAGGGTAGAGCTTTTGCGCTCTACATTTGAACTTTTCCCGGCAAGCCGCATAGAAACTGTGTGTCCCTTAAAAAAAATCGAATACGCTGTACTCTGCTGTTCGGAAACGGAAGTTCAGAAAATGGCAGATCGTCTTGTAAAGGCTGGAATAAAGGGAATTGTAAATTACACGAATGCAGTTTTTTCTGTTCCAGAAGGTATAAAAGTTCAGAATGTTTCGCCGGTTGTGGCTCTTTCGCTCGTAGAAAAGGAAGCAGAAGCTGGTTGTTTATAATCATTGTTAGAAAATTCACAATAACTTGTTAAAAAGTTCCTTTTACCCTTTTTTAACCCAAAATCGAATCTTTTTATCCCCGTAATTAATTGAATAAAGCCCTTTGTATTTGTAGGATTCTGCATAAAGAAAATCGTTAATAAATTAAAGCTCGCCAGCGAGCTTACTCAGGGGTTATAAATGTCTAGAGTATGGAATTTTAGTGCAGGTCCTAGCTGCCTGCCAGAAGACGTTCTTAAAGAATGTGCTGCAGAAATGATGGAATACGGCACAACTGGTCAGTCTGTAATGGAAATGAGCCACCGTTCAAAGGCTTATGAACCAATCATTCAGGATGCTGAAGCAATGGTTCGCAAGTTGATGAAGGTTCCTGAAAACTATAAAATCCTGTTCGTTCAGGGTGGTGGTTCTACTCAGTTTGCAATGGTTGCACAGAACCTTGGTATCAAGAACAAAAAGGCTGCTTACATCGAAACTGGTGTTTGGGCAAAGAAAGCTGCTGCAGAAGCAAAGAAACTTGGCGTTGCTGTTGATGTAATCGCTTCTTCAAAAGACAAGAATTATTCTTATATTCCACGCGTAGAAAAAATCGAAGGTGACTACGACTACGCTTACATCTGTTTTAACAACACAATCATGGGAACTCACTACGAATACATTCCTGAAACTGGAAACATCCCACTCGTAGCTGATATTTCTTCTTGTGTTTTGAGCGAAGAACTTGACGTTTCTAAGTTCGGATTGCTTTTTGCTGGTGCTCAGAAGAACCTTGCTCCAGCCGGAGTTACTCTTGTTATCATCCGCGAAGACTTGATTCCAGAAGTTGAAGACTGTCTTCCTGGAACTCCAACAATGCTTGCTTACAAGACTCACGCTGATAACGGTTCTATGTACAATACTCCACCTTGCTACACAATCTACGTTCTTGGAAAGGTTCTTCACTGGATCGAAAAGAACGGCGGAGCTGCTGGAATCAACAAGTTGAACGTTGCTAAGGCTGATTACCTTTACAACTTCCTTGATACAAGCGATTTCTACCACGCAACTGCTGAAAAGGGAAGCCGCTCATTGATGAACGTTCCTTTCCTTACAAAATATTCTACTGCTGAAACTGCTGCTGCCGGCAAGAAAGACGAAGCTGACCGCACAGACGCTGAAAAAGCTGCTCTTGCAAAAGAAAAGGAAATCAACGACAAGTTCGTAAAAGAAGCAGCTAGCGCAGGTCTTGTAAACCTTAAAGGTCACCGCCTTGTTGGTGGTATGCGCGCTTCTATCTACAATGCAATGAGCATCGAAGGCGTAAAAGCACTTGTAGAATTTATGAAGAAATTTGCAGAAGAGAATAAATAAGTAGAATACGAAAGGGGAGCTTTGCGACCTTCTTTTGCACGGGTTCTTAGGGCAGAGCCCTAAGCGGTGCTGGGAAGAAGAGAGGGGGTTGGGGAGAGAGGAAACCCCGCTTCCGAGTAGAGGGTTTTCTCTCTCCCCAAGATAAGGCAGTGTGGCTGCCAAAGCCACGAAAAGGAAAAAATTATGTCATTCAAAATTCAGACACTTAACAAAATTGCCGCTGTAGGACTTAACCGCCTTGACCGCGATAATTACGAAATTGCTTCAGAAATCAATAATCCGGATGCAATTCTTGTTCGTTCTGCAGATATGCATTCAATGGAACTTCCGGCAAGCGTAAAGGCTGTTGCCCGTGCCGGTGCAGGTGTAAACAATATTCCTATTCCTGAACTTACAGAAAAGGGTGTTGTAGTATTCAATACTCCTGGTGCAAACGCAAACGCAGTAAAGGAACTTGTTCTTCTTGGTCTTTTGCTTTCCAGCCGTCCTGCAGTAAAGGCTAATGCATGGGCAAACAGCCTTGCAGGCAAAGGTGACGAAATTGCTGATCTTGCAGAAAAAGGCAAGAGTCAGTTTGTAGGACCGGAACTTAAGGGAAAAACTCTTGGTGTAATAGGTCTTGGAGCAATCGGTGCAATGGTTGCAAATGCTGCAATCCAGCTTGGAATGAAAGTTATCGGTTATGATCCATTCCTTTCAATTAAAGCTGCATGGAGCCTTGACCGCAACGTTCAGCATTCAGAAACACTTGAAGGAATTTACAAGAATTCTGACTACATTACAATTCACGTTCCACAGACAAATGATACAAAGGGAATGATCAACGCTTCTACTCTTAAACAGATGAAAGACGGTGTTCGTATTCTTAATATTGCTCGTGGCGGACTTGTAAACAACGCAGATCTTCTTGACGCAATCAAGAGCGGAAAGGTTGCATGTCACGTAACAGACTTTGCTTGCGAAGAACTTTTGAACAAAGAAAATGTAATCGTTCTTCCTCATCTTGGTGCAAGTACACCAGAAGCAGAAGATAACTGTGCTGTAATGGCTGCTGATCAGCTTAAAGATTTCCTTGAAAACGGAAACATCATAAACTCTGTAAACTTCCCTAAGACTTACAGTGAAAACCCGATTCCGGCTGGCGGAACACGTCTCTGCATCAGTCACAAAAATATTCCGGATACAATCAGTAAGTTCACTACAATCCTTGGTGAAGCAAAACTGAATATTTCTGGAATGATTAACCAGGCCCGCGGCGACGTAGCTTACAACCTTATCGACGTAGATGGAAAAGTTAGCGAAGACATCATTTCTAAGCTTGCTGCTTGCGAAAGCGTAACCGGTGTAAGGGCTATTTACAGATAGTTAATTATTTCGTTTCTAAGAAAAAAGGGACTGTCTAATAAGTTTGAACTATAAGGTTATTGAGCCTGTCGAAATGACCTTGTACGCTATACGCAATGGTTTCGATAAACTCAACCATTGCTAATAGAACTTATTAGTCAGCCTTTTTTTTATGCAAATTGTTTACAATTCAATCGAACCAACCAGCGTTGTATCATCATCATTTTTTGAAGAATTTTGCTTTTTTGCAAACCGCGGGCTTTGCGCGTCAATTTCAGCAAGCCGCTCTTTTACAGTTTTTGCAGCAGGAGCCTTTGCCTGTGCGCTTTTTGTCGCCTTTGGCCGCGGAGTTGCAAGGAAAGCGAACAGGCTTCCGCAGATTCCTCCCGCAATATGAGCCAGCGTAGAAATGTTTTCCTTTGCGCCGGAACTTATAATTTCCCGCCCGATATAAAGTACCAGAACAAACACAAACGAAAGCGGAATCTGACTTTTAGAAATCGAAGTAAATGAAGTAAGCAGAATAAGCATGAATGCAATGTCGCTTGAACCCAGCAGCTGGGTAGGACTAAAGCATACGTTAAGAACTCCGGTAACAAAAGCAGTTACTGTCATCATTACAGTTACAATGCCGGAACCGTACCTTTCTTCAATTACGGGGCCTAAAAGCAGAATAAATGCCATGTTCGAAACAAAGTGATTCCAGTCTGAATGTCCGAATACATGAAGGATTATGCGCAGGTAATCAATTAAATTTGACGGATTGAACGGCACGTTGCAGCTTGAATTTCCCGGTGCAGTAAAGATTGCGGGAATGAGGCTTCCCTTCAAAAGTCCGTCCAGAAAAAGAATTGCCGCTCCTATGATTGCAAATGAAAGCGTAACAGGTGCGTTGTAAGTAATTCTGATTTTTGAAAGAAAATTCTTTTTAGCCATGATTTTCTATCGGCAAAATAAAGGGCGGGAAACAGATTTTTATCACTTTCTGGATAAATTGTGTTATATTTAAAGCATGGATGAAACTTCAGTAAGTTCTAATCAGGAAGCTGGCTTCTCAGATGTAGTAGTGTTTGAAATTCCGCCGGAATGCGGAGTTGTTTTCTATAATGATGATTTTACGACAAAGGATTTTGTTGTAGATGTTTTGACGGATATATTCCAGAAAAGCGAAGCAGAAGCAACCGAGCTTATGGAAAAGGTTCATAAATTAGGAAAGGCCGTTGTTGGCATTTATACTTACGACATTGCGGTTACGCGTGCAAATATCGCAACCGTGCGGGCAAGAAAAAACGGCTTCCCGCTAAAGATTGAGGTAGAAAAGGAATGAAGATAAGTTCAACTTTAGGAAAGGCTTTCTCTGATTCAATGATTCTGGCAAAAACTTCCATGCATGAATTTGTAACGCCGGAGCATCTTCTGTACAGTCTTCTTTCAATGGAAAATGTTTGTGTCCTTCTTTCAAAAAGCGGTTCAGATGTAAAGCGCCTTACAGACGACATTAAATTCTTTCTGAATACAAAAGTTCCTCACGTAAAAAATGCCGGTTCAAAGGGACCTGTAGAAAGTATGGGATTTCAGTCAGTAATGAACCGTGCTGTGTTTATGTGCGTTTCAAGCGAACGCAGCGTAGTTGACTATACGGATGTCCTTGTTGGAATGCTGGATGAAAATCGCAATTACTGCTCGTACTACATGATGGTAAGCGGTGTAGACAGGGTTACGCTCCTTCAGGAAATTTCAAAAATCAGAAGGGAAGAACCGTCTCAGAATCAGGTTAGAAAAGAACAGGTTGTTTCTGATGATCCTATGGTGCAGGCAGCAATGCAGAATTCTGTCGCTAACAGAAAAAATGCGCTCGAACGCTTTACCGTAGACATGACGGCTGCTGCTGCAAAAGGTGAGTATGACCGGCTTATTGGCCGCCAGGACGAAATTGAGCGCACAATTCAGATTTTGTGCCGCCGCGTAAAAAATAATCCGCTTCATGTTGGCGATGCCGGCGTCGGTAAAACTGCTGTAACGCAGGGGCTGGCGCAACGTATTGTTGAAAAAAAAGTTCCGCCGGAGCTTAAGGACAGCCGAATTTTTTCACTTGATTTGGGCGCGCTTATGGCCGGTTCGAAGTTTCGCGGTGATTTTGAAGAAAGACTTCACGCTGTTGTAGATGAAATTACAAAGCTCAAGAATGCAATCCTCTTTATTGACGAAATTCATATGATTATGGGCGCCGGTTCAAACGGCACAAGCAACCTGGATGCGGCAAATCTCCTTAAGCCTGCTCTTGCTTCCGGCAAAATGCGCGTAATCGGTTCTACGACATTTGAAGAGTTTTCAAAGAGTTTTGAAAAGGATCATGCACTTGCACGCCGATTCCAAAAAATCGACATTCTTGAACCGGACAGGGAAGAAACTGTAAGGATTTTAAATGGTCTTTTGCCCCGCTATGAAGAATTTCATCATGTAAAATATCAGAAATCGGCTGTAGAAAATGCAGTAGATCTTTCAATTCAGTTTCTTACGGATAAAAGGCTTCCTGATAAGGCAATAGATATAATTGATGAAGCCGGTTCCCTTGCAAAAATAAAGAAAAACGGCGGCTTTGAAGGCGTCCAGATAACAAAACTTCAGCTGACTGATGAAACTTCTCCTGCCGTAACGGAATATTCAGCAGAAGCTACTGTTACATCCCAGATGATCCGCAGGGTTGTTTCAAGGATGGCTCACGTTCCATTGGAAAGTATGACAGGTGGCGAAAAAGAGCAGCTTGTTTCTATGGAATCCCGCTTAAAGGCGCAGATATTCGGTCAGGACGCGGCAGTTGATCTTGTTGTAAAAGCCGTTAAGCGCGCAAGGGCAGGATTAAAAAATCCAGATCGCCCTGACGCAAGCTTTCTGTTTGTCGGACCGACAGGTGTTGGTAAAACAGAGCTTGCGCGCTGTCTTGCCGCAAATCTGGGTGTTCCGCTTCTGCGCTACGACATGAGTGAATATCAGGAACGACATACGGTAAGCCGCCTTATAGGTTCTCCGGCAGGTTATGTAGGTTACGAAGCTGGCGGACTTCTTACAGACGACGTACGCCGGAATCCGCATTCGGTAATTCTTTTTGACGAAATTGAAAAGGCTCATCCTGATATTTACAATGTTTTCCTTCAGGTATTGGATTACGGAGTCCTTACAGATAATCAGGGCCGCAAGGCAGATTTCAGAAATTGCATAATCATTATGACCAGTAATGCCGGTGCGCGTGACATGGAACGCCCGTCCCTTGGTTTTGATATTGAAGAAGATTCGTCATCTGCAAAACTTGATTCCCTGGAACTTATGGAAGCCGTTCAGCGCGAATTTTCTCCAGAATTCAGGAACCGGCTTGATTCAATTGTTACTTTCTCTCATCTTGAAAAAGATGTTGTGCTTAATGTTGTGCGTAAGGAATGGAAAAAACTTGCCGCCCGTCTTGTTTCAAAAAAAGTTCGCCTTTATGTTACTCCGCGCTGCGAAGAATTCCTTTTGGAATCTGGCTATTCCCGCTCTATGGGAGCCAGAAATCTTGCCCGCCAGGTAGAAGAAAAGCTTGCAGACCCGCTGGTTGATGAAGTTCTGTTCGGAGCCCTTTCAAAAGGCGGCTCCGTTACCGCAGATTACATTGCCGGCGAAGTAACGTTTACCTTTAATGAAGGTGCGGAAGCTGTGCAGGCGACTGGAATGCAGTCTCCGGAATTTTTTATTTCTTGATTTGTGCGCTAAATGCTTAGGATTACCGGTTGAAGAAATTGA
Source organism: Treponema sp. (assembly GCA_036310305.1). Taxonomy (GTDB): domain Bacteria; phylum Spirochaetota; class Spirochaetia; order Treponematales; family Treponemataceae; genus Treponema_D. The sequence continues at coordinate 5,871 of JAXJSC010000007.1, read as the reverse complement.
ATCCTTCTAATAAGTTCTTCATTTTGTCACATGTAAATATGCTTACGGTACACCTTGAAACAGCCTTGGTAAATGCAGTAAACTGATCTCATGAACGCTATAATTACAGTAGTAGGAAATGATAAGGTTGGTATTATTGCGGCCGTAAGCTCATTTCTTGCAGAGCATAAGATTAATATTGCAGACATCACGCAGACAATCCTTTCCGGAAACTTTGTCATGATGATGATGGTTAGTTTTGAAAATGCAGATATTGCAATTGATGAACTTAGGGAAGCCCTTTCTAAAAAAGCTGAAGAAATGAACGTTGAAATTAACGTAATGTCAGAAAAAGTATTCAGTGCAATGCACAGAGTTTAATCTATATAGAAGATATATTTTTCCATCATAAGGAGCGGCTATTGAGAAAAAGTCGCTCCTTGTTTTTTTTATCCAGACTATAACAAATTTTACTTTAAAAAATTACAAAAAAGAAAAAGATTTATTTGACAGTTGAAAATATTTAGATATACTAGAAATTGCACTTTGGAATTTAATGGCATCGCTGTCTATAATGGACAATCTGTCTAGCAGCAGGCTGTGTCTTTCCGGTGTATAGAACAAAATTTGGAGGATAAGATGAAAAAATTATTCGCTTTCATCTCGGTTTTCCTGATGCTCTCAGCAGCAATGTTTGCTGATGTATCTGCGAAAAAAAATGCCGATGGTACTATTGCCGTAACATTCTTCTACGGTAACCCTCGCGCTTCAGAGGTTCTCCTTGCTGGTGACTTCACAAACTGGCAGGACGGAGCTCTTCCTATGGAAAAGGGAGAAAAAGGATTCTCTCTTACAGTTAATTTCAAGGCTGGTGAAGAAGGCCGCTATAAGTTCATTTCTGACGGAAACTGGACAACAGACCTTCGTGCTCCTGATTTCGTAGACGACGGATTCGGTGGAAAGAACAGCCACATCGTAATCGATGACCTTGTTGGTGGAGCTGATGACGGCGATGCTAAAAAGGCAAAGATTAACTTCGTATCATGGACAATGATCGGTGTACAGGGTAACTACCTTACAAGCCGCGAAAAGACAGTTCCAACAAAGTTCACAGCAAACGCTGGATCTTCTACAATCACAATGAAAGATTCAACAAGAACAACAACAGCTGGAAATGCAACAATCACAGAATCAATCGGATACAAAAAAGGTCTTGACCTTGACTCTGTAACAATCGGTATGAAATCATACAACAAGTTCGTAGGAAACTTCCTTCCAAACTGCCCTGTATACGTAGAAATCGCATTGGCAGAAACAGAAATGGAAGACTACTCTGGTGATAAGACAGAAAAGTTGAACTATCTCTACCGCCAGGATATGTACGGTAACGACTCTGTAGAACTTGAAGAAGGACTTAAACAGCTTGTTTCAGGTCTTGTTTCAAGCCCGGTTGCATACATGTCTCAGACAACAAACAATGAAGATGCTCCAAACTTCGGATCAATCCCAGGACCAGGTGCAAACCCATTCCTCGGACACCTTAAGTTCGGATTCAACACTCCATACATCAACTTCATAACAGGTTTCAACTATGCAAAGCCTTCAGTACGTGATGCAATCACATGGAAGACTGTAACAGGTAACTGGGATGCAGGCTACCAGCACGTTGGTGGATTCAACCAGTTCAGCCTTGGTGACAAAGCTGCTGCTTTCCTTGAAGAAAAAACAGGCATGAAGTTCGATATCGGATTTGCTCCTAACAAAACAGGTGACCGCAAAGGTACAAAATACGGTTACTGGGGATGGGCAGGAGTTGCAAAAGATGACCTCGCAATTGACTTCCAGACAAACGGTATGTACAACGGCGACTACATCTTCTACGAACCTGTAGAACATGACTTCATTCTTGGTGCAAAAGACACATTCGCTGTAGGCGACGGTAAAGTTTCTGTAGCAGTACAGGGATTGCTTGCAACACACCAGAAATCTTCTGAAGAAATCGCTGAATTCAACGCAGCTGATGGAAACGGTGGAAACACAACTGACTACTTCGGTTACTCAACAGATGTTTACTACCGCAACAAGAATATTGATGGAATCCAGAACTTCGCTGGTAACGCAACAGTTGGATACAAAGCAGAAAAATTTGAAGTAACTGGTGAATACCGCTTCCGCGGTGCTCAGGCTTCTATGCTCTACGTTCGTGAAAACCACGACGATGCAACATTCGATCTTTCTGATCAGCTTGGTGTATGTAACGAACAGCGCGCTGCTGTAAACGCAACAGTAAAACCAATCGAAGGTCTTTCTATTGGTGTTGATGTAAAGGCTAAGATGGCTCTTCAGAAACTCCACACAACAAAGAGACAGCTTAAAGATTCTGTAATTGAAAGCATTAAGGCTGGAACTTTCAGCACATCTTCAATTACGTCTGTATCAGACCTTTATGACCTTGTAGAAGATTCAGACGTTGCATATGCATACTCATACAATGCAGCAGAAGGACGCCAGAGCTGGTACGACAATCGTTTCGACGATAACCGCGCACTTTATGACATCGACGGTGGTGCATACTGGACATTCAAGCCATCTGTAAGCTACGAACTTTCAGACCTTGGTCTTACTGTTGGTGCATACACAAAGATGAACTACAGTGCATATGACTTTGCAGAAGATGTAGGAAACTACCTTAAGAGTTCAAATGACTTCAGTTCAACAGAATCTCCATTCCGTCTTTCTACAGTAGGTGTAACAGCATCAAAGAAATTTGATTCTGACATCCTTAAGGGAGTAGACGTATACTACGGTTTTGATAACACAAACGGTGCACGTCTTTTCAACACATTGGTAGGACAGGTTAAGTTTGCAAAGAACTTCACAGTTACACTCGCAGCTGGTCTTAAGACAGTTAATGACAACGATGCAGCTAGAGAAGCTGGATACAAAGATTATATAACATTCTCTGATGACTACTCTTCAGTAACAATCAACAAGGGTAACTCTGACTTGAACAACCCATTTGCATTCGCTGTAGGCGTTGCAAAGCAGTTCGACAAGCTTAAGAAGCCAACAGTATACGCTCAGTTCGTATACAACACAGATCCATTTAAACACTTCGGTGACGGACAGGATCAGTTGAACCTTGAAGATGCAAACGTTAAGGGTTCTGTAGAAAAAGAAAGTGCCGGAAATATCGATCCTGTTGATTGGTATGACGGACGTGCAGCTGTACGCGTAGGTGTACGCTGGGACATCTAAAAATTGCCGTCAGGCAATTTTTAGATAACGAGTTTACTTCATAAACTCGAACACTTATATGCGGTGATTGAGCTTGTCGAAATTACCGCCACGAAAGCGAATAAGTATAAAACCGGTGGGGAAACCTGCCGGGGTTTACAGGTTCGGCTTTTGACGGCTTTGTAAAAGCCTTTAATCTTAAAATTAGGAGACAAAAATGAAAAAATTACTTTCATTTTTAGCTGCAGGTATTGCCGCACTTGGCCTTGCATCATGTTCTGGTGACCTTCACAATGAATTTGATCCAACATCTGAATTGGCTAAGGCTCTGTTTGATACAAGTATCAAAATCGAAGATTTTGAAACATTTGAGCTTTGCGGTATTATGACTGGTTGGAGCAATAATGCAGAGACAAATATTCAGTTTGTAGAAAACGAAGAAGATGGTACATGGGAAGCAGACTTCCTTTCTACAGAAGATGATGATCAGGGATTCTGTTTTATCACAAAAACAGGAAAATGGGACGACTATCAGATTGGTGGAGAAAGCATGGAAGCTGGAACATTACCTGATGGCGTTAAATTCAGTTCTAAAGCTGGTGGCGGTAAGCATGAAGATGCAATTCTTTCTGGCTTAAAGAAGAAGACTTTCTATAAAATGATTGTTGACGGTTCATCTGGAAAATATGTTGTTTCTATTGAAAAATCAACAGCTACACCTTTCTATCTTCAGGGATACTTCCTTAGAACTTCAGAAAATGGTGGTGATGCTACAGGTGCAACAGTTTTGGGAACTCCTATCCTCGATAAGAAGACATACAATGTAACTTACTCATATGAATTTACATTTGACTCTAGTTATACACCTGCTTCTAGCATTGATGTTACAGATTCAACTACACAGATTGGATTTAAGCTTACTAAGGGAGCTTCAGAAATTGGATATTATGACGGCGTATTTACAGTTGGAACAACTAAGGATGCTGTTAAATTGACTCTTGAAAGTGATTCTACTAAACTTGGTACTCATAGCGACAACCTTATCAAAGGTCTTTCTAATGGTAAACCATATGTATTAACTATTACTACAACACCAGAAAAAGACGTTACTTTTGACGTTGTTGAAAAGCAGTCTATCAAACTTGTAGGAATTAAACTTGTAAATCTTGATTTGGTATCTTACCCTGCAGGAACTACATTCTCATTTGGTGGTGCAGAGATTGGTTGGCCAGGAGATTGGGATGCTGCAATGGGTACAGTAGATGCAAATGGAACTCTAGAATATACATTTGCATCTGTAGGAGTTGTATATAAAGGAGATGAAGCTTCTATTCTTGCAAAACCTTCTACAGGTTGGGACTACAGAATTGCTAAGCTTTATCAGGAAGATCAGGGAAATGGTTCTGTAGCACTTCCTGCAAATGTTGAATATGGTGCAGAGTATATCTTCTATGCAGATTTGAAAGGTCTGACTAAGGGTGATACTGTTCCATGGGAATTGAGAAAAAATAATTAATTTTATCTAAAATTTCGTATTTTCTGGCTTAGGAGTTTTTAGTACTTCTAAGCCAGTTTTTTTTGCAAATTTTATTTTCTTCAAAAATGTTGAAAATAAGTTACAAAAAAATATCCAAAAAGGCGGCTTTCTTTTAATACAAGAAAGCCGCCTTTTTGGATATAAACGTCATAGTGCAATGAATGTAAGTGTAGTTAATAACTAACAGAAGGCTTTTATTTGAGTTCTTCATATAATTTCTTGACTTGCTCTTCAGATAGTTCTGTTATTTCACAGATATCATCAATCGGATAATTCTTTGCTATCATATTTCGTGCAGCTTCAATTGCTTTCTGCTGTGCTCCTTTATTTACCCCTCTTTCAAAAGCTTCTTCCTGTTTTACCGCGATATCCATCTTATAGTCATATTTAGCACAGAGCATATTTGTTACCTCCCGCGATTTTCGATCCAGGTAGTCAGACAGGATGCCTTGGGAAATCGCTGTGTCGATTGCCTTTTTGAAGGAGCGCTTGGGAAATCTTTTATTGAAGGTGCGCTCAACAATTTCAATGAACTGGCAATACTGCTTTAGGATATCACAGTCTTTTGCAATCGGCAACATTTGGGAATTTGTGCAGTTGCGGACTTTTACGATGAGCTCTAGGCTGCTAAAGTCTTTTTTGTAGAATGCGTCAGAAAGGCGCAGTTCCTGCTCTTGAGGCAAGTCCTTCTTTAAAGATCCGTAAAAACTGAATCCTTATATTTTCTGTTTATGAATGACATTTTCTCTCACATTTCTCCTTACCTTATATAACGAGGTTAAGTGATAAAAAATGCATTTCGCTGAATTTAATTTAAATATTTTTTAGTCTTTTCGAATTTCATCTGCAAGGGCTTCTACCTGTTCTACGGGTAAATTTATGGCTTCTGCAATTTGTTCAATACTGCCTAACTTCATTTTGAGTAGCTTTTTTGCAGTTTCCACTGCTTTCTGCTGAACACCGGCAAGTGTACCTTGTTTAATACCTTCTTTAATACCCTCTGCTATCCCTTCTTTCTTGCCGGCTCTGAACTTGTCGTACTCGTGTATGTTCATACTCATGTACTCCGTTTTGTTGATTTCGTTCTGCTTGATTTTGTCAATGAGACTGGTAATCTT
>JAXJSC010000006.1:0-148953 GCA_036310305.1 Treponema sp. | reverse complement strand
TTGTCGAACATATCATAAATTGATTCAATACAACCGCCTAAAATCTCTCCTGAAAAAACTGGATTTCCCTGTAATAATTGGAATCCTTCATTTTTGTGCACTATTCTTTTTGTACCGATTTGAGAAGCATCAAAATTGGTCCTTTCTGAATACCATACATCGCTAGGTTCAATTTTGTTTATAGATTCTTTGTTTATCAATTCTTCAAAATATTTTCTCGAATATGGAAGCATTTCGTTTTCAAGCTCACATAAGTCGGTGATAAAAGCCTGCCCATAAAATGTTTTGAATCCGACTTTATTAAACATAAAATGATTCCAGGTCGTGTCTGAATATCCGAGAAAAATCTTTTTGTTATCTTTTACTGCATTTTTTAGTTCATCGTTTTCAAAAAGATACGGAAGCAATCGATAAGTATCATCACCACCGATTGCACATAAAATCATATCGATGGACTTGTCGCGGAGCGTATTCAGTAAGTCCTTAGCTCTTTCTTTGGGATTATTCTTTATATATTCCATTCCTTTTAGAGCTGATTCTGTGGTAATAACTTCAAGTCCATACTTTTTCAGTCGGTTAAGCCCGATTTCTAATTCATGAGAAATAAACGGCTCTCCGAGGATTCCCCTGGATAAACTTATTATCGCAACTTTTTTTATCATTTATGTAACTCCAATAAGCGCCCCAGTGCGGGCGTCCACATAACTACGCACTTAAACAGCGCACGGCTTGACCGGTTTGTCGGCTTTGAAGCTTTGTTATGTGATTAATATTCATCCTTATGTTTTTTCTCTCTTTCAAGAAAATATCCTTCTTTGTTAAGAGGAATGGAAACTGCTTCAATATATTTTGTATTTTCTGATAACTCTTTTATTGTATAAAATTTATACGAAAGATCACTTTTATTGGAAACTTCTACTTTATAATAATTTTTATCTACTCTTTTTGAAAATGGATAGTATTTTGAAAGGTGTATGGCAAAATAATAAGTATCACCTTGAATCATATACATATAAAAAATCGGACGACAAGTTGGTGCATACTGAGGATCATACATCTGGTCGATTTTTCTGCCTAATCCTTTTTCTAATTCCGTAAAAAAATCTTTTGGAGATATCAATTTATGTTTATTTGGATTTGTATCAGTGGCATATTCTTTTTGCTGCTTGTTATAAATCAAAGCATAAATTTGAATTTGAGATTTTTCTTGAAATGGATAATGGCCTGTTTTTACTTTGTACTCTTCAATTAATTCTGCATAATATTTTAAATGCTTTAATCTGACAATATCACAATTATCCTGAAGTTCCTTTTCTAAACCTGTTAATTCTGGAAGGGCATTTCGCAGATAATCAATCTCTTCCTCTGTTTTTTCAGGACTCTGTATTGTTGTATTTACATATTTTAATATCGATTGGGAGTTTTCTATATCAGATGCAAAAACAAGCTCCATGCGTGATAAATGATTTGGCCATTGTAAAATAATTTCATTTCCATTTGCATATGCTTTTTCTGCATCCCATTTACGGACTTTAATTCCTGTTCCATCAAAGATGACATTAATATAAGTTCCATCAGTAGATACAGTAACATTTCTTTTTAGGACTTTTGAAAAAATATCTTCTATCATCTTGAATGATGTATTTTCTGATGTAATTAAATCATATTTCCCTCTCGCATACTTACCCTCATTGGAAAGAGATTCTTCTACTGCATAAAAATCGTTTATTCCAAATTTTTCTTCAGAATATTTTGCAGATTTAATCAGATCTTTAATGCTTTCAATATCTTTTTCAATTGAAGAGTTTTTTTCTGTATAAAATAAGTTATATTCATTTATGCAGACATAGTTACTTGTTGGAAAATAATCAATTGCAGTTTCTTCAGCTATAAAAAAATCTGTGACGGATTTCGCCGATAAAACAGATATTATAGAAAATGTAATGAATAATAGACTCAATACTTTTTTTATCATTTTTTTACTCCTTGCGCCCCAGTGCGGGCGTCCACATAACTACGCACTTAAACGGTGGCGGGCGCAGACCCGACATCCGATTTGAAGTGCATGTTAGGCGGTTAAAATAATTCCTTTATATTAATATTCGATATTTTTTGTAAAGAAAGCCATCCTAATAATCTTCCAATTACTGATAAATAAAATCTTCCAATATAACACTTTTCCGAAAATTCAAGAAAACTAGTGATGTTGTTGTAATTATTTATTTTAGATAATTCTTTTATTTCCTTTAACTTTTTCCCTTTAAATTCAACAACATCTCTTAAAATATTTGGAACTAAATCTAATTGTGTTATTGGTCTTGTATTAAGGCAATTTATGCATTGTAGATAAGCTATATCACCATCTTTCATATTTAACACAGGGGTTAAATACTGTTGTGTATTATTTATTAATTTATCTATATCTTTTGCATATACTTTTCCATCTAGTGCTTTTTCGCCTAATTCTGCTTCATTAGAAAGAATAAATATTACAAGTATTGATAATTGTACTTTTGATAAAAGAGGTAAAATTTTTAAGGCTTCACCAGATATTTGTTCAATTACCTCTGGACAATCATTTTCTAATCTTAGTGTAAATAACTTTGCAAGTAATTCTAAATTACTTTTCTCTCCAAACCTAGCAGCATTGATTGCTAACTGTGTCATTTCATATTGAATATTTGGATCCTTAAATTTTTCATTATTTATATTATCTTTTTTCTCATTGAACTCTTTTTCAATTTTTTCAATCAGTTTATTTACTCTAGAATCTGCTTCTTTTCTAGCTATTTCTTGAATTTCAGGAAAATTCATTTTGAATAAGTCATAAAAGATTTGTTTTACATCACTATAAGATAATCCATAATTTAGATCTCCATGAACCTGTATTGCGTTAGAATTATTACTCACTTTTTGAGATTGTGCTTCCTGCATAAAAATCTCCTCCTACTTGAATCCCAGTTGAAGAATTTTTAATTTTTTGATTTTGCTTTGTAGCTTTATTATAGCCATGTTTTGTGTCCCGATAATAAAAAATAAAATCGAGGTTCCTAATCCTGATAATAACCATTGATAATTATTTTTGATAAAATTTAATATAAACATTTTTTCCCCTTGTTTACAGCCCAGTAGGCTGTGCGTATAACAACTGGTTGTACCGCAGCGGGCTTGACCCGCTGTCGGCTACGAACCTTTGTTATGTGATTTATTTCTTCTTTGTTGTATTAATAATTTCTAATTTATCATTAAATTGTTGTTCTGGAGATTTTAAAGAAAAATCTCTTACATAATAATATTGTTTACCATTACTTCCAAATAGAAATACTAAATAAAGATATATATCATCTCCAAGTTTATATTCTTTTTTTAAATAATCTTCAAAGCCCTTATAAAATACTAAATGAAATGGAAGCCCATCAAAATTTATTATTTGCTCAGTATCACCGAATGAATAGAACATCCTTTTTAATGTTAAATCAGTCTTAGATTCTGTACGAATATGTTCTGGATATTTATCTAATTTTGTTTTTATTAAAATTTTAAAATTTGGTAATCTTGTTATATGACCTTTATCATCTTTTTTCTTATTTATTTCTGAAGCTATACTTTCTAATGATTCTGGATAATCCCAAAATTCTATGGAATCTTTTTTTGAAAGAATTGGTTGAAAAGTTAATAACTTAGGAGTTGTCGGCATGAAAGTTGATGCATCGTAATAAGTATATTTACCTATTTCTATAGGAGGATTTTTACTATCAATAATTAAATTTGGATCATAACCAGTTACAGTTCTTACAATTAAACCAGGATTATCAATATAGGCTGTCCCTATAACTGTTCCACACTTTATTTCCGAAAAAAGTTGTAATGCCTGAATTTCTTTCTTTAATTTTACATCTTTTATAATTAATTCATAAAATACTTCTTGTTTCTTTCCTTCAAAATAAAAAGAATAAGGAATAGAAACAATTAAAACTTTATTACCAAATTCTTTAGGAATTGAATAATCCCAATCGTTTTCAAAGATAGTTGTTTTTCCATAAGAAATAAAACCACAATCTATTGGCATTTTTATTTCTTCACCAGCTCTGACATTATAATTCGACCAAGGAAATTTTGTATCTTTATTTTCTTGATTTTTTGCATTAACACTACTTAAAACAAATATAGACAATAATAGACATATTATTTTTTTCATTTTTTTCCCTCCAAGCGCCTCACCGTAGGCGTCCACATAACTATGTAGCTAAACCGCAACGCGGCTTGACCGCGTTGTCGGCTTTGAGCTACTTGTTATGTGATTTTATTTACTAAACGCAACTTCCAGATGTTTCTTTTCTTTTACACAATCCAACAGATAATAATTGATTATATTCTGATAAGGCATACCAGTTTCTTCTGCCATATTCTTAAAATATTCAATTACCTGGTCGTCAAGGCGAATTGTAATCTGTTTTTTGAGTCTATCTGCATAAGGATTTTTTATTCCGTTTGAAAAATCGTAGTGGTCTCTCATTTTATCTTCCTCCATATTGTGCGGCTTCAAGCGTATCTGCTTTTCGTGCCGAAATGATACGAATTCTGTCATTTTCTCTGTAACAATGACAGACAACCAACATATGTAACTCGGAACTAAGTCCAAGCATGATAAATCTGTCTTCATCCATACTTGAATGGTCTGGATCAGCAATTAAGATTGCATTTTCATCATAAAAAACACTTTTTGCTTCCTCAAAAGTTACTTTGTGTTTCGTATAATTCAATTCAGCTTTTACGGGATCCCATTCAAAGATTATTTCATCCATAATTATATTATAATTATACCATGCTGATTTTGTCAAATAAAAAGGCGGGCTTGACCTGATTTTTTATCTTTTAAGATTTTTTTTAGTTCGTTTAATGCAAAAAATTCTCTTCTGTACAACCCATACTCTGCAATGTTGTTTTTATGAAAAGTCTCATAGTTTCCAAATATTTCTATAGCCTTATCTAATGGAATCCAAACTGTCTTATACCCAGCCTGTTTTTCATTTTCTGTAAGATGGAATGTACCTGTATCTTCAATGATTTTACAAACAAAATAATGATTAATATGTCTCCAATCTAAGAATAACTCTTCAATTTCTAGATAACAAGGATTTGTTTTTACAATCATCCCAGTTTCTTCTAAAAGTTCCCTTTCACAACATTGTTCAAGAGATTCATTAGCCTCTTGTCCACCACCAGGAATAATGTACTTACCTTCATTTGATTCATAACACAACAAAACATTTCCATTATTTATAACAATTCCTCTACAAGCATGCCGAAGAATGTTTACATAGCCTTTGTAATCATCATATTTTAATTGAATTGTTTTCATTTCGTTTCCTAACAGCATCCCAGTGCGGGCGTCCACATAACAACTGGTTGTACCGCAGCGGGCTTGACCCGCTGTCGGCTACGAACCTTTGTTATGCTATTTTACATATATATTTATACCCTTTAAATTTGGTAAAAATCTTCTAATCACTTCTTTTTGATTTTCATCTTTATAATAGAATAAATTTTTATAGTCACAATTTTTTTTAGTAACATTATAATGCAACCTGTTTTTTTCATTTACAATTGTTGCATATATATGACAATTAATTGTTCTCGGATTTACTGAAATACCAGATTCTCTTTTTATTATATCTGAAATAGATTTTTTTACATCGCTAACTTTATAGTCTTTATCAGAATCCATAGATTCTGCAAACTCTCTAAAAAACTCCATTACCGTTTTTCCATAACTTTTCCTTTCTTGCTTATCATTCTTTTCTTCAAGTGAACTCTTAAAATCTGTTTTAATAAACGATAAAAATGATTTTATCAAAAATTTAAAATCTTCTGAGATAGGATCAATTTCTCCAATTCTTTCTAAGTCTAAAATATTTAAGATTTTTTCTTGAATTGAAGTTTTTCCTTTCCAATATAAATGAAGCTTTTTATCATAATTAAAAGAATCAAATTCTTCATTTGATTTTTTAGAATCCTCTAAAGTCACAAAAACAAAATAAATTTCTGTTTTCCAGCCATTTTCTTTATATTCTTTTTTAATACCTTCAAGTTCATCTTTTAATTGTGTATCATTTTTTTGTATTGAATTATCTGTAATTTTATTTTCAATACATAATGAATATAGAGGTTCTTCTTTGTTTTCGTTATAGATTTCAATTACAATATCAATATCACGTCTTTTATTATTTAGAAAAACAGAATATTCTGGATTAATTGTTATATCATATTGATTTAGGTTAGAAGTTTTTATTCTATCGAAGAATGCAGAATTTTGATTTTTAAAATCGATAATAATACTTTTTAACAATAAATCAGATAATCCATGATCCTCATTTAAATCCAATAAATAAGCTAAAAAAGAAGAAATATTAGGTTCTTTTATACTTCCATCATAAGAAGATAATATTTTAAAAATATTCATTCTTTAACCTCTTCAAGCACCTCAGTGAGGTGTCAGCATAACAATTGGTTGTACCGCAGCGGGCTTGACCCGCTGTCGGCTACGAACCTTTGTTAGGTTGCCTTATCTCAATGCCATTTGATTCTTTGGAATAAACTCCACTTTTAAATTCATTCCAAGACCATCTGCGAGGCGCTTGAGTAATTTAATTGTTGGATTACCTGAACCATTTTCAATTTTACTTATATCTGACTGTGCAATTCCTGTGGTTTCTGCAAGTTGTTTCTGCGTTACATTGCATGATTTTCTTGCATCAATCAAAGAGGAAATTATTTCATATTCTGGGGCAAGAGCCTCATATTCTTTTTTGAAAGATTCATCTTTCATCTGTTCGTTTAATGCTTCTGTTAATGTCATTTCTTTTCCTCCTTTTGCGGATGTCTAGCTAAATATTCTTTTCTGTAATTCTTTGCACGGATAATTTCCTCTGGTGGTGTTTTCTGTGTTTTCTTGCGGAAGCCATGGGTAATTATGATTTTATTTCCAACAAAGAAAAAATATAGATTCCTTACAATATTGGTTCCCTGCTTTGTCCTAAGCTCAAAAATTCCATCATCAAGATGCTCTGAATATGGAAGACGAAGTTCTGTTCCTTTTTCTTCTAGAAGAGCCATATCTCGGAAAGCCTTAGCTCGAAGCTTGACTTCGAGCGTATTAAGGAATTCGAGACAGGGCTTTTCTCCTTTTTCAGTTTCATAGAATTCTACAGTGTACTTCTTTTCCATATTTTTATAATATAGGTTAAAACCTATATTTGTCAAGAAAAAAAGGCAGTCTTGGTTCTTTGCACAAAACTCATCCAGTCTTGACATGTCAAAGTTTTTATTTTTGTTTTATAAAAACTTAAAATCTAAATTCAATTATTTCAGAATCGGCTTTTCGTGGCCGCTGTTTTGGTTTTTCATCAGGATATCCGAGGGCAATTGCACATACAAGTTGAAAATCTGTATTTAAGAATTCTGTAAGCTCTGGATACGAAAAACATGTATTCGCAATCCAAAGACTACCAATACCAAGTTCTCTTGCTCTGAGCAGCATATTTTCTACGGAAGCACCTATCGACAAAGTATCACAAATTTCTATTATTCTTGAATCAGAGTCAATGCTTTTAAATGGGGAAATTGCATTCGTGTTCAGAACAATTATAATAACATGGGAATTTTTCATTATCCTCAATGTATTTTTTGCATCAGCAATTCCGTTTTGTGATTTTGGAAGTAATGGACTTTTTTCTTCACGGAGGATTCCTTTTTCCATACAATTAAGAAGTTTATCCTTTTCAGTTTCTGAAAAAACAATAAATTTCCACGGTTGCCTGTTTTTTGCAGACGGAGCTGCTTTTCCCGCTTCTAAAATTTTTGTAAGAATCCTTTTTGAAACAGGTTTATTCGTAAACTTTCTGATACTTCTTCTTTTAAATATTGCAGACAATTTTTACCTCCATAAGTGGCGCAGTGCGCCATCAACCTAACAATTGGTTGTACCGCAGGCAGCTTGACTGCCTGTCGGCTACGAACCTTTGTTATACGAAATTACTTTCGTACAACAATTTTCTCCATATCTATTTTTATAGATTCATCGAATCTATATTTTCTATATTAAAGAAATTCTTTCTATGATTGGAAAGAAAATTTTCTATTTTACAATTTTAAGCGGCGTAAAGCCGCGTTACAAACGCTACCTTGCATTGCCCTAAAGTTCAATTAATTTTTTCACAGAGCTTGACTCTGTGAAAAAATATTCCTTTTTTTATTTAAATCTAAATCCTACACCGATTTTTGGATTAATTATGAAATCATGTGTTCCGCCAGATTTTGATTCGCCATTTGCAATTGTAAATCCTAAAAAATCATATGCTATATCTGCACCAATTGTAAAATAACCATTTGAACTAAAGAAAATACTATCTTGAATGTTAGCACCGATGCCAAATACATATGATGCTGTAGCATAAGCAGCATCTGCAAACATCATTGTATAATGAATTCCTGGAGATACTGTAAATAACATTTTGTCTGTATGGATAATTGAAATTGCAGGTGCAAACAAGGCTGCCATTCCCCATAACGAATCATAATCACTTCTACTTACTGAATAAGATTGTGTAACTCCGCCATAAGTTACCTTCATATTCATTGTCTGAGGAAATACTAAATCCAAATTCACATATAATCCAATCCTATCTGTATACAATGACAAAGCATGTATACCAAAGCCAATGGATGTCATGTTTGTCTCAGCTTTTGCACCGCTTTCTGTTGCAGTTTCAAAAACTAATGGAACTGAAAAATGTAAACCAAATGAATCATATTTAGTTTCAACAGCAAAAATTGATGACATTAGTGAAAATATTAATGCCCCAACAAGAATTCTTTTTTTCATAAAAAAGCCTCCAAAAATTTTAATTTTTGCTATCGGACTTTTTACTTTTTACAAAAGCTGCCCAGTGGGCAGTCCGTATAACAACTGGTTGTACCGCAGCGGGCTTGACCCGCTGTCGGCTATGAACCTTTGTTATACGATTATAAATTTTTATATTTTATACATATCAACAATCAACCCTAAAAACTCTTTATCTTTTACATCATCTGGATTTTTATAAAAAATTTGTAAATTACCATCGGTTTTATAGATTGATATTCTACCTCTGCTACCGGTTAATGAAGGAGCTTTTTTTCCATCATAATAAAAATCTATCATACCCATTGAAGAATGATTAGGGAGTAAACCTCCGCTAACCCTAACAGAACCTCTAGTTGAATATACACCTTTTGCTTTTTTTTCTGCAAAAGTTAATTCTTTTTTTTCTATTTTTTCTTTTTCTCTCGAAATATTTTTTTCTTTTTCAGGAGAAGATTTTTTTATTTCCTTGCATTCTTCTTTTTCCTGTTTTTGTTTTGTCGAGGATATTTTATTAGATGTTTGTTTTGGAGATCCCCAGCCAAAATCAAATTCCTGATTTATAAATCTCTTCCTAAACTCTTCCCTTGATGAAGCATCATTTTTTTCTGAATTGATATTTATATTTTGAATGTGTGTTTTCTTTTTACCTTTGTTCTTTTTTCTAAGATAAGAAAATCCAAAACAAATCACAAAGATTAAAAATACAATAATATTAAATGCCATTATTTGCCTCCAATTTATATTTTTAATGTACCTATAAACTTATCAATATCAAAATCCTTCATTCTTAATTCATTTTTTAAGTATAAAGGATGTTTTGGTATTCCTGTCTTTCCAATATCAAGACATTTCCAAGAAGGATTAAAAGTTTTAAGAACATTATAAATATCAATAAAACAAGATTGTAGAAATCCTACTTTCGTTATATTTCCTCCGAAAGCTAATAAAATTACAGGATTTTCGATACTAGCAACTAAAGTCTTTATTTTTGATAGATTTTTCTGATGTAATTCATTGTTGTAAATCTTTAAATTTTGAGGCTGCGTTGCCCTTTGTGGATAGAGATTAATCATGGCAAAGCCATCGAAATTTTCCTGTTCTGCATAATGCATAACTCTACACATAGTTCTATCAGGCTCTACAGAATCTGCAGTACTTGGATTAAGACCTAATACAATTAATTCTTTTTTGCCTTTTTTCTCTAATAAATATCTACAGGAGAGAGTATTTTCATCAATGTAATTTTGGTTTTCGTTATCACCAATAATATTTTCCCATTTCATTCTTTTCTTCTTACCAGCTCAGTGAGCTGTGCGTATAACAATTGGTTGTACCGCACGCGGCTTGACCGCGTGTCGGCTACGAACCTTTGTTATGTGTTTTTAATTCGATATGCGATAATATTTACAACACCTTTTCCTTTATATCTCGTTATTTCATAGCGATTACTATTTTTTTCAAGATATTCTGGAATTTTCTTCACACCATAAGACTGAATATTGAATTCAGGTTTTACTCGTTTTATATAAGCACCTGCTGAACTTACATTTGTAAACCCATCTTCATCTTGATAAGTATTTGCAGCAATTTGTAAGAACTTGTCTAATTCGTTAAGTTCTTCATATTTATTTTCTTGAGTTCTTTCGACCGGTTGGGATGTATTATTTTCTTCTATAGATAATCCAATCTCTTCTATAAACATGAAACTATCACATGATTGTATAAAAGCTTCAGAAGTATTTTTTTTCCCTATTCCAATTACCTTTTTCCCAGCTTCTCTGAGTTTTATTGCTAAAGGAGTAAAATCACTATCACTTGAAACGATTGCATAAATATCGTATGCAGAATTATATAGAAAATCCATTGCGTCAATGGTCAATGCCATATCGGTTGCATTTTTCCCTTTTACATAATCAATTTGTTGTATAGGTTTTATTGCAAGTTTTCTAAAATCTTCTTCCCATTTTTTAAGGTATCTTTAGTCCAGTTACCATATGCTCTTTTTACAACAATACGACCAAATGTTGAAATTTCCAAAATGACATTTTCCATTTTTTTTTCTTGTGCATTATCTGCATCTATTAAAAGTGCAATGGTTTGTTCTGTGTTCATATATATAATTCTCCTATAAGCGCCCCAGTGCGGGCGTCCACATAACAACTGGTTGTACCGCAGCGGGCTCGACCCGCTGTCGGCTACGAACCTTTGTTAGGTTGTATTACACAAATAAACTTATAACTTTTTTTTCATTTTCAATTAATTCTTCTATAATTGAATTAACATTATTTTTTATATCTTGTGAATCATTTGGATTTATTTCATATTTTTTTGTAGTAAAAACATGCTTGAAAACATAATCATCATTTTTTCTTACTTTTCCAGAAGCTGACATATATATTTTCTTTTGAGTTTCCTTTAATGATTCGGTCAGATTTGTACCGCCTAATTCAAAACAACCTGTTAATGTATTATCTTCAACTGAAATCCAATAATTATATGTATGATTGTCGTTCCAGGAACCTTTCATATTTTCAAGGCAAGGTAAAATTTTATCCATTTCTTTTGAATAAAATACAAACCATCGATTTGTAGTTCTTGTATTATCCAATTCAATATTTAATTCATTAAATGCTTCTATAATATTCTCGGCAACAAAATTTCCTCGATTTTCAAAAATTAAATCAAGGGCAGGTTTATATTGTAAATATATTTTTTTGCAGATATCTACTAATGCTTTATCTTCCACAATTTTACTCCTTAAGATATTTATATAATCTTGAATTAAAGTTTTTTGCCCACTTAACAGATCATTTTTATGTAATTCGAAAGCATTTTCTATTGATATTAAAATATCCCAATATGATAATACATTCCAATTTTCTTCATCACTTGGTAACAACCCATCTGGAGTTAGATATAAAAATATTTTCGATAATTTTTTATATCTGCTTTCAATTTTTTTTCTGTATATTTCTAATTGATTATCATGTTCGCCAGAATCAATTTTATTTTCTATGACAATGACAAAATTATCAGAAATGCATAATAAATCTATGTTTTCCCATTCTCTGTTAATTTGTACAGAAGAGAAATCTTCTACCATTAACTCTAATGGATTTGCATTTCCATAATTTTTATTTTTAACAATTCTTGAAACTAAGTTTTTAATAAAACAATCATTTAATCCGTGATTTTCGTGTGGGTTTAAAAGCCACGCAATCATATTACTATGACGAATTTCTGTTCGAGAGATTTTTAGAACATCAAAAATATTAAATGAATCAATCCACGGATTTAATTCATTTAAACAATCAATATTTAAGAGAAAATTCTGTAATATCTCCTCATTTGTTTCTTTTTTTATTTTTTCCATATTTCTCAACGGTGCGCCAGTGGCGCATCAACCTAACAACTGCTTAAACGGTGGCGCGGCTTGACCGCGACATCCGCTTTGAAGCTTTGTTATGGCAAAATACTTCTTATACAAAACAGTATAACTTCTATTATTATACCACAAATTTATTTGTTTTTTGGAATAAATCGTTTCCTTATGTAATATCTTACCAAGCGGCGTAAAGCCGCGTACTACCGCTAACTTGCTTAGCCCTAAAGTTCAATTAATTTTTTCATCGAGCTTGACTCGATGAAAAAATATTCCTTTTATCTATTTCCTTTTGACCTGTTGTGAGTTTTACACAACATTACACAGTTTGAAATATCTGTTGCACCGCCTTTACTCCAGGCTGTTGCATGGTCGGCATCCATTTCGTTTTCTTTGTAAATACGATTTTTATTTGAACCTCCAGCCGCTGCACACATAGGACAGTTTGAAATTCCGTTTTTTATGGCTTCATTTGTCTGTTTTGAATATACGCTTTTTATTGTAGATTTATCGAAAATACGAATGTTCAAGAATTTACGATTTTCCATTGTTTCGCCGGACAGTACAAATTCATAAATTCCTTTTTTGTCAGTTACCTGCCAATCTTCAAGAAGCTGTTTGATACGTTCGTCAAGTTTATTTATATCATAACTCTTTTTATGATATGTCTCATAAATTCTTCCCCAATCCAAACCACACATTGTTGAATCTACTGTTTTAAAAGTAGAGTTGAGCCAATCAATTACAGAATTGAAATATTTTTTAATTTCGTTGATATCATCATCAGTGCGGTGTTTAGCCATGTATTCCGAGACATTGCCTTTTGAAACCCATTCAAGAGCCGTATGCAAAAAGTCTTGTCTCTTTACATTGCCTGAAATGTAACATTCCCATTTTTGGATATTTGAATTCTGACTATTTGAAAATTCTTCTCGGCAAAGATTTACAAACTGACCTGAATAAACTGCATTTAAAAGTTCCTGTTCGTTAAGTGGAACTCCGACAATGTTTATTGTCTGAAACCAATCTTTTATTTCTTTTTCCGTACCTTCGCAAATATAAATCGTTAGTTTTGTCTGCAAAAGTTGTTGTTGAATATCTTTATCAAGACTGTCAAAGTTTCTTTCGTAGTCGTCGATTTTTACGGCGAATTTATTTGTGATGAAACGACCAATAGAAGTGATTCTTTGCTGTCCGTCTAAAACCTCGTATTTCTCGCCGTTTTTGTTGAAATAAATCAAGCCAATCGGATAACCGTTTAGCAAAGAATTTATAACTGCAACATCCTTTTTGCCGTCATTGTAAATATAGTTTCGCTGATATTCGGGCTGAATAACGAGTTTTCCATTTAAACCAAAAAGACCTTTTTCTTCAAATTCATTGTAAACAAAACCTTCACAAAGTTTTTCGATTGTAATGTCGGTTCTAAGTTCTGTGTGCATTTTAGTTTTCCTTATGTTTGATTAAAATTCTTGCATACGGAGTTTTTGGGATTCCGTCAAAATCTATGTACGAAAGATTTCGCATGTTTGCAGTTATATGACCTGTACCACCAGCTTCCTTATATTTTCTAACCCATTCTTCGCCGATTGGCTGAATTCCAATTTCCGCGGATTGTTCTTTTGTGTCTGTTCCAACAATTTCAAACTGTTCTGGATTGTATTTGTCAAAAAATGAACGTGGAACGCCCATAACACCTTTATAATCTGAAGGAATGGCATCTAAAAAAGGAACATCAATCGCATCGAAATTGTTGTAATGCAAATAACCTTTATCTTTTATTTCTTTATGACGTGAAAATTTTATATTGTCGGCTTCGGTCATAAGTTTTAATTTTTCATGTCGCTTTCCATGTTCAATATTTGTAAACCAACGAACACCTTGTACACGAGTGATATAGACCTTTTTTCCGTCTTTTGTTTCCTTTACTTCTCGAACTTGTTCTAAATTTGCAATAGATTCAGGTATTTCATAAAACATTGCTCCGCCGTTTTTATCACAATTGTTTCCGAGCCAAACTTTATTGTTTCTTAAATATGGGAAAATTTCATTGTAAGAAACGGCATTCATATTTCCAATTACCAAGAATTGCTTTTCACTTTCAACAAGCCAGTTAAAGAATTCTCTAAATAAACTAAAGGGCGGATTTGTGATTATGAAATCAGCTTCGTTGCGAAGAAGCTTGACTTCTTCGCTTCTAAAATCCCCATCGCCTTCAAGGTAATTCCATTTCAAATCTTTTTCATCAATTTTGCCGTCATTATTCTCATCTTTTGTTAATACAAAAATCTTACCTTTTTCAAGAGTTTTATTTTCGTCAAATCTAGGGTCTATACTTTCGAAGAGAGTAGGCTGATATGAAATTTCTTTAGGTTTAGAATTAGGAGCGTATGAAGTTGAAATAAGTTTTTTAAGTCCGTATCGTTCAAAGTTGTTTATAAAGAACTTTGTAAAATTAGACCATTCGGGGTCATCGCAAGGAAGAAGAATAGTCTTATCTTTAAAAACATTGGGATCAAAATCTATATAAGCATTTATTTCTGATTGAATGTCATTATACTGAGTATAAAACTCATCGTTTTTTGAACTTTTTGCGTTCTTTAAGTTGATGTTAGCCATAGTTTTATCCAAATTTTCAATTTTGAGAAAATTTGCTATGACTAAATTCTATTTATACTTTAAGAAAAGCAGGCCACTGGCCTGTCGCCATAACAATTGCTTAAACCGCAAAAACGGTTCTGCCAACGGCAGAATTGGCGCAAAAGTTGCGGCGACCCGAAAGGGGAGTGTAAGCAACTTTTGTGACAAAGTTTTTGTCGGCTTTGAAGCTTTGTTATGTGATTTTATCTTAATACATCACATTTATTTAAGTATATATATTCTCTGGTTGAGAAAAAAAAGGAACTGCAAGATTAATATATTCACTCATTCATATCTCCAAATAGCCAACTATCTTCATTAGAAAAAACATTAAACTCAGCAAGACAAGTATCGTTGTATTTATTTTCATTTTGCTTTTATCTTATTATTTCTTTTAAATTTATTTTTTTAAGAAAAAGGATATAGAAAAATAAAATATAAATGTAATTAAATTTAGATAATAAATGTTCTTCCTGTACTGTACTTTAAACAATTATAAAAGCAAATGAAATTTTTGAGAAGAAAATTCTGACCGTTGCGCGCTCCCCCTTGATAATTAAAAATGCTATATTTGGTAAAAAACTGTTATTCGCCTATATTGTTCGTATAAGTGTCTGAAGTTTCATTATCATCTCTCTTAGACAAATTGAATAATAGTTTTACAATTAATACTAAAGATACGATTATAAGTAAATTGCTAACTTTTTCAGACAAAATTAATTCAAAAACCATAGCAATTATAGCCATTACCAGAGCAATAATATCATATATAACACTTTGTTTTTTTTTACCCATGTTTAATCCTATTCAATAACGCTTTGGCAGATTCTGAAGCCGACTGCAAAACTACCTTTACTTCCCAAAAGAGCTGTTTCTGGATCAAGTCCCATTCGATATGGAATTGGCTTTATCCTATAAAAACAACCACCTTTTACAACTCTCCAATAATTTTTACCATCACTATTAGAAAGCCCAGTTGGATTTTTTGTTTGAGATTTTGGATAAAGAACAGCATCGTAAAAATCCCAACACCATTCAGATGCATTTCCCGTCATATCATACAAACCTAGTTCATTAGGCTTGTATTTTGCTACTTCATATATTCCATCAGAGTCATAATTAGTTATTTCGTATATATCGTTTGCACCACTATACCTATATCTTTGGGAAAGGTTGCCACCATAGGCCGCAAATTCCCACTCAGCTTCTGTAGGAAGTCTGTAACCATTCGCCTTAAAATTGCAAATTACATTTTCACCATCAATTGTATAACATTTTTCCAATCCGTCTCGTTCACTAAGTCTATTACAAAATTCTACAGCACTATACCAAGAAACATCACGAACAGGGCAGTTTATTTTTTGAGGATCATACCATTTTTCGTCCTCTATTATTTCTCTATATAAACTTTGGGTTATTTCTGTTGTACTAATTAAAAATGACGATACTGATACTTTATGAGGAACTACATTATCAGAAAATATGTCTTTATCATCGTTTTCTAAGTTTCCCATTATATACTCGCCACCATCAACAAAAATCATTTTTAATGGTTCGACATAAGGCCCTGTTTCTGTTTTTTCAATTTGCTTTTTCGTGCAACTAAAACAAAGCAATATGATAATTAATAAAAATCCAGTTTTTTTCATTTTTTTATCCAAGCGCCCCAGTGCGGGCGTCCACATAACAACTGGTTGTATCGCAGGCAGCTTGACTGCGTGTCGGCTACGAACCTTTGTTATGTGTTTTTTTATTCAATCAATAATTTTATATTATATACAACAGAATCAATTTCCTCATCTGTTGCTTTTTCTATAAAATCACAGTTTCTTTGTTTGTAATCGAGATTTTTTATTTGGTCACTAAGAATACAACCATTTATTGAATGTTTGTCTAAAACTATTTCAAAAGGATACCCTTTAACATGGCTAGTAATAGGGCAGAATAAGGCAAGACCAATTTTCTGATTATATTTTTTTTGAGAAACACATATTGCCGGGCGACGACCTTTTTGTTCATGGCCTGCCTGTGGATCAAAATCAAGCCAAACCAGATCCCCTTTTTCTGGAACATAATTTGATTTTACCATTCTTCTTTACCTACCGAATAGCCTGTTGAGATTTCAGAATGAATATTTTCTGGACTAACCATTTCAAGCATATCATCAAGTGTTTTTTTCTGAGGAAGAATTACTATTTTTCCTTTTTCTGCGATTACTTCAATTTTGCTTCCGTTTTTTACGTTGTTGTCTTTTGCCCAAAGTGATGGAATTCTAAAACCGAGACTATTACCCCATTTCTGAACTACTGCCTGCATATTGTACCTCCACATATTCAGTATATACATTGTATATTCTTTTTGTCAAGTAAAATTAAATAAAAAAAAACGCGGCTTGACCGCGTTTTTTAACCATTTGCTATAGCTTCTATTTCTTAAACAAAAACTCATTCATAGCTTTTTCAGCCATGTCAATTTTGTTTTCTTCAACATTCATCTGATAATATGTGTCGTCCTTCTGCCATTCGTATACGAAAAGCCAAATTTCTTTTTCATCTCCGGTGTCGTCAGTTTGAACGCCTTTGACTTTTTGCTTTGTAAAAGTCGCATCTCCAACCTGAACGACTTGCATTTCTTCGACATATTTTGTTTCATCGCCTTTTAGGAAAGGTCGATTTTTACATTCAACAACAAGACCTTTCGTGTCAAACCATCTCATAACTGAAAACAGTTTCTCTCCGTCTTCCATTTTTTCAATAATGTAAGTTGAATTCCCCTTTGGAAGCTGAACGGAAAAACCAACCTCTTTTGATAGTTTTTTATTTGAAATATCACTTCTGTCTTTCATCACCATAGGAGGAGCATTTTGAGTCTTTGTCATCCATTTCCATTGTAGTTCAGCAAGTCTGTCTCCGTCTTTTTTATCCCAATTGCCGAAACTGTGAGTTTCTCCATCTTCTGACTGATACATGATGTAAAAAAGTCCGTCGTTTTCGGGATGAATGTCATTTCTGAAAGTGAGCGTGCGGCTTTCACCAGCAAAAGTGTATTCGTAATTTTCTATTGCTTCCCGCCCGTCCAAAAGCACAAGAAGTTCGTTTGACGTTCCTGAAAAGTCGTAAAGGCAGAAACTTTCAGGCTGTGTGATTTTTCCTTCTATATGAATTACAGGATTGTCAAACGGGAGCGGATTTTTAAGCGTAAGCTTTGTGGTCTTATCATCATAAAAATATTCGTTCTGATTGACTTTTCGTTTTTTTGAGTGATTATTCATATCGATTATCAGCACGGAAGAAATTGTATCAAAAACACGGACAGTGTGGATTTCTTCGTTTTTGTCAAGCCCTGTGTTCACATGAAAAGTACCTGCATTTTTTGAGTGAATCATTTTTTCAATTGCGACAGAGCCAAGTAGTAAAATAAGAACTGCAACAAATGGAATAATTTTCAATATTTTCTTCATAAAAACTCCTAAGAATTTAGACTTCACTGTATTATCAGCGGAATTATGAAGAAAAAATATCGGCTGAAAGGTTGATTTTTGTATTTTGACATCAGCCGTTCGTATGATTTTGCATAAATTGTGACAATTCAGCTCTGTTTCGCACGCCTGTTTTTTCATAGATGTGCTGGATATGAGTTTTTACGGTTGAAACTGAAACGAAAAGAGCATCTGCTGTTTCCTGCGTTGTTTTGCCTTGCAAAAGAAGTTTTGCAATTTCATTTTCGCGTTTTGAGAGAATTTGTAAGGTTTGATGCGAATGATACTGTGATTTTTCTTGAAACAACGTCAGCATTATGAGCGAAAGACCTGCAATTATCAAGAGCAAAGTTACGCAAGATGTAGCCAATGAAAGTTTGTTGAAATCTAAATTTATAAGCACTGCAATTGAAAACAAAATTACAGGAGAAAATACTTTTACGAAAAGGTGATGATATATTTTTTGAGTTTTTTCCTGATATGTTTTTATCGAAAAATACAGAAAACACAACGAAGCGTATAACTCAAAAGCAGAAATTGTTTCGTACAGATATACAAGCCCTGATGATGTAAGAAACATAAAATTCTGAACAATAAAAATGAGTATAATTGCAATAAACGAAACTAAAGCATAAATTATATTCTTCATTTTATCTATTCTTCTAAAAGCGCCCCAGTGCGGGCGTCCACATAACAATTTTTCTCCCTATCCTCCATAAAAAAATTATACTGCAAAAAGTGTCAGTGTAATCTTCCTTAGAAGAAACGGTATTTCTCCATTATACTACAAAATACAAAAAATTTGCTAAGATTTATACAGATCCTTATAACCCCGCACAACTTAACCTTTGCGAAACAAAACCTCCAGACTTCAAACAAGTCAGATTCTATCAAGCGGACTTACGACCCCACAGGTCCCTCTATTAAGAACATGAGTATAAACCATCGTCGTGCTTACATCTCTATGACCAAGCAACTCTTGAATTGTCCGAATGTCATAGCCGTTTTCAAGAAGATGAGTTGCAAAACTATGTCGGAATGTATGACAGCTTGCATTTTTATTGACACCAGCACCTAAAATAGCCTGCTTTACAGCCCTCTGTACAAGAGATTCATCAATATGCCAGCGACCTTCTTTACCCGTCTTAAGGTTTTTCCATCTGCTCTTTTGAGGAAAAAGCCATTGCCACTTAAATTCCTTTGAACCGGCAGGATACTTCAAGCCCAATGCCCCTGGCATAGCAACAGACCCCCAACCGGCTTTTAAATCCTCATTATGAATCAATCGAACCTTTTCAATATGTGACTTTAATTCCGAAACCAATGACTGCGGAAGCATCACTCGACGATCCTTATCCCCTTTTCCATGCCGGACAATTATTTCAGTCCTATCAAAGTCAAGATCCAAAATCCTTAAGGAAAGCACTTCATTCAGCCTAAGGCCTGTCCCGTACATAAGCTTTGCACACAATTTTTTCTGCCCTTGTAAATTTTCTATAATGAGCTTCACTTCTTCCCTGCTGAATACGACCGGAATTCTCGGATTTTTCTTTGCATGAACGATATTTGAGAGCTCCTCCACAGGTGTGTTTTTTACAAATCTGAAATAAAAAAGCAGCGAAGCCAATGCCTGATTCTGAGTTGAAGCACTCACCTTTTTTTTAATCGCTAAATAATTCAAAAAATCTTTTATTTCTTTTTGTACAGACTCTTTTCTGTGTATCCCATACCTCAAAAGAAAATCCCGTACCCA
Organism: Treponema sp.; assembly: GCA_036310305.1. Lineage (GTDB taxonomy): Bacteria > Spirochaetota > Spirochaetia > Treponematales > Treponemataceae > Treponema_D. The sequence goes on along the minus strand of JAXJSC010000006.1, from coordinate 128,795 downwards.
GAAACAGTAGCGCTCCACTGTATGCGGAGAATACCGTCTTACAATCAGAGCTTCTTTTATTTTTGTTATTTCTGCGTTTATGTTTCTTTCAGAATCACAGGAATCTACCCTAAATTCATCTACATTAAATAATCTTGTATTATATAAATTCGAAAGAAGCATTTCACAACTGTCACCAGTCAGCGGAATAAGCCAGGCTTTTTCTTCTTCGTACCAAACTCTTCCTTTGAGTTTTCTAACCGCATCAAGGACAGAAGAATCAAATCCATTTAAAAACCGAACGGAGAAATACTTTTGATCATATGGAACAATTTTTACATTCATAAACACCTCTATGTATGAATATAACTAAATTCCGCTTTAAAAACAAAAAATCCCCTCACCATTTCTGATGAAGGGATTTGGATTTACACCTATAAACTAGCATGAGCGTCGCAGATTTTACAAGGTGTAAAATCGGCTTACCGAGTTTTCTTTCGAAAACTCGCGGAAGCTCTACAGGCTAGCGTGAGTCGCAGGTTTTACTTCCTGTAAAACCTGCTTACCGAGTTTCCTTCGGAAACTCGCAAGATATCGCGCATTATTCTGACGCGACATCCTTGTCGCTATTTAGAGACTAGCGTGACATGTTCTGGCGATTACGTCGTCCTGCTGTTCCTTTGTAAGGTTGATGAAGCGTACAGCGTAACCAGATACACGAACTGTGAAGTTTGCATATTCAGGCTTTTCTGGATGTGCCTGACAGTCCTTAAGTTTTTCAACACCGAATACGTTTACGTTCAAGTGGTGAGCACCTGTGTGGCCTGATTCAGCAGACATATCAAAGTAACCGTCGAGTACGTTTACAAGGTTTTCAATCTGTTCGTTCTTGTCATGACCAAGAGCGCTTGGGTTGATAGTCTGAGTATTAGAAATACCGTCCAAAGCGTAGTGGTATGGAAGCTTAGCAACAGAGTTCAAAGACTTGATAAGCCCCTTTGTTTCTGCACCGTAAGATGGGTTAGCTCCTGGAGAGAATGGAGCACCAGCTGGGCGTCCGTTAGGAAGAGCACCAGTAGCCTTACCGTATACAACGTTAGAAGTAATAGTAAGGATTGATGTTGAAGGTTCAGAGTTGCGGTATGTTGGGTGCTTCTTGATCATGTTTACGAATGTCTTAAGGAGCCATACAGCGATATCGTCTGCGCGGTCATCATCCTGTCCGTAGCGTGGGAAGTCACCTTCTACAGTAAAGTCTTTTACAAGAGTTACTGTATCGATTACATTACCAGCCTTGTCTTTTACTTCTACCTGTTCGCGGTTAACATGAACTTTTGCATATTTCATTGCAGAAAGAGAGTCAACTACGTGAGAGAAACCTGCGATACCAGTAGCAAATGTTCTCTGAACATCTGTATCTTCAAGAGCAAGTTCTGCTGCTTCGTAGTAGTATTTGTCGTGCATGTAGTGGATTGCGTTCAAAACGTTTACATAAACGTCAGCAAGCCATTCAAGCATAGCAAGGTATTTCTTTTCAACTTCTTTGTAGTTAGAAGCATCGATAACATCAGCTGTGATTGGAGCGTATTCTGGACCAATCTGCATACCCTTCTTAAGACCTTCATCCTTACCACCGTTGAAAGCATAAAGCAAAGCCTTAGCGAGGTTAGCGCGAGCTCCGAAGAACTGCATTTCTTTACCAGTCTTTGTTGCAGATACACAACAACAGATTGAGTAGTCATCACCCCAGATTGGACGCATTACATCGTCGTTTTCATACTGGATTGAAGATGTATCGATAGAAATCTGTGCACAGTATTTGCGGAAGTTTTCTGGAAGTCTCTTTGAGTAGAGAACTGTCATGTTTGGTTCTGGAGAAGGACCCATGTTTTCCAATGTGTGGAGGAAGCGGTAGTCGTTCTTTGTTACCATTGAACGGCCGTCCTGTCCAAGACCACCAACTTCGAGAGTAGCCCAAATTGGGTCTCCAGAGAAGAGCTGGTTGTAAGATTCGATACGAGCAAAGCGAACCATACGGAACTTCATTACCATATGGTCTACGAGTTCCTGTGCTTCTTCTTCTGTAAGGATACCAGCTTTAATATCACGTTCGATGTAGATGTCGAGGAATGTTGATACACGACCTACAGACATAGCAGCACCGTTCTGTGTCTTAACAGCAGCAAGGTAACCGAAGTAGAGCCACTGGAAAGCTTCACGAGCGTTCTTAGCAGGCTTAGAAATATCGAATCCGTAGAGAGCAGCCATTTCTTTCATTCCCTTGAGGGCGTTGATCTGGTCTGTTACTTCTTCGCGGAGGCGGCAAACATCTTCTGACATTGTTCCGTCACCGATGTTAGCAAAATCTTCCTGCTTGTATTTGATAAGCTGGTCGATACCGTAAAGAGCTACACGGCGGTAGTCACCAACGATACGTCCACGACCGTATGTATCAGGCAAACCAGTCAAGATGTGAGCTGAACGAACTGCTCTGTGTTCTGGAGTGTAGATATCAAATACACCCTGGTTGTGTGTTTTATGATACTGAGTAAAGATTTTTTTGAGTTCTGGATCTACATCGTAACCGTACATTTCACAAGACTGTACAGCCATGTTGATTCCACCGTAAGGCATGAAAGCACGTTTCAAAGGCTTATCAGTCTGAAGACCTACTACCTTTTCAAGATCTTTTCCTTCCGGGCAGATATATCCAGCTGGGTGTGAAGTAAGACCTGTAACAATGCTTGTGTCCATATCAAGAACACCAGTACGTTTTTTACCATCTTTACCGATAGATACTTTGTTGTGTTCTTCTTTCTGAAGTTTCTGGAGTTCATCAAACAATTTCTGAGTAGCCTTTGTAGGACCAGCTAAGAATTTGTTGTCTCCGTCATATGGAGTGTAGTTGTTCTGGATGAAGTCACGTACGTTGATTTCTTCTTTCCACAAACGACCTGCGAATCCTTTCCATTCATCAATCTGGATCATATCCTTTATACCTCTTATAAATGATTTTTTCGTTCAAACACCTTAATATTACTCCAATTGAAAGCAAAAAACAATAAAAAACCGGAAATTCAGCAAATCCTTAGTGTTTTTTTTACCTTACAGCAATATAAAAACACTAGATAGAGCGTTTAATTTATTATAAAAAAAAAACTGCTGAATATTTATTCAACAGTTTGCATATTTATAAATAATTATGAATATTTATTCGTAAGGAATCGGCTTTATTTTCTTTATATATATGCGCCTTATAAAGAACAGGGAAACGCCGACAGACATGAATTCCGCAATGATAAAGCACCACCAGACGTTATTTACTTCTCCGGTAAGAGAAAGCAGGTATGCACTTGGAAGAAATACCAGAAGCTGCCTGCTGAACGACACAATCATACTGTAGATTGCGTTTCCGAAAGCCTGGAATACAGAAGAAAGCGTAATGGCAAGGGAAGCACCAAGGAAAGAAGGCGCAATACGACGGAAAGCAGCAATTCCAATCTGCTTCATATCCGGACTTGCGTTGAACAGGTCAAACAAGCGCCCCGGAATAGTTTCAAAAATCATGAATCCGCAGAACATTATTACAAAAGCCATTACAAGTGCGGCACGTATTGTCTTTGTAAGGCGTCTGTGCTTTGCAGCGCCGTAATTATACGCAATGATAGGAATGATTCCGCTATTCAGACCGAATACCGGCATGAATATAAAGCTGTTCATCTTGATGAATACACCGTAGACCGCAACAGCAGTCATTGTAAAGTGCCCCAGAATGATGTTCATGAAATATGCAATTACACTAGTAATGGAAGTCATTGCAATGGAAGGGATTCCAACCTTGTAAATGCGTGCAATGATGCGTCCTTCCGGAATCAGGTTCTTAATCTTAAAGTTGATGTCATGATTGAATTTCAAGTTTAAGATAACGGAAACTGTCATACCGCAAACCTGACCAAGAACAGTAGCAATTGCCGCACCCGCTATTCCAAGCTGAGGAAAAGGACCGATTCCAAAAATAAGCAGCGGGTCAAAAATCAGGTTGAATACTGCACCGCAGCACTGGCTTATCATTGAAAAGAATGTGCGTCCTGTTGCCTGCAGAAGGCGTTCAAACATTACTTCACCGAATACAAAAAAGCCTGTACAGGTAACAATCATAAGGTACTGCTTTCCATAGTTAAAAATCAATTTATTTGATTCGCGTGCAGCTTCTGTTACGGCATGCGAAGTCTGAGAAGTAAGGTAAGGAACTACACAGGTAAGGCCAACAATCAAAAAAAAGATAAAATTACAGAACGCAAGAAAAACACCGTTCATAGCAGTCCTGTCTACGTCTTTCTGATTTTTTCGTCCAAGGCTGAAAGAAAGCAGTGCATTCACACCGATTGCAGTACCAACGCCAAAACTTATCATAAGGTTCTGGAACGGAAATGCAAGCGAAACGGCTGTAAGAGCTTCTTCATTAATCTTTGCAACGAAAATGCTGTCCACTATGTTATAGAGCGCCATTACTAACATGCTGAACATAATCGGAAGAGACATATTGAAAATCAACTTTACTACAGGCATTGTGCCCATTTTGTTTTCCGCTGAACTTGAGCGAACTTCTTCTGACATAAAAACCTCTTATTGAACAAACTGAGACAAAAAAAACCTTGCAGAGCATTCGACGCTTGCAAGGCTTGGTTTTAAATTTATATAAATCTTAGGACTTAGTCAAGCAAGGCATCCAGTTCTTTTGTGATCTGTGCCTTGTCAAGTTTCTGTCCGATGATGCAGAGCTTAATCATGCGGTCACCGTATTCTTCGTCCCATTCAGCACGAACCTTTCCTTCCTGTGCAAGAACTTCTTCCTGTTCTGCTTTAGGGCATGAAGCAAGCCAGCGTCCTGAAGCACCTGCAGAAATCTGACGGCCGGAAGTTTCAAAAACATAGGCCATGTCGTCTTCGTCGCTGAAGTATACAACACCCTTACAGCGGATAATGTTCCTCGGCCAGTGACCTGCGTAATCTTCAAGCTTGTCCCTGTTGAACGGACGGCGGCGATAGTATACAAAATTTCCAATTCCGTATTCGTCTTCTTCTGCACCTTCATGATTGTGTTCATGATGATGGTGATGGCAGTGACCGTCGCATTTGTGTCCCGGTTCACCGTGTGCCGGATTATGTTCGTGTCCATCATGATCATCGTCATCATCGTCGTGGTGATGTTCATGGTGATGATGTTCGTGATCATCGTGATCGTCGTCGTCATCATCGTCATGAGCGTCATTTTCAAGATGCTGAACCCATGCTGCACTTTCAAATACTGCGTCAAAATCAAAGCGGCTTGTAGCAAGAACATCTTCTACTTCTACCTGACCACGGCTTGTTTCTATAACCTTTACATGTGGCTGAAGCGCATTTACAACTGCGTGAACCTTTTTCATTTCTTCGTCAGTTACAAGGTCTTTTTTGTTTATGATGAGTGTAGAACAGAATTCAATCTGCTGAACAAGAAGCGATTCAATGTCTTCTTCATCCATTTTCTTGTTAAGAAGCTTATCACCGCCCGAAAATTCATCTACAAGGCGTTTTGCATCTACAACAGAAACAACGTTATCAAGAGTTCCGTTTTCTATCTGCATGATTGCCTGTGCAATAGGCATAGGTTCACATACTCCGCTTGCTTCAATAAGGATGTAGTCAAATTTACCAGAACTGATAAGTCCTTCAATCTGATTTACAAGGTCACTTTTCAGAGTACAGCAGATACAGCCGTTCTGAAGACCGATAATGCTTGATGTATCCGTAATGTTTGCACCCTTGGCAATAAGGCTTTCATCAACGTTAATCTCACCGATATCATTTACGATTACCGCAACTTTATATCCTTTCTGATTAGAAAGAATCATGTTCATTAATGTGGTTTTTCCTGCGCCCAAATAACCACAGAGCAATGTAATAGGTGTTTTCTTTGACATTTCTTTTCCTCTGAAAAATCTTTTCTTCAATAATATACTGAAAATCTTTTCAAAAGACTATAAAATTTCATTAAGTGATATTTTTTTTATAAAATATTTGCTTATTTTTATTTTCCCACGTATACTCAAATTGAATGCAGAGACCTAAGTTTTTTTCAGCCGTAAGATTAATGTGTTTTTTTGTCGCTATAGTGCTTCTTATTGGTACTGTGATGAGTTACAACCACACTCCCCTGCGCTATACAATCATTCCTAAACCAGAGATTTCCATATTCATCATAAACCTGATCTGTACCCTTATGTGTACGTTCATGTTTTTTAAGCCTTCAAACTATTATGTTCATGCCGCAATCATGTTCATTCAGGCCATAACGACAACCCTTACAGGTTTTGAAACACTCGGAACCTTTCTGTATGAGTCAGGCGTTGTACTCTGCTTCTGCAACGGATTTTTCAAGAAAAACTTAAAGCAGAAGATTTATGCCTTCATTTTAATCTGGATTCTTGTCCTTACCGGCTACGGATATTCAGAAATAATCAATAATCCTGTCCGCGGAAAATACATGATAGTTCTTGAATGCGGAATTTCTTTTTTCTTCTTCAGTTTCTACTATTATATTTACAAAAAGCTGGAATCGCTGCTTACCGTTCTTGTGCCTGCAAAAAAAATAAGGATGTCCAGGTCAAACCTTCCAGCTCCAGGCTCTGTAATCAGCCTTAAGGACTACAAGCTTTCTGAAAGGCAGATTCAATTTACACTGGAATACCTTAGAACAGAAGAAAACTATGAAGTCATTGCAAAGAAATTCTATCTGAGTAAATCCACTGTAAAAAGGGAAATGGCTCAGGTCTTTCCGAAATTTGGCGTTACAAACCTGAACGACCTGCACATGTTGCTGCTTCAATACATTGTAAAAGAGTAAGGCATTTCTGCAATAAAAAAACTTCCTCCGCTAAACTCCTGTATCCTCTGTATTTTAAACTTATCCTAAACGTTTACTTTTGTTTTCCGATACTCAAGGTAAGAAATATTTTTTAAAGAGGAAAATATGACTCGAAGATTCATTCTAGCTACATTAAGCACAGTTCTGCCGCTTTTACTTTTAAGCTGTGTGACAGTCCAAGAAAAAGATCCCTCTGCGGTTAATATAACCCAGCTCATCAAGGAAGGAAAAATAGAAGAAGCCAAACAGTGCTTTACTTCAAAATACGACATCAACTCTGTGGATGAAGATGGAAACACGGCGCTCCATCTTGCCGCAAAACTGAATGATTCTTCGCTTGCACTTTTCCTTCTTTGTAACGGAGCTGACCCAGACCTTAAAAACTTTCAGAGCCAGACTCCTTTACACGTAGCTGTTGAAAGCGGTTCAAAAGAAGCTGCTTCTACGCTGGTCAACTTTGGCTGCAATATTTTTGCAAGAAACGAAGAAGGCGTCACTGCGATGGACGCTGCGCTCAACGCTGATGACGCATACTACGACATTTTTATTACGACAAAAACAGGAGAACTGCGTGACTCAGAGAAAGCCAAGACTATCGTTCACTATTTTGTGGAAACCGGGAATGCAAAGGCCGTTCAGCAGTGTGCGCGCAAGGGAATTCCACTTTCTGTAAAAGACAACGAAGGGCTAAGTCCGCTTGCATATGCATACAGGAATTTTTCTTCCGGCAAAGCAGTTGAAATTGCTGCAATCCTCATTACAAACGGTGCTGAACACGTAAAGTCTGAATATGACTACTTTGAAACAGCCGTTGCAAACAGAAACGTTGACTACCGCTTTGATGACGGACAGACTCCGCTTCATCTAGCTTCCATTGCTGGTCACGAAGCCGTAGCAAAATACTTTATTGCTAACAATGCCCTTACAAATATTCAGGACAGCACAGGAGCATCTCCGCTTCACGAAGCCGTAAGGTACGGACGAGTTGAACTTGCAAAGCTCCTGCTTAATTCAGGGGCAGATATTAATGCAAAGGATAATCTTGGAAAAACACCTGTTCTTCTTATCATCCCGGAAGAAAAAAGATCTGAACTTTACACTCTCCTTGCTTCTTATAAAGCAAATCTTGGCGTAAAGGACATGTACGGTGACACAGTCCTTCACACTGCTACAATGACTTCTGTTCCAGTTTCGATATTGGACACTCTTATTTCCGGCGGAGCAGAAATCAATGCAAGAAACAAGGACGGCGTTACTCCGCTGGCACTTGCAATTGAAAACAACGAAGAAGAACACATCAAATTCTATTCGGAAAACGGTGCGGACATCAATTCTAAAGATACAAACGGAACGACTCCTTTAATTCTTGCGCTTAGGGACAAAGATCCAAGCGATAAAATTTTAAGGTCGATTGTAAACAGACAGAACATTACAAGCGTTGATTCTGAAGGAAACACTCCACTCATGAATGCAATCCAGAACAACGCAACACTTACAAAGATTCAGTATATTATAAGCCTTACAGATGATGTAAACACAAGAAATGCAGACGGAAACACAGCCCTTTATCTAACTGTGCTTAAAAACCGCCAGAAAGTAGGAGAACTTCTGCTTTCAAAGAATGCAGATATTTTTGCCACAAACAACAGGAGTAAATCACCTTTGAGCCTTGCCCTTTACGACGGCGGTTCTGTAATTGACTGGCTTATTACCTCCAAGACAATCGTTGCAACAGATGGCAGCGGAAACACAGCCCTCCACTTTGCGGCAGAATGGGGATTAAAGGATGCAGTTTCTGCCCTTATCCTTAAGGGAGCTAAAACAGAAGCAAAGAACGCAAACGGCGAAACTCCGCTTTTCAGCGCTGCAAAAAATGACGAACCGGAAGTAATTCAGGTTCTTGTAAACAACGGCTGCAGGGTAAATGCCCGCGACAATCTTGGAAGTACACCGCTCCATATGGCTGTCCGCTGGGGAAATCCTAAGGCAGTTGCGCGCCTTGTAAATCTTGGTGCAGAAATTGACGCACAGAACGTTTCTGGCCATACTCCGCTTGCAGAAGCAGCAATTGTCGGAAAATACGACATAGCAAACCTTCTTCTGCTCAAGGGCGCAAATCCAAATGCAAGCAACACAAACGGAAAGACAGTCCTTATGGATGCTGTACGCGCAAAGAACGTGAGCGTAATTTCGCTTCTGCTTGCAAACAACGCAAATCCTCAGATTCAGGATCTTACAGGAAGAAACTGCTACCACGAAGCAGCCCTTACAGCTGATCCTGAAATAATTGCAATTATCAGAAAAGCCGGTGGAAATCCGCTTACAAGGGACAAGAACGGCGTAACTCCATTAAGCATGGTACTTGGAAAAGATGAAGTTATTATTAGGGAAGTTTTAGGAAACGACACAACAATTTCTGACAGCGACGGAAACACTCCGATTCATTTCCTTGTAAAGGCAAACAGGGCTTCAGGACTTTTGCAGACCCTTATAAGTGCAGGCTACCCGTTTGACACAAGAAATGCAGACGGCCACACACCGCTTTATGCTGCCGTAGAAAAAGACAGAAAAGATGCCGCAAGGATTCTTCTTGAAAATGGAGCAAATCCGTTTATTGCAGCAGACAGCAAGGGAAACAACGCCGTAACACTTGCATTAAAGAAGAACAACAAAGACATTCTTAATGACATAATTAAGTACGCGGGAAACTCTGCTGACATTCAGGGAAACACAATCCTGCATTATGCGGCAAGAACTTCTGATGCAGCAACAATAAGCCACCTGCTTTCATACGGTCTCGATGTAAACGTAAGGAATATTTACGATGAAACTCCGTACTCAACTGCCGTAAGATGGCACAAGGACGAAGCTGCAAAACTGCTTAAAGCAGCTACAAATGCAGAATAACAGAGAAAGAAAAACTATGATTTTTTAAGCCGGTCATGCATTTTTACAAAAGCACTGTCCGGCTTTTGTATTTCACGAGAACCGCGTGTTATCTTGCATAGAGACATATTGAATTTTCGGGCAATTTCGCGCTGTGTCGTGCCGGCCCTCAGTTCCTTTACAATCTGCCAGCGTTCGGCAATATCATTGCGTTCACCAGCGGTAAAAAGACAGCCGAAAAATTCCTTCAGGAATTCCTTATCAGTACATTCGGAAATAAGTCCAAGCAGTTCGTCATAGCTTTCCAGAAGAACCGGATTATCATTTATATGTTTATTCATTATTGCAAAAAATCGGGCTGTCTATATAGAAATTAACTATTTAGACAGCCCCTTTTATTTAGTCAAAGAAACCGCGTGCTTTAAGAAGCTCTGCGTTAAGGATACCGCCAAGAGCAGCACCGCGTTTTGTATTGTGACTGAGCGATACAAACTTAATGTCGAATACGTTGCATGGGCGAAGACGTCCGATTACACAAGCCATTCCCTTTTCTGTTTCGCGGTCACGGCGTGGCTGAGGACGGTTTTCTTCATGGCGTACAACAATCGGATGTTCCGGTGCGCTAGGAAGCTTGAGTTCTTGAGGAACTGATGTATAAGAAGTCCAGATTTTTTCGATTTCTTCAAGACTTGGTTTTTTGTCTTCAGGAAGATCGAATTCAAGGGAAACACAGGCTGTATGACCGTCAATTACTGGAACACGTGTACATGTTGAAGAAACAATCGGACCTGCTGCGTTTTCAATCTTTCCGTCTACAACTTTTCCAAGAATCTTAAGACATTCTTTTTCTGTCTTTTCTTCCTCACCGCCGATATATGGAACGATGTTGTCAATCATATCAAATGAAGGAACACCAGGATATCCGGCGCCGCTTGTTGCCTGGAGTGTTGTTACGATCATTCTCTTGATAGGATAGCCGGCCTGAATAAGGGCGTGGATAGGCATCATGTATGTCTGAAGGGAACAGTTAGGCTTTACAGCAATGAATCCCTTGTCCCAGCCGTGATGCTTTTTCTGTTCTGCAATTACATCAAGGTGAGCATAGTTAATTTCCGGAACCAGCATAGGAACATCTTCTGTCCAGCGGTTTGCGCTTGCATTTGAAACTACAGGAATTCCTTCTGCAGCGTAAGCAGCTTCAAGAGCCTTAATTTCATCCTTACCCATTTCAAGAGCACTGAAAACAAACTGGCACTTTCCGAGAGCCTTCTTTTCATCATTTGCATCTTCAACGATAAGATCTTTTACACCGGCAGGAATTTCTGCACCGATAAGCCAACGGTTCTTTACGGCTTCAGAATAAGGTTTACCTGCTGAACGCGGGCTGGCTGCAACATAAGTTACTTCAAACCACGGATGATCTTCAAGCAATTTAATATATCGCTGTCCAACCATTCCTGTTGCGCCTAAAACACCAACTTTAATTTTTGCTGACATATATTTTCCTCTTTAAATTAAACAAATTTATAAAAGATTACTCTCTTTAAGAGCTGTTTCAATAATCTTTTTTGCACTGTCTGTTACTTCTACAAGTGGAAGTCGGACAGAAGATTTCATATCACCCTTTACGCTGAGTGCATATTTGATTGATGTAGGGTTTCCGTCTACAAATGCTGCCTTAAAGAACGGAAGCAGTCTGTAGTGCAGTTCCCTTGCCTTTTTAAGGTCTCCGTCAAGAGCTGCGTGAGCAAGTTCTGTAACAAGAGCCGGTGCCAGGTTTGAAACAACGCTGAATACACCGTCACCACCTGCAGCAATAAGAGGAAGGGTAAGACCGTCATCCCCGGAAATTACTGCAAAATCAGGGTGTGCCTTTTTAACAACGGCAATTACATCCATCATCTGGTTGATGTTTCCGCTGGCTTCCTTTACACCGATGATGTTTGGAAGATCTGCAATGCGTGCAAGGGTAGGAACATCAATGTTCTTACCGGTGCGTCCCTGAATGTTGTATACAACGATAGGGATTCCAACCTTTGAACATTCTTCAAAATGGCGAAAAATACCGTCGTTGCTAGGCTTGTTGTAATAAGGAGTTACTACAAGAGCTGCATCAGCACCAGCTTTCTTTGCGCGTTCACAGTAGCGTACTGCATCGCGGGTACAGTTTGAACCTGCACCAAGAATAATATTAATTTTTTTACCAGTTGCCTTTTCAAAAGCCCTAACTTCTTCAAAAGCAATCTTGATGATTTCGTCTTCTTCGTCTTCTGTTAAAGTTGGAGTTTCTGCAGTTGTTCCCAATGGAAGAATACCGTCAATTCCGGCTTCGCACTGGCGTTTGACTAAGGCGCGGAATCCTTCATAATCGATAGACTCGTCTTCGTGCATAGGTGTAACCAAAGCTGTCATTGCACCGCCTAATATTGCCATTTTAACCTCCAAAAAAAGACATTTTTATGTTTATGTCTTTTAAATTTTCTGTGAAAGTATCTCATTTTTATGGTAAAAATTCAATTATCCGTATAGGATGATAGCATGCAAAATTTTGTTTTATTGTTTTTTTCTGCAGTTACAGGGCTGTTTCCTATCAATCTTGATTTAAAAACTTTCTATTCTTCAGAAAAAGAAATACCTGTTGAACGAATTTATTCCCAGAATTTTAAAGAAAACAATTATGTAAGTTCATTTTCTAAAAACGGTTACCTATGGATTGAAACTGATATTCCAGAAGACATAAAAGACAGGGATCTCGAAATAATTTCCATAAGCGATGACGCAATAAATTCCGCAGTCCTTTTCGTTCTGGATGAAAACCAGAACTGGAAATGGATTGGAAAAACCGGTCACAGCTTAATGCTCAGGGACAAGGCAATTCCTGCAATTTCACAGGCATTTGAACTGAACGGAGCCCAATACCGCACCGAAAGCAACAGGACAGTAAAAATACGCCTAAGGGTAGAATCTTCCCGTGAATCTTTAATAAGAGTCTATACAATGAGTTACAAAACTTACGTCCTTATGAATTCCATGAAAAACCTTTTATGTGCACTGTTTATAGGCGTATGTATTTCTACAATATTTTTCATCGTTTTCATCTGCAAAACGTTCAATGACTACAATTCATTATGCCTTGCATTTGCCTGCGTACTTATTCTGATTCTTACAGGATTCAGATCCGCAATATTCAACACATACATTACACCGGGAATTGTAAAGCCGGCAAACCTATACCGGCTTATAAACATACTTCTATGCGGAATTGCAGTCCTGCTTCAGCTGGAAATGCAGTTGTCTTCAAAAACAATTATAAAAGACACTCATAAAATCATAAAAAAGATTTACAATTATTTTCCGTATTTCTATATTTCAATTGGAACTATTGGCATTCTAAACCTTGTCCTACCGCTTCCATATTCATATTCTAAATATCTTCATATCATCTCGCTTTCAACCTGTTTTCTTGTACTCATAGTGCAGTCAGTCATTACAATAAAATATGATCCGTCCTACAGCCGTGAAGTTATAGTTTTCTACAACCTGAGCATAGGCATTCTGTGGATAAGGCAGATATTTACAGTAATGCGCTTTCTAGAAGGAACTTCTGCCGTATTCCATCTTTTTGACAACACGATAATAGGTTCCTATGTAATTCCTTTCTTCCTTATAGACAGAGCCATCTTTATAAAAATCAGCAAAAGGATGAGGGAGACGCTCGCCTTCCTTCAGATTAAAACCGCAGAAGCAAAAGAACAGACCCTTACAGAAAAAAAACGAAGTTACGTATACAACACGCTTGCATCAATGCTTTCTAACCCGCTTCAGATTTTTACAGAATCCTATGAACAGACAAAGCAGTACCTTTCGCCGGAAGTTTCAAGTGCAATGAACAAGACGCTTCAGAACACAACAAGATTCATCTATTCAATTTCTGCACTTTCTACCTATCAATATGACAAGGAAGAGCTTGAATATGACCGCGATCCTATAGACTTAAGCCAGTTTGTTACAGACAGCATTTCGGTTGAACTTTCCACACTCCGCCTAAACGGTTCGTTTCCTTACATTCAGGAGAAATATACCGACGGAACATTTGTAATGGCAAACAAGTCCGTTCTTTCTGTAGCACTGCGCTTTATACTTCAGACTGTAATAAATAAATCTGAACCGAAATCTACTGTCTACATTACGTCAGAATATGAAAACCTTACCTTCATTTTTTCTGCGCAGTTTAAGTGCAGCAATATGTCCGGAAACCTTTCAAACATCCTTTTGAATCTTGAATCGGACAACGAAAACGAAGCCATAAGCACAATGGTCGGCGTATGGGGAATCCAACTGCACGTAGCAAAACAGATAAGCAATCTTCTGAATGGAAATGTTTCCCTGCTGCCTACCAGCGAAGGAATTTCTATCCAGCTCAGAGTTGCTCTTAAACCGTTTACCCCAGAAGAAGAACTTCTGACCTATGATTACGCCGAAGATTTTGACGATGAATCCGAAAAAGAAGAAATAAAGCCGGTTGTAACGCCAAAATACAAGCAGCTTGTCTTTATTGTAGAAGAAGAAGCAAATGTAAGGGCCATACTTCAGGAAAAATTCAAATCCCTGTGCTATACAAGGGTATTTTCCACAAACCAGGAACTTACGGATTATGCAGAACAGGAAATGCCGACCCTGATAATCTATTCACTTACAGCGCCGGGCCTGCACCTTACAGAACTTTTTGCGGAACATCCGCTGCTTAATTCAATTCCGTTCATCGTTACGACAAAATATATTTCAAGGAAAACAACCGAACAACTTTATAAAAACGGAGTCCTGGAAATAATAAACAAGCCGTTCCTTTCTGACCTGCTTCTTTTGAAGGTTGAATCCATTTTAAAGAGCAAGCAGAATTACCTGGATTTTATTATAAACGCAATAAAGAACAACTTTAAGGAATCTATTGCAAGCCTGGCAAACCCCGGCATAATAAAAATTACCGGAAACCAGAAAATATCAGGCTTAAATGAAACGTCTTCTGCAGAAGACACCTATCCAGGAAACTTTCCGTCAGAAAAAGAAGAAATACCAGCTAAAAAGCCTGCATCAATTGAACATGAAGCCGTAAAGCTTGAAGCAACGGCTGTCTTTACTTCTGCAAAACTTACAAAAAAAGAAAAAGACATTGCCCATCTTATTCTGGAAGGAAAAAGCGACAAGGAAATTGCGGCAGAACTTGGAATCTCTCCAGGAACAGTTGCCGTCCACAACAAAAAAATTTACAGGAAGCTTGGCATTCACAGCCGCTCAGAACTTATTTCAAAACTGCCAGCAATTAACGGAAATAAGGACAACGACTGATTGGGTTTTGCATGTGTTTTAAATTTATGATATGCTGAACCAAGAGGAAGGCATATGGCAGGAAACACATTCGGTTCAATTTTTAGAGTTACAACATTTGGAGAAAGTCACGGAAACGGACTTGGTGTAATCATAGACGGCTGTCCTGCCGGAATTAAGATAGACGCTGCAAAAATTCAGGAAGCTCTGGACAAAAGACGTCCGGGAGCAGCAATAAACGGAATTAAGACAGCAGCCGTAACTCAGCGTTCAGAGCCAGATCAGGCAGAAATCTTAAGCGGAGTTTTTGAAGGCATTTCTGAAGGAACTCCTATCAGCATTGTAATAAGAAATACTTCCCAGCATTCAAAGGATTACGGAAACCTTGTAAATACATTCCGTCCGGGGCACGCCGACTACACATATGATTCAAAATATGGATTCCGCGATTACCGTGGTGGCGGAAGAGCCAGCGGACGCGAAACTGCAGCCAGAGTTGCAGCAGGAGCCGTTGCAGCAATGATTCTTGAACAGTCGGGAATAAGCGTAACTGCCTATACTTTAAGGGCCGCCGGAATTTCCTGCACAAAAAAAGATTTTTCAAACATCGCCCAGAATACAATGCGCGCTCCAGACAACGAAGCAGCAAAACTAATGGAAGACAAAATTGAAGAATTCAGAAAAAATGGCGATAGCGCAGGCGGAATCATTGAATGCGTTGTAAAAGGCGTACCGGCAGGTCTTGGAGAACCGGTTTTTGACAAATTGGATGCAGAAATTGCAAAAGCCATTCTTTCTATTGGTGCCGTAAAGGGAATTGAATTTGGAGCCGGTTTTGCCGCAGCAGATTCTTCAGGAAGCACAAACAACGACAGAATGACCGTAAAAAACGGAAAACCGTGTTTTGAAACAAACAATGCCGGCGGAATCCTTGGAGGAATTTCAAACGGAAACGACATTGAATTCCGTCTTGCCGTAAAGCCTGTTCCAAGTATCTTTACAAGCCAGAAAACAGTATGCCGCAATGAAAATACTTACGAAGAAACTGATCTTGAAATTAAGGGACGCCACGACGTCTGCCTTTGTCCGCGTATTGTTCCGGTTGTAGAAGCCATGACAAGCATAGTCCTTGCCGACATGCTCTTAAGGAACAAATCCGCTACATACATAGCAAGATAAACAGACATAAAGCAGTATAGATAAAATGAAAAAATTGAACATAAAGAAATTATCCCTGCTGGTTGCGGCCGCGATTGGAGCCGCATATCTAGTAACGGCAGGAATAAGGGCTTACACACTGCGCCGCCCCGCAAAAATTGCAGAACCGGACGAAAAGCAGCTTGCACTGCTGGAAACTCTTTTAAATGAAAAATACGAGCGGCGCGGAAAGATTCTGCTTCCGCTACCATACAGGACAATTCCGGCGGAACTTGATGTAGGAGCTGAGGCGGCCATTGCAATAGACGCTTCTAACGGGAATATTCTGTACGAAAAAGATGCAGACAGGCAGATTCCTCCTGCGAGCATGACAAAACTTTTTGTACTATACGTGGTTTTTCAGGAGATTGCGACTGGGAGGATAAACCTGGATGATGTAGTTCCGCTGCCGCCGGAAACCTGGGCCTGCAACATGCCTCCCCACTCTTCCCTCATGTTCCTTGGCAAAAATCATATAGTTACCCTAGAAGAACTCATGCTCGGTTCAGCAATCTGTTCGGGAAACGATGCTGCCTGTGCCATAGCCAATTACGTATGCGGCGGCATGGATTCATTTATTAACAGAATGAACCAGGAAGTACAAGCGCTTGGCCTTACTCAGACTCATTTTGTGGAAGCTTCCGGCTACAGCGAAAAAAACATGACGACTCCACGCGAAATGGCAGCCTTTGCAAAGGTTTACCTTGAACGCTACCCTGAAAGTCTCTACAAATTCCATTCAAAGCTTTCATTCACATATCCGCAGGAGCACAACCTTTCGTGGGAAGATAAAAGCCTTCCAAAGCACCAGGATTTTTCGCAGGGAATACCGGAACACATTACAATGCCTGTATACCAGAAAAACACAAACCCTCTTTTAGGATTATACGAAGGCTGCGACGGACTTAAAACCGGCTATATTGACGAAAGCGGCTACAACCTTGCCCTTACAGTAAAAAGGAACGGAATGCGCATAATAAGCATAACTATGGGGGGAAAAGGTTCCTGCACGGCGGAAGGACAAGCAGGGCGGATTCACGACGGATCTGCCATTATGGACTGGGCGTTCAGTACGTTCAGGGACTACGAAAATCCGCTTTTACTGCGGGAATACAGCATTCCTCTCATCTTTGCAAAAGAGCAGCGTGCCATCCTTGTGCCGGCGTATAAGCCTAAAGCCCTTACGGTTCCGGTAACAGCGGCTCAGAACAGGGAAAACCCACTTGAAGAAGTACAAATAAACCTTGTCCTTCCGGATAAAATAAAGGGCGCTGTAAATCCTGCTCAGGAATTCGGCTACATTGAATACACCCTGAACGGACACATTCTTGAATCAATTCCCCTTGTTTCTGAAAAAGAAATAAAAAAGGCCTGCCTTTGGGTTAGAGCGGCAGACCTTGTAAGTCAGTTTGTACTTAAATTCTAGCTGGACGGCAGAAACAGACTTCTGCTGCAAAAATCATTCTTCCATAATGTAACGCAGCGGAACAACATCATAGCCTGCATCAAGAATTGCGCTCAGCAGAAGGTCCAGATTGTCATACATGTAGCTTTCCCTTGTTCCAGAAGAAAGGCCTACAGTAATCGGAATAATTCCTCCGCCGTTTGATTCAAAATACTTCATGTAAGTATCAATAATAACCGCAGGACTTACATATTTTCCCTTGCCGATAACGGCATCTTCAAGGGATACATTATCACGAACGCTTAAAAACGGCATTACGTATTTATAGCCGGCATTATTTCCTGACTGAATAATTTTTTTACCGCCTTCATATACGGAATCATGCCACATAAGCGACAGTTCCTTTGAAGTGCAGTCATAATATTCATCTTCTGTTCGTGCAAGACCGCGCCTTATGTAATTTTCATCAAGCAAAAATCCCGACTGGCTGAGAGGAGCCGTAGTAAAGAACATAGATGCAGCTTCATTTTTAGAAACAGAAATCTGCCTTGTTTCGTTCGGGTAGCGCCTTATGAATTCTCCGTTAATGAAAAAAGTTCCCGTTACATTGTAAAGGCCAAGTTCATAAAGGATTCGTGTAAGTCCGTCCGCATTGTCAAAAGCATCAAACACAAAGGCAACCTTTTTCCTGTCTTCTGTCTTTTTTACGCTTTCTTCGTATACAGGATTTGTAACCGGTTTACCAATAAGAGTGCGCACATAAAGCGCATTATCAAAATTCTTGTTTGGTGTATCTCCGCAGAAAAGCCTGTACTTTCCGTTTCTTGTAAGGTTTGTATGCCGCTCCTGAAGTCCCATAGATTTCCATGTGCGCAGAGCCGGATCATATGCATACGCATAGCCTGAAAGGCTTTCTGCAATAATCCTGCCGGAAGCGCCGTCCCAGTATCCATTTGAAGCTGAAGAAGCCATTACAGCATCAGAAGTTTTTTCATAGATATTCCAGCTTCTGATTGTTCGCACGCCGCCTATATACAGAGTATTTAAGCCTGTCCATGCAATTGAAACAACGTTTTCGCCGGTAAGGTCAGAAATCTTCTTCCAGTTTGTAGTATCATAGATATGAACTGTTGAACCGGAACTGAAGGCACATTTTGACTTGTCAAACGAAAGAAGCGGCAGTCCTGAATCTTCAATTTCAATAATTTTCGTAAGTTTCTGATCCAGCCTGTATACAGAGGAAACAACCTTATCACTGTTGTAAGGAAGGCTTCGTGTCCATATATACGGAGTCTGATTGGAAGTCCACATAATTTCTGCTTCAAGGAGAGAAGACTTTAAATCATAAAAAGGACCGGAATAGATTACGTCAAAATAATCATAATTCTTGCTGTTAATTCCATAATATGTAAAAGTCTTGCCGTTCTGAATGAACACAAAGGCAGAAACTTCATCGTTTACACTGAATTTGTCCCGGCTGGAAACAAAGGCTGCTGGTAGACGGCCGATTGCAGTTCCCTTTCCGATAACATTCGAATAGAGGCCGAGCGTGTAAAGTTCACGGGCATTAATGCGGTAAACAAGGTCACGGTCAATATAGATAAGAAATTTTCCGTCTGCCCAGTTTACGGCGTTTATTGTGCCCTCGCCTATGCAGCGGTATTCTTCGCTTACTTCTACACCTTTAAGAACAGCATCAGGATTGCAGAAATAGATTTTTCCATTTTTTGCATACACAAACACGGAACTGTCGCTGAGCCATTTTACAGGAACCGATTCATAGCTGAAGCTGGATTTTTCGTCCAGAATCATTTTTTTATTGCGGTCTACGCTTTCCAGAATCAGTTTTCCGGTTGCATAACCTGTTTTTTTGCAGTAGCAAAACCATTTTCCATCCGGACTTACACTCATCGGGGCAAGGCGCATTGAATTAAGCGGAATTGAGCTTGAATAGGTTTTCCAGATGAATTCATTTGTCTTTGTATTAAGCCAGGCTGAACCGTAGCGGTTCCTGATCTGCAAGATTGCACCGCCGTCAAGCATTTCCATTTTTTCAGGGAAGCAGGTAATCATCTGAGGTTCTGAACCCAAAACTCCGTCGGAAATAGTTGCGGTAAGCAGGGCTGAATAAGAAACTGTTCCCGGAATATTATGACTTACGGTATATACAATTTCATCTTTTTCGTTAATTTCCGCTGCCCCGAATTTTACGCCTGAAAAAGCAGGAACAAGCAGAGACCCGAACATGATGTAAAAAATCAGTTTCTTCAATTTCATTTATGCAACTCCGCACTAAGAACAAGAACGTTCAGTTCCTGTTCCAGTTCATTAAGCCGCTGTTTTGCGGCATTAAACTGTCTGTTTCTCTGTTCCTGCCTGACTGTAGAGTAGCGGGAATACACCATATCAAAAAAGTCCTGAGTACGGCCCATACGTTTTTCTCCGCACCATGGACAGTAGACAAAGTCCCTGTCTATATTTCTTCCGCAACCGCTGCAAACTTTAGTCATCTTTTTCTCCAGTTTTATTTTACAAGGCTCATCGGGTCTACAAGCTTACCGTTTTTGTAAACCGTAAAATGAAGGTGAGGTCCGGTAGAATATCCGGTTGAACCTACAAGACCAATGCGAGTTCCCTGGCTTACATACTGACCTTTTTTTGCAATTATCTGGGACATATGTCCGTACAATGACTGATATCCGTTGGAATGCCTGATGATTACGTAATTTCCAAATACCGGACTTACCCCTGTAAATGCTATTGTTCCGCTTGCAGCCGCAGTAATTGGAGTTCCCATAGGACAGGCATAATCAACACCAGTATGATAAGAACGTGCACCGGTAAACGGATCAAGACGGGGTCCGAAACGGCTTGAAATTCTAAATTTTGCCGTAATAGGACAGCGGAACATTTCTCCCATTGCCTGCTGAAGCTTTGCAGAATCCATTTTTGCACCTGGAATAAAAAGCCTCTGACCAACAGCAAGTTCAGAACTTTCGAGTTCATTCACATCAAGAAGTTCTTCCATTGAAACATTGAATTTTGTAGAAAGCCCTGCAAGTGAGTTTCCTCGCTGTACCGTATAGAAAAGTCCGTCAATCGAAGGAACCTTAAGCTTCTGTCCGGCCGCAAGAGCCCTTACGTTATCTATGTCGTTAATAGAAATCAATGTTGATATATTTTTAAGTCCGAATTTCTTTGCTATTCCGCTTATAGTGTCTCCGGATTTTACAGTATATGACTGGAATGAGACCGGCTGGCGGAAAAGTTTTTCCAGTTCCGCAGCAGAAAGCTGTTTTTCGCCTACAAGGTTTCCATCTGAATCATATTCCTGTGACTCTTCAAGGGCAAAGGAAGTCATTGCCTTTTCAAGAAGTTCCATCTCTGAAGTATAGGATTCTTGAAGCACAACGTTTCCAGGTACAGTCTGAATGTATGAAAAACCGGAATAAAAGGCTGCAACAAATCCGCCGATGGCAAGAACAGCCACAGAAGCTAAAAGTATTGTCCGGCCTTTTGCAATAATAAAATCCGGTGCCCGCCCAAGCGCGCAGAAAAGCCCCTTTATATCGAACGAAAAATCAGAAAAATCCGGTTTTGAAAGGGAAAGCCTTAGTGGCTCTGAACGCACTGCACTTCTTCCTGTCATTACAGGATTGATTCCACTGAAATCATATGCAGTACCGGAATGAGAGTCTCGGTTTTTGAAAATATCTGCAATAGAATGAATACGGTAAAGAATATCCTCAAGGATTCTGCTTCCCGCAGATTCGTTAAATCCTACGTAACTAACTATTTCCATACGTAAGTTATCGACAGAAAAACATTCACATATTAGAATATATTTAATGGGGTCTGCGTTAAAACAAAGTCATACTTGCAAAAACTCCATTCATATTATGAAAAAATCATTCAAAATCAATGCAGCGTGGCTTTATATTTTTACAGGTATCCTCTTCGGCTTAATAATCAAACTTTTTGTAATTGATGTACTGCATGTTTCGGGCAATTCCATGGAACCGGCTTTTAAGGACGGGGATTCAGTAATCGTCCAGAAATTTGCATATGGAATTCCAAAACCATTCCGCGGAACTTTTTTTGTACAGTGGGCTGAACCAAAACTTAACGATATCGTTATTTTTTTACATGACAACAAAATAGTAGTAAAGAGATGTGTCGCTGTAAGCGGTGAGCAACTAGATTTTTCATCAAATTCGGAGTATATTCTGAATATACGCGGAAGGAAAATCAGCCTGACCAGAACTCAGTTTGAGCGGCTAAGCAAGTTTTCCAGGGTTCCGGAAGGCTTTATTCTTGCAATCGGCGACAACCTTTCTGAATCCATTGATTCCAGGGATTACGGATTTGTATCTGTAAAAAATATTGTAGGAAAAATAATAGAAAGATGAATGGATTTTTAAAGAAACCGGCATTAATTACTATTCTCATCTTTACATCATTCTTCTTTCTCTATGTGTTTTCAAAGTATTCTACACTTGCCTTTACGCCACTCAATAAAATAAACTCAGGAATAAGGCAGGTTGAACGCGGCTCAATTGTAGATAGGAACGGAAAACCACTTGCAGTGCAGACAAATTTCTATCACATCGGTGTTACTCCACATAGAATTAAAAACCTTGAAAAATTCAGTATGGATATTGCAGAACCCTTAGGAATGACTCCAAAGGAAATCCAGACCATAATCACAAATGCAGACAAGGCAAGCTTTGTCTACCTGAAAAAGAAGGTTGACCAGGCAACCTATACAGAACTGAAAAAAATCACAGAAGATAAAAATTACCTCTTCGTTACGTTTGACAAGATTCCGGGACGCGTTTACCCGGAAAACAGCCTTGCAAGCCAGGTTATAGGTTACATGGGCGAAGAAGGAAAGGGGCTTGCCGGAATTGAATATTCAATGCAAAACCAGCTTCAGCCTGACCCGACCATAAATCCCGGAAAATCCCCAGAAGGCAAAAACGTTTACCTTACGATTGACGCAAACCTTCAGTACAAGCTGGAAGAAATCGCCCGAGAAACAATGTCTTCTACACAGGCAGAAAGCATGATGCTTCTTGCAAGCGACGTACGCTCCGGAGAAATTCTTTCGTACATCAGCCTTCCGTCTGCAAATCTTAACGAATACAGCAGCGCCTCAATTGAAGAAACAATTGACCGCCCGGCAATGATGGCCTATGAACCGGGTTCCGTATTTAAAATCTTTACCGTTGCCTCAATGTATGACGCCGGGCTTATCCACGCAGGCGACAGTTTCCTTTGTGACGGAGTATATGAACACCGCATAAGGGGTGGCGAAACCATACGCATCAAATGTCTTGGACGCCACGGCTGGCTTACACCAAGGGAAGCCCTAAAATATTCCTGCAACGACGTACTTGCCCAGATTGCAAGCCGCACCACAGACGAAAACTTTATGGAAATGGTGCGTCGCCTGGGATTCGGACAGAGAACAGGAATTGAACTTCCAAGCGAAACTCCGGGCCTTGTAAAAGATACAAACAGTCGCTCCTGGTCTGCACGTTCAAAGCCGACCATTGCAATGGGACAGGAAATAAGCGTTTCTGCGCTCCAGATGATTCAGGCTGCAAGCGCAATTGCAAACGGCGGAATTCCCGTAAAACCAGCAATCGTCAAGCGCATTACCAACAAAAACGGAACAATAGAATACGAACATACTCCTGAATACAGGGACAGAGTTTACAAGAATTCAACTTCTGAATACCTTTTAAGCTGTATGGAAACAACTGCAACTTCTGGTACAGGTGCAAGAGCCCGCCTTAATGACATTTCCATCGGCGTAAAGACGGGTACAGCCCAGATGGCAGATAAAACAAACGGCGGCTATTCCACAACGGACTTCCTTTCAAACTGTATGGCAATCTTCCCTATCGAAGAGCCGCAGATAATTCTGTACATTGTTGTCGTAAAGGCAAAGGGAGAAACATATGCAGGACGAATCGTTGCCCCTGTAATCGCAAAGGCTGCTGACGTAATCATTGATCACCTTGGAATGAGCCGCGGCGATGCTGCATCCCTTGAGCACAACGGAAAAATCGTAATTTCATCATCCAAACCTGTAAAATTCGACTCTAAAGTGCCTGATTTTACAGGCTGTTCAATGCGCGAACTGCTTCCTCTGTTCAACAGACAGGACATAAAGATTAAAATTAACGGTTCGGGCTGGGTAAAAAGCCAGACTCCTGAGCCGGGAACTCCAATTACGGAGAACATGCTAATTGAACTCAATCTGGAATAAAAATATTGAACTGTTTGAAAGCCGTTTTCCTCAACTTGCGCTCCTTCTGGAATCCTATGTAAGTTTATTTAAAAAGTACGCAGGAACAGGCGACCAGCAGAACCTTTATTCCTTCTGGAAAATTATTCCGACCAGGACAGAATTCCCGACCGCTGAAGAAAACGCCCTTAAGCTTCATTCTGCATATAATCCTGTAAAGGAAAGTCAGAACGTGCTTAAAGCTTCTGAAAAAGTGCTTTCTGAATCAGAAGCTGTTGCCTTCTTTGGAGCTGGACTTGGATATACAGTTTCAGAGATTGCAAAACTTTTTCCACAGAAAACTATAATCTGGATTGAACCTGATGCTGATCATTTTTTTTCGGCCATGCTTTTCTGCAACCTGGAAGCATTTTTTAAATCAAAAAATCCAGTGATAGCAGTTTCCTGCACGCCGGATCAGACTATAACGCTGCTGAATCAGAACGGCATACTGAATACATATTTTTTTAACATAAACGCTCACACCGTTCACAACCAGCCGTATTTTGACGCCGTAAAAACACTTGCAGAAAGAAACCGCAGCAAGGAAAAAATAAATCAGGCAACACTGGAACGCTTCGGAAAACGCTGGAACGAAAACTGCCGTAAAAACTCCTGCCAGCTGAACAGGCTTTCCGGAATAAGGAAGTTCAAGGATTCCTACAAAGGGAAAAAATTTCTTATGCTGGCGGCAGGACCTTCTTTGGAACAGATTCTTCCGCACCTTAATGAACTGAAAAAAAC
Source organism: Treponema sp. (assembly GCA_036310305.1). Classification (GTDB taxonomy): domain Bacteria; phylum Spirochaetota; class Spirochaetia; order Treponematales; family Treponemataceae; genus Treponema_D. The sequence continues at coordinate 104,057 of JAXJSC010000006.1, read as the reverse complement.
AATGACTGTTGTTGCGGTAGACACAGCCCTTAAAGCCTGCCTGCGCCACGGCGTTGAACCCAAGTTTATTGTGCTTACAGACCCGCAGTACTGGGCCTACAGGCACATTGCAGGCTTAAAAAGCCCGTCCAGCACGCTTATAACAGAAATTGCAGTATACCCGGCCGTTTTCAGGTTCAAATGCCGGCAGATTGTCCTGTGCAACTCGCAGGTGCCAATGGCAAAGGATTACCAGAAAACAGATTTCGGTGACTTAGGTGCCGGCGGTTCCGTAGCAAGTTCTGCATGGAATTTCTGTGCATACTGCGGCGCTTCAGAAATCTATGTTGCTGGGCTGGATCTGTCTTTTCCAGCAAACCAGACGCATACAAGGGGAAGCACATTTGAAGAAAACGTTCATGCGCGCTCAAAGCGCATAAGCACGGCTGAAACAGCATCCCTTCCAATGCTTTTCAGCGGAAATGTCTGCACAGGAAAAGATTACATGGGAAATCCAGTCCTTACCGATCAGCGCATGAAAATGTTTGCATGGTGGTTCGAAAGCCGCCTTGCAGAAATGCCGGAAGTAAAAACCTACACATTTGCACCGCAAGGACTTGCAATTCCGGGAATAACTCCGGTTTCAATTAGCAGCCTGATTTCACTGTAAAAAATCCTTAAATTTTTTTATAAAACGCTAAAGTCTGCATGCCACTCACCGATATTTAAAATGTAGCAACGCTACAGGCGGAATAACGACATCCAGACGCCTGTAATAATTGTGAACTCCTTTAAAAACTTGAAAAATGTGTGAGATTTTTCAAGTTTTTTTTATTTAACACCGATATATTAATAAGATAGGGGTGTAATAAAAATTATGTCCATGTAATTTTTATCACTGCAGTTTTGCATAAAGAAAAACTGCAATTTCGTTCCTCCCTGCACGACTGCAAACGCGGAATTTTTATAGGAGTAAAGAAATGGGCACAGTTCGATTTGAAACAGTACAGACCGACATGACTTTCAACACAAACCTCATGCTTGATAAGTCATTCATGATTCTTCCCGCAAAGGTACCCGTTTCAGAAACCCTCCTAAAAGCACTTAAAGAATGGGGATTCACAGAAGGATTCAACGATGAAGAAGAAACTCCTGCTGTAAAGGAAACTGCTGTTTCTTCACAGGAAAACCCGAAAGACGAAAGCGAATCCAAGGCATCTCTTCAGCAGGCACTTCAGAACGATAAAAATACAAAATACACAAGCACAGAACATTCAAGGATGAATTCCGTTCAGGCCGTATACAACGAATATCTGAACTATATAAACTCAGTTTACACATATTATGCAACTCACAGAAAAATCAACATGACTGAGCTTGCAGATACAGTAAAGGAACTCTGCGTCTACATAAAGGAAAACAAGCGCTATATTCTGCGCGTAACTCCGTCTGCAGAAGCCAGAAGCAAAAACTTTATCGTAATTCATTCAATGCGCTCAACTGTTCTTGCAATAACAATCGGACTTGAACTGCATCTTCCTTTTTCTAAACTGATTGAACTGGGAATGGCCTGCATCCTTCATGAGATAGGCATGCTCCGTATTCCGCCGCAACTTTACATGACAGACAGACAGCTCTCTCCGGCAGAAAAATCACAGCTGGCTTCTCATACTGTATACGGATTCAATATCCTTAAGGAATTGAAGTTTCCGCTCAGCATCCAGCTTGGAGTTCTTGAACATCATGAAAAGGAAAACGGTTTCGGCTACCCAAGACATCTTTCGGGCAGCAAGATTTCACCGTATGCAAAGATTATTTCCGTTGCCTGCTCATTTGAAGCAATTTCTGCACCTCGCGAATACAAGACAGAAAAAAGCACATTTGAAGCAATGGTAGAAATGCTTAAGAACCAGAACCAGCAGTACGACCCAACAGTAATAAAGGCACTACTATTCAGCCTTTCGCTCTACCCGATCGGAGCCTTTGTACAGCTTCAGAACGGAAAGATTGGTGTTGTTTCTGACGTTTCTCCAAACAATCCAAAAACTCCAATTGTTCAGCTTGCCACAGAACGAGAAGCAGACGGCTCCGTTAAGAGCGTTCAGACGGATGAAGGGGAAAACAAGATCATAAAGATTCTTTCTAAGGAAGAATCTGAAGAAGTTCAGAAAAATATAGATCAGCAGATTGAACTCAGGAATCTTACCCGTGCGCTTGAAAACGCAAAACAGGAAGAAACCAAGGATGCCGACGGATTTTCAAGCGTCGACGTAAGTGAATTCTCGTAAAAAATTAACAGGATTAATTAAAGAACATTCGAATTCTTTCAACATCCTCGTGGAATTTTTCATCGATTACAGGAGGGTGTTCATTAAAATAAAGAACCTGATCAAGTTCTTCCTGACTTTGAACTCCCCACAAAGGAACAACATTTTCATACTGATGAAGGAAACCGAATGCAAGCGGAATATTTTCTACAACACCGCCACATAGAGGCTGCATTGCAATAAATCCAACATCATTTTCTTCACAGAGTTTTACAAGCTGACGTGTTGCATCCGGGCTCAACATGCTGAACGGAAACTGAAGGGTGTCATAAAGTCCGCTTCTAACTGCTTTTTCTGCCGCATCAAGATCCTGTGTTGCAAATCCGATGCTCTTGATTTTTCCAGAATCACGAAGATTCTTCAATGCAGAATAAATTCCATCAATGCCCTTTTCTTCCGGAACAAAACCATCTGATTCATATTGATAAAGATCTATGCTGTCTGTATGCATCACAGAAAGGCTGGTTTCGCAGTCGCTTAGAATTTCTGCACCACTCTGCGCACATGTTTTTGTCGCAATCATTACAGAAACCCTTATGTCTCCAATTGAATCACCAAGAATGCGTTCACATTCAGGAGTTGTTCTGGAAGTATCAAAAAAATTAATTCCCTGATTGTAAGCGTTTCTTATAAGGGTAGCAGCAAGTTCATCATCACCTACTTTTGAAAGTGACATAGCACCAAGCGCCACACGAGAAATCATCAGATTGGATTTACCTAAGCGTACATATTCCATGAAAAAAAATACTCCATAGCAAAAGGGCGCCCTCACGGTGATTGAGACCGTCGAAGGGACGCCCCATTTTTTAACTATCTGTCAGTTCTTACCTTTGGCTGGTAGTTCTTGATTGCTTTCTGAATGAAGAATACAAGGTCATCCAAAGAAACGCGTTCCTGTTCCATGCTGTCGCGGAAACGTACAGTTACAGTATTGAACAGTTCGTTTGCAGAACCGTCTTCTTTCTTTTCTGTAATTGTGTCGTAGTCAACAGTTACACAGAATGGAGTACCAACTTCGTCCTGGCGGCGGTAACGCTTACCTACAGTACCTGAAACATCATAGTCAGTTACAAAGTCTTCCTTAAGGATATGCTGGATTTCCTTTGCCTTTTCTGCAAGACCGTCTTTCTTCATCAATGGAAGTACGGCAACTGTAATAGGTGCAAGGCGCGGGTCAAGATGAAGAACAGTTCGGTAATCTTCTTTTCCGTCTGTGCCGACATTTTCTTCTTCGTATGCTTCACAAAGGAACATAAGGAAGTTGCGGTTCAATCCGGCAGAAGTTTCTACAACGTAAGGAACATACTTTTTGTTTCCATCTTCCTGATCCATGTAGCTCATGTCTTTCTTTGAATACTGCATGTGCTGGCTCAAGTCAAAGTCTGTGCGGCTGTGAATACCTTCGATTTCTTCAAATCCGATTGGGAAATTGTATGTGATATCGTAAGCGTCCTTAGCGTAGTGAGCAAGCTTGTCGTGGTGGTGCCACTTAAGCTGTTTTTCTGGGATACCGTACTTAAGGTAGAATGCCCAGCGTTCTTTTCTCCAGCGGTCAAAAGTTTCATCTTCTGTTCCTGGTTTACAGAAATATTCCATTTCCATCTGTTCAAATTCACATGTGCGGAAAATGAAGTTCTTGAAGATGATTTCGTTACGGAAAGATTTACCAACCTGAGCAACACCAAAAGGAACTTTCATGCGGTTAGACTGAACGATGTTCTTGAAGTCTGTAAAAATACCCTGACAAGTTTCCGGGCGAAGGTAGATAAGGTGACTTTCGTCTGCGATTGGTCCCTGGTATGTTTTGAACATAAGGTTAAATTCGCGAACTGCTGTGTATTTTCGTTCCTTGCTTCCACAAGTAGGACAGTTGATGTTGGCGTCAATGTAAGCCTTCATTTCTTCGTGGCTCATTGTATCAACCGGTTTTCCTGGAGCCTTGTCCGGATTAGCGGCTACAAAGTCTTCAATTAATTTATCTGCGCGGTGGCGTGCCTGACATTCAAGACAGTCAATCATTGGATCAGAGAAGTGATCAACGTGACCTGAAGCCTTCCATGTAGTGTGGTGCTGGAAAATTGCAGAATCCAGACCAACAACATCATCATGAAGCTGAGTCATGTAGTGCCACCATTCGTTCTGAATGTTTCGCTTAAAGTCTACTCCAAGAGGACCGTAATCCCAGGCTCCTGCCTGTCCTCCGTAGATTTCTGATGCCTGGTAAACAAAACCACGCCTCTTACAGAGACTGATGATTTTGTCCAATGTACACGCATGTGTATCTTTTGTGTTTGCCATAAAAAAACCTCGTTACGACGCAGGTGTGCGCCGCTGAATTAATGTGGATAAAAGAATATCACAAAATATAAGGTTTCTCAATGACTCCGAAAACTTATGTCTCATACAGATTACAGCAAAAATAGTTTTATCAAAGCGGTTCAAGGTCGCCGATTTCATGATAAGTATCATAATCCCCAGGCTGCTTACTGCTGCTTCCTGCAGAACAATCCAGAGAATAATTTGTCATATCTTTAATACTAGAATTCAAAAGAGCGTCCATCTGCTTCTGAAGCATTTTAAATACAAAGCTCCTTATTTCATCCCTTATGCTTGATTCTGGTTCCAAAGAAAGCATAAATACAATAGTAGAATCTTCTTCGTTTTCCTTAATTGCAAAAACATCAGCCTTTACAAGATAATCCTTTCTGTCAATATGAAGCGTAAGGGTATAGCGCAAACCTTTCTTAAACAGAACGGCAAACTTTTTAGGACATCTGGCCGCAAATCCCACAGAGCTTAAATCTGCAAGAACAAAATCAACAAGCCTGTTATTAAGCAAACAGTTGGCAGTAAGATGTTCCAGCCCGTAGCAGTCAAGACGGACATACTGACGTCTTCCCTTTGCACCGTTCAAATCAAGAATTTTCTGAATATTAGAATAAACAAGAACCGAAGAATCCTTTAAATTTACAAACCCAGCCGGAAGACAGAGCTTCATTACGAACTGTTCAATATCCGCAGGCTTTGCATCCATAGAGAGAGCCCCAAGAATAACAGATTTAAGCGTAGAATCATTCTGAAAAGAATGTAGAAAATTAAACCACTGCTTGAATGAAAGCTGACCGTCAATATTTACAAAACAGATGGCAGTTTCATTCTCGCTAAGGATAGGCTTTCCGTCCTTATAATCTGAGATAGTATATATTTCGTATTCTTCCTGTCTGAGCCGGTTTACAATCGTATTCTGAATCCTAAGTGATGGATTTAAAAAAAAGATCTTTCTACCAAAAACAGGATTCTCTCTTGATTCCATGATATAATATTATACAGCACTTTTGTAATTTTACAAATTTTTACATACCAGGATTAACATAAATGAACCGAATTAACCGCAGGATTCTTCAAAATAAATCTGGATTTTTAATTATTCTGTCCGCACTCTTTTTTGCCGCAATAATTTCTTCATGTCACGCCGTAAAAAAAGAAGAACCGGCGGTCTGGCAGAAATACACATACAAGGACTACAACGGCTACCTTTACACAAGCTTTAAAAATCAAAAGATGAACGGACTTCTGTGCGCCGATGTAGCAGGAATAAAGGGCAGCCTTAAAATTTCGCACGACTGCACAGAAGCTCAATACACCGCATTAAAAGAAAAACTTTCAGAGAACGGAGCCGACTGGCTTTGCGAAACCACCAGTCCCGACTCCGCCGACTACCCAGACCTTTCCATGTATCTTACCTTCGTAATTTCCAGCGACGAACTTCACGAAATCTGGAAGTCTTTAGGATTGGAATAATTTTTTTCTTCAGGCGTAAACCTTATGCAAGCATATCAACGAGCATAATAGCTCCTTCAACCATAGCCTCATGTTCTTCCGGTGCAATGCGCGCATAAAGACTGTCCGGTGTATCATCCGGCATGACAGGAACCTTTCTCTGAATAAGGATTTTTCCGCCGTCACATTCACCGTTTACAAGATGAATTGTACAACCGCTTTCCTTTTCTCCTGCAGCAAGAACAGCTTCATGAACATGATGACCCCACATTCCCACACCACCAAACTTAGGCAGAAGAGCAGGATGAAGGTTTATGATTTTATCTGCATATTTATCAATAATCTTACCGGAAAGAACAGTAAGCCAGCCAGCCTGAACAATTCCTTCAACGCCGTTTTCATTGCAAAGTTCAAGAACACGGTTACTCACCGCAATGCGTTTTTCTTCGCGGCTTGCAGCCTTAGCAACATCTGCGCCCATAACAGCATACGGACTTGTAATTGCAGTCTTAATTCCAGCCTTTGCCGCACGCTCCAACGCAAACGCATCCTTATGATCACTTATAACAATCGCAATATTATACGGACAGTCCGCATGAGCCTTTTCATAATCAATCAACGCCTGAAGGTTTGTTCCACCTCCACTAACCAAAACAGCAATTTTTTTCATAATTTCATTTCCTTAAAAAAAACGCAGGACATTTACCTGACCTGCGTTTCACTCATAAGCAACACGTTCATAAAACGCTGCGCCGGCTCGCGTTTTACTCTTAACCATGTTGACAAAATACGCTTGCGCGTATTTTGTCTTCTATACAACACATTCAAAGAAAGCTCCGCACTGCTCGCTTTCTTCTCATAAGCAAGTTGCAAAAATGAGCGGTCGCTCATTTTTGCTTCTATTCACACATTCGTAAAATGCTGCGCCAGCTCGCATTTTACTCATTAATCCTCGAAAAGGACTTTTTCGGCCTGAGTTTCGGCTTTGCCTTCGGCATAAACTACGCGGCCGATGCGGTATGCTTTCATGTCAGGACAGTCATCGCGATGATATTTTGAAGCGTTCTTGTTGAACATTTCAAGAATTGCATCTGCGTCCTTTGCCTTAACTGCAAGAACAAAACCTATACCCATGTTGAAAGTATTGTAGATTGTGTTAAGGTCTGCACCGCGCTTGATAAGTTCACCAAATACCGGAGGGATATCCCAGCTTGATCTCTTGATAACAGAAATCAACTGCTTCTTTCCGTCCTTTGCTTTTGGATACATGCGCGGAATATTTTCATAGAATCCGCCGCCAGTTACGTGAACCATACCATGGATTGATTTTTTGAATTTTGCAAGAACTTCCATTACAGGCTTAACGTAAATGCGTGTCGGTGTAAGAAGAAGTTCGCCGATTGAAATTTCCTTTCCGTCTACAGTTACTTTTTCGTTAAGATCTGTTACGAGCTTGCGAACAAGGCTGAATCCGTTTGAATGAACACCAGTAGAAGAAAGACCGATAAGTACATCACCTTCAACAATGTTTTCACCAGTAACCATATCGTTCTTTTCACCAACACCAACACCAAAGCCGGCAAGGTCATATTTACCAATATCATAGAAGCCAGGCATTTCAGCAGTTTCACCGCCAAGAAGGGCACAGCCGGTCTGAACACAACCGTCGGCAACACCTTTTACAAGATCAGCAGCAACATCTGCTTCAAGTTTTCCACAAGCTACGTAATCAAGAAAGAATGAAGTCTGAACACCACAACAAAGAATGTCGTTTACGCTCATGGCTACACAGTCAATACCAACTGTATCATACTTTTTCATCTGGAAAGCGATGTCAAGTTTTGTACCTACACCGTCAGTTCCACTTACCATTACAGGGTGTTTGTATCCTTTCGGAACTTCAAACATGCCGGCAAAACTTCCGAGACCTGTCAAAAGGCCAGGAATTGCAGTTCTTTTTGCATGTTCCTTGTACTTGTCTACAGCGCGGTAGCCCTCTTCAACATCAACACCAGATTCTTTGTAACTTGCCATTTCTATGGACTCCTATTAAAAGATAGATGAATGTAGTATACTGAAATAACCATGCTTGGGGAATATCCCAGACAAAAAGAGGTGAAAAATGGACTCAAAAAACATTTCTGTTTGCTGCGCAATAATTATAAGCGCACTTATTATTTCTACAGGACTTACAAGAATCATTAAACAGGACCGTTCAGTAACAGTCCGCGGACTGGCAGAAAAAGAAGTTGCTGCAGACCTTGCAATCTGGCCGCTCACATTTACAGTCGGAAACAACAGCCTTCCAAAACTTCAGGATGACATAATCAACAAGACTGAACTTGCAGTAAAATTCCTTAAAAACCATTCCCTTACAGAGGATGATTATACAATTCAGGCACCGGGAATTACAGACTATTCCCTGGATCCTTACATCGATCATGATTCGATTTCCTATAATTTTCTTGGAAAAATAACAGTTCTTGTCCGTACAGCCAAAGTACAGCTAGTAAAACAGGCTCAGGCAGATTCCCTAAAACTTGCTTCAGACGGAATAACCGTTGCCCAGAACTATGATTCAAGGGTTACATATGAATTTACAGCACTGAACCAGATAAAGCCGGAAATGATTGCAGAAGCCACAGAAAATGCCCGCTCCGCAGCAGAACAGTTTGCCCGCGATTCACACAGCAAAGTCGGAAAAATTAAGAAAGCAACCCAGGGCCTTTTCAGCATAGAAGACGCCGCAATCGGCCTGGAAGAACGAAAGAATATCCGCGTTGTAACAACGGTGGAATATTCGCTAAAGTAAAAGAGCATTATACAGACTTAATTTCAAGTTTAATATAATTGCAGTGAAAAAAAATAGCTAACAGTCGATAAACGTCTGTCAAAATCGCCCGCTAGAGGGCTACATGCTGCGATGCCTTGGAACCATACAGTTTGCCGCTCACGCGCAGCATCGCAGAATGTTTTTACAGACGTTTCTTTCTCTCCCGCTATTCCTGATTTGGAATGCTCATCGGATATTCACCGGTAAAGCAGCCTTTGCAGAAACCGTACTGTTCCGGATTACATGAACGCAAAGCTTCAAACATTCCTTCTACAGAAATAAACGCAAGACTGTCTGCGCCAATTTCCTTTCTGATCTGCTCAACGTCATGATTTGAAGAAATCAATTCAGCTTTTGTAGGCGTATCAATTCCAAGGTGACAAGGGAATTTTACAGGTGCAGAGCTTACACGAAAGTGAACTTCCTTTGCTCCGGCACGGCGCAAAATCTGAACAAGCCTTCTGCTGGTTGTTCCCCTTACAATCGAATCATCTATTACGATTACGCGCTTTCCGTTCAAATCACTTTTAAGGGCGTTAAGTTTTACAAAAACCATGTTTTCGCGGTCTTTCTGTGTCGGGGCAATAAATGTACGTCCAATGTACTTATTCTTTACAACACCCATTGCATATGGAATGCCAGATTCCCGGCTGTAACCAATCGCAGCACCAAGACCTGAATCTGGAACGCCGACAACAACATCAGCCTCTACAGGACTTTCTTTTGCAAGCTGCGCACCCATCTTATATCGTGCTTCCTGAACAGGAATTTCATCAATGATCGAATCCGGACGTGCAAAATAAACGTATTCAAAGATACATGTGCGCTTTGAAGTCTTTTCTCCAAAATTAAAGGAAAGCACCCCGTCCTTGTTTATGATTACAATTTCACCAGGGCGGATGTCGCGCACAAAGGTTCCGTTCATTGCATCGATAGCACATGACTCACTTGCAAGAATCCAGCCGCCATCAACCTGACCAAGACACAAAGGTCTGATTCCATTAGGATCGCGTGCCCCAATCAAGGCATCCTTTGTCATTACACAAAGCGCAAACGACCCCTTAATCATTTGAATTGTATCAGTAAGGGCACGCTCAACGCCTCTCTTATATCCGCGGGCAATCAGCTTTACAATAACTTCTGTGTCGCTTGATGAAGAAAAAGTTGCACCTGTTTCTTCAAACATTTCGCGCAACTGGATGTAGTTTACAAGCTGACCGTTATGAGCAACGGCTACTGCACCTAGTTTTGACTGAATCAGCATCGGCTGAGCATTTTCTACAGTCTTGCTTCCGGCAGTTGCATATCTTACATGACCGATTGCAATGTGTCCCTGAAGATCCTGAAGGTGTTCCAGCTTAAATACATCGCTTACAAGTCCCATAGCCTTGTGAATCTTAACGGTTTCTCCGTCAGAAACACAGATTCCGGCACTTTCCTGTCCGCGGTGCTGCAGGGAATACAGTCCGTAATAACTCATTGTAGCAGCATTCATAGGAGAATCCTTTGATTTTTCATCTGCAGGATTCAAAAAAACACCAACTACACCGCATTCGTCATGAAGCTTATCTTCTGATTCTGAATATGTTAAACTGTCATCTGCCATTTATAATGTTACTCCCGCAGCAACGCCGGCTGCAGCATCATCAGCAAGCTTTTTGCGGAAAGCAGTCAGCTTGCCCTTAAGTTCAGGATATTTAATAGAAAGAATCTGTACTGCAAGATATGCAGCATTCTTTGCGTTTCCAATTCCAACTGTTGCAACCGGAATCTGCGGCGGCATCTGTACAATAGAAAGAAGTGCATCCATTCCGCCGAGACCGTTTGATGAACCTGAAATACATTCAAGAGGAACGCCGATAACAGGAAGAGTTGTAATTCCAGCTATAACACCAGGAAGGGCAGCGGCAAGTCCTGCGCCGGCAATAATAACTTCAAAACCATCTTCTTCGCACTGTTTTACAGTTTTGTGCAAAAGCTCTCCCGCACGGTGTGCAGAAATAATAAAAGCCTTGTATTCAACGCCGAATTCCTTAAGAACTTCAGCAGCCTTGCTCATCTTTTCTGTGTCAGATTTTGAGCCAAAGAAAATTGCAACTTTCACTAGTGTCCCCCAATTCAAGAATTTTCTAAAATGTGATTAGAAAATGAATTATATGCACGAATTTATCACAATTCATGAACCTTCACAATGGATTCATCAAAAAAATGATGTCAGCATTCAAGTGATTTAATTTCTTCCACTGTAAGGCTGCGATATTTTCCAGGTTCAAGCGAATCATCTAAGCTTAAGGAACCTATGCACACACGCTTTAACCTTACGACCTCGTTTCCCATTGCCATGAACATGCGCCTTACCTGATGAAATTTTCCTTCCGTCACTGTAATTTCTGCACAGTCCGGTTCCTTCCATTCGATTAATGCTGACCGGGCCTGCTGTTCCGGAAACTTTTTATCAGCCGGAAGCATTACACCCTCTGAAAAAGCTTTTCTGTAAAGCTCCTGCCCTTCTTCCGTAACAGAATCCCTTAAAATTACGGAATAGACCTTCCTTATTGAATGCTCCGGAACCGTAAGATTATGAGAAAACATTCCGTCCGTTGTAAGCAGGAGAAGTCCTTCTGTCTCCTTGTCCAACCTTCCGACTGTATGAAGGTTTTTCTTTTTTGAGCGGCACTCTTCAAGCAGGCTTTTATCAATCAAATCAAAAACGACGGAACTTCTGTCACTTACAGTTGAACAGACGTAACCGGACGGTTTATTCAGAACAATGTAAACATCATCTTTCACGGTTTAATTTTATAACAAAAAGTGATTTAATAGAACAGAAGGATTTTTTATGAATGAACCTGTAAAAGCAAATTATCACACTCATACATCACACTGCGGACATGCAGACGGATTGCCTTTTGACTATGCGGAATCTGCCGTAAAAAACGGACTATATAAGCTGGGATTTTCTGATCATGCGCCTTTTTCTGACAGGGATTACGGTTACAGAATGCAGTACAGCGAACTGGACACATACTGCAAAGAAGTCCTTCAGGCAAAACAGGCATTTTCAGACAGAATAAAAATCTTTAATTCACTTGAGATTGAATTTCTTCCCGAATACACAAAGAACCAAAATTACTACGAATATCTTCTGAACGTAAAAAAGATGGACTATCTTTTATGCGGCGAACATTTTTTCAGGGACAGAAACAATGAGCTTCACAATATAACAAGCATAAAGAAAAGTTCTCTTGCCATAGATTACGCACTCGCCTGCCGGAACGCAATGCACACAGGATACTTTAAGATTCTTGCACATCCGGACATTTTCTGCATAAACGAAGCATGGGGCTGGAACTCGGATTATGAAAAGGCCACCGACATCATAATCGAAGGAGCAGCCTCTACCGGCGTACTCCTTGAATTCAACGCAAACGGCCTCCGCCGCGGCATTAAGGAATACCCGGACGGCGTACGCTTCCAGTACCCGCACAGACGCTTCTGGCAGAAAGTAAAGGAGGCCGGCCTTAAAGCAATTGTCGGCTCTGACGCTCATTCCCCGGATTTAATATGGGACAAGGCTGTTACAGATTCCATTGCAATGCTGGAAGAAGCAGGAATTGAACGAGTAACTGAATTATCATTATAATAACTGCCTATGAACAGAATCAAAGAACTTTTTAAGAAAGACCTTATGCTCAGCGTTTCCCTTGCTGCGGCAATAATTTCACTTTTTATTACTCCGCCAGACAGGGAACTTTTAACCGCCATAAACTGGAAAACCCTTGCAACCCTTTTCATGCTGCTTTCTGTTCTGGAAGGTTTTAAGAAAGAAAACATTTTTGTTCCGGTATTAAAAAAAACCGGAACAATCAGCCGCATAAAGAACCTTACCGTATTTTTTATCGGTTCCGTATTCTTTTCTTCAATGTTCGTAACAAACGATGTTTCACTTATAATATTCGTTCCGCTTACAATAATTCTTTTCAAGGCCGGCGGAAAAGAAAAATACATTCTTCCAGTCCTGACAATGGAAAACATTGCTGCAATCCGCGGTTCCCTGCTTATGCCGTTTGGAAGCCCGCAAAACCTATTCCTTTTTACCCAGAGTGGCGTTTCCGTAGCCAGTTTCGTACTGCGGATGCTTCCGCTGTGGGGCTTCAGCGCAATCCTTCTATACATGTTCATTCTGTTTCTTTTCAGAAAAGACCTTAAGGAATCAACAGGAATAACAACTCAGACAGAATTTCCGGAGATGGACCCGAAACGCAGGCCTGTCCGCATACTTTACGGAATTCTTTTTACCGCAGTAATCCTTACCATTATAACAAGAACCCGTTTCTGGCCGTACATTACAGTTCTTGTACTTATTGCGCTGCTTGTTTTTGACCGTAAGGTTCTTGTTCAGACAGATTACGTGCTTCTCCTTACTTTCTTGTGTTTCTTTATTTTCTCTGCTTCAATCTGCAAGAACCCGGTAATTTCTGACTTCCTTAAAAAGAGCGTTGCCGGACACGAATATTTCTGGAGCATTGCATTAAGCCAGGTTATTTCAAACGTTCCTGCCAGCATAGTTTTATGGCCGTTCAGCACAAACCTTACGGCACTTCTTTACGGACTGGACAGTGCCGGTCTCTGTTCAATAATCGGAAGCCTCGCAAGCGTAATAAACTTAAGGCTTTACCTTAAAGAATATCCAGGAAAGGGAATAGAGTTCATAAAAGTCTTTCAGATTATAAGCCTTATTTTCTTTGCGATTGTAGTAATTCCGCAGTACCTTCTGCTTGCCTGCAAATAAAAAAAGGCGGTTTTTCAGCCGCCTTCTCAGATTATATTGTTACAATACCCTTTTCATCAACATTGATTATAGCCTTGCAGCTTGGGCACCGGAATTTACCCGAATGACTTGCCTTTAAATGAACGTTGCAGATAGGACACTTTATTGAACGCGGAAAAACCGCAACTTCTACAGATTCCTTATTCATAAAGAAAGCAATTGCTTCATCCATTGATGTGGCAATATGAAAGAAGTGAGAAAAACCAAGAAGCTGAAAAAGTTCTTCTACCTTAGGCTGAAGATCCATAAAAACAAGATTTCCGCCCAAATCCTTGAATTTAGAGAAGAACGTAGCAAATACACCGATTCCTGTTGAAGAAACGTAATCAAGAGAAGAACATTTTAATACAACATTAACAAAACCAGCTTCAAGAATCTTAGACATTTTTTCCTGAAAGAAAGTTGAGTTATAGTTATCTATACTGCCTGTGACATATACAGAAATGCATCGAGGCACTGTCTGAATCACATCAAGAATCAGCCTTAGATTCTTGTCGTGACTGTCATCAAATCCTGAAATTATATTTTCATTACTAGACATACGCTTCTCGTTCTTCAATTAGTTTTCAAAATTAATTTAACAGATTTGTACAAAATTTTCAATTCAAACATATTTAGAAATATACAAAAGATAAAAAAAAGATGCCGAAAAAAGCATCTTTTTATCACGCATTTTTACTTTGTAAAAAAAGCTAAAAAAAAGCGGTGATTGAGCATGTCAATCCACCGCTTCATTCAGTCGCATCTACGCGCTGTTTTTTTTTCCAAATCAAGTCGCATGCTAACGCGTGCTTACCAAGTTTGCCTTTTCGGCAAACTTGCACAGGCTATTTCCAAATTAACATTGACTTATCGTAGTCAGTTGGTTCTTTGTAGCCCATAAGATTCATCAAAGTTGGTCGCAAGTCGCTGCGCGTCTTGCTTACCGAGTTTCGGACAAGCCGAAACTCGCACATCCTATTTCCAAATCAACATTGATTTATCGTAATCAGTTGGTTCTTTATATCCCATCAAATTCATCAAAGTTGCAGGCCAAGAAGAAATACCGAGACCGCTGTTGAGCTTTGTGTTGTCGTATTCGCCCTTGTATTCAGGGTCGTAAATGATACCTGGAACTGGGTTCAAACTGTGGCTTGTCTTTGGCTTTGGTTCGCCGTTAGCATCCATTGCAACTGAACCGTCCTTCTTGTGTTCGTACATGTCATCGCTGTTTCCGTGGTCAGCTGTAAGACAGAGGATACCCCCTGCTTTTTCGATTGCTACCTTAAGACGGCCAAGCTGAAGGTCCATTCCTTCCATAGAACATACTACAGCATTGAATACACCTGTGTGTCCAACCATGTCTCCGTTTGGATAGTTCAAGCGGATGTGGTCGTATTTTCCAGATTCAATTGCTTCGATTACCTTGTCAGTAATTTCAGCACACTTCATCCATGGACGCTGTTCAAATGGAACAACATCAGATGGGATTTCTACGTATGTTTCAAGATTCTTGTCAAATTCACCAGGGCGGTTACCGTTGAAGAAGTATGTAACGTGTCCGTACTTCTGTGTTTCAGAAATAGCCATAAGGTGAACGCCAGTCTTTGTAAGATATTCACCCATTGTGCGGTCGATGCTTGGTGGGTTTACAAGGAACTGAGCTGGTTTGTGGTTGTCTCCGTCGTATTCCATCATGCCGGCATATTCAACTGCAGGGCGGCGTACGCGGTCAAAGTGCGGGAAATTGTCTTCTTCAAAAGCAGCTGTGATTTCAAGAGAACGGTCACCGCGGAAGTTAAAGAAGATTACGCTGTCGCCGTCAACGATTGGTCCAACAGGCTTTCCGTCTTTTGCAACAACAAATTCGTGCATATCCTGGTCAAGAAGACCTGAGTTTTCTTTGCGGTATGTATTGATTGCTTCTGTAGCAGATGCAAACTGACGTCCGTCTGCAAGAACATGTGCGTGCCAGCCCCGTTCTACCATAGACCAGTCAGCACCGTAGCGGTCCATAGTGATGTACATTCGTCCACCACCAGAAGCAATCTGGTAATCAACGTCTGTAAATTCAGCAAGGAATTTTTCAAGTGGTTCAAAATATTCAAGGGCAGATGTAGGAGGAACATCACGGCCGTCCAAAAGAGCATGTACGCGCAAGCGTTTTACGCCTTCCTTGTGAGCCTGAGTGATCATAGCCTTAAGGTGGTCAATGTGTGAGTGAACATTACCGTCAGAAACAAGCCCCATAAGGTGGAATGTAGAGTTTTTGTCCTGAACATTCTTTACAAGCTTCTTCCATGTAGCACCTTCAAACATTGTGCCGGATTTAATTGATTCACCAACAAGCTTAGCACCCTGAGCAAAAACACGACCACAACCGATAGCGTTGTGACCAACTTCAGAGTTACCCATATCGTCATCGCTTGGGAGACCAACGGCAGTTCCGTGAGCCTTAAGCTGTGTATGTGGACAGTTCTTTGTAAACCAGTCCAGATACTTCATTTTAGATGCCTTTACAGCATCACCTTCTTCATATTTACCGTATCCAACACCGTCCATAATTACAAGGACAACCGGACCACGGCGTCCTTTCCAGTTAGGATTTTTTTCCAATGCGTGCATTGTATCTGCCATTTTAAACCTCGTATAAAAATACACAAAAATTATCGAGAAATAGTATCACTTATAGGAGAATGTTTAAAGTGGAGATACAATGAGTGTACAAGCATTATCCTTAAAAAACTTACTTTGCCTTACCCTGATTTGCAACGGCGTTCATTTTTGCAGCAATTGCATCCTGGTCTCCAAGATAATACTGCTTGATTACGTTAAAGTTGTCGTCAAACTCATATACTAATGGAGTTGCGGTAGGAATGTTTACACCAAGAATTGCTTCCGGAGTCATTTTGTCCAAATAGTAAACAAGGGCACGGAGGCTGTTTCCGTGCGCTGCGATTACTACGCGTTTTCCAGCTTTCATCTGAGGTTTGATTTCTTCAAGGAAATATGGAACTACACGGGCAATTGTTGTTTCCAAACTTTCATTCTGTGGCAAAAATGATGAATCTACATCGCGGTACATTGCCTGTTTTTTTGCACTGCGTTCATCGTCATCTGCAAGTACAGGAGGTTTTACATCGAATGAACGACGCCAGATTTTTACCTGATCTTCGCCAAATTTTTCAGCGGCCTCTGATTTGTTTTTTCCCTGAAGATCACCGTAATGGCGTTCGTTTAATTTCCAGGTTTTTACAACCGGAAGCCATTCTCGGTCCATTTCGCGTAAAACTCCATTTAAAGTGTGAATTGCACGCTTAAGATAAGAAGTGTAACAGATGTCAAAATCATAGCCTTCTTTTTTAAGGAGCTGGCCGGCAGCTTTTGCTTCTTCAACACCTTTTTCGCTAAGTTCTACGTCCATCCATCCAGTAAAAAGATTAAGCTTGTTCCATTCACTTTCGCCGTGGCGAATTAATACTAATTTATGCATATTATTCCTCTTGTTATTTAGTTAGTATATGCTAACTAAATAAAGAAACAATTTACATACGTATTCTATTTGTTGAAAAAGGTTCTCAATAAATTTTGTTTTTTTAAATGCATTTCGATAATTACAGAACGGCAGGCAACTTCCTGATCTGGGAACATACGTTCAGTTCGTACGGTTTTAGTTTTATTGAGTTTTTATATTTTAGATTTTTTTCACACAACAAAATGAGACAGAAAAACGCAGATTACAGCTCCAGTGCACGCCCGTTCAAAACCGCCTTTAATAGCACCCCTGCTTCATATACCAGTTTAAGGGAAAAGAACGGAACACGTAAATCCAGAAGGTTCAGGAAAATTTCATCGCCTTTCCAGTGCGGAAGATCATTCATTCGGAATTTTTCAACCCACTCAAGGTCGCCTTCTGAACATTCAGTCAGTTTACCGGCAAAGGAATCGCTCCAGAAAATGTGCATGTATTCAGTAAAATTTCCATCACATACAAAAGTCACAAGACCGCGGTATTCCATGCCGGTAAGGGTAAGCCCCGTTTCTTCGCGGACTTCGCGGACAATGCATTCCTCCGGGGATTCTGTTTCTTCAAACTTTCCCCCGATTCCAATCCATTTATCCTTGTTGTAGTCGTTTTCCTTTTTTGTACGGTGAAGCATAAGATAGCAGCCATCTTTTTCAATATAAATCAGGGTCGTGTTCTGCATTGAATGATTCATGCACTTATAATAGCGCAATTTGTATCTGCTGTGCAGCCGGAAATTAGGGCAAATGCATTATAATTTTTTAATAAACTTGCGCGAAGGAGCGAAGATGAATGAAAAAAGGCTCTGATTGTGGATGCCGCGAAGCGGCATATAATAAGTTCCTTTGACACAATCAGCGTCTAGCCCGCTAGCGGGCGATTTTTCATTCATCTTCGCGACTGTGAGCAGATTTTTGATAACTTTTATTTAATGCGTTTCCCAACCACACAAAAAATTTGCGTTCTGCAAAATTTAAATATATAATATTATGTGTTAATTTTAAATTTCAGGAAGAGTCTTTTTTTCTCTGCGATAACGCTTCTGGCACTCTTAATGCTGAGTTCCTGCCGTGAGCAATTAACACAAAAAATCGATTTGAGCGATAGTTTTTATTACTGGGTTTCCACAGCAGAAAGTACCCCTCGCGACGCCATGATTCATGCACGCGATTTTAAAAAACTGGAAGATAAATCTACCCGCAATCTTGAAAAAACAGTCGGACGAGAGCCTAACTATGTCTGGATAAAAGCAGAATTTTCCATTCCTCCGGAATTCCGCAATCAGCCGCTTGGTCTTGTAATTCCATACCTTCGTTTTTCAGAAATGCTCTGGTGCAACGGAAACTTTATCTCCATGTTCGGTGCATTTCCTCCAAATGAACAGAGTACGCTTTACAAATGTCACTTTTTTAACTTCCCTATAAATATTTTGGATCAGACAGGCGGTCCTAATACTATCCTCATAAAAATTTACACAAACGGACAGAGTGCCGTTTCCAGCCACTCGTTCATTCAACCTTCTCGCTATGCATACGCAGCCTACGAACGCATAAATTTCTGGCACTCAAAAATTTACATGCTTTTGGAAGGATTCCCTTTCTTTACATCCCTGCTCTTCCTGCTTCTCTTTATTGCTTTAAAAGGCAGTATCAGGGACTACCGGGACAACCTTGACTATTCCGGACTGAATTTCTGTTCTATATTTTTTATCATGCCGTTCTTTGCAACGGAACTTCCGTTCTACACAAATTCGGTAATTCCTTATGTTACATTCATGAAACTTACGCTCTGTATTCCGATTTACTGTGTATTCTTCCTTATTACAAGTTTTATTAAAAGTTTTGAACACATAAAATACCGTCTCTCAGTTCAGATTTTACGTGTTTCCGTACTATTATTTCAGATAATCGTTACGCTTCTTATGCCGGACTACGACACTCTCATGCACATTACTGTGTATATGCTCATACTCTGTCTTTTCCATCTGTCTTTTGGACTTGTAACTTTTATAAGAAATCTGTTTGACTCATCAAGAAGACGCATTGCCCTTATTCAGCTGGCAGGATTCAGTCCTGTAATTATCAGTATTCTTATTGACCTTATACTCCGCGTTATGGATAACACGGAACCTTGGCCGTTCATTACAATTTTCGGATGGCAGCTTTCTATTATTGCATTCCTGCTTATCCTTTCCATAAGATTTGCAAGAACCTATAAAAGAAATAAACAGCTGTCTACTCACCTTCAGGAAGAGGTAAACGACCGTACAAAGGAATTGCAGGACGCAAACTACGAGCTTTCGCTTCTTAACGGCAAGCTTGAAAGTGATCGCATACGCGCAGAAACTGACCTTGAAATGGCTTCAATCGTGCAGAAAAAATTCTTTCCGCCGCCAAAGGCTTCCTTTAAGGGCTGGGATATTTCAATCTGCTACGAACCTTTAACAAAGGTTTCAGGCGATCTTTATGACTACTACACATTCCGTAACATCCTTAACGGCGTTGCACTGTTTGACGTTTCGGGACACGGTATTTCTGCCAGCCTTATTACAATGCTTTCTAAAAACATCATTTCGCGCACTTTCCAGAAGGGGTTCCGCGACCACGAAGAAATAAGCGAAATGCTTATGGACATCAACGACTCAATCAACAGGGAAAAGGGAAATATTGAAAATTACCTTACCGGTATTCTGTGCCGCTTTGGAAGCTTTGACAAAGATGATTCCTGCCTTGTAGAACTTGGTAATGCGGGCCACCCTTACCCGTATCTGTTTTCGGCTGCTGACAGGACAATAAATATCCTGCACCCGGAAAGCAACCAGCAGCACTGCGGCGCAATAGGTATGCAGGGAATGCTTGTTTCGTTCCCAGTAATTCAGTTCAGGATGCACAAAGACGACATTCTTGTATGCTTTACAGACGGACTTAACGAATCCACAAATGACCTGCACGAACAGTTTGGCCGCGAACGCATTGAGCAGATTATCATGGCAAACAGTCACAGGTCTGCGGACGAACTTGTAAAAATACTTAAGGAAACTCTGGATAAATTCTGCGGAGAAAACTCGCGCGATGACGACCTTACAGTAATCGTACTGAAGAGGAAAGATTCTGAAGCGCCTGAACAAAAGGTAGAACAGGAACTTGAAGAACTTGAGCTGGAAGAATAAAATTTTCCTGCACACAAAAAAACTCGCCGCGTAAATGCAGCGAGTTTTTTATTACAGACTAATCATTAAAGAATCAGCTTAAAACCATTTTATCGTTTACTTCGCCGGCAACACTGAATTTTGCAAGCAGGTCTTCAACAGTCAGCTTAGACTTTTCTTCGCCGCGAACATCGTAAACAACTTTACCGTCCATCATCATTATAAGGCGGTTTCCGTAACGGATGGCATCCTTCATATTATGAGTTACCATAAATGCAGTAAGCCTGTCGCGCTTTATAAATTCTTCAGTAAGTTCAAGAACTTTTCTGGCAGTTTTCGGGTCAAGAGCAGCTGTATGTTCATCAAGAAGAAGAAGCTTTGGTTTCTGAAGCGTACTCATAAGCAGAGTTAGCGCCTGCCTCTGTCCGCCGGAAAGAAGCCCGACCTTTGCATTCATGCGTTTTTCAAGGCCAAGATCAAGAAGTGCAAGCTTTTCCTGATATACTTTTTTTTCTGCCGGCTGAATGTACCAGCTTAAGCCCCTATGCTTTCCGCGGCGCATTGCCATGGCAAGATTTTCTTCTATAGACATATTTGCGGCAGTTCCCATCATAGGATCCTGAAAAACACGTCCCAGATATTTTGCACGCTCATATTCAGGCCTGCCTGTAAGGTCTACGCCGTCCAGAACGATTGAACCTGTATCTGTATAATGAACGCCCGCAATTATATTAAGCAGGGTCGATTTTCCGGCGCCGTTTCCACCGATTACAGTTATAAAATCACCGTCTTCAATTTCAAGGTCTACACCACGGATGGCTTTTTTTTCTGTTATTGTTCCAGGATTAAAGGTCTTTGTTATGTTAAACAGTTTCAGCATAATATCTTCCTTACTTTTCCTCATCCGCATGCTTTTTTACAATCACATGACGGGTATTTTCTTCTTCTTCAACATTCATTCCAGGAAGACTGCGCCTTCTTCTATCAATTCTTTTCTTGGCAACAGGAACGCTAAGGGCAATTGCAACAATAAGCGCTGTCAAAAGCTTAAGGTCTGTTGATTTTAATCCAAGCTGAAGGACAACTGCAATTACAATCCTATAAATGACAGACCCGAACACTGCACTAAGAAGAACCCACCAGAATCCAAAATGAGATCCGAAAATCACTTCGCCAATGATAATGCTTGCAAGTCCAATAACGATTGTTCCTGTACCCATTCCTACATCGGCATAGCCCTGGCTCTGGGCAACCAGAGCACCGCTTAATGCAACCATACCGTTAGAAATCATAAGTCCAAGGATTTTCATTGTATCTGTATTAACGCCCATGGCACGAACCATGTGCTCGTTACTTCCAGTAGCCCGTATTGCGCTTCCTATCTCTGTACCGAAGAACCAGTACATAAGCCCTATGATAACGGCAATCACTATTACTCCGATTATCAGGGAAACATTTGTTGTAGAAAGGTTTCCGCCTGTTGCGTTGCGTAACATACTCATCATGGTATCGCTTCCAAGCAAAGGTGTATTAGCCTTTCCCATAATCCTTATGTTTATAGAATAAAGCGCAATCTGAGAAAGAATACTTGCAAGAAGAATGTTTATCTTCAACTTTGTATTCATAAATCCTGTTGCAAGTCCGCATAATGTTCCTGCAATAAATACAAAAAGCAGCGTAAGAACAGGATTCATTCCCTTTACAATAAGGAGAGCAGTTACGGCACCGCCGGCAGCAAAACTTCCGTCTACCGTCATGTCTGCCATATTAAGGATTCTAAATGTAAGATAAACTCCCAGAGTCATAAGTCCCCAGAGAACTCCCTGAGCGACGGCTCCTTCCATTGCAAATAATATAGGCATTCTGTGCTCCTGAACCTACAGATTTTCCGGAATAGTAATTCCAAGAGCTTTTGCTGTTGCTTCGTTGATAGAAAGGTCACACTTCTGAAGATACTGAATAGGCATTTCAGCAGGCTTTTTTCCGTCGCGAAGAATTTCTACAGCCATTGCAGCTGTCTGTTTTCCAAGTTCGTAATAGTTAATTCCGTATGTAGCAAGTCCACCTGCAACAACCATTCCTTCTTCACCACAGATTGTAGGAATTCCCTTTTCGTTTGCAACCTGTGCAACTGTAGCCATTCCGGCAGCAATCATATTGTCTGTAGGAGAATAAATTGCATCTACTTTTCCGCAAAGGCTTGTTACAACCTGCTGGATTTCGTTTGAGTTTGAAACTGTTCCGTCTACATATTTAAGGCCAAGCTTATCGCAGGCAGCCTTAGCAAGAGCAATCTGAAAGTGCGAGTTCTGTTCGCTTGAGCAGTAAAGCATTCCGACTTTTACTGCATTTGGGACAAGTTTTTTAAGCAGATCCATCTGAGCTTCACATGGTGTAAGGTCAGAAGTTCCGGTTACGTTTGTTCCAGGAGCTGTGTTTTTAAGTACAAGCTTTGCAGATTCCGGGTCTGTTACAGAAGAAATTACAATAGGAATATTCTTTGTAATGTTTGCAACAGCCTGAGCTGCAGGAGTTGCAATAGCAAAAATAAGGTCATCGCGGTCATTAACAAGTTTTTCTGCAATCGTTACACAGTTTACCTGCTCACCCTGAGCATTGTGATAATCAATGGAAATATTCTGTCCGTCTACGTATCCAGCTTCTGCAAGACCGTCTACAAATCCTTTATAGTTTGCGTCCAGGGCAGAATGTTCAACAAGCTGAATTACACCAATTTTGATTTTTTTAGCATTTTCTGTACCGTTTGTTTTTTTTGTACAGCCAGACATAAGCAGAGCGGCTGCCATTGCTGCTACAGAAACCATCACAGATTTTTTCATTTCTTTATTTCCTCACTTATTTATATAAATAAATTTAAAGCACTGTTATCCATTATAATTTGTGGTGATTATCGGTGCAAGAAAAAACTTTGCACAAAAAGTAACTTTACTAGAATTTTTAGTGTTTTATATGTAGAATTATTACTATGAAAAAGCAAATTACTTTACTGACAATGACATTTTTACTTGCACTGACTTCGTGTAATTCTGTTCCAGAAATTCCATCAGATGCAACTTATACTCAGCTGATTCAAATGGGTCAGGATTCCCTTGAGATTCCAAACTACAGGGCTGCAGAAGCATACTATACGGCAGCAATCCAGCGCTTCGGCATGAATTCAACTGTCTATGTAGAAGCTACATATGAACTGGGCCACCTTTACCTTAAGCAGAAAAAATACAGCGAGGCTGTTGCCAAATTCATTGAACTTAAAGAACTTTACCGCGATGCTGAATACGGGGTTTTGCCTTCTTCCTACAGCAAGCTTGCCCAGATCGGTCTTGACCGCATTCCGGACAAATACAAGCCGGATCCAGAAAAATCCGGCAACTAGCTCTAGCGTCCGCGCTTTCCCTTATCGTCTGGGGTAATGATTGCGTCTATAGAGATGTCTTTTTCGGCTGCCATTTTAAGGATCAAATCCTTTGAATATTTGCCGCTTGCCCTTGGACGCGGATGCGGTTCTGCATCTCCAATCAGAATGATTTTCTTTACTGCATCAGGCTGCCATTTATAGAATTCCATGGAAGCATACATTGCTTCGTATACAGCTTCCGGAATATCTCCACCTTCTGTTCCCTTTATGACAAAACCGTTAAGATTTGCTTCAAATTCATCAATGTCATATGTAAAGTCAAAAAATTTTACAGGAAGCCCCTTAAACTTAAAGTTGTCTCCGTAATCCCTGTAAAGCAAAAGGCCGAGCCTTATTTCATCAAATTCCTTAAGTCCTGTTATAAGGCGAGGAACCCATTCTTGCCTGAGTTGTTCAATATCATCCTTCATGCTGCCGGTTGCATCAATTGCAAAAACAACATCTGCCTTTCTTTTTGGATTGATTGCTTCCAGGGCAGACATAATGTCATCAACAATAGTTTCCGGTCCTTTTGAATAGGTAAGGAATTCAGAAATTTCACCGAACTTTTCGCTTGCAACAGGGTTGTAGTCGTCTGTCAGGACAGGAACAGGCTGCTGTTCAGGTTCTGGGATTTCTTCTGGAACTTCTATTGGAGTTGTTTTTTCCTTATGAATGACTACTGGCGTCCCAAGATCAAACATGTAAGCATTGTCATAATATTCGCCCGAATAGTCGCCGTATTTTTTTTCAAAGGAACGAATGTTTATGAACGTTCCCCTTCCGATTGTTACAGTTCCGTTCCTTGACCACGGATAGCCGTATACCATCTGATACGGAATATAGATATGAAAAGCTTGTCCAAACTGTTCGTCTGGTTCCGGGCTTGAATCAATAAGGCTGAATTTTGAATACTCTGATTCCAGAACCTTTCCGTTCAGATAGCGTACTTCGTTTCCATTTATTTCATTGAATTCTGTTGCACGGTAAGCATAGTTATCTTCTTTTCCTGCCGGATCCTTTGTCGTTTCAACAAGCATTATGGATTCAACATCCGGCAGTTTCCTTACATAAAGATGATACCCAGTTACATCATCAAAAGCCGTACCGGTTTCAGGAACAAGGCGCAGATCCGACGGACGTACAAGAAGCCTGCTTTGTGCATAAAAAGCCGCAGAAAAACAGAATAAAATCATAAATAAAAACAGATATTTTCTCATATTTTAAATTTCGGTAAAAAAAAGACACAGTTAAACAAAATTATCAATTGAAAACTATGTCTATGGTGTTGTATAATTATGTTATTGTGAATGATATAAAGTTAGATCAGTCGTTTAAAGAAGTAAGTATCAGTGACTTTTATGACACTGAGAACACAGCGCCTGAACAAAAGAATGAAGGTATAATAATCCTTACTCAAAAGGAAGAAAAACTTTACTCTGAACTTCTTCCTTTAATTAAAGAGCAGGCTCCTGCAAAAGCAGAAATCATAGAAACCCGAATGAAAGATCTGCGCCAGCTTGCCTCTGCAATTGCAAGATTCCCGTCTTTACTTGAACGCGGGGACTTACCTGGCGGAACCCGCACTCCGCAGCTTTTAATTGACTCACTTATCAAGCACCAGGAAAAAGGTGATTCTACACTTCAGTTGCCTTCAAAAGCAACTTTAGGAAAAGCCTTTATGGTTTCTAAAATTCACACTTTTTCTTCTCTTGCTAAAATCAGCATAACAATACAGGCTCCTGTAGAACTTACAAAGGCGCTTCAGCTGGAAACAATCACAATGATGTTTTCACTTATGGCAGAAGACGTCTACCTGAACCTTATAAACGACGCAAGCCAGCCTATGGAATTCCGCCGCAATTGGGCACTTTCACTTCTTCTTATATGGGAACACAGAAATGACCAGACAGTTGAATCCATTGCGCCGGTTCTTCAGACTGTTTGGGAAGCCCGCAGAAAACTTGCTCCTGCATTCGGAACAATGATGGGAACAAGCGAGCTTATAATGATGTCTATGCAGCTTGATGAACAGTGGATTATGTTCATCAAGAACAACCTTGAAATCCCTGACGTAAAGCAGGCAATGGAAGAGTTTCTTTTTGGAATTTCTTACGAACAGATTGAATTCCTTAAAGCAAAGCTCAGAGAAAAGGGAATTCCTGCAATCAACCGCGATGAAGTTTCTTCATTCCTTCAGGAACACGTAAAGGCGGATGCCGGACTTGACTACCGCGACTTCTATTCAATGTATACAATCCGGCGCGATAACGCCCGCGCAAGGGAACGCATGAAGCTTCCTGGACCTCATAAAACACTTGAAGACCACTTCATTCAGTTTGTTACGGCTCTTAACCGCGACAAGCAGAGCCGGGATTCATTTGCAAGCCAGATGTAACGGAACTTAAGGGCACATGTTTATGTGCTGTCAGACAGTTTTCAGATCTGTAGATATTTTGAAAATTGCCAAATATACCAATATTTTAAAGGATAAAGGATATGGTTATTCTTACACTTAACTGCGGATCTTCTTCTGCAAAGTATCAGGTTTATGATTGGGACAACAAAGCTGTTCTTGCCAGCGGTGTTGTAGAAAGAATTGGCGAAGCCGGCTCATGCATTACGCACAAGGCGAAAGGCAACAAGACAGAATTTGAAAGTCCGTGCCCTACTCACAAAGAAGCAATTGAACTCATCCTTAAGGAAATTACAGATAAAGATGTAGGTGTAATCACAGACATGAGCGTTATTGGCGCTGTCGGTCACCGCGTACTTCATGGCGGAGACAAATTTACAAAGTCTGTTCTTGTTACTCCGGAAGTTCTGGATACATTCCGCTCTGTAATTGACCTTGGTCCGCTCCACATGCCGGCAAACATCATGGGTATTGAAGCGGCACAGAAGGTTCTTCCAAACGTACCTCATGCAGCAGTTATGGATACTGCATGGCACCAGACAATGCCGGAAAGCTCATTTATGTACGCAATTCCGCGCGAATGGTATACAAAATATGCTGCACGCAAATACGGTTTCCACGGAACATCTTTCCTTTACACAGCAAAACGTGCCGCTGCCCTTTTGCGCAAGGATCCAAAAGATACAAACCTTATCATCTGTCATATCGGTAACGGAGCTTCATGCTGTGCCGTAAAGAACGGCGTATGCTACGATACAACAATGGGTATCACTCCGCTTGAAGGACTTGTAATGGGAACACGTTCCGGCGACCTTGATCCGGCACTTCCATTCTACATCATGAGAAAAACAGGCATGAGCGCAGACGAAATGGACCGCGCACTTAACAAAAAGTCTGGTCTTCTTGGAATTACCGGTAAATACACAGACCGCCGCGACATTCAGAAAGGCGCAGAAGAAGGCGATCCGCTCTGCAAGCTCGGCCAGGAAATGGAAGGATACCGCATCAAGAAAACAATCGGTTCTTACGTAGCCGCACTTGGAAAGGTTGATGCAGTAATCTTTACAGCTGGTGTTGGTGAACACTCTCCAAAAATCCGCGCACTTGCAACAGAAGGTCTTGAAGTTATGGGCATCAAACTTGATCCAAAAAAGAACGAGCTTTCAAACACTTCTAACGGCGAAACAATAATCAGCGCAGACGATTCAAAAACAAAGATTTATGTAATTCCAACTGATGAAGAACTTGTAATGACAGAAGACGCATTTGCCCTTATGAAGGGAACTTATGACGTTCATACAAACTTTACATACAGCTTCCAGTCAAAGGATTATGTAAACAAGGCCCGCGAAGCAGCATTGCAGAAAGACATAGAAAAACTTCCTGCACTTAAAGATATTGTTGTTAAATAACAGTCAGCCATAATTCTAAGTTAATACAATTGAATAAAAAAATAGCTACCGGCCGGTAGCTATTTTTTTATAGTAGGTAAAAACTTGAAATTAAGGCTACAAAAACACTAACGCTGGCAGCAGGCGGCCTTAAGTTTTTCGGCTTTTTCCTGACCAGCAAGAAGAGTTACAAGTTCCATTGCAAACTGTTCAGCTGTTCCGGCTCCTCGGCTTGTAATTACGTTTCCGTCTGTAATAAACGGAACATCCCGTTTATGAGTACTTCCACGCATTACTTCTTCTGCAAGTTCTGCCGAGCCGCAATATTCTTCTACGCTGGTTTCCATTCCCGGATAGCATGTCCAGTTTTTATTCTTAAGGATTCCGGTCTTTGCAAGAACCACAGCAGGAGCCGCACAGATTGCAGAAACATACTTTCCTGCATCAAAACAGCGCTTTATAAAATCAAGCACAACCTGATTGTTTCCCAAATTTGATGAGCCCGGCATTCCACCAGGACAGAATACCAAATCCGGAAGTTCCCTGGAAAATTCTTCCTTAAATTCCTTGAAATTCATATCTGCTACGACAGGAACTTTATGTGAGCTTATTGCAATATATTCATCATTCATTGTAGGACTTGGAACTGCAACTGTAATTACTTCTACTTCTGCACGACGCAGGTAATCAACCGGAGTTAAAGCTTCCACTTCCTCAAAACCATCCGCTAAAAATACTACAGCAGTTTTCATTAAAATCTCCTTATCACATTTTATAATAATGCAGTCTGACCCTGCTTACAAGAAAAATATTTTTCATGCAAAAAAAACACCCGTCTAATTCAAAATATGACGCCATTTGTTTGTTGCCAGAATAAAGAATTCAAAATATTCTTCAAAATTATTCAGTGCCGTATGAAATTTTTCTGGGCTCTTTTCTTTTGTTGCGCTGCTCATCTGTGCTGCAATTGCGGCCAGACGGTTTGCAGAAATTGCAGCAGAACTACCTTTTAAAGTGTGCGCAACTCTCTGAAGTTCAGAAAAATCCTTATTATCAAGAAGATCATAAGCCGCATTCAAAAAATGCCTTGTCTGGTCTATGTAATCAAGAATTATCTGCTTGCCAAGATCCACGTCATTTCCGATTGTGTCTTCAAAATCTTCCATATCCCAGAGTTCTTCATTAAGGATCATGTCTGAATCAAGAGAAGTAATTTCCGTTGCAAACGGAAGATTTATGACGGAATTCCATTTTTCCAGAATTGTCTTTACACCATCACGCTTAAACGGCTTTATAAGAATGTCGTTCATGCCGATGCGCTGGTACTCAGAAAAATTTGCCGGATCATTATTTGCCGTGCACGCAACAATTATTCCGTTGTAATGTTCTTTCCTAAGCTGACGGGTTGCGTCGATTCCACTCAGGACAGGCATCTGTATATCCATGAAAATAATTTTAATTTCAGGATCTTTTCGAACTATTTCTACTGTTTCCTGTCCGTTTGTTGCTTCTATTACGGTTGCACCGTATTTTTTAAGGAATTCTGTGATAATCCTGCTGTTTACCGGGTGATCTTCTGCAACCAGAACTTTTATTCCTTCAGCAATCTGCTGTTCTGCTTTTTTTACAGCTTCTTCAGGCTTTGTTTCATCAGCCTTTTCAAGAATATCAAAGAAAGAACGGCTCTGGTTTGTAGAGATAAGCAGCTGATCCAGTTTTGCCATTCTTACCGGCTTGTAAAGATAGCCTGTAAACCAGTCCAGAAGCTTAAGTTTTGCGTCACGACCCATCTGACCTTCCGGTACAAGCATATAAAGCTTTGCATTGGCAAGCTTAGGGTTTCCCTTTATGTTTGAAGCAAGATGCCATCCTTCTATTACAGGCATAATCATATCTATAAATACGATATCAAAAGGATTTCCGATTTTTTCGGCATAGGTCATCTTAAGATATGCGTCCTCACCGTCTGTAGAATGCTGAATATACTGAAGTCCGATAGAATTCAGCTGGCGTTCAAGGCTCTTTACAGCCATTGAACTGTCATCAACAATCAGGATTCTGGTTGTAGCCGGAACCGGCAGTTCATACTGCTTCTGCCCATCATCAGACACCCCGTGCAGAGGAATCGTAAACCAGAAGCAGGAGCCCCCGAACGGATTCGGCTCCACCCCGATTTCTCCGTTCATGTTATGAACCAGTCCCCTGCATATTGGTAACCCAAGGCCGGTTCCTCCGTATTTTCTGGAAATGGATGCATCTCCCTGAGCATAGGCTTCAAACAGACATTCCCGCTTTTCTTTCGGAATGCCGATGCCGCTGTCCGTTATTTTAAACAGAAGCTTTCCGTCTTTCTGCATAAGTTCAGCATGAATGTATCCCTGATCCGTAAATTTTACCGCATTTTTTAGCAGGTTCATTAAAATCTGCTGGACGCGCGTAGGATCTCCTAGAACAAGATCCGGAATTGAATAGTCTACGTCTGTTACGATTTCTACTTTTTTATTGAATGCTTCAATACTTATAAGATGAACAACATTTTCCGTAAGAGTCTTTACATCATACGGAACGTTTTCAAGCTTCATCTTGTTTGACTTGATTTTAGAAAAATCAAGGATGTCATTAACGATTGCAAGAAGAACATCTGAACCGAATCTGATCTGCCTTACGTATTCTGCCTGTTCCTTGTTCAGTTTTGTATCAGAAAGCAAATCCAGCGTTCCAATAATGGTCTGAACCGGCGTCCTTATTTCATGGACTGCATTTGCAACATACTGTTCTGTAGAAATTACAGCTCCTTCGCTTTTACCACTGTGCAGCATTTAAAAGTTCTTCCACTTTCTTTACGATTACATCCGGTTTCTGCGGCTTTACAAGATACTGCTTTGCACCTAGAGCCAGACACTGCACGACAAGCTCTTTCTGAACTGCCTGAGAATATATTATGATTGCAGGCTTTTCAGGAAGTCCCTGAAGCCGCTTAAGAGTATCTAGACCGTTCAGACCAGGCATAAGTATATCAAGAATGATTGCGCCATACTTTGCAGCACTTACATTTGAAAGGAAATCTGTTCCGCTTGCGTATACATCGCACTTGTATCCGGCATGCTCAAAACCTGCTGATATAAGCCTTCGTATTATCTGATCGTCATCAATTATTGCAATTTTTGCATTTTCTGAATCTTCCTGAGCCCCCTGAACTGCAGCTGGAGCCGGCTGTTCTGACATTTCTTCCATTGTCCCGCGAAGCTCTATGCAACCTTCCGACTTTGTGTCTGTTGTAGTAAGGATTTTATCTGCAATCAGGTCAGAAATTTGTCTTGAAGAAGTGCTGTTTACAAGGGAATTCAGAATCTGTGAAATATCCGTAGCAATTTCTATTCCGTCGTATTCCGAATGTCCGTCTACAAGATTTTTAACAAACGGACTAAATGACAGAATCTTTACATTACGGTTTTCAATTGCATTGTTTGCAAGAATATTATCCAGAAGATATTCTATGTTCAGCCCGTCAACAAAGGAAAGTCCAATATTCGTAAGCATTACTAAAACTTTTGGCGATTCAAGTTCATTTTCCTTTATGATTTCTGCGAGCTTGTACTTAAGGAGCGAAATTCTGTCCCTGTTGAGCCCCTGTGCAATTTCAACAAAAATTACGGTGTCATTTCTGTGTACGTCCATGACGCATGGAGTTACGTCCATAATGAAATTTGTCTTAAGAATGCTGCTTACTGATTGGAAGAAGATGTCAAAATTAATAGGCTTTACAAAGTACTTGTGAAGTCCGTAACGCGCAAAACTTGCAAGCTCAGACTTATCAACAGAAGGACCTGTTGCAATCATCGGAATGCGGCTTGCATTAGGATCCTCTTTTATGTGGGAAAGAATATCCATAAAATATTCAGTATCTTCGTATTCATTGCGCTCAAGAATAACAAGATCAGGAAGCATGGAACTCATCTTTATGACTACATCACGCTTATCATTTATGACCGTAGTAGAGACTTTTTTTTCTGCAAGCTTGTCTTTCAAAAATTCCCGAAACAGCGGAGAATCCGAGACTATAAGAACATTCTTCATATCTATAATTTTATACGCATTATTTTGATAATTCAAGTTCTGAATTTAATGCCTGTGCAAAAAGATTATCTGCTCCGCTCTTTTAAAACCCGTTTAATTGTGATATAAATTTTATAAGGAATTAAAAATGCTCAAGACAAACTACCACACACACACAACATACTGCGACGGTAAAAACACTGCCGAAGAAATGATTCTGGAAGCAATTGAACGCAAATTTGACATTCTGGGTTTTTCAAGCCACAGCATGTACCCGTTTGCAGGTTCCTGGCATATTCCGGCAAAAGAATTTGAAGCCTACACAAAAGAAATCCGGAACCTTGCGGAAAAATACAGTGCAAAGATTAAGATTCTATGCGGCTTTGAAGCAGACTACATTCCAAAGATAACACGACCAGACTTTTCCTTTTACAGAAGCCTTAATCCTGATTTTTTAATCGGTTCAGTTCACTATATTTTTACAGAAAGAGGACGACTTGCAGTTGATTATAGCGCGGATCGCTTAAAGGCAAAAATTGAAGAACTGTACAGCGGCAATGCAAAAAAAATGGTGCAGGATTATTTTTCACTGGAAAGAAAAATGCTTGCAGAAAACAGCTTCAATATAATCGGGCATGCAGATTTAGTGCGCAAAAACAATGCAGTGCTCAATATGTTCGATGAAAAATCGCTCTGGTACAGAAAAGAAATAGCAAAGACAGCAGATGCAATCCAAAAAGCCGGCGTCATTGCAGAAATCAACACGGGTGCAATTGCCCGCGGAACAATGGACGACGTGTATCCCTCAGAAGAATTCCTCTGGCTTTTGAACAAAAGGAATGTGCCTGTAACAATAAGTTCAGACTGCCATAACAAGGAATTCCTTGACGCTGCATTTGACAGGGCGCTTGATGCAGCCAAAAACGCCGGTTACCGGGAAACAGCCTGCATCCTTGAAGACAAAAAAGTGGTGTTCCAGCCTGTAAGCTGAGCCACCACCTTTACATCAAAAAAAACTGAATCTAGCGGTTGCGCCGTTCTGCCGCAGCCGCGCAATTTACGCAAAGGAACGCATAAGGAAGCGCCTGCAGGCGTTCCATAGGGATTTCCTTGTTGCAGGCTACGCAAATACCGTATTTACCGTTTCTGATTCTTTCCAGCGCAGCATCAATCTGCTGAAGGCGCAGTGAATCCTGTGCACCAAGCGCATCCAGCATAGTTCTGTCAATTACATCAGAAGCTACGTCAGCTTCATCTCCGGATTCTATTGGTTTTATAAGACTCTTCATTTCGTCACTTTGATCTGCAAGAGACTTTAAAATTGACTGTCTCTGCTCTAAAAGTTTTGCTTTTACCTCGGCTACAAATTTTTCATCCATAGTTGCTCCTCCATATGCCAACCCAAAATTCAGCAAAGCATTCACAGGCATAATTTTACCCGCATAAATACCTCTAAATTTCCCCTTTTTGTTGACTTGTCCTTTTAATTTGTACATAATAATATAAGTATAAAATTGCAAAAAAACAACTTTTTTCTTTATTTTTTACATGAAAAAAGTACAGTCTGTTTTGGAGGAATCGTGGCTAAAGAAGAAGCTATTGAAGTTGAAGGAATTGTAAAGGAAGCATTGCCAAATACAATGTTCCGCGTAGAACTGCAGAATGGTCACATGATCATGGCACATCTTTCAGGTAAAATGCGCAAGCATTACATCAGAATCGTTCCTGGTGACAGCGTAAAGGTTGCCCTTTCACCATACGACCTTGATAAGGGACGAATTATTTTCCGCCAGCGCTAAAGTTTTTAATCATCCGGAGCGAATTTAGTGCTCCGGAAATTCCATTCCATATTATTCCTATGCAAATAAGCGGTCCAAAAGGAATAATCCAGATGAAAATCCTGAACAAAAAGAGCCCCATAAGCACCTGAAAAATCTTCAGTACAAAATTAATCATTAAATCAAAGCGCGAATAACCCCGTTCGGAATTTCTGCTTGAATATGATGAATGATAATAATTATGCTGTGAACTGCCCTGATTCTGAGAGGCATTGTTGAACCACTGCCAGAAAGCATCTTCCGTATTGTATGCATTCTGACTTTCATAGTTTGAATCATAAGAAGAATATGAACTGCCCCTGTCATAGGCTGCACGTTTCTTTTCGTCACCGAGCACGTCATATGCTTCTGAAATTTTCTTGAACATTTCTTCTGCGCCTGTGTCGCCCAGGTTTCTGTCCGGATGATATTTAAACGCAAGATTTCTGTACGCTTTCTTAATTTCTTCTGCAGAGGCTGTTTTCTGAACACCTAAAATTTCGTAATAATCTTTCACCTGGTATCCTTAAAATCTTTTGCATAAGTAACAGATTTTAATATACAAATCAACCTGTCCTTATTTAAAAAATACTGAAAAAATCCTTCAGTTAGAAGAAAATTATTTAAAAAGATTATCCTTAAGTATTACCCAGGTAGCGCCTTTACCACCGTCGCATGCGTCTGGATGGCCAGAAGTTCCAAGGCGTTTGTCAGTTTCTATGAATTTACGAACCATTTCTCCAAGAACCGGATCAGAACCGTGAGTATGAATGCCTTTTCCGTGTACAATCATGATTTTCTTTATTTTGCGAATTTCGCAGTCACTGACAAAAGCTTCCAGGCGAGCCCAGGCTTCTTCGCGCTTTAATCCGTGCAGGTCAATTCTAGCTTCTGCCTTCATTGAAACCAGACTGGAACGGCTCTGATATTTTGTCCGTGCTTCTTCCTGCTGCGCCAGAGAATCCTTGTCTACCGTACCGTAACGGCGGAGCCAAAGTTCCATCGGATTAATGCGTTTTTCGCGCTCGCGGTCAATGTCAAAGCCTTTCCTTAATTCCATGGCAGCCTTTTCTTCCGGTGTAGGAGCATTTGCCTTTTTATGAGAAACCTGATTTTTACCGCTTTCCTTCTGTTTTCTTGCAGCATCTTTCTGCTGTTTGTCCCACAGGTCTAAGATATCACCAAAATCCATAAAATCTCCGTTCTAAAAACTGTGTTTAGAGTCTATAAAGATAACCTTATCATCTTCTACCCAGCCGCCAGAATTACCAAACTGAACAAAAACCCAGCCGCCAGCATGCTGCTCAATGCGTACGCGTTTTCCGCCCTCTATGGAAGCTACGGCACCGGCAGTTTTTTCAGGAACAGGACTAAGGTCTCCACCCTTAAAAATTGCATATGTAGCAGAAATCTGAACGTAAGCTATAACCGAGCAGACTATAAAGACAAGCACGAGCGCAGAAAAAACAATTATTCCCCGCAGTTTTCGCAGAAGAATGACAAGAATCAGCATAAGAATAAAAAACAGAAGGATTCCGGCACACAGCTTGAGTGTAAAATATGTAGGTTCAAAAGCCGCATCCTTTATTTCCATGGATTCTTCAAAATCGCGGCGTTCCTTGTATTCATTTGTAAACGGGATTGAATTCCTTTCTGCTTCACGAAGTTCAGCAATTTTAAGGCAGTTTTCTTCCGAGATAAACTTCTTTTCGATTTTTTTAGAATGAGCCTGCTTTTTGGAAAAGGCATAGCCGAACATTTCTGAATAATCATCTGCCTGCTTTTTTTCTACGCTTCCGTCCGTAATATTAATCGGAATGGACGGAAGATAAAGGTCTACGCGGACTCCGTTATAGGAAGTTGCAACAATATGCACGTCCGGAAGCATTTGGCTTCCTGTTATAAGTGGCTGCCATTCAAATTTTGCGACAGGGATTTTTTCTTCCGAAAATTCGGAACTCCGGATTGTCCCTTCTGTAATTTCGTAGCGCTCAATTTCCCTGAAAATTGCATTCTTTGGGACTGCCCAGTTGAATGCCACAATCTGTACGCCGTACTGAAGGGAAACCGTAAAAGTAACGGATTCCCCAGCCTGGAAAGAAAGAGCCTTTCCGTTTTTCTTTACGCCGCGACGGCTCTGAATCATTTCGTAGCCGTTGTCAAAGGTAACCACAAGCTGCGGAAGGATGTTGCGCGGATTTTCAGAAATTACAATAGGCTCAAACGGAAGGTAGTACAGGCGGTTGTTCAGGTAAACGCGAAGCGAGCGCAGTCTGTATATTCCCGAATCAGAAAAGTTCAGCCACAGTTCAATTTTCGTACCGTTTTCTGAATCAGAATATTCCGAGCGCCTTAATGAAACAAAGTTTACTCCGTTCGGAAGATCCGGAATCTGAGCCTGAACGTTTTCGGACTTGATGTACGGAATTTTAAGTTCAAATGCACAGTCCGTTCCGCTGAAATTATTCTGGTTTACAGGCTTTACAGAAAGCTTTTCTATAACGCTGTAAGTAAGCCTCTGCGCCTGAACTGGCATAACAGTAAAGAGAATCGTAATTATCGGTAATAAAATTTTAGTCTTTTTTAAATTCATATCTAGTAGTCCATTGCAGAGCTTGAAGACTCTGTTTTTTCACTGTTTTTCCACTGTTTTTTATCATATTCACGGATTCGCTCAAATACAGCATCTTCCATTATGTTTGAACCATCTGTTTCGTTGACTCTAGAAATAATGTTTTCCCGTGCCTTTGCCTCTTTTTCTGAATTCTTAAGTGAAAGTTCAAGATTGATTTTTGCATCAAGCTTTGAACCGTCAACCTTAAGGGCTTCCCTGAAATACTGGCTTGCAGTGTCGTAATTGCCCTTTCTGTATGCAATTATTCCGCAGTTGTAGTTTGCCGCATAACGCACAGCCTTTGCATCAGCTTCGTCAACCTGCTTAAAGCGTTCAAGCGCTGCATCGTTTTCATTCTGAGAAAGATAGGTTACAGCCAGCCCGTAAACCGCATACTGCTCAAGAAGTTTGTCTTCCAGAGCCACCGCTTCGCACGAAGTCTGAAGGTAACCGGCAATTGAATCGTTATATTTATGCTGATACCAGTTCCATGTACTGGTCAATATTGTCTTTGCCCCGTAAACGCGTTCCTTGCATGAAGTAAGCATCATTACAAGGAAAATAATAGAAATCAGCGACTTTTTATGAATCTTGTGCGCAATTGAATCCGGATCAAGTTCGCTTATTATAAAACTGAGCACTAGGAAAATAATTCCAAGTCCCAGGAAAAGCGAATATCTCTGAACCGGCTTAAGTTCGTATGTAACAAAATTTTCTGAATCTTCCGGCAAGATTTCCGCATTGGAAGAAATAGCCGGCGCACCTTTTTTAGTATGAATCGATTCAAGAAGCTGAAGCGCAGAACCCGGCTCAGTTGCATCAACGTAGGCAGCCTTAAGATCAGAAATATGCTTAACCATATTTTTTTTCATTGCACTGTCGCAGGCAGCCTTCATTTTTTCCATTCTGAGGGCTGTTAATACAGAAGTTCTTCCGTCGCCGGCTAAAACCCTTACTTCGCGCTCTGATCCAAAACCAATCAGATATACAGAAACGCCGTTTTTTATGCAGTCAGCCAGAGCGCCGTCCAGTAAACCGTCAGTTTCGTCTCCATCTGTAAAAACCCAGATTGTGTTTGCTTGAGACGAATTTGCCGGGAACGATCTTAATGCAGAGCGGATTCCCTTGCCTATACTGGAACCGCCGGCGCTCATAAGTGCTGGAGAAAGCGTATCCAGCAAAGATTCAACTACAGCCCTGTCTTCTGTAAGGGGAACAACAACAACTCCTTCACCCTTTGCAATTACTACAGAAACTGCAGTATTGTCCATATGGGACAGAAGCATTGCCGAATATTTCTTGGCTGCATTAAGGCGCGTCATTCCGCCCGGAGCATCATCTGCATTCATGCTGTAAGAAATGTCATAGACAAGGGAAACTGCCGAACCGCTTTTCTGAACCGGTTCAAGATAAGTTCCCCATGAAAATCCAGCGTATGCAAGCATGAGCATAACCCAGGAAAGACAGAGCAGGACAGAGCGGACTGCAATTGTTACCCTGTATTTTTTAAGCCTCTTAGCCGGCAAAAGATTATCGTCTTTTATTGTAATTTTTTCATAATTATTCATGACCTGCCTGTACTGAAAGACAGCCACAATTATTGCTGGGATGAGAAAAAGAATTCCATACAGCGCTTCCGGTCTCTGGCATGTAAAACTCATTAGATGAACTCCTGTAAGATTATGCGGCGGATAAGCCAGCAGACTGCAAATAAAATCGCAGACAATAAAATCAACTTGTCGTAAAAGTCATAGTTTACAGTTTTAGAATGATAAGTCTGAACTACACTCTGATTCTTTATGATTACAGACAGAGCAAGCAAAAAATCGCTTACAGACTGAATTTCAAAGAAGCGCCCGCCGCCAATCTGGGCAAGCTGACGCAGGGCACCTGCATCAAAAGATGAATTTAAAAATCCTGTATAAGACTTACCTGTTTTAGGATCAATATAATCAATAGGAACTGAGCCGGAAGTTCCGACCCCAAGCGTGTAGAGCACAATGTTATTTCTGTGCGCAAGTTCCGCCGCTGTTTCAGGGTGAATTGCACCGGCGTTGTTTTCTCCGTCTGTAATAAGAACAATACATTTTTTAGGAGCGACAGATCCCGAAAGATGAAATACTGCCGTAGCAAGCCCCGTACCGATTGCCGTTCCGTTCCCAAGATTACCTATAGAAACAGAAGAAAGCCGTTCCATGAATATTTTTTTATCTACAGTAGGAGGAATTACGATTGCAGCTTCCTCGCCGGTTACTACAAGCCCGAATGTTGCACCTGGATTATCTTCTACAAGGTACGAAACTGCATTCTTTGCAGCTTCTATACGCGAAGTTCCACCTATATCCTTTGCAGCCATGGAAGGACTTATATCCAGAACAAACATAACGTCCGTTCCCCTTGAGGTATAAACCCTTTCCTGCCTGTAAAGAACTGGTTCTGCAAGCGCAATCACGGCAATTACAAAGGCAATTACACCAAGACAGCGGGTAAAAACAGAAGCAAAACTCCTGATTTTTTTATTCCATGAAAAAGTATTTCCTTCCCAATCCGAAAGCGTAACTATAAGGGACATTCTGGAAAAAAATCCTATTGCACGCAGAAAATAAAGTGCAGGAATTAGAAGAAGCAGCAAAAAAGCCGCAGGATTATGAAAATCTGGCATTTATTTACCCCTCTCAAAAAGTCTGATTATTGCCCTGGAAGTATTTATAAGTTCCTGACGTTCTCCTTCCTTAAGGACAGCAGCATAACGCGATTCCGGCTTTTTCCTTGATTCCATTGAATTCTGGGCAAAGCGCACGTAATCCATCCTTATGAAGATTTCTATAATGGCTTCCATATTATCAACCATAAAGCCGTCAAGGACTCCGCTCGTAGCCCTTTCAAATGCAGGATAGAACTGATTCGTTGCAAGGCAGTTAAAATCAATCCCCAAGCGGACAGAAAGATAGCGCCTGTAAATCTTTTGAATGGCAAGGCAGAAAGCTGTATCATGAATTTTGTGAGAATTCTTTTCAAGTTTCTTCAGCTGGCGCATGGCATAACGTGAACTTTTAGCGTACTTACGCAAAAGGCGTTTTTCTGCAAACCTATCAGAAATTGTGCGCCAGCGGATTACTGCCTGAATTACAAAAACCAGAAGGACAATCAGCAGAATCAGCATAAAGTAAACAAAATAGATTGTCCCTGGAAAAAGGAGCGGCGGAATTAAAGGTCTTAACGCCGTCTCTTCTTCTACAAGCACAGAATTAACTTCAACTGCTTCCGGATCAATTATAAAAGGAACTGCAGAAGTTCCAAAAACCGCAGAATAAAGGTCAAACTGCGGAAAATCAAGGTAACCTGTTTTCCACGGAATGAATGTAAGAACCACCGTATACATTGTTCCATTACGCTGAAGCACGGCCTTTGTTAAAGTAAAATCATTATTGTCGATTGAAAATGGCAGCTTAGCCAGAAGAAGAGGCTTTTCATCAGGCTGCTCTTCTTCTGGAAAAAACTCTACACCAGAACTGAAAGTATAATGCAATTCGGCAAGGTCTCCTACAAGAAGACGCTTAGGAAACACAAACTGACTTGTTTCCGATTGTGCAGAAACTGCCGCAATCATGCCAAAACAAATAAGGGAAAGGAAAAACCTTTTCATTTTTTTCCTCCCCAGGCAGAAACCCTTCCGGCACCTCTGGCAGCAAAAAAGCCAGAAAGCTGGCGCACAACATCTTCTTCTGTAGAAATGGAAATGCAGCCAGCCTTGTGCCTTGCACAGAGTTTTTCAAGCTTTGCAGTGCGCTTTCTGTAATCGTCTCGCCATGCAGATTTAAATGCCTGAAATCTTGTAGGAAGTATAAGCCTCTTTCCGGTTTCACTGTCTATGAACGGAGAAACCCCAACTTCCGGCATTTCCCAGTCAGTAGGATCTGTAATGCGGATTGCAGCAACGTCATTTTTCTGGCAGAGAAGCTTAAAAGGTTCTTCCCAGCCGCTTGTCCTGAAATCTGAAATTATGAATACAAGGGAATGATGCTTTAAAATCTTTACTGCACCTTTTATTGCATTTCCCAATACAGAACCACGCTTTATATGTTCAACTTCATCAAGTCTTGTAAGAAGATGCATTGACTGTCTTCTGCCAGCTTCCGGTGAACATGAAAAATGAATTGCGCCATCAAAAAAAACTGCGCCTACAGGACTTTCATTTACTTCTGCTGCAAGAGACAAAAGGGCTGCAACTTCTGCTGCCGTTTCATACTTTACCTTGCCTTTTGAACCTATAAACATAGAAGAAGAACGGTCTACAATCAGAAAGACCTGAAGTTCATGTTCTTCTTCAAACATCTTTACATATGGCTTTCCCATGCGTGCGGTTACGTTCCAATCTATTGCCCTTACGTCATCTCCGCGAAGATATTCCCTTACCCCGCTGAATTCCACACCCTGCCCGCGGTAAAGCGACTTAAATCCGCCGGTACGCATGCTGTCTGCAAGGCACCCCGCCGCAACTCTAAGATAAGAAGCCTTTTGAGAAAGAGAATCTCTTGATCCCGCTAACAAATGCTGCATTTTTCACCCTTATTAACTACGGTACCGGAATAAAATCAAGAATCTTTGCAATGATATCATCTGCAGAAACTGAATCTGCCGCAGCCTCGTAAGAAAGCACAATGCGGTGACGCAAAACCGGTTTTGCAACAGCCTTTACATCTTCAGGCAGTACATATGACCTTCCGGCAAGCAGAGCAGTAGCCTTTGCACACTGAAGCAGCGCAATTCCAGCACGAGGAGAAGCACCGAATGTAATATAACGGGTAATGTCATGTTCTGTCTGCTTTTTTGCAGACGGACGTGTTACCGAAATAATCTGAACTATGTATTCCACAATCTTATCATCGCACACAACAAGGCTGTTCAATTCGCGGAAACGCAGAAGATCGGAAGAAGTAAGAACCTGCTTTACAGGAACCTTTGAAGCCATTCCCTGAGTCTTTACAATCTGAATTTCATCTTCAGAAGAAGGATAGCCGAGCGTAAGCTTTAAAAGGAAGCGGTCAAGTTCGGCTTCAGGAAGATTGTAGGTTCCTTCCTGTTCGATTGGGTTCTGTGTTGCAAGAACAAAAAACGGTTCAGGAAGCTTGTACGTATCTTCACCAATTGTAACCTGCTTTTCTTCCATTGCCTCAAGCATTGCAGACTGAACTTTTGCCGGAGCACGGTTAATTTCATCTGCAAGTACAACGTTCGTAAACACAGGTCCCTTGCGCACAGAGAACGATCCCCTGGCCTGTTCATAAATAAGGGTACCACTTACATCTGCCGGAAGAAGGTCCGGCGTAAACTGAATGCGCTTAAAATCAAGTCCTGAAATTTCTGCAAAAGTCTTTACTGCAAGAGTTTTTGCAAGCCCCGGAACACCTTCCAGAAGTACATGTCCACCGGCAATAAAAGCAGTAAGAATTCCATCAATAAGATGTTCCTGTCCAACAAGACGTTTCTTTGCTTCCTCGCGACACTTATTAACAAGTGTGCGGCAGTTTTCAAATTCCAATTCGTTTATGCTATTTTTTTCCATTTTTAATCCTAAAACTGCATAAATATACAGTTATTATCCAATATTAATTGACAACAATGTCTCAATTCAGAATAATTCAATTTATCATGTTGAACCCATTAGCACAAGAATTAAACGATTTATTAAAAGGAACATCAGCAGAATCTCTCTTCTCTGATGTAGGAAAACGGATCTACTTCCCTAGAGGAATCATTTCTCAGGGTGGAGAAGCAAAACAGAAAGCAAGCCTTGCAAACGGAACAATCGGTACAACCGTAATTAACGGCAAACCTGCAATCCTTCCGTCTGTTCAGAAATGGGCTCCGGAATTAACTTCTGGAGAACTTGTAGCCTATGCTCCTACAGCGGGACTTCCTGCAATCCGCGAAGCATGGAAACAAAAGCAGATTTCTAAGAATCCTTCACTTGCAGCAAAAAAGACATCTCTTCCTGTAGTAGTTCCAGGCCTTACAGCCGGACTTTCTTACATCATGGATCTTTTTGTAGGTGCAGACAAACCGATGCTGGCTCCAAATCCTTCATGGGACAATTACGTACTTATAGCAGAAGCACGCCGCGGTTCGGAATTCCACCAGTTCGACATGTTCAAGAACGGCGCATTCAATATTCCGGGACTTGAAGAAGCTGTAAAAGCAGAAGCTAAAAAATACGGTTCAGTACGCCTCATCCTTAACTTCCCTCAGAATCCTTCTGGCTACAGTCCTACAAAGGACGAAGTAAAGGAACTCTGCCGCATCCTTAAGGAAACAGCAGAAACAGGTGCAAAAGTTCTTGTAATCAGCGACGATGCATACTTCGGACTTAACTACGAACCTGCAATCGAACCAGAAAGCCTTTTTGCCCACATCTGTGACCTTCACGAAAACATTCTTGCAGTAAAAGCTGACGGTCCTAC
The DNA here is from genome assembly GCA_036310305.1 of Treponema sp. Taxonomy (GTDB): domain Bacteria; phylum Spirochaetota; class Spirochaetia; order Treponematales; family Treponemataceae; genus Treponema_D. Next base: position 61,484 of record JAXJSC010000006.1, on the reverse strand, counting down.
AAAAGAAGATTTTGCATGGGGTCTCCGCTGCGGATTCCTTACATTCGGATGCAAGGGATTTACAGATTCTCAGTATGAAGCACTTGTAAAGAAGCTTATGGGTGTAATCCGCTCATCTGTTTCATGCTCTGCAACACCGTCACAGACTCTCATCCTTAAGTCATTTCAGGATCCAAACAACGATGCAGAAAAAGCTGCACTCCGCAAGGTTCTTGAAGGACGTTACAAGGTTGTACGCAATTTCGTAGATACACACAAATGCTCTGGTCTTGAAGCACTTCCATTCAATTCAGGCTACTTCATGAGCTTCAGAACAATCGGACTTGATGCAGAAGCCCTCCGCGTTAAGCTTCTTAACGAAAAGGGAATCGGAACAATTTCGATTGATGCAAATACACTCCGCGTTGCCTTCAGTAGTATAGAAGAAAACCTTATTGAAAAGGTTTACACAGAAATCTATAATACTGCAGAGGAAATGAAGCGTGCATAAAAAAACAAATTTGCTGTTGTCAGCGTTATTCTTTGTAGCAATTACTCTTACAGGCTGTTCAGAAAAATCTGAAAAGCGGCTTGTAATCTGGACTGATAACAGCGAATTTGCACAGTACCTTGAAGTATATAACGAATATCATAAAACAAAGGCCGTAATGGTATACAAAGAAAACCTTGCGGCCAGCCTTCCACCGGCACGTGATGAAGCCCAGCCGGACGTAATAATCGGTTCCTGGTTAAGAAATGCAAAGACAAAAAAGAATTTCATGCCTTTGAACTTTCTCTTTGAGCGCCGTTACTTAACTTCTCATGATTTTTACACAACGCTCCTGAATGCGGGCAAGTACCGTTCAAAGCAATACCTTCTTCCTGTATGCTTTAATCTTCCTGCAATGATTTTTTCTGCAGAAAACAAGGAACTTGTAGAAAACAGCTACACAATAACGCTGGAGCAGCTTAGAAAGGCCGGAGCCGCTTTTAACAGACAGAACAAAAAAGGTTCGTATACCGCAATCGGTTTTGCACCGCAGAGCAGCACGGAATTCATGTACACAGTAGCAAAACTGCAGAATGCAGACTTCCGCGAAGAAAAAAACGGTTCAATACAGTGGAACAACGAAAACCTGCAGAAGACAATTTCTTTCCTGAACAAATGGATAACAGAAGAAAACTCTTCCACTCAGACAGAAAGCGACTTTGTATACAAATACCTTTCCGTTACCCCTGACAAACGAGTTTCCAGCGGCAGAACTCTGTTCTCATACGTTACAAGTGACAGCCTTTTCCTTTTTTCTACAGAACAGATGAACAAAATTGATTTCCGCTGGCTTTCTTACAACGGAGAAATTCCTATAGAAGATTCATTTACAACCATGGGAATTTCCACACGCGCAGAACACCATGCAGAAGCTGCAGAATTCATTTCGTGGTTCTTTTCCGCAGATTCACAGAGGCAGCTTATTGAACGCAAAAAGCGCATGAATCTTGACAACATGAAATTTGGAATTGCAGGCGGATTTTCTGCAATAAAATCTGTAAACGAAAACATCCTTCCTGTTCATTACACACGCCTTCTTTCAAACATTCCGGATTCAGATTCTTTCCATGTTTACGCAAGAAAACCGTCTGACTGGGAACGCATTAAGGAAAAAGTAATTTTTCCTTATATCGAAGAATCTGTAGCTGCTGTTCCGGGTAAAAAAACAGCTACAATAGAAGAACGCTATTCAGAACTTAAAAAACTGAGCTACTAAAAGCGCGCAAATCAAAATTATTTTCTAAACAAATTCTTCCTCTTTCCGATTATTAAAGTAGAAAGCATGTAAAAAACGGTTCGCCGATACTTACACGAGGAGGTTCCCTATGTCAATTTCATTAAATACAGGTTTTACAAGTACAGCTTCCTCTAACAAAATTTACGTTCCGGTAAACAAGAACGCAGTTTTGTACTCTCATTTTGAGCACGTTTCAGGCTTTGTAGCAAACAAAGGGCAGAACGGAGTTTCAGTTTCCAAGATACAGATTCTTAACGCGATGATTGACCATCTCTCGTCAATTAAAAGCGGCAAACAGCCGGCAGCAGTAAAGAACGCTTCTCCGGAACAGATTGATTCCCTTATCGAAAACTATCAGACTCAGATTAAGCAGGCAATCAAGGCCGCAGAAACAAGTCCATATGCACTTGCAGGTTCACGCCCAGAAGCAGGGATTCTTTTCAACGTAAGCGCTTAAGAGCCGGCTTCAAAAATCAGATAATTTACGCAGAATTTATTCTATGCAGCAGACTTTTTTCCTGCAATTCTATATCATTCAATCATTATGTTAGTTATTCAGGTTGCACTTTTACTGCTCGGTTTTTTATTCCTTGTAAAGGGAGCTGATTTTTTTGTAGACGGAAGCTCGGGAATAGCACGCTTCTTTAAGATTCCTTCAATCGTAATCGGACTTACAATAGTTTCTTTTGGAACAAGTCTGCCGGAACTTGCAGTAAGCCTTACTTCAGCATTAAAAGGTATTAACGGCATTGCACTTGGAAACGTAGTCGGTTCCAACATAACAAACCTTATGCTAGTAGCCGGAACAACTGCAATAATTTCTCCAATTCCTGTAGACAGAAACCTTATGAAAAAGGATTTTCCTTTTTCCATTCTTATAACAGCCGCACTTCTTGCAATTTCTGCAGACGGAATTCTTTCTGGATGCCCGGAACAGATGATAACACGCGGCGATGCAATAATCCTTCTGGTTCTTTTTGTAATCTTCATGTATTCAACCGTAAACTACAGCCTTTCAAGCAGTCAGGAAGAACAGGACAATGAAGAAAATGCCTCGCCATTATGGAAAAGCATTCTTCTTTCTGTTCTGGGACTTACAGGCGTAATTGCCGGCGGTCAGCTAGTTGTAAAAAGCGCCTCTGCAATTGCTGCCGCAGCAGGAATGAGCGACACACTTATAGGGCTGACTGTAGTTGCATTCGGAACAAGCCTTCCTGAACTTGTAACAAGTATAATTGCCGCAAGAAAAGGCGAAAACGACATCGCCGTAGGAAACGTGGTCGGTTCAAACATTTTTAACATCCTTTTTATTCTTGGACTTTCTTCGCTCATAGCACCGATTGCAGTTTCTCAAGAAATCATCACAGATTCGCTTATCCTTATCGGATTCAGCGCATTTGTGTGGATCTTTGCATGGCCGAAGCTAAAGGTTACGCGCCCTCTTGGAATTTCAATGATCCTTCTGTTTGCTGCATATTACGTTTATATCTTTTTGCGATAAATTCAACAATTTTCTAATAAAAGACAGTGAATTCAACATTGAAATGACATTCTAAAAATGGTAATATAAGAGAACCTTCCACTATATTAAAGAGGTTTTTGGAAAATGCCATATTCAGAACCAACTGAACTTGCGATTATTGCATGCCCTGGCGGAGCAGCCTTTGCAGATGCAGTAATCACTCATTTGAAACACATGTACAAACATCGTTTTACTCTTAAAAACGATGCCATCTCAAAGCGCTATGATCTTTCCAAGGAAGAACTTGTACGCGACATCAACCTTAGGAATGACCTTGAGACTTCTGATTTAGTCATCAGGGGCGCAACAGACAAGTACCGTGCTCCGGTTTTCAAAGTAGACACAACATTCACTTACTTTGCAAACGGAGAATTCAAGACTGAAATCAACGAATCTATCCGTGGAAAAGACATTTTTATCTTCCAGGACGTTGAAAATCACGAAGTCATCAGCTTGAACGGCGGAAAGAACCAGCTTTCGCTTTCTGTAAATGACCACCTTATGTGCCTTTTGAACACAATTGATGCTGTTCGTCAGGCCGGTGCAGCAAACATCACTCTTGTTGTTCCTGTATATCCATACAGCCGTCAGCACAAGAAGAAGGGTCGCGAAGGCCTTACAGCTGCAATGCTTGGTCACGTATACGAAATGCTTGGCGTTTCAAGAATCATTACTCTTGATATCCACAGCCGCGAAATTGTAAACGCATTTAATACAATCAACCTTGAAAACCTTCACGCAAGCTACCAGATTATCCGCGAACTTGGAAAAATCGTTGACTTTACTGGTCAGACAGAAGACATTGTTGTTGTTTCTCCTGACACTGGTGCAATCGACAGAAACAAGTTCTACGCATCAGGACTTAAACTTCCGCTTGCAATGATTTATAAAGAACGTGACTACTCTGTAGTTACTCAGAACGCCAAAGATACAAACATCAAGTCTGTAAAACTCCTTGGAGACGTTAAGGGAAAGGTTGCTTTCCTTGCAGACGATATGCTTGGAACTGGCGGTACATTGCTCAAGGCAATGTCATTCCTTAAGGATAACGGAGCAACTAAAGTTATTGCAGCAATCAGCCTTCCGTTCTTTACAGGAAATGCCATTGAGCTCTTTGATGAAGCATACAAACAGGGACTCTTCTACCGCGTAATCGGTACAAATGCCGTTTACCACGAAGAACTTCTTAAGAAGGAATGGTACATTTCAACAGATGTATCAGGTCTCTTTGCAAATGTAATTACACGCATTCACCACAACCAGTCTATTGGGGATCTGCTTGACAACAGAACGATTATTGAAAAAATCGTAAAAGCACAGCAGGACAGCAGCGACAAAACAACTGCTGCAAAATAATAACCTTGACTGGCATACTTTGTGCTGATATTGGAACGACTTCGCTGAAAATGGCTCTTGTAGCAGAAACCGGCGAAGTCGTTTCTTTCTGCCCTCAACCGTTAAACAGTTCAAATACCTCGTACATTGCAAACCAGTGGCTGCAGGCTTTTCAAAACGGTTCCTGCTTTATTTTGAAGGAATTAAAGGAAAGCTGCAGAAAAATTGAAATCGGAGGAATATGCATTTCCGGGAACGGACCGACAGTTGTATTGAAGAACGGACGGACTCTGCTCTGGAATGATCCGGCAGCCCTTTCTGAAAGCGCCGGCGCCCCCTTCCCCCGCTCAAAATCATTCTTCCTCCCGCGAATTGCAGCCCTCCGCAACCTTTACCCGGCAGAATGGAACGCAAGCGCCCGCGTCTTTTCTGGCCCGGAGTTCGCCGTATACAAACTTACCGGCAAGGAAATTACTCTTTTGCCGGAACAACGCTACGCAGAAGCATACTGGACTCCGGAATCGCTGGAAGAATTTAACATTTCTCCAGACCTGTTGCCTGAATTTGTACTGCCCGGCAGCGAGTGTGGCACTCTGAACGCAGAATACGCTAAGCTTACAGGAATTACGAAAGGAACCCCTGTATTCTGCGGCGGTCCCGATTTTGTTACCGCATTAATCGGAACAAACACATTAAAGCCCGGCAGGATATGCGACCGGGCAGGCAGCAGCGAAGGTCTTAACATGTGCTCAGACAGACCGTATTTTTCAGAAAACCTCAGGACATTACCGTCCGTAATTCCCGGTCTCTGGAACATTTCATACATCATACCTCACAGCGGCAGCCTTTTTTCTCAATTCAGGAATGAAATAAGTTCCCTTGAAGGCAGGGAAATTTCCTATGAAGAAATAACACAATATTCTATAAACGACAAGAACAGCGAAGGCTGGCGCATAATAACAGAACTTAAGGAAAAACGCCGCAAAGGCCTTATGGAACTTTATTCCGCCGCAGAAAAAACGGGCCTCAAAACAGAAGACTGCATTTACATAACCGGCGGCCAGGCGCGAAACAAACTGTGGCTCCAGGAGAATGCCGACGGAATTAAAACGTCAATTGCAGTTTCCAATATTGCAGACTCTGAACTTATTGGAGACGCCGTAATCGGTTTTTACAGCCTGAAGAAATTTGCCTCACTTCAGGAAGCTGCAGATCATATTGTGCGCACTTCAGAAATAATCAGGCCTGCCGAAAAGACAGAAAAAAAACTGAAAATCTATTCAATTCCGGAAAAACTTAAGGCAATCATCTTTGACATAGATTCCACGCTGTACACAAGTGAATCCTATGCGTTCGAACAGGTTGATGCACAGATAAGATTCTGGGCAAAAAAACAGGGGATTTCGGAGGCTACGGCGCGCAACAGGATAAGCCAATTCAGAAAAAAATGGTCAGCATCACATGACGGAAAAAAAATCAGCCTGGGAAATGCGTTTACCTATTTTGGCGTAACCATAGAAGAAAGCATACAGATGCGCCGCGATCTTCTGGAACCTGCAAATTTCCTTAAAAGGGATGAAAATCTCATTCAGACACTGCTTCTGCTTAAGGAAAAATATTCGCTTATCTGCGTTACAAATAACCCGGTAAAGCCTGCACAAAAAACCTTAAAAGCGCTCGGCATAGACAACATAATTCCGGACATTATCGGTCTGGACACATGCGGTAAATCAAAACCTGCAAAAGAACCGTTCATGCTTGCCTGCAAAATGACAGACGCACGTCCGGAAGAATGCCTTGCAGTCGGAGACCGCTACGACATGGACATTGCGCTTCCTCTTGAACTTGGAATGGGAGGAATCCTTGTTTCAGGCGTAAAGGATGTATACACCCTTCCTGAAATCCTGCAAAATCATTTTTAAAAATTTTTGCATTTTAGTCTTTTCTATAGTAGAATGAATTATTACGGAAACCTCTAAAGGCTTTAGGTTTAGGGGTAACTCTGAAAAAATGCGATCAAACAGTATAGGAGTACATTAGATGAATTTTATCTTTTTAGGACCACCAGGAGCCGGAAAAGGCTCTCTTGCAGTAAAAGTAGCAGAAGACTACAAAATCCCACACATTTCAACAGGTGATATTTTCCGTGCGAACATAAAAAACCAGACTCCGCTTGGAATCAAGGTAAAAGCCATAATTGACTCAGGTTCCCTTGTAAGCGATGACCTTACATGCGAACTTGTAAAAGACAGAATCTCTCAGCCAGACTGTAAAAATGGATTCATCCTTGACGGATTCCCAAGAACAATTCCACAGGCAGAAATGTTCGTTTCAATCTGCCCTGATGTTGCAGTAGTTAATTTCCAGGCAGCTGATGAACTTGTAATCAAGCGCCTCAGCACACGCCGTGTATGCCGTTCATGCGGTGCAAACTACAACGTAATCAACCTCCCTCCAAAAGTAGAAGGTGTCTGCGACAAATGCGGCGGAGAAATCTACCAGCGCGACGACGACAAGCAGGAATCAATTCTTCACAGAATGGAAGTCTATAGGGAACAGACAGAACCCCTTATCAAATTCTACAGCGACAAAGGAAACATCTACAACTTTGACTCAGCAATTGAAACTCCTCTGCTCCTTGAAGAATTCAAGAAGGTTTTCCCTGTAAAATAATTTTTTAGTGGAAGATGATGAAGCCGGATTTTTTTTCTGTCTTCATCATCTTTGTTTTTTTTTGTAAGTTTTCAGGACGATAAATGGACTTTAATGACAACAGCTTCTTTTCTGACAATATAGCACATGTAAACAGGCTTGTTACAAAGGTCCTTTACTGCACTATAATATTAGGGCCGCTGTTCTACATTTTTTCACGCAATAAAATTTTTGAAATCAGCAACGAATTCTGTCTTCTTACTTTTTTAATGACAACCATTTTCTGCACATTGCAGACTGTTCTGGTTTTTGGATTCGGAAGCAGCGCATTCAAAAACCGTTATCCTGACCAGCATAAAATCATTCAAAACATTGCAATGTATTTTGGAATGATTTTTTCTGCCATTATGCTTGGCATTCTGGGAACAAACCCTCACATAGGCATTTACATTTCATATGCACTGGTAATTTTTTTAAGCTGTCTCTATTACAACACAAAAATCACGCTCACAATGAGCATAATCTGCTACTTTACGATGGTCGGTTCCCTTTTCCTTAAATCAGAAAACCGATTTGCAGAAATGATGGCGTACGGTACAGTTTTTCAGGATTTTTTTGCATTCTGTATCGGCTATTCAATTGAATTTCTGTTCGTATTTATAATAACACTGAACCTTACCAGAAAAAATCATAAATCAATGAAAGCAATTCTGGACAAGAACATAAAGATTGAAAACACAAACATAGAAATCCTTAAGTTCATGCCGGAAATTTTAAAGAAGCACAATCTTATAACCGGTTACCATACAGAGCACACTGTTACATACGTAGAAATGATCTGTAACGAACTTATTTCGGAAGGGCTTTTTACAGACATCCTTACACCGGAAGCGATAAAAATGTTTTCTGTTGCAGCAAACCTGCACGAAATAGGAAAGATTTTTATTCCAGACCACATTCTGAACACTCCACGGCGCTACACTCCGCAGGAATACGAAATGATGAAACTGCATCCCCAAAAAGGAAAGGAAATTTTGGAAACAATGCCTCTTTTGTGGGACGGAAAATTTAATAAGATTGCAATTGACATGGCATACTGCCACCACGAGCGCTACGACGGAACAGGATATCCTAACTGCCTTAAGGGCACAGACATTCCGCTATGTGCACGAATAATGTCCGTAGCAGATGTTCTGGATGCGCTTTTAAGCCGGCGTCCGTACAAAAAGACAATGACTATTGCTGACACAATGAAAATCCTTCGCGAAGGCAAGGGAACTCAGTTTGATCCGCTGATTGTAGATGCCGCACTACAGATTCAACCGCTGATTTACATGTATTCACAGGAAGTTGCCACAAAAGAATACGATGAAATTACACAGGAGCTGGAATGGCGCCAGCAGAATATGGACAGTTTGCTTAAAGGCGAAATGATTTCTGAAGAACAGCAAATTGAACTGATGCGCAATTCGTAAAAACTGCTGTTAAAAGTTAAAAAAAGCCGGGATTCAAGCCCGGCTTTTTTTTTAGTCTCTTATTGAATCTATGTTAGCTTTTCCACCTGGAACAAAAGGAAGAACGTTTTCTTCAGGGTCAACTCTTACCTTTACAAAGCAAGGCTTTCTTTTGCGGTCCGGGCTGAAAGCCTTTTTATGCCAGTCCGGATCAGAATCTGCATCTATTGCCTCAATTCCAAAACCTTCTGCAATCTTAAGAAGATCCGGAGAAGCCATAAATTCACTTGCTGAATATGTCCTGTCAAAAAGGAATTTTTGCTGCTGATAAACCATTCCAAGAGTACCGTTTTCAAATACGATTACCGTTACAGGAAGATTGTTTTCTGCAAGAGTTGCAAGTTCCTGAATGTTCATCATGATTGAACCGTCTCCACTGAAACATATAATCCTTTTGTCCGGATTTGCAATTGCGGCTCCAAGTGCGGCCGGAAGACCGAATCCCATTGTTCCAAGAGAACCGGAAGTAAGGAAAGTCCTTGGTTCTTCTACAGGGTAATACTGGGCCGCAAACATCTGGTGTTGGCCAACATCTGTCGTTACGATTATGTCCGTGCGCTTTGTACCAGCCTTTTCTGCAAGTTCAGGAACAGATGCAATAAAGGTACGAGGATTTACGCTTCCTGTAAAATTTTTGTTTTTCTGTTCGGCAGCAGGAGAACCACATTCATAAGAAGAATTCTTTTCTGCAACGCTGATAATGTATTCAGCCCATTCACTGCGCTTTTTGCCGTTTTCTGCACCGTCAGCAGCAAGGCGCTTTTCAACAGCTTCTGTAAGTTCTGGAACAACAGCTTCAACCTTTGCAACAAGACTTGCACTTGCCGGAAGGATTTTATTTATTTCGGCAGCATCTATATCAATATGAATTATTTTTGCATTCGGACAGAACTTTGAAACAACACCGGTTGCGCGGTCATCAAAGCGTACGCCGGCAGCAATAACAAGGTCGCTTTCATTCATGGCTACGTTTGCAGCGTAACTTCCGTGCATTCCGACCATTCCGGCAAAATCTGCATCAGAATGAGGAATTGCTCCCAGTCCCATCAAAGAAGAAACAACAGGAAGCCTATATGCTTTTTTGAAATTCCTTAATGCCTTTGCAGCTTCCGGCGAATTACATCCACCGCCGATATAGAGACACGGCTTTACAGAAGCGCTAAGCATTTCTGCTGCCTGTTCAATAATTGCCTTGATTGCAGAAGATTTTGTATGGAAGCGCACAGATTTTTCATCCGGGAGCGGTTTTTTAATTTCCGGCCATGATTCAAATTCGTATTCTGTAAGCTGAATGTTGCGCGGAACATCAATAAGAACCGGGCCCGGACGTCCGTTCATTGCAATTTCAAATGCCTGCGGAATAGCAGTAAAAAGTTCAGCATGAGACTTAATCATTACGCTATGCTTTGTAATCGGGAACGAAAGGCCGAATGTATCTGCTTCCTGAAAAGCGTCCGTACCAATAAGATTTGTGTTAACCTGTCCGGTAATTGCAATAATCGGAACTGAATCACAGCGTGCATCTGCGACAGCAGTAAGAAGATTCATTGCTCCCGGACCGCTTGTTGCAAGACATACGGCAGGAAGTCCTGTAGTTCTTGTCATTCCCTGTGCTATAAACCCACCAGCCTGTTCCTGGCGCACTAGGACGTGATGGATAGAACTTCTAGTCAATTCATCATACAAAGGAAGGATTGAACCGCCGGGAATTCCCGCAACAGTTTTGATTCCATGCATCTCCAGTAACTTAACGATAATCTGTGCGCCAGTTTTTTTCATCATTTACTCCTATTACTACTAAAATCCACATAAGCGGATATAATTTAAAACATAAACAAAAAAGCCCTCCATTCCGGAGAGCTTTTCTAACGTATATTAATCACATACATATAAGTCTTCCCGGATACGCTAAACCTTTAGCACGACGAGAACGACCAGCAATGTATTTGAAAGAATCTGTTTCATATGCGCCTATTCTGCCATATTTATCCGCCCTAGTCAATCAGTCATAAGTGCTGTTTTTTTACAAAACTTTAGCATTATAAGATGATTTTTTATATTTTCCCCGTTATACTGAATATATGTCTCTAAACTGTAACGAAATAAATCTTATTCTCGAAGAACTCAATATTGACGGATATTTTATACAGGACATAATACAGCCGGGCTACGACACAATAGCCCTATACCTTTACGCAAACGGAACTGCAAAAACCCTGCTTATCTGTACTGCACAGAATTCATGCCGCATAAACGAAACGCGCAGAAAAATCATAAAAAACGACAAACCGCTGCGCTTTATGGAATTCTTAAGGTCAAATATCAAGGGAGCAAAAATCATAAAATGCAGGCAGATCGGCCTTCAGAGAATCATACAGTTTGACCTTAAACACGGTGATGACGAATTTTTCCTTTATGTACGCCTCTGGAGCAATGCTGCAAACATAATTGTCTGTGACAAAAACAATACAATCCTTGATTCAATGTTCCGACGTCCCGGAAAAGACGAAGTTACGGGCGGAAAATTTGAACTTCCGCCGGAAAACCCAAAGCCCACAGAAAAAGTCTTTCCTGTCAGGAATTTTGAAAAAATTGCAGAAGAATATGCAGAGAAAAATCCCGACTACCCGAAACTTTCCTTTAATCAGAAAGTTGATATATGGTACGGCGAACACGCAGATACTCTTTCCCGAGAAGCACTGCTTGTTCAGGCAGAAAAATGGTATGCTTCTAAAAAAAGCAGGATGACTGCCGCCCTTGAAAAACTAAAGGCCAAGCAGAAGGAATTTGCTGATTCAGAACGCCTTAAGCATCAGGGTGACTTGATTTTAACCTATGCCCATCTTCTTACAAAGGATTCAAAATTCCTTGAATGTGAAGATTATAAAAGCGGAAACACAGTAAGGATTCTGGTTGACCCGGAAAAATCTGCGCACGAAAATGCCGCCGTTTATTACGAAAACTATAAAAAAGCCCAAAGCGGAACGGAAGCGCTTGTTCACGACATAGAAATTGCAGAAAAAAAACTGGAAAAACTTGAGAAAATGTATTCCGAAATTTGCAATGAACCAAACCCCGTAAAAATTGAACAGCTGCTGAGAAAAGAGTCAACGCCAAAACAGCAGCAGAAAAAGGAACACCCCGGACTAGATTACACGGTTGACGGCTGGTACATTCTTGTAGGACGTGACGCAAACGAAAATGATGAGCTTCTTCGCCACTACGTAAAGGGAGCCGACATGTGGCTTCACGTGAGGGATTTTCCAGGCGGCTACGTATTCATCAAAAACCGCCCAGGAAAAACAGTTCCTCTTGAAATACTTTTAGATGCCGCAAATCTTGCAGTATACTATTCAAAGGCCCGCAATGCCGGAAAAACAGACCTTTACTATACTCATGTAAAATATCTGCGCAGGGCAAAAAACGGGCCGAAAGGACTGGTTCTTCCTACGCACGAAAAGAACCTTTGCATTACACCGGATAAAAAACGCCTTGAAAGGCTGGATACATTAAAACAGGAAGCGGAGCTATAATGAAATCAGAAATTTATGTAAAACCATTTAAGGATTACTCTTCAACTTGGACTTTTTCAGTGCTGCCCTTTCATCCCCTTACACGGAAAAATGCCTGGGCGCTCCTTGATTCTGCATGGAAATATTTCTGCGTACTTCAGCATAAACAGAAATTCCATATAACCAATCTGCCTATTGTTTACGTTGATCATCCGCTGGATAAAACAATTCCATTTGTACCGTCAAATATCAGAATCTACATGGATTTTGTAAATTTCTTCTGCCGCATAATCAAAATGTTTGTATCGCGCCTTAAAAAAGACGGCTACATTTTGAGCGCAAAAATACTTGAGTTTATACGCAAGCTTTACATTGACGCAGCTGCCGTATACACTCATTCTCTTTCTACAACAAGACGTCCGTTTTATCTTGGAAAGCCTAAATTCTTTATGGTGCATTTTTTGGATCCGCACTACCTCTGCGTTCCAAGTCTGCATGTAGCAATTGTAGCCGGTCTATGGGCAAAAGTGAGGGAACTTCTTTCTGAAACAGAACTTTCTGATGAAGAAAAAAAATCAATACTTGATGAAATTTATACAGGCTCCGTTGCAATTACAGAAAGCGTTCTTCTTGTAAAGCAGCACAGCATAAACTGCGTTGCCGGCGCCCTTTACATGCTGAGCGCATCTAATCCGGAAGGATTCTTTAAAAAAGAAGATGTTGAAAATTTTGTCCGCCGTCTTTTTGAAAACGACAGCTACGTTGCAGAATCTGATAAAGAAAAAATCAGAAATCATATAATTTCAATGTACAATGACCTTTTAGGCAAAAAAAACAGCCAGACAGAATGGCAGAAGCCGCTTCATGACTGGCTGGATAACTATAAGGCCTAATCAGCTTTTATTAAAAGCGTTCAGCCTTTGCAGATTTTTTCTGTTTGTAAAGTCCTGCAGAACCTGTTCGCGGTGCGCGCTCTGTAGGAGTATGAACGTTAGGACGGGCATGGTTTCTTTCTCGTCCGCCAAAACCGCGATCCCTGTCTGAATGACGGTCTCTGTCCCTGCCGCCAAAGCCACCCTTACCGCCGCGTTTTCCGCCAAAATCTCCGCTACGACCATGACCGCCGCGTCCGCCCTTTTTAGAACCAAAGCCAGCTGAATCACTATCCTTTACATCCACATGCATGTGCGGAATTGAACTGTTCTTCTTTGCAAGCTCAAGCGCTTTCTTTGCCGCTTCTTTAGGAAGGCTTACAAGAGAGAAGTTATTTGAAATATCAATCCTGTCTACCATGCGGCCTGGAATATGCAGCATCTTGCTGAAGTAGTCTGCAAGAACCTTAGGATTATATCCGTCACGACGGCCAAGCTGAATGTACAGGCGTACCTGGTCAGCAATTTTTCCATGCTGCTGGATTTTTCCGTAGCGAGATTTGTCAAGTTTGTCGCCGTAAAGCACAGAAAGGACAGCCGCAAGAACATCCTGAGGATCTTCTGTCTTACAGAGTTCGTCTGCCATAAGCTTAAACTGCTGCTTAACGTTTATGAGGCGTGATTCTGCGCGGTCTGAATCAATTCCTTCTTCGCCAAAAATCTGTTCTTCGGCAGAACTTTCAACCGTATTTGTAACAGCCTTAGGCATTTCCTCTTCATTAGCGCCGCCCTCAGAACCGGTTTCCTCTTTCTGTACTGCCTCAGCTCCTTCAGCAGCGCCGGCAGTTTCAGCAGGAGTTTCTGCAAAATCAGAAAGCCCAATTTTTGTCTTGAGTTCAGAAAAAAGACGTGCCTTTTTCTTCTCTATTACATCTTCTGCTGTAGGAATGTCTTCTTCCTTCATTTCGCCCTTGCTTGCCTTTGAAACGGCACGGCGCAGGTAACCAAGTTTACGGGTCTCTTGAGGAGCAACAAATGTAATAGCAGTTCCCTGACTTCCAGCACGTCCTGTACGCCCGATACGGTGAACATAAGTTGCCCCGTCAAATGGAAGAGAATAGTTTACTACGTAAGTAAGACCATTAATATCAATTCCTCGGGCTGCAACATCAGTTGCAACAAGGATTCTTGTTTTCTTTGAGCGGAAGCGCGCAATAATCTTTTCTCGCTGAGCCTGCGCAATGTCTCCGTGCAGAGCCGCAACATCGTAGCCTTTTTCATCAAGAATGCGTGTAACAAAATCTGCGTCATTCTTTGTCTGCGTAAATACGATACCGTAAAAATCATCTGCATAGTCAATCATGCGGACAAGGGCTTCAATCTTATCACTTTCGCGGACAACCCAGAACTTCTGGTCAATGAGCAGAGGTTCATCAATTACGCCTTCTTCCTCTACAATTTCATAGTCGCCCATGAATTTTCCAGCAATCTTAAGGATTGGTTCCGGCATTGTAGCACTAAACAGAAGGATTCTGGCATTTGGATTAGCCTGACCAAAAATTGCTTCAATATCGTCAATAAAGCCCATGTCGAGCATCTGGTCGCCTTCATCCAGAATAAAATAATCAATTTGACTGATATCAAGTGTTCCGCGTTCAAGGTGATCCTGAATGCGTCCCGGAGTTCCGACTACAACTTCAACACCTCGTTTAAGATCCTTAATCTGAGCTGAATAAGAAGCTCCGCCGTAAAGAACGCATGTGCGCGGATTTTTTCCGTCTGTAAACGACTGGAATTCTGTACATGTCTGAATTGCAAGTTCGCGTGTAGGTTCAAGAACAAGAGCCTTTACAGTTCCCTTAACATCCCTTACTTTCTGAATGATTGGAAGTCCAAAAGCGGCAGTTTTTCCTGTACCAGTTCGTGCACGCGCAATAATGTTTGCTTCGCCATTCAAAAGACGCGGAATAGCAAGCACCTGAATCGGTGACGGTGATTTAAAACCCTTTCGCTCTACTGCAGCAAGTACGTGTTCATCTAAACCTAAATCAGCAAAAGAAATGTCCTCTTCTTTTTCTACGTCCTGAATATCCAGCTGATCTTCAATTGGAACGATTTCTTCGTCCATAATTTCATTTTTTTCCATATTTTCCTTAAAACCGAGCTTATCGGTATGCAAGACGCGGGAGCAGATACGTCTTAATCTGCAGCACTTAAATCGGTATAACCCTCAAATCCAATCTGTGCCGAATCAGTCATTATACTATAGAGAATAAACCCCATTTTTTCAAGGACAACTGGACAACTGGACAACGGATTCATTTATTTTGAAATATAAATGAATCCGTTGTCCTAAGTTTTTCAGAGCAAAACTGACTAGAGGTTTCAATGAAAAGCAAAGTTTAAATATAATCCCCGGTGATAATTAAATTAACTTAGAGAATATTTTTATCCTTTTATTCCAATTCATAAGACCAGAGTCCACTGTAATTTCTACCGTTTGAAGAACCGTAGATTACAATCTGTTCCGAATCTTCCGGAATTTCAAACTCTAAAGACCATATTCCAGTTTTAGGGTCTTTTACAAATGGAACCAATGAATTTCCGGCAGAAAGAGCAATTCCAGAATAATCTTTTGACTCTATTTCAAATTTCTGAGAACTTCCTTTTTGTAAAATTCCTGCAAGTGGAGAAATAAGATGAGTATTAGATGTTTCCATATAAGTTTTAAAAACAGATGGGAAACGAACCGTACCATTTCCATATCCTTCGTAATCTTCTGAAGCCTTTATATCAAAATAAAGGACATTCTCAGAAAACACCGAATCTTTGTAAACCATTTTTAAAATCTTTTTTACTGCAGCATTACGGGCTGAATCAAATAAATCTTCAGCAAGATAATAACGCCCGTTTTCTAAAACCTTAAAATATGATTTTTCAAGATAATCATATTCCTTTTGAAGGATTTTCTTTTCATTAAGAAACTGCTGGGCCATAGGGAGAATTCTTCCTTCAAACTCCGATATCGAAAACATATCAGGGAAAAATGCTTCTGCACGATTTCTTGCCTTTAGTAAAACCTTATAATTAGCTGCATCGGGAACGTCGACATCAATTGAAACTCGATTTCCAATTCTATCTGTCCATACAGCATCTTTTACCTCACCTGTTCCACCATCTTTTTTTACTAAATCTGCCGAAACTGCAATTCCAGATCTTGTAAGCTTAAAATCATAACTAGATGATTCAGTAATTTCATTTGAATAATTTGGTTTTCGATTTCCAAGACTTAAGCCATATTCAAAGAAGATACCCGGAATATATGGCTCTGAAACAAATTCTTCCTTTGTTTTTGGCTCAGAAAGATACTGGTATTCATTATCCTTTGGAAGATGAGAATAAATAAACTGCGCAGGGCTGCGATTAAACCACTGCGTTGTATACCGCTTTACAAAAGTTTTTCTGTCTAAATAACCGGCATCCCAAGTAACATCAATCAGCTGCCATTTTCCATTCATTTTTACCGCATTCCAGGCATGATCCGTTTTTTCTCCAAGTTTTCCCTGATATCCAAATCCCTTTGAATATCCTTCTATTACAATCGCTTCAATTCCTGCCAAACGGCACATTTCTGCCATAAGCGCAGAGTATCCAGAACAGACAGCTTTCTTCTTTTTCAAAACACTTTCATAATCCTGCTTGGAAATTCTGCCGGAAAAATACATTTCCGAATCATAGGCAATATTATCACAAATCCAGTCATGCATTGCTTTTACAGAACCTGTTCCACCGGATGTAAGATGCTTTACAACAAGCGGCAAACCTTCTTTTGGTGACTTAAAAACGAGTTCTGAAGTTTCTTTTGGAACACTACGAACTTTTAAATCCATTGCAGCCGAAAAAATATTTGCGCAAAGCAATGACAGCGCAGTTAAAAATATTATTTTTTTCATAGGACTCTCCATTACAATAGTAATAAGATTTATTTGGTAATTTTTTCCGTTAATTAAGTAATATTTTAAATCCAAAAATCTTGATTTGCAATAAAAATATATATTTATTTTACTTATTTAGTAATAATTATTACCTATGTAAAGGTTCCAAGATAAAAGCAGCAATGTCATAATTGATGTTATGGAAAAACTGGAACTGAGTATTCCTGAATTATTTGGAAAAAATGTACAAAAATACCGAAAAATTGCAGGTCTCACCCAAATGGAACTATCAAAACGCCTTGATATTACTCAAAAACACCTTTCTGTAATTGAAAATGGATCACAATTTGCATCAGCAAGCCTTATAGCAAAAATTTCTCAGGAACTAAAAGTAACGCCAGCTGCATTATTCGGAGAAGATTTAAATCAGCGCTATTTTAATAATCTATATGCCCGTCTTTCGACCGATTTTGAAAATAAGATGACATGGCTTTACTCTGTCTTAAAAAATGAAATTGATGAAACAATAAAAAACGACACAGATAAAACTCATTTCTAAAATACTTATCAATTTGAATTTTTGCAAATTTTATGATATAATTACAATATTATGAGCGATACAAAATTTCAGATTGATCAGCAGATCGTTTACCCTAGTCAGGGTGTTGGAAAAATAACAGAGATTTTTGAAAAGACTTTCCGTGGTGCACCAATGATGTACTACAAGATTTACATAGAAGCTTCAGACATGATTGTAATGGTGCCTGTAAATAAGGCCGAGGAACTTGGAATCCGCCCGATTGTTTCTTCGGATGAAGCTGCTGCAGCCTTGCAGTCACTTTCTGATGAATTTGAACCGATTACTTCGGACTGGAAACTCCGCTATCAGATGAACCTTGACCTTCTTAAAAAGGGTACAATTGCGGACATTGCTGCAATCGTACGATGTCTTTACAACCGAAGCAAAGTAAAGGAACTTCCTATTCTTGAACGCAAGCTTTACGATCAGGCAAAGAAACTTCTTGAAGATGAAATTTCCATTGCAATGGGCGTAGACGTAAAGGAAGTTGAATCGCAGATTCATGCCAAACTTGAACCTCCTGGATCTACTCCAAAAATCAAGCACATCATTGATGACTTTGACGACGAAGATGACGATCTTATGAACGACGTTTCAGATTCAAAGAAATCAAGCCGAGACAAAGACGACGACTCTGACGAAGATGATGATAGCGAAACAGAATCAGCAGACGACGATTTTGACGACAGCGATGACGACGAATTCTAATCTTAAAATTGCATTGATTATTGCTGCAGCCGGCTCTTCTACAAGAATGGGGCTTGGCTGCAAAAAAGAATACCTTCCTTTAGACAATGGTACAGTACTTTCTGCGGCTGCAAAGGCATTCCTTAAAGCCGCAGAAATTCATTCGCTTACTGTAACAGTTCCTAAAAACGGCAAAGCAGATGCCGAAAAAGCGCTTTTTGCTGATCCTGAAATCCATTCACTTTTAAAAGCCATTCAGATAAATTATGTACAGGGCGGAGATACACGCCAGAAAAGCGTCTACAACGCCCTCCGATCCCTTTCTACAAGCGGCGCAGACCTTGTCCTTATCCATGACGGCGCACGCCCCTTTGTTACAGAACAGATTATCCGCGACACAATAGAAGCTGCCGCAAAATTCGGAGCAGCCGTTCCAGGACTTACGCCTGTTGATACCCAGAAACAGATTGATTCAGATGGATTTATAGCTCAACACCTTCTGCGCAGTTCTCTTTCCGCAGTTCAGACTCCCCAGGGCTTCCGCTATGCAGAACTCCTTCAGGCTCACGAAAAATGCATTCAGGACGGCCGCGAATACACAGATGATACAGAAATCTGGGGAAAATACGCCGGCAGGGTAAAGGTTGTTCCCGGAGACTCAAAAAATAAAAAAATCACATATTCAGAAGACTATAAAAGAGAAAACGATACTATGAACATAAATATAAGAACAGGTTTGGGCTACGACCTTCACAGATTGGTTTCTGGAAGAAAACTGATTATTGGTGGAGTTGAATTTCCGTTTGAAAAAGGCGAAGACGGACATTCTGACGGCGACGTGCTGCTTCATGCAGTAACAGATGCACTTCTTGGTGCAAGCGGCATGGGTGACATTGGAAGCTATTTTCCGCCGGAAGAACCAAAATGGAAGGATGCAGACTCTGCAGAACTGCTCCGCACAGTTTGGAAAGACATAACAGATGCAGGCTGGACTCTTGTAAACCTTGACTGCGTACTTAAACTGGAAAAGCCGAAGTTTTTGAGCCGCAGACAGGAAGTAATTGAATCCATTGCAAGGATTCTTTCTGTTGAACCTGACCGCGTTTTCGTAAAGGCCAAAACCGGCGAAAAACTGGATTCCGTTGGAGCAGGAAACGCCATAGAAGCATGGGTTTCCTGCCTGCTTACAAAAGCCTAGTAAATTACACAGACTTTCTGCTTTGGAACTTTACCAGTAAGGATTCCGTCCTTTACGGTAAATTTAATTCCATTAGCCTTATCCTTGTATGTTCCGTCTGCAAAAGCAATCGGTACAGAAACCTTTCCTGCCTTTGCTGCGCTTGAATTAACAATTACAAGACCTTTTTCTCCGCGCTTTATGATAAGGACAGAAGTATCATCTCCATTCAGAAGTTCTTCCGGCTCGCCGTTCATGACTGTGCGGAATTTATTTACAGCAACAACTTCCGGATGAAAGTATTCGTCATTTCCGGTTTCGCCGATTTTAGAAACTCCTGGGAACTGAACGGATTCAGCACCCTTAGGTCTGTTGAAAAACAGCGGAGTTCCGCCGGCGCGGGCACATATTACCGCCCAGCCTTCCCTGAGCTGCGCATGAGAAAGCCATGCTGATTCGCCCTGATTTGCATAAGTGTCGTGAGACTCAACCCATGTTACAATATTCTGAGGCGCAGCCGGATGTTTCCAGTCCTTAAGCCCCTTTGCACTGAGCTTGGAATTCCTTAAGGCACTGCGAAGAACTCCTCCGTAGTTGCTTGCAACAACCGGCATAAGTTTTCCGTAATCGCCTTCGCGCGCATTGCCGCCCTGAAGAACTTCTCCGTAAATAAAAAGTTCCCCCGCACGGTGCATAAGCTTTCCGTTAAGCGGCTCAAGCCCGAGGAAAATCGGCCAAAAATTATTTTTAGGGCTGTATTCATCCTTCGGGTCATCAGGAAGCCCGATATGCTTTGCAGTATCATAGCGGAATCCGTCTGCACCGCAGTCAATTACGTCATTTACGTAATTCATGTAATACTGCTGGAAAAGCGGATTTTCTGTATTTACGTCAGGAAGTCCGCCCATCTGCGCAGTCGTACATTCAAGGCGGTTTTCGTAGCTTCTGATTCCGTGATTATTATTCTTGTGATAAAGCTTGTCAAATCCGCCGACAGCGTCAGTAAAATCCTTTGAAATTTCTTTTGTGCGTGGAGTTGTATGATTCGGAAGTACGTCTACAATTACTCCGATTCCAAGTTCATCAGCCTTCTTACACATTGAAATAAAATCGTCACGAGTTCCAAGCTGATAGTTTCCGAGCTTCCAGTCTGTAGGCTGGTAATGATAGTACCATTTTCCGTCCAGATCTTCGCTCATAAGCTCAAGTCCGCCGTAGTCACCGACAAGACATGTATTTGCAGGAGATGTCTGAACCGCAGCAAAGCCGGCTTCCTTGATTTTAGGCAGGTTTTCTTCTATTGTCTTAAATGACCAGCACCAGGCGTGCAATATAGAACCATTCTGAATGTCCGATCTAGTCTGGGCAAAAAGCGCACCAGAAAAGAATGCTGTAAAACAGTTAAAAATAATAAGAAATCTTTTCATGCTATGAATTATACATGATGAATTTCATACGCACAAACAAAAAAGAACTAAAATCGTCCTAAGCTACTGGATTTCAAGAATCAGTTCAACTTCTGTTTCCGACATGTGAAGCCTGTTTGCAATTTCAGGAACTTTCCAGCCGGAAAGAGTAAGCTGCTTTACCATCTCCCTTTCTTCCGGCGTTACATGGCGCTTGCTGTCTGAAGAAACACCAGCATTCTTTTGGGAAATAGCCTGAAGCACCTTGAACTTCTTTTCGATTTCAGAATTAAGTTCATGTAGCCTTTCTTCTGCACGGCCGATTCCAGTGCGTGCAGACTGAATGCTTTCTACCCTGCTTTCTGCATCATCAAAAATAGAACTCAGGTTGTTCAGCTTTTCTGCTGCTTCACCAATCTTAGGTCCGTTCTTAAGCAATTCGTCAACATTCTTCTGAACATCACGGATTTCTGCAGGAAGGGTTTCTGCCTGTCTTGAGCAGGCTGCAAGTCTGTCTTCCAGAGCCTTAAGGTTTTCAAACGAAGAATCTACGTCTTTAAGGACGCGGTCAATTACTTCATTCTTCTGTTCAAGCCTGTCGTAACGTCCGGAAATAGAAGCAAGCGATTCCTGGAAATCGCGGACACGAACTTCCATTGTCTGAAGGTCATCGTGAGTTGTATTAAGGTTTCTGATCTTTTCATCGATTGTAGAAGAAAGTTCAATAAGCTTTTCGTAGCGCTTTGCAATCGAATCAACGTTGCCTTTTTCTTCTTCAAAATCAGAAATCTTTCTTTCCATTTCTTCTTTCATCTTGCAGATCTGGTTATACTGATTTGTAAGGTCAGAAGCAACGTTTCTAAAGTCTTCAAGACGTTCAAAATCATCTTCAAGAACAGAAATCTTGTCATCCAGAACTTTCTTCATCTGATCTGCTTTTTCATAAACGCTCATCTGAGAACGGATATTCTGAAGTTCCTTCATAAGTTCGCTCATCTGAGTCTGCATTGCAGTTGAATCGCCCTGCATTTTCATTACAAGGGCAGACTGTTCATTGCGGCTCTTTTCAGAGAACATCTGAATTTCTGCGTTAAGTTCCTGCATTTTGCGTGCAGATTCTGCATTCTGAGTCCTTACGCGGTCTTCTGTATCCTGAAGCATCTGTTCGTACATTTTATTAAGCTGGGCAATAATGTCTTCTGCACGCTTTTCGTAAGCCTGAATGCTTTCATCTGTCTTAGAAGAAAGATCCGTAACTTTTCTGGAAGCCTGGTCTACAAGCTGCTGATATTCGTTTTCAACATAGCTTTCTGCATCTTTAACCTTGTGAACTGCCTGTTCCTTAAGCTCTTCAAGTTCAGAGCCGAACATAAGCTTTGATTCATCAAGCTGGTGCTTAAGTTGCTGCTTCCATTTGTTGAATTCACCAAGGGCAGAATCAATTGAAGAAGAACCAAGTTCCTGGCGAGCCTTAACCGATTCTTCAAAGGCAGAAAGATCGGCAAGCATCTGTTCCTGGATTTTTCCAAGCTGATCATCAATATTCTTTTCTACTTTTTCTACAGAATTCTTAAGGATTTCGTCTGTCCTGCCGTCCGCAGCATCTACCTTGGAATGAATGTCTGCTGCAAATCCAGAAACAAACGACTTTATGTCAGAAACCTGACCATTTACAGATTCCTGGAGAGTCTTAATTTCTTCTTCTACCCTTGCAGACTGATCATCATTACGCTTCTGGAGAGCCGCAATCTTAACCTTAAGGTTTTCATTGTAGTCGTTTTCCAGAGTCCTGCGCTCATTTTCGTATTCATTTGTGAACAGAGTGATTTTTCCGTCAAAGGAATTCTTCCATTCTGCAAGTTCATCGTTAATCCTGTCACCGCGGGTTTTAAGGTCGCGATCAAAGCCTTCCTCAAAGCTCTTAAGCTTGTCAGACATGCTTCCAATTGCAGTCTGCTTAAGTTCTTCGATTCTTCCTTCTATTACGTTAAGATCACTTTCAAGCTGATCAGAATTCTTCTTAAGGGATTCGGCAAACTGTTCGTGGCGCTTCTGCTGTTCTTCCGTAAACTGATCAAATACCTTAAGTACTTTTCCGCTAACTTCATTGTAGGCAGCCTTAAGGTTCTTTTCAAGGGAATCAACATCGCTGCTTCCTGCTTCAATCTTGGAAAGCCTGTATTCAATGTCTTTCTTGTATGCAGAAAGTTGTTCATCTATGCCGGCAAGGGCAAGGTTCTGCTGCTTTTCGCAGGCTGCCTGAATTTTTCCGGCAGATTCTGCAAGCATTTCTGAAAGCTCAGACATCTTTCCATTTGTAACGTTGCGGAACTTTTCAATCTGTTCGTCAATCTTTTCTACCTTTGAGTTAAGTTCCGGTTCTACAGCATCAACCTTTGAAAGGGCTTCTTCACATTCTGTCTTAACGCGGGCCATTGTATTTTCTGCTGTCTGAACAGATTCCTGAACGTCCCTGGAAACAGACATAAGGGTGTCAGAAAGCTGGTTCTTTACAGTTTCTATCTTAGCCTGGATTTCCGAATTATAGCGTTCAATATTTTCTTCGGCTTTTCTTGAGAATTCTTCGTAAGCGGCAGTTTCCTTTTCTTCTGCCTTGCTTACAGCTTCCGTAAATATTTTGCCGTAGCGTTCCTGAACGTCAGAGAACTTGGTTTCAAGCACTTCCTGATTCTTTGAAAGCTCTTCTGCAGAATCTGCGGCTTCCTTAAGGGAATCTGCAAGCTGGCTTCTGAGTTCTGCAATCTTTCCGCGGAATTCTTCGCCAAGAGAATCTATGCGTTCTGTAATTTCGCTGCTTATGCCGCCCTGCTGCTGACTGTAAATTGAGCGTACGGCTTCGATTTCGCTTGAAATGCTTTCTGTTGCAGAATTGTATTTTGTTTCAAGTTCATTAAGCTTTGTCATGAACTTTGTATCAAATGCAGCAGAAGCATCATCTGCTTTTTTGTTTACGCTTTCATAGGCTTCATCAAACTGGCGCTCAAGCTGAAGAATTCTGTCATCGTTCTTTCCGTTAATTGAGTCGAGCATCTGGTCATATTTTTCATGCAGGGTTTTAACAGAAGCCTGATATTTTTCTGTAAGCGCAGCTGTGTACTGCTTTGATTTTTCTTCTGCAGAAGTAACAGCCTGCTTAAGCTTTTCGTCGGCAGATGTGATTTTCTGAAGGAGTTCAGAAACCCTTGTATCGCTCTTACCGTTAACGGATTCAAGCTGCCTGTTGTATTTTTCTGTAAGTCCGGAAATGCGTTCCTCAAACTTAACGGCAAAGTCATCAACATGCTTCTTGCATTTTGCTTCAAGGTCTGTAAGGCTTGTCTTCATGTTTGAAATTACAGAGCCGGATGTTTCCCTGTATGTCTGCTGAACTTCTGCTGTCTTGGCTGCAAGAGTTTCTTCCATTTCACTTGTTTTAGCAGCATATTTTGCAGAAAGATCGTGGAAAATCTGATCAAACTTTTTGTCGAATTCAACAGTTTTTGTTTCGGCAGCAGTAGAAACAGCAGACGAACGCTTTTCTATAAGAATAGAAATTTCATCAATTTTCTTTTCTATCTGAATCTGAGACTGTGCAATTTTTTCATTTGTGTTCTTTATAAAGGAAGCAGTTCTTTCTTCTGATTCTTTTCTGAGGCGTACAAATGCGTCATCTTCAAGTTTTGCAGCCTTAACGGAAGCGTCTTCGTAAACCTCGTTAATTTCACGCTGGAAGTCCGACATTGTCTTCTTTGCATTTTCTTCTATTTTCTGAAGGTCTGCCTTTATCTGCATTCCGTGATTATCATATTCAGCAAGAAGTTTTGTACCGATTGTCTTAAGCTGTTCGCCGTTTTTCTGGGCAAATTCCGTAGAAATCTGAGGAATGCGCTTTTCAAGTCCATCGATGTATTTTTTCTGGTCTGCAAGCTTAGCCTGCACGGTTTCAATTATCCCGGATTCCTTTTTAACAAGTTCAAGATTCTGCTCAACCTTTGCAGTCATTGCAACAAGGTCGTTTATAACTTTTTCATAGGAATGGATTTTTTGTTCAATTGAGCGTACTGCATTTGAATCCGCAGAAAGGTTGTCCGTCATTTTTTTGAATTCGCCGATCTGAGATTCAAGGCGCTTTACAGCCGCAGTTGCCTGCATGTTCTTTGTTTCAAGATTTGCAGAATTTGATGTAAGATTTTTTTCGAGCTCTACAAAGGCTTCCTTTACCTCGTTCAAGCGCTTGTCTGCATAACGTTTTACTTTTTCCAGTGAATTATTATCCCTGTCTACCATGTGCAAGGCATAAGAGATTCCTGCCGCAACAGCAGCTGATAAAAAAAGAGTTAAAATCGTCATTTATTCCCACCCATTACTTATTACTTTAACACAATATCCTGCAACTGACGATAGTCAGAGAACGAAATATCTGCAAGTTTATCCTTTTGTTTGAAAAGCCGCTTCAGCGGAGGCAAAAGGTAAGCGCACTTCATTCCGGCAGCTTTTGAACCTTTTACGTCGTACTTAAAGCTGTTTCCGACATAAAGAATCTTTTCTGGAGCAACTCCAAGCTGTTCCGCCATTCTTAAGAAAGAATGTGTATCCGGCTTAAGGGCACCGAGCGCTTCTGTTCCAAGGATTACGTCGCAATAAGGCTTAAGCCCCCAGATTTCCCCCTTCTGTTCCGGAGGAAAGTCAGAAAGAAGAGCAATCTTCAATCCAGCTTCCTTAAATTTCCTAAAAGTTTCCGGCACATCCTTAATGCACGGCATTGTTACAAAATATTTTTTTAGTCCGCTGTATACAATTTTATCAAGTTTTTTAAGGGCCTTTTCGTACGTGCAGTTCATTCTTTCTGCCATTTTTTCGGCCTGAACCCTGTTAAAATCATCAAGGGGTTCCATTCCGTGCATTTCGTGACGTGTAAGACCGTAATGCAAAAAGAAAATTCCATGAGCAAGATAATGAAAAAGAGCCTTTACATGAATTCTCCACTGATCATATAAAGTTCCGTCTATGTCAAATGCAACTGCTTCAATTTCACCTAAATTTTTAATGACCACTTTTTCTCCAAATGCAAATCTTTGCAAATTAACGTTTTATAATACTATAATCAAAGAGCGCTTGTCCATCAGATGAGGCCTGGGCAAAACGCCATTTTGAAATCTGGGCGCGTATTTCGCTCTTTACTTCTGCCGGAAGTGCAGCTTCCGGTTCAAACCTGATTCCTGTTGAAGGAACGTTTCCGGCAGCATAGATTGTAAACACAATCTTTACCTTTCTGCTGCTGTCTATAAGTTTTGCAGCCTCGTCAGACAGAGTGATTTTCGGTTCTTTTGGCTCTATAAGGATTCTTGGAGAACCTTCAGAAAGCGTAATTGCAAAGCGCCCGTCATTTGAACGTGCACCGGTTACGTTTGTTTCTGAACTTAAACCGTTTCCGACACTCATTGAAAAAGTTGTTGCCGCAATATTTGCAAGAATTCCCTGAGTAGCTTCAGAAGCTGATGAATTTCTAGAAGAATCCTTTCCTGTCTGTGCTACAACGACAGAACTTTCATTAGATGCGGCAGTACCTGCAGAACCGGAAAGTGCTGACTTACTGTCCAGCCTTTTTGCAGTGCCGGATGAAGAAGCCTGCGGCGCACTCTGAACTTCCTCTGCATCTCTAAAAATAGAATCATCAAATTTTTTCTCTTTGTTAGAATTAAACTGCTCTTCAAGAAGTTCGTCCGTTGATTTTTTATACTTGATAACAGCTTTCTTTGGCTCTGCTGCAGCCGGTTTTGAGTCGGCAGGCTTAGTCGCTGCAGGAGCCAGTGGTACTTTTTGAGCCGCTGCCTGTGAAGAAGCAGTTTTCTGCGGAGCCGGAGCCTGTTTAGCAGGCTGCTGTGCCGGTTTATTTTCCTGTACCTTAGGCGCCTGCTTAGCCGTTTCCGGAGCCTTTACTGTCTGCGGAACGTCAGCCTTTTTCTTAGCCTCTGATTTTGGAGCAGCTGCTTCCTTTTCCTTTGCCGTTTCATTTTTAGAAAGGGAAGGATTTGCATTGTCAATTTTTTCTGCCCTGCTTATTTCCGGCTGAGCCAGTGTAATTTTTACAGTAGTATATTTCTTTGGCTTTTTGAACGACGGAGAAACCGCAAGAAAAATAAGAATAAGAAGCCACAAAACCGCAGTTCCTATAATGGAAACTTTCATTCCCGTTGACTGCGTCTTGTCTTCTGCATGAGAATTTAGAAAATGCTCAAACTGAGATATTACCTGCATCTACCGCTTTTCTGTTGTCCTTAAATTTACAGCTGCATATCCGTTTGCCCGAATGATATCGAACAATCTGACGATAGTTCCATTTGTAACTTCTGAATCTGCTTCGATTGTAATCGGAAATTCAGTTCGTTTTGTCTTTTTTGTATCAAATGCACTCAGTTCTTCGCCAAGAGTTTTATAGGTAACCTTCTTGTCATTGAACCAGAGTCCGCCTTTTTTATCTGCTGTTATTGTAATACCTAGATTTGACGTTGATTCAGCAGTAGTACTTTCCGGAAGATTAAGGGAAATTCCCGGAAGCACTGCAAATGTTGTAGAAACGAGGAAGAAAATAATAAGCTGAAATACAACATCAAGCATCGGCGTCATATCTACGCCAGCCTGAACACCTTTTCGTCTTGCCTTTAATCTCATTATTTTACTCGTCCTGAAAGTTTAATTACTACAGCGGTTACGTTTGATTCCATTTCTGTGATGCGACGGTTTACGCGGCTTACAAAGTAGTTGTAGAAAATCAAAGATGGAATTGAAACCACAAGTCCGGCAACAGTTGTTACCAGGGCTTCACCGATTGCACCAGCCAGAAGGGCCGGATCTCCCATTGTTCCGCCGGCACCAAGAACGCCGAACGCCTTGATATTACCTGTTACAGTTCCCAAAAGTCCGAGCAATGTAGAAATATTTGCAATTGTTCCAAGTGCTGTAAGAAGATGTTCAAAACGAGGAATAACAGCTGACATTTCTGCTTCTACCGCATCCTTCATGTCCTTCTCATCCCAGCGGCGGCAGTCCAGAGCCTTTTTGATTACCTGTGCACACGGAGTATCAGCTTCTGCACAGCAAACAGCTGCCGCCTGATAGTTTTCCGCATCAATTGAACCTCGCAGGTCAAACATAAGTTTTATGTCTTTTTTCTTTGTGATGTAAAAATAATAGCAGCGTTCAAGGATGATGAACGTAGCAATGATTCCGCACAAGATTATCGGCAGCATAAGAATTCCGCCGGCTTTCAAACTGTCTAACATTTATAAACTCCTGAAATACTAAATTTTCAATATGACTTTATTATTTCAGATCAGAAGAAGAATCTGACCTGAACAGAAGCTGTTCCGCTGCGGGCAATATAGTCGCCGGCATAAACGCGTTCGCTTCCACTTATTAATTTTACAACATCATCTGCCGCTACCGCAAGTCTAACTGCATTTGTAAGGCGCCAAAACATGCTTAAATTAACTTCAGGGCATCTGTCATCTGACGGCGCTGCATTCTGAATGCAGAGGCCTTCAAAACCAACGCGGGCGTTTTTATCCTGAACAGAAATGCCGAATGTAAAACTGCAGCGCGATTCAAGTTCCGGAACATCAATCCAGTAGTTCTTCCAGCCCGCAGACAGGCTGAATGCCTTTACATGGAAGCGGAACGCAACATCGGAATTAATCTGAGTAAGCACATTCTGATCATAAAGATACTGCCCCGAAGCCCTGTGTTCCTTATCATAATCAGGTTCCCAGGTACCGTTGTCATAGGCTGTAGTACGGAATTCTCCGCCAAGAGCGAACGTAAAGAAATCCTTTACAGGGAGTGCAAGATCAAGCTGACCGTACCAGTCGCTTGTTTCGGCAGGAAGCACGTTCAGGGCAGAGAAACCGAATCTGCATTCAAGCATTTCTACTTTTGGTAGATATGAATCAATTCCTCCTTTTATGGAGAGCGCTACAGGACGGTCAGACATTGCATTTTTTATTGAAAAATCTGCGCCGACTGTAAACGGAACTACCACAGCATGATTCCCAATTTCGTTTCCGATTATTGCAGCTGAATTTCCGTAAATATTGACAAAACGGTTGCTCCAGCCTAGAGCAACTCCAAAATCACCACGGTGAATTGCCCTTGTACCGTCAAAAGAATTCTTTATATCGTATTCAATGCCATAAGCAGCAGAAAATTCTGTATAGAATTTTTTGGAATTTTCAAAGCGGAATTTAAGTTCCGGCGAAAGGTTAAGGAATGCAACATTGGAAAGGAAGCCTTCTACTTCCGGAAAAAGTTCGCTTATTTGAGCATAATCCCTGTAAGCGGCAGATCTCTGAGCCGCAGTCATTTCTGAAGTTTCTACAAGCTTATAAAAATCAAGTCCATCCGGAAGATATCTTGATGTAGTTGAATAGCGCTTGTACCACGAACCTTCTGTAGAAAGATTCATGGAAACATCTTTTGTAAAGCGTACTGTCCAGTCAAGTTCGCCGTTCAGCCTGTCCTTTGAAACATCTGTCATTCCAGGAATTTTGTCCTGAAAACCATTCCCCATGTTTTCATAGGAGCCAAGAAATGTAAAATCCATTTTATCCGAAGAAAAAGTCTTGTCCGCATAAAAACTGGTCTTGCGGTCAAAATAGCCGCTTGTAAACGAATGACCCGAATATCCGTTTGCAGTTTCGTGCGAAAATTTGATGAGAAATGGATTTTTTCCTGACTGGCGGTACAGAGAAAAATCTCCGATTATGTAACCCGGAAAGCCTGCTCCGGCCGTACCTTCTGCGTAAACATTTTTCTTCTGGTTTCCTGTTGAAGCAACTGCATCTACGTTCGGAGAAGCAACTTCTCCGGACCCCGGAAGAACAGGCAGAAGTTCTTCATTTTTATTTGAGTGCGGAAGAACCTGCGAATAATCAGGAACTGCGCTCTTACCTACTTTTGGAGCACCGCCGGAAATAACAGTAGAAACATCCGGGAGCGAAATTTCTTCAATTTCTTCTGAATTCTGCTGAGCCATAAGCGGCACGCATGCCACTGCAAAAGCAAATGCAAGTAATTTATTCTTCATCTTTATCATATTCAGTCCTTAAATTCCTTAATTATCAGTTTTTACGGCTCCAGCCTGAGCGCTGGAAGGATACAGTTTTTTTAGAGTGCGTGCAGTTTCGTTTGCGTCACCTACAGAACCAGAGGCAAGGAATGCGTCATATGCACCGTACAACGCTGCCGACGCCTGCGCATCCATCCCGTTCATCCTGTAATATTCTGCGGCAGCAAGGAACATTTCCGAGCTTGCTTTATTCTTATTTTTAAGTCTGTAAGCCTGTCCAAGAATATCTGCGTTCTGTGCCGCATAAAGGCTTTCCGACTTGATGTTCTTTTTCTGAAGTGGCAACAGCTGCTCACTTAGCTTTACTGCTTCATTTGCAGTTGCCGAAGATTTTGCGTAGGCAACTGCAAGTTCCGTACCGGCTTTTCTTCCGGCAGCAGAAGAAGTTTCCCCTGCGCGGCGGTATTCATTTTCAAGGCGTACAAGTTCTTCGTTTTTACCTGAAAGGAGTTTTTCCAAGTCGCGTTCTACGTCTGTAAGTCCGTCTGAAGAAGCCTGATCGTGGAATTTTCCAAGAAGGAAGCGTGCGTGTTCAAGCGCATTTTTGTACTTTCCTTCTGCACGGTAAAGATCAACAAGTTTACGTGCAGAAGCATAGACGTACGTGCTTTCAGGGAATTTCTTTATAAGCGCCTGATACTGCAGGATTGCACGGCTCCTGTTTCCGGTTTTGTCCAAACATTCTGCAGAAAAATACCAGCTTGATTCTATAAAGGCCCCGCCTGCATATTTTGACGAATAATCAGAAAAGCGCTTGAGCGCAATATCATACTTCTGTTCTGAAAAATACATTTCTCCGCGGCGGTACATGGCTTCCTCTGCCATTTTTTCTGAAGAAAACCTGTCTGCCATTTCTTTGTATTTTGCGTCAGCCTGTTCAAGGCGGTTTGTTTTTTCGTAAATCTGTGCCATTGCGTACAGACATTTCATGCCGAAGGTATTTTTCTGTTTTGCGTAGGAAGAAAGCAGTTCAATAGCCTTGTCATATTTTCTGGCGTCTGTGTAAATTTCAGCGCACAGGAGGACAGATTCTTCCTTATCAGAAAGATTTGATGCTGAGCGGATTGCCGCATCTGCCATGTTTATGCCGCTGTCAAAGCGTTCCAACTGAACGGCAGCATTTGCAACAGTCATTTCAGCATTCCACAAAAGTTCATGTGACGGATATGAACTTATAAACTGCATGAGATTGTCGTATGCCTGGCGGAATTTTCCCTGCCTGTACTGCGAATACCCCAAATAGAAAACCGCATATGAAACAGCTTTTTTCTGAGCCTCATTTTTTCTGTCAGCATTTTTAAGGAAGACCGTAAAATTTTCTTCCGCATAATTCCAGTTCCATGTATTGAACTGCGCAAGTCCAAGAATGTACTTTCCTTCATTAAGACCGCATTTATTTGCTTCAATCTGAGCCTCGCGATATCTTCCGGAAAGAAGAAGAACCTTTGCATAGTTCAGGCGTTCTTCCGGCGTAATTGCCAATTTTTTGTCTGAAGAACCGTAGACTCCGGCAGCTTCCTTTAGTTTCTGCTGTCTTGCAAGGGAAAGGGCATACAGTTCATCATCCTTTCCGTTCAAGAGCCTTGCAGAAGCGGCGTAATCACCTGTTTCATACTGAGCAAGCGCTACGTAATATTTTGTAAAATCGTCTGTATATTCAAGCTTTTCAGAAAGATTCTTTACTTCATTCCATTTGTTCTGGAAAACGGCGTACTTAATGCGGAGCCTGTAATACGAATCAGAATATTCCCCGCTGTCTGTAAGTCCGCGCGCTGCAAATTCTTCTGTAAGATATGCATCAGCAAGTGCGGCAGATTCAGAAGTAACCGGTTTCCCAGCCTTTATTTCTGAACGGTAAATGACAATAAGCGGTTCTATTTCGGCAGACTGATATTTTTCTGCCTCATCAAAGTAAGAAACAGCCCTTTCATAATCATCTGCATTGAATGCGTCTGTTCCAAGCCTTGTCCAGAATTCTGCAAGAAGTTCCGGAGAATCCTTTAAGGCTTCCTGCGCATTCTGAAGAACCTTGCCCGGATCTTCCCCGACTTCCGTTTTATGCGAAGCCGAAATATTATACGCCTTTTTCAATGCACCGGCCGCAAGAGCCTTATCTCCGCTTTCAAGAACTTCGCAATAAAGACTGTAAGCCTTGCGGTAATTCTTAAGCAGTGCATATGCATCGCCGGCATATTCAGTAAACACAAGATAGATTCTGGAAGAAAGCTGTTCTTTCCTGAATTTTGAATAAAGCGAAACTGTTTTATCCGGAGAGCCACTTTTATTATAGGAATCTGCAAGCTTTAAAAGTGCAATAGAATAATCATCCTGAACAAAAGCAGAACCGTTTTTTATAACATATTCATAATTAAGAACGGCCTTTTTATATTCGCCTATTTTATAGTAAATATTTGCCGAATTAAAAACTGACGGAGCATAGTAATAGGATTTTTCACCGCCTGCACGGCAATATTCGTAATAGCAGGAAAGCGCTTCATCATTTTTTGAAAGAAGTTCATAGGTGCGCCCAAGCCAGTAAACAGAAGGCATTACAACTTCCGGCTGATTTTTTAAGGACACGGCTTCAACCAGCACTTCAAGAGCCTTATCCAGCTGACCAAGGCGGACTAAACTTTCTCCCTCAAGTGCAAGAGTTGCTCCTCTGTATGTAGATTCTGGAAATTTCTTGATTAAAGATTCTGCATTCTGTACTGCCCCCGGATAGAAACCGCTTTTATAGGCAGAGGTAATTTCTGAAAAAAGCCATGCATCCGTTTCGTTTGCTGCACCAAATACATTCAGCATAGAGAAACCAAGCATAACCGCAAGTAGTATTTTTTTCATATTCAAATAATAATGATAAACAGGATTTAAGTCGAGATTTTATTGGGCCGGTTATTCTGCCGGAAAGAACTGTTCCGTTGCCTGACAACGTACAAGAGAAACAAAATCAAGGCAGTAGCGGCTGAAAAACTCGTCATAAGAGATTTCGGTTCCGTCCTTAAAGATTACGCATTTAAATCGTCCCTTATCATCAAAATACGGGAAGAATACGCAGCATTCATTAAAGACTTTTACTTCCGGTGAACGACGGTCAGTTTCCCTGACTGCACCAAAATAGAATGTTTCCGGTTCCGTAACGGCAAGTATGTAAAGCATTGCCTTAAGGCAGCGTACCTGATATCCAGTATTTTCAACATATCCCGTAGAATTAACAATTCCCTTTTCTGTAAATTCTGCGGTAAAAGGTTCTACAGTAACGTCTACGCCTGATTCATTGTAAAGGTATGTACGTCTGTTGCGGACAGAAACAACCGCGCTGGCAAGATTTCTTATCCAGTCAAGGGTAAAGGAAACTGCGTAACTTCCGCTTAGAATTCCCTGAAACCCGATATCTTTATATTCAACAGTCGAATTAATAAGCGGTTCGCGTTTTAGGCGTCCGCCTGTAAGAGGTTCAACTATTCCGTCTGCAATCCATTTAAGGAAGCCTGCGCCGCTTACAGTTATCTTGTCCTTATATTCTTTTTCTACAGTACGCGGCTTTCCGGTAGAAATGTAAACAGGATCCCCGTTTTCGTCGTACATGGCATCTTCTGCAGGAACGATAAGAGGAGTTTTTTCCCTGATTACATTAAGCATCTGCTGAACGGAATGATAGCCGTCCTTATAGATACGGTTGTACTGCCACGGAAGCATGTTTTCGGTCCAGCGGACAACCTGCTCAAAGGATGATGAATAGAAACGTCTGAACGGAAGTCCTGTAGGAACTCCTTTTGATGCATAGCAGCCGAAAATTACATAGTCACAGCAGGCTATTCGGTCAGAAGGAGTAAACTGAACAAAGACTTCGCTGTCAGCAGCAAAATAATAGCGGATTCGAACAGGCTTTCCAGTCTTTTTGTCACGGACAAGGACAAAGCTTCCGGCTGCGTCTCCGGGATAAACATCCTGAAGTTCTGTATCGCGGCCCTTATCCGAATAGATATCCACTTCTATTCGCGCATGAGGAGCTACAAAAATATTAAAGGTATCTTCTGTTTCTTCAAGGCGAATCTGAAACTTTTCACCAATGGAATTTGTCCTGATTTCCGGACGGTTCATACGCACATTCATGAGAGGCGCTTCAAACCAGGTCTCTATAAGTCCTTCCCGGATTTCAGAAGAATCCGGTACCCCATACCTGTTATACAGAGAAAAGCCGGGTACAGCCGAAAGAATCAGTGCAAATAGAACAATTCCGAACCTTTTATTCATCTTCATTCCTTTTCAGCAACTATTCAGATTCAAAAGCCAAATTTATTTCTGAATTTGCAACACCGCTCTGCTCAAGAGGAGCTTCTGCGCGGCTTACAGGTTCTGTATCTGTAAGGCTTGAAGCGCCTTCTGCAAGCTTAACTATAGGGCGTGCTGTAGTTCCGTCTGGATTTACAATTACGCCGTCCTCGTTTTCGTCAGGATGCTTACCTGCCGGTGCATTTGAAAGCAGAAGCTTTAAACGGTTAAGCTGGTTTACTTCCGAACTGCCCGGATCATAGTCGATTGCAGAAATATTTGCGCCAGGGAAGCGGCGGCGGAGTTCCTTAATCATACCCTTACCGGTTACATGGTTTGGAAGACAGGCAAACGGCTGAACGCAGGCAATGCTTGGGGCACCGCTGTGAATGAGCTCAACCATTTCGGCAGTAAGGAACCATCCTTCGCCGGTAATATTACCAAGCTGAACGATATCGTCAACACCCTTCATCAAGTCATAGATTGAACTTGGAGCGTCAAAACGGCGGCTCTTACGAAGATATTTTTTCATCTTATTGCGGTAAAGTTCAAGGAACCATACAAGAAGGCGTGCATTGCGTTCTGTTTTCTTAGGGAATGCAAGTTCCTGATGGCGGAAAATACCTGTTGCAAACGTGTAGAAGAAAAAGTCTGTTAAATCCGGCATTACACATTCTGCACCTTCGCGTTCAATTGTTCCAACAATGTCGTTGTTTGCAGTAGGGTGGAATTTAACAAGGATTTCACCAACTACGCCAACGCGCGGCTTTTTAATCGGTTTGAGCGGAAGATTATCGAAATCGCGCACAATGCCCTTCAAAAGCTTGTTGTAACCATGAATTGAAAGCGACTGAACCTGCTTTTCGGCACGGGCATTCCATTTTTCGTAAAGGGCATTTGCACTGCCAGGAACAGCTTCGTAAGGACGTGTACGGTAAAGAACGCGCATAAGAACATCACCTGTAAGGATAGCCATCAGAAGGCGGTGCAGTAAAGTCGGCGTAATCTTGAATCCAGGGTTCTTTTCAAATCCCTGTGCGCTCAAAGAAAGAACCGGAATGTGTCCCCAGCCTGCATCGTTCAATGCACGGCGGATAAAACCGATGTAGTTAGTTGCACGGCATCCGCCTCCAGTCTGAGTAATAATGAGCGAAACGTGATTCAAATCATATTTTCCTGATTCAAGTGCGGCAATCATCTGTCCGGCAACAAGAATTGAAGGATAACATGCGTCGTTGTTTACATATTTAAGTCCGGCTTCTACAGCCTTTGGGTCAACTGCATCGAGAACTACAAAGTTGTAGCCTTCTGCCTGGAAAGCCTTCTGAAGGATGCGGAAATGAATAGGCGACATCTGAGGTCCGATGATTGTGTGCGAATACTTCATTTCCTTTGTAAACACCTGTCTCTGGTAAGCGGCAGAATGTTTTACAGTCATCTTTCTGTGGTGTCTCTGGCGTTCCTTAACAGCTGCAATAAGCGAACGGATTCGAATACGGACTGCACCAAGGTTACTTCCTTCGTCAATCTTAATCAAAGTGTACATGCGGTTCTTTGAGCGCATGATTTCGTCAACCTGATCAGCAGTAACAGCGTCAAGTCCACAACCAAACGAAGTAAGCTGAACAAGTTCAAGGTCCGGCATTTCTGAAACGAATGCACCTGCGCGGTACAGACGGTTATGGTAAACCCACTGGTCAATAATGCGGAGCGGGCGTTCAATCGAACCAAGGTGAGCAACTGAATCTTCTGTAAATACAGCAAGCCCAAGAGCGTTAATCATTTCCGGAATACCGTGGTTAATTTCCGGGTCAAGATGATACGGGCGGCCAGCAAGTACAATACCATTTCCGCCTGCACGGATCATCTGTTCAAGGGCATCTTCTCCGGCCTGCTGGCAGTCCTGGCGGAATTTTTCCTGTTCTTTCCATGCGGCATCTACGGCAGATTTGATCTGCTTTTCTGTAAGGGCCGGGAATTTAGGAAGCATTTCTTCGCAAAGGCGTTCTGCAAGGCGTTCCTTGTCATAAATCGGAAGGAACGGATCCATGTATGTAATGGAAGAATCCTGACGGAGTTCATCCACGTTATTTCGCAGAACTTCAGGATAACTTGTTACAATCGGACAGTTATAGTGGTTTCCTGCACCAGAATCTTCCTGCTTTTCATACGGAGCACAAGGATAGAAGATAAATTTTATGCCGCGCTGAAGGAGCGAAACTACATGACCGTGACTAATTTTTCCAGGATAACAAACCGATTCTGAAGGAATTGTTTCAATCCCCTTTTCGTAAACGTTTTTAGAAGAACGCTGGCTTAAAAGCACGCGGAATCCAAGTTTTGTAAAGAATGTAAACCAGAGCGGATAATTTTCGTACATGTTGAGTACGCGCGGGATTCCGACATCACCCATAGGCGCATCTTCTGCCTTAAGCGGAACATAATTGAAAAGGCGCTTGTACTTCCATTCAAAAAGGTTAGGCATCTTTTCGCCTACATCGTCAACTTTTGTGTTCTTTTTATTGGAAGCGTCAATAATATTGCCTTCAACTTCAAGACCTTTTTCGCAGCGGTTACCTGTAATAAAGGTTCTTGTTTCTGTTCCGGTTGAGAATCTATTTATAGTAAGAAGACAGTTGTTCTGACATTTTCCGCAGCGGCGGAGTTCAAGATCAACGTGAAATTTTTCAAGATCTTCATAAGAAGCAATTCCAGATTTGAGTTCGTGACGTTCAGCCCCTACTGGCTCACCCGGTTTTGGAGCTGTAAGATCAACCCACTGGTCGTAGGCAATAAGGGCAGAACCGTAGGCACCCATAAGCCCCGCAACATCTGGGCGGAAAACTTCTACACCGGCAATTTTTTCAAAGGCACGAAGGATTGCATCGTTAAAGAATGTACCACCCTGAACAACAACCTTTGTACCGATGTCACTTGCCTTGCGCAGTTTAATAACCTTGAACAGGGCATTTTTGATTACTGAATAAGAAAGACCTGCCGCAATATCTGCTACCGAAGCTCCTTCTTTCTGAGCCTGCTTAACACGGCTGTTCATAAATACAGTACAGCGTGAACCAAGGTCTACAGGCTTTTCTGCCATAAGTGCAATCTTACCGAATTCCTTAACGTCCATGCCCATTGTATTTGCAAAGTTATCAAGGAATGAACCACATCCTGCAGAACAAGCTTCATTAAGCTGAATTGAAGTAATGGCACCATCCTTCATGCGCAGGCACTTCATGTCCTGACCGCCAATATCCAGAAGGAATTCAACGCCTGGAACAAAGAAATCTGCTGCACGGAAGTGAGCGATTGTTTCTACTTCGCCAGAATCAACCCCGAACGCAGCCTGGAACAATGCCTCTCCGTAACCAGTAGAAACTGCACGGGCAATATAAACATCTTTAGGAAGCTTTTTGTAAAGTTCCTTAAGCATTTTAACTGCAAGATCAACAGGATTTCCCATATTGTGCGAATAGAAATCCCAAATTATTTCGCCCTTCTGATTAATAAGAACGGCTTTTGTAGTAGTAGAACCAGAGTCCAGTCCAAGGAAAACAGGACCTCTCGCATCTTCAAGAGAACCTCGCATTGCCTTTTCTTCTGCGTGGCGCTTGCGGAATTCTTCAAGTTCGTTTGCATTTGTAAAGAGCGGCTCAAGACGCTGAACTTCGCTCAATTCTGCGCCTACAAGATTCTTAAGACCTTCACGGAATTCCTTTACTGTAGGAAAATGAAAGTCTGCAGCACCTTCGCCGGTAAACTTGCGTTCTGCGCTGAATGCACATCCAGCAGCAACAAAAAGCTGGCTGTCTTCCGGAACAATAATTTCATCATCCTTAAGCTTAAGGGTGTCTATAAAGCGGGCTCTAAGCTGATCCATAAAGTGAAGCGGACCGCCAAGGAAAGCAACGTGACCGCGGATTGGTTTACCGCAGGCAAGTCCCGAAATTGTCTGGTTTACAACCGCCTGATAAATTGAAGCGGCAATATCTTCACGGCGGGCACCTTCGTTGATGAGCGGCTGAATATCTGTCTTTGCAAATACACCACAGCGGGCTGCAATCGGATAAATTGTCTGATATCCCTTTGCAAGTTCGTTCAAACCGGCAGCATCAGTTTCAAGAAGTGCTGCCATCTGATCAATAAACGCACCTGTACCGCCGGCACAAGTACCGTTCATGCGCTGTTCAACGCCGCCAGTAAAATATGTAATCTTAGCGTCTTCACCGCCAAGTTCAATTACAACATCAGTCTGTGGAATTATCTTTTTTACGGCAGTTGTAGCCGCAACAACTTCCTGAATAAAAGGAACGTTAAGCCACTGGGAAACAGAAAGTCCGCCCGAACCTGTAACTTTAACAGTAAGCGGCTGGTCTTCTCCCATAGCAAAAGATGAAGCAATTTTATCAAAAGCCTGAGTTACAACAGCTATGATTGTATTTCTTATGTCAGCACGATGGCGCTGATAGTCTCCATATATAAGTTTGTCGTTGTCATCAAGAACTGCAATTTTTACTGTAGTAGAACCGATATCGATACCAATGCGAACCGGCAAGACTTCTTTTTTCATTATTTCCCCTATCATACTTTCTGATAAATATTAATTATAGAATAATATCAATGTTTTGTGCAAATATGACCCTATAATTATATAGTACATAACGCATTTTTTGAATTACAATTTTTCAGATTGTTGAAAAAATATGATAATTTCACAGGGAATTACGTTCATTTCAATATATATTGACATCATAAAATCCAGTCTTCCATCATCAGAGTTGAAACACCATTTAAAAGTTCAAACCATGTAATACTGCTTTTTCATGCTTTGTAATTTCAATAACTTCACCATTTTCCAAATCAATGCATTAATCCGCCATGAAAAAAGCATTCATAAACTTTAGTATTATTACAGTATATTTCTTCATAGCCCTGAAACCAGGAAAAATCGCCATTTACAGAGCACTTATAAATATACTCCCCCGACTGATAATATTCAGGACCACGATACGGCATTTTTACATCAGCCTTTCTTAAGGCTTCCTTTAAAAAGTTCCCGCTAAAACGTTCATCGAGGATTCGCCCAAGATAATTCATGGCATAAACAGCTTTCCCGTTTTTCCAGACAGCCTCTTCCCCGGCAAACTGCTCACCACCAACATAAGTGTCATGGTAAGTATAAATTCCATTTTCATATCTAAAATCGTGAGAATCCAGACGAGTAGAATCGACCTCATTCATAAACGCTGCATAAGTATTAACATTTGCTTCAAGCCGAAATTTAATAATTTCTTTTATATCAGTTTTGCAATCAGTAACAGGACTTATCATGCATTCAGCATCACGAACCAGATAATCCACTGTCACATTAAAGATATTGCTTATCTGGATTAGATTGGAAATATCCGGATATGCCTGACCTGATTCCCATTTTGCAACAGCCTGCCTTGAAACATTAAGTTTTTCTGCAAGATTATCCTGAGTAAGCCCCTTGTTTTTTCTTATAATCTGTAATTTTTCTGAAAATATCATGTTCACCTCTATAAGAAAATTGTAATTCACGAAAAAACTCGGCAAAACCATCCGATGGTTGCATTTTTGTTACTTTTAGTTGCGAAAAAAATTTCTCAAAGATAGTTTTCCATCATCGTACTGCAACAATAACAGCAAACTTTCCATTTAGATAAATGCAATCAACGTTCGCAAAACCAGCTTCTTTCAGCCAGCAGATTTCTTCCTGAACTGTACATTCCCTGTCAAGTTTTTTGCGTTCTAGCCAGCGGTTGTATTCAAGTTCTGAAATGCCAGACGCTTTTATTTCATCAATCCAGTATTTTTCAATTTTTTCGTTCAACTCAAGGCTTTCTGAACAGAACTGATCGTAATTTACGAACACGCCACCGGCCGGCAAAGATTTGTAAATATTCATAAAAAGCCGCCGCTTTGCCTCATCCTCAAGATGATGAATTGAAAGAGCAGAGGCTATTACATCCGGCGTTTCTTCGGGGAGTTTTCCTGAGTAATCAAGAACTTTATATTCCACATTCGGTAGATTTTCAAAACGTTTTTTTGCAACAGAAAGCATTTCTTCTGCAATATCCGCAAGAATATATTTTGCAGTCGGGAAATATTTATACCAGAAAGAAGCAAGCAAACCTGTTCCAGAACCAAGATCAAAAATCACCTTAGGTGAGGATTTAAGGGATTTAGCCACAAAGTCCGTTGCACCTGCATAATAATCATCAAAACATGGAATAAAATACCGTCGATTTTCGTCATATTCCTTTGCAACTAAATTAAACTGTTCCTGAATATTCATTTTCACTCCGATTTCCAAAATCTAGTTCTATAGAATCTACGCAAAACTAAAAAAACATTTTACAACTTTTTCATAAACCGAATCTGCTGCTTTTCAGAATCGTATCCTAAATGCCGGTAAAATTCATGTGCACCGCTACGACTCATTCCAGAATTTACGCGCATAAGCTTGATTCCGTGGCTTTTTGCCCAATCTTCAGAAGCAAGCACAAGAGCCTTTCCGATTCCCATTTTCTGAGATTCATCTTTTACGGCAAGACCAAGAAGATTTGCCATCGTTTCATAATAGAGAACATCGTATTTTTCAACGTGAATATAGCCCGCAACCACACCTTCAAATTCCGCTACAAAAACGCATTCGCGCTCATCGTTTAGCATTGAGATTTTAGCTTTTACCAGAGCAAGGTCACATTCGTAGCCCAAATCGTGGGAACTTATTTCACAAATCGACGCAGCGTCAGAAAGACTTGCTTTTCTTACACTTATATTATTCATTTTGCCATAATCCTTAAATTTTCCACCTAAATCAGTTGATTTGAAACAAGATATTCCTCTGGTGTCTGAACCATAATGGAAGCATTCTTATAATCCTTTAAATTTCTTGTCAATATTACAGATATTCCATTTTGCAACGCGGTATAATATTGAATTGCATCTTCAAAATCCGAAAAAGTTGAGTTTAAAGCTTTATCTATTATGCTTTCTGAAGAATCAACAATATGAAGCAAAATCCTAAGCTTTCGTAACACATTTTTTGCTTCAGCATTTCCAAGATTTTTACGAAGAACATAATATGTATTTGCAAAAATCAAGGGCGTTGTGTAAAGTTCGATTTTCTTCATTTCTGCAAATGTAAAAAGAACCGCAGAAAAATGAAAAAAAGGAATCCTCTGAGCAAGCAAATCTAAAATCACATCCGTATCTACAAAAATCTTATTCATATTTATGCTCCAGATAAGACGCATAATCCGCCTTATAGTCATATTCTTCATTCAGATGAATGATACCGGAAAGCTCATTAACTAGCGGACTGTATGCAAAATCCGACTTTTTATTCAGCGTAAGACTGTCAAAAAAGTTTTCAACGATTGAAGAAAGAGATGTTTTTCGTTCAGAAACGTATTCTTTGGCCCTCAAAATAGAAATATCGTTTAGTTTTAAAGTCAGTTTTGCTTCCATAGGTCTACCTCTGTACGTACAGTATAATAACTATAGTACGTACAGTCAAGAAAAATATTTTTTTCTTAAATAATCCATTAGCTTATAGTCATTAAACCAGCCAAAACAAACGCATAACGGTAGTTTCGACAAGCTCAACCACCGTTAAATTAATTGCATTGTACTTTTTCAAGATGCCCATAAACGGTATTCTATCTCTACCCGTGCACCACTCCAGCCATTCCATCAACCATTTCGTTTGGTTTGGCGGTTACCTGAACCCAGCCGGGAACAAAACCTGCGCGGAGGGCATTTTTTACAGAAAGGATGTTCGACCAGGCGCAGCAGTAGAAAGGAATTTTTCCGCGGAGGAAAATTTCGCGGGCAATGCGGTTTGTGATGGCGCTTGCAATACCATTCCTTCGATATTCAGGAAGGCAGTCCACGCCAATCTGCCAGAAATCTTCTGCATCAGCACTGGCACCAGCAAGAGCCACAAGTTTTTCGCCGTCGTAAGCGCCCAGCGCAAGAACATTGCGTTCCCTGTGAACGTCGCAAAGAGCATTGGACCACTCAGGGCGGTACAAGTTTTCAAAACATTCGGTATATGAGGCGGGCATCTCAGCGTCAGTCTTTCCCCCACACTTTCCGCTCGGCTCCAAAACCTTAATTGTAACCAGGATTCGCGGCGCAAGATTCTTTTCAACTTCAGAAGAAAAAACTTTTTCTACATCCGGCAGAAAATAATCCGCCATAAAACAGATTTTCGCATTCTTTTTGGAAAGAACTTCGTTCAGCGCATACATTTTCGGCGTTTCAAAAAGACGGTAAAAACTCGTTCCGTTCACAACCGGCTTAATTTCTTCTATTATTTCTACATCGCCCGAAACAACCGCATTCGTTCCAAAAGAAACTATATCCAGAATTACAGGAAGATGGAAATATTTATGCGCGTTTTCATTCGGCTTTGAGACAGTAAAAACATTTTCCGTCCGCAAAAAATCTTCCGGCGCGCAGTTTGAACCAAAAGCCTGCTGCTTCATTGCGGCTTCTCGGATTTGCTGGTTTGTTGGTAAGTGCATTTTTATTCCCACATTCTCTCTTGTATTCCATCAAAAATTCTATCGGCCACCGAAAGATTTATTTTTTCGTCTTTTCTGAGCCCTTCGTACGCTTTATCCAATGTATTTTGAAAATCTCTAAAAATTGATTCAACAACATTCTTTTTAATATCCAAAACTTCGCAAAGCGACCAAAAATCTTCTTTCAAAACTTTTTTAAGTTCATAGTGGGAGCCGATTTTCATTGAAAGTTTATCAGTGAGTTCTGGATAAATAGCAGTTGAAACAGCATCATAGATTGGAGCAAGTTCTACTGTGTTGTTTTTATATAGAAGAGAATAGTTTTTTCCGTGACTGTCACAATTACCGATAATATAATTGAATACAACATATTTAAGAAATTTTCTAGTTTCAATTGCAGGAATCGAACAGATCTTTTTAATAACGCTGTAAATATCTGCAATTCCAGGTCCGCCGTCATTCTGATATTTTGAAGTGCTCATTATTCCAAGAGCCTGACAAAAATCTTCCTGGTGAAGCCGCTGAATTTCCTTTTCATTTTTATAACGGTCATATCGTTCAACTACAAAAACATCTTTTCCGGCAATATTCAGTAGATCAACTTCTGGAACCGAAAGATTAAGATATTTTGCAAGTTTCATACAAATATATTCATTCTGCGCAAGAGACGATAATGAACCTGCTCGGGTAGGTTTTAAAATATGAGTTGAAGGAGAACCATTTAACGGCAGATACCATTTTCCATCAAGATTTGCAAGAGCAAGCTTTTCCTGAGCGCCTGCAAGAGAAAGCCTGAGTTTTTCATCAGCTTTCATTAGCGGCCGGGTGTTAATTTTTTCTATAAAATCAGCAAGCCTGCTTTCATCCAGTAATTCATAATTTTCACTAGTAAAAGAATATAAGTTTTTTTGAGCAGTTTCAGTTTCATCTGAAGAAATTGTTATCAGTCCGGCACACTCACCACCGAGAGCATCAAGCAATTTAAACGTACTGGTTTCTGAAATATGAAGATAATCCGCAATTTTTTTCCTGGAATCTTCTTCCGGCAAAAGACCTGAAAAAAACGGAATGCACTGTTTTTGCGAAAATTCCCCCTGAACCAAAGGAAGAGAAACAGAAAGAGGAATTGAATCATTGCTTCTTAAATACAGATCATCGTAAGTAAAAATAACTCCACGATTTTCTGTAGATTCCAAGGTTCCGGCTTTTTTACTGCCCAAAAAAACATTCAGTTTCATTCACTATCTCCTGGAATCATCTTCGCGGTTTACAGCATGAAGATTTATGCCAAGCATTTCCAAACAATGTAAAACTTTATTAATTTGAAGAGACTGTTTTCCGTTTTCAAGTTCAGAAAAAAAACGC
The DNA here is from genome assembly GCA_036310305.1 of Treponema sp. GTDB lineage: Bacteria > Spirochaetota > Spirochaetia > Treponematales > Treponemataceae > Treponema_D. The sequence goes on along the minus strand of JAXJSC010000006.1, from coordinate 17,201 downwards.
GCACCAACATTGCACATAGCTGCTGTCTCTGCCTGTGTGAGCCCCAATTCTTTGCGACGCTTTTTTATAATTTCTGAAATTTCATTGACAGAATTAATTTTCATACAATAATTATAACTTTCCCGAACGGGAAAATCAACTTAAAAAACTAAAGAATTCAAGAGAATATTACCGCTCGGGAAAATAATACAAAAAATCTTCCGCTCGAAGTTTGAATCAAAAGCAAGCTGGTTCATCGCAGAATCCAGGATTTGTAATAGATGATTTTAAAATTTTTTTCAGGGCGTATCTGCCACTTCTTTCGCTTCGTGTCCTTACAGTCCACTCCGCTCCAGTCGTGTCAGCCGGGCTACTCCAGGCTACCCTCACGGTCGGTACCTCGCTACGCTTACAGCTCCGCTCGGCACGCACTTCGTGCCCTTGCGTATCCCTTACGCGGGAATACGCATTGAAATAAATGCTAAAAATTATTTTATATATCTTATTTTAAAGGTTGTACTTTCTTCTGTTCCTGAAATTTCACTTTGTTCATAACGAACTTCTTTCATTGCTCTGCATATGTTTCTAATATTTGAATTTGAACAAATTGAACTGACAGCTGGCCATTTTGAGATTTGTAAAGCTGTTAATTCAATTTCGTTTTCAACATAATCAAGCAAAAATCGTTCAATATAAAATATAATTTGTTCTTTTTGATTCATATTTTTCTCCAATTGATTTACTCCGTATTACGTGCAATGCGAATACCTCTGTAAGCTGTCTTGAATGTACAATCTGTGTAATTGTAGTTGTAATATTTATCGAATAATTTCAAATAATCATATCCATCTCTTATCGAGCCTCCTTTTACAATTTTATACCTCCCACTCCAATGTACAGGATTCGTTAATTCTCCTGTTCCCCAGTCAGCATAATAATCAAAACACCATTCCTCCACATTACCGCTCATATCATAAAGACCAAGTGCGTTTGCTTTTTTTGTTCCAACTTTATGTGCTTCGCTTCCGCTATTGCTTGAATACCACGCAACCTCTCCAATCGTGTTGCTTCCCGCATAAATGTACTTATCATGCTCTGTTTCGCTTCCGCCGCCGGCTGCAAACTCCCATTCGCATTCTGTTGGAAGGCGGTAACCGTTTTTGGTCTGATTCCAACTGAAAGTCCCGCTTGTGCTTGAGTCATCTTTCCAGATTGCATTTCCGCGATAATAAACAGGGTCCAAGCCTTTGTATTCGCTGTAGGCGTTAAGCCATACGCACGCCATGTTCCAGCTTATGTTTGTAGCCGGAACAAAGTCTTTATAGGCGTCGTTTGCAGCGTAGCCTTTACTTGCGGAAGTCAAATTGTAGCCGTTCTCTTTTGCCCATCGGTAAACTTCAAGCCATAATTCGTATGTCAGTTCGTACTGTGCAATCTGGAAAGAAGAAAGCGTAATTTTCGGTCGGTTTGTACCGTCATTTGGGTCGCCTAAATAGAAGCTTCCTCCTGGAACCGTAATCATTGCGGCATAATCTTTTCCCCATTGAGCATAAAGCGTCATATTTTTGCTTGGGGTCAGGCTGTAACCAGGTGCGTAACTTTGTCCGCTTGTTCCATCGGTGCTGGTTGACCATTTTGTAAAGGCGTAGCCAGTTTTTGTAAGTTTTCCTGTATTTGCGCTTATCACGAATGAAGATCCTTTTTCAACATGTACAGTTTCCGGTACAGTTCCGCCGGTTGCTCCGTTTGCGTTGTAGGTAATTGTGTACATTTCTGAAACCCATTTTGCATAAAGAGTTACATCTTCTGTCGGGTAGAATGGGAATGTTACTTTCTTTTCGTCAGTGCATTCTGGATCCAGGTACCAGCCGCCCAAAGATTTGTCAGTTTTATTGCTTTCGGGACTTTCATTAATTACGTAGCAGGAAACAGGATTTACTGCCGAGCCACCGTTTGTTTCAAATGTGATTGTGAAATTCTGTTTGTAAGCAGCGTATAAAGTCGTATCTTTTGAAATTACAAGAGGGAAAACAGCTTTTGAATTTAAGAGCGAATCTAAATACCATCCAATAAATGTATACCCAGATTTTTCAGGTTCCTGAACGCTTTCTATTGTTCTTGCCCTGAAAGAAGCAATTTCGCTACCGCCATTTGTTTCCAAAGTTACAAGATAAGTTGGCAACCATTTTGCATACAGAGTGATATCCTGTGTTACAGTATATGGTACGGAAATTTTTTCTCCGCTTAAAGACGAATTTGCATACCAGCCAGCAAACTCGTAGTTTTCTTTTTCTGTAAACGGAATTTCCTGAAGGATACCTGTTTTGATAGAAGAAACTTCTGTTCCGCCGTTTGAATTAAAGCTTACTGTATAATTTTTGTTCCATTTTGCGTAAAGCGTTATATTTGCATTTAAAGAAAGCGGAAATGAAACCGCGTCTCCAGAAAAATCTGCGTTCAAATACCATCCGGCAAACGTATAGTCTTCCTTAAATGGAGTTATGGCACTTATAATTTCATTCCCTGTAAAATCAGCAACCGCAGTTCCGCCATTTGATTCAAAATGAACTGTATATTTTTGATTCCAGCGAGCATAAAGTACAGTATTCTTTTTTGGTTCATAAGGGAAGAAAACTGAATTTCCTGCAAAATTAAAAGTTTCATACCAGCCAAGAAATTCACAATTATTTTTTATCGTTACCGGTGAAAAAAGAATTTTGTCAGTATTTACAGTCGGAACGCTTGTACCGCCATTCGATTCAAAACTGACTTCATAAATGCCTGCCGATTCTTTAAAAAACTGATTTTCACAAGAAACAAATCCAAAACCGATTATTGCCGCTGCAAAAAGAATGCAAAGTTTCTTTGTAAAATAAAATATTTTTTTCATCTTAATCCCCCCCCCGTAAATTAAAAACGCAGTCCGGTACCAAATCCAACCGCAAAAATATATGGACAGCCAAATCGTGCCATCGGCTCTATATAAAATGAATCAAATTCTTTTCTAAAGCCAAATCCTGCACCGGCGTCAAAAACTGTATAAACGTTTTCATTTGAAAAAATAATGTCTGCACCGCCAGTTCCTTCAATATAAAATCCAGTAGAAGGTTCACCACTTGGAGAAACCAAATAAATACGCAAAGCTGCCAATGGTTCAAGAGAGTAAACAGTATTTTCTTTTTCAAACGCATCATAACTTGCAATAAGTTTTCCACCTAAAGAAATTTTTCTAAAAAATGAATAATCAAAATAAATTCCTGCAGCTGGCGCAATATACGAAATTGAGTTTTTATTTACTTCAGCACAAATTCCAATTGATGTCTTATAATAATTCGCAGCCCGTCCTAACAACTGCTCAGATTTTGAAGAACGTGAAAACACATAAGTCTTAAAAAGAATGTAAGAAGCCGTCTCTACATCCAGAAGTCGTACCTGTAGATTGTATTTATTATCTAATTCCTTAATCTGTCCAAAAACAATTGCATTTGCGCCCAAACGTTTACAAATTGACAGGGCTGTTTCATCACTTATAAAACCTGAAAGCTGATAATTCAACTCGTTATCAACTTTGTTCATATTACTGCGGGTTACAACTTTCATTCCGTTTTCTGTAACCAGCGATGTAAGTTCCGTCTGTATATATTCAGAAAGATCTTTTGAAGGTGAAGTAAAATCCAAAATGCAGATAATCGTTTTAGAATTACATTTTGATGTTACATCATCTGCAACCTTTAACATAATGGAATCAATTTTTTCCTGAGCAAAAACTAATGTGGAAAAAAATATAATTGATAATGCAAAAAATGCTTTTTTCATAAACTCCTCTAATCCTACTCATTTTTTTTAATTTTTCATTAACTTTCTGTTTTTTAGTTAATAATATTATTACTTTTAACACAGTTTAAATCAATATTTAAATATATACTGAGTTTTAGCGAATAAAATAAACATGAAAATCAATAGACAATATTGACATGGGACTTCGACATACTTTTATTCAGAATTTAAAATACTACAGAAAGCAGGCTGAACTGACACAGGAAAAACTTGCCGAAAAAATAGGAATGAGCACTGCATACATTGGCGATATGGAAGCTAGAGAACGTTTTCCTAGTGCCGAAACCATAGATAAAATTGCAGAAGCCTTGAATATCCGTCCTTCTGTACTTTTTGATGAATTTGGATCTCCCAACAACATTCAGGATTCATTTAAAAAAATCTACACAAAAACCCTGCAGCAAGAACTTAAAGACAAACTTAACCAGGCTGTAGAAGAAGTTTGCAAACAGATTTAGAATTCCCCCTCAATTGCACAAAACCCTTATCTTAGTTATCTTTACACTATGCCAAAAATTCAGAAAAAATCATTGTTGAAGTCGGGACTGCTGCTTTCCCTGATGACTTTTGCTTCCCGCATTATGGGGCTTATAAGGGAGATGACTAAAGCGGCTTTTTTGGGAACCAGTGCTTACGCTGACGCTTTTGGGATTGCGTTTATGATTCCTAATCTTTTCCGGCGGCTTTTTGCGGAAAATGCTATTTCGGTTGCCTTTATTCCTACTTTCAGAGGCTACCTTGAAGATGACAAGAACGAAGAAAAACACAAGGAAACCCAAGAATTTGTTTCTGCCACTCTGACTCTAGTTTCATTCCTTACAGCCTGCGTCTGTACTTTGGGGATTCTGCTTGTAAGGTTTATAATTCCGTTCTTTTACAATGGAGAAACTGATGCTGCCGTGCTTTCGGAAACAACCCTGCTTACACGGATTATGTTTCCTTATCTTTTTGTTATTTCCATTGCAGCTTTTTTTCAGGGAATTCTGAACGGATGCAACATTTTTGCTCCTTCGGGATTTACTCCGGTTCTTTTTAACGGAATTGTTGTTCTGGTAACTTACTGCCTTACGCCATTTTTGAACAATCCTAACGGTCTGCCGCAGGAAGCTCTTGCTGCACGTGCCATGAGTTTTGGTGTAATCGTGGGCGGATGTACTCAGGCGCTTTTTCAGTGGCCGTTCGTGCAGTCAACAGGTTGGCGCACTACCCTCTGCGGACTTAAAAAGGCTTTTACAAATCCGGGAACCAGAAAAGTCTGCAAGCTTATTGTTCCGACTATAATCGGTATGGCGGCATACCAGCTGAATGACGTTGTTTCTACTGCACTTGCCGGCAACGTAGGAACAGGAACTGTTGCAAGTCTTCAGTATTCGCTTAGGCTTCAAGAACTTATTTTAGGAATCTTTGCAGTTTCAATCGGAACAGTAATTCTGCCGGACCTTTCAGGGCTTGCAAAAAATAAAAAATGGGACGAATTCAATGCAATGCTGGTTCAGGCAATTAAAATCATCGCCTTAATCTGCATTCCTGTAACTTTTTATTCACTTGTATGCGGGAAAGAACTTATTTCGCTTGTATACAAGACAAAAAGTTTTGATGATACTTCTGTCGCAATGACTCTGGGCGTTTTCCAGTTCCACATTGCAGGACTTTACTTTATTGCAGTAAACAGAATTATTTCGCCGGCATTCTACGCACAGGGAAATACAAAGCTTCCAACTCTTGCGGGAATAATCTGCTTTGGATTTAACATCGTACTTGCAGCAGGACTTTCTATCATTCTTAAAGGAAAAGGAATTGCGCTTGCGCTTTCCATCGCCAGCCTTGTAAACACAGTATGTCTTTTTATCTTTATGAAGAAAATGCCTGGAATGGAAGCCGGAAAAATTGCCCGCGGAATGATTATATATATAGTAAGAATCTGTGCATTCAGCGTAATTGCTTCGGCTCCGGCTTATTTTGCACGCATTTATTTTGTGCGGATTTTCAGCGGACACGGACGTTTTATTTCTTACGGCGGACCTGTAATCTGCTCGGCAGTTATTTTTGGTTTGATTGGAATGCTTCTTCTTATTATATTTAAAGATGAAACAGCAGCCGGAATAACCGGAAAAATCAGGGGAAGAAAACAGACAAAAGGTAATTAAAATGAAAGAATACACCAAAGACGAACTTAAAAAAATATATCAGGACAGGCGGCAGAAAATTGTTGAATATCTGAACCTGCACGAAATTGGTGCTGCCGTTTTTATTGACAGCGAAGCGCACAGAGAACCTGCAATCCGCTATTTTACAGGCCACATAAGCGATGCGATTTTGATTATTCCTGCGCAGGGAAACAGCATTTTGATTCCGTGGGATGAAATCCTTGCAAAAAAAGTTGCATTTTGCGACAAGATTGTTCCTTATACAAAATACAAGAATCAGGAAATTCCTGCGGTAAAAGCGAACCTTGACTGGAATGCGGGCTACGGTCCGAAAATTGAAATTCCGCCGACAACGCCTTATCCTCAGTTCTTGATGTACGTTGACCAGTTGAACCAGTGGGAAATCCGCTGCCGCGAAAACAGCGTACATGATTATGCCGTTCAGCTTAGAATGGTCAAAGATGAATACGAAATTGAGTGTACAAAAGAAGCTGCAAGAATCGGGGATCTGATTATCGATCAGATTGAAGAAAAAATCCGCAGCGGCGAAATCAAGACCGAAACTGACGTTGCCATGCTTATAGAACGCGAATGCCGTGCTCATGGCTGTGAAAAAACAGGCTTTGACACTCTGGCGGCAGGACCTGCAAGAAGTTGGGCAATTCACGCATTTCCAGGATACACTGCCGGAGAATGGCCAGGCGAAGGCCTTTCAATTCTGGACTTTGGCGTTGTTTACAACGGCTACACAAGCGACACAACAGTTACGGTTGCTAAAGGTGCATTAAGCAAAGAACAGGAAGAACTTCTTGAGCTTGTAGAAAATGCATACAAAGACTGCCTGCGCCTTTACAAAAGCGGCGTACCGGTAAAGGAAGCCTGCGAACAGGCAGAAATGATATTTGAGCGGGCCGGCAGAAAAATGCCTCACACTCTGGGTCATGGAATTGGTCTTGAAATTCACGAATTCCCTCGTGTAAGCACAAAAATGCCAGCCGACGTAACCTTTAAGCCCGGCATGATCATAACCCTGGAACCAGGCCTCTACGACGAAAAACTCGGTGGCGTCCGCCTTGAAAACGATGTATTAATCACCGAAGAAGGAAACGAAGTGATTACACATTCGAAGATAATAAGGTTGTAGAATTAAATACAAAAAAATCCCATTGGTTCAAAAAGTTCTGTTCCAATGGGATTTTTTTCGTGAAATTTGATTAGTTAATTTTGAAATCAAGAATTTTAACTATTGTCGAAAAACCGCTTGTTGAAAAACCTATCAATTCATTTGGATGATCAATATGCGTATATGCATAGATATCATTTACATAAGATTCAAAAAATACAGGATAAGAACCTGAATCATCGAAAGACATTGATATTCTGGTTTTATTTATATAACGATTATTTTGTGCGCACTCGTATTCTTTCTGGCAGAAATCAAAAAAAGATTTTATTGAACTAATCCCTAGTTTTTCGGCTTTTTTTAGATAACGTTCATTGAAAACTTCATATTCAACATCTGCATAGTCATCTGTATATTCCGGGTATTTTAGAACCTCTGACTTCAAGTTCCCATCTTCAACAATGCACTCAATGATTAAATGTTCACAAGATGGAAAACTTTCTTGATATTCATAGGTAAAAGTATAATTTTCTGGTTCTACCCAAGAATCCTTTGCTTTTTCAAAATTTTCTTTTTCAGAAAATTCAACTCCGGAACAAAGAACTGTAAGCTCATCTTTGTCAATTTCTTCATCTGTTTTGCAGGAAGAAAACAATACGCCCGACAGGGCTAACAATAAGAACAAAACTTTTTTCATAAATGGAAACTCTCCTAAATTCCTTTTTTATCTTAAAGGAAAATTGAGAATTAGAAAAGATATTGAAGTCTTTTGAGAAAAAAATATCGCCGGGATTTTCCGGCGGGCTAAAACTTATCTGCTTGCAGGTCGAGCGTAGACTTCTTTTGAAAGGGGACCAGTAATGCGGCTGTCTATTTTAGAATAAGCGGCTACGGCAAAATAGTAGATGGTTCCGTTAGAAAGGCCTGTAAGGGTGAAGGAATTTACGTTTCCTACATTGATCGGTGAATGACCTTCTGCCGCAACTCGGCCTAAGTATTCGCCGGGACGGTTTCCATAGTAGATGTAGTAACCGCCGGCAGTATCTTCTATTGAATAGCTCCAGGTCAGGGTTACTGAACCGTCGCCTTTCTCTGCGCGGATTTTTACAGGCGGCAGAGGATCCGGGAGAAGGGTGTAATCCAGGGTTACAGATGTAATGCTAGGGCTATGACAGCCGCCTCCATCCGGGAAAAGTTCTGCGGCAACCTGAAAATACATGCCGGAAACTGATTCCAATTTTTCTCCGCTGTTTATCTGAATCCATTCAGGGTTGTTTTCTGTCCAGTTAAAATAGTCGTCGCCGCCACGCACATAAAGATGAATGTCTGTCTGCGGCGGTATATTCATTTCTGCAGTAACGGAATTAAGGATTGTTCCTTCCTTAAAAAGTATAGGTTCTGACTGAAACCTTCCGCCCTGAACAACATAGTGATCCTGCGAGAACATGTCGAATACAGTGTCTTCCATTTCCAAAGAAACGTCGGAATATGTGCGCGCAATACAGAAATCGTCGATAAGTCCTGTATAATGCGGACAAAGTTCCAGATTTGCAGAAACGCCCATTACCGGCGGATATACAGTTCCGTTTTCGTGTTTTGTGTCTGTTACGAATTCTATGCATTCAAGGTGACCGTTAATTCTGTATTCAAGTTCACCGGAAGATGAGTTGTATGAAATTGTATGGCGCGACCATGTGTTTGGAACTATGCTTTTTGATGTAAGGAGGGAAAGTTCACCGCCGTTTTCTGTATATCCGTCAAAAATATTTGAAAAAACGGTCATTACCTTATTCTGATAAAATGAAAGGTTGATAATCTGATAGGCGATTACGCCGTTTATGTTGCGAGATGAACGCCAGTTAAGAAGGACTTCGCCGTTTTCTACTGTTGAAGGACAGATCCAGAAATCTATACAGAATGAACCGGCCGGGCTTTCGTTTCCGAAAAAGCTGGTCTCGCCGCCGTTAAGGACGATTCCACCGGCTGTACTGCGGCTTAATGCGGCACCCTTTCCTCTTGCGGCTTTTTTTGTCCAGACTGTATTGTTCTGGACAATTTTGTACTTACCGGCAAGTTCCTGAAGCTGCGGAGTTTCAAAATCGAGGAAAAGGTCTGTGTATTCATTAAGCTTGTTCTGGTTTGTATCCAGTTCAAGTGATTCGTAGCCGTAACGGCCGCGGCCTGTTGTTATTCCCGTTCGGTTTACAACTTCTGACCAGCCTTTTTTTCCGCCGATTGTATAGGTTTCTGCTGGAAGGGAAAAAAATGAAACAAGCAGAACAAGTGCGAAAAGGGGTTTTAAGGGAAGCGGAGCGCCCCCTAGGAGATGAAGAGTCGTTCGATTCATAAAGTTACCAAGTTTGCTGCACAAACTTGAAACCAGGACATATGCCCTCTTGAGATTTCTATTCTGAGCAGTATAATTTAAACTATGCTTATTGAACTTGCCGAAACTGCTTCTGACTGAGGTGGTTTCGAGAGCCTCAATCACCGCAAATTTTGTATAATTCGATTTAGAGTATGTACAGAGAAATTCTTCATGAAACTGCATTGAAAGCACCTTCCTCAAGCGGCGTCTATATGTGGCGGAACCCACAGGACGACGTTATTTATGTAGGAAAGGCTAAGAATTTGAAAAACCGCCTTTCCTCTTATTTTTCCGGCAAAAAGGACATCAAGACCAGGCTGCTTATTTCCAATGCAAAAAGCATTGAATACATTACTACAGCAAACGAATATGAAGCTTTCCTTTTGGAAAACAACCTTATCAAGAAATACTCTCCAAAATATAACATTAACCTTAAAGATGGAAAATCCTACCCTGTCTTACGGATTACGAACGAGGATTTTCCGCGGCTCTTTAAGACCCGGCATATCCTGCACGATGGTTCTACATATTTTGGTCCGTATCCTGACGCAACTGCGCTTGATACCTTTATAGATACGCTTTATCAGATTTATCCGCTGCGTCACTGCAAGAAATTCGTAAAGAAGGATTCTCCGTGCCTTTACTACCACATGGGACAGTGCAAGGCTCCGTGCTGCGGAAAAATTTCCAAAGAGAACTACAATGAATTTTTCGGTGAAATTTCCAGCCTTCTTAAGGAAAAGGACGATGAAACGGCAAAAAAACTTACTGCCGAAATGAAAGCAGCGGCTGCGGCCCTTAATTTTGAAAAAGCCGCCAGACTCAGGGACGGGCTCAGAGCACTTATGGTCATGCAGAACCAGAATATTGTCGAAGGTTTTGATTCAGAGGACAGGGATTACCTTGCATGGCACAGGGAAGGCGAACTTGTAAGTTTTACGGTCCTAAAAATAAGGAACGGAAAGCTTTTGGGACGAGATAATCATCGGGTTATAAGCATTAACGAAGATGAAGAACTTCTGGGTGAATTTATGAGCGCATATTACGCCCAGAAAGAAGAGGTCCCTCCTAAAATATACGTTTCTGACGACAGCGGGCTGGAAATTCTGGAAAGATGGATCAAAGAAGAGCTTAAAGCGGAATGTGAGGTTATCAGGATTGAAGGAGAAACAGAAGAGAATGCAGATTCTGAAAATGCGTGCGGTACGTGTAATACCCGTGCCAGCGCAGATTCAAATAATGTTGCCGCAGGTTCTGAAAATGCGTTAGCTCGTGCACGTTCCAACAGGACCAAAAGCTATCACCTTGCTGCTATCAGAATGGCAAAGCAGAACGCCCGCGAAGACATTATACGCCGTCTGCGTGAACGCGGTGACATGCCAGCTTTGGAAGAACTTAAGGAAATTCTTAGTCTGCCTGCTATTCCGGTACGCATTGAAGGATTTGATATTGCTCATATAGGCGGCAAATTTCCGGTTGCCTCGCTTATCAGTTTTTACAACGGAAATCCTGACAAAAAAAATTATCGCTATTTCAGGCTGAAAACCACCGACGGCTACATTGACGACTTTCAGTCAATGAGAGAAGCAGTAAGCCGGCGGTACACAAGGCTTTTGAATGAGCAGGCAGAACTACCGGATCTGATTCTGATAGACGGAGGTATTGGTCAAGTAAATGCAGTTGACCAGGTTCTGAAAGCACTTGATTTGAATATTCCAATAGCCGGACTTGCAAAAAGAGATGAAGAGATTTGGCGGCCGTATGCAGCCGGTCCAGTGTGTCTTCCAAAAAGGAGTGATGCACTGAGACTTTTGCAGCGCGTACGTGATGAAACCCACCGCTTTGCAACAAGCCGGAACCAACGCCTTCGTACAAAAGAAAACGTTGTAAGCGTATTTTTGGAAATTCCCGGTATAGGAGAAAAACGCGCACGCATGCTTATGAAAGAATTTATGACTCTGGAAAATATGTGCAGCGCAGAAGAAAGCGCAGTAGCCCAGCTGCTGCATGTAAGATCGGATGAAGCGACTTCAATTATTATGGCAGCACGTGAACTTCTAAAAAAACAGAATGAGCGCAAAGCCGAGCAGAAAAAATCGCTTCAGTCAGCCGGCACTACTTGGCAAAACGCTGCCGACGCCCAATATATCAAAGACCTTGCAGGAGCAGCTCTGCTGGCGGCAGAAGGAAATGACGGATATGGGAAGGGGGAATAACAGTTGAACTCTTAATTCTGAGAACAGGATGTGTAGTTATCCAAAATCTGCCCATTAAGAAGATTCCTTCGATCTTTCCAGTCTGGCATATATTTGTCCATATTTGCAATAAAGTCTTTGCCGTGATTGGGAACTTTCAAATGAGTAAGTTCATGCAGAATAATATATTCCAGACATTCCAATGGTTTTTCTACCATCTGCAGATTTATCCAGATTCTTTTTGCCTTTGAATTACAGGTTCCCCAGCGGGTAAGCATATATTTTGTTTGGAATGAATCGCAATAAAGACCGATTGTTTCCTCCCATTTGGGAATAAGTCTGTTTAATTGTTCAATTAAAATCTTTCTAAACTCTTCACGAATAAAACGTTCTCTTTGCTTTGCTGTAGATTCTGCTTTCATTTCCAGAATAATTTTATTTCCATCAATCTTAAAAGCGCGCTTTTGTGAAGGTTTAAATTCCAAAAAAAATTGCTTTCCCCAAATGTAATAAGTTTCACCGCTTACATATTGACGGGCTGTCATTCTTGGCTGATTTGCAAATTTTTCCTGCTGTTTTTTTATCCAGCCAAAATTCAGACGCACAAAATTTTCTATGGACTTCTGGCTCATTAGGAGAGGTGCAGACACAACAACATTGCCAAGAGGAGGCTTTACTGATAAATGCATATTCTTGATATTCTTTTTATTTATTTGAACATCAATTCCGCCTATATTAATATTCATCAGTATTCTGCCTGTTCTTTTACGATTTCGTATATTTTTTCGACAGTGGCCATCTGCTCATAACGCTCTGCTTCGTTCATAAACTTCTGCACAACACGATAAATTCCGCCTTTAATCTGTCTCTCTTTAATTAAGTCACCTATAAAGTGATCCTGCTTTGTATCAAGGACAGCTTTATGCAAGGCTAAAGCATACTCTTCATCTTCGCCAAAATTATCATATAAAGCGCAAAGAGCCAGACTTGTACGGATTGATTCTGGATGAGAATCATTTTGTTCTGGGTTCTCTACCTGAATTACAAGTCCTGCATATTTTTCCAGCATTTCTTTATATGATGCGACTTCTTCTTTTCTTTCATCAATCAAAATTTGGAACAGTTCCGACATTTTCTGGTAATACTTTGGATTAACAGGAGTCTTTTCTATAATTTTTCTGCGGATATTATTTTCGATTGTCTCTGCTACGTTTTGTTGCGCAGGCTTATGTTTGTTATCAGATCCAGAATTACCGTTTTTCAAATCTTCTTCCTGCTTTTTCTGAATATAAGCAAGAAGAGTAAAGTTTTCCATGTCTCCAAGTTTTTCAGAATCAGAAGCATAAATATAATTGTCAATAAGATGACGCATTGCACTGTCATATTGCTTAAGATCAATAAAGTCGCCGCTGGAAAGTCCGATTTCATCTTTTAAATCGACATATTCTTTTACAAGCCTGTTGTATTTTTCCTGCTGTTCTTTTGAATAACCAACATCATCAAAAGCAGGCTTTAAATCTGCATAAGCTCTGGCAAGACTTGAAACAAGTTTGTACATTTTGCTTCTGAGTTTTGCAAAATCATCGTCATTATCAGGATCTACAGTACCACTTTCACCACAGAAGAAATGCTTAAACGCAAGCTGGTCACGAGGATATTCAACATCATCAGTCAATGTTTCAAGTTCCTGCAACAAGAATTCAAAACGTTTCTTACCTTCTTCAAGTTTATTTTTCAAAAGACCAGAAATATCTTCTTCATCAAATCCGCTTAAAGCATTTCCTGTATATGAATTAACTGCGTCTTTTAAATCTCCAAAGAGTTCCTTGTAATCAACTACATAACCAAACTCTTTATCATCTCCATCAAGACGATTTACGCGGCAGATTGCCTGGAACAAACCATGGTCGTGCATTGGCTTGTCGATATAAAGGTAAGTGCAAGGAGGAGCATCGAAACCTGTAAGCAATTTATCTACAACGATTAAAAGCTGCATGTTTGCTGGTTCATCTACAAACATATCTTTTACACGTTTTTCAAAGGCTTCAATCTTTTTATAAAAATCATCATCTTCAACAGAAACATCCGGGTCGTAGCCTAACATTTTTAGATATGCTTTCTGTTTTTTCCAGTTTTCTGAATCTTCTGTTGTGCTTGAAAAATCTGTTCTAAGTTCTCCACGATTAGGCTTATATGAAGAAACAATTGCGCAGTTTTTAAAATTCTTTTCCTGAAAAATTTCATAATAACGACAGGCTTCTGCAATACTTCCTGCAACCAGAAGCGCATTTCCCCTGCCATCACACAGACGTTGTTTTGTTTCAAAATCAAAAATTATATCCAAAGCAATTTTTTCAAGACGGTCTTTTGAACTGTAAAGCTGCTGCAAGGTTGCCCATTTTTCTTTTAAGGCAGCCGCCGCTTTTGGCATAAGACCTTTTGTTTTTGCTTCAAACCAGGCATCAATTTTATCTTTGCTGCTTACTTCCTGAGGAACGTTTCTTGCTTCATAACGCAAATCAAGAACAACTCCATCTCGAACTGCCTGATCAAATTTGTAAGTATGAATGAAACCACCGAATAAAGTAGCAGTTGTCTTTTGTTCTTTATCTACTTTAAGCAGAGGAGTTCCTGTAAAACCTATGAATACAGAATCCGGCATGATAGACTTCATGGCAAGATGAAGTTTCCCCGAATTAGTTCGGTGACATTCATCAACAAAAACAAACACCTTATCTTTTACACTAAAACCAACAGGAATAGTTTTCTTAAGTTCTTCTACATATTTTTCATAATCAAGGTCGCTTACTTCGCCAGTTCTTCTGCCAAATTTATGAATAAGAGAACACATAAGACGCCAATCATAATTATTGAGCAGATTCAAAAGGTCATCGCTGCTTTTTGATCGGGCAATCTGTAAATCAACTCCGGTAAAAATCTTTTCTATCTGGTCATCAAGTTCTTCGCGGTCGGTGATGATAAGAACTCTGGCTCCTGTTATGTTTTCCAAAATCCATTTTGTAAGCCAGACCATTGTAAGAGATTTTCCAGACCCCTGAGTATGCCAGACAATACCGCCTTGATTTCTGGCAAGTCTTTTCTGGCATCGCTTGATTGCATAGAACTGATTATAACGGCAGACCTTTTTAATGCCAGAATCATAGATGATAAAGTTGTGGATTATGTCTAAAAGCCTTTCTTTCTGAAAGATTCTGTAGCATTGCTTTTCGAGCAGGTTTAACTGTTTTGTGCAGGCGGCTTCAATCTCTTTATCTAAATCATCCTTATCCTGCAGCTGGTCTGTAAAATTATCTTCCTTCCATTCAAGATAATATTTTTCTGTAGTTCCGCTTGTCCCATATCGCAAGCCTTCACTGTCATTTGCAGCTGCGCAAATCTGAACAGTCGAGAAAAATCGTTGAATAAACTGTTCACGCTGATTTGTAACATTCTGGCGTATGCCGTCAGCAACACTTACAGTACTCTTTTTTAATTCCATTACCGCAATTGCAATACCGTTTATATAAAGAACGATATCAGGGCGTTTTTCGACATTGCCGTTTATGGTTACTTCTTCCGCAATGTAAAAATTGTTTTTCTCCGGTTCTTCCCAGTTAATAAAATAAACCGTCTTTGGAGATTCCCCAGGATGCTCTGTAAGTTTAAGTCCATATTTTAAAATGCGATAAACTTCTTTGTTTGTGTGATACGGAGATTGAGAAAAATCTGAGAGTATCTTGTTAAACTCATTTTGAAGAGATTCAATAAATGCAGCACTATAGCCGTTATCTGTAAGAAAAGATTTCCAGTCACCCCAGCGAACATTGTAATTTTCAGAGTCTTCCAGATTACCAAGATATTTATATCCAAGTTCTTTTTGAAAAAAGTTGATTATACGATTCTGAGTTTCTCGTTCCGGATGTGCTGACTTTGTCATTTGGATTCCTCCTGGTTACAATAATGGGTTTTATCAAAATTCTGTAGATATTTTTTTAGCATAAAGCAGCAGAAATAAGGAAATGTATAAAACTTACCATTGAATCCAATGTTTTTTTTGCAAAGTTTTATTCCATAATGAATATCCGCATATTTTTCTTTCTCAATTAAATTACAAAGTGATTTTGTTGCATTGTCGCTGGCTTTAACTTCTACAGGAATCAAACCTCTCATATCCCTCACAAAAAAATCCATCTCCAAAGTTGATTTTTCATTCTTAAAATAATAAAGACCATACCCCTGTTTTACAAAAGCATCTGCTATTATATTTTCATAGATTGCGCCTTTATAGGTATTAAAGTTTCTATTCTGCCTGAAATCAATCTGAGCCTCTTCATCAAGAGAGGCAATCAAAAGACCTGTATCACGCCAATAAATCTTATAATCATTCGGTTTGTAATTTCCCTTAAGTGGAAGCTCCGGACTTTCAAGACAATAACAGATATTAATGATTCCGGCATCATTTAGCCAGTCTATTGTCCCAATGTATTCTCTGTTTCTAGCACCAGGAGCAACTTTTGTAATTTGGTAACGCTTGTTTTCTTTTGCAAGAAAAACCGAAATATGATTATAAACATTCTTAAGCTTAGCCTTATCAAGCCCGAATGCATATTTTGTAATGTCATCTTCGTAAGATTTCAAAATCTGCCGCTGTTCCTGCAATGTACCGGAATAATTTTTATTGGTGATGAACATATCTACAACCTTAGGCATTCCACCCAAAGTTGTGTATTCCATAAAGTTTTCCATCCATACATTGTATTCAAGTTCGCCAAAAGGAGTCTTATTTATCATGTGTTCCAGAATGCTGTCTATTTGTTCCTGCTTATAACCTTTCGCCCAAAGGAATTCTTCAAAATCCAGTGAATACATTTCATAATCAGTTTTATAACCTACACTGACAGAAGTAATTTGATTGTAATTGATGCCCAAAAGTGAACCAGAGCAGATTACATCATATCTGCCGTCAATCTTAAAAAACTTAAGGCTCGTAGTGCAGTCAGGGAAAACCTGAATTTCATCAAAAAGAATCAATGTTTCATTTGGTATAAAATTCCAGTCTGGCCTTAAAAGAGTGATTTCCCTTATTATAGATTCCGGTAAATATCCATTTTTAAAAACCGTTTTAAACTGCGGATCTGTAATAAAATTGATTTCGATAAAGTTCTTGTAAGACTTTGCAAAATTCCTTACAGAAAAGGTTTTTCCAATTTGCCTTGCACCTTTTATTACAAGAGGGAGCCTGTCTGGATTGTTTTTCCACTGAATCAAATAATCATCTACTTTTCGCCTAAGCATAATGACATTATAAACCCATTAATCACATTTTCCCAGTTTTTTTTGAGACAAAAATCACATTTTTCCTTGTATTTTGGGGCTGTTTTCCACATTTTTCTCTACAAAACTTAAAGTCAATGTACCAGTCAATAAAAGTGGACAAAAAAAATGTTTTTTCTTAATTTTCTTTTTTAAGAGTGGACAATTCCTGAAATATTTCTTCAGATTCGTTTTTAGAAGTGGACATTTTCTTCTGTACGAATTTTGGTGTTTCAGAT
>JAXJSC010000005.1:0-74366 GCA_036310305.1 Treponema sp. | reverse complement strand
ACCTCAAGCTTTTCTTATTCATAAAGAATTGCTGGCAGTTTCTTCATTATTATTTTCAAAACTACCGTAGGTCAGTTTATTTCCAGTCGCCGTCCTATTACTCAGGACCACGACCTGTACGAACCTTATTTTGTTCTGTCTGTCTTTCCTTCCCTGATATGTCAAACAACTTTTGTTTTTGTGTCACACTGTCGTGCGACGGTGAAAATGAATATATAACTTTCCCCGTTTTGTGTCAACACTAAATTTCATTTTTTTATGTTTTTTTTTAATTTTTTTTAGCATTAATTTATAATTGATCTGCATCGTTCATAATCTATTCCATAGCGGTCCCCAGCGACGACAGAAAGCAAGGCTACAGCAAATACTAAAAGTATTTTTCAATTAAAACTCCTTACGGAGTTTTAAAACTTATAAATTTTTTACAACTGAATAAATGCCGTAAAGAAGAGTCTTTATTCCCCCCCCTTCCTACTTTTTTATCAATATATAGGAAAGGGGCTTATATAACGAAAATGAAATAAAAAAAATCAGTCTTTTGAAGAAAGAAGCTTTGAGAAAGTTATAATGTAATCAGAAAAAGAAAGATAGCTTAAAAGAACGCAGATTGAGAACATTACAACAAGGATTGTGCGGATAAGCGGAACAAAAGCAGAAACCTGGTCTGTAAATCCAAGGCGGAATGAAGTTTCAAGAGCAAGCATTAAAAAGCCGGATGCAATATAGAATACGGTTTTAAATTTTCCGCCTTTGCGGGCTGCAATTGCTGTTCCCTTTGAAACGGCAACCATGCGCAGGAAATTCATTGAGAATTCACGGTAAAGTATAAGCACAAAAAGAACAATCGGCATGTAACCTTTACCTGTTACAGAACCCTGAGCACAAAGGAAGAGCGTAAGATTCAGCATGACATCTGCAAATGGATCAAAAAGTTTACCAAAATCTGATACTTCATTACTTTTGCGGGCATAGTGACCGTCCCAATAATCTGTAAGCTGTGCAAGCGCCAGAAGTGGAATCATTACAAATGCAGAAATTTTTGCCAGCAGTTCATTTGATGTCCATACAGGGATGTAGTACATAAGGAAAAATATAGGAGCAAAGATTACTCGCGCTAAGGTAAATTTATTCGAAGTTTTCATAGTGTATATAAGTATTGACTTTTCTGCCAGAAAAGTCAATTAAAGCAAGTAACAATTCCAGCAGAAGCCCTTTTTGTAAAAATTTAGAGTCTGGCCTTAAAATCCTGAACTACACTGATTGATGAAGTAACATTGTATTCAGGAAGTTCTACAGCACTAATTTTTAACGCACGTTCAACAAGAACAGAAGAATCTGCTACTCCCTGAAGAATAAGATTCTTTCCATCAATTACGGCGCGAAGGAATTCAATATTGAGCTTGTATTCAAAAACAAGTTTATTTACAAGGTGCTGGCACTTTATAAGTTCGTCCAGTTTTTC
The DNA here is from genome assembly GCA_036310305.1 of Treponema sp. Taxonomy (GTDB): domain Bacteria; phylum Spirochaetota; class Spirochaetia; order Treponematales; family Treponemataceae; genus Treponema_D. The sequence goes on along the minus strand of JAXJSC010000005.1, from coordinate 72,904 downwards.
CTTGCCGGCAGCTTCTTTTTCAGGAGTGATGAGCGTTTTGTTCATCGTTACGATTGAAGCGGCTGCATTTTCAACATCAAGAACACCTGTATTCAAAACCATAAGGAAGTGAGCAGGGTCATCGCTTTCTATATTGAAGAAACTCTTGTGAAAGCCCTTGCGGTTTGAGTCACTTTCTGTAATGCGCTGAAGTGCCTGCTTTTCGTTCCAGTTAAATTCGCTCATAAGGCGTTTTACGCGCACGTCTTTTTTTGCAACAAAGCGGAGCGAAATAAGGTTCGGAAGGTTTTCCAGAATAAGAAAAGCACCGCGACCGATAAGGATACAGTTACCTTCTGCTGCAGCTTCAAGAACGGCAGTCTGAAGATAATTAAGATATTCATCCCGATCTTTTACAAGAGAAGCAAAGAAACCAGGTTTCTTTTCGTCATACTTCTTAAGTTTTTCCTGAGGAAATCCTAAATCAACTATGCGTTTTTCCAGATCATGGCGTGTAACAAATTTATAACCGGTTTTCTCTGAGACTGACCGAGCGATTTCATCTCCAAGAGACGCAACCTGTCTTGAAATAGCAATAATAGACATTTTAAATTCCTCCTGATTTTTAAGAATAACTTAAGGACAGTTTGAAAAACGCACTTGATGCGGTTTTTTAACTCTTTTTTACTATTTTAATTCGTAAGAATTATTATGTCAAAAAAAAAGGCTGCAAAAAAGTGTAAAAAAATCTGCACTTTTCTACAGCCTGTTCATACGCTTCTGAAATTTAAATTCTATTTGTTTTCAGAAGAATTGTACGGATCATATTTCTTTGAAGGACTGTAAACGCCTTCGCGGTATTCACCTGTAAGGCTAGGAATCTTCATCTTCATTCCCGGCTTGATAAGGTTTGGATCTTCCGGCTTTGGCATTGCATTTTTGTTTGCCTGGTAAAGGTTTTCCCAAAGCAGAGGATTGTTATATACATAAGGACGGCCAGAAATATTCCAGTAACAGTCTTTTGTTTCTGCCCAAGGACGAACAATGTAGTATTCCGGAAGCGGTGTAACTTCTACAACTCCGTCAAGGGCAGCAAGAGACTGGCGTGCATAATCGATTGTTGCGGCAAAATCTTCCCTTTCAAATGCTTTTTTTGCATTTTCAAAGGCTTCTTTTGCTGCTGTATATGCCATCGGGAATGTTTTGTCTGCATGAACACTTTCTGCCCAGTTAATGCGGTTTTCAGCAAGCTTAAGTTCGTTTTCTGCGTTTCCGCGAGCCATCATCATGTCAATATATGCTTTTGAAAGTTCAGCATTTTCAGCAGCTTTTTTAGAATATTCAACTGCATCATCATACTGACCGGCATCAAAAGCAATCTGAGCCTTTTTATTGTATTCGTCTGCAAGTTTCTGATAAGTATTGTTCTTATAGCTGACTGCAAAAATTGAAGCGCAGGCTGTAAGCAGCGCAATTGCGGAAATTATTTTTTTCATTACTCAGCCTCCTGTTCAACAGCTTCTGCAGCGGAATCTGAATCATCTTCCTGAACATCAAGAACTTCTGGGATTTCTGCTTCGAGAGTTTCTGGAGCAGCATAGTCATCTGCTTCAAGAAGAACTGCATCTTCCGCTTCGATTCCTTCAATATTTTCGCCTTCAAGAGGCTTTTCGTGATCAGCATTGATTGCGTAGTTTTCTGCACTTTCTACCTTTGCCTTTGCTTCGTCAATTGCTGTCTGTGCTGCGGCACGCTTCTTTGAAACGCTTGCATAGAGAGCAGCAAACTTGTCTTTTGCAGCAAGGTAATGCTTGTAAGCTGATTCCGGATTCTGCATTGCATAGTTTGTATCGCCAGATTTGAATTCATCTGCGGCAGCTGCATATTCTGCTTTAGCTGCTACAGCAGCCTTTACGCCGTCTGCATTTTTCTTTTCGTTGAATGCGGCAATGCGGGCTTCTTTTGCAAGCTTCTTAAATGCCTTGTTAAGAACATTTACGAATTTTCCGTATGCAGAATCTGCAAGTGCAAGAAGTTCTGTTCCTGCAACATCTTCTGAATCTTTTTTTGATTCATATTCTGCAAGGGAAGCGTTTCCGCCGTCGTAATCTTCCTGGCTGTATGAAGCAAAACCAAGTTCCTCAATTTTAGCTTTTGCCTGAAGGGCTTTCTGATACTGCTCGTCTGCCTGTGCGCGGGCTTTTGCCTGAGCTTCTGCAGAAGAAGTGTCATCTTCCTGAACAGCTGGAGCTTCTTCCTGGGTTTCTTCTATTTTTTCTACCGGTTTATTTTCTGCAGGAGCCGGTTCTTCTACTTTTGGCTTTGATGCGCAGGATGCAAAAATAAGGGACAAGGCTACTGCACATGAAAAAGCAATATACTTTTTTTTCAAAATAAGACCTCCAAATTTATATGTTTCAATTATATTCCAATATTTAAAATAAATCTATTCCTAATATAGTAAATAATGTATGAATGGAATTTTGATTTGATTTTATACCTAGGAAGAATTAGAATGTATGGAAACAGTCTGAGACTTGAGAGGTGACTTATGGCCGATGAATTTTCATTTGAAATTACAGAAAAGATTGCGGTAATTTCTACCAGCAAGGGCGGATGGACGCTGGAACTTAACAAAGTAAGCTGGGGCGGACGGCCTGCAAAATATGACTTAAGAAGCTGGTCTCCGGATCACCAGAAAATGGGAAAAGGCGTTACTCTTTCTGACGAAGAGCTTAATTCCCTTAAAAACACACTGAACAGTCTGTAATTTTTACTGCGCTGCCTTTTAAGCTAGAAATCTGAATAGTCGCAGGCGGCGCAGGAAGCACCATTTTTTATTATAATTTCATACAGCATTTTCTGAAGGAACACGTCTTCTAGGGCGGAGCCGCCGGAGCGTATCGTCATGTCGCTGGTGGCAAGAACTGCAAGGATTGCGGTTACCTGACCGGGCTTCCATATTCGGGATGCATTTGAATACTGGGTTTTCTGGCGGCTACTGGTGAACCCGTTTTTTTTAAGGTTAAAATCATCGCTCAGGCCTTCAGCCTTAAGTTTTTTCCAGAGAGAGAGTTTTCTAAAGCACGAAGTAAGCCCCGCAATAACAAGGACTGAAGAATTTTCTTTTGAAAGGCGGATTTTCTGAAGGATTTCCAGAGATTTTGCAAGGCGCTGTTCCGGGCTTGCCGACGCATCTGCCATCTGTGCAAACAGAGTGAACGCATTTTCTTCCCTACTGTGGTAAAGTACGGAATCAACTTCTTCTGCGGTAACCTTATGACCTTCTGGAAAAAGTACAAAGAAGCGGGAACATTCATTTTTAAGAGCGGCAGTATTGTTTTCAACCATTTCCAGAATGGAAGAAACTGCATCCGGTGTTATTGAACGTTTATTTTTATTGAAAAAACTGTTTATCCAGGCAATTTTATCTGTTTCAAAAAGTTCCCAGAATATCTTCTTATTTGCAGGAGGAACGGCCTTTTCTATTTTTGAATCTATTGAAATTTCATCAGAAAGAAGGATGAGTACATTCGTTGGCGAGCTGGCATTTTTCATCCAGTTTACAAGCATTTCTACTTCATCCTTTTTCTTTATCTGTTCGGCATTTTTTACAACTACGCATGTTGCAGAAGCAAAAAGCGATTCATTCTGAAGAACCGTTAAAAATTCGCCGGCAGAAGTTTCCATGGCGTAAAACGAATATTCCTCTATTTCTCCATACTGCTTTTTTAGAGACGCTTTTATTTTTTGAACAGATTCCTGCTGGCCGCCGGTTTCGGGACCAGTAAAAAGATATACGGGAGCAGCCATCAGTATGTTCTTACAATGTTTGAAAGGATTCCTACAATGCGCACATCCTGACAGTAAATAGGCTGCATTGCAGAATTTTCAGGCTGAAGCCTTACGCGTGAAGATTCCTTATAATAACGCTTAAGGGTAATTGCATCATCAAGGACTGCAACAACTATCTGACCGTCCAAAGCTGTATTTGCCTGTTCAATAACGGCAAGATCACCTTCCAGAATACCTGCATCTATCATACTTGTGCCGCGTACCCTGAGTGCAAAATAACTTTTTCCAGGGCGGATAAAAGGTTCTGTAAGATTTACATAACCGTCCAGATTTTCTTCACAAAGGAGAGGCTTTCCGGCTGCAACTGTACCAAGAAGCGGAACCTTGCTTACAAACAGGCTGTCCTCTTTTTTGCGCTCATCTACAAGTACACGAATGGACCTTGAACGCTTCTGTTCTGTAACCAGATAGCCTTTTTTCTGAAGGGCAGCTATATGATCCTGTACAGCACGTAAAGAGACGTTAAAATGCTCACTGATTTCGCGGACTGTCGGCGGATAGACATTTTTTTCCGTAAAATCAGATATAAATGATAAAACTTCTTTCTGTCTGTCTGTTATCTGTCTCATATAACCCCTGAAAACTATTCTTCTTCAAATTTAGAGTCAAACAGAGCCAGGATTGCTTCAGCAGCTTCTTTTTCGTCTGCACCATCTGTATGAAGGGTAAGAACTGTATTGTATCCTGCTGCCATTGTTATGACACCCATAATAGATTTTGCATTTACGGTAGTTCCATCTCTTGAAAGAGAAACTTCGCATGCATACTTATTTGCGGTCTGAGCAATGATTGCTGCCGGACGCGCATGGATTCCGGCACGGTTTTTTACAGTAAGCATTTTTTCTGTCATTTTTGTTTCCTTTTTTAGGTTTATTAGTATTTATCTTCGTTACTAGAGAATACTCGCTGAGCTTCTCCGTTTTCTATCCATTTAAGTACGTTCTGGTTAAAGTCACGGGCAGAGTTATAGCCCATTTCCTTAAGACGCTCGTTCATTGCAGCTGCCTCAATAATAATCGGCATGCTTCGGCCAGGGCGTACAGGAATGTCGATTGATGGAACCTTTACGCCAAGAATATCGACCTCTTTCTGGTCAACGCCGATTCTGTCGTAAACTTTATTGGAATCCCATTCTTCCAGAGAAACAACAAGCTGAACCTCTTTCTGGTAGCGGACTGCGCCAACACCATAAAGCTTTGAAATATTGATGATTCCAAGTCCACGGATTTCCATGTGGTGCGAAATAAGGCTGTTTGCACCGCGACCTTCTATAAAGTTTCCGTTTACGCATCGGACTTCTACAATATCGTCTGCAACAAGGCGGTGTCCGCGTTCAACAAGTTCAAGTGCTGTTTCGCTTTTTCCTACGCCGGAATGACCTGTAATCAGAATTCCTACACCGTATACTTCTACTAAAACTCCGTGAATTGTCTTTTTTGGAGAAAATACGCTGGAAAAAACACGGAGAAGACGGTTTGAAAAATCTGTAGAATCAAGGCTCGTCTGAAGAATCGGGCAGCAAGCCTCTTCTGCAAATTCAAGGAATTCCGGAGTCGGCTCACGGTTAGAAGAAAAAATGCAGCACGGGATTTTATAATTGAAAAGCGTCTTTAAATTTTCGCTAAAATTTTCGTTGTGGAGTTTCTGAAGGTAAGCGGTTTCGCCTCGCCCGAAAAGCTGAACACGCTCGTATGCAAATGCATCAAAAAAGCCAGAAAGCGCAAGCCCCGGACGGTTGAGGTCTGGAACATTAATCGCCCTTTGTAAGCCACGGCGGCCGGCAATACATTTTAATTCTAGGGAATCGTGTCCCGGCAGATCCAGATCAAGAAGATCCAAAACTGTTAATTTCTTTTCGAGCATACAATTCACTATACTAATAGATTGGTATTTTTTCAACTGATGAGATAATGTTTTTTTGTTTTATATAAAATTTGATGAAAGTACAACCCTTCTGTCCAAAGAGCATACTGAAAGGCATGCTAGCGGGCGTAGCTTGAGGCGATGTTCAGCTGGGAACGATATTTTGAAACTGTGCGGCGCGCAATCTTATATCCTTTTGAAGAAAGTAGATCTGCAATTTTCTGATCGGACAATTTTTTACCGGAAGTTTCTGATTCCCTTAGGATTTTTTCTATTTCAAGCCTTACAGAATCTGAAGAAACTTCTGTTGCGGTATCATTATTACGGACAGCTTCTACCGTTACAGCTTTTTTAATTGCGTTGGAGAAAAAGTACTTTATAGGAAAAGTTCCCCAGTCGCAGTGAATAAACTTGCTGTCTGCAATGCGGGAAACAGTTGATTCGTGAATGCCAGCTTCTTCTGCAAACTGGCGCTGGGTAAGCGGAAGCATATGGCCAGGCCCCTTTCTGAAGAACTCTGACTGTAGCTTTACCAGCCGGGTGCAGGCGGTAATTATGGAGCGGTTCCTGAAATTTATTGAATCAATGAAGGCTTCAGCGGCTTTTATCTGGGATTTTACAAAGAATTTCTGCTCTTTTTCTGTTACGGTGCCGGCCGCATCCTGAAAATCGCGGGCAAGGCGGATCACAGGAACCGTATCATTTGCCGGAATGACGCGGAAATAATAACTTTCCCCGTCACTTACAAGGCCTTTTTCCATATTATCGTTTTCCAAAATTCCCTGTTCGTGGGTTACGTAAACATCTGGGCGGATATAGCGGGAATCTGACACGCCGAATCCCCTTGCAGGATAAGGATCAAGGGTCTGGATAAATTTTATGGCTTCTTCCACAGCAGAAAGAGTAACCTGTTTTTTTTCAGGGAGATTTGCATCTTCCTTTGCAAAAGAAAGTTTTTCCTGTTCTTCAGAATAGTCCAGAATCTTTTTGCGGGCTTTGTCTGCTGACGGAGGCATTATAAAATCAAGGTGACCGTCCAGAATAAAAAGTGCAAGGGCTGGCGCCTGCTTTTTTGACTTTGCCTGAACCAGAAGGCTTTCCTGAACGTCTTTTACGCAGATTCCAACAGGATCAAAAGTGCGGATTTTCTGTATGCAGAACGAAAGAAAATTGCGTGTATGCTGCGGATTCTGAGGTTCCAGAAAAACTTCCGGCGAAAGTATATAGAAACCGTTTGAATCAAGATTCTGAATAATCTTTTCGCACAGATCCCGCGCAGAATCTGAAACATCAGAAACATTCAGCTGCTGAATAAGATGCTCCTGAAGCGTCTGTTCCGGAGCCGGCGCACTTTCCATCATTGCCTGAAAATCCTGCGAGGCCTGAACGCCTGCGGCTGTTGCCGTTCCTTGGCGCACGTTAGAAAAAATTTCGTTTTTCTTGCGCAGGACAGAAGTTCCTTCTGAAAACGAGTCGGAAACTAGTTCCAGGGCAGGATTTTCTTCTACTTCCCTTAAAATTTCCGAGCGAAGATCCTGACTGCTCATGCCGATCATGTTCATGACCTGTATCTGATATTGAGAAAGCCGCTGTGTCTGAATCTGCGAGGTTTTCTGAACCTGCTCCAAGCCTAACAAAGCCATGACGAGATTATATCATAGTTTTTTATCTAAACAAAGAAGGTTAAATACGCTATGATTAGGTTATGAAAACATTTGAACAGATGGGAATTAAAATTCCTGAAATTTTATTGCCGAAAGACCTTGATGTTAAAACATGGTCTGTAGTTGCATGTGACCAGTATACTCAAGACCGTGAATATTGGAAAAATGCTGAAAAAACTGCTGCCGGAAAACCGAGCACGCTGAATATCATTCTGCCGGAAGTTTATTTAAATGATTCTGATAAAAGCCAGAGAATTGAAAAAATCCGCGCAACAATGAAGGAATACATTAACGACGGAGTATTTGCTGCTCCGGAAAAAGAAGCCGTTTACGTAGAAAGGACAACTGCTTACGGCCGCGTAAGGCATGGACTTGTATGTGCAGTTGACCTTGAAACATATGAATGGAAGCCGTTCAGCAAGGCACTTATACGCGCAACTGAAGCAACTATTGTAGACAGGATTCCTCCGCGCATGGAAATTAGACGCAATGCACCGCTAGAACTGCCGCACATCATGCTGCTTGTAAATGACCCGGAACACATTCTTGTAGAAGGAACTGGAGAAAGGGTAAAGGCCGGCAGTACGCTGTATGAAGGCGAGATGATGCAGAAGTCAGGAAGCATTCGCGGCTGGGCTGTAAAGACAGAAGCTGACCTTGAATACGTAAGAACATCCCTTGAAAAACTTTCAACTGCAAATACTCAGCAGGACGGTTCTGTATTCCTTTTTGCAGTAGGAGACGGAAACCACTCCCTTGCAACAGCAAAAGCCGTATGGGACGAATATAAAGCCGCGCATCCGGATGACAGGGAAAGCAACGTACGCTATGCGCTTGTTGAAATTGTAAACATTTACGATACAGGACTTACTTTTGAACCGATTCACAGGGTTCTTTTCAACACAGATGCTAAACGTGTCATTCAGAATCTTAAGGCTGCACTTTCTGCTACGGAAAAAAATCTTTCTTCTGCAGAAGAACTTAAGGAAGCCGTAAAGAACAGCACTGCTGACTTTGGATTTGTATTTATGGAAGAAAACGAACAGAAATACGTTCTTCTTTCTACTGAGATTTCTGATCTTGCAGTAAGCAGGCTTCAGCCGGCGCTTGATGAATTTATTAATTCTGAAAAAGCAGGCGGAAAAGCCCCGGAAATTGACTATATCCACGGAGACGCAGAAGTTATGCGCCTTGGAAGCTCAGCAGGAGCAACAGGAATCCTTTTACCGCCGGTTGCAAAAGACAGCTTCTTTGGAACTATTAGCAGCAGGGGACCGCTTCCAAGAAAGAGCTTCAGCATGGGTGAAGCCGATGAAAAGCGCTTCTACCTTGAATGCCGCAAGCTGTTCTAGTACAGATTAAGGCGTCACTCGCAAACCATAAAAGTGATTCCGTCAGAAGGCGGAATCACTTTTTTTATGCGCGCAAAGCAAAGTTCAGAAATTGAACCGTAGGCAGAGTCTGGGTTTGCAATAAGTTCCGGTTTCTGAATGAGAATGCAGCGCCTTGTTCCGCCGTCAGACTGATTAAGTGCCGTTACAGCTTCAAAAGTAGTTCCACTTCCGGCAAAAAAATCCATTACAAGGGCATCTTTTGAAACGCCTGCAATCTTCAGAAAATGACGGATAAGGCTTACCGGCTTTGGATTATCAAAGCATTTTTTTTCACCCAACAGAGAATCCAGATAATTCTGCGCATCCCGCGTAGTTTCTATGTCATCAATTATGTTTTTAGGAATTATCCTGTTATTCTGCCCGTTGAAAATTTTTACACGCGGAACGTTTGAATAGTCCGGAGCTTCTCCCCAATAAATCATATTTTCTGAAATAAGTTCCTGCATGCGTTCGCGGCTTACAAGCCACTGGCGGTTCCACCTTTTACCTCCCGGAGAAACTATTTCAAAATAATTAGGATGATTCTTGCTTGAGCGCTTTTCTGAAAAACTTATACTTCCGCTGAACCAGTTTCCCCTGGAATCATTGTCAGCATTTTTCTGCGCCCAGTCAGTTTTTTCAAAATCTAAAAAAGGCTTAAGGAGGCGGCGGCATTTTGCATAGCACAAAGTCGACTGCTGCATTGTCCTTGAATAGCAGTCTTTTTTTCCTTTTCCGTGAAGCCACATAAAGTCATTTATAAAATTTTCTTCGCCAAAAATTGAATCGCATAAAAGCTTTAGCTGGTAAAGTTCACTCTGCCCTATCGAAATAAAAATACATCCCGAATCGGAAAGAAACTGACGGGCAAGCTTTAATCTTCTATCCATGAACGAAAGCCAAGAATCAGTTTCAAACGAATCATTATAGGTAAATGTTTTTTTTCCTGTATTATATGGGGGATCAATATAGATGAAATCAATTTTTCCAGAAAACTCAGGAAGCAGAAGCTTCATGGAAGGATAGTTATCCCCGGAGACAAAAACATGCTGAACGCCGGAATCATCTCTAGAAGCAGAAAAAGACCGGTCCGCACATTCTTTCAATTCAAATTTTTCTGAAACAGGTTCTAAATCTGCTGTTTCGGGTACATCTTTCCAGGAAATTAAAAAGCTCATATCAATTAATTATAGCAGATTTTTGCGCGTTCTGTTATCATTATAGACATGAAAAAGAAAGCCGTTCTATACACACCGAATTTTGAAAAACTTGCAACGCTGGCACAGTCACTTGTACATGAAAACTGGGAAATTATTTCTGCCGGCGCCACTGCTGATTTTCTGAAGGCACAGAATATTGCCGTTACAATAAACAGGGCTCTGGAAGAACCTTTGAATTCAAATGACAGCTACATAAAGCTGATGAAAATGATTACAGAAAACGGACGCTCAATCCAGACAACTGCATCACGTTCGGAAGCTGTAGTAAGCCTTGCGTGCCTGAATGTTCCTCCGACATTCAGAAAACTGAATGACTTTCTTGAAATTGATAAATCTGACAACTGCATTGACCTGAACATAATCAACCTTATCCGCGCCAGTGCAAAAAATTACAATAACGTGCTCATACTTACTGATCCGGCTGATTACGACGAGGCAATCATTCAAATCAAGACAGACAGCATTACTACAAAATTCAGGCTTTATCTTTCCGGAAAAGCCCTAAACCTTACTGCCGCATATGATGCAACCTGCGCATGTTCCATTTTAAGTCAGGGCGAAGACATTAAATATCCTAATTACTATGTAATTCCATTTAAGCGATCAGAAAGGTTAAGGCATGGAATGAATGAGCATCAGACTTCATACCTTTACACTGTAAACAACCAGATTGGTGCATTAAGCGGACTTAAAAAAATTCAGGGAAAAGAACTGAACTTTAATCTGATTGAAAACTGTATGGCAGCATGGAAATGCATAAGCATGTTCCTTAAACTGATTAAAAACCCGTTCACGGTAGAAAGCCGGGACTGCAACAACTATCCGTTTACAACCCAGTTTACACCGGCTGCCGGTTCTGTTTTTGCAATTGCCATAAAGAATTCAAATCCAGCCGGAGCAGCACTTGGATCAAATCTGGTAGAAGCATTCAAAAAGACGCTTTTGTGCGACCAGACATCGTTTGAAGGCGCCACATTCGGCTGCAGTTCTGTTGTAGACAGGGAAGCTGCAGAAGAACTGATTAAAATTGACTTCAGGGCGATTATTGCGCCGGACTTTACAAGGGAAGCAAAGGAAATTTTCTCGCAGAAAAACGAAATGAGGCTTGTAATTGCTTCCAAGCCGATTTCTGAATACTACGAAGCCCGTACTGTAGACGGCGGATTAATTGTACAGCAGCCGGACCTTACTATGTTCAAGAAATGGAATGTAGTTACCCAGAACCGCCCGACCCAGGAACAGGCAGATTCCATGTCTTTTGGAATGATGCTTGCAATGATTGCAAAATCAGATTCTGCAATAGTGCTTAATGACATGGCTACAGTCGGAATTTCTACAGGAAATACAAGCCGTCAGCGTGCAGTACGCTATGCACTTGCCGACGCAGCAGAATATTTTAAGAATAATGTAAATTCAGTTGAAAGAAATGCCGAAATACTTGTTAGCGATTCTGTAATAAACTTTGATGAAAATACAAAATCGCTTGCAGATATTGGTGTAAAAGCAATCATTCAGACTGGTGGCGCTCCTAACGATGCAGAATTCATTCAGTTCTGCAACGAGCACGGAATTTCAATGGTTTTTACAGGAATCCAGCATCTGTGTATATAACGGAAGCCGTATAATCAGGTTTCCTATAAAAAAGAGGTCACTATGCTTTACTATTTAGGCTCATACCTTCAGAACTTTTTTGGACCAGCAAGACTTTTGCAATCTTACACAGTTCTGATTACGCTTGCGCTTTATTCCGGCTATACGCTTACTTATGTTTTACTTCCAAAATTCTACGACATGCTTCCTCATGACAGGGGACGCGAATTTACACTTACAGCCGAAGTTGCAAAAGGAAAGCCTACAGGAGCAGGCTCTGTATTCATAACGATTTTTGCGATTCTGTGCATTCTTTTTGTTCCGTTAAAACCTGCACACACAGGAATTCTTCTTCTTACATGGCTTACAATGCTTACCGGCTTCCTTGATGACAGAAGTACAACAAGCTGGGGAGAATACAGAAAGGCTACCCTTGACCTTATACTGAGCGTTGCAGCCTCTATTCTTCTTTACTATACAAGCAAAAAACTTTCTGCAGACGGAAACGTATATTACTGGCTTCCGATTGCACGCCATCCGATTCTTGTTCACCCGGTGATTTATACTGTAATTGGAACAGTCCTGATTTGGGTTTCAATTAATACTACAAACTGTACTGACGGCGTTGACGGCTTAAGCGGAACGCTTGTACTTATTGCCCTTATAACACTTGGAACTTTGTTCTATTTTATTCTTGGTCACAAGGACATTGCTGCATACCTTCTTGTTCCGCACCTTGCAGACGGAGCACGCTGGGCAGTCATGACTTTTGCACTTGCAGGAGTCCTTACAGGTTACCTGTGGCACAACGCATTCCCTAGTCACGTACTTATGGGAGACGCCGGAAGCCGCGCACTGGGATTCTTTATCGGCTGCGCAGTTTTGATAACAGGAAACCCGCTTCTGCTTTTTGCAACTTCTACAGTTATCTTCCTTAACGGCGGAATGGGACTTTTAAAAGTTGCTCTTCTGCGATTCCTTAAAATTAAAATTTTCCCGAATACAAGATTCCCACTTCATGATCACATGAGGAAAAACCGCGGATGGTCTGCAACACAGGTTCTGCTTAAATTCATGATTATGCAGCTTTTGATTACGGTTGCAGTAATCGGAATCTTCTTTAAGGTTCGCTAGAAGAAAATTAAAATATAGTGGCGCATTTGATTATTCTGCAATGAAAATTGCTTACACTATCGCAAAAATGCGTCCAATTCGCCACGGCTAAGGCTGCATGGTACTTTATGTACGCAATTTTTTTTCAAAAAATTTCAGCAGCCCTTAGAATGGCTCATTGTCCACATTTTTACTATCGTTTCAGCAATTTTTTTTTCATAAATGCACACTCATTCCTATTCTTCTGCGAACATTGCTGCCAAAGTATCAGCGTCTTTGATTATGTTTTCGATGATGCAGTACTCGTTCGGCATGTGAGCGCATTCGTCCATTGTAGACCAGACTACGCACGGATAGCCTTCGCGGCGGAGTTCAGCTCCTACTGTGCCGCCGCCGATTCCTATTGTCTTTGCATCCAGACCGTGCACTTTTTTGATAGCAGCTGCAAGTTTTTTTACTACGGGTGCGTCTACCGGAGTTGCAGGGCTTTCGCTTGACTGAATTACTTCATAGCAGACTTCCACACCGTATTTCTGTTCAACTGCGGTACAGCATTCTTCAACTTTACCGAGCACCTGATTCAGCGTGTAGCACGGAAGAATGCGGCAATCCATACAGAAAACGTCTTCCCCAGGAATGATGTTTACCCCTTCTACATTTGAAAAGCGCATTGTCGGCTGAAACGTAGAATACGATGGCATAAAAAGTTCATCTTTTTTATTGAATACTTCCTGAAGTCCGTTCAGCTTGAGGCTTAAATCACATGCGGCAAGGCAGGCGTTTTTTCCCTGATCCGGGCGAGAGCCGTGACACTGAAGCCCCTTTACATGCACTTTAAGCCACAAAATATTTTTTTCAGCAACTTCGATTGTTTCGCCTTTTGGATCACCGCCATCTGGGATAAGAAAAAGATCTTCTTTCTTGAAAAGATCTGTATTTTTTAAAAGCCAGATGATTCCGTATTTCGAACCGACTTCTTCATCTGACATAAAAAGAAGTTTTACAGTGTGAGCAGGTTTCACGCCGGTCTTTATGTAAGCAAGAGCGGCAAAAACTCCGCTTACAAGTCCCTGCTGATTGTCTTCTACACCGCGGCCATAAAGCTTTCCGTCTTTTTCTACGACTTTCCAAGGATCAGAATTCCACAGCCTAAGATCACCGGTTGGAACCACATCAAGATGGGCCATTACCCATATACGCTGAGCGTCTGAATGCCCCTGTACAGTTACTATTATGTTCGGGCGGATTCCGCCTTTTGCACGGGAATCGGGTGCGTCATAGCGCTGAATTGAATCCTTTGAAAATCCGTTTGCCAGAAGCCATTCTGTAAGGGCTTCGGCCTTTTCTATTTCTCCGTGGCCGGCGTTTTCAGGGGCCAGGGCTGGATGCGCAGTAAGGAGCGATTCCAGTTCTACCATTTTTGCTTTTGATGAATGAATGTATTCAATAATGTCTTTCATATCTGTGCCTAAAAAAAGGGGCATTCGCCCCTCTGTGTTATTTTTTTGAAACTGCAAGTTTGTATACTTCGTATGTAGTTTTGATCAGCGTGTCTACATCACTGTATTTTGCTTTCCATCCCAAAACTTCATGAGCGAGTCTGCTTGTTGCAACAAGATTTGCAGGATCTCCTGGACGTCGTTCTACGTATTCAGCCTTGATTTCCTGACCTGTTATACGACGGGCTGCTTCTACCATTTCAGTAACAGATGTTCCAGTCTCGCTTCCAAGATTAAGCTTGAGGTTTTCTTTTTTTGAAGAAATGTATTCAAGGGCCTTCACGTGAGCAGAAGCAAGGTCATTTACATGAACGTAATCGCGGATACAAGTTCCGTCCGGCGTGTCGTAGTCGTTTCCGAAAATTTTCATTCCCGAGCGCATGCCAACGGCCGTTTCCATAATGATTGGAAGCAGGTTTGCCGGGTTCTGTTCAAGCCCCGTAATTTTTCCGTCTACATCGTAGCCTGCAGCGTTAAAATAGCGGAGAGCTGCAAAATGAAGTCCCTTAAGCTGCGAGTACCATGTCATGAACTCTTCGATGGAAAGTTTTGTGTAGCCGTAGTAGTTTTCCGGGTGCTTCGGATGATTTTCGTCAATCGGAAGATATTCCGGGGAACCGAAAACGGCAGCCGATGAACTGAATACCATGTTCAGGCAATTGTGATTTACAGCGCTGTTCAGGATGTTAATAGTTCCGGTTATGTTATTTGTTGAATATTTTTCCGGTTTTATCATTGATTCGCCGGCAGCCTTAAATGCAGCAAGATGAATGAATGCGTCAAAACCGCGCTCAAAAGCTGAGTCAAGATCTGACGGAATTAAAATATTTCCGTAAATAAAGTCATTTTCAGGGAAAAGGTTCTGGCGAAGTCCACTGGAAAGATTGTCAAAAACCGTTACTTTATGTCCGTTTGCCATAAGTTCCTTTACTACATGGCTTCCAATATATCCTGCACCGCCAATTACCAATACATTCATTAAACACTCCTTAAGAAATTGATAAAACACAAGTCAGCTACAATGGTAAAATCAATTTCCAACGTTTATATTATACAGAACGAGAAATTTCTGCAATATGTGGGAATGGGAAATTTTCCGGAAAAATTTACACAACGTCCTGCCATGCCTTTCAATCAGAGCAGGACGCATTTTTTTCAATATTTGCTGCATCATCCTTTGCAATTTCATATAAAATCGTACCGAAAAAATCTGCAATTCCTTTTAATACAGATTTTGCTGAATTTTCTTTTCTTGATTCAACTTCTGCATAAGATTCTGCTTCGGCGGATATTTGAGCTAGATACTGTTCTTCCCAAATTTTCTTACGCTCTTCGGAAATTTTACTAAGCGAGCTTGATTCAGCACTTACAAAAAACAACTGCATAAATAAAAAAACTGATATGATTCTCTTCATATCTACGATTCTATTCCTGCCTCTCTTAAATTGCAATAAGAAAACTTTAAATTGAGAATCCTTTTACTCGCCTTTTATACGCTGTATTGTTATATTATAAGTATGAGCACAAAAATTCCAAACAGATCTGAAGTTCCAGAAAGCGACAAATGGAACTTATCTTCTATTTATAAGTCAAACAATGAATGGGAATCCGCTTTAAAGGAGATTCCGGCCCTTACAGAAAAAGTTGCCGCATTTAAGGGAAAACTTGGTGAAAATTCTAAAAATCTGCTTGCAGCTCTTAAGGCATTGGAAGAAGTTGAACTTAAGATGGAAACAGTCTATCACTTTGCTTCTCTTCAGCACGAAGCAGATGAAAACGATACAGAAGCAACTGACCGCGACGGCCGCGCAATGATGGCTTACACACAGATGCAGTCAGAACTCAGCTTTATGGATCCAGAACTTCTTGCAATCCCGGAAGCAACACTCCGCGAATGGATTTCTGCACCGGAATTCAAGAATTATAAAATCTACATCGAAAAACTGCTTCATTACAATAAATACACGCTGAGCGAAAAGGAAGAACGCATTCTTTCTTTGCAGATGCAGCCGGGACAGACTCCGCACAATGCATTCAGCGTTCTGGAAAACGTTGACCTGAACAAGCAGTTTGGAACAGTCAGCGTAAACGGCGAAGAAAAACCTCTTACACAGACAACTTTTTCTACCCTTCTTAAAAACCAGGACAGAAAAGTCCGCGAAACCACATACAAACAGTTTTATAAAAAATTCGAAGACTTTCAAAATATTATTGCCGCTCTTTACGCAGGTTCAGTAAATCAGGATGTTTTTTCCGTTCGTGCAAGGGGATACGATTCATCCCTTCAGATGGCTTTGTACGGAAACAAGGTGCCTTTGAGCGTTTACCACAATCTTATTGACTGCGTTCACAAAAATCTGGACAGCCTGCACAAATATTATTCGCTCCGCAAAAAGATTTTAGGACTGGACGAACTCCGCCACTATGACGTATACGTTCCTCTCGTAAAATCTGTTGCAATGCACCATTCTTATGATGAAGCAGTAGAAATCTGCCGCAATGCGCTTTCTCCTTTAGGAAAAGAATACACAGACCGCCTTTGCGACGGACTAAAAAACGGCTGGGTAGACCGCTACGAAAACACAGGAAAAAGAAGCGGCGCATTTTCAAGTGGCTGCTACATCGGAGACCCATACATTCTTTTGAATTATGATGCAGACGATATCCGCGACGTATTCACAATGGCGCACGAAGGCGGACATTCAATGCACAGCTGGTATTCAGTTCACAATAATCCGTTCATGTCTTATGACTACACTATTTTTGAAGCCGAAGTTGCCTCTACATTCAACGAAGAACTTGTTTTTGAATACCTTCTGAAAAACGCAAAGTCCCAGGATGAAAAGAAATATCTTCTGGCAATGCGCGCCGACGACATTCTTGCAACCCTTTACCGCCAGACAATGTTTGCAGAATTTGAACTTAAAGCTCACGAATATGTAGAAAACGGAACTCCGCTTACACCAGAACTTTTAAGGAAAACTTACCGCGAACTTCTGGAACTGTATTTTGGTCCGGAAATGCATTTTGAAGAAAACAGCGACATGGAAGGATTAAGGATTCCTCATTTTTACAGCGCATTCTACGTTTATAAATACGCAACCGGAATTTCTGCCGCCCTTGCACTTGCAAAGCGCGTTACAAACGGCGGAGAAAAAGAACGCGAAGACTATTTTGCATTCCTGAAATCCGGCGGAAGCAGATACCCTATCGAAAGCCTTAAAGTTGCCGGCGTCGACATGGAAAAAACCGAACCCGTTCAGGCCGCCTGCGACACATTCAAGGATATTGTCGAACAGCTTAAGAAGATGTTTTAAGACGAGAGGGGAATGCAGGAAATCATTTTGAGTTGTTGCAAAATTTGCAACAACTCAAAATGAATCTAACTCGTTCTCCGCAAAAAGTGAATTACCTCGTTTACGCTTGCAAGGTGTCTTGCAATTTTCAAAATTAATTCCAGACTCATCAAGTAATCCATTTTCTTCTTGTGTCGCAGTTTCTTTTCTAAAACGACGAAATTCAAAAGAATCAGCAATGATAAAATCAATCAATTCCTGTCTGCTGACTTGAGTCCAATAGTTACTAGACCCAAAATCAATACGCTTTTGAAGAATTTTACGAATCCTTACAGCATAATCATGTTTTACTTGTTTTGCATATTCACTTGCGGCTTCTTTCTGAAGTTTTTTTACATCTTTTCCTTCAAGATATGCCTTCCGGTATTCATTTAATGAAAAGAAATTTGCTCCACCTCTAAAATCAGGATTTGAGAACTGTACATTGTCATCTTCCCAACCACAAACAGAACAAATATCAAACATGTGCTCTGAATCTAAAGTTTTCTGCCCACAACAAGGACATTTATAACTGATGTTCGTCGTCATATTTATCCACCTGTTTATACCAATATACTTCGGCATCTCCGTCTGGAATAAAATATGTAATCATATTTCCTTTCACATCGGCTATACCGAACTCGCCCGTGTCATGATCAAATTTATAAATTGTACCATGACTATCCACAAAGTAATCAATGCTTGCCGTCGGTGTTTTATTCATAAAATCAACCGCTGCATTATTATACTCTGATTTTGACTTAAATCCCATATCCTTACCATGTTTATTATAATGTTCTGAAAGTTTATCTCCTTTTGAACCTCCTGTAGGAAAGCCTTTTGCATACCAGCTTGTTGCTCCACTATGCCCATTTACCATAAAGCTCCCCCATATCAAAAAGAAGATTACGGTAAAGTTTTAACTCTTCTTTAAATTTTCTTTCGGCATTTATTAATTCTGCTTCGTGTAGACAAGAAATAATATTACAGGTTCCTTCCATTTCTCGATGAACTTTCCCATAACACAAGATGTTTTCGGGATTCTTTTGCTTGAGAAGTTCAAAATAGCCGTCCAAGAAAGCTTTCTTGTGTTCTGCAAATGTTCCCAATGTAGAAATTGATAAAGTTCCGTTGCAAGGTAAACCTGCAAAGCACCATGAGAAAGTTTCTTTACCACCCCAACCGGCACCTGGGTAAACAATGCAACCCTTTCTTTGGAAAAAATTTCCAACCCAACGGCTTCTAAAGATATTAAATCTCTGTACATTTGGATTTGAAAGCAAATAGATAGAAAAATCTGGAGTAAACATGAACTTATATTGTTTTAAAAGTTCAATGTATCTGTAAGGATTCTTGTAGAACTTTTCAAGCTTGTCATCCCATTTGTAAAAATGTACACCACAGCCATTGTGTTCCGTATCATTATTTTTTATATTTTGGCAACCAATCAAGTCAATCTTTGTAAACTCGAATTCTTCTTTTATAATTTCCGGCATACCATAGTCATTGCCACAGTAACCAGCATCTCTAAGAATGAGTTCCCTGAATTGTTCTTCTGAAAAATTATTCATAATTTTAGTATTTACTCCTACCCGAGGCAAAGAGAAAGCTCTTCGCCTCAGAAAAGACTTATGCAATAGAAATAGTTTCTGCATAAACACCTGTCCTAACAGTTTTATTTATGCGTGTACCCGAACCGTATGCAGTTCTGATAATAAGCCGGTATTTCCCAGCAGATATAGAACTCGGAATATTAAACAGAATATTTGTATTAGTGTTATCAACAACATTTTCCATACCAATTGGTATCCATGATGAAGAATCCATATCGTAAGTGCCGTCTTCCGTGCAGGAAACAAGATACAAACCTGTTTCCGTTTCATCACCAGCAATCTTTAAGCGTTTGCCTGTAATTCGTGCAGAATACCCAATGGAAAGTTCTGTTCCACCTATTTTTGTGTGAATATTGTATAAAGAAGAAATAAGAGGTTCATTTGTTGTTGAAATATCCGCACCAACCACAACATCTTTTACAGCTTCAAGGGCAATGTCGCTTGGTGTAAAAGAAAGCGTCATTTTAGGAACATCTTCAATTCCTGGTGTTTCTGAAACAATACTTCCGTTCGGCTTGATGTAGAGAATTCCCATTTCAAGAAGGTCTACAGCTTTTCCACCTTTCAGAAGTTCAAGAATCGCGTTTCTGAAAAGACCTGCTGAATAAAGAAGAGTTTCCCTATCCAAGACTTTATTGCGTTCAAGGATTTTAGAAACAATGTTTCCAATAAAAGCCGTGTTGCGCTTTACTTTGGCATAAGAAACCGGCTTGTCCGAGAATGTGAGCGTATGCATAGTAACGTTCACTGTGTCTGATAATTTGTTAGATTTATCGTCCATAGTATCACCTATAAAACAATGAGATTTTTACAGAGCCAAAAGCCCTGTTTTTTAAGTTATTGACCCCGGCTGTCATGCGTGATACTATAAGCGTCTACAACATTATAAGTGCTCACGCATTTATACAGCTGTAGGTTTATTGGCGTAAACTTACAGCTTTTTTTGTCTTCCCGCACCGGATAAAGCAGAAAGACATTTTAAATCTATTTTCAATTTTCTCCCTCCTTAGCAAGTTCCAAGAGTTCATTTTCATACTGAGTATAAGATACTCCTGAATATTGAATCCATTTTGTATAACGACTAAAGGCATTTGTAGCAAGTGTAATTGTTACCCAAAACTTATCCATTAGCTCATGAGCATACTCCAATTTGAAGTATTGAATGAGCGGTGCTGGAGCTAAGAAATAACTTGCAAAAAAATTTGCTTCAGCTTCATTTTCTTCATCATGAACAAGATGTCTTAACCGAATGTGCCCGATTTCATGGAAAATCGTTGAACGCACCCGAGCAGAATCTTTTGACGGATTATAGAAAATCTCGTAGTGATTATCTATTTTTGCCACCATTCCATCTTCACTAGCCCTTATAACGACTGCGAATGTCCGTTCGGTAAACTGATTGTATGATTTCAGTACAATTCCAAGCTGCTTGCAGACATCCATAGCCATTACAGGAAACTTTGTAATATGCAGTTCCTTATACAGTTCTACAACTTCTTCTTTTATCTCCTCATACCGTTCATCAGAAAGTCTCAACACCATCCTCCGCAGAGTCACTAAGAAGAGCATTAATTATTTCTCTCTTCTGCTCATTCGTTAAAATTTTTGAATTACGAGCCAGAAGAAGTTTTATGCGTGGAAATTCTGCTGAAAAATTGGATTCGTCTTCTTTTCCGACAATTTCATCAACAGTTACTCCAAGCACATTTGCAATCTTTACCAGAACTTTTGGTCCCGGTTCTCTTGCATTGCTCAGGTAACGGGAAACAGAAGCTTCTGTAGCCTCGATTGCCTGAGCAAACTCCTTCTGACTTAAATTCTTTGCCTTAATCAAGCGGGCGATCCTATCACCCATCTTTTCTTCCATACCCTAATCCCCCAAAAGAAAATCAAATCTAATTTTCTTACCATAAATATAATTCAACTTTCCATATTAGTCAAGTTTTTGGAAAGAAAAATTACCACTTTTATAATTTTTCTGCACTATACTATCTCCAAGACCGTGAGACAGTCTGAAACACAAAACGGAGATACTTAATAACACCTTAAAGAGAATAAAAAATCCCTTACCAAAAAATCTACATACTCTAGCACACCCTAAACTATCAAATTTATGATATAATAAAAATTCATTATTGATTCACGATTTATTTTACAGTGTCGTTCTTTGGCACAATTTAGATATATAATTCTCTCAGGTAGGATGATAAAATGGCAGACAACAAAAAAGAGACAGAACGTGCGGAACTTCACCGTACAATCTGGGGAATTGCAAACGACCTTCGTGGAAGCGTAGACGGATGGGACTTCAAGCAGTATGTGCTTGGAATGCTCTTTTACAGATACATTTCTGAAAACCTAGACCACTATATTTCTAAAGGCGAATGGGAAGCAGGAAACAAAGATTTCCGTTATTCAAAGCTTTCTGATAAAGAAGCAGAAACAGCAAAAGATGATATTGTAAAAGAGAAAGGCTTTTTTATTCTTCCTTCTCAACTCTTCTGTAATATTCTTGAAAAAGCAAATAAAGATAATACAGATTTGAACGAAAAGCTTGAAAAAATCTTCAAGGAAATAGAAGGCTCTGCGCTTGGAACAGACAGCGAAGACGACTTCAAAGGCCTGTTCGATGATATTGATGTAAACTCAAATAAGCTTGGTGCAACCGTTACAAAACGAAACGAAATGCTCGTTAAATTGATGAACGGTATTAACAGCATGAACTTGGGTAATGGCGATTATAACGATAATTCAATAGATGCCTTTGGTGATGCTTACGAATACCTCATGGGTATGTATGCTTCCAATGCAGGAAAGTCTGGCGGAGAATATTATACACCTCAGGAAGTTTCTGAGCTTCTTACAAAAATCACTCTTGTAGGGCCTGACGGCGAGCGCAAAAAAACAGTAAACAAAGTTTACGACCCTGCTTGTGGCTCAGGTTCGCTTCTTTTGAAGTTTGCAAAAATCTTGGGTGCTGATAATGTACGCCTGGGATTCTACGGACAGGAGATTAATATTACAACTTACAACCTTTGCCGTATCAATATGTTCCTGCATGATGTAAGTTACGACAAGTTCAATATTAAACTTGGTGATACACTTATTGACCCTAAGCATTGGGATGATGAGCCGTTTGAAGCTATTGTTTCTAATCCGCCTTATTCAATCAAGTGGGAAGGTGACGACAATCCAATCCTTATAAATGACCAGAGATTTAGTCCTGCGGGTGTCTTAGCTCCAAAGGGAAAGGCCGACCTTGCATTTATTATGCACTCTCTTTCATGGCTTGCAACTAACGGAACTGCGGCTATCGTTTGTTTTCCTGGCATTATGTACCGTGGCGGTGCTGAGCAGAAAATCAGAAAGTATCTTGTTGATAACAACTACATCGACTGTATTATTCAGCTTCCAGATAACCTTTTCTTTGGAACTTCTATTGCGACCTGCATTATGGTTTTGAAGAAGGGAAAGGCCGAAAGCAAAACCTTGTTTATTGATGCTTCAAAAGAATGCGTAAAAGTTACCAATTCAAACAAGCTTACAGAAGAGAATATCGAAAACATTCTTAAAGTCTTTACAGAACGAAAAGAAAAAATCGATTATGTAAGCCGTCTTGTAAATAACGATGAAATTGCCCAGAACGAATACAACCTTTCTGTTTCAAGCTATGTCGAAGCAGAAGACACAAGAGAAGTAATCGACATAAAAGTTTTGAACGCTCAGATTGCAGAGATTGTAAAAAAAGAAAACAAGCTCCGTGCAGAAATCGACAAAATTATCGGGGAGATTGAAGCATAATGAGCAAGTTGGATGAACTGATAAACGAACTCTGTCCTGATGGGGTTGGGTATAAAACATTAGGTGATGTGGCAATAATTAGAAACGGAAAAGATTACAAGCATTTAAATGCTGGCGATATACCTGTTTATGGTTCGGGCGGAATCATGACATATATAGATACCTTTGCATATGATAAACCTACTGTTCTTATTCCTAGAAAAGGCTCGTTGAATAATCTTTTTTATGTTGATGTTCCTTTTTGGAATGTTGATACTATTTTCTACACAGAAATTGATGTACAACAGATTGTACCAAAATTTTTATATTATTTTCTTGCAAATGAACATCTCGAAGATTTAAATAAAGCAGGTGGTGTTCCAAGTCTGACACAATCAATCTTGAACAAGGTTATTCTTCCTGTTCCGCCATTGCCTGTGCAGGAAGAAATTGTTCGTATTCTTGATAATTTTACGGAGCTTACAGCGGAGCTTACAGCGGAGCTTACAGCGGAGCTTACAGCTCGTCGCAAGCAGTATGAATACTACCGCGACTCGCTGTTAACAAGAGAACGGACTGAAACAAAATGGAAAGAACTACAAGAAATTGCTGAAATAGGAACAGGAAGCTGTAATACTAATGAAGCAGAAGAAAACGGAACTTATCCGTTCTATGTTCGTTCGCCAGAAGTATTAAGAAAAAATACTTTTGAATATGATGAGACTGCTATTATAACCGCAGGCGATGGTGTTGGAGTAGGAAAAGTTTTTCACTATGTAGAAGGAAAATATGCTCTTCATCAGAGAGCTTATAGAATTCATATAACTGATAAAACTGTATTGCCACGTTATTACTACCATTATATGAAAGCAACCTTTTTGAATTATATTTCAAAAGAACAATTTAAGGCTTCTGTTCAGTCTATTCGTAGACCGATGTTAAATAAATACCCTGTGCCTATTCCGCCTTTTGATATTCAAGAGAGAATTGTTAAGGTGCTTGATAATTTTGATGCAATCTGTACAGACTTAAAAATCGGACTTCCTGCAGAAATTGAAGCAAGGCAAAAGCAATATGAGTATTACAGGGACAAACTTTTGACCTTTAAGCGCAAAGAAGCATAGAAACTTGTTGATTTTGCATAAAATGTTATGTAAAATACTATGTAAGGAGTCTCTTATGGTTACTTTTGCACGAAATGAAATAATTTCAAGTTCTCAGTTTGTCCGCGGTTTTGCAGGTTTTTTGCAGAGAATGACAAAATCAAATGATGAAAAAATCGCAATAGTAAAAAACAATCAGATGCAGGCTGTTATGATTCCTATAGACGAATACGAACGGCTTGCAACTCTAGCAGAAAAAGCAGAACAGAAAGCAATTTTCGAGACAATTCAGGAACGCAAAAATACACCTGCTTCAGAATACATTTCTTATGATGACGCAATGAAAATGGCGGGCTTGTGATGGAATATGAAATAAAGTTTCATCCGGCTGCGTTGAAAGAGTTTTGCGAACTTGACGGCAGCATAAAAAAGCTTGTCAAAAAGCAGTTAGACAAACTAAAAACTTCTCCTCTTTTGGGTGAAGAACTCGGAAATAAAAACGGTTACGATTTAACGGGTTACAGAAAAATGTACGCCTGCAAAAAGCAGATTCGTATTGTGTATTCTGTTGTTGAGAATGTGCTTCTTGTAAACATCATCGCCATCGGCAAGCGTGAAGATATGGAAGTGTATGCAACTGCTGCAGAACGAGTTTAATTATCAAGGAAAACTGATATGAGCACTTATAACATCATAGCCGAAACAAACGAAGCGACTGTAGTTTCAGAATATATTCCGCCTGCCCGCCGTAAGCGTTCTTATCAGAGTGAAGCGGAACTTGAAAAGAATTTTATAGAAGACCTTCAGGAACAAGGCTATGAATATCTCACTATTAAAACCGAAGACGACCTTGTAGAGAACTTAAAAAAACAGATTGAAAAACTTAATCATATTACTTTTAGCGAAACAGAATGGGCGCGTTTCTACGGCCATTACCTTGCTAATGATACAGAAGGAATTGAAGAAAAGACTTTTACAATCCAGAGCGATTATATTAAAGTTCTTCCGCGTGATGATGGCTCAACTAAAAACATTTATCTTATTGATAAAAAGAACATTCATAACAACTATCTGCAAGTAATAAATCAGTTCACACCAGAAGGCGGGCGGAATTCTAATCGCTATGATGTAACTATTCTTGTAAACGGCCTTCCTTTAGTTCATTGTGAATTAAAAAGACGTGGTGTAAATATCCGCGAAGCTTTTAATCAGATTCGTCGTTATAATCGTGACAGTTTTTGGGCGGGAGCTGGCCTTTTTCAGTTCATCCAGATTTTCATTATTTCAAACGGAACAAATACAAAGTATTTTTCAAATACTACCCGCGAAGCAAGCATAAAAGAACAGACTAGCAAAAAGGGAAGCGGTAAAAAAACAAGTAACTCTTATGAGTTTACTTCTTATTGGGCGGATGCAAATAATAAAATTATCAACGACCTTGAAGATTTTACACGAACTTTCCTTGCAAAACATACCATCTTAAATATCCTTACAAAGTATTGTGTTTTTGATACAAATAATACGCTTCTTGTAATGAGGCCTTACCAGATTGCAGCTACTGAGCGCATTTTGAATAAGATTCTTATTTCAAGTAATTATCACAAAGAAGGAACGATTGAAGCGGGCGGTTTTGTCTGGCACACAACGGGAAGCGGTAAAACGCTTACAAGTTTTAAGACTGCAATTCTTGCAAGTCAAATGGACTGCATCAACAAAGTTTTGTTTGTTGTAGACCGCAAAGATTTGGACTACCAGACAATGAAGGAATACGACCGCTTCCAAAAAGATGCGGCTAACTCAAACAAGTCTGTTGCCATCCTCAAAAAACAGCTCGAAGACGATAACTGTAAAATTATCATTACTACCATCCAGAAGCTTGGAATATTCATCAAAAAGAATAAAGACCATCCAATTTTCCAAAGTCATATTGTTATGATTTTTGATGAATGCCATCGCTCTCAGTTTGGTGACTTACATAAGGATATTGTAAAGAGCTTCAAAAAGTTTCATCTGTTCGGTTTTACAGGAACACCAATTTTCCAGAAAAATGCAGGTGCTAACGGAGCTGGTGGAATCAGAACTACAGACCAGGCATTTGGAGAAAAGCTTCATACTTACACTATTGTGGATGCGATCAACGACCACAATGTTTTGCCATTCCGCATTGATTATATTAAAACAATCAAAATGAAAGACGGTGTAAAAGATAAAGATGTAGCTGGAATCGATAAAGAAAATGCACTTTCTGCACCTGAAAGAATTTCTGCAGTAGTCTCATACATAATCGAACACTTCGACCAGAAAACAAAACGAAATACTCACGGTGGAAAGTATGAGTTCAAAGTTTTGACAAATATTGCTGAAAGTGCAAAAGCAAGAGACAGGGGAAGCGTAAAGGAACAGAAAGAACTAAAACACATTTCTGGCTTTAATTCCATGTTCTGTGTGCAATCCATAGATACGGCCATCAAATACTATGCTGAATTCAAAAAACAGATAGAAGCAAATCCTGCTTGTGGTCTGAAAGTCGGAATGATATATAGCTTCGGAGCAAATGAAGCAGAAGATGAAAATGGATTCGTAGACGATGAAAACTCAGACGATACAGTTGGCCTTGATGTAGTAAGCCGTGATTATCTTGAAAGTGCCATCAAAGATTATAATACGATGTTCCATACGGACTATGATACTTCCGCTGATAAGTTCCAGAACTATTACAAGGATGTTTCTCTCCGTATGAAAAACAAGGAACTAGATATTCTGATTGTTGTAAATATGTTCCTTACAGGCTTTGATGCTACAACCTTGAATACTCTCTGGGTAGATAAGAACCTTAAAATGCATGGTCTTATTCAGGCCTATAGCCGTACTAACCGTATTTTGAATTCAATTAAGACATTCGGAAACATTGTTTGTTTCCGTGATTTGTCTGAAAAAACAGATGAAGCTATTGCACTGTTCGGCGATAAAAACGCAAAGGGAACAATTCTCCTGCGCAGTTTCGATGATTACTACAATGGCTTTACCGATGAAAAAGACAAGTATCATAAAGGCTATACCGAACTTGTAGACGAGCTTTTGACTAAGTTCCCTCTGGATGGCTTTAAGAATAATGTCATTACTCAGGAAGCTAAAAAAGAATTCGTTATGCTTTACGGTGCTATCTTACGTATGCGTAACATTCTTACAACGTTCGACCAATTTGATGGTGACACTCTTCTTGAAATAAACGACTTGCAGGATTACCAGAGCCATTACATCGACATTCATGATGAAATCCGCCCGACTGAAGAGTGCGAAAAAGAAAACATAAACGATGATATTGTCTTTGAGATGGAGCTTATCAAGCAGGTTGATATAAACATCGATTACATCCTGATGCTTGTAGCAAAATATCATGATTCAAATTGTCAGAATGCAGAAATCCTTGTTGATATTAAGAAGGCTATCGGCGGAAGTATCGAGCTTAGAAGTAAGAAACAACTTATCGAAGACTTCATTGCCCAGATAAACACTTCAACAGATATTCAAAAAGATTGGCAGAACTATATTGCAAAAAAACGAGAAGAAGAACTTTCTGCAATTATTGCGGAGCAAAAACTTAAACCAGAGGAAACTCGTACCTTTATTGAAAACTCATTCCGCGATGGTGTACTCCGTACAACAGGAACTGATATTGATAAGATTCTTCCGCCTGTTTCACGCTTTGGTGGAGGAAACAGAAGCGAAGTCAAAAAGACTGTTATTGAACGGCTCAAAGAATTCTTTGAGAAGTATTTCGGTGTGTAAATATTTTCCTTTCAATTAAAAACAGAGGAATTTAAAAATGGAAGATTATGAATTAGAAATCATTACGTTTGACAGTCATGGATAAGTAATTGAAATCCAATTTAAGGGGGCGTTGCGGGGGATTTTCCCCCGCAGAGGGGGTAGCGGACAAGACCGCAACGAAGTGAGGACTTGGGAGCGAGGGGGAGACTTCCCCCTTCGCAACCCCCTTATAGGAAAATTGCTTGCGCAATTTATATACCGCGGGGGAGACTTCCCCCTTACATATTGAGAATCCGACTTAAAATCACTATAATCATCTCACTATGTCTGGATTTTATGATTTTTATGACGTGGCTGTAGTTGGTGCCGGTCACGCTGGTGTTGAAGCAGCATTGGCCTGCGCTCGTATGGGACTAAAAACCGTTGTCGTTACTCAGACTCCGGATGCAATAGGACGAATGAGCTGCAACCCTTCTATTGGAGGAATCGCAAAAGGCAACATTGTCCGCGAAATTGACGCCCTTGGTGGCGAAATGGCTAAACTCATAGACAAATCAATGATTCAGTTCCGCATGCTGAACAAAAGCCGAGGTCCGGCAGTTCAGGCACCTAGAAGTCAGGCAGATAAAATCACTTATTCACAGACAGCAAGAAAAACTCTGGAAACAACTCCTAATCTGTGCACTCTTATGGACACAGTCATAGATATCCTTACTGTAGAAAGCGAAACTCCGCTGCCGCCGGACTCTGACAGCAGCGCTGAACCGGGAACAATTCCGGGCGAAACACGCGTTAAGCAGAAAAGTTCCATGAGGCAGAAGGTTACCGGCATTGTAACTGAACGCGGACGCATTATTCCGTGCCGCTCTGTTGTCCTTACAACCGGAACTTTTTTAGGCGGACGCATTTTTATCGGTGAATACGATGCGCCTTGCGGAAGAATCGGTGAA
Organism: Treponema sp.; assembly: GCA_036310305.1. GTDB lineage: Bacteria > Spirochaetota > Spirochaetia > Treponematales > Treponemataceae > Treponema_D. Next base: position 44,196 of record JAXJSC010000005.1, on the reverse strand, counting down.
CCGGCCGCTTATGGTCTTACTGCAAGCCTTCATAAACTTGGATTTACAACAGGACGACTTAAAACTGGAACTCCGCCAAGAATTCTTCGACGCACAATTAATTTTTCCAAACTTGAAATACAGGATGGCGATGCAGAAGTCATTCCGTTCAGCTTTGAAACAGAAAAAGTTGAACGCCCTATGACTCCTTGCCACGTTGTTTACACAAACGAAGAAACTCATAAAATAATCCGCGAAAATATCGGCCGCTCGCCGCTTTACAGTGGAAAAATCAGCGGAATCGGACCGCGCTACTGTCCTTCCATTGAAGACAAGGTAATGCGCTTTGCCGACCGCGAACGCCACCAGATTTTTGTGGAACCGGAAGGTCTTGAAACTGACGAAATCTACCTGAACGGACTTTCTTCCAGCCTGCCGGAATGCGTACAGGATGCCTTCATGCGTACAATGACCGGCTTTGAAAATGCCGTTCAAAGCCGCCCGGGCTACGCTGTTGAATACGACTATGTTGAACCTACTCAGCTCTATCCTTCCCTTGAAACAAAACGTGTTTCAGGCCTTTTTGATGCTGGTCAGATAAACGGAACTTCCGGCTACGAAGAAGCCGCCGGTCAGGGACTTATTGCCGGAATTAATGCAGGTTACTACGCACGCGCACACAAAGATTTCTGTGGTCCTTTGTGCAGCCTGCCTCACGATCTTAACGGTGTTGCAGCAAGCCAGGAACCGGGAGCATTCTGCCCTAAGGCGGTAATGAACGCAGCAGAAGAAAAGCGTTTTTACGAAATAAGCGAAAGCGTTAATATCCGCCTTAACAAAGTAGAAGAAGACTGCCAGAAAGCTGCCGGATACAGCAATTTCAAAAAAATTCCTGAATGGAAGCCGCTTGTACTTGGCCGCGATGAAGCATACATCGGCGTTCTTATTGATGATCTTGTAACGCTGGGAACAAAAGAACCGTACCGAATGTTTACGGCGCGCGCAGAATACCGCCTTAAGCTCCGCCACGACACAGCCGACCAGCGCCTTACAAAATACGCTTTTGACGCCGGACTAAAATCCAAGGCTCAGCTTGATGCGGTAAACGCAAAATACGCCCAGCTTGACGAAATTGTTGCGCAGCTTCTTAAAAAGCCGCACATGGAAAACCCAGGCTACCCAGAAAAAGTTTGGGAAGATGCAAAAGTTCAGTTCAAGTACAAATATTACATTGAAAAACAGGACAAGCGCATTGAAAAAATGCACAAAATGGAAAACGTGCGCATTCCTGTTGACTTTGACTACGGCGCAATTCCTTCGCTCAGTGCAGAAAGCCGCAACAAACTGGAAAAAGTGCGTCCTCTTACCCTTGGGCAGGCAGAACGCATAAGCGGAATCAGAAACAGTGATATTATGCTGCTTATGGTATATTTACGTTGATTTCGGCAAGTGTTTCCTGAGCTTGTCGAAGGGCTTGTCGAAATGACCATTTATACACAGGATATTTGGTAATATACTTCGAGCTCTTACAAGTCAACAGGCTTGGTTGTTGAACCAGTCGAATCACAACCACCAAATTTTTCCTATCAACGCTTTTTCCGTATTTAAGCTAAGATAATTAAGCTTGTGTTTCTTCGTACACTAGATTCAACCGTATAAATACAGTCGGAATTACAAAAAAACAGATTGAGTCTGTCTGCGCAAACTTACAGTACTCTGCCCATAGGAAAATCCATTAAAACTATCTACCTAACAAAACGGCACAATATGAAAGAAAATCCATTTCTTCCCTATGCTCCGTTTTTATGAAATTCACAAAAATAACCTCATCTGTAATTTTAAACTTTTCTTTGTAATATAACAGTATTATAATTTGGTTATTATTCCACATGTATCGGATAAAGTTTAATAATTCAAAAAAATAAAATTTATAGGATTAGGAAGGATATGAACAGCATAAAATTAAAACTCATTTTTTCTACTACAGCTATGATCTTGGCAGCAATCCTTATAGTATCAATCCTTGTATTGCAGGCTCAGATAAGAGAAGTGAAATCTAATATAACGAAGGTTTCTGCTGCTCACATGGAAACGGCCTCTGTCACCATTGATTCTTTTTTGGATAAACCAGCCAGAATGGTAAAAGACTTCGCTTACCACGTAACAAATTCAAAGTTACAGCTTAAAAAATTACAGGATGATTTTCAGAAGCTTATTGATGACGAACCGACAATCATGGCATTGTATTATGCCGATGAAGTTCCAATGAATCAGGGCGGTTACTTTTATTACAGCGGAGGATGGACGCCAGATTCTTCTTATGACAAATATTCACGCCAGTGGTTTATTGACGCTCGCGACAAAAGCGGAATTGTTATTACAGATCCATATATGGACATACCGACAGCGTCGCTGGTAACTACGATTTGTATAGGAGTAAGAAACCCAGACGGCTCCTTTGCTGGTACAACAGGTATTGATATCAGTCTAAAAGAACTTAACAATCTTGTAGGAAAAATCAAGCTTTCAGAAAGCGGACAGTCATTTATCCTTGATAAAAACGGAAACTACCTTACAAATGAAAATTTTGACAAAGTTCTTAATACAAATTTCTTTGACGAATTCAAAACACTGTCAAAATATAAAAACTCTGTGAACGGAGAACTCTTCATCGATACAGATGCTCCAGGCGGATACTACATTGCCGGACAGCTTATAAACAGCGAAACCGGCTGGATTCTCGTAACTATCGGAAAATCAAGTGAAATCTACAGCCAGATGAAAAAGAATATTATTCTTATCATAATTATGGCAATACTTGCACTTGCAGTTTCTGTATTTATTACAATACTCATGGCATCAAAGATTGTAAAACCAATCCAATCTGTTGATGTTGCAATAAACGGAATTGCAGAAGGAAACGCCGATCTTACCCAGCGCTTGGCTGCAACTACAAAAGACGAAATCGGAGACCTTGTAGAAGGTTTCAACAAATTTATGTCAAAACTTCATGGCATTATCGATGACGTAAAGGATTCAAAGGAAGATCTTACAAGCGTAAAGGTTGAGCTTCAGGACAGCATTGACGGCGCTGCAAGTTCGATTACAGAAATTCTTTCAAACATTGAAAGCATGAGCGGTCAGATTGACAACCAGACAAAATCCGTTACACAGACATCTGCCGCTGTTACAGAAATTGCGGAAAACATCAACAGTCTTGAACGAATGATTGAAAGTCAGGCAAGCGGAGTAACTCAGGCTTCTGCGGCAGTTGAACAGATGATTGGCAACATTTCTTCTGTAAACTCCAGCGTAGAAAAGATGGCGGCATCGTTCAGCGCGCTTGAACAGAGCACTTCTGTTGGAATTCAGAAGCAGCAGAGAGTTTCTGAACACGTTGCAGAAATTGAAGCGCAGTCAAAGGCATTGCAGGACGCCAACGTAGCGATTACAAATGTTGCAAGCCAGACTAACCTTCTTGCCATGAACGCAGCAATTGAGGCCGCACATGCCGGAGAAGCAGGAAAAGGATTCTCTGTTGTTGCTGATGAAATCCGTAAGCTTTCGGAAACGTCTGCGGCCGAATCTCATAAAATCAGCGAAGAACTTCATAAAATCAGTGAATCTATTGAATCTGTTGTTATTGCAGCTCGCGAAAGTTCAGAAAGTTTTGCAGGCGTAAGCGAAAAAATTTCGCAGACTGACGAGCTTGTGAATCAGATTAGGTCTGCAATGCAGGAACAGCAGGAAGGGTCCCAGCAGATTGTAGAAGCTCTTAAGAATATGAACGACAATACTTCTGAAGTACGAAGCGCATCCCGGGAAATGGCAGAAGGAAACAGAACAATCCTTACAGAAATCCAGAACCTTCAGGATGCAACCGGCGTAATAAAAGAAGGCATGAACGAAATGACAATCGGTGCCGAAGAAATGAACAAGACGAGTGGACAGCTTTCCAACATTTCCAGCAAGGTAAACGATTCAATTAACAGAATCGGAATGCAGATTGATCAGTTTAAGGTATAGATCAGTCGTTTCTGAGCACATCAACAATATGAGTCCCAGCGCCTAAAAGCTCCGGGCGCTCGCTTATACTTATCGTGTAGTCCACAAAATGACGGAAAGTTTCTTCATCCATGGCGTTCAATTCACGGCGCATAAAATCTGCAGCACCTTCCTGACTGAATATCTTTATGCGTTCAAGGGTTGACTTCTGCCGGATTCTATTGATTTCTTCAAGCGTAATATAGCTGTAAAGGTCTTCCGGGCGGGTAACGCACTTAAAATCCGGAGAAACAGAACCGTCCTGCAAAGCCTGATTTATTTTGCCTTCGCCAAAACAGTAGCGAAGGATTGCGTAGTCATTCAAAATGTATGCAACAAAAATCACTCCGTCCTTTTTTGTAACGCGCTTAAGCTGCTCAAGAACAGCAAGCCGTTCTTCTTCTGTATGCAAATGGTACATAGGACCAAAACAGATTGAAATGTCAAATTTATTTTCTTCAAGAAAAGAAAGATCCATGGCATTTCCTTGCCAAGTCTTGATTTTTTCATGTTTTGCGCGGAGCACTTCCAGATTCCGCTTTACAAGCTCAACGGCAGTAACATCATGTCCCTGATGACAAAGCTCAATGGAATAACGACCGGTTCCTGCACCTGCGTCAAGTATTTTAAGCCCGGTGCGTCCGGCAATTAATTCCTGTATATGATGCATCGACACAGAAAATTCTACAGTACCGTGCCGTGTTGTAAGCCTGTGTTCTTCGTTGAATTTGTTGTAATATTTTTCTATATTAGTCATTTTTTTGCATTAGAGAAAGCTTCGGTTACTTTTTCGCACCAGGAAGCCTTTTCCTGTTCGTCTGCAAAAAGGGCATTAAATCCGTTCTTTACCAGCTGCTGGATTTCTTCCATTGTCCACTTTGCTTCGTGATGAAGTTTCCAGTATTCATCAATGAGAGAAACCTTAAAGAAAACCGGGTCATCTGTATTTACCGTTACAAAAAGTCCGCGCTTAAAAAATTCTGTAATCGGATGTTCCTTTATTGATTTTACAAATTTCTTTGTAAACACGTTGCTTGTAGGGCAGACTTCAAGAACAATTCTGTCATCTTTAAGTTTCTGCATAAGTTTTTCGTCCTGAATTGCACTTATACAATGACCTACGCGTGTAACGTGACAGTAATTAAGGGCATCCCAGATTGATTCCGGACCGACATCTTCTCCGGCATGGGCAACAACCTTGTATCCGTCTTTTACAGCTTCGTCATAGACAGGAGCATAATCCTTTGCAGGTCCCTTACTTTCTGCTCCTCCAAGACCGATTCCGATTATATTTTTGCTAGGGAACTGCTTTAAAAGCTTATAATTGTTCATGGCGTTTTCACAGCCGAATGTGCGGCTTACGTCCATAAGAAGCTTTACAGTAATTCCATGTTTTTCCTTGATTTCTTCTATTTTGCGGTCAAAAATCTGCACCATTTCTTCATACTTGAATCCACGTTTAAGGAATGAAGTCGGCGCAAAAAATGCTTCTGTGTATACAATTCCGTTTTCTACAAGATATGACGCAAGATCATTGAAAATGTAGTCAAAATCTTCTACGGATGTATAAAGAGCCTGTACCTGCAAAAATGCCTGAATAAAGCCATTCAAATCATCATAGGTAAAAAGCTTTGTAATTGCTTCGTCGGTCATTTCTGAACCGTTATTTTTTTTATAAAGTGCCTTGATTGATTTAATTGTTGGAACAGCTTCTATGTGAAGATGAATTTCTGCCTTAGGAACTGTCTTCATCAAACTGTAAAATTCACCTTTTTTCATATTTTTCTCCCAAAATTCTAACTTCGTACTTCTAGTATCGGTAGAAAAATAATAAAACTTTAATGATTTTTTTTGAATAGGATTTTTATTCTTCAGAGACAACTTTTCCGTCTTTTAAATGAAGCAGGCGCTGGTTTTCGCTTCCGCGGAACTTGAGCATGAGATTTTTCTGAGACTGGATGAAAGGACCGTCAACAAGAACGTCCATGCAGCGGAGCATGCGGTCTGTGTACTCTGTGTACTTGCGCTGTCCTGGCTGCAAATCTTTGTCAAAAATGTAGCCAGTCCAGCACCATATGTCTTTTTTTGGATAGACTGATTTTAAGCGTTCAAGAAAAGGAGCAAGAACTTCCTGATTTTCTTCTTCAAAAGGATCGCCGCCTAAAAGACTGAATCCCTGAATATGAGTCGGTGCAAGAAGTTCTATAATGCGGTTTTCTGTTTCTTCTGTAAATTCCTGGCCATAATCAAATGCCCAGGTTTCCGGCTGAAAACAGCCGGGACAGCAGTTACGGCAGCCGCTTACAAACAGGCTTACGCGAACACCAAGCCCGTCTGCAACGTCAAATTCCTTTATGTTTCCGTAATACATACAGACCTACAGGTGAAGTACCCTTTCCTTAATTTCCTGGGTTCGTCCCTGGTTCCAGTACTGGGTTCCAATGTAACCGCAGGTTCGTCGGGCTACGTTCATCTTTGTCTGATCGCGATTACCGCACTGAGGGCATTCCCAAATAAGCTTGCCGTCTTCATCATTAATTACCTGAATTTCGCCGGTGTAACCGCATACCTGGCAGCAGTCTGATTTTGTGTTCAGTTCGGCATACATGATGTTTTCATAGATATGCTTTAAAAGTGCCATTACAGCCGGAATGTTGTTTTCCATGTTAGGAACTTCTACATAGCTGATTGCTCCGCCCGGAGAAAGTTTCTGGAACTGGCTTTCGAACGTAAGCTTTTTGAATGCATCAATATCTTCTGTTACGTGAACATGATAGCTGTTTGTAATGTAATTCTTGTCTGTTACACCTGGGATTTCACCGAAGCGCTGCTTAAGGCACTTTGCAAACTTGTATGTAGTGCTTTCAAGCGGTGTTCCGTACAAACTGAAGTCAATATGTTCAGCAGCGCGCCATTTTGCACAGGCATCGTTCATGTGCTGCATGATTTCAAGAGCAAACGGAGTTACTTCCGGATCTGTATGCGGCTTGCCTGTCATGTAGCGGACACATTCACAGAGCCCTGCATAGCCAAGGGAAATTGTTGAATAACCGTTGAACAGAAGCTTGTCGATTGTTTCGCCTTTTGCAAGACGAGCAAGGGCTCCGTTCTGCCAGAGAATCGGTGCAACATCACTAGGAGTTCCCAAAAGACGCTTGTGGCGCAGCATAAGGGCTCTGTGACAGAGTTCAAGGCGTTCATCAAAAATCTTCCAGAATTTGTCCATGTCACGACCGCTTGAACAGGCAACATCAACAAGGTTGATTGTTACTACACCCTGGTTAAAGCGTCCATAGAACTTCGGCTTACCTGTTTCGTCTCGATAAACTGTAAGGAACGAACGGCATCCCATACATGTGTAGCAGTTTCCTTCCTTAAGTTCAAACATCTTCTTTTCTGAAATATAATCAGGAACAAGTCGCTTTGCAGTACATTTTGCAGCAAGTTCTGTAAGGTAATAGTATTTTGTTCCTTCTTCAATGTTATCCGGTTCAAGTACGTAAATCAACTTAGGGAATGCAGGTGTTACCCAGTAGCCTTTTTCGTTGCGGACACCCTTTGTACGCTGCTTAAGGACTTCTTCAATGATAAGTGCAAGGTCAGATTTTTCCTGTTCGTTCTTTGCTTCATTCAGATACATGAATACAGTTACGAACGGACTCTGACCGTTTGTAGTCATAAGTGTTACAACCTGATACTGGATTGTCTGAACACCGCGTGTAATTTCATCTGCAAGGCGGCGTTCTACAATGTGATCAAACTGTTCCTTTGTAAACTGTACGCCGGTTTCTTCGATTGTCTGGTTCAATTCCTTGATAAGCTTTTTGCGGCTTACGTCAACAAACGGTGCAAGGTGAGCAAGGGAAATTGACTGTCCGCCGTACTGGCTTGAAGCTACCTGAGCAATAATCTGTGTAGCGATGTTACATGCTGTAGAAAAAGAATGAGGAGTATCGATTTTTGTACCGCTGATTACAGTTCCGTTCTGGAGCATGTCTTCAAGGTTTACAAGGTCACAGTTGTGCATGTGCTGTGCAAAATAGTCTGCATCGTGAAAGTGAATTATACCTTCGTTATGTGCCTGTACAATATCTTCATCAAGAAGGAATCGCTTTGTAATATCCTTGGAAACTTCACCTGCCATGTAGTCACGCTGAACAGAAACTACAGTAGAGTTCTTGTTTGAATTTTCCTGCTTAACTTCTTCGTTTGCACATTCAAGGAGAGAAAGAATCTGCTGGTCTGTTGAATTCTGCTTTCTCATAAGTGCATGACGATAGCGGTATGTAATGTAAAGCTTTGCAATGTCAAAAGCACCGATGCGCATAAGTTCAGTTTCTACAAGATCCTGAATGGCTTCAACGTTCATCTGAACCTTGCTTGTCTGGCATGTTTCTGCAACTTTAGAAGCAACTGCCTTTATGTATTCTTCAGAAAGGCGTTCATTTTCCGGTACAGCACAGTTTGCCTTTGAAACAGCTGTTTCTATCTTTCTGATGTCAAAAATTGCTTCTTCGCCGTTACGCTTGATGATTTTCACGATTTCCCACCTCTTTCTTTTGTTTATACTAATGGTGCACTTTCTTAAATTGCATAAAAAACAGACACTAGATATAGTGTCTGTCTATTTAGAAGTGTACTATTGATAAAAGATTTATTCAATATAAAAATGCGCAAAAAGCAAAAATAAAAAAAAGTTTTTTATTTGACAAAATGGCAAATAAGTGCTTATAAAACGCTATGCCTGAACAAGTTCACGAGCCCTTGTCATGGCGCCGTCAATATTATCAAAAATATTTTCGCGGCCGATTTTGTCTGCCATTCCGGTCTTTTCGCATAGCATGTAAGGCTGCGTATGAATGCCCGAAAGAACAATCTTTACGCCTTTTCTGTCACAGGCCGCCTTACACTGCTCAAGGGCCTGAAGTCCTCCTGCATCAAGGTAAATTGTATTTCGCATGCGGATTACAAGAACCTTGAATTCTGCACCGGCACGTTCAACTGCAAGCTCAAATTTTCGTACTGTTCCAAAGAATAAAGGTCCGTCAATTTCGTAAACAAGAACGCCGGCAGGAACATCAAGAGTTTCTTCCTGTCCGTCACCGGTAATACCAGAAACGATTGTACCGCGGCTTTCCTGAACTTCCGAAACATCTATCATCTTCTTTATGAAAAGGAATGCTGCAAAAATAAGTCCGATACCGATTGCATAAGTAAGGTCTACAAACACTGTGATAAGGAATGTTACGGAAAGAACTGTAATGTCTGATTTCTGTCCCTTAAGAAGTTTGCGGATGGCAGGGATTCCGGCCATGTTCCAGGCAACGCTCATAAGGACTGCGGCAAGTGCTGCCATAGGAATGTATTCAACGTATTTTCCGAACAGCATCATTATGAGCAGAAGGACGATTGCATGAACGATTCCTGCAACAGGAGTGCGTCCGCCGTTATTGATGTTTGTAGCTGTACGTGCAATTGCACCGGTAGCTGGAAGTCCGCCAAAGAGCGGGCTGAAAATATTTGCAATACCCTGACCGATAAGTTCATTGTTTGAGTCATGCTTTGTACCAATCATACCGTCAGCAACAACAGCAGAAAGGAGAGATTCAATTGCAGCAAGAACAGCAATAGAAACAGCAGTTGGAAATACAGTCTGAATTGTTGAAAGCGTAAAGTCAGGCAAAGCCGGCTTAGGAAGTCCATTAGGGATTGAATAGCGGTCCCTGATAATATCTGTATGCCATGCCGGATTATCTCCAGCAATATTTGAAATTATGATATTGGCGATTGTAGCAAGAATGATTACGATAAGAGAACCTGGAACCTTTTTTGTAACACGAGGCCACAGAAAAATAATTACAAGGCATACAACAGCCATGATCAAGGAATAAAAATTAATTGAAGAAAATGAATTAGCGTATACGGCAATCTTTCCGGCAAAAGTTCCCGGCATCTTTGCGTATTCAGCGCCCATTACAGTCATAGGAAACTGTGGATGCATTCCAAAGAAATCACCTATCTGACCTGTAGCAATTGTAACTGCAATTCCAGCTGTAAATCCGACTACAATAGTATACGGAATGAATTTTACCAGACCGCCAAGCTTAAGAACACCAAGAAGAATAAGCATGATTCCGGCAAGAACAGTTGCTGTTGCCAGCCCGCCTATACCAAGCTGCGGATTATTTACGATTGCATAAATAATTACAGTAAATGCACCAGTTGGACCGCCAATCTGACAGCGTGTTCCGCCAAGCGCCGCAATACAGAAACCTGCAATGATAGCAGTGTAAAGTCCTGTTTCCGGACTGCATCCGCTGGCAATGGCAAACGCAATAGAAAGAGGAAGCGCTACAATACCAACGATAATACCCGCAATCAAGTCTGTAACGAATTGCTTTCCGCTATAGCTTTTGATTGTATTAACTAATTCTGGCTTATACATAAAAAAAATACCTCTTGTGACAAAATATACTTTTTTGTCACAAAAAGCAATTATTTAGCGCTTCAATCTTATTCTGATGAGCGTAAAACGCGGGCTGTCCAAAAACTAAAGTTCGCAGTCAATGTAAAGGTAGTCCATTCCGTTCAAAAGCTTCATGCGAAGAATTCCCGTAACTTCCATATCTGCCATTTCTTCCGGAAAATCATCCGGGTACACAGGATTTCCCCGCGGAATGAACTGAAGTCCTGTCTGACAGCATGCCGTTGCATCCCATATAAGGACAGAATAATGGCGCATTTTGTTTTCTTCATCATAAGTCGAAAAAAACTGCCCCTTTATCCTTACAGTTTTCCCAAGATACGAATCTGTTTCTATGAGCATGTTGAAAATCTGGGCTGACGCAATGTTATAGTTCAGCATGGAAAGGTCAACGTCAATCTTTTTAATTTCAAGCGGACCGGCAGTTGCAGAATCAAAATCTTCACCGGCATCTTTACAGTCATTTAAAGGTACAAGAGTAATTCCGTTATTTAGTTTCTTCTGGCAGCCGGAAAACACCATGCAGGCCAGAAAAAAAATTAAAAATCTCTTTAACAAAAAACTATTCCTTTAATGAACGGTGGCGCCTGTAACTGTTTATTATGCGGCATACAGCATATGCAATTACATCCGACATTACAATTGTAGAACCGACCGGAGTTCCGGCCACAATTGCAACCAGAATTCCCAGAACGGCACAGAATACAGAAAAAATTGCCGCAAAAATCGTTACAGACTTAAAGCTTTTAAACAGAAGCATTGAAGAAACTGCCGGAAAAATAATAAGCGCAGAAATAAGAAGAGTTCCGACAAGATTCATTGCAAGAACAATGATTACAGCAACTATTACAGCCATGAAAAAATTGTATAGCCGGGTGTTGATTCCACTCGCCCTTGAAAAACCTTCATCAAAAGTAATTGCAAAAATTCTGTTGTAAAAAACTGCATAGAAAATAATGACAGATACAGAAAGGACAACAGAAAGTATAACTTCGCCTTTTGTAAGAGTAAGGATTGAAGTTGAACCGAATAAAGTCGTACATACGTCTCCGGAAAGATTTGTAGGAGGCGCAAAAAGATTCAGGAAAAGATATCCGAATGCAAGCGAACCGACACTTATCATTCCAACTGCAGCATCTGCCTTTACTATGGAAGAAGGCCTTTTGCAAAGAAGAAGAACCGCAAATACAATTGTCACTGCCAGAACAAAATACATGTTATTTGAAAAACTCAGCACAGTTGCGACTGCAAGCGCACCAAACGCAGAATGAGAAAGTCCGTCCCCAATATAGGAAAACTTCTTTAAAACAAGCGTAACACCTAAAAGAGAAGAACAAAGGGCGATAAAAATGCCGACTATAAGCGCATAAACAACAAAGGAATACTGAAAATACATTCCTATTTTCTGAAAGATATCTGCAATTACTGCCATGTTATAGTTCCTTCAATTTTATTAAGCTGAAGAATGCGGTCTGCATACTTTTCTGCACCTGAAATATCATGACTGATCATAACGACTGTCATTCCTTCCTTATTAAGCTGAGTAATAATCGAATACATTTCTTCCGTTGCCTTAGGGTCAAGTCCTGTAACAGGTTCATCCAGAAGAATCATTTTTTCTGCGGCACACAAAGCCCTTGCAAGAAGGACACGCTGCTGCTGACCACCGCTAAGCTCCCTATAGCATTTTTTCCTTAAAGAAAGAATTCCAAGCCGTTCCAGATTTTCTGTAACACGGTCATAATGCTCTTTTTTATAAAACGGAAGGATTCCAAGCTTATTCTGGCAACCGCTCAGCACAACTTCTTGAACGCTTGCCGGGAAATTTTTCTGAATTGCAGTCTGCTGCGGCAGATATCCGATCTGATTTTCCAGAAGTCCATCAGAAAATTCAATTTCCCCGTCAAGAGGTTTTTGCAGTCCTATTATTGTCTTCATCAATGTTGATTTGCCACTGCCGTTGTGGCCTACAATATACAGATATTCACCAGCATTTACTTCAAAATTGATGTTCCTAAAAATCGCCTTGCCTTCGTACCCGATTGCAAGATTTTTACATTTCAGCAGAGCCATATAATTCCTTTTCAACAGGGATTTTCTAAACCTAAAGAACGAACTGCATGCCTTCCCTGCTGCATTTTTACATGCCCGTTTTTAGAAAAAAAACGAACCTTACCATGAACAATATTAGATAAAAAACAGATTGAACGCAATAAGGTTCGGCACAAGAAAAGTTTAAAGTGCATATATGAAGCAGATTTTTTTTTATCATTAATGTATACTTCATCCCATGAATGCAAGATGTCCAAAGTGTCAGAAAAAAGGTGAATTTTGTCTTTGTAAATACATTACTGAAGTTGATTCAGGAATAAAATTCGTGCTTTTAATGCACCCGAAAGAAGTTAAGAAAAACAGAACCGGTACAGGCTGGATCACAAGGCTTTCCCTTAAAAACTGCGAAATAATTGAAGGTCTTGATTTTGCAGAAAACACTCGGCTCAACAAGCTGCTGAACGATCCTTTGTATTACCCGGTTCTTCTGTATCCTGGAGAAGATGCGTGGACAGCTTCCAAACCGGGATTTGCACAGGAAGTTGGTAGCCGCACAATTCTTGCACTGGTAATTGATTCAACATGGTTCTGTAGCCGCAAGATAATCCAACATAACCCGCAGCTTTTAAAGCTTCCTAAACTTTCTTTTGACGGAAGTTACCGCTCAATCTTTACGTTTAAGCGCGAACCACGGCCTGAATACATTTCTACTATAGAAACATGCTATTATCTTACAAAGGAGCTGCAGGGCGTAGGCCTTGCAAATAAAAATGTAGATCCAGAACCGCTCATGACAGTATTCAAGGAAATGATAAAAAATCAACTCCGCGCAGAAAATGAACGCATAATGGGACTCCGCCCGGACATTCATCACATGGACGGAAAATACAACACCCTTAAGGAAATTCCGAATTTTTAAGGAAGACTATTCAGTAAACGGAAGCTTTCCTTCTGCCTTATATTCGCCAGTAAGAGCTCCGAACATTGCCTTTATAGTAAAATCTGAATAACTGTAACCTACAATAATGTCGTCTGCCCAGTCCAAAGGCAGGGCATTTGTAGGAGTCATTATAGAAAATACAACAGTCTTTTTTCCGTACTGCTTAAGCCATTCTGCAATGCGCGCAGTACGTTCGCTGTAAACCATTACAATAATCGTATCGTAGGCAGGAACAATTTTTCCAATATTATCGCAGACCCACTGAGTTTCGTTAGGACCAATTTCATAGGAAAATTTAAAATCTCCGGTCTCTGCAAAACGCTTTTTTCCTTCTTCAAAGAAAGATGGAAGCGAACCCACCAGCAGAACTTTTCCAGCCTTTGCATCATCCGCCGGAATCAGGGACTGTCGGGCAACTGCAATTGAGCGGCATGCCTGTTCAAGGAAGAATTTCTGTCCGTCACGATCCGGAATATGCTTAGGAATCTGCGAGGCTTCCGGGTACAGAGGAGCAGCATTCCCGCTTTTAAAATACTTAAGCTTTGCAATAATTACGCGGCGCGCTGAATCATATACACGTTTTTTAAAATCCTGATCATATGACATTCTTGAAAGATTACTTGTCCACAAGGCTTCGCCAAGTTTTGCAGTCTTGGAAGAAATGATAATGTCGTTTCCAGCTTCAATTGCCATTCTGAACGCCGCAGAAAGCGACCCCGCAAAGGTTGTAGCACCGTTCATTGTCATATCATCTGTTATTATAAGTCCCTTGTAGCCAAGCTGCCCTCTGAGAAGGTCCGTAAGAAAATATTTAGAAAGACTTGCCGGGGTTCCGGTCGGATCAATTTTAGGAAAACTTAAGTGTCCACTCATTACAGCCGGTACACCCTGCTTTATAAGATACATAAACGGAACAAGTTCACGTTTTGTAAAAGTGTCAAAATCTACGTTGATTTCCGGAAGATGTATGTGCGAATCATAGCTTGTGTCCCCATGCCCCGGAAAATGCTTTACCGTAGGAATGATTCCAGCTGCAATGCTTCCACTTGCCCACGCTCCGCCAAGGATTCCGGTTTTTTCGGGATCATCACCAAAAGAACGAGTTCCAATAATTGTAGAATCATGATCTGTAAAAAGATCCACCGTAGGCGCAAAGTTCATGTTAATTCCAAGAACCTTGATTTCGCGGCTTATATAAAAAGCGGAATACCACGCATCGGCAGGATAACCGCCCGAACCGATTGCCATATTGCCAGGAGTGATTGCTGTTTCTCCTTTAACATGACGTATCCAGCCACCTTCCTGATCAGTTGCAACAAAAAGAGGAATCTTAAAACGGCCTTCCGCAGATTTTTTCTGAAGCCTTGTAATCGATTTTGCAACAAGATTTATATCGTCTGTATTCCACCCGAAAACTTTTACGCTTCCAAGTCCGCGGTCAACCCAGTCGAACAGAAGCTTTTCCGGCTCTGCACCTGCCCAGCCAAACATAAGGATCTGGCTTAAAAGCTCTGTATCTGTCATTCTGGAAACAATCTCATCTGCCAGAACCTCGTCAGGCAAATCGCTCCAGAACGTTACGTCATCTGAAACATTTATTTTAGTCTGGGCAAAAAACGGCAGGCACAGCAAAAAGCCTGCAACACAAGCAAAAGTCCTTTTCACAATGAATTGATTTTACTAAATATAAACAATTATGGGAACAACGAAAACGCAGCAGATTCCGCAGTTTATCTATACAGAAAGCCTGACAGATTTGCCGCAGCAGTCAGTACCCCTGCACATACGGCACAACCGGCACAATCCGTTTATTTTTTTATTTTTTCCAGAAGGCCGGAAGTTTTTGAACTTAAATCCTTTAGGTTTCCGGTAAGGCTACTTAATCCCTGCGCAAAAACAGAATCGCTGAACATAGAAGCAATCTGCCACTTGTACAGTTCTTCAATCTTATAACGGATAATAGTTCCCTTTGCACTAAGTTCAACACCCGGTTCAAACTGCTTGTCCAGGAATGTAAACTTTCCGATTTTTTCAAACGGCTTGAATCCGGTTTTTGGAGTAATAAGGCGCTCAAGTTCCTTAAATATAAGGTCAAAAACTTGTGTACTTCTAAGGACAGCGGCAAAGTTTTCTGTATCAAGTCCCTGTTCCTGGGCAAATTTCTTTATGGCTTCCTTATTAGGAATAATAAGAACGCCAAGGCAGTTCTGATCCTGACCAACAACAACAGCCTGTGCAATATACGGCGATTCAACAAGTTTATTTTCTATAGGAAGAGGTTCAACGTTTTCTCCGGAACGAAGGACAATCGTATCCTTTGCGCGGCCTTTAACGATAATGTCTCCGCCGATTGTGCGCACAACAAGGTCTCCAGTATTAAACCAACCTTCCTGAATTGCCTCTGCAGTAAGTTCCGGCTGATTGTAATAGCACTTCATCACGTTTGGTCCGCGCACATAAAGCACGCCCAGCTGACCAGGACCGCATTCCACTCCATGGCGATTAACAACCTTTGCTTCCATGTAAGGCATAGCGGCTCCAATTGTACCGATAACATTATTGCGGTAATTCCTGATGGAACAGATAGGCGCAGTTTCCGTAAGCCCGTATCCTTCTACAAGTCGTATTCCGATTGCGTTGTAAAAACGGTCAAGTTTTGGCGCAATTCCGCCGCCGCCACTCATACCGATTTTAAATGAGCCGCCCATTACTGAACGCGCATTCTTAAAGAAAAGCATTTCTCCAAGCAGATTAAACGGAAGAAGAAAGAAAACCGGAATATAAAGCACACGGTCCAGAATCTTTAATAAAACCGGCTTATGCTTAAACTGCTGGTTTCTTCCGCGGATTATGTTATAGAGCCTGAGCTTTGAAGTTGTAGCACCCTTACATATTTTAAAGAGCGCTTTTCTTACATTTGATTTATTTACAGCTTTCTTTTCGATTACAGAATAGATTCCGTCCCAGATTCGTGGAACACACGCCAGAAACTGCGGCTGAATTTTCTGCATGTCATTAAGAATCATGCTTACAACAGGCTTTGAATAGCAGATGGAAACACCAATGGAAACAAGATAATATTCCATAAGGCGCTCGTATACATGCCATACAGGAAGAACTGCCAAAGACTTATCTCCGTGCTTCATAGGGAAAACAGCGGCAACATCCTTTATCTGACTTAAGAAATTTTTATGGGTAAGTTCAACGCCTTTTGGAACCCCTGTTGTTCCGGATGTAAAGATAATTGTAGCAGTATCGTCTTCTTTTCCGGCAGCAAGAATTTCTTCAACCTTACCCGGAAAATCATCACGGTAATTTTTTCCAAGCGCAATTATTTCATCATATGAATATACAGGTACATCTACCAATGTTTTATCTATATCTTTTGGATCAATTACAATGATATTGCGTAAATCAGTAAGTTCTGGACGGCATTCAACAATTTTTTTATAGCTGTAATTACTTTCTGCAATAACTGTATGGCACTGTGCAAATTTTAGGATGTAAGACAGATCCTTTACAGTTGCTTCGCTTCCACGAGGAATGTCACAGCAACCGATTGCCATAATTCCCATAGAACAGACAAACCATTCCTTGCGGTTATCGCTTATAAGACCAACATGATTACCGGTTTCATTTCCAATTGAAAGAAGCCCTGCTCCAAAATAAAACATAAGCTGGGCAAAATCTATATAATTTACAGGCTGAAATTTTCCAACACTATCTTTTGAATACTGAATTGGAGTTGTAGGAATGTCCATTGCTTTTTCAAAAAGCATCTGTGGAACTGTTGAATACATAAAACGTCTCCAGGTGCGTCAAATTGACAATATCTGCACTTTTGTCATTATAACGGAAGTCAGAAATAATTTCCACCTAAAAACATTAATTTTTACAGATGAAAATTCATCAGGGCAAAAAAAAACTGTCCGAAAAAAACGGACAGTTCTAGAGCTGCCTGAAGGACTTGGACCCTCGACCCCGAGATTACAAATCACGTGCTCTACCAACTGAGCTAAGGCAGCAAGTGAATAAAACTATACTAAAAGCAGACGCATTAATCAAGTAGAAAAACTAAAAATTACGTAAATAATGGAAGAATTTCAATTGATTGAAAATTTGAATAGTGATATTCTTTTCCCGTTATTGAAGGATGTTGTCTTTCAATAATTCTCTGGAGAGTTTTGCCCACAGTGGCAAACGCCGAAGGGTTAAGGCTATTAAAGCCGATATCTCAGGCAAAAGGACAGAAACAAAGAAAATGTTCTACAAACTCTTTAGAGAGCAATTCCTTAAAGAATATTCTTTCTGGAATCGCTCTTATTTTTTTTAACAGGAGTACGTCATGAACACTTTTGACGCTATTCTAGACACCATCGACAACATCGTATGGGGTCTTCCAACAATCATTCTTATCCTTATTACAGGCCTTCTGCTTACAGTCCGCCTGCGTGGAATGCAGTTCCGTAAACTGGGACGCGCATTAAAGTCTATTTTCCGTAAATCAGACGGAGAAAAAGGTGAAGTTTCCAGCTTCGGTGCACTCTGTACAGCACTTTCTGCAACAATCGGTACTGGAAACATTGTAGGTGTTGCAACAGCCATTGCTGCCGGCGGACCAGGTGCCCTTTTCTGGATGTGGGTTGCAGCCCTTGTAGGTATTGCAACAAAGTATGCAGAATGTATGCTTGCTGTAAAATATCGCGAACACAACGCTGACGGTCACATTCTTGGCGGTCCATTCTATACAATCGAAAAAGGCCTTAAAGAAAGAACAGGATTTTCATGGAAATGGCTTGCCGTTCTCTTTGCTGTATTCGGTGTATGTGTAGGTCTTTTTGGTATCGGAACATTCACACAGATTAACGGTATTGCATCTGCCGTAAAGAATGCCATTGACCCGGAAAATGCTCACATTGCATTCAATCTTTTCGGAAACGACTATTCATGGGCAACTGTAATTGCCGGCGGATTCGTTACAATTTTTGCAGCCCTTGTAATTATCGGCGGACTTCAGCGCATTTCAAAAGTTGCACAGGTTATCGTTCCATTCATGGCTATCCTTTACGTTTTCCTTGGTGTAAGCGTACTTATCATGAATGCTACAAAAATTCCTGCCGCATTCCAGCTGATTCTGCATGCCGCATTTGATCCAAAAGCTGTAACAGGCGGTGTAGTTGGTTCAGTAATCGTTGCAATGCAGAAAGGTATTGCACGCGGTATCTTCTCTAACGAAGCCGGACTTGGTTCTGCCGCAATTGCTGCATCTTCTGCAAAAGTAGAAGAACCAGTTGCACAGGGACTTGTTTCAATGACAGGAACTTTCATCGATACAATCATAGTATGTACAATGACAGGCCTTTCAATTGTAATCGCATTTGCAAGCAACGGGACATTTACGCTTCCTGTAAACGCAGCCGGAGAAGCACTGAAAGGCGTAGACCTTACTTCTGCAGCTTTCAACAGCGTACTTGGTGGTGACGGACGTTCAGTTCAGTTCCTTCTTATGATCTGTCTTGTATTCTTTGCATTTACAACAATTCTTGGATGGGACTACTACTCAGAACGCTGTCTTGAATATCTTTCAAACGGAAAAATGAAGCTTGTAATGATTTACCGCATTGTTTACATCATTGCAGTTGCAATCGGACCTTACATGACAATCAGCCAAGTATGGACAATTGCCGACATTACAAACGGTCTTATGGCATGGCCAAACTGCGTTGCCCTTATTCTCTTAAGCGGCGTTGCAGCGCGCACTACAAACGACTACTTCAATAGATTCCCAACACTTGAATCTGAAAACGCGTAAATAGAAGAAAATCTTATCATACAAAAAAAATCCTCTGAATGAAATTCAGAGGATTTTTTTTCTCACGTTTCCGATTATTCAGTTATTATAAAATCTGAAATTTCATAGCAAACACAAGTTTTTTCATCTGTTCCGGCAAAAAGTGGATTCTTTGTTAGAATCTGTTTGGCAAGCGACTCAAAATTTTCCGAAGTAAAAATCACTGTTTTTGGATATTTTAAGCCATTCACTTCGTCCCAGGTGATTTTTATGGTATTTTTTGTAGCACTAGTATTATTAGTTTCTTCAATTGATTCTCTGTAATAATTTTCAATATAGTTGAGCAAATCAGAAATACTATTTATTGAATAAAAAGGTTCGTAAGTGTAATCACAGCCGTCAATATATCCAAAACAATTACTGTAATCCGAAACCGAAGTTCCACCTGATACAGTTACAGCCATAACTTCACTTCTATTTCCGATAGAAGACATAGTTCTCTTCAATTTGAATGAATAACTAGATGGTTCATTCCAGACAGATTTATTTTCTGCAAAAGTACTGTAATCATAAAAATAAGTTCCATTCTGACTTAATAAATACGAAACAGCAGTTTTTTCAGTTGTACGTTCATCAGAACTTTCACTGCCATTACTGCAGGAAATAACCATAAACAATAAAAATGAAATAACGGCAAAAATAACTTTTTTCATATGCTTCTCTTTAAAGAAAAATAGGACTGTCCATTTTTTGGACAGCCCTTTTACTTACATGCAGCAAGAACTGCATGATAAATTATAATCTACAACTTATTTCTTTGTTGTTTTCTTTGCTTTTGGTGCAGCAAATGCTGAACCTTCTACCGGGCGGGCAACCTTTTTCAAGTGCCAGATGTCGCGTACGTAGTCTTCGATTGTGCGGTCAGAAGAGAACTTACCGGCATTAGCGATGTTCTTAAGACATGCTTTTGCCCATGCTTTCTTGTCAGCATAAAGTTTTTCAACTTCATCCTGAGCGCGGCAGTAGTCATCAAAGTCTGCAAGTACGTAGTAAACGTCTGCGCGGTTACCTTCGATTCCGTATACAAGAGAATCGTGAAGTTCGCGGAACAACTGATGAGTTGGATCATATGTACCGTCGATAAGCTGTTCAACAACTTTTGCCAATCCTGGATTTCTTTCAAGGTAATCCTGTGGATTGTAGCTGTGTTCTTCTTCAATCTTCTTGATTTCGTCTGTAAGGAGACCGAAGATGAATGCATTTTCTTTTCCAGCTTCTTCTACGATTTCAATATTAGCACCGTCCATAGTACCCATTGTAAGAGCACCGTTACACATGAACTTCATATTTGAAGTACCAGATGCTTCAAGACCTGCTGTAGAAATCTGTTCAGAAACATCAGCTGCAGGGAAAATCTTTTCTGCAACAGAAACGCGGTAGTTTTCTACGAATACAACGTGAAGTCTGTCATTTACACGGCGGTCATTGTTGATTCTTTCTGCAACAGTTGTAATAAGTTTAATGATGCTCTTAGCACGGCGGTAACCAGAAGCAGACTTAGCACCAAAGATGTAAGTCTTTTTAGCCGGCTTGTAGTTTGGATCTTCAAGCATCTTGTTGTAAACATACATTACGTGAAGGATGTTCATCAACTGGCGCTTGTATTCATGAAGACGCTTAACCTGAACATCAAAGATTGATTCTGGATCAATCATTTCGTTCTGAGCATGCTTCAAGTATTCAGCAAGACGACGCTTGTTGTTTTCCTTGATAGAAATAAGTTCCTTAAGATCCTTGTCTGAATCGAATTTTTCAAGTCCCTTAAGCAATGTAAGGTCTTTTTCCCAACCGTGACCAATGCGGTCTGTGATGAACTTAGAAAGTTCAGGGTTAGCAGAAAGAAGCCAGCGGCGCTGTGTAATACCGTTTGTCTTGTTGTTGAACTTAGAAGGATACAATTCGTACCAGTCATGAAGTTCTTTTTCCTTAAGAAGACGTGTATGGAGTTCAGCAACACCGTTTACGCTGAAACCTGCGTGGATTGCAAGCCAAGCCATGTAAACCTTACCATTGTTGATGATAGACATGCGGCTCTGCTTTCCGTAATCGTTTGGATATTTTTCGCGGAGTTCGATCATAAAGCGGCGGTTAATTTCTTCTACGATCTGATAGATACGTGGGAGCAATCCCTGGAAGATTTCAATAGGCCATTTTTCCAATGCTTCTGCAAGGATAGTGTGGTTTGTGTAAGCAAATGTCTTTGTTACTACGTCCCAAGCTTCATTCCAACCGAGGTTGTATTCATCCATAAGGATGCGCATAAGTTCAGGAATAGCTACTACCGGGTGAGTATCGTTCAACTGGATTACGTGAAGATCAGCAAATTTGCTGAAATCTGTTCCATGGTCAGCAACGTAGTGGCGAACCAAATCCTGCAAAGAAGCAGAAGAGAAGAAATACTGCTGCTTAAGGCGGAGTGCCTTTCCAGAAGGACCCGAATCATTTGGATAAAGAACAGCAGATACGTTTTCTGCGCTATTCTGGCGTTCTACAGCACGATTGTATTCCATGTTGTTGAAGAGCTGAAGGTCAAATCCGTTTGGACTTGAAGCCTGCCACAGGCGCAATGTGTTTACTGTACCTGTACCAAAACCAACGATAGGCATATCGTAAGGAGTTGCAGTAACTTCTTCTGCGTTTTCAATATAGTAGCGGTCACGTCCGTCTGGAGTCTTTCCATAAGCAATGTTTCCGCCGAATTTTACTGTAACAGCAAGGTCAGAGCGCTTGATTTCCCATGGATCACGGTGTGCAAGCCAGTTGTCAGGATATTCTACCTGGTAACCGTTTTCAATCTTCTGTTCAAACATACCGTAACGGTAGCGGATACCGTATCCGTGTCCCGGGTAGTCAAGAGTAGCAAGAGAGTCAAGGAAGCAGGCAGCAAGGCGTCCAAGACCACCGTTACCAAGACCTGCATCTGGTTCCTGATCTTCAATCTTATTGAAGTCAAGTTTCATATCTTTAAGAACAGCTTTTACCTGATCAGCAATTTCTGCATTGATAAGGTTGTTGCTCAAAGCGCGTCCCATAAGGAATTCTGCAGACAAGTAGTAAAGCTGCTTTGTAGGTTTCTTTTCATATTCATGGCGAGTAGCCATCCAGTTTTCCATAATAACTTCAAGTGCAGAAGCAGAAACTGCATCAAAAAGATCATGCTCATTTGCCTGTGAAATATCTTTACCGTATTGTCTCTTAAGTCGACCTTCAAGATTTTCCTTAAATTTTGCGGCATCAAATTTCATTTAAAATAACCTCCACGGTTTTTTTGATAGAAAAGCGTACAAAATATTTGAAGATTTTGCAATCGTTTCTATACAATCATTTAAACTTTTTATCTATTTACTCATCAAAATGATGAAGCTTCCTGATGGAATTACATATCTTTTCTGTTCTGCAAGAGGTTCTTCTTTTCCAGCCTCTGCAATACACAGTTCACCTGCAACAGAAGTATCAACAACCATATGCCAACTCTTTCCCCTTGGGGGATTCGGAAGGGTTATGGTCATGTCGTATATGTCCATATTTGCGGCAATATAAAAATCGTTGTCCGGCTGACCGTTTTCAAGCGGTGCACACGAACCTACAAGCCGGAACGCAAGGAACCTTCCCAACGCCGACCAGTCAGGATTTTTACTGTCGCTGTCATACCATTCTATCTCTGCCTTTTGAGCCGAGAAGAAATCCTTTCGGCGGAAAACCGGATGTTTCTTCCTGAGGCGGATAATTTCCTTTGTAAAATGGAACACTTCCTGGTTTTTATCCAGATAACGCCAGTTTATCCATGAAAGTTCATTATCCTGACAGTATGCATTGTTGTTTCCCATCTGCGTACGGCGGAATTCATCTCCTGCAGTAAGCATAGGAACACCCTGAGAAATCATAAGACAGAGGATAAAATTCTTTATCTTTTTTACGCGCAGGTTTTCTATCTTAGGATTAAGGGTCACTCCCTCATAACCGTGATTGTAGCAGTTATTGTCATCTGTACCGTCGCGGTTATCCTCACCGTTTTCGTCATTGTGCTTTCCGTTGTAACTTACAACATCGTTCATTGTAAAGCCGTCATGGCATGTTACAAAGTTGATTGAAGCCCACGGTTTTCTGCCACTGTGATTAAATGTGTCGGAACTTCCGGCAATGCGTGTTGCAGCAGCTGTTGCAACGCCTTCGTCTCCGCGAATAAAGCGCCTTATGTCATTTCTGAAGCGGTCGTTCCATTCGCTCCATCTTCCGCCTGGAAATCCACCTACAAGATATCCGCCGCCACAATCCCACGGCTCTGCAATAATCTTTGTATTATTAAGAATAGGATCTTCTGAAATTGCGTTTGTAAGGAACGGAAATGCCTGCAGGTAAGAATGCTGGTCACGGCAAAGGGCAGCAGCAAGGTCAAAACGGAAGCCGTCTACGTGCATTTCACTTACCCAGTAGCGCAGGCTGTCCAGAATAAATCTTGTTGTTACTGGATGAGCCGCATTCATAGTGTTTCCGCAGCCAGAAAAATTGTGATAGTACTGTTTTTCTCCGTCTGGGAGCATATAGTAAACAGAATTTTCAAATCCGCGGAAAGAGAATGTATAACCGTGTTCGTTTCCTTCGGCAGTATGATTGTATACAACGTCAAGAATTACTTCGATTCCGGCTTTATGCAGCTGGCGTACCATTTCCTTAAATTCGCGTACGCTTCCGCCCGGTGTCTGATCATACGAATATGAAGTCTTTGGCGCAAAAAATCCGATTGTACTGTAGCCCCAGTAATTCTTGAGGCATTCGCCGGTTCTTGGATTTATATTGCCGTTTTCATTTTCATCAAATTCAAAGACAGGAAGGAATTCTACGGAAGTGATTCCCAGTTCCTTAAGGTAAGGAATTTTTTCCATAAAGCCCTTGTATGTTCCCGGAAATTCAACCCCGGAAGTTGGAGAAGCTGTAAATCCCTTAAGATGTGCTTCATAAATAATAGCTTTGTCAATAGGAATATTTATAGGCTTATCGCCCTGCCAGTCAAAATCAATATCTTCGATTACTACACACTTTGGAAAATTAGAAAGATCAGAAAGCTTTCCGTTTTCTATGCCGGCAAGTCCAAGTTCCCTCTGTCTGTTATAAGACTGAAAAACCGAACCAGGAGTAAGGGCCTTTGCATATGGATCAAGAAGATATTTATTAAAATTAAATCTGTTTCCTGCAGGAGGATTATAAGGGCCGTCTACCCTATAAAGATAGATTGTTCCTTTCTTTAATCCCTTTACATAAATGTGCCAGACATCCCCGGTTCTATTTTTTATCGGATCAAATTCAATTGATGTATAAGGCTGCTTTGAATCTGCCGCTTCAAACAGATCCAGTACAACCTTTGTTGCATTCTTACTGTAAACCGCAAAATTAACGCCGTCATTAAAAGGCACTGCACCCAGCACCTGCGGTTTTCCTTCAAAAATCTGAAACGCGTTCATAGCTTTGTATTATAACACATTAAAAATGATTTTTCTACTTATGGAAGAAAAAATCAAATTTTAATTACAGACCTGCAATTACTGCGGAATAAGGCGGTTCAGGATGTTGTCATGCTGGCGCCAGTTTTTGTCGACTTTTACCTGAAGATCAAGGTCTATCTTAAACGGAAAGACATCTGCAATTTTTTTTAGGCTTGCCATGCGGATTGCCTTTATCATTGCGGCACCTTTACCGATAACCATACCTTTCTGGCTGTCGCGTTCCACACAGATAAATGCGCGAACCCACATCTTTCCGTTTGTGCCACGGCTTTCTATATCTGCTACGTCTACGTAAAGGCAGTGCGGAAGTTCCTGCGTAAGGCGGGAAATTGCCTCGCCGCGAATTATTTCTGAAATGCGGAACGCAATGTTCTGGTCTGTATACATATCTTCTGTGTATAAAGGCGGCTGAACCGGTGCAATTGCGTAAAGAGCCTTAAGGACTTCGTTTATGCCTTCATCATTTTTTGCAGACATTTCAAGGACGCGCTCTTCTGAAAGCCCCGGAATTGAAGCATTAAGAAAACTGCGCACAGCCTTTACATTTGATTCGCGTGCATCAGTTTTGTTCAGCGCAACGACAAGCCTGTCCTTGTATTTTGCGGCAAGAGCGGCATTCATTTCTTCTTCGCTGCCAGGTTCGCGCGTAGTATCGATTATGTAAAGAATGCAGTCGCTGTCTACAAGCTGTTCTTCTGTAACGGCTTTAAGGCGGAGATTTAACTTTTTGTCAGATTCATGGTAACCCGGAGTATCTACAAATACCAGCTGTCCCAAAGAAGTATTTACGATTCCGCGGATTGCATTTCTGGTTGTCTGAGGAATAGGTGAAACAATGCTCACAGGTTCCTGGCAGGCTGTATTCATGAAAGTTGATTTTCCGCTGGAAGGACGACCCAAAATTGCTACAAGAGCAGTTTTTTCACCAATATCAAGGGCAGCTGCAGAAGAATTTTCCAGCTCGGCCATAATGTTTTCGTTAAATTCCGTTTTTTCTGTCATAGTTGAAAAATAGCAAATTTCTGGAGATTTTGGAAGAAGCCTCAGCACAGGAAAACCTGCGGACAAAAAAAAATCCCGCCGGCTGTTTGAACGAAATTTGTTACCGGCAGGATTTCCATTTTTCCCGGCATACAAAATGCTGACAGCAGTTCTTAGCCGGGCTCGTGTATTTATGCTGACTGACTAGTAGTTTTCACTTGAGATTTCAAAGTAGCTCTGAGGATGTGCACATACAGGGCATACCTTTGGAGCTTCCTTTCCAACTACAATGTGACCGCAGTTGCGGCACTGCCAGATTGCATCGCCGTCTTTAGAGAACACAAGCTTGTCCTCAATGTTTTTAAGGAGTTTGCGGTAGCGTTCTTCGTGATGTTTTTCAATAGCTGCAACGCCTTCGAACATCTTTGCAATAGCTTCAAAACCTTCTTCGCGGGCAGTTTTTGCAAATCCGTCGTACATGTCTGTCCATTCATAGTTTTCGCCGTCTGCGGCAGCCTTAAGGTTTTCTTCGGTTGTTCCGATTCCACCGTTCAAGAGCTTATACCACATCTTTGCGTGTTCTTTTTCGTTGTTTGCAGTTTCTTCAAAAATGGCGGCAATCTGTTCGTAGCCGTCTTTTTTTGCCTTGCTTGCGTAATAAGTGTACTTATTGCGTGCCATTGATTCACCAGCGAAAGCTGTCTGCAAGTTTTTTTCTGTCTGTGTTCCCTTCAAGTCCATATTGTTCCCCATAAAAGTTCTTTTGCAGATTCTCTAAGAAAACCTGAGCCGTAAAAACCGCCTCCAGCAGTTTTTATCATGCATTTCTTTACCTATAATTCTAAGGCTATTTTGCCTAAGAATCCAGTTTTTTTGCGCATTCAGGACAGATTCCATTAAAAGTCAGATTATGACTTTCTACAGAAAATCCCTGCTCTTCCATTCCTCGGATTACGGAATCAAGTTTTGGACAGCACCCAGCAGGCAAGTCATACAATTTATCACATTTATCGCAATGAAAGTGATAATGCAGGCTAAGCGTGCTGTCAAAATGATCCGCTCCTGAAGGAACCATAACCTTTGCTATCAATCCCGCTTCTGCAAGAAGATTCAGGTTCCGGTATACGGTTCCCCGACTGATATGAGGATCAATTTTACGTGCATTTTCGTAAACTTCATCCGCAGTAGGGTGGCTGAAATTGTTTTCCATTAATTTCAGTACCAGGTTCCTTTGCGCAGTGTTACGAACCAGCAGTTTTTCTTCACTCATGGTTACAGTATAGCACATAATTTTAATTTGTAAATAGTAATAAGTCCTATTAGCAATATTTTTTTATAAATTTTTCTTTACTATTGCCGTTCACCAACCTTTGCACCTATAATTTAAACGATGACGTTACAGCAGCTTAAATACATTTTAAAAATCGTTGAGTACCGCTCTATTACAGAAGCGGCAAAAAACATCTACATTACACAGCCGGCACTTTCTAATTCAGTAAAGGATTTGGAAGCAGAACTTGGCATTGAAATATTCAGCAGGACAGCAAAAGGCATTGAACTTACCAACGAAGGCGTTGAATTTCTTTCTTACGCTCGGCAGGTAATAGAACAGTCTGACCTTCTGGAAAGTCGCTACACAAACAAAAAGCCTTTAAGGCAGATCTGTTCATTTTCTACGCAGCATTACGCATTTGCAGTCAATGCGTTTGTAAATCTTGTCAAAAAGACCAACGCCGACGAATACGATTTTACCCTGCGGGAAACAAGAACCTTTGAAATCATTGATGACGTAAAAAACCTTAAGAGTGAGACCGGCATTCTTTACATTGATGAATTTAACAGAAAAGTGATGAACAAGCTTTTTCTAGAAAATCACCTGTCTTTTCATCCTGTCTTTAAGGCTGAACCGCACGTCTTTATTTCTGCAAACAGCCCTCTTTGCAAAAAGGATAAAATTACGCTGGAAGATCTGGAATCCTTTCCTTTCCTTTGCTACGAACAGGGCGACTACAACAGCTTTTATTTTGCAGAAGAGATTTTAAGTACAGTACCACGCAAAAAAGTCATTCATGTAAGTGACAGAAGCACCTTATTCAACCTGATTATAGGACTTAACGGCTATACAACATGTTCCGGAATCCTTACAAGCGACCTGAACGGAACGCAGATTATTGCAAAACCGCTTGTAACAAATCAAGATGCAACCATGACAATCGGCTACATCCTGAATGACCGCACAGAACCTTCCAGATACGCAAAAATGTATCTGGAAGAACTTGAAAAACTTGCCCGCGAATACTAGTAGCGCCCTGCGGCACCACGTAAGACAGCCTATACAGCCGCCCTTACCTGCCTTGCAGCCGTAACAAGATTCTTAAGGCTTTCTACAGTTTCTTTTTCACCTCTGGTCTTTAGGCCGCAGTCCGGATTAATCCAGATATTTTCCTTAGGAATGAATCCGCGGATTTTCTTAACTGCATCGGCAATTTCCTGAACGGACGGAACCCTTGGACTGTGAATGTCGTATACACCTGGCCCAACCTGTGTTTTAAAATTGTTCACCATAAGGGCTTCCAGAATTTCCAGGTTGGAACGACTTGCCTCAAAAGTGATTACATCGGCATCCATGCTGTCTATATCTGTAATAATGGGAATAAATTCACTGTAGCACATGTGAGTATGAATCTGTGTTTCCGGTTTTACACCTGAATGAACTAGATTAAATGCCGGAATCGCCCAATCAAGATATTCAGAATGCCAGTCTGCTTTTCTTAACGGAAGCTTTTCCTTAAGGGCAGCCTCATCAATCTGAATGATTTTTATTCCTGCTTTTTCAAGGTCAAGAACTTCTTCCCTGATTGCAAGCGCAATCTGCCATGCACTTTCCTTAAGGCTTATATCTTCGCGCGGAAAGGACCAGTTCAAGATTGTTACAGGACCAGTAAGCATTCCCTTTACCGGCTTTTCCGTAAGTGACTGCGCATATTCCGACCAGTATACGGTAATAGGATTTTTACGCTTTATATCTCCCCAGATTACAGGCGGCTTAACACAGCGGGTTCCGTAACTCTGAACCCATGCCTTTTCCGTAAAAATATAGCCGTCCAGATTTTCGCCGAAATATTCAACCATGTCATTGCGCTCAAATTCACCGTGAACAAGAACATCAAGTCCAAGTTCTTCCTGGAGGCGAATGCATTCTTCAATTTTCTTTTTATTAAAATCCCTGTAAGCGTCCAGAGTTATTTCCCCCTTCTTAAAGAGCGAACGATTCTGGCGCACATCCTTTGTCTGCGGGAACGAACCGATTGTTGTTGTAGGAAATGCCGGCAGATTCAGGATTCTGTTCTGAATTACCTTTCTTTCTGCAGATTCAGGAAGGCGCTTAAAATCTTTTGCAGAAAGCTTGCTCAGGCGGTTATGCAATGCTTCGTCCTTTGCAACCCGTTCTGTCCTAAACAGATCCTGATTGTGATTAAATGCATTGTTCTGAATGTCTTTTCCGTCAATAATCTTAGAAAGATCGGCAAGTTCAAAAAGTTTTTCGCGCGCAAAACTAAAATACTTAAGGATGTCACTGGAAAGCTTTATTTCATTGCGGATTGTATACGGCACATGAAGCAGCGAACAACTTGTGCTGACCGCAACAGGAGCTTTTGTAAGAGACTTGATTACCTGAACCAGCTGAACTGTCTTTGCAAAATTATTTTTCCAGATGTTTTTACCATTTACCAGCCCCGCAAAAAGAATTTTATCTTCCGGGAAGCCATTTTCCTTTATAAGGGAAAGAGTTTCCTTGCCTTCAATAAAATCAAGTGCGACACCGTCAAAATTAAGGCTGACTACATTTCTGTAAGAATCACGGATATCACCGAAATATGTGCTCAAGATAACCTTTATTCCGTCTGAAGCTGACTTTTCTGCAAGAATTTTTCTGTAGATTCCGGCAAAAAATGCATTATCTTCGGCAGAAGTATCCAGAACAAGGGCAGGCTCTTCTATCTGAATCCATTTTGCACCAATTTTTTCAACTTCCTTAATAAGACTGCAGTAAATTGCAGTTACAGGCTCTACAAAATCCTTTAAGGTTTTAACTCCTGTAAACGTACAGAGCTTAAGGAATGTATAAGGTCCCACAACATTTATCTTTGTTTCTACTCCGGCTTCCATTGCAGCATTATATTCTTCTGTAATTTTAGAAAAATCCGGGCAAAGAACTGTTTTGTCGTCAAGTTCCGGCACAATATAGTGATAATTTGTATTGAACCATTTTTTCATCGGAAGAGCTTTTACGTCACTTTCGCCGTTCTGATATCCCCTTGCCATTGCAAAATAAGTATCCAGTTTGGAAAGGCACAAAGCCCTGTAACGTTCTGGAACCGCACCAAGCATAAAGGCGGTATCTAGCATTCCGTCATAAAAAGAAAAATCATTGCTGGAAATAAAATCAATTCCATCGTTTTTCTGGGTAATCCAGGCAGATTTTTTCAGGTCATCTGCAACGCACCTGAGCTGACTTTCTGAAATTTCTCCGGCAAAATATTTTTCACAAGCAAATTTTAATTCCCGCTGTGCACCGATTCTCGGGTAACCGGTTACGCATGTTTTTGTTATCTGTTCTTCTTTTTCCATGATTATATAGTACAGTCATAATCAGATATAATCAAAATCTTTATTTCTATAATTAGCCATAACTTTTAAATATGACTAAATACAAAAAAAAGTTCCAGATCCCCTACAGTCACATAATTGTAAATCAGGATGCGACCATAAAAGACCTGGAACAGGGGAAAAAGTTTATCAATTAGGTTAAAACGAGAATTCCGCCATTAAGTAATTCATAAACGGTTTCTGAACCGTTTTCTTCTATATTTTCAGAAGTTTCAACAGATTTTTTTCCAAAAAGGATTTTTTCATCTTTTCCTGAAACGACTTTCATCGGTTCTGAAGAAATGTTCAGGCACACCCTCAAGGTTTCTGAGCCGTCATCTGTTCTTCGAACATAATGAATGTGCCCCAGCATGTCTGTCGGAATAAATTCTATTTTTTCTGCCCTTGCCGCAGCCGACAGCTTTCTTATGGAAATGATTTTCTTTACGCAATCCAGAATGTCGCTGTAATCACCATTTTCAATTGATTTCCACGGCATAGGACGGCGGTTTTCAGGGCCTTCTGCACCTTCCAGGGCAACTTCCGTTCCGTAAAAAATACACGGAGACCCCTGCATCGTCATAAGGACTACAAGTTTTTGATAAAATTCATCTATATTTTTGCAGGAATTAATTGCCCGCCCCGTATCATGCGTATCTATAAAATTAAAGAGCGCATTGTTCACAGGCCGGTAATAAAGGGAATAGACATTTTCCATTTCCTTTGAAAATTCTCCAAGACCGGAAAAAGCCTTTTCCATTGCCGACTTAAACGGATAGTTCATTACAGAATGATATTCGTCGCCAGAAAGCCACTGAATGCTGTCCGTCCAGATTTCTCCAAGAAGGAAGAGGTCTGGATTATCCCTGCAGAGTTCGCGGCGCAAATGCTTAACAAAATCATGAGAAATTTCATTTGCAACGTCAAAACGTATTGCATCAATATTCCATTCATTAACCCAGCACTGGCAGAGTTTTGTAAGATAGTCCTGAACCTGAGGATTATTAGTATTAAGCTTAGGCATGCTTTTTACAAAATCAAAAGAAAAATACCTGCCGTCAGAAGTATCGCGCTTATCGTTTTTATCAAGCGGAAACTGATTTACAAAGAACCAGTCTTTATAGGCGCTTTTTTCGCCGTTTTCCACTACATCAAGCCAGTAAGGAAAATCATTTCCGGAATGATTAAACACTGCGTCCAGCATTATGCGTATTCCCCGCCTATGCGCTTCTTCTACAAGTTTCTTCATGTCCAGATCAGTTCCAAAATCCGGATCAATCATACCGTAATCTTCTGTATTATATTTATGGTTAGATGACGATTTGAAAACCGGAGTAAAATAAATTCCGCTTATCCCCAAATCCTTAAGATAATCCAACCTGCTCATTACACCCGCAAGGTCGCCGCCAAAAAAATCTGCCCAGTTCAAGTTAAAGTCATTGTCCCAGCTGCGGTTCCTTAGCCTCTTATAATGATTTCCCGCAGAACAGAATCTGTCCGGCATAATCTGATACCATATTGTATCCTTTACCCAACCAGGAACCCTTACAATGTCGCTGGAATTCATCCAGGCCATCTTAAAATGATTATATGAAGACGCAGAAACGTTAAACTGCTCCGGAGTTGCAAAGTCATTTTCAAAAAGCAGGACAGTTTCCTTGTTTCCGCTTTCTGATCTACCTGTAATTTCAAAATAATAGATTGTACGTTTATAAGGAGGTTCTACAGAGCAGTTCCAGATTAGATGATTCTTAAGGGAAAAGCGCTTCTGCATGCTGACTCTTCCGCCACTCCACGGACCTGGTTCAACCTTTCTGAAAACAGCAGAATCTGACCAGACAAGGACAACAGAGTCAACGTCATAACCGGTTTTAATGTTTATTTCCAGCCGGTTCTCGTCAAGAGCATAGCAGTCTGTCCAGGCACACCTGTGTGAAATTGCAGCAAGATTCATATTAATCTCCGTTCTGAGTAATGTATCACAATTCGATATATATAAACTTGCAGAATTCCACAGAATTTATAACACAATCCTAC
Source organism: Treponema sp. (assembly GCA_036310305.1). Classification (GTDB taxonomy): domain Bacteria; phylum Spirochaetota; class Spirochaetia; order Treponematales; family Treponemataceae; genus Treponema_D. The sequence goes on along the minus strand of JAXJSC010000005.1, from coordinate 11,677 downwards.
TGTCTGTACTGCGCAAAAAAAAATTGTCTAGACGGGACAACAGGTATGTGATAAATTATCAACATGAGCATATATATAAAGAAGAAAGTTGCTTTTTTATTAGCAATGACTATACTTTCCGGTGCTGCATTTTCAAAGCAGACTGCTAAAATTGATGAAATCGTTGATAAAATCATTGAAGAAAAAAGCCGCAATTATCTTGGGCTTTCTGTAGAAGCCGGCATTTCAATGCCATTTTTTTACCAGCCATTAAGCGTAAATCCGGAATTTTTTAACGGCATCATAACCTGCCCCAGCGCAGGAATCGGAACTCAGGCAAAATATGAAATCTCATCTACAAATATTGTTCTTTCCAGCATGTTCACCTACAACTGGCTTGGAACTACTTCAAGTTCATTCTGGGGGAACTGCGATTTTAACGGAATGAAGGGAACTTCATGGTCATTTATGGGTGGGCTGGGCTATTCATTTAAGTCCAAGTCAGGAGGATTTCATTTTGTACCAAGTGCAGTAGCAGGTATGCACAACGTTAAGCTGAACGGCTCAATGCAGCTTACCTCTCTGGATACCGTTCTTTTGAAGAACGACTATGAATATTCGGCAACAGACTTTGAAGCCGGCGTTGACCTTTATTTCATGAAGAAATTCAATGATTTATGGGGAATAAGCCTTTCAATAATGCCGCTGTTCACCCTTGGTTCAACAGGATCACTAAACGTAACAGATTACATAAAGTTCAAGGAATGGGACGCAGACTGCTCTCCAGAGACAGGAAGTTTCATTCTGGATTCAAAAATTAATTTTGTACTTTATCTGTAAAGATGATGGCAAAATTATGACAGATTAAGTGCTGGAAGCACAATATAAAATAAGGGGAGTTTAATGAAAAAGACAACCGCAATACTTTCGATAACTGCAGCGCTATTTTCGCTGTTCTTTACACCATCCTGTACAGTAGATGCAGATGCAAACAAAACGCTTTATTTTTACGCACTTGCTGCAAAACAAGATCCGGAAACTGTAACAAACCTTCGTGTAATCGAAGGAAAAGAAAGCGCAATGCTTGTCTGGGATTCTGCAATCTACGAATCAACAAAATATAGTATTTCATACCGCAAGACTTCTGAACCGGAAGCAGATGCAATTACTGTAACTGTTGAAAACCCTAAAAAATATTACTACAAGTCGCTTTATAACCTTGAAAACGACTGCGAATATACATTTTCTGTTACAGCAGTTCAGTCAACAGGAAGAGTTTCTGAAACAAAGAGTGTAGCCACAACTCCAAAAGAAAAACTTGCCGTAAAAGCAAAGCCTTCTGATACGACTACAACAGAAATTGAGCTGGAAGCTGTGCCGGACAAACCTAATGATTTCGTATGGTGCAGGATGATGACTCCTGAATCTTATGAAACATATCTAATTGACGGTAATTTAGATAGAAAAACATATTATTTAAATCCTGGTGATAACACAAACGGAATTTTTGCAGTTGGAAGCATTTATCAGCTTAAAAACGACGGCAATCTGATAGAAAATAACGTGGGTGCATTAGACCGCCTGATGATTCAGAATTCTGGCGTAGTAAAAAACAATCTCCGCGACGGCGAAGGTGTTCACTGGTTTACAATAAGACGAGTCGGAGCGCACTGGGAAATTTACGGCTACCTTTACAACAAAAAATTTGAAGAATCAATTCTTAGCGGAACTGTTGCAGTTGAAGAAAAAACTTCAAGCGATGTTGTATGGTTTGACACCGTAAAAGACATGGAAGAATGCGATATCATTTACCATAACTCAACAACAGATTCATACAACGGAGTTACAGTAAAAACCCGCGGCTACTATGCAGCCAGAGACGGCGGGGCCGCAACATATTCAACACAATCACGAGAAACATACATTAATAAGCGCTCCCGACCGCACTACTACAAATATCTTGACCACAGAACTTCTACAGGACAGATTATGGCCTATATCCCGGGAAACATTGAATGTGATGTAGACGGAGATGGCATGGCAGAATCTGTTCCAGGAATTAACATAAGGCAGCTTGGAGCCGGTCACTGCACACAGATTAATGACCGCTCAAAAAATGCAGACTACACAGACAATGACGACGTTGCACGCTTTGAAGACGCAATGAACGTTATCTACGATTGGTATGATGAACATCCAGAACAGCGCGTTACAATCTACTTCCCGGCAGGTGAATACCGAATGGGAAGTTCTTTCGGTCCTGTTGTTTCATACCTTAACTTTATCGGCGACACAGACATCCTTACCTCCGATCTTTCTGCAATCGATGAAAACAAAATCATCCGCACAAAGAATTCTTACGGCTGGGAAACACATGCCCGCTCAAAAGATGCTTCAAAACGTACCGTACTCTATACAGATAACGGCGGAAGCTACGGCGAAGCACAGTTTTCCATCTGGGACTGCTCGCACTTCTACATGCGCGGAATTACAATGGAATGCCGCAAGACAAAACGCGTTTCGCACACAACAGAACGAATGGTATATATTGCAGGAGACCTTCAGAATCTTACAAGCGAAGACGATGCAATTCAGGATATAACGGTGGAAGGCTGTGAAATTTACGTAGATGAAAACTGCCATAAAGATGATGGAAACCTTGACCGCCAGTTTACAAGCGTTACAGTCTATTCAGGCGTTAAGAACGCAACTATTAAAAACAACCTTCTTGTAAACATGTCCGGTGTTGAACGCGGGGCATGTTACGGTGTATTCGACTTCTGGGGAAACGGTGACGCATCTAGTGAAATCGGCGGAACGGAAGATATTCTCCTGGAAGGAAACCTTATGTACCACAACTGCCACGATGAAAGCGGCGGTATTTTCACAACAGGACATCCCCGCGACCAGAAGCCTAACTGCTACGTTCACCGCGTAAAAATCCGCGGAAACGAAATGCACCCGATGAGTTCAAATGCTTCCAGCAGAACAATGTGCTTTACAATGGCATACGGCGTTTCTTTCAACATCCGCGACGTTCTTTTTGAAGATAACCATGTAATTGCAGATTTCCCTTCAAAACTTATGACTTTCGGTCATTTTGATACTGTAAGCGATGCAAGCAAAACCACATCAGACTTTGTTGATTCAGAAGGAAACATTTACGGTGTTGTAGTTCGAAACAATACCTTCGACATCTGCCAGCACTGGAACAACAGCTACGTATTTGAAGCAAGCAAATACGCATGGATTCACGACAACACAATCAACATTATTAAAGGTGCTGACGGAACCCCTGCTACATGCGGTTCAATTTTCCAGGGCAAAGCTGCTTACGACAACAACATCGTAACAGATGAAGCAGACGGAAAATGTTCTGCAGGCGGACTTGCTTACATGGCAGGCAGGTTACGCAACAATACCGTTACAATGCACGGACGCCTTGGCAGCATTGCAAGTGCAACTTTTGACGTTCGGAACAACAAAATTACATTGAACAAACGCTTAAGCGTAATGTTCAGTACTCCTGATGTAAGCAGCGACATAACAATCAGCGGAAACACAATTAACTACAATATTTCTGCTGGAACATCCGAAGATGATACAAGCATGGATTTTATAGAAAACAAAGACAGCGGCTGGCAGCACACCCACGTTCTTTCTCTGGGCCGCTACGGAAATAAGGAAAATAACTACCCGGCTTACACAGTAAATTTTACGAACAACACAATACTCGCTCCAGATGCACAGGATAATGACAAGCATGTTCTTTATTCAAAGTTCCCGGACTATGATCCGAATAATATAAACATAAAGAACAACAAACTTGAAAAGTTCACATGGGTAAGAAGCCAGATGGGAGCACTCCCACATGGAACACTTACATACTTCGGAAATGTTGATGCAAACGGAAATGCACTTGAATTCAGCATGGAAGAAGGCAACTATAAAAACTTTATAAAAGGCGCAATAGAAACTAATCCTTCAGAGTAACGGTCATTGAAGCTGTGATTTTCGGTCATTGAGGCTCTCGAAATGACCGAAAATTGCAATTTCCAGTGGTTTCGAGAGCCTCAACCACCGAGGAACCGCCCCTCGACAGGCTCAAGGACCGAACTTATAACTTATTTTTTAATGTGCGAAGATATTCCTTGTGTTCATCTTTAACACGGAAACTTTCGCACGCTTTTTGAATTGCCTTATTATGAGTCCACGGTTCTAGTTTTTCTGCTCAATGTAAGGAAGCGCAGAATCATACTGCATGGCAAGTGCCGTGGCAAAATACCAGGCAACCATCATCTTTACGTAATAGTCGCTGTTTGTTACGGCGCAGACCATTTCAAGGTATTCTTCAGAAAAATCATCATTCAAAAAATGCTTCATCAGCATGGAAATTGCAAAACGCACTGTATAGACATGCTCAGATAAAATCCACTTTTTAATGAAAGGCAGAAGCTTTTCTTTATTTTTCTTAAAAATCTTTGGATTAAGCTGGTCGCAGGTTGCCCAATTATTAATATATGGAAGAAATTCCTCCAGCGCACCAACACACGCATCAAAATCCTTTTGACCGGACACAACGAACGCATGAAGCTGATCTTCATCAAAATAGTGGTGAGGAAGTTCCGAAAGAAACCCGTTCAGAAAGCCGGAATTTTCCTGTTTATGGGCAAGGAGCAGTTCACCTGCAAATGCCTTGAGCGCCGGCGTGCGTACGCCTATGAACCTTTCTTCTGGCAGGTTAGGTATGAGCGCAGACTGGAATTTTTTGTAGGGAATGTCCTGCATTTCTAGAAGCCGGCTTTTTATCTGAGCTGAAGTTACTGGCATAGGCTATTCAAAATGCGCGATTTCTTCGAGCGGTTTTCGAGGCGGCTGGTTCAGTTCGGCGGCGCGGAAACCAACAGAAATTACAGCTCCAACCATCTGATTTTCCGGAATGCAGAAGATTTTTTTAATCTGATTAGCGTCCCTTAATCCCATTATTAAAGTATCAAGTCCAAGTTCGCGGGCTTTTAAAATAAACAGTGAATCGCTTAATCCCAAGTCGTATGCACCCCAACAGTTTCCAAGTTCATTATCCGGCTTGCCTTCTGTAAAACCGGAAACGTCTTTTTCAAATGCCGTAACTACAAGAGCAATGGAATTATTTACTTTTTCCTGATTGCGCAGACTAAGCGCGTCCCGCACCTGAGCAATTTTTTCAGCACTTACAGCCGCATAGTAACGGTGAGTCTGGCTGTTCTTCCAACTTGGGGAATTAATGCGGACAAAGTCCACAATTTCCTTAATTTTTTTAAGGCTTTCCTCTTCTGAAAGCCCTGCTTCTTTGTATACGCGCACGCTTCTTCTTGTTGCGGCAAGTTCATTCAAATTCATAATTTTATCCTTTTATTTCTTAATGTTTTTTACTGCAGAACGGCCTGCTATGCGGCCAAATACTATTATATCAGAAACCGAATTTCCGCCAAGACGGTTGTCGCCGTGAACGCCGCCCGTTACTTCTCCAGCAGCAAAAAGACCTTCAACCGGCTTTCCGTCTCTGTTCAGAACGCGCGCTTCAGAGTCTATCTTTAATCCGCCCATTGTGTGATGCACAGCCGGTGCAACTTCACAGCCATAATAAGGAGCAGACTCAAGCGCAGCCGGCATTTCTGAACCTTTCCGCCCAAAATCTGAATCATTTCCGGATTTCTGGAATGCATTGTACCTTGTCAAAGTCTGTTCAAAGCCGGCAACATTTACCCCCAGCCTTGAAGCAAGTTCCTTTGGTGTCCGGGCGCTTTTTAAGATTCCAAGTTCACTATATAAATCTATTGCCTTTAAGGAATCACGCACGCCCTGATCAAAAACAAGGAACGCGGTCTTCCCAATCTGATTCAAAATTGCACCACTTACAACATCGCGGGTTTCCATTTCGTTTACAAAGCGTTCGCCTTCAAGATTTACAAGAATAGCTCCGTTTCCGCGGACTGCTTCTGTAATCATCATGCCGCTTTCTTTTGCAACAGTAGGATGAGTCTGAATTTTTTCCATAAGAAGCGTGTCGGCATTAAATTTTTCTGCAAGTTTTATTCCGTCGCCAGTTGCTCCAGGATGATTTGTCGTGCCAAAATTTCTGTAAGCAACATTGAATTTAGATAGCATGTCCATGTTTGCACCAAAACCGCCGGTAGCAATTACAACAGAACCGGCTTCTATAACATAAGTTCCGGCTAGGCTTTCTACAATTACACCGGCTGCCCTGTCATTCACTTCTAGAATTCCTGTTACCTTATTTTTTAAGCGAACTTCAACGCCCCGATCTGCAGCTGCTTTGGACAGGACAGAAACAAGATGAGAGCCGATTGGTGCCCCGCCTTTAGGTCTGTGCGTTCTTGGATTAGAAGCTCCAGCCATTTTGCCTACATCAGAAAGATCCGCACCAAGAGAGATAAGCCAGTCCACCGCGGCAGCAGAATTTTCCACCAGAACGCGCACAAGTTCTTCATCATTTAAATAATGACCGCCCTTCATTGTATCCTTAAAAAACTGCTCGTTAGAATCTTGAATTCCAAGCTTTTTCTGAACAGATGATTCAGACGCATTAATTCCGCCTGTAGAATAATTTGTATTTCCGCCGGCAATGCCCATTTTTTCCAAAACAATAACCTTTGCGCCACCGGAAGCCGACTCTACTGCAGCCGAAAGCCCAGCTCCTCCTGAACCGATTACAACTACATCACATTTTGTATCCTTATAATGCTTTGGCTTTTCTACAATGCCACGCGCAGAATCCGAAGCTGAAACAAGAGCCTTTTTTAAACCTTTTGAAGTGAGAGTTGCGCCGGAAACCGCATCCAGTTTTTTAGGGTTTGTTCCGTTCAAAACCCCGTCTGTAAGAACTTTTATGGCAGGCTGCGCAAAATCAGATTCAGCCTGCGAAATTATCTTTATTCCCGTTATTTTATTGTCATTAACTTTTATGGAAACCGTTATCGGTCCGCTGCGTCCGTCTCCGGTTCCAAAATACTCTCCGTTTTTCATTGAATTATCTTTCTGCCTGCAGCCGGCCATAAAAAAAGCGGCCAGAACAAATGCACAGATTAAAGATTTTTTAAGAAAGTTCATAAGTCCTCCAGTCATCACATTCAAGCAAACATTCTTACATTATTTTTCTATTATAACGTTTGAATTTCAAAAAAGACAGAAAGATTTTTAGAAAAGTAAAAAAAATTGAACAAATTACAGCGAATAAGTTAGCTTGAATTTAGAGTTTTCACATATAGTAAAAAAAATAGCGGGAGGGAAAGAAAAGCATGTCAAAAACATCCTGATTTGCTGCCGCGCTAGCGGCAATGTGGATGGTTCCAAGGCAAATCAGCATGTAGCCCGCTAGCGGGCGGTTTTGAAATGCTTTTATCGACCGGTAGCTATTTTTTTATTGCAATTATATTTAATTCGAAATTCAGGCTAAATATTTAATATCGAATTTTCTTCACTTTAGGACTATTCTGCCATATATTTAAATCAGAGGTGATGATATGGTAACAACAATAACCACAGAAAACTTCGAAAACGAAGTTTTAAAAAGTGACAAGCCAGTTCTCGTAGATTTTTGGGCATCATGGTGCGGTCCATGCCGAATGGTCTCTCCGCTGGTAGACGAGCTTGCAGAAGAACATCCAGAGTTCAAATTCTGCAAGATAAATGTTGATGAGCAGGAACCTCTTGCAATCAAATTCGGAATCATGAGCATTCCAACTTTAATCGTATTTAAAAATGGCGAAGAAAAGAAAAAGCAGATTGGCGCCCTTCCAAAAGACGCAATCCTTGATCTTGTAAAAAATGCATAGAAAAAGAATGCGGTTTTCATTATAATTCCAATTGAATCGAATACAATAACTTAAGGAATCATTATGAAAATCGCATCTTTAAAAGAAGAATTAACACAGAACGCTTATCCTGGACGTGGAATTATTGCCGGACTTTCTAAAGACGGAAAATACGCAGTTTCTGCATACTGGACTATGGGCCGCAGTGCCGGAAGCCGTAACAGAATTTTTGTAAAGGAACTTGAAGACGGCTCAGAAGTTATCCGCACAAAAGCTTTTGACCCTAGCCTTATTGCAGGTGATCCAAGCCTTATCATTTACGTTGCCGTACGCAAACTTGGTTCAAAAACAATCGTTACAAACGGTGACCAGACAGATACAATTTTTGAAGGACTTAAAAACGGCCTTAGCTTTGAACAGTCACTCCGCAGCCGCAAATACGAACACGATGCTCCAAACTATACTCCACGCATTTCTTCACTTCTGGACATTGAAGGCGGAAAATACAACTACAGCATTTCCATCCTTAAGAGCGAAAACGGCAACCCTGACAACACATTGCGCTACACATTCAACTACGACAATCCGCAGCCTGGATTTGGCCGCTACATCCACACATACATGGGAGACGGCAACCCCCTTCCAAGCTACGAAGGTGAACCAACTCCAGTAGAAATTGAAGGCGACATCAAAACTTTTGCAGACAACATCTGGTCATGGCTCAACGCCGACAATAAAGTAAGCCTCTTTGTAAGATTCATCGAAATTGCAACCGGCAAAGAAGAAACTGTGGTAATCAACAAAAATAACTAAAACATTAAACAACATATACATTTGGCTCATGATATGCTGTAAACTTGCTGTCATGAGTTACAAATGTCATTCCGTCGGCTTTTGCGAAGCAAAAATGCGCCCTAATCTACATCGTCAAATTCATTTTCCATAAGTTCATCATCGTAGTAGAAACCGTCTACAAAAATTTCTGAACGGCCTTTCTGACGGGAATTATAAATTGCATTCAAAAGACCTAAAACATCTTCTTTTTTGTGGGCAAAACTGCGGCTGTGGCTCAGACACACAAACTGACAGTCAATGCTTTCTATGCAATCAATAAGCTGCTTTAAAATCTGTTCGTTGTAATATTTTTTTCCGAATTTTTCCTGGGCATAAGTAGCGTCACCTAAAAAAAGGTATTCACCGCACTGCAGCCCGAGGCATCCCTTTGCATGGCAAGACGGCACTTCAAAAATACGCACTTCTGGGAATTTACCCTGTCCCGGAAAAACCATTTCGCCGTCTACAACGGTTCCCTGCTTAACATATTTACGTGTATTTTCGCTTACATAAAGTTCACTCCGCGTTGTACAGATAAGGTTCCATACGTGATCGGGATGAAAATGGCTTAAAACAACATTTTTCTTTTTAAATACGCTTTCTATTTCATGAGCAGCTTCCTTGCACGCCCCTACATCGTAAACCCAGACGCAGTTTTTTCCCTTTATAAAGACAACGTCGCTTGAAAGCGGATTTTTTGTTGCCGGTATATATGAGATATTTTCGTTCAATTCTTTAATTTCTGCCGTAAGGCTTATCTGAATTGCCATACCGTAAATATAAACTCTTTGCGTTTTTTTTGCAAAAGAAAAGTGAAAATGACAGCTCAGGCAAACCAGATTTTTGGGCATAAAAAAAAGCGCCCTTGCGGACGCTTTTTTGCAACTTTACAAAACTACGCTAATTAGCGGAGCAAGCTAAGTACATTCTGTTCCACTGCTCGCAAGCCTCGCAGTGAGCCCTCTTATCGATGAACCTAAAAAAGCCCGCTCCGCAGCCTTTTTTTTTAACGGTTCTTCGATTTTAGGCATGATTTGCCTTCGCCAACAGTCGGTACAAGTTCAGTCCAAAACAAGATTTTTCTGCTCCACAAGTTCCTCGCATGCTATGTTGGCCCAGGCAAAATTGCACATACATAAAAAAAGCGCCCTCGCGGACGCTTTTAAGCAATTTTGCTAAGCTGTAGACTATCTCAAGAGTGAAAGCACATTCTGTGAGCTCTGGTTTGCCTGAGCCAACATAGCTGTACCAGCCTGAGAAAGAACCTGGTTCTTTGTAAAGTCAACCATTTCTTCAGCCATGTCTGTATCGCGGATGCGTGATTCAGAAGCCTGGAGGTTTTCAGCACCAACATCAAGCCCCTTAACAGTCATTTCAAGACGGTTCTGGTAAGCACCAAGGTCAGCGCGCTGCTTGTTGATCTTTTTCAAAGCTTCATCAAGAGTACCAATAGCCTGGTTAGCACTGTCAGGAGTTTCAAGACTCAAGATAGTTTCATCACCAACGTTGCGGATACCAAGAGCCATAGCAGACATAGTTCCGATGTATACCTGTGTGCGCTGATCCATGTTTGCGCCAATATGGAGCCACATAGAACCAGTAACAACATTTTCACCAGTTGGACGTGCAAAACGTCCAGTCAACATATTCATACCGTTGAACTGAGCACAAGAAGCGATGCGGTCAACTTCAGCAATCAAAGAAGAAACTTCAACCTGAATCTGCATACGGTCTTCAGCAGAGTAAATACCGTTCGAAGACTGAACTGCAAGTTCACGGATGCGCTGAACGATGTCAGTTGTTTCCTGTAAATAACCTTCTGTAGTCTGAATAAAAGAAATACCGTTCTGAGCGTTTTCTGAAGCCTGATTCAAACCGCGGATCTGTGCACGCATTTTTTCAGATACAGCAAGACCAGAAGCGTCATCTCCAGCACGATTGATTTTTTCACCAGACGAAAGTTTTTCCATGTTTTTTGTCTGGTTCAAATCTGTAATTCCCTGAGAACGCTGAGCGAACATAGCGCTCATATTGTGATTAATAACCATAGTTTATCTCCTTGGTGTTATCTACCGTTTGTTTTCCGTGGGCTCTCACCACCCGTTACTTTACTATCGGAGACTGAAATTTTTACTTTAGAAAAAAAATTTATTTTTTTTTAGGAAATAATCACATTTAACATTTCATTTAGCGCAGCATTTTCCGTAACGGGCGTTCCGTGGCCCGCTAACGCTCGGTCTCACTAACGTTCGCCTGCACTACGTGCACCACTCCATGCCCGGCGCAGTTGGAACAGCAAAAAAAAATCCCGCGGAACAAACCGCGGGATAAATGTCCTGTCTAAGCACAGAAGTTTTTAATAATTTCCTGGCAGATACAGCCAACGCTAGTTGGCTGAGCGACAAACGCGGAAGCCTAGGGAATTGCCCCTGCTGCTCGGGATGGTGTCGGCCCGGTAGCAAACCGACGCTTTGTAGGCTTGGTCGATCCAGCAACCGCCGCGAAAAACGTGGTTAGAGCCCGACAAAGCGCCAGTAGGGTCAGTCACGTCGCCTGTTTTAAGGCTATTGCTATACCTGTCATAGCACCACTCCCATACGTTTCCGCTCATGTCGTAAAGACCAAGTGCATTTTCAGTTTTTTTTCCAACTTCGTGTGTGCCGTAGCCAGCTGTTCCGCTTGATATGGTTGCATCTGATGTTGTTCCATTTGCAATGTTATACCTGTACCAGCCTACGCTGTCTAAACCGGTATTTTTTTTTGAAGAGTATGTTGCTTCCTCTGCATCATCCGCAGTTGAAACTTTACCTGTTGCAGCTCCACTGAACAAATAATTCCAGTCTCCTTTTGAGCTGTCGCCTCCGCGGGCTGCAAATTCCCACTCTGCTTCTGTCGGCAGACGATAACCGTTTGCTTTTGCAACTGGGGTTACAGTTGCATCTGTAATATGACCTTCTGAATTCACAACTGTTACTTCAATTACGTATGCCTTTGTAAGATTCAATTTTTCACTCAGTACGTTGCAGAAATATACTGCATCATACCATGTT
>JAXJSC010000004.1:0-14185 GCA_036310305.1 Treponema sp. | reverse complement strand
TTTTCCCATGTACACCTCCATGGCAGAAAACTGTCTTTATTGTCCTATTTTTTTCAACAGTTTTCTACCTGTTAGTGTCCACTTTTAGTGTAGCATCATTATCTCTCCCATCCCCAGTCTTGTCTGAGCTTTCTTTCTGCCTCGCGACCTAATTCAAACTCCCTGTACCACGGACTTTTCTGCATCCATTCCATTACGTCTTTACAGCCGTGTTCTGCGATAACACCTGCAATCTTACGAAGCAGTTCCGGAGTTGCACTTTCGAACATCTGGCTTATCTCCGCAGCTCCGAAAAAGTGCTTTTTACCGTTGGCTGTCTCTTTTGTGTAGCCGTTCAACTGATGATCATAATCTTTAATCTGGCTGTCATATCCGTCTTTGATTGCCTTATTTGAATTTGCGAAAGCAGCAACAAACAAATCGACTATCGGATCAAGTTGTTCATCACGATAAGTATTCTGAGCATCTCGGCATCGCTCCTTTGTCCATTCCTTAAAGTTCTGAATGCTCGGCATTAGTTCTTCCCACTTGGAGATTTCTTCAAGCACATCGATATTCTTTTCTGTCAGTGCAGAAAGAAGAGTGTAAACCCGATTACGCTGCAGGTCTTTTTCTTTCTGAAATTCTTCCAGAGTTTTTCCGACTTCTTCCCGTGGTTTTGGCGTATCTTCTATTTCAAGGCCATGAGAACGTGCTATGAAAATCCACTTTTCCCGGCACATTTTGTCAAAGGTCATTTTGGGATTATTCTTCTTGCTTATTTTCTTTTCGGGATCTGGAGGCAGGATGCCAGCTTTGAGCAAAGCCTGTGTCTGGTTACTTGTGGTAAGTCCAGTTTCTTCATCCTTACATGGCCAGGCACGACGCAGGTGAAAGTGGGGCGCACCAATTTCATCCTGATGCATTGCCCAGTTCAGAATAAAGAAGGGCTTTCCGTGTTCTTCGTTCCACTTATTCAGCCACGTTAAATATTCCTCAAAGCAGGATAAGGAAACTTCAACTTCAGGATACTGCTCCATGCGGCCAATCTGGAGAATCTGTTCTTCCGGAGCATGCATGTTTTTCTTTCGCCATTCATCCATGGTTACCACCCGTTCCTTGTGCCGGCTTTTTTAGAAGGAATTTGAAAAGTGTTTCAAAACGCTTAAAGCTAATTTTAAAGGATCTTGAAATTAAAAGAAAAGGAGTTCTTAAACTGAGTTAGTAAGGAAGTATTACACGCTTATTTATTTTAGAGAATATGCTTCAGATAAATAATTCTTTAAATGAAAAGCTTTATCTAATGAAAAACTTTTCATTGTTTCAACAGTTGCTTTTATATGAGCTTCCATTCGTGATAATTTATAATTGCTTTCTTCAATACCTAGAATAAGCTTTTCTGCTAATTGTTTTACAAATTCATCTTCTTTTATTATTTGTTCTAGTTCTTTTGAAATAAAATAGTTTTGAGAATAACTAAACATTAAATAAAGAAGTGTTCTCTGTCTATTATCTTCCGACAAGGATGTAAACTTCCTTATAAATTTTGAATATCTGTTGTTTGATGATAATGTAAATAATAACAAAATGCTTTCAGATTCTAACGGCAAAATAGATTCATATAAGAGTTGAATTTTATTGCTATTTATATATGTGTTATTTATTACAGAACCTTCAAAATCGGAAAACACAGCTATTTGATCTTGATAAGCAATTGGTACTTTGTAAGGTAATTTCTTAAAATAAATTATTCTAAACTCTGGACACTTTTTTTGAAATTTATGCAATTCATTTAGTGTTGTTTTTAGAGTTTCATTTTCAGCGATTAGTATTTCTTCACAATAATCTTCTAGAATATGATCTTTTAATAGTAGTTCAAACTGTTTGGCTGTTATTCTATGTTCATATATTTCTTTAACACATATTTTTAGGACTATCTCTTGTAGCATCTCTTTTGTAGGCATTTTGTCTTTGTAATTATCTTTATTTTCATAGTGTGAAAATACTTCATGATCGCAGGTGTCGCAAATTGAATAAAAAACGCCTGCTTCATTTGCACCACGATCTTGTTTAGTCCAATTACAATCAAGTATTGAATACATTGATAGCATTTTTTGTTGATTATCTATATTTTTTAACCAGGAAAAAGGAACTGTATGAGATTTGCAAAAACTGGTCAGTGTCCGACCGCATAATGCACATTTTTTTTCTATTTGTTTAATAGCTTTATTTCTGTATATTTTTAATAAATCCTTAGTTTTTTCAGATTCATACGTATTTTCGCAATTTTCAATATTTACCAACATATCTAACCTCGACAAAGTTAAATATATTATAATAAAAAAAATAGTTTAATTCGATTTATTTCTTTCTCCATGCATAATTCTCATGAAAACGTATGGAGAGAGATATAATTACGCAATTCCAAACCTCTGTGATATTCTCGACGCATATTCTTCAGAAAGATTCAACCCGCCAAGATCCAGTTTAGCAATTCTCTTATCCTTCAGAATCTGACCTTTCTTGTGGCCTTTTTCGAGTTCAGAAAGAACAAATAAAACTCCCAACTTGAAAGAATCCTGATTAATACCTTTCCCTGTGTTAGATGAAGTTTCAGCAGGAACTTCAATTTCTCCGGCTTTCTTTCTTGCTTCAGCAGCCTTAATCATCTCATAAGCTTTGTTTATCGAAACAGTTCCGTTCTGAATTTTCTCAAGAAGTGCCACATCCGCTTTCTTAGCAATCTCGCGCATTTTGCATACCTAACGAGCCGACTTATTAAGCTGCCGCCCGATTGCTTCATCAGATGAACTTTCCTTTTAGGGCAGGGAGCCAGTAAAGGCGGACACGGCTTTCACAGGTTTTGCACTGTTGATGCGCTCAGGAATATTGCCGTTTACAAGCCATTCCATTGCAATCTTTTCTGCTTCTTTTCGATTGGAAGTACCAGTGCTTTTTTGGAAGGTTCGTCCTCCATCAGGAAGAGCGAATTGAACGTAGATGTTTCCACCAGCTCGTTTGGTAGAAAAAGCAAAAGGCTTAGCCATAGAAAACCTCACTTAAGTCCTTTCACAGCGGTTGCATAAAACCGTTGCATAAAACCGTTGCATAAAATCAGTGAATTATCTACGCCAAGCCTTACTAATTAGGATTGGTAGTAGCACTAACTCTATATAACATATAGACTTAGCAGTATAATGAGGGCGGGGGGGCAGGACTCGGGGTTACAAGCTTCGGCATCCATGCCTACGCTTTCCACCCCGGCTGCACTCACTGACGGCGACATCCTGTCGCCTTTTCCTCCCTATTCGGTCGGCGTTCGTTTCGCTTCGAGTCCTGAGTTGAATTATTGCCAGTTTGATTTAAAATTAAAAAACGCTCGCAATCTCTTGCAAGCGTTTCTGTTTTAGCGGGGGCAGGACTCGCCGTTACAGTCGCGGACATCGTGTCCGCTCCTTCCACGACGCCTGCGTTCGCTAAGTTGCCATCCCTGGCAACTTACCTAAAAATTGCTCCAAGTTTTCGCAATTTTCAGGTCGCTCACTCCGTTTCGAGTCCTGTTCAGAGTTTTCTAAAATTATTCGTTAAACAAAAAAGCACTCGGAAATCTCCAAGTGCTTCAGATTATAGCGGGGGCAGGACTCGAACCTGCGGCCTCCGGGTTATGAGGGGGCACTTGGGAGCTCTTTCCCGCTTCAAATTACTCTTATTTGTCTTATTTATTTGAATTTTAGCACGTTTCTACTATATATGCAATTCAAAACGCTTCAGATTTTTTCAGAAAAAAATTAATTTTACTTAATGTTTTTCCTTAATTGCAGAGGGCGGAACTGTAGTATCTTTCCGCCTTAAATTCTGGGCTCCAAGGGATGAAAAAATTCCGCCTGCGAAATATTCAAAATAATAGCAATAGTTTTGATATGTTTGGTATAGATTTCCATTAAATTTTGTTACTTAAACTCGTATTAAAAATAAGCAGCAACCTCCGGGTTTTTGACGAAAATACCCGACGGCCACTGCTCAAATTTGGTAATAATTTAAGTAAAAATATGTTTTATCCCAATTCAGACAATAGCTACTGAATCATGCATTTTGATTTCATGAATCTGTTCTACAAGATGTCTGTTAGCTTGAGGATTGTTTACATCATAAACCCAGTTATGATTAAAGCAATTTATTGCTGCATTGTTTCCAGAACTACCAATTACCAAACTGTGGAAGTTTGTATTATCTTTCTGTGAAGATTCTATTTGTGTCTTTATGTCGTTATCCAATGACTGCATTACAAAGTCAGATATCATCAGAACATCAGCATTTTTCCATTCGTTTTCTGAAAGCATTTTTACAGCATGTTTAAGTGCTGGTGTTGCATCTGTTCCACCATGAAATGACATTCTAAGGAATTGAACAAGCTTGCCAATTGGGTTAGCTGAAAAATCTGTAAGATCAAGAGTTTCAATGCTTGTTGAGAATGAAATCAGGTAGCACTTTCTTTCTTCTTCAATAGCAATCTTTGAGAGTGCAAAGGTTATAGTCTTTGCAATATTCTCAGGAGTTCCATGCATAGAACCGCTTGTATCAACGCAGATAATTATCGGACCTTTGGGCTCTTTCTTTTCTACAGTTGTCTCCTCTTTTTCTTTTGATTCTTCTTGTTCTTCTTCCATTCGCTGATAGTCATACGATAAGAGTTGTTTCTGTGCGAACTTCAATTGAAAAAGTTTATTTGCGGCCGGATTATTCATCAAAGATAATTCGCTTGGTAAAACCGAGGAAATATCATTGGAAAAACGAAGACCGCTTATTTCACCTTTATATGCATGTTTAGGCTGCCAACTGGATTTTATAACTACTTTATCGCGTAACTTTTTTTCATAAGAGATTTGAGCACGAGTTTGTTTTCCTAAAAGGTCAGCTAATTCTTTTAAGGATTCATCATTCTCAAGTAACTTTGCAAAAGTGTCTAGAATTTCAAATCCACTAGTTTCAAAAGTTCCTTCGCTTAAATCCCACAATCGTCCAAGATTCTTGATAAAAGGCAACAGAAGACTTTCAAGCTTCATAAACTTATAGATTTTTGAATAAAGCTTTTCTAAGAATTCTTTTCGCATTGAATCAATCTGTGCTAGTTCCCATTTTGATTTTCTATCAACAAGATTTTGCTCTAAATCCAAAATGATATTTCTTTTAAGGATTTCCAGCTTATCAGCAGATTTCCATTTGAGCAATTCAACTTCATCACCTTTTTCGTTCTTAGACTTTACCAGCTTGGCCTCTTTTACGAACTGATTATGATAAAAGTCAAAATTTACAGTACTTGCTTCGATAGCACCTCTTTTCGAATCACTTATAGATGGAAGCCGTTTATAGTGATATTCCATCTTTGAAGAGTCTTTTATAAGATCACTTGCAATATTTTCTGTGGCTTGAAGTTTTTGCTGTTCAATAAAAATCGCCTCTTCTCTGAAAGGATCTTCTTTCACTAAGTATTTATTTACTTTCTCAAGCCATTCAAGAATGTCAGTCTGAATATTTTCTGAAAGTCCTGTATGCTTTCTTTCATATTCCAAAATATTGTTTTGTGAAGAAATTTCTTTGAGAATTGAAGCTCCGAGTTCTGTGTACTTATTCTTTGGAAACTCAATTCTAACATCTTCTGGAATATTTGGATTTGTATATTCTTCCATTGCATCAACAAACTGTTTCTTTTCAGATTCGGAACCTAATGCTGATGATGTAAGATTTTCAAAGCGACGTTTTTTCTTTGAATCTTGTCGGTAACGTTTTATATTAGCGAGCAAATCGTATTCTATCTTGGAAAGATTTGATGATACGGTTGAGAGTATTGAAGTCAGAACTGAATCAGATAAATCTTCTTCCTGATGTGCTATTTTATTTCTCGAGATGCGCATTGCTTCCCACCAAACTGGTTTGTTTGAAAAATAGACCTTTTTAATACATTCTCTGAATTGCTGAACTTTTATTTGAATTAGTGCACGAGCTTCTTCAGAGATAGAATGAATATCTTTGATTCCATCTGGATATTTTTCCATTATAGCTCTAATAGGTGTAAGTGCTTTATGACAATATTTTCTAGACTGCTTTTCTCTCTTCCCCATTTTGCTAACCCTTTTTGTATGCTTTTATTTCATCAATATTATTAAAAATATATGAAGCCATTTCCTGAAGTTCTTTATCTGGAATATCCTCCAAAGAATGAATCAGTCTGTTGTGTATTCTTTGGAGATTTGATACAAGCATAAACTCTTTACAATTCGATATAGCTTGGATTGTTATCTGTAACCAGGCTTTCTGTTCTTCAGAAAGAGCAGATACATCTGATATTCCATTAGGATACTTTTGCTGCAGGATAGAAATTCTATCCTGTATGCTAAGTTCTTTGTTCATATTTCAAATCTTAAAATTTTCGCCAATCACGAATAATACATACAGTATATTCATGATCCTTTGTTGTATAATCTGGATTACCACTTTCATCAAAATATTGGAAATAGGCAGCTGTTTTTTCTTCATTTTCTGAATAAGACCAGTATGCTTTTTTTTCTAAGGTATCTCCATTTACAGCTTTCAATGATTTATTGATGACATCTCTGTTTTCCCAAATTTTGTGTAACAGTTCGATTTTTGGAACAATCCAGCCCTTTGAATAATCATCTGCGACCTTAGTACTATAATCAATGCAGCACTGTTTCATCTCAGTCCATTTCTTACTGTACTGGTTTACTCCAATGGCATATTTTGATTCATCTGCAATACAAACAACTGCAATTACATTTTCTTTCTGTTCATCAGAAAGATTTTTAATTTCCTTTGCAGTAAAAATACTTCCATCGTTAAGGATTATATCACCAACAGATAATTCTGGTTCAAGGTCATCACTATAATAACGATCCTTTTGCTTATCCAATTCAACCTGTTTATCTTCAAGGTCTTTTATTGAGTCATCAATTTTTGAAGTAATACTTGTATTATAGCTTTGGTCTGCAAAAAGGTTTGCTTTGAATGGTACAGCATCTTTCGCTTTTTGTTCTTTCAATTTATCAATTTCATTTTTAATGAAATTACTGATTGGAGTATAATTATTTTTTGTAAAAATCTTCTGTAAAGTTGAATGCGAAATATCCGTAAGTTTTTTTGCTTCAGTATAAGTTTTTGCTGGATTTTTATTTACAGTAAAATTCCAATTACATCTTATTGTATTATCATTTCTACTGTAATCATTATTTGCTCTATGATTGCCATTTGCATCATAAACATCATGATAACCATATCCCCACTGATCATGTTTACCTTTACCTACAGAGACAAACCATATTTCTGAAGTTCCATTTCTTGTACATTCAAAACATTTCTGATTATCGATAGTCACTATTTTGTCTGATTCTGGTTCAGTTACTTCTTCAAACCATTCTTCATCAACTTTAGCGGTAAATTCTTCAATCTGTTCCTGAATATCTTCTATAGCTGAATCACATGGAATACCATTTTCTTTAAGGCACTTCTCAACAATTTCTTTTGCCTTCTTCTGCTGTTTCTCAGTTCCCCAGATACAGTTTTCAATAAGAGAACAATCCATCAAATCAACTTCATTTCTGTCATTCAAGAAAGCAGATGTTTTAAGAATGTGGGCTATTTTCTTCCAGCGGCGGTCTCCGATTTCAAAGAGTTCTCCGTTCTTTTTATCTTCGTCAGACATGCCATCATTCAACAAAGTCATTTCCTTACGAATGGCACTTATAACTTGTTTTGAAACTTCTGAGAGAGTGACTTTATCAATTTCTTTAGCCCATTCTTTTAATTCTGTATTAGAGATGAGAAGCTTTTTATCTTCCTCATTGAGTTTGAATTCTTCATGAGCTGGCTGATCTATCATTTCAAAAAAGTCATCTTCATTCTTTATGAAATCAACAGGAAGTCTAAAGATAAAACGGTCATAGAGTGCTTCAAGACCTTTCCCTTTAGCAGGAAGTTCATTTGAAGCAGCAAACAAGGCTTTAAGAGGAACATTCATAACCTTGCTGCCATTATGGAATTTTCTTTCATTTACAATAGTAAGAAGGGTATTCAAAATTGCAGGGCTTGCTTTCCAGATCTCATCGAGGAAGGCAATATCGGCTTCAGGAAGCATACCCTCTGTTAATCTGCGATATTCTTCTTTTTCAATCTTTTTGCCATTTTCATCAATAAATTGACCATTTAATGCTTTGAGAGAAATGTTTCCAAAAACTTCTTCTGGAGTTGTGAACTGATTCAATAAAGTTTCAAAATACTTTACGCCATCTTTATCATCTGCTTTGAAAGCTTCCTTTATTCTTCGAGTTATCATACTTTTTGCACAACCTGGTGCTCCAAGCATAAACATACTTTCTCCGGCCAATGCTGTAAGTAATCCTAATTTTACAGCAGTTTCCTTTTCATATAAGCCTGAGCCTAAAACATCTAAAAGTTTCTCAATCCTGTCGTGTTTATTTGTTGCCATAACTTTTTACCTCCGATACAGCATTTATTTATTCACATAATATAGTCACATTTATTTAAGTACTTGATATTTTGTTCTGAACTTTTTCGAAAAATTCTTTTATTCTGTTGCTAATATAACCTTCGTCTTTGTTGAACTTTTCACATAACTCTTTTTGAGAAGGCAGTTCTTTTTTTGTAAATAAATACTCGAGCAATGAAGGTTCAGCAAAAGAGCGCATCTTGAGCATTTCATATATCTGTTCAACTTCATATTTGGTTTCTAAAGCTGTAATCGTTCTGAGAGTAATAAAACTTGCCAGATAAACTTTCTGTCTGGTCTGGCATAAATTAAATTCGTCCTCAATAATATTTAAAGTATTAGATACATCTTCCAAAGAAATAAGTATGGCTTCTGGTGATGGATGATTGTTTCTTACTGAATCAGTATCAAAAATAGATACAGGAGAATCACTATCAGAAGAACACGAGGCAGAAGTTTCTTCAACAGTTTGAGATTGATAATACTTTAGTACAAGGTCTTTTACTTGCTCTACCGTTAAATCAGATTGTTTTGCCAGCCATTCCTGAACATTTTGATTATTTGGATTCTTACCCATCTGTTCTGCAGATTTAATAAGTTTTATAGCCTTATTATAGTCTTCCCGGCTGCACACTCTGAGTTCTGAAACTTCTCCACGCTGTTTTTTGTGTTTGATTTCTGTTTTAAGATATGTGTATAAAAAGCCAATAAAAGAATGATTTTCTGCTTCTTGATAATTTAGGATGCATCTTTTTATACAATGAAATATTTCTATTCCAGCATTTCGTACATCATCTTCGTCAAAACAAAGGAGTGTCCATTTCCAAATTGGCGTATATATTTTCTGAATCAATTTTTGAAATTCTATAGAATTTTTATCCTGGAAATTTGAGATGTCCGTAAATATTGAGAGTATTTTGTTTTCATATTCTTCTTTGGACTTTCTGCTTTCCATTTTGCTTCCTATAATGCAAAGAATTCGTCCAAAGCTTTTCTGGCATCTTTACTGTCTTTTGCAACCATTGAACTGGTCAGATTATTGAGATAGTAAAGAGAAGTTACATCATAAAGTTCCGGGTTTGATATATTTTCACCTGTGAAGTTAACTTTTCCATAAACAACAGATTTTACATCACAGTTCAAAAATTTTTCTGCAAAAGAAAGAACGCACATAAGAACCATTGGCAAAGGTTTTGGGCCATATGTTATATCTGCAAATAGTTGAGAGTTGTCATCTATTTTATCAATCATCTGTTTTAGTCTGAGTTCATGATTATTCTTTGTTTCCTTGAATTCTGAATCCAATATATCATAAGTGATTTTCGCACCAATTTTTGAATTGATGGAATTCAGTTCATTAATAAATAAATCACTATTTTTCTGGTTGTTCTCAGTGGCGTTTTCTGTTCTTAGCAGAACTACTTTAATTTCATCTTGTTTTGAAATTGTATCTGCAAGAATGGCGTTAATTGGATAAATAACAGGCTGGTCATATTTGGAATTTGCATTACCAGTTCCTTTGTAAACCATTGGCTTGAGATTACTCTTCATAGGAATATCACAGAATATAATTTTCTTCATAAAGACTCCTAATTTAAATATAATAAATTATCTATATTAGTGACAAGAAAAGTATATAGTTGATATTTTTAAGAGAAAAATCTTTTTTTAGCTTGATTAGATTTCTTTTACACTTATGTTAGTAATAATATCGCATGGATTATTATCTAAATTATCAGAATCCCAATGTTGGTTATAGTTTAAATTGATGAGATATCTTTTTATTGTTTTTGAATTTTCAGCACCAAGAAGCAATGTGATTTCATATTCGCCAGGTTCTGAGATAGTATTGTTTATCATATCATTTGTAGCCATATTGTCTTCGCAATCAAATTGCAAATTTTTTTTGTGTTTGCAAATATGAAAGAAGTCACAATACCTTCCCATCCCTTGTATAATTTTATCACTTTGAATTTTCTGTGTATATGACCATTTTAGAAACATTGGTAAAAAATTCTCTAAATCTTCGAGACTTCCCCTTCGTCTTAAATGTTCAAGGTAAACTTGTACATTAGATGCTGGTCTAGGTGTGATATTCTCAATTTTTAACCTATAAAAGAAAGTAGGATAATAATAATCTCTCGTTGTTCTTTTTTCATATAGTTCATAAGTTCCATCTCCATTGGGTAATAATTCATTATTTATTGCTATATTAATTTCTTTAACTTCTGTTTTATTTCTATACGGAAAAGAGTTATTAATTGATAAATCAATTTCGGTTTTATTTGCATTTTGAATCCAATATGGAGATCTGATGGCAATAAAAAATGCCCCTATTGTAGAAATTACAGTAGCTACTCCAATCAATAAATCTACCCAAAAACTTGCTATTTGAATTTTGTTTATTGTAGGTGGATAAAAACCATGAAAATAAATAATTGCGATAACACAAATAATTGCACATGTACAGCAAATACTTAGAGAAATGACTATTTTTTTCATGATTCAAATATAATGGAAAATAATTATAAGAACTAGATTCTTTGGTATTTTGGTATGTACGAATCCTGAATTCTAATAATTAGAGATAAACAGGAATTTAGCGTAACTTGTCCGTTCATCAAGAGTGGGAGAAGGCTGTTGCGCAAGGCTGTGAGTTCTTGGATTTCTTTGGAAGTTGAAAGCTGCTGATTAAAAATATAGATTGTTTTTACATTAAACGCAGAAATCACTTCTTTTAAGGGAATAACAACGGGTAAATTATATAGTTCATCTTTTGTTATTGAGCCAAAAGTCGTTCCTACAGCATTTTTGTTTTCAAATGTGTGTCTAAAATAATCCATCGTATAATACAAATGTGTGATAGAACCGATCTTAGAATTCATAGCTGATAAACCACGACCAATACAACAGTCTGAATTTGCGATATTCATTGCCCCTACTGGTGCACGAACACTCATTAAAATGTCTCCGATTTTTGCAAAGCGAGTTGGTTTTGTTGTGTACATTCTAACATTTGGAAATCTGATTCCAAAATCTGTGCTGCCTTGATAGAAAATTGTTCCAATTCCATCTTCATTATAGGAAGAACCTTCTGGAGATTGCCCCATTGTAATATATGCAATATTTGACAGAACTCCATTTTTCCATCCAGCCGGAATTTCCCTCTTCAAAGTCTCATTCCAAACCATCTTCCCGCCAGAAGATTTATAAGGCTTTCCTTCCTCATTTGGAAAATCAAACTGTACAAACCAATAATCGTAAATTTGCTTGGCCAGCTCTTCTAAATTCCTGTTTATTTGCGCATCACTTCTTTCTTTTTACTAAATTTACTATAGGGGAGGTGAAGGAGTATGTAACATGGATGCTAAAATGCAGATATTACAAAGTTTTCAATCAAAACTTTGTAAATCTTTGGACAATGAACAGGTAACTCGAGTATGCAGAATTTTGGATGGAATTCTAGATGAGTATTCGATTTGTAAAACGCAGAAAACAGAATCAAAATTAGATTTATTGTTAGAAGACTTTATTCAGGCAAAAAAGCTTGAAGGTTGTTCTGAGAAAACATTAGGATATTATAAATCCACCCTAGATAAATTATTTAAATCTACAAATAAACCAGCAGCTGAAATTACTTCTGAAGATATAAGAAAGTATCTTTCAAATTTTCAGACTACAAGACAGGTTTCAAAAATGACTATCGATAATAACAGACGTATTTTTTCTACTTTTTTTTCATGGCTTGAGAATGAGGATTTGATTTTGAAAAGTCCGATGCGAAAGATTCATAAAGTAAAACAAGATATAACAGTTCAAAAAGTCTTTACTGATGAAAATATGGTGATTTTGCGTGATAAATGCAAGGATGTACGAAGCAAAGCTCTTGTAGACCTTCTTGAATCTACAGGAATACGTGTTGGTGAGCTCGTAAAGTTGAATAAATCAGACATCGATTTTGAACAGCGACAAACTATCGTAATTGGAAAAGGTGCAAAAGAACGTGAGGTTTATTTTAATGCCAGTGCAAAACTGCACTTAAGAGAATACTTAGAGTCCAGAACTGATGATTGCCCGGCTTTATTCGTTCAACAAAAGGCTCCGTATAATCGACTTTCGATAAGCGGAGTTGAATCTACGTTGAGAAGGCTTGGGAAATGTGCTAATATTAACAAAGTACATCCACATAGATTTAGGCGAACAATGGCCACAGAAGCAATAAATCGCGGAATGCCTGTTGAACAAGTTCAGCGGCTTTTAGGGCATGCAAAAATTGATACCACAATGAGATATGCTCAAGTAGATCAACAAAATGTAAAACTGAGCCACAGAAAATATTTGGGATAGTAAAACGTAGTGAAATCGATACGTTTAAAAACTGAGAAATGGTGAATTAAACATGGAATTGAAGAAATACAAATTGCGAGATTTGATTACAATAAAAAATGGAAAAGACCATAAGCAGCTCCAAGATGGTATCTATCCTGTTTTAGGCAGCGGTGGCGTAATGCGGTATGTGGACACTTTTCTATATGATAAGCCAAGTGTTTTACTTCCTAGAAAAGGCACGCTTAACAATATACAATTCTCAGATAAACCTTTTTGGACTGTTGACACACTTTATTATACAGAAGTAAATCAAGATTTGACCGATGCATTTTATCTGTACAATTATTTGAAACTTCTGAATTTGTCAAATCTTGATTCTGGTACAGGTGTTCCAAGTATGACCTTCGACAGCTATTACAATCTAACAGTTAATCTTCCTTCAATTGAGATTCAGAAAAAAGTTTCTGCTATGCTTTATTCAATTGATAACAAAATTGCAATCAATCGTGAGATAAACAGGAATTTAGCGTAACTTGTCCGTTCATTAGGAGTGGAAGAAGATTATCCCGAAGTTCTATTAATTCATTTATCTCCCTTTCGGTTTTAAGAATATGTTTCATAATTCTTTCTATTTTTTCGTCAAATCTCTGCAGTATTTTTATATCAGGAACTAATGTTGGTAATGTTTTTAAATAATCGGTTTTCAAATTTTTAAAAATACTTCCAGATGCGAGATACAGCAAATTATATCTTACCATTTTAATAACATAGAAAAGATAATATTTATAATATGAGTCATATTTATCTAAAACAAGCCAACCATCATGTACACATGCATTTAACTCTACAAATTTTGGTATGCCAGGAGTAGCGCTATTAGATACTATCAGTGTATCTGGCTTTACACTTACACTTTTCTCTTTTCCTTCTGGAATAATACAATCTTTTATTTTCAGTAAATACGGGCTTTCTATATCTTCTGTTGCATCAGAAATTTTTATCCATGGTATACCAGTATTTGTTGTATCCATATAGGCTTCAATTGGTCTAGGAGAAGCTCCTCGACTTATATTACATATGTTTTGCATTTCAAAACAATTCCATCCAGCTGGAATATCTCGTTTCAAAATTTCATTCCATACCATTTTACCACCAGAAGATTTGTACGGTTTACCATCTTCGTTTGGAAAATCAAACTGTAAAAACCAGTAATCGTAAATCTGTTTAGCTAACTCTTCTAAATTCCTGTTTATCTCACGATTAACAGAAATCTTTCGATCTATTTTAGATAATAAATCACCTATTTTATGTTGAGAATCTAAATCAGGTGCTAGAATAGGAATATCGTATAAGGTT
>JAXJSC010000003.1:0-12728 GCA_036310305.1 Treponema sp. | reverse complement strand
TCGCCGTCCTATTGCTCAGGACCACGACCTGTACGAACCTTATTTTGTTCTGTCTTTCTTTCCTTCCCTGATATGTCAAACAACTTTTGTTTTTGTGTCACACTGTCGTGCGACGGTGATAAAGAATATATACTCACTTTAAAAAAGAGTCAAGGATTATTTTAAAATTTTTTGATTTTTTTTATATTTTTTATTCTTTTTTAGATAATTTATTATGTGATATAGAAATAAAATAATTAAAAATACAGCGGTTTCGAGAGCCTCAACCGCCGCAGACTTTTTTTTGCGGATGAATCGTTTTTTTTGAAACAACCGGCGCCGGATGGAAGCGCGTATTAACGCGCGGACACCGGCGCTTTTACGGGCGGCGGTCTTAACCGCCGCGGATTTTTTTTTGCGGGTGAATTGTTCTTTTGAAACAACCGGCGCCGGATGGGAAGGGGCGCGGAGCGCGTGCCGAACGAAAGAGAGGCACCGACCGTGAGGGTAGCCCTGGACAGCCGGTTTGCGGAGGAATTTCGCCCCGAAAAAAAAATCAAAAATATTTCTTCGGAGCGACTGCTACAGCTTTTTATTATTTTTGAAAGACATTCCTTCCGTTTATGAAAACTGCTTTTACGCGACCGTAAAGTTTTTTGCCGTCAAACGGAGTTGCTTTTCCTTTGCTGCAGAAAAGTTTTGAATCGACTGTCCACTGCTCGTCCGGATTTACTACGGTCAAATCAGCATCGTAGCCGGTTTTTAAGAGGCCTTTATTCAATCCGAGTATTCTTGCAGGATTTGATGACATGAGCTGGGAAAGACGTCTTGCAGAAATCTGGCCTTCTTTTACAAGAACTGTGTTGCAGACTCCGTAACTTGTTTCTATTCCTGTAAAGCCCGGCGCACCTTTTGCCTTATCTTCAAGAGTGTGAGGTGCATGATCGGTTGCAATGCAGTCAACTGTGCCGTCGCGGATTGCGTCAATTATAAAGAGGCGGTCTTCTTCGCTTCGGAGCGGAGGATTTACAAATGCGCGGATATCCGGCTCTTCTGTTCCTGTAAGAGCTATGTGATGAGGAGTTACTTCGCAGGTAACTGAGAAACCGTGTTCAACTGCAGGAACAGGGGAAAATTCTACGTTGTCGCGGGAAGCTTCGTAAGCTGCATCTGCCATTCCTGTGTAAAAATCAGCGGCTTCATCGGAAAGTTCTTCTTTTGCGCGGCGGATTGCTTCTATTGCACCAACTGTGCTTACATGGCACATGTGAACGTGACATCCGGCCTGGCGTGCAATCTGAATATTTCGTTCTGTACAGATATCTTCTGCCATCTGAAGCAGTTCATTTGCTTTTGTTATTGATTCGTCTATTTCCTGGATTACTTCCGGCGGAATGTCATCTGAATCTGAAGCGGAACCGCCCCATGCCGGAAGATGCCATTTTTCCATTATGCTGAGCGCGTGCTGCCTGTGTGGACGGGCTGCTGCGGCAAGATCAGGATCTTCGCAATGGCAGGAAACTATAATATTTTTTTCTGCGGCTGCCTTCATCCCTTCGAGCATTAATGCACTGGAAGCAACTTCATGGCCGTCTTCTGTGATGAGCGGAACATCTTCTTTTACAAGGGATTTCAAATGCTCAACTGACTTGCCTTCAAAATTTTCTGTTATGCTTACAGATTGGAACACATTTGCAAGTCCTATTGCTGCAGCACGACGTCTTACATCCATTGCCGCTTCATATGAAGAAACAACCGGAGAAGTATTAGGCATACAGACAACGGTTCCGTAACCGCCGGCAATAGCGGCATGAAGGCCGGAATTCAAATCTTCTTTTTGAGTAAGGCCAGGGTCGCGGAAATGAACGTGCATGTCTATGAATGCAGGCGTTACTGTAAGCCCCTGTGCATCAAACATTTCGATTTTTGCTCCTTCGTCAGAGCCATCTTCCTTTAGAACAGATTCCGCAAGCGCCCGGGTTGTTCCAGTATCAGTAAAATATCCCTGAAAAACAGCGCGTATTTTTCCTTCTACAACAAGAATGCATCCCGGAGAATCACAGTTCTCATCAAGAAGCCTGGCATTATAGATTACAAGAGCCTTTGACATTTTTTTTCTCCAATATAAAGGAACTGTCGAAATAAGGTGGTTTCGAGAGCCTCAACCACCGCTTTTATTAGGCAACCACCGCTTTTATTAGACAACCATTGGCTTTTATTAGGCAACCACTGGCTTTTATTACTTCTAGGACAGCTCCGTATCATCAATCAAATCAGGTTTAGTTATTTTCTACTGTAACAGGAGTTTCTCCTGCTTTATAAAGAGTGTCGCAATATTCACAGCGGTAAAGCGCATTTTCTTTATCTACAAGGATAAAATTAGGCTTTACATAATGTTCCGTAACAGTAATGCAGCGCGGATTCTTGCACTTAAAAACATTCTGTACGCGGGTTGGAAGTTCCATATTGATTTTGCGGACAATTTTTTCATCTTTAATGATGTTTACGCTTATATTCGGATCAATAAATCCAAGAACCGAAAAATCAATATCCATTACGTTTTCGATTTTGATTATGTCTTTTTTTCCTGTTTTTTTTGACGGAACGTTCATAATCAGGGCTGAACAGCAAGGAGACTTATCAAGTCCGAGCCACTGAAAAATACGCCAGCCGGATCCCGCCCTGATATGGTCAATTACAAGACCGTTTTTTATTGTATCTACATTTAACATTGTTTCCTCCCTTAATTACAGCGCACCGGTAAGTTTTGCCATAAGTGCCATTCGCGCATACATACCGAATTTAACCTGCTTGAAGTAAGCTGCACGCGGATCTTCATCTACTTCCGGAGAGATTTCGTTTACGCGCGGAAGCGGGTGCAGGACTATCATCCTCTGCTTAGCAAGCTTCATTTTTTCGCGGTCAAGAATATAGCTGTCCTTAAGGCGGATATAATCCTGTTCGTTGAAGAATCGTTCTTTCTGAACGCGGGTCATGTAAAGAACATCAAGTTCGCCCATTACATCTTCAAGGCGTTCTGCGGTTGAATACGAAATTCCGTTTGCTTCAAGCTGTTTTATCATGTAATCCGGCATGCAAAGTTCCTTTGGACTGATAAAAACAAACTTATTTCCCTTGTAGCGGCTCATTGCCTGTGTAAGGCTGTGAACTGTGCGTCCGAATTTAAGGTCGCCACAAAAACCTACTGTAAGTCCCTGATAGTCACCCATAAGCCTGCGGATTGTAACCAGGTCTGTAAGAGTCTGCGTAGGGTGACTGTGTCCGCCGTCTCCTGCATTAATGATTGGTACGGCTGAATACTTACTTGCCAGCAATGCGGCTCCCTCTTTAGGATTTCTCATTGCTATTACGTCTACGTATGAAGATACAACGCGTATTGTATCCGCGAGGGTTTCTCCTTTTGTTCCAGAAGTAACAGAAGCATCTGCAAATCCTTCTACAGTGCCTCCCATGTGCAGCATGGCTGCCTCAAATGAAAGTCGGGTTCTTGTACTCGGCTCAAAAAAAAGTGTCGCAAGAATTTTCCCGCGACACACATCTTGAAACGAAACAGGATCAACATTCATCTGTTCTGCCAATGAACAAATTTCATCGATTTCTGAAACTGTCAAATCACCAGGTTCTATAAGATGACGACCTTTTAACATACCATTGATCTCCACAAAAATTTTTCAAATTATAACGCAACTACCGGATAGTGAAAAGCACAAAATCAAAGTTCTTTTGCAGAATATACCATGGAATACTTTCCGTCTTTCAAAGAAACAAGATTGAGACCGCAGTTTGGAATTTTAACCTGGGCAAAATGTTCGATTGACCAGCCGCACATGACTTTGAAAAGTCCGCGGACTACGCCGCCGTGGCATACGATAAGGACATTTTCTGCTTTTCCTTCAAGAGGTTTTATTTCTGTTTCTAGAAAATCGTTGATACGGCCGAAGAAATCTTCATAGCTTTCTGCACCGAGTTCTGCATGATAGTTTGCTGGGTCTAAAAACCAGTTTTTCAGGGAAGAAAATTTTGGGTTCACCCTGAGTTCATCATAAGTAACACCTTCTGCCTGACCGAACAGAAATTCCTTTATGCGCGGGTCGATTTTTATTTCTACATCATAATGGGAAGTCATGATCTGTGCGGTTTTTAGGGCGCGCTGAAGCGGGCTTGAATAGACTACATCAAAAACAAGGCCCTTTTCATAAACTGCCCTGGAAACTTTTTCTGCGAGGTCTATGCCGTTCTGATTTAAAGGAATGTCTGTTGAACCCTGAATTTTTCTGATTGAGTTCCAGTCTGTTTCTCCGTGACGCATAAAGTAAATGTTCATGCGGAAATAATATCAGATTTTCTTTATAGTTTCAGCAGTTTTGTAGATTTTCAGATAAGTCTGGATGCAGGGGTAATTTATACTGAAATAAAAAAATCTCCCAGTCGAGTAAAGGTCTGGCAAAACCGCACGCTAGCATGCTACATGCTGATGTGCCTTGGAACCATACAGTTTGCCGCTCACGCGGCAGCACAACAGAATGTTTTTGCAGCCATTTACTCTCCTTCGCGCCATTATTTTTATTATCTTTCAAAAACTCGGCATCCATGCTTTGTAAAATTTCAGTTTTCTTCAATTATAAATTTTATTTTACACTTTATTTATTGCAATTTTAGACCGATAATAGTAGGCATGAGAAAGTTTATTTTCTGCATGACAATTCTTTTTCTTTGTTTTTTCGCTTATTCAAATACAGTAAAAGTCGGATATTACATTGACAGCGGAAATTTTATGTCTGGATTTTCGGAAGAAGATCCAAAGAGCGGCTATGCATATGAATACCTTCAGACAATTTCTTCCTATACAGGCTGGGACTACGAATACGTTTACGGATATTTTGATGATCTTTATGCAAAACTTTTAAAAGGCGAAATTGACATTCTTCCGGATGTTTCTTACTGCAATACCCGCGAAAATGAAATTCTGTACCCTGAATATGCAATGGGAACGGAATCTTATTATCTTTATGCAAACCAGAAGAAAAATTACATTGATATAAACGACCTTTCTAAAATAAGCAACATGAAACTTGCACTTCTAAAAGGTTCCTATCAGTACAATCTGTGCAAAAACTGGCTGAAAAAACGTGGATTAACTCCTGAAATTCATGAATTTACCTACGACACTGATATTGAAAGGGATTTTAACAACCATATTTACGATCTTTATCTGACTATTGATACTGTTGCAGACCATTCATGGGAACCGGTTGCAAAGATCGGGGAAGCAGAATTTTATATTGCCGTAAACAAAAACCGCCATGATCTTTTAGACGAGCTGAACTACGCGCTTAACGAAATCTACATGACTAACCCGTACTACAACAGCATTCTTTGGGCTAAATATTTTGTCGGCCCGCCGCTTTCCAAACGTCTTTCAAAACAGAGCGAAGAATGGTTTTTCTTTAACAAACGCATTACTGTCGGCTCACTGAACAACAGTCTTCCTGTTTCAAATTTTAACAAAACAACTCAAAGAGCAGAAGGTCTTGTGAACTACCTTATGGATTACCTGAATTTTATTTATGACGATGAACTTTTTTCTATCGATTATAAATTTTTTAATTCTTACAAAGATCTTATGACTGCGCTTGCGGAAAATGACGTAGATCTTGCATTTCCAGCAATTCAGGATCTGAATGCGGCTGAAAAAGACAATATTCACCTTTCTTTTACTGTAATGACGATTCCGATGAGCTATGTATTCAGCACAAAAACAGCTGATTCATTCATGAAAAAAGTCGCTGTTACGGAAAAAAGCCAGGCCCAGCAGTTCATGGAAAAGCACTACCCGTCCATTCCTATTAAAACATTTCCGACTACAGAAGCCTGCCTTAAAGCTGTAATGAAAAAAGAAGTTTCAGGCGCCGTTTTTAACACATACATGGCAAACAATATGGTTTTGGGAAACCGCAGATACAAGGACCTAAGAATCATGACGCTTCCGGAAACAGCTTCTCCGTGTTTTGCAGTAAACAGAGAAAATTCTGCACTGATTTCTTTGCTGAACAGGGTAATCGCTTCCATTCCTGCCGCAGAAATAAACCATGTAACCAGCCAGTTTTCAATTAAAACTGACAAGCACACTTTAAAGGACTTTTTTACAAATTATGCTGAAATTATTTTCTTCAGCCTTTTAATATTCCTTATTGTACTGATTGCTCTTATTGCTTCGCTGGATAAACTTGCAGAACTTATCAATTATGATACGCTTACACATCTTTTAAACAGGCGTCGTCTGACTGCGTACATGAACACTGCAATGGAAAAAGCAGCTTTCAGAAACGAACCTTTTGCCCTGCTTCTTTTTGATTTGGACAACTTTAAAAAAGTAAATGATACGTATGGTCATGAATGCGGTGATGAAATCCTTAAGATGGCCGCAGCAACAATTTCCAAGGGTGTAAAGCGCCACGATTTCGTATTCCGTTGGGGAGGAGAAGAAATTCTTGTTCTTCTTAAGTCAACGCATGAAATTGCGCAGAAAGTTGCGGAACGAATCAGAAAAGACATTGAATTTCAGACTGTTGAATACAAAAATAATGAAATATGCATTACCGCAACTGTAGGAATTGCGCCATATATTCCGGGCTGCACGGCAGAATCTCTGTTCACAACCGCTGATGAAAACCTTTACAAAGGAAAACAGAACGGAAAAAATCAGGTAGTGGGATAAAAGATAAAGGATAAGGGAAGCCACAAAAAAGTGCTTCCTGTCACGAAGGAAAATTAATTCCACCTAAAAAAAAGAGGAGCTCAGCCGCTCCTCTTTTTTTATTACATCAACTTAGTCCAAAGATCTAAAATCAGTGATATCCTTCTCGTAATCAACACCTTCAACATCAAAACCGTTGATGTTAAGGAAGTCGTGGCGGTAGCCTTCAAGGTCGCCGCGTTCTGCAATGTTAGCTTCTGTTACACCGTCCATAAGCTTTGCAACTTCAGCCTGAACATCGTCTGCCATTTCCCAGTCGTCAATACGGATAAGGTTTTCTGCATCAACAGGAACTTTTCCGGCTCCGTTGTTGTCGCCAGTGTAAAGGCGTTCTGCAAAAAGGCGTTCCATCTGTTCAATACAGCCTTCGTGAGTTCCCTTAGCCTTCATAACCTTAAAGAGGATAGAAAGATAGATTGAAATGATAGGGATAACTGCAGAAGAACGTGTTACAAGACCCTTGTTTACAGAAACATATGCTTCACCGCCAAGTTTTTCACCAAGCTGCTTGTTCAAGTTTCTTGCCGTAGCTTCAAGGTGCTTTTTAGCCTGACCGATTGTACCGTCGCGGTAAATAGCGTGGCTCAATTTCGGTCCAATATAAGAATAAGCAACTGTACGGCATCCCTTAGCAAGAACGTCAGCATTGCTCAAAGCATCAATCCAAAGCTGCCAGTCTTCACCACCCATAACCTTTACAGTGTTTGCAATTTCTTCTTCAGTAGCAGGTTCAGCAGCAGATTCCTTAAGAGTTTTTGTCATGATATCAAGACCAAGACCAGAATACGTTTTTCCGATTGGTTTGATTACAGACTTATACATAAGGTGTTCACCAGTTTCCTGATTTACAATTACATCCGGGTCAACACGAACAGGAGAAGCAAGTGAGTAAATGATAAGGTCAACTTTCTTTCCTGTCTTTTTGATTTCTTCAATCATCATTTTGCGTGTTTCATGACTAAAAGCATCTGCGCTGAAAGTCTTTGAATAAAGACCTTCTTTTGCTGCAGCGCGGTCAAATGCCTGATTATTGTACCATCCAGGAGTACCGAATTTTGTTTCTGTAGCTTCTTTTTCAAAAGAAACACCAAGAGTATCTGCACCATATTCAAAAGCGGCAGAAATGCGGCTTGCAAGACCGTATCCTGTAGAACATCCCAATACAAGAACGAGTTTAGGACCGTTTCCGCCTTCCTTTACACTCTTAATTCCACGCTTAGCCTTCTGAGCCTTAACGTAAGCAATCTGACGTTCTGTATCCTTTGCGCATCCAACCGGATGAGCATTAATACACATACTGCTTCTTACCATTGGTTTAATAACTGCCATCTTTATTTACCTCTTTTTATATATTTTCCAGGAAGGGGAAGCCTCCCCTTCGCTCACACTTCGTTGTTCGCTATCCCCTCGCCTAGGGCTCCGCCCTAAAACCCGGGAACTTCTCAACCTGCAAGCAGGTTTCCTATTCCTCATATTTTTTCACAATGATACAACCATTATGCCCGCCGAACCCCAGCGAACAGCTTGCTGCGGCTTTAATTTCGGCTTTTACGCCTTTTTTTGCGGTGTAATCAAGATCACAGCCGTGTTCAATATCCGGGTAATCAAGATTTGCTGTAGGAGGAACAAAACCTTCTTCAATTGCCTTTACACAGACAACTGCTTCCATTGCGCCAGCAGCACCAATCATGTGACCTGTTTCGCTTTTTGTAGAAGAAACATGAAGCTTGTAAGCATATTCACCGAACACGCTCTTAAGCATCTTTGTTTCTGCCGTATCATTTGCGCTTGTAGAAGTTCCATGGGCGTTATAGTACTGAATCTGATCCGGAGTAAGGCCGGCATCTTCAAGGGCAAGGCGCATTGCAGCTGCACCACCAGAACCGTCTTCACGCGGTGCTGTTACGTGATAGGCATCGCTTGTTGCACCAAAACCTGCAAGTTCAGCGTAAATTTTAGCACCGCGTGCCTTTGCATGATTCAATTCTTCAAGAACGAGAACGGCAGCACCTTCTCCCATTACGAATCCGCTCCTATTTTTATCAAAAGGACGGCTTGCAATTTTTGGATTGTCATTAAAACTTGAAGTAAGGGCCTGAAGCACCTGGTAGCAGCCAATATTAAAGCCCGTAATGTTTGCATCGGAACCGCCGGCAAGAGCCATATCTACACGGCCAAGGCGAATCATATCAAGTGCAAGACCAATTGCATCTGTTCCAGAAGAACATGCTGTAGAAAGAGTCCAGCTTGGTCCTGTAATTCCAAGGAACATGCTTACATTTGCTGCAGCTTCGTTATTCAAAGCCAAAGGAGCGGTAAGTGGAGGAAGACGGTTTACACCGGCCGCAGGATCGTCATACTTTTTATATCCTGCTTCTACAGCTTCATTTAAACCGACACCAACGCCGTCAAAAATACCGATATGTTCTTTACCGATTGTTTCTTTTGTATATCCGGCATCTGTAACAGCTTCTATACTTGCTCCAAGCAGAAATTTAGTCTGCCGGTTCATTTTTCGCATCATCTTGCGGTCTACACCATAAGAATCCAGGTCAAAACCTTTTACTTCTGCAGCAATCTGAACAGGATAATCAGCTGCATCAAAAAGAGAAATTTTATCAACTCCGCTGTTACCTGCTTTTATATTTTCCCAACTGTCTTTTACATTGTTTCCAACCGGACTGACTGCACCCAGACCTGTAATCACAACCCGTCGCTGTGCCATTTTTACCTCAATTTAATAGAATAAAAATTATAAACATTAGTTTTAAAAACTGTCGCTTTATTATAAACCAATATAAACGTATTTTAAAGCCTAATTATTATGACATTTTTAGTCAATATGTCATAAGCGGAAAAATGCAATATAAATTTAAGAGCAAAATGGATTTTTTATATACCTAATTTAGAGTTTCAATGTATTGAAAAAAAATAGCGGGAGGGAGAGAAACATCTGCAAAAACATCCTGCGATGCTGCCGCGTGAGCGGCAAACTGTATGGTTCCAGGGCATCGCAGCATGTAGCCCGCTAGCGGGCGATTTTGACAGACGTTTATCGACCGGTAGCTATTTTTTTTCAAAATACATATGTTATAATAAAACTATGGGACAGATAAAAATAATTAAAGGTGACATAACGCGTTTAAGCTACGACGCCATTGTAAACGCAGCTAATTCAAGTCTTTTGGGTGGTGGCGGAGTTGACGGCGCAATCCATCATGCTGCAGGACCGGAACTTCTTGCTGAATGCAGGACGCTTAACGGATGCAAAACCGGCAAGGCAAAAATCACAAAAGGCTACAAACTTCCGGCCAGATTTGTAATTCACACTGTCGGTCCGATTTATTATTCACATACACCGGCAGAGGCAGAAGCGCTTTTAACTTCATGCTATGAAAATTCATTAAACATTGCAAAGGAAAACAGCATTAAGACAATTGCCTTTCCGCTTATTTCTGCCGGCGTTTACATGTATCCAAAGCCGGAAGCAATAAAAGTTGCCATAGAAACAATGAAGAAATACAAGAACGATTTTGACGAGATTACGCTTGTTCTGTTTGGTGACAGTGAATTCGCTCTGGCAAAAGAAGAATATGCCGAATTTTGTCAGCAATGAAAAACTTTTTCAAATTCTGTGCACTGCTTTCTGTTCCAGAAGTTCACTCTTTCTGAAACAAAAATATGCACAGAATTTTCTATAATAAACCTAAACTTTAAACATGCTTATCTGTGAAGAAATGTCTTCAATTGCATCACGCACGTCATTTGAGTTACGAGCCAGTTCCGTTCCGCTTTCTCCAATGCGATGAGCACCATTAGAAATCTCTTCTACGCCCTGACGCATTGTTTCTGAAGAAGAGCGCAACTTCTGCATTTCATCCAGGATAAATTCGTTTCTGGCAGAAATATCTTTTGAAGCACGGCGAACTTCGCCTGTACTGTCATTCATTCTGTGAAGGGCATCTGTAATCTGGCGGCTTCCTTCCTGCTGTTCTTCCATTGCACCTTTAATCTGCTGAACAAGCTGTTCTGTTTCCGAAAGTTTGCCCGAAACCATAGCAAATGCACTGCTTGCTTCTGTTGAAGCAACAACAACACTGGAAATTGAATCCTTAATGCTGCCCAGCTGCAAACCGATAGTCTTTGACTGCTGGCTTGAAGTTTCTGAAAGTTTTCTGATTTCATCGGCAACAACCGCAAAGCCTTTTCCGGCTTCTCCGGCGTGAGCGGCTTCGATTGCGGCGTTCATGGCAAGAAGGTTTGTCTGACTTGCAATATTTGAGATTGCAAGGTTTGCTTCGTGAAGCATTTTACTTTCTTCTTCTATCTGCTGAATACGAGCGTTTACATCCTTCTGCTTTGTAACACCGGTGTCTGTATTCTTTGCAAGCAGAGTAAATGATTCAGCCATCTTATCCATGGAAGAATTTACAGATTCAATGTTTCCAATCATTTCTTCTACTGCACTTGAAGCATCGCTGACACTTGCAGACTGTTTTTCAATCATGCTGTCGAGCTGGGAAATATTTTCTGTAATTGTATTTACTGCATCTGCTGCCTGATTTACGCCATCACTTTGAGCCGCAATTCTTTCATTTACACCATCAATATTTGTAATGATGTGAGAAATATCACTTGCCGTATTGGTAGCATTTCCTGCAAGAGATTCACCAAGCGCCTGCATTCCGTTTGCATTTGTCTTAACATGAGAAATTGCCGTACGGATTTTTTCAAGGGTGCGGTTAAAATATTCACTAAGCTGCGCAATTTCATCTGAGCCAGAGACAGTAAGTCTGGCCGTAAGATCACCTTCTCCTTCGGAAATATCACGGAAATTTGATGTAATGCGCATGATAGGACGGATAAATACCTTCATGATTGCCAATACAAATACAAGACATGAAATAACAACCATCAAGACACTGAATGAAATCTGTTTTGTTATAATTTTTTCAAACTCTGAAAGCTGCAGTTTTTCTTCTGCGGCTACAGCCTTATCAATGTCATCGATGTAATTTCCGGTTCCGATAACCCAGGAATACGGTCTGTAAGGCGCCGTGTAAGAACGCTTTGGCTCAGGCTTATCACTTCCAAGTTTTGGAAATTTGAAATCTGTAAAGCCGCCGGCATCTGTTTTTCCGATTTCTATAAAATCTGCAACCATGTGCTTGCCGTCTTCGTCTGTCCAGTCCAGACGGTTTGTACCTTCTGTAGCAGGCTTTGGCGGAAGCAAGACATTTACGCCGTCAAAAGTATCTATCCAGAAATAGCCGTCTGTTCCATATCTGAGACCACGAACCAGTTCTTTTACGAGCGCTTGTCGTTCTGCAAGGGAATAACCTTCTTTTTTGTAAATTTCATCGTAAGTTTTTAAAAGCGAAATTACATTCTGCACCTGCCACTGGATTTTTTCGTCGTAGGCAGCAAGCATAAGTTTACGCTGCTTTGAAATTGAGTGCTGCTGCTGAACAGAAATTGTATGCAAATCTGTAAACGTATAAAAAACAGCAACTAGAATCATAGTAAGAATCGAAAAAACACCGACCTTTATTTTTAAACTACCGAATGTTCCTGTAACTTTGCTTTGAGCCATATATTAACATTCCTCCTAAAAAAGCGCCGTTATATAAATATTATAAATCTAAAAAATGAATTATCAAATTTTATTTACAAAAATTTTTAGGAGAAGGAAGGGAAAAGTACTGCAATTTAGCGGAGACAGGACGCAGGGTTACAAGCTTCGGCATCCATGCCTACGCTTTCCACCACGGCTGCACTCACTGACGGCGACATCCTGTCGCCTTTTCCTCCCTATTCGGTCGGCGTTCTTTTCGCTTCGAGTCCTGTTCAGAGTTTTTTAGAATTATTCGTTAAATAAAGAAGCACTTGGAAATCTCCAAGTGCTTTAGATTATAGCGGGGGCAGGACTCGCCGTTACAGTCGCGGACATCGTGTCCGCTCCTTCCACGGC
>JAXJSC010000002.1:0-56779 GCA_036310305.1 Treponema sp. | reverse complement strand
CAGTCCGCCGCTCTAGGGAAGTAGCAAGCTACCTCCTTACCGCTCGACTTGCATGCTTAAGACGCGCCGCCAGCGTTCGTTCTGAGCCAGGATCAAACTCTCCATGATTATTTCTAAAGCCCGAAGGCTTAAGATTTCTTCTTCAAGTTCGACCTCAAGCTTTTCTTATTCATAAAGAATTGCTGGCAGTTTCTTCATTATTATTTTCAAAACTACCGTAGGTCAGTTTATTTCCAGTCGCCGTCCTATTGCTCAGGACCACGACCTGTACGAACCTTATTTTGTTCTGTCTTTCTTTCCTTCCCTGATATGTCAAACAACTTTTGTTTTTGTGTCACACTGTCGTGCGACGGTGAAAATGAATATATAACTTTCCCCGTTTTGTGTCAACACTAAATTTCATTTTTTTATGTTTTTTTATGTTTTTTTATGTTTTTTTATGTTTTTTTATGTTTTTTTATATTTTTTTATATTTTTTTTAGCATTAATTTCGACTTTAATATCAAGGAAATTATTCTACAACGAGAGGGTATTCAGGTTCAGAAGTAAAATCCGGGATATTATTTGATGTTGCGTATTTAATTATAAATGAACCATAAGATACTACGGAATATGCCTCTCTCAAAATTTTCTTATCAGACAATTTCTGTGCTCGGTTGTAGCGGGCAATAATTTCATCTGTTGAATATGATGAATCAAACAGAGCTGTTTTTTTATCCCCTCTGACAACATATGAATTATAACCTGTTTTCATGTAATACAAGCGTTTTGTTGTTGCATTACATGAGTATAAACATGTAGATTCTTGCAGTAATGTATAGGCTGAATTGTATGTATTCGAAGAAAATTCGGCTTCAAAAACGTACTTAAAGGTAGAATCTGTAAATTCATAAGCCATAGAATAATCGGAAAATAAATACCGATAAAACTCCGTAGAAATTATTCTACACTCCCCCCCCCAACTTTTTCTATCAACAAAAAAAACGAAGGATAAATTTTGCGAAAAAAACGGACATTTGAGCTTTATGCACCGGCCCCGGCATGAAAGGGGCGCGAAGCGCGTGCGAACGAATGTGAGCACCGACCGTGAGGGGAGCCCTGAAACGCCGGTTGCGGAGGAATTGGCCTGAAAAAAAAAAAGAAAAAAAACTAAAGTTCGGCTTCTTCTTTCTGACCGAATTCACAGAGGGCGGTAGAAATCTGAGCGTGCTCAATCAGTTCAAGGTTACGGTGAATTTTTTTGTAGAGGCGGATTTCGCCGGTTCCTGTTCCGCCGACAAGTTTTTTAATGGTATGACGCTGGCCTTCTGGAAGTTCGGCAGAGCGAACAAACATGAGCTGTGCCGGGCAGAAAACATCTATGTCTACTACGTATTTTGAATTATGAACGCTTACAGTCCAGTGAAGCTTTTCCTGATCTCCGTTTTCGGGCATCTGGCTGAAATCCCAGTGAGATTCAAACGAACGGCGGCCTTTTTGTGCCTGGAAGACAACTTCTGATCCTTCAAGATTTACAACAAGCGAAATGCGGTCATTGTATACACCCTGAATTACAAATACTGAATTCTGAAGGGTTTTGCCCGAAATAATGCTTGTAAGGTTTGAAGAAGAAAGATGTACATATGGAAAATCGTGTGCTTTTCCGTAAAAACGGTCTATATAACCGAAAGATTTTTTAGGAAGGACTGAATAAACTTTTCCATCGATTGTAAAGGTTCCGGAAAAAGCAGTCTGTGCGCCAACAGGACTCCAGAAAAGAGTTTTACCGGTAAAGCCTTCTGCAAAATCGCGGCGGATGTCAAAGCGAAGATCCCAGTTTATAATTCCGGAATCGCACATGTATTCAGGATGAGTCTGTAAATCTGAAGGAGATACGGCAATGCGGCCGGAAAGCACTTCTTCCGAAAATGAACAGCCGCATGCAGAAAATTCAAACGGTCTTGAATGGATAACTGTCTGTGAAAGGCTTGTATAGGCACAAACTTCCTTTGCACCTGCACCAAGCTGACCTGCTTTTACGCATATATATGAAGGCACTGCTATTTCTTCGCTCTGAAGTTTCTGTGCGGAAATTGTTCCAGCAAGAACGTTCTGAAGGTCTTCCGCTTTAATTGACGTACGGTTTTTAAAACCAAGAACAGGCTCATCCGGTGCCACAGCAGGATTCAGCATTATAAATTCTACAAAAAACCTGCGTTCCATTCCAGTTGTATTTTCTACACCGGAAAAAAAGAAACGCCAGACACAGAATCCGTTTTTTCTTACTGCACCAGTTGGAATAAGCCGGAATACTTTCTGACTCTTCTTTGAAATAGCCATTATAAAAAAATCCCCTCTTTAAACAAAAAACAATCTATTCCTGTATCGGCAGAAAGAGAATCTTTTGTTAGGAATCTTTTTCCTTATTTGAGCAACTTATCAAGTTTTTTTGTTACGTCTGATTGCTCTGTCGGGAAATTTGCATCAAGATATTCAAAACAGGCAACAGCTGCTGACTGAGCATGCTCATACCAGATTGAATAGAGTTCGCGGTCAATATCTTCTCCCGGATAAGGAGCACCCTGTACGTCAGAAACAAGCTGACGCAACATTTCTATGCACTGCTTTACTTTCTTGTCCATATAAATCATCCTCATTTTAAACAGTCCCCAATATGTAAAATTATAAAGGCAATTCTATAATAACGCCAGTATTTTTTAAATCTTTATTGCCAACTATGACTTTTCTTGTTGAATCTTTCTGCAAATAAATACGTTCTGCAGCTTCCTTTAAGTCTTTTGGAGTAACTTTAAGGAGCATTTCAAGTTTCTGGCGGCGGTCGTCGTCGCTTATGCAGTAAAGAGTGCGGAAAAATCCTATTGTGCCTCTTCCGTTTGGAGAACGCGGCTGAACTTCATCGCCATAGGTTCCAGTTATGTTACGTTCACATTCATCATCATCCAATTCTGTCTGAGAAAAATCACTGAGACAGTCTGAAAAAATTTCCATTGACTTTACAGGCGCCGGATCACGGAAAGTTGAAAAACAGAAAAGTCCGCTCAGATTCTGGCTGGAAGAATATGCTCCGTAGGCACCACCTGCCGTCCTGATACGTTCCCATAGTGAATTACCCGAAAGCCAGTGAGAAAGAACTAACTCTGAAGGATTTTTTTCCGAACCGAAGCGGCTTCCCTTAAACGCCCTGGAAGCAAAGCCAACCTGCGATTTTATGGCAAAAAATTCTTCGTCCGGAACCCTGTCTTTTTCACCTGGAAGCAAAAGATAGCGGTAAAGTTCATCTTCTGAAGGCGGAGCCGGAGGCT
This sequence comes from Treponema sp., assembly GCA_036310305.1. Taxonomy (GTDB): domain Bacteria; phylum Spirochaetota; class Spirochaetia; order Treponematales; family Treponemataceae; genus Treponema_D. The sequence continues at coordinate 53,477 of JAXJSC010000002.1, read as the reverse complement.
CAAGAGGCTTAATTCCGGCAGAAACAATAAAATCCGGAAGAGCCGGCTTAAGAAGCTTAAGGGAATCTTCATCGGCAATTACATGAAGGACTGCTCCCGAAGAAAAAAGTTTTTGTGTAATGCGTTCGAATCTCTCTGCCAGAAAATCAGGCTTTTCTTTTACAAGGGAATTAAGCGTAAAAAGCTGTGTAAGGCCATTCCAGATTTCATCAACCATTCCGCTTCTTGTCTGCGTACACTGAACGCGCTTTGCTGCATAGCGGTTTCCTTTTGGAACCACTGAAGATTTTATTGCAGATACGGCTTCCCCTAAAAGAGTCTGGAGCCGTTTTTTATCTGTAAAATGGAAGGTAGAAAGGCTTTCTGCAAAAAGGGCTGTTGCCTGCGGAAGCATTTCCTTTATAAAGCGGGCTGTAAAAATAAGCCATTCCCGGTCCGTGCATTTGTATTCTTCAAGTTCCTTTCGTAATTTCTTAGCATTCGGAGTGTCTGAACCGTTAGCAGAAAGAAGGCGTGTATAGATTCCGCCTGTAAGGACTGCTGTTTCTGAAGCACAGTCTGCCCATGACTTACCGTTCCAGCCGACATTTGTTGCACAGTAAGAATAAAGCGGAAGATACGGATAGTCTTCAGCTGGGAGGGAATCCACCGGAAATGCTACGGACATATAGATAATGCCGTTTGTGCTTTCTTCATTTGTAAAGCAGGCAATATTTCCGGAAGACGACATGATGAATTCCTTCCCAGTCTGAATATGGTCAACATCCGTCTTTAAATCATTTAAATTTAAGACTGGCATACAGGAAAGTTCTTCAGAAGTTTCATGATGACTCTGATATACATGCATCTTTTCTAAATCTAATCCAATTTGAGCCATAGAGGTCTGCGCAGAAAGATTTTTTACAAGTTTTTTTTCTTCCTTATTTCGCAGTGCAAGATATTTTTTTGACGGCTTAACAACTACATAACTGCGCTTTGTGTTTTTAATAAGATATTTTTCTATTAATTCAGTTATGTAATGAGGATTTTCTGAAACATTTACCCGAATTTTTTCTATAGAATCGCGGACAAAAAGCATTTCTGCAGGGCTTCTGCCGTAATTCCAGCCGTTTAATGCACGGTCTAAAAGGACAAGGGAATAAGGACCGCCAGAACGAAGTATTTCTCTTGTGGAAAATTCTGCGCTCATCAGGGCTGCGTCTATATCTTTCTGGTCAATTCCCTTCTCTGCAAGCTCTTTAAGAGTTTTTTCTATAAGTGCAAAAACTTTTTTAGAAGCGCGGGCTTTTACACCGTGAAGTCCAAAAGAAATGATAAAATAACGAGTTTCATTCATTGCCCCTGTAAGAGGAGAAATATCGTCTCCAAGGTCTGAGTCTATAAGAACTTTGGTAAGTGGCGAACCGTCGTGGCCGGCAAGCACTTCTGAAAGGAATGCACACTCCATATAACCCTGAAGGTCTGATGTATTGCCGCAAAGCCAGTTTATTGAGACCGTTGAACCGGTAGCGCCGGTATCAGGAGCAGTTTCTGTAATTTTTAATGGAGAAACGATTTCTTTCGGGGTCTCAAGTTCTATAAATTCAGCAGGAACATCCGGCGATTTACTTTCTGAAGAATATTTTTTTTCTGAAGGTTCCAGACGGTCCAGAATATTTTCCTGAATGAAGTCCAGCTGTTCTTCTGTAGGAATATTTCCATACAAAAATACAAGGCAGTTTTCCGGCCTGTAATATTTTTTATGAAAATCCTTGAAATCCTGATAAGAAAGAGACGGAACTTCAAGCGGGTCACCGCCTGAATCATACTGATAGTTAGAATCTGGAAAAAGGGAACGCAACTGAATGTCGTTTGCAACAGATTCAAAAGAAGAATAATTTCCCTTCATCTCGTTATAAACGACACCTTGCAGGGAAAACAGAGTTTTCTTGCCGTTCTGGACAGGCTCTAGCCGGTGACCTTCCTGTAAAAAAGCTTCGTGCTTTAACAAAGGGAAAAATACTGCATCACCATATACGTCCATAAGGTTAAAATAATCTTTTCTGTTCATTGAACTTGCAGGATATACAGTTTTATCTGAATACGTAAGCGCATTTAAAAATGTGTTTATGCTTTGGTTCATAAGAGTTGTAAACGGTTCTTTAAGTGGAAATTTTTCGGAACCGCAGAAAACGGAATGCTCCATTATGTGAGCGGCACCCGTTGAATTTTTTATTGGAGTCCTAAAAGCAAAGGCGAACAGATTTTCTTCATCTGAATTTAAAAGATGAAATACCTCTAAGCCTGTTTTTTCATGACGAAGATATATTCCTTCTGAATCACAGTCCGGAATTTTATGTTTAGAAATCAGTTTGAAATCTTTATACGATTCTTTTATGCCCATATATGTACTATAGCGAATTTCTGCATAAAACTCACTATAGTTTTAAAAGATTTAATGAGTTCGAAAATGATGTTTATACAAAAACATCGTCATTACGTCCCTTTATAATCAACTTTCCGTCTTCAAAGGCACGGCGCAGAATAGAAAAGAATTTATTTGAAACTTTTTCGCAGTCTGATTTTCTGAACGGAGCATTAATTTTCTGTTCCTCAAGGACTTCGGCCCTTCTTCCTGCCGAAATACAGCTTAAAATCTTTTCTGTAAAATTATCCGGCTTTGCTGCTATAAGCATGGCGATTTCATTTTCCGTCATTTTTCTGAGTTCTTCCTGAACGAACCTGTCGTCAGAAGCAACGATATCCTCAATTGTAAACAGACGGCTGCGCAAATCCTGTCCAAGTTCCGGATCGTCATCCGCAAGATTAGAAAGAATGGAATTTTCTGCATCCGGAGACATTTTTTTAAGAATCATTGCAAGAACATTTCTTCCGTCTACGTTTTCTGCCTTTTCTGTTGTCTGGGCAAGGGATTTTTCGTGCATTGCCTGGTCAACGCGCCTTAGGACTTCAGGATGAACAGGTTCCATCTTTGCAAGACGGTGCACAACCTGCTTTTTCTGTTCCTGTTCCATAAGGTTTATTACGCCGGCCGCTTTTTTTGGTTCAAGATGAGAAAGAACAAGAGCCTTAATCTGGTCACTTTCATCAGCAAGAAGGAAAAGAATCCGCTCAGTATCTGCATCATTTAGATAGTCAAATGGTTTTGCGCCATGAAAAGGCGCCGCCTTATCCAAAAGCTGTTTTGCGCGCTCTGGACCGTAAGCTTTTTCAAGGATTTCCCGGGCGGTATCCATTCCGCCGGATTCCCGTGACTTTTCCATAAGGTTCTGGAATTCTTCCAGAATTACGCTTGCTTCTTCCGGAGAAACGGAACGGATTGAGGCAATTTCCGGGATTATTTTTTCTGTCTGCTCGGCACTTAAATGAGGAAGTATTTTTGCAGCTTCATCAACACCAATGAGCAGAAGAAATTTTGCAACGCGCCTGTAAACAGAATCTGAACCGTCCTTTTCTTTCTGGCTTACAGGAACCTTTATAAGTCCGCCGGCTTTTAGATAGTCAGTCGTTGAATTTTCAAGAATTTTTCCGACTTCACGGTTTACATCGCGAAAGAGAGGTTTTTCCAGTTTTTTTTCTGTTTTTTGTCCTGCGAGTTTTGCAGAATCGTTTTCTGCGTTCTTAGATGATAAAGAAAAATCCGGCTGTTCTGAAACAGTTTTCTGAATGCGCGGAGGAATAAAAGGCTTCGGCTCACTTTTTGAATCAGAATTCTGAGTTGAACCGTTTATCTTTTGCATTGAACCATAAGCTTTTGAACGAAGATCATTTAAATTCATACTTATATTCCCGTACAGAAAGGTTTTACGCCTTTTTAAAACTGTATATTCTCCTCTTCTGAAGGTCCGACCACGGCAAACCATCTGCCGGGATTTTTTACCCAGTAAATATCAAAAACACGTTCTATATCTGTTACAGTGATGTTTTTTACTTCTTCATTTTTTCTGTCAGAGGCAGTTACATCGCCGTACTGAAGAAGGCTTGAAGCAAGCCGCAATGCAACGCCTCCGACTGTAGCCTGCGAAGAATATCTGGAAGTTATAAAACTGTTTATGTATCCTTCCAGTCTGGATTCTATAGGTTCAAGGACGTAACTTCCGTCTGGGTTGATTGCACTGATAGTTTTTCCGGAGCGCATTATGCTGCGGCATTCATCAAGAGCTTTTGCAAAGCCGGAAAGAGCCGTTGCATTGCAGAGGACTTCGAATCCAAAAGGAGCTTCTGAAGCAGTTACCTGACTTATTGGAGTATAGCACATTCCGTTTTTTTCACGAACAATATTGTACATAATGTCTGAATAAATTTTTGCAGCAATGCATGCAGTCAGATAATCAGGATCAGAGATTGCAGGAGAAGGAAATGCCCTTAAAATCTGGGCTGCGCCGGATGCATTCTGATTAACAAGAACAACAGGTTCCCCTTCTACCTTAAGCTTAGGAATTCGCAATGCCTTTAAAGGTTCTTTACCGGCCTGAATTCCGCCGAATGCATTTTCAAGTAATGAAAGGAGCTTTGAACTGTCAAAACCACCGCTTGCTACAATTGAAATTCTTCTTGAATCAACAAGTGTTTTGTAATGCGAAACAATTGCATCATAAGTTATATTTTCTATAGATTCCTGCGTTACAGAAGATTTTGCACTGTAGGGGTGATTTTCATACAGCATCATACCCATATAATAAAGCAGCATTGAAGACGGATCGGTTAAGGATTCCTGAACCTGCTGACGGAGATCATTAACAAGCAGATTATAATCTTCCTGCGGAAAAACAGGAGAAAGCACAGCTTCTGAATAGCGCGCAAAAGTTTCATCAAAATAACGGCTAAGGCAGTTCATCCCAAATACTGAACCGGCGTTGATTGAATAGTAATTGAAAGACCCGTGCGTTTCATAGAAAAATTTCTTAAGTTCTGGTTTCGTGTAAGATTTGCTTCCTTTTGAAAGCATCGAAAAAACAGAAGTTTCAAGTCCACTAGTCTCTTTTGTAAGATAACTGACGCCGCCTTTAAAAACCATATAAACAGAACAGAAATCACCGTTACCAGAATTCTTAATGTATACGGGAATTCCATTGGAAAGTTTTTCCGTAATGATTTTAGATTCTGCTTTTGCTGCAAAAACAGAAGAAACTGAAGAAGCAAGAAAAACTGCTGTAAAAATTATTTTCCTAAAACACCTGTTCATAAAAATTCCTGTCATTCATACAAAAGGCTGAAGCCGTTACGTTCAAACTGAGCCTTGATTTTTTCATAAACTTCTGGATTAACCAGAACCGTTACTAATGGATTTTTATTTTCAAAATACCTGTCTGCAAAATCAGAAAGTTCTGCCGGAGTTACGGCAAACAGCCTGTCATTATACGTATAATAATAACCTTCATCTGCAACAAGCCACCAACCCCTTAATGTAGTGACAAGAGAAACGGCTGTTTCTGCTTCTATAATACAGGAATCTTCCAGACGGCGGCGAAACAGTTCAAAATCACTGTCCGTCAACGATTCTGCAATATTTTTCATTGTTTCTGGAATTATCTGAGCAAAATAAATAGCCCGCTCTGCAATGTCACTTTCCGGATTTACAAATGTTGCCCCAAAAGAAAAAAGCCCTACCGTCTTTGCCGTAGGATATCCGCCGTAAACATAACTTGTATCAGGAATTCCAAGCAAAGGATTCTGCACCATATAAGTTTTATAATATCCCTGCGGATCATAAAGTGCCTGACAGAAAACATCTGCAATATAAGTATCGTTCAAATCATATTCTGTATCCGGTCCGCGGAATGTTACTGTAACATCTGCAAGGTCCGGTGAAATCTGATCATAAGGCTGAACCCTTAATTCCGGTTTTGAAAAAGGAGTTTTTGTGTGACGGACACAGCCGTTTTCAAAAGGATCCGGACCTTTTTCCCAGGATCCGAAAATCTTTTTTACCATCCTGTGAACTTCGGCAGGCTCAACATCTCCTGCAACAAAAACAGCTGCATTATTCGGAATGTAGTAAGTCTTCATCATGTCGCGGAGCTGCTGTACAGTTGCAGCTTTTATAGATTCTTCAGTTCCTGCCCCATCTGTAGTTATTGTATTTTCCGGAAAAAGCAGGTTATAGCGCGAACGGTAAATTTTATAACCTGATTCACCGGCCTTTCCGTTTATTTCTGCAATGACAACCTTCTTTTCGTTCTCAAATTCCTTTTCATCAAGATTTGGAAAACGGATTGCAGCATTCCAGAATTCAAGTCCGCGCTCTGTAAGATGAGAAGGTACCGTAAAGAAATAATTTACATATTCTGTATTTGTAGTGCCGTTTCTGTCGGAAACTCCCATATCCCGGGTTGCTTTATCTACTTCTGCAGCTGTTTTATAAAGGGAATTTCCCTTGAACATCATGTGCTCATAAAGGTGAAAAAGCCCTACCGTATCTGCTTTCTGTGTATAGGCACCACAGCGGACTGCAATTTCTATGTAAGTTAATGGAACCGAATGGTTTTCAGCAACAAAGAGGGAAAGACCATTTTTCAGTTTATAGGAATACAGTGATTTTACGGGCGTTTTTTCTCCGTAGCAAAGAAAAAGCCATAAAAACATAAAAAAAACGATAGAAATGAACTTCTTCATAATGAAGATATTATATCAGCATTATGAAGAAATTTACAGTAAAACTTTAATGCAGATAAACCGTGATTTTACATATTCACCGGTAATCTGCGGTTATTGCATCAGTTAAAATCTGCAACACCGTTAAGGTCAAGTGTTGCAAAAAGATCTTCAACTGTTTCGCGGCGGCGAATTTCTTTGTATGAACCGTCTTCGCGCATTAAGATTTCGCCTGCGCGGAGTTTTCCGTTATAGTTGAATCCCATTGCTCGTCCGTGAGCACCAGCATCATGAACAATAACAAGGTCGCCCATGTCAATTTTTGGAAGAGGACGCTGAACGGCAAATTTATCGCAGTTTTCGCAAAGGCTTCCTACAACATCGTAAACTTCTGTCTTTGGAGCATCTTCTTTGCCGCTTACAGTAACTTCATGATAGGCACCGTACATTCCAGGGCGCATAAGGTCTGCCATACAACTGTCCAAAGCAATGTAGTCGCGGTAGATGTGCTTTTCGTGAATTGCAGTAGAAACAAGCCATCCGTAAGGACCTGTAATCGGGCGTCCGCATTCCCAATAAATTCCAAGAGGATCAAGATCGGCCGGAACAATAATCTGGTCATAAAGAGCACGTATTTTCTTTGCAACTACGTTATAGTCAACTTTTTTCTGTTCAGGACGGTAAGGAATGCCAAGACCTCCACCAAGATCTGTAAATTCTATTCTTACTCCAACTTTTTCCTTGAGTTCAACGCAGAGTTCAAATAATATCTTAGCAGTTTCTGCAAAAGAATCCGGATTAAGCTCGTTTGATGCAACCATTGTATGAAGACCAAAATGCTTTACGCCTTCCTTTTTACAGATTGAATAAGCTTCAAGAATCTGTTCGCGGGTAAGACCGTATTTTGCTTCTTCAGGCTTACCGATAATTGCGTTTACACCACCCTGCTTTAATGACCCCGGATTATAGCGGAAGCAGATTGTTTCCGGCAATTTTCCGCCAAGAGCTTTCTTCAAATATTCAATGTGAGTTATATCATCAAGATTGATAATGTTTCCCTGTTTGTATGCAAGCTGATATTCAGAAGCTGGAGTTTCGTTACTTGTAAAAATAACGTGATCTGTTTTAATACCGCTCATTTCGCTGAGCATAAGTTCTGGAGCACTTGAACAGTCTGCCCCACAGCCTTCGCTTGCAAGGATTTTTAAGATGTACGGATTAGGACAAGCCTTTACCGCAAAATGTTCCCTGAAAAGCGGAAAGATACTGAACGCTTTTGTAAATTCACGCATATTCTGGCGGATTGCCTTTTCATCATACAGATAAAAAGGTGTAGGAAACTTCTTTACAAGTTCCTTAAGCTGTTCGTTATTAAGTGGAAAATTATCAGACATTATAAACCTCGTATTCGTTAGTTGATGCTAAAAATTGCAATTGCAATTTATTAACGCCCTGCCGTCTGTTAGTAAAGCACCGTAACAGGTGCCTCCAGAACATGTATATAATAAAGAATATTGCACACTTTGCGCAATCAACTGAGCCGATTTTCTGAGCAGAACTTTTTTGTTGTAACTATTTTTCCAGGGCAATATCGTGATCGTAGATGAATATCCTGTATCCGTTGAATTCTTCGTATTCGGAAGGAGTACCGAATTTAGAAACGACATTACTTTCTTTTAATCCATACATTTCTGAAGTATCCGGAGAAAGAACAACAAAATAACAAGGTTCAGAAAACCATTCAAACTTTGCAAACCACTGATGTTTCTTTATTTCCAAATCAGAATAAAAATCGCCATAAATTGGACGAACCGTAGATTTTTCATGACTATATACAGAAATAATGGATGCAGTCCAAAAATCACTGTAGCCGTTTTTTAAATTACGTTTTTCCAGATATCTTGCAAGTTCCAGACGATCCTGCTTATAGCATTCTTTTTCCCGAATATCCTTGTTATACGCAATTCTAAGATCAGTTTTTCTCAAATAATTTAAAACCATAATTGATGACAGGACAATTAAAATTATACTTCCTGCTTTTTTTGCCCTGAGTGAAAAATACGATGTATCACAATACTGCAGCTGCCTTACAATAATAACTCCAAAAAGCACAGGAGCACATGCAAAATATCTGCCGCTTGCAGGTCCCTGCGATAAAGAAGTTATTATAAATACAACCGAAATAAAAATAACACCAAGGCTTAAACTTGTGCTTATAAAATCATAGTCATTTCGTTTTATCAGAACAAAAACTGATTTTATTACAAAAATATATCCGGCTATAACAAATATAAAACGGACAAAGTAAAAAAATGAAGATGCCCATAAAATCGGTTTACCAGAGATACAAACGTTAAAAAGATTCATGACTGCATAGAAATATGTACAAATATGTTCGCCGGCATCCTCCAATTTTATAAACTTTAAATCAGAGACAAATGTATTCTTTTCAGAACCGTTCAAAAGGAAGAAAATTTTTTCAGAAATAAATGTAATTACAACTACTGCAAGGAAAACTGAAACAATCACATAAAAGCGTTTTTCTACAGAAGCGTTTTTTTCAAAACAGAATGATTTTAAGAATTCCACCCCCTCTATAAAGATTACAGGAAGAATAAACAGAATCAAAACAGAAGAATCTCCTGCAAAAGCAAGAAGATAGAGGATACCGGAAAATACAAGATGCTTTGTTTTACTGCAGTTTCTCCATTCATTATAAAAATACAGGGCAAAAAGACAGTAGACAGCAGCCGGCGTATGAGAACAGAGCAATGAAACAGCATCTGAGTCTGGGAGTGCTGAAAAAGCTACGTAAGCAGCAAAAAGAATCCATGGAAATTTTTTATCTTTTACCTTAAGCAGAAATGTACCCGCAAAGGCAATCATAAAGCACATCATTGACGTTGCAAGGACAAATGTAAAATTATCGGTTCCAAAGAAAAAATATGAAATTACGTAATACAGAAAATCTGTTGTATAGAACGTTATTCCCGTAAAATAGCGGTTGCTTAAAAGCACATCTCCGTTCCAGAAATCCTTTGCTTCAAGAATCAGATTAGAAAAATCAGAATTTATGGGTATCCTTGCAGCATTCAAGAACAATACAAAAAAATATAATAAAGAAAATAATACAATAAATGAAATTTTTAAGACTTTTTTATTCATAAACCCTCAATTACTAAAAGTATTTTACATTATACCCCCCCCCCCATACATAAAATCAACTACTCATCCATTGTTTTCTAAAAACAGTTTCTTCTAAAATTTAAACCGCTGGACTTTAAAAATCTGACTGTTATACTTAATGACATGAAGAAAATTGCAATCATAACGGGAGCCTCTTCTGGGATGGGAAAAGATTTTTCCATCCAGCTGGCCCAGGACTACCAGTATCTGAATATTGATGAAATATGGCTTATTGCCCGCAGGGAAGACAGATTAAAGGAAACGGCAGAAACCATTGCTTCCATACAGGGACATCCTTTACCAAAAACTATTTCCATGGACATAAGCGGTAAAGAAGGTTGCCTTAAATTTAAGTCTATTTTACAGAAAGAAAAAGAAAACTGCGGAGATTTTGAAATTACAGTACTTGTAAACAATGCAGGCTTTGGAACCTACGGACCTTTTGAAGAAACTCCCGTAGAAAAAGAAATGGAAATGATAGACCTTAACTGCGCTACCCTTACAGGCATAACAGGATATTCACTTCCTTACATGAATGAAAATTCCTTTATCATAAACACAGCCAGCATGGCAGCCTTTGCACCTTTGGGAAATTTTGCAGTATACGGAGCCACAAAAGCTTATGCACTCAGTTACAGCCTTGCACTTGCCGCAGAACTGAAACCACGAGGAATTTCCGTCTGCGCATTATGTCCGGGCTCTGTAAGCACAGAATTCGCAAATGTAGCAAGTAACGGAGCCAGAAAAGAAGTTCTCCACGGATATTCAAGTGAAAAAACCGTGCGGCACTGCCTAAAAAAAGCTTTTTCAGGAAAGCATATCGCCATACTGCGCTTAAAATGGAAACTTCAGGCAATAGGGAGCATGTTTGCAGATAAATATACAGTTGCAGACTTTACATTCAGGTACTCAAAACGTCCGTACAAAAAAGATTAAGACAGCCGTAAAACCGGACATCTATTTATCTTTTTAGAAATTTGATTTAGTATGAAAACGCAAAGGGGTTCAAATGAAGAATAATTTTTCAAGCAATGCACTGTTTACTGATTTTTACGAACTGACAATGGCTCAGGGATACTGGAAAGAAAACATGAATCAGAAGGTCGTGTTTGACATGTTCTTCCGGAGAAACCCTTTTGATGGCGGATTTTCTGTCCTTTCCGGAAACGAAACCCTGCTTGACTCAATAACAGAATTTTCTTTTTCTGTAGATGACATTGACTTCCTCAGGAAACAGGGCATTTTTAAAGAAGGATTTCTTGAATACCTGAAAGACTGGCATTTTAGCGGAGACTTATACACAATGGACGAAGGCTCCGTTGTTTTTCCGCAGGAACCGCTTGTACGCATACATGCAAATCTTATCGAAGCACAGATTCTTGAAGGCCTTATACTGAACATTGTAAATTTCCAAAGTCTTATTGCCACTAAAACTGCAAGAGTATGGCTTGCAGCAAAAGGTGCCCCAATAATGGAATTTGGTTTAAGGCGCGCTCAGGGACCGGATGGAGCAATGAGTGCTACACGGGCAGCCTTTATTGGCGGTGCAGCCGGAACATCAAATACGCTTGCCGCAAAACTTTACGGCATTCCGGCAATGGGAACAATGGCACATTCCTGGATTATGAGTCATTCCTCTGAGCTTGAAGCATTCAGGGAATATGCAAAGATTTATCCGACAAACGCAGTTTTTCTTATTGATACATACGACACGCTTAAGTCCGGCATAAAAAACGCAATAAAAGCAGGAAGTGAACTAGTAGAAAAAGGCTATAACTTTGGAGTGCGGCTTGATTCCGGTGACATTTCTTACCTTACAAGAGAAGTTCGGAAGGAGCTTGATAAAGCAGGCTTCCCGCAGGCTAAAATCAGCGTTTCAAATGAACTTACGGAAGAAATTATTTCTACACTGGTTGCTTCAAAGGCTCCTATAGACAGCTGGGGAGTCGGAACCCATATGGTAACCGGCGGAAACGAATCATCGTTTACCGGAGTATATAAACTTGCCGCAAGACATGATAAAAAAACAGACAGAATGGTACCGGCAATGAAATTCAGCGATAACCCGGCAAAAACAACTAATCCTGGAATTAAAAACGTATTCCGCCTTTATGATGAAAACGGAATGGCCGTTGCTGACATACTTGCCCTTGAATCAGAAACAATTAAAGACGGTGAAGAATACAGATTCTATCACCCTATGGTAGATTACAGGCAGTTTTCGTGCAGAATATTTAAGGCGGAACCGCTGCTTAAATGCAGGCTTAAGGACGGAAAAAGGACATCTCCAAGGCGGCCTGACACAGAACAGCTAAGGCTTTCAAGAGAAACCCTTCAAAAACAGCTTGCAAGCCTGGACGAAAGCTACAAGCGCATTCTGAATCCGCATATTTACAAGGTTTCAATGACAGAAGAACTTAAAAACCTTAAACTCGAGTTTATAAAAAAGAATATCAGGTAATTTTTTACGGAAGGTATTCCAGATTTACATTTTTTAAGGCCGTCATAAGCCTCATCTTTTTTCGCTGGTCACCGTCTGTCAGAAATTCAAGTTTTTTTCTGGCAGATTTGCGGTCACTGTTATCCTGATACGTACAGGTACAGGTATATCCGTAATATCCCTGCTTTTTAGCGTGTTCAACAATAACTTCTACTGGAGCATAGCACAAGGGACGTATTATTGTTACAGGAAATTTATCGTATTTTAGGCGTGGAATCATTGTGCTCAAAACGCCTTTTTGAAGGGCATTCATAAGAACAGTTTCAAGAATGTCATCAAGGTGATGACCTAATGCAACCTTGTTAAAACCGTTTTCTGCTGCATAGCGGTTCAATTCAAGCCTGCGCTGACTAGAGCACCAGTAGCAGCTCATTTTTTTTCCTTCTTTTAGGCGTTCAAGAGTATTAACGTCTAGTACCCTGAAGTCAACATTCCATTTTTTAAATGATTCAATAATTCCTTCCGGAAGCGGAGAGGCAAAATCTGTATGAATGTATAATGCCGTAAAATTAAAATTACAGTCTGGGCGGCGCATTCTGTTTGCAAAATATTCAATCAAAGCAGTAGAATCTTTTCCGCCGCTTGCACCAATAAGGATTCTGTCGCCGGGTTCTATAAGTTTGTAATCATATATAGCTTTATCTATAAGCGAATAAAGACGATTTTTTTCCATAATGATTAAAACCCTGTACAGAAATAGGACCCGCTTACAGCAGCAACATTATTCATTGTTCTGTATTCATCTTCATTTTTTGCGTTTAATCCGCCACTTACAATAAAGTTTACTTCCGGGTACGGACCGGAAAGCGCCTTCAAATATGAAGTTCCGCCCAAAACGGATACCGGAAAAATTTTCAAGAGTTTCAGGCCAAAAGCCATTGCCTGCTCAATTTCTCCCGGAACTGCAATTCCAGGATAGACGGGAAAATTCTTCCTAACACAATATGACACGGTTTTTGGATTAAACCCTGCAGACAGAATGAACTGAGCACCGGCCTTTATTGCCCTTCGTGCAAGTTTTGGAGATGTAACTGTTGCGGCCCCAACAAGCATTTCAGGAACAGTCTCGCGAACAGCACGAATACATTCATCAGATCCGTCAAGATTTTCCAAATCGCGGTATGCAATTTCCATTGCCTTTACATTATTTTTTAAAAGTTCCTTTGCAATATATACAGCCTGAGCCGGAAGCGAAGTCTGAACTACAGCAATTGCACCTGCAGAAACAATCAAGTCGTCCATTATATACTGTTTTTTCATATCTACCTCTGGATTCTTCCTGTTGCGTTTCCCTTCATAAGCAGTTCAACTTCCGATTTTGATGCAAGATTAAAATCACCGTTAATAGAATGCTTAAGGCAGCTGGCAGCCGCTGCAAATTCAAGGGCATACGATTCTTTTTTTTCTTTAATATCTGAATTCGTAAGGGCAAAAATCAGACCGGCTGCAAAGCTATCTCCAGCACCAACCCTTTCAACAATATTTTCTATATCATAAACTGCACTTTCATAAAAACCAGACTCTCCGTGAAGGACAGCACCCCACCCATTTCGGTCTGCCGAATAGCTTCTTCTAAGAGTTACGGCAACAATCTTTACATTTGGAAATTCCTTTTTTACGGATTCACACAAATGCCGGTAACTTTCAGCAGGAGTTGCATAATTTCCCAATGGAATTCCTAGACAGTTCTGAATATCTTCCTCATTTGCAATAAGAACATCGGCTTTCTTTGCAAGCTGGGTCATTACTTCATTGGCAGTTTTTCCGTATTTCCAGAGTTTTTTTCTATAATTTAAATCCAACGACACTACAGCACCAGCTTTTTTTGCTTCGTCCATTGCACGGATAACAGAACGGCATGCAGGAGCACTTACTGCCGGACTTACACCGGAAACATGAAACCATTCTGCATCTGCAAAGACATTTTTCCAGTCATATTCATCCGGTTCAGAAAGGTAGAAACAACTTCCTGCCCTGTCATAAATAACCTGACTTGGACGCTGACATGCACCTGTTTCAAGAAAATATATTCCAAGGCGACCTTCTTTTTTAAGGGCATTAACTTCTACTCCATAATAACGTAGGGAAGATTCTGCAGCTTCTCCAATGGCATTATCAGGAAGACTTGTAACGTATCGTGCCGACTTTCCAAATTTTGACAGACTTACTGCAACATTTGCCTCGCTTCCACCAAAAACAGCCTCAAAACAGGGATTCTGAAAAAACCTGTTTTTTCCTTCTGGCTTCAGGCGAAGCATAAGTTCTCCAAACAAAATTACTTTTCCCATATAAATCTGTCCACGTAAATAAAATCAGTATAAGAGCAAGGCTATACAGCCCAACATATTAAATCTAACAGAGTTTTTGCGCTCATACAACAAAAAGATACCGTTTGCGGCATCTTTTTGTTGACACATTTTTGCTTCAAAAACTACTCATTAAAAAAGCGCCGGAAAAATCCGACGCTTTTTTAATTTGCTGTTTATCAAAGAATGCCATTAGAGGGCGATCCGATAGAAAAAGGAAATCTCTAAAACAACCCTTGCGGCTCGTTTTTTTAACGGGATTTTCGATCAATCAACGGCCGCCTCTACCGGTCGGCCACTTAGATTTGAAATCCCTAAAACGACCCTTGCGGCTCGTTTTTTAACGGGATTTTCGATTAATCAACGGCCGCCTCTACCGGTCGGCCTTTCTTACCATTTAACTTCGATAACGTCGCAGATGTTCTTTTCGCCTTCTTCCATAGAGAAGAATTTTGCTTTTTCCATGTTTGGAACAACGTTGATTGTGTCACCAAGACGGAATTCTGCGTTTGCGTTTGTTTTTGCGATAAGCTGCTGCCCCTTGTTAGAAACAAGATACAGGTGAGTTTCAGCTCCAAGAGGTTCCTTGTTGATAATCTTCATCTGCATGTTGTCTTTTCCAACAGGCTGAGCTGAGTATACAACATCTTCCGGACGAATACCGAATGAAACTTCCTTACCGATGTAGTCTTTAAGGCAAGCTGCCTGTGCTTCTGTTGGAGCAATTTCAAAAGAACCTTCATCACAAACGATTTTACCGCCGCGTTCAAGAACTTTTACAGTCATGAAGTTCATCGGAGGTGTTCCGATAAATCCTGCAACGAATTTGTTGATTGGGTTATTGTAAAGATACAATGGAGCACCAATCTGCTGAACAAAACCGTCCTTCATTACAACGATTTTTGTACCCAAAGTCATGGCTTCTGTCTGGTCATGAGTTACGTAAATCATTGTTTTCTGCTGTGTGTTATGAAGGTTTGCAATTTCTGCGCGCATAGTAACGCGAAGCTTTGCATCAAGGTTAGAAAGAGGTTCATCGAAAAGGAATACTTTTGGTTCGCGAACGATAGCACGACCTACAGCAACACGCTGACGCTGTCCACCAGAAAGAGCCTTTGGTTTTCTCTGAAGATACTGTGTAAGGCCAAGCTGTTTTGCAGCTTCCTTTACCTTACGGTCGATTTCTGCCTTGTCAACTTTGCGGAGCTTAAGTCCGAAAGCCATGTTATCATATACAGACATATGAGGATAAAGGGCATAGTTCTGGAATACCATGGCAATATCTCGGTCCTTTGGCGGAACATCGTTCATTTCGATACCGTCAATGTACAGTTTACCTTCTGAAATTTCTTCCAGTCCGGCAATCATACGAAGTGTAGTTGATTTACCACATCCAGATGGACCTACGAATACGCAGAATTCCTTGTCTTCAATTGTGATGTTTGCATTTGTTACAGCGCGAACACCGCCGTCATAATCTTTGCAGATGCCCTTAAGCTCTACTTTTGCCATTTTTCTGGCCTCCTTATAGAAACTGACCTTGCAGTTTCATTTATGATGATAAGAATCCGCAGATTTCCGCTTACTCCTATCATAGGGTTATATTATTACTTCCATTCTACTGTTCATGGTTCAGAATGTCAAATTTTAAATTAAAACTTTATTCTGAATCTTTCTGAATGCGCCTTGAATCATGACATGCAAAATACAGAACCTGCCTTTTCTGCGCAATTGAAGCCACAATGTTTCTGGCATTTGCAATTTTATCTTCATCAAGATTTACAAAAGGATCATCCAGAATAACAACAGGCTGTTCGTCCGTGAACATTGCGCTTATAAGTGCGATTCTCGTGCAGAAATTCACAAGATCCTTGTAGCCCTCGCTCAGATAATCAGAACCGTAAAGGGAACCTTCTCCTTCAACCTTTACATCCATATTTCTGTCTATAAGGATTGACCTTGCACTTCCTGAAAGTTTCATACATTCCGTAAACGCAGATTCCATTTTTTCCATATAACGGTCAGAAAGAGATTCATAGGCAGTCTCTAAGAAAGTCCTTGCCAGAGAAAGATCCTCCGCCCTTTCCTTAGCCACTGCAAGTTTTTCTTCCAGCACGCTTATTTCATTTTCATAGTCAGACTTTCTGTCCATTTCAAGCTCACAGTCATTTATGCGACCGGCATAGTCATTTATGGTTTTTTCTGCCTGAAGCAGCTCTTTGGAAGCAGCCGAATATTCCAGATTAACCTGTTCCAGAGAAAGCAACGGTTCTTCTGCAGAATAAATTTTTTCCATGTCATTTTCAGATTCAAACTTTTTTACAGCAGCTTTTTCAGAAGGCAGAGTTTCCCAGATATTTTCCAGCGCAAGCAGATTTTTCTGAATCTGGCTAACCTTTGCATTTGTATCGCCGGATTCATCTGTATTCCATTTTGAAAGAATTTCATTCAGATTTTTCCTTGCTGAATCAAGTTCCTTTCCGGACGATTCTATAATCATCATGCGCCTTGAATATTCCCTATACGGCTGAAGGCGCTGGCTTAACATGGCAAGGACTCCGGCCGGCTCGGCTGTCCTGCAGCGGGCTTCATAGCGGAGTGTAAAAGCTTCTATTGATTCTGAAAGTTCAGAAAGCCTTGGATTGTTTTTTGAGGCAGAATCATGAAGGGTCTTTTTCTGAAGAAGTTCCCCATAAGCCTGCCATTCGTTTTCTATTCTGAGAAGTTCATACTGCGCTATTTCCTGATTGAAGCCTGGATGAATCTGATTTATAAAGCCCGTATACGAATCTTTTACGGAATTATAGCGGTCCTCTGCATCTTGAATTTTTAAACAGAGGCTTAAAATAGAATCTGAAAGTTCCTTTATTTTTTTTGAACCGGCAGAAAAAAGAAGTCCAGTGCAAATGGAACATAGTGCAAAACCGCAAAGAAAAGCAGAGACAAGGAGACCCAGCGAAAAAACAAAAAAGAATACGGATGCCGAAGCCGCAAAGAATACAAAAAGCGTAATTCCGGAAGCCCTCGCAATCCTCTTCTTTTTTAAGGATTCTTCTTCTAGAGATTTTTTCTGCGCCTCAAGAGATTCCTTCTCACGGCGCATTCCGTCCAGTTCCTGCTGCAGTTTTTCTGCAGCACGAATAGCTTCAATATGAGCAGATATTATTTCAGGGGAAACTTCAGTACCACTGAACTGCTTTTCAAGAACTTCCAGTCGGCGCTGCTCCGCTTCAGAAAGAGCTGCAGAATCAATCTTATGAAGCAAATCTTTCTTTTCATCAAGTTCAGAACGGCACTTTTCTATCTGCTCAACCGACGGAACATCACCTGCAAAAAAATCCTTCAGTTCTGAATAATTAAGTTTTTCTTCCGGCAAAAGTTCATTGCGTCTTATGTCCATTTCAAGCTGGGAGATGCGGTTATTCAAATTAAGGCATTCCGCAATTTCAGATTCGGAAGGAATCTTTCCGTTAAAAAAATCAGTGTACTGCTTTTCCATAGAAATTTTTTCATCAAGAGATTTCTTCATGGATTCATGGAGCCTTCGCTTTTCATACAGACTGATATTTTCTTTTTTGGCTTCAAGCTCCGAAATTCTTTTACTTGCAGAATTTTTTTTCTGACTTTCAGATTCCATTAAGACAGAAAGCTGGGCTACAGTTCTTTCCATTGAACTGATTTTATCCAGACTTTCCTTGCGGTTTTCTATGTCTGACTCAATCGTTCTTATTACAGCGTCCCGCGCTCTTGGCGCCTGAAGCAATGAAATAGCCGAACTTAAAATTCTGTCTGCAGACTCATAATTACCGACATCGTCAGAGTCATCAAGAAGACCGTTAAGCTTTGCATTTATATTGTCACTTAAGGCAGGAAGTTTTTCCTTATCAAGATTTACAAAGCAGCTGCGCTCAAAAGAATCCCGGTCAATTCCAAAAAGTTGAATTCCAAGTTCCTCGCCGTCAGAAAATTCTACAGCCTTAAGAGCCGAAGTCATATCCCAGATTTCGCAGGTATCAAGTTCCTTCTTTTTTCTGTCAAAAAATCTTGTAACCCTGTATTCCTTTTTTCCGGTTGAAAAAATCATGTTTCCACCGAATTTTCCGCCGTTCCAGGGAAAATAACGTTCACGTTCAAAAAAGCCTTCTTTTTTTCTGCCCTTTTCGTCCATTCCATAAAGCATTGCCTTAATAAAGGCCGCCAGCGTAGATTTTCCCCAGCCGTTTTCATGAATGAAAGAATTCATTCCTTCATCAAAAGTGAATTCCTGCTTATGGAAATTACCAAAATTTTCTATACTAATTGACTTGATGAACATTTAGACCTCTTTTCCAGACAGGGCTTTTAAACCGGCAATAATTATCCTGGCTTTTTTATCTTCCGGAAGATTCTGAGACTCCACCGTACGAACAAATTCTCCCTTTAGAGAAATGTCATTTCTGTATTTTTCGTAATCAATCTTTATTTCCGTCTGATTTTCAATTTTTATAAAGAAGAAATTTGATTCGAGCTGGCGCACAAAAGATTCTGTCATTATGTCGGCAGTTTCAGAAACTTCTCCCTTAAGGATGACTTTTACAAGGCTATTCCGGGAAATGCTGTCGATGTCTGTAGAAATTTTATTCAGAATGTCTGAATAATCTTCCAGATCTGTAATGTTAATTTCCGGTGCATACAGTTTTCTTATAGATGTTTCAACAAATTTCTGCGAAACTGAATTATTTTCTTCATTTACGTCAAGAAGCACGTAACCTTTAGAACCTGTTTCATCAAATCCACGGCCTTCAAGGCACCCCGAATAGCAGTACACGCCCCTTTTGTCCAGCCTTTCGCATGAATAGGAATGAATGTGTCCCAGCGCAATGTAGTCTATGAATTTATTTTTTAATTTAGAAAGATTTATAAAAGGTGCATCAGCTTTGCCTGTCGATTTTACGATCTCTCCGTGAAGTACAACTATATTAATCCTGCTGGAATCCAGAACAAGTTCATTGTAAACGGATTCCGGTACGGAAGAAGGAAGTTCGCGGCCCGTAATGCAAAGTTTTCCAAAATCATAGGAAATCCATCTGTCCGAAGAAAAAAACTTTAAATTTTCAGGAAGCTTTTCCTGTTCTTCAAAAAAGGATTCAGAATCATGATTTCCTTTTAAATAAAGAAACGTAATTTCGGGATGACTTAGTATTAAATGCAAAACCTGCTTTTTTACGGTTCTCTGAAAACTTTTTGCAGTATCAAACAGATCGCCGGCAATTATTATGACACCCGCAGAATTTTTCTGCGCCTGAACGGTAATCAGATTTTCAAATGACTTAAGCAGTTCTTCCTTGCGCTGCAAAGCCTTTTCCCTGGAAAGGTTGCTTTCCATTTTTGAATCAAGATGAAGGTCTGCACAGTGAATAATTTTCAAAAAATTCCCCCTCCTGAAGCTGTAAAAAAACGCTTACTGCTTAAATATACCATACAAAAGACTGTTAGTATACAGATTTTTCGTCAGATTTAAAAATATTTCAATGTTATATTCTAAAAAAAACAGTGCTATCCCGTAGACACATAAACAGAATTCGTTCTAATTTGAATTCATGAAAAACAAATTCTTTTTAACAATTCTTGCCGCTGCATTTTTGTTTGCAGCATGTAATAACGGATCGGGTTCAGATAATACAGAACTGATTAATGCATTCCTGAAATCTCAGCAGAATCAGCAGACAAGCGGTTCTGGAGGTTCCGGCGGTTCTGAAGGTTCCGGCTCTTCATCAGGAAGTCTTTTTGAGTTCTGCGGAGACAATAACTATAAGAGCGAAAAAAATGCTGAAGTTTCAGCCGCTGAAAACCAATCTTCAGGACTTGAAGATGACTGGTGGAAAAAGACTTCGTTCTATCATGTTTGGATGAAAAGTTTTAACGACTCTGACGGCGACGGCTGTGGAGATTTTAAAGGTGTTACTGCAAAACTTGACTACATTCAGAATGAAGTAGGATGCGACGGTATCTGGCTCAGCCCAATTTTTGAATGCAGTTACAAAAGCAAAGACGAAAATGCTAATATGCACGGTTACGATACAGTAGATTACTACGCCGTAAACGACTACTTCGGGACAGAAGCAGACTTGATTGAACTTATTAATGCCTGCCATTCGCGCGGAATGAAAATCATCTTTGACTTTGTACCGAACCACACAAGCACTTCAAACCAATGGTTCTTGAATTCTGCAAAGGGAACAGAGAAGAAAGACTGGTATATGTGGAACACTACTCAGCTTAGTTGGGGCAACGGAATGAGTTCCGGTAACTGGTACAAAAATAATAACAGAACTGCTTATTACTACGGAGCATTTGGTTCGGGCATGCCGGACTTAAACTTCAGAAACTATGAAGTACGCGAAGAAATGAAGAATGTTGCTCGTTACTGGCTTAACAAGGGTTTTGACGGTCTTCGTGCAGACGCTGTCCGCTATCTTGTTGAAACAAAAACAGCCTCATCAGTTAATTGCTGCGACACAGACGAATCTCATTCATGGTTCAAGGAATTAAGGGAAGAACTTGATAAATACGATTCACCTAAATTCATGATGGCTGAAGCATGGATTCAGGGAGACCGCACAACATTTGAAAAATATCTTGGAAATGATGATGAATTCCATGCCTTGCTTGATTTTAATCAGGGATTACCTTGTACCAATGCAGTAAAAAATCAGGCAGATACCATTTCTTCTTCTTTGCATCAGAATAAAACAACTGGAACAGGTTTTGCCACATTCATGGTAAATCATGATAATTACAATGACCGCGTTGCAACAACCTTCACAGGTGATGAGGTTCTTCAGAAACAGGCAACTGCACTTTCTCTTTTAAGACCAACAATTCCTGTAATTTACTATGGTACAGAAATCGGCCTGAAGCAGCTTAATGTTTCCGGCGACTCACGACTCAGAGGTAAATTTGACTGGACTCTGGAAGCAACAGAAGCTACAACAGAAAATTCCTTGTTAAAATGCAACAAGGCAATTAATGATCTCAGAAAAGCTCACAAAGACGCATTTGCAAACGGAAACGTAAAATTCCTTACTTCCTCAAGCAGCAAAATTCTTTCCTACACAATCAGCACAAATACTGAAACGATTCTCTGCGTATTCAATCTTGGAAGAACAGCTCTGGAAAGCGTTTCTTTATCAGGAAGCGATTCGTTCTCGTCTATTTCATGCCTGATTGGAGATACAGAAGCTCCTCTGCCAGTCTATGAAAATTCAGCAGTAACCGTAAAAAATATCGCACCATGTGCTTACCGTGTATATATTCTGGACAAAACAGAATCAAATTACTTTGATGACGAAACATATACAGCCGACGAAACCTATGAACAGCAGGATAACGGTTCTGTAATTCAGAAAAACTATACAACAATGTATATCCGCGGAAGTTTTAACAGCTGGGGCGGAACAAAGATGAATGCAGCGGATAACGGTTGGTTTGAAATCGACCTTCAATTTACTGCTGCACAGACAATTCAATTTAAATTCTGTACATCTGATACTGACTGGTCAGAAAACTGGGGAAATGAAACAGGCGATAATATTGTATTAAACGTAAGCGCCGGTACTTATACAATTTCATTCTCACCTACCGAATGTACATGGAAATGGGGAAAAAAATAAAAATACTTTTATAGATTAAAACATCTGACCTTATGCCCGCCTGCGATTTCCCGGAATTCCGGGAGTTCCTGGCGGCAGCGGTTGGTTGCTTTTGGACAACGGTATGAATAAGGACAGCAAACTTCCTTTTCAAGCGTTGTCTTTACTTCGCGGTTGGAAGAAGTAAGTTTTCCCTGCGCGCCGTCAAACAAAAGCCTTGTATACGGATGAACTGCATTCCTGTAAAGTTTTTCCGCCGGAGCTTCTTCCACCATTACTCCCCTGAACATAACACCAATTCTGTCACAGAAATAGCAAGCGACCTTTAAATCATGTGTTATAAAGATGAAGCTTAAATTTCTTGCTTCCTTAAGATCCAGAAGCAGATTTATAATCTGTCCCTGAATGGATACATCTAAGGCTGAAACAACTTCATCGCAGATAAGTACATCCGGGTTCATTATAAGGGCTCGTGCAATAGAAATACGCTGCCTCTGACCGCCGGAAAATTCAGCAGGGCGCCTGTTAAGATCTTCTTCGCTGAGCCCTACTTCCTGAATTATTTTAGCTGCAGATTTCCAGGCTTCTTTTTTCCCCTGCCACATGGACGAATGACGCAAAGCCGCCGTAAGGACTTCAAAAACTGTCATGCGCGGATTAAGGGAACGTGCCGGATCCTGAAAAACATACTTAACCTTTTCGCGGTACTGGCGAAGTTTCTTTTTTGTAAAGCCAGAGACATCTTTTCCATTGTAAAAAACATGTCCGTCAGACTGTCTGTACATCTGAATGATAAGCCGGGCAGTTGTTGTCTTTCCGCAGCCAGATTCGCCTACAATTCCATATGAGCAGCCTTTTTTAATCTCAAAAGAAACGTCGTTTACAGCAAAAACCGATTTTTTATTTTTGGCAAAAAATCCGGCCTCCATTTTAAACTGCTTGGAAAGATTAGAAACTCTGATTACCGGTTCTTCAATGTCTGACATAAATACCTCTGCATTCATTATACTATAAAAAAACGAATAAAAAGAAAGTTTTGTGTTATTTTTTTAAAGAATTGAGCAAGTTTTTTAATCAAATACGGATATAATTACAATAAGAGAAATACAAACTTAAAAAGAACTGAAAATTTTTCAGTCTTTTCAGGAGACACTGATGAACAGAACATTCTGCAATTTTAAAAAGATTTTTTTCATGACATGTACTGCAGCAAGCCTTTCATTCATAAGTGCGGCAGAAAAAATTGATCTGGACAAACTGCCGGTCTATAGCGGAGATGATCTTGGACTTACACTGAACGAAGATTCCGCAGTTTTTAAATGCTGGGCTCCGCTTGCAAAAAACGTCAGGGTTCTTTTCTTTAATGATTCAGAAAACCTTACAAAACCGACAAAAAGCCTGAAGATGGAAAAAGATGCTGAAAATCAAGGGGTCTGGATCCTTAAAACTGTTCCGGATTCCTGCAGGTACTATCAGTACGAAATTTCAAATCCGGGGAAAAAATCACGTGTATGTGACATCTGGGCAAAAGCAGCTGGCCCAGAATCAAAAGCATCTCAGATTACAGACATTAACAGAGATCCTGATGCCATTCCACAGAACCTTAAATTCGACACTGAATGGGGAACAAAAGAAGGCTATTACAATCCGTTCGGCAATAACGGCGCAAAGAAAACTTCCTACACAGATGCCGTAATTTTTGAAATGCACGTAAGGGACTGGTCGCTTGTAGAAGTAAAGGACACAACAGGTAAATTCAAGGAAATTGCAGACGGCGATAAAGTTATTGCTCACCTTAAGGACCTTGGTGTTACACACGTACAGCTTCTTCCAAGCTTTGAATATGCAGAAACAAATTCAAGCCAGCTTTATAACTGGGGATACAACCCGTACAACTACAACGTACCGGAAGGACGCTATGTTTCTACAGGATATAAAGACGGAACACAGGCTGTAAACGAAATGCGCTATATGATCGGTAAACTCCATGAAAACGGAATTGCTGTAATCATGGACGTTGTATACAACCATACAAGCGGAACCGGAGATAATTCCCTTTATGACCTTACAGTACCGGATTATTTTTACAGATTAAACGCAGACGGAAGCTATTCAAACGGTTCAGGATGTGGAAACGAAGTTGCTACAAACCGCGCTATGGTCCGCAAATTTGTTGTTGATTCTGTAAAGCACTGGATGCTTGACTACCACGTAAACGGATTCCGTTTTGACCTTATGGGCCTTCAGGAACGCGATACTCTGGCAGCTGTTTACAACGCCCTTTACGAAATTGATCCTAACGTAATGGTTTATGGAGAACCATGGACCGGCGGAAAAAGCCTTGTTAAATTCGGATGTTCAAAAAGCACAATTGACCTTATTACAGATGATGAAACTGTAAACGGTGTTGGCTGTTTTAATGATGACTTCAGGGATGCCGTAAAGGGTTCTGTATTCAGTCCTGCAGAAGGCGGATTCATCCAGGGAAATGCAGCAAAATTCGGCAATGTTACAGCCGGACTTACAGGTTCTGTTCGAGGCAAGGGCGGATTTACAAAGAAAATCGGAAGAAGCATAAACTATGTGGAATGCCACGACAACCACACCCTATTTGACAAGCTTGCAGTAACAGAACTCGGTAAGAATCAGATGGGAAACCTTTTTGAAATGCTGAACAGCGCCCAGCTCGAAAAAATCAAAAAAGAAGACAAAATGGCAGCTGCAATGATTTTCCTTGCACAGGGAACACCGTTTATAAACGGAGGACAGGAATTTATGCGTACTAAAAACGGCAATTCTAACAGCTACATAGCAGGAAACAAAATCAACGGAATAGACATTTCCTTCAAAGAAAAATTCAGCGACGTATACAATACTTATAAGGCATTGATTGCATTCAGAAAGGCAAATTCTGAATGCTTTGGAGCAAACGAAGACGCAGAAGCAGAAATGATTCTGCCTAACCTTATAAAATACACCGCAGGAAAATACACAGTATACTTTAACGGTTCAGAAGAATCAAAGAAAATCAAAGATTCAGGAAAGACCATAATTATAAACGAAAAGGACGGAACATATTCTAAATCTGCTTCTGCTGCAGTTTCAGAAGTTGCTGCAAAGAGTTTTGTAATTCTTGAAAAATAAAGATTAGAGCGAAAAGCTTTCCGGTAACAGTTCAGAAAGAGTAAAAACCTTTACTTCGGTTTTTGATTTTGCAAGTATGATTCTAAAATCCGGAGAGCAGAATTCGCGCATAACCTGGCGGCATACACCGCATGGCGGACAATAGTCAGTAACCTTGCCGTTCATACCACCGGTAATGCAGATAGAATCAAATTCACGGTCACCTTCGCTTACAGCCTTAAATATTGCAGTGCGTTCCGCACAGTTTGACGGGCCGTAAGCGGCATTTTCTACATTGCAGCCGCCGTAAATCTTTCCTGTTTTAGAAAGAAGCGCAGCCCCAACATGAAAGCTAGAGTACGGACAGTAAGAAAAATCCAGCATTTCAAATGCCTTTTCAACAAGTTTTTTTTCTGACTCTTTCAGTTCGTTCTGCATCATAATCGTCTCCCGCTGACTGTAGAATTTATTTATCTGCTATCCAGCCATTTTTTACGCCGTTTTCTACGTTTTTTAGAACCCAGTCCCAGACTTCAGGCAGGGTTTCTTCTATAACACCGCTTCGCTCCAAAACCTGAGTTTTAGAAACTTTTCCTTCAACCCATGTATGTCCATCTGTAAGCGTGTTATGCAGATAAGGCTGGATTCTGTCCATACAGGCCGCATATTTTGCATCCGGAGTTTCCATGCGGTCAAATTCTTCCCATAAAAGGCGGATTTCTTTTCCAACATCTTCCGGAAGCATTCCGAAAAGTTTATCCGCTGCCTTAACCTCGCGTTCTGCCTTTGATTTATTTCCATTTATGTCGTATGCAAAAGTATCGCCCGCATAGATTTCTACAAGATCGTGAACGATGCACATTTTTACAGCCCTGGAAATATCCGTCCCAGTCGGCGCAAATTTTTCAAAAAGAATTGCCATTACGGCAATATGCCACGAATGCTCAGCATCGTTTTCGCGGCGGCTTTTGTCTATAAGCATTGTGCGCCTTAAAACAGACGTCATTTTATCTATTTCTGCAGTAAATTTAAGGATTTTATTTACGTCTTCATTCCTGCAGGGAACAAAATCTTCTATAGCCATAATTAAATGATAAATCAGAGTTTCAATTTATGCAATGAACATTTCTATTACAAATACGGAAATACAGCAGGCACATGCAACAGGGAAAAGCCCTGCCCCAAAAAAAGCCAGCACTACACCTACAGCAAGCGCAATTATCCCGGAAACCGGAGTCTGAGTAGCCTGAATGATTGCAGGAAAAATCATTACAGAAAGAGTTACATAAGGGACATAGTACAGGAACGATTTTATGAACCTGTTGTTTATCGGCTTTCTGATTAAAGTAAGGGGAAGCACCCTTATAAGATAGCTGACTAAAGCCGCAGTAAGGATCGAAATGTATGCACCGTTATTCATTTTCTGCATTCTCCTTTTCAGATGATTCAACAGATTCTTCCGGCAAAGGCTTTACGATTGCCGCAACAGAAGCAATTAAAATCGTAAGGATTATGGTTCTGTTGCCTTCAGAAAGATTCCTTACAAACGGCAGTACAGAAAAACCGTAGCTCAAGAGGAAACTGGAAAGAACGGAAACGGCAATTACCGGATCTCTTTTTGCAGGCGGAATTATAATGGCAATAAACATTCCGTAAAGGGCAACAGAAAGTGCACTTACAATCCTTACAGGAAGATAGGTTCCGGCAATAATTCCAAGGGATGTTGCAATTGACCACATTGGAACGGCAAATGCAAGGGCGCCGTAGTTGTACAGCGGTTCAATTTTTTTTCCGCGCGCAATGGAAATTCCAAATATTTCGTCTGTAATTCCAAAACCGACTAAAAAACGATGACAAAATGGAATGTCTGAAGAAAACCTTTGGCTTAGGGCACAGCTCATAAGAAAATACCGCGCATTGACAACTACAGTAATGAGGGCAATTTCAAAAGCCTTAGAAGATGACTGAATTGCTTTAAAAAGCGCATTTTCCCCGGCAGAAGCAAGGTTCGTAAAACTTGCAATAAAGCCCTGCAGAGGAGTAAGTCCGGCATTCTTTGCAACTATACCAAGGCTAAAGGCAACAGCAAAATATCCAAGACCGATTGGAATGCCGTCCCTGAAGCCTTCAAAAAAAGCATTTTTTGTTTTCATGCCCTATATAATAATGATTATGCAAAGTTTTTACAAACAGCATTTTTTTCCCGGCAGGATTCATCTGCCATGGAACAGCGCGGTTCAAACGGGCAACCCGGCTCCGGCGAAGCAGGATCCGTAACTTTTCCAGGAATGGAAACCATTCTTCCGCGGCTGTAATGCGAACCGAATTCCGGCATTGCAGATACAAGAGCCTTTGTATAGGGATGCCGCGGTTCATTCATTATCTGAGAAGAAGTTCCGGTTTCCATGACTTTTCCGCCGTACATTACGCAGATTCTGTCGCAGATCTGAGCAACAAGGCTTATGTTGTGACTTATAAAAATAATTGAAAGATTGCGTTCTTCCTTTAACTTGAGCAGAAGGCTTACAATCTGCGCTTGAATGGTTACGTCAAGTGCTGTAGTAGGCTCATCGGCTATAAGGAGCCGACAGTCCTGAGCCAGTGCAAGGGCGATTCCAATGCGCTGAAGCTGTCCGCCGCTGAACTGGTGTGGATACGAAGCAAGCCGCTTTGCAGGATCAGGGAGCCCGACTTCTGCAAGAAGTTTTTCTGCCTTTTTAAGCGCATCTTCCCTGGTAATTTCAGGCTCCTTTACCCTGAACGTTTCCAGGAAAACAGAACCTATTGTCTGCAGCGGGTCAAACGACCTGCCCGGCTCCTGAAAAATAAGCGCAATTTCTGAGCCGCGGTACTTTCTTAATTCATCTTTAGAAAGAGACGTTAAATCTGTTCCGTTAAAATAAATGTGACCGGAAAGTTCCGCGTTTGCCGGAAGCAGGCCTGGAATGGCCGTTGTGGTAACTGATTTACCGGAGCCTGATTCTCCAACAAGGCCAAGAATTTCCCCTTTATTTACATAGAAAGAAACTCCCCTTACCCCGTAAACCGGAATTTGGGAAACTCCGCGTAAAATAGAAAAAGTTACGTAAAGGTCTTCTACGGAAAGAAGGACATCCGGGGCGTTACGGGGCAGAGCCCCGTTAGAAGGGGTAGCCGGCGACGCAGTGCCGGCGAGGGGAAGGCTTTCCCCCTTCCTTCTTTTTTTTCTGAAAATAATGCTGTACGGATCAAAAAAGTCACGAAGCATGTCTCCAAAAAAATTGAACGCCAGCGTAACCAGAAGAAGCATGACAACAGGATATAGAAGCCACGGAAAATTACGCAGGTTAGACAGGGTTGAAATGTCGCGGTTTATCATTGAACCCCAGCTTACGGCAGGGTCATTAATTCCAAGACCAAGGTAAGAAAGGGCTGTTTCGCTCATGATGTAACCCGGAATGCTGAGAGTAACACCGACTATAAGATAGCTGGAAATCTGCGGAATTATGTGGCGGACGATTACGATTATACTCGGAATGCCTTCAAGCGCGGCGTCTACAACGAATTCTTCGCGCTTAATTGAATGAATCATTCCGCGCAGGGTTCTCGCCATTCCCGGCCAGCCTACGAGTGCCAGAATTAAGGTGATTATCATGTAGGACGTGCCGCTGTCCATTTTTGTGTTCAGGATTGACCTTAAAAACAGGATAAAATAAAGGCTTGGGAAAAGCATGAAAAATTCTGCGGTGCGCATGATAATCCAGTCTGCGGCAGAACCGAAGTATCCGCTTATTCCGCCAAGAATGATTGCAAGGAAAAGCGAAACAGCCGTTGCTACAAAACCTATTGTAAGCGAAATTCGGCTTCCGTGCACAAGGCGGCTGAAAATGTCCCGCCCAAGGTTGTCGGCACCCATTATGTATGCCGGGTAGTCTGATGAACTTCCAAAAAGATGTCGTGAACATGGAATTACGCCAAGGATTTTATAGCTGTAGCCTTTTGCAAAAAGCTTAAAACTGTGAATGCATTCTTCATCCTTTACGCGTGCGTAAGTCCAGGTTGACCTGTTTATTACGCGGAATTCCCTTACTTTTATGCCATTTAAGGTAAACTGAATGTTTGCAGGGTGAAAGGTATTATTTTCGTATGTTGCAGCCGGTCTGTACGGAGCAACAAAATCAGAAAAAATCATTACAAGATAAAGGACGCAAAGAACGATTGCAGAAGCCATTGCCAGCGGCCTTACTTTTAGATAATCAAAAAACTTTTTCATAGTGACTCTCCTACTCCTTGCCGTAACGAATGCGCGGATCAACAAATGCCAGAATAATGTCGCTGGCTACCATTCCGGCAAGAACAAGTGCCGAAGAAAACATGCTTGTTGCAAGGACAAGATTTATATCCTGCTGAAGGACTGCTTCGTATGTAAGGCGGCCGATTCCGGGATAGGCAAAAATAATTTCAAGCATCAGGGAGCCGCTGAAAAGGGACGCAAGAAGGTTTGCGCTCCCGGTAATGTACGGATTTAATGTATTTCTGAACGCGTGATTCAGGTAAACGCGCTTTTCGCTTATTCCCCTGGCGCGGAGCGCAAAAATATACGGAAGCCCAAGCTGGTCCAGCATTGTCGAACGGATCATGCGCATTGTTCCTCCAGCACCGCCTAAAAATGACGCCAAAAGCGGCAGAAAAACATGATGCATGTAACTGAAGGAAAAGGCAAACGGAGCTTCATTGAACGGAAAATCAGGATATGCCGTTACAGGAAAAAGGCGTGTAACAGATGCAAAGAGCTGTATAAGGATTAAAAGTAGAATTGACGGGAATGCATGAAAAAACAGTGCAAAGAACGTTACCGCAACATCAATTTTTGTTCCGGCCTTGCTTGAAAAATAAACTCCAAGGAGAAATGAAAATACAGTTATAAAAACAAGCGAAATTATATTTAGAAGAAGGGAATTCCAGATTCTTGAACCGATAAGGAAAGTTACCGGCGCCCGGCTTACAAGACTTGTTCCAAGGTCATGATGAACGATAACCCTGTTCAGCCATTTTGAATACTGAACGTAAAACGGCTTGTCCAGACCGAATTCTTTACGAAGATTTTCCATCTGATTTTCAGAAAAAACGTCGCTGTTTTTTGAAGAAGAATCTGCCATTGATGCAGAACGGCCTTCCATGCCTGACATAAGCTGCTGAGTCATCATCTGGTCAACTATGTCGCCGGGAGCAAGTTCCATAAGCCCAAAAAGCGAAAAGCCTAAAAGATAGAGCAGAACCAGCATTGTAAAAAGACGGCCGGTAATAAAAGCCGCAAGAGGAGCTTTTTTCTGAAACATTTTCCACGGGGCAGAAATCAAAGCAGTATATTTTCTGATAAAATTCTTCATTCTCTTATTTCCTTATTTCGATTAATCCTGACGCAAAAAAATCCGCTCAACTTCAAGACCGTACTTATTGTCATAAAAGACATTTGATAAATCCCATCGGTTCCTGACAGCAGCAAAGGAACGCGGACGCACAAGGTAAATAACCGGGCACTGCTCAAGAATGATTCTCTGATATTCATCCCAGTAAGTGCGTGCTTTTTCCGTATCAACTGTATAGCAACCTTCGTTATAAAGATAGTCAATCCGTGCTTCCCAGTCTGTTACAGGTTTTTCCTGCATAGGATACCACATATGCAGGTTTCCAGATGACGGCCATACATTTGAGCCCTGGCTAGGGAACAGATTCGAGCCAAGTCCGATTATAAGGCTCTGCCAGTCATAGGAAGCCGTAAGCATTTCTACAAGCTTCTGAAAGTCCTGCTGACGAACATTTACCTTTATTCCTATTTTTGAACATTCATCTGCAATAATAAGTGCAATGTCGTTTGCAACAGGAGAAGAAGATGCAACAGAAAGATCAAATTCTACAGCAATACCGCGTGAATCGCACATGGTTCCGTTTTTATTGCGGTAAAAACCAGCCGATTCCAGAAGGCTCAAAGCCCTTTCCGGATTATAGCGGTACTTAAGCGTAATTTCAGGATTATACATAGGGTTTGCATCCGGAAAAAAATCATATTTTGGATAGGCAAGTCCCCTGTAAGTCTGCGAAATAATTCTGTCCCTGTTTAAAAGGCAGCTCATAGCCTGCCGGAACTGCTTTATGTTAAACCATACATAAAAATTCTGATCGGAATTAACTGCATTCTGATTGAATGACCAAAGTTGAGCTCCCATTGAACCGGCAGCATTATAGACAGTGTAATCATCCTTCTGATTTTCTATTACGTCAGAAAGCTCTTCCGGACGCGGAGAATAAAAATCCATTTTTCCCTGACGGAACAGAAGCGAACAGGTATTCATATCTCCCACAATCTGAAAAACTTTCTTTTCTACATATGGAATTGAACAGCCGTTTTCATCCTTCTGCCAGTAATCAGGATTTCTGGAAAAAACAAGCCTCTGCGAAGCCGAATATTCAGTTATAAACCATTGTCCGCAGCTTGGAATTGTCCTTACGTCAACATTGACAGGAAAAAGTTTTTTTACACCTTCTGCTCCTCCCTTTTCCTTAGCTTCCCTGTAAAGGAATGAAGGAGCTACTTCCATATTTGTAGCGAGCAGAGGATCAGAAACCGTACGCGGAAAAATAAAATCAAAGCGACGGTCATCAATTTTTACGCAATCTACGTGCCGGCTTTCTCCGTCAGGCATTACGCACCACTGCTGGGGATATGCACTTGAACCAAACTGACTGTCGCCGGCAATTTCATTGTACCAGAAAACTACATCGTCGCTCGTTACCGGCACCTTTTTTTCTGAACCGAACCATGACCAGAAAAGGTTTTCCCTTAAAGTATAGTGAACTGTAAGGGTCCCCTTTGAAGGATCTGTTTCTATTTCAAAAAAAGCAAGACGGGGAATCCATTTTCGTGTAAGAAAATCATAGCTAACAAGATAATCAAGAGTCATGGCCATAATGTCTGTGGAAGTTCCGTCACGCTCTGCAATAAGCTGATTAAAGGTCTTCGGGTCGCTTATAAGCGCATCCTGCATTACGCCGCCCACCCTGCCGTTTACATAGGCATCATGCTTAAACGGCTTTGAAACAGTATTCTGAATGAGAGCGGTATCGCTCTGTTCTGTAAGAGCCTGAATTTCGGCAAGAGTCATCTCCTGAACTTTTTTACAGCCGGAAAGATTAAAGAAAAACAGGACAGCAATTAAAGGAATAAAAACAGTTTTTAATCTGCACATATTTCAATTATAGCGCAACACACACCAAATTGAAAACAAAATATGACACTAAGAAAGAACGAATTGTAAAACGCTAAATAAAAAAAAAGAGGAAACGCATTTCTGCATTTCCTCTTTATGCGGCGAACAGGACTTGAACCTGCACAGCTTTCGCCATAAGGACCTCAACCTTACGTGTCTACCAATTCCGCCATCGCCGCGTGTGTTAGTAATATATTTTATATTACGATTTATGTCAATAAGCAGAACTATTTTTTTTTAAAATTTTTTTATTTTTTTTTCAAAAAAAATAAATAGCTACCGGTCGATATTTTTTTTACAATATATAAAAAATCTTATTCTAAGAGTTCTTCCACAGATCAATGAATTCCAGCATGTACTGCTGAACGTCGCAGAACCACTTTTTCTGCATCTGGCAGGCAGGAACACCTATGTAGCGGAAGTGCCAGCATTCCCAGCGGTAGCCTGTAATGTCTTCATATCCCTTAGGGAAAGAAAGGCTCCAACCGTATTTAGCGGCATTTTCATAAACCCATTTTCCCATGTAAGTTTCTGCAAAATCATCGGTTATAGAGCCAAAATCTATTGCTACGCCAAGCTGATGCTGGCTTGTTCCCGGCCGTGCACTTTCCCGCTCGGCTTCTTCAAGACCGTCTATAGCAACCCATTTTGCAAACAGTTTTTCCTGGTATGAATACGACCTGTAAGTTGAACTTACAAGAAGCTTGATTCCGTCATTAAGCGCCGCTTTTGCCATAACCCTGAGAGCCGCCTCTACATCCGGGCGCAGAGAAAGATCGCTTCTGTTTATTGAATAAAGGTCATTTTTAACAAGTGGAACAAGTTCCTTCGGCACATATTCACCGACAGAATGCTTTTTATCAACAAGATAATATATTCCCAGATCGTCGCTTCTATAATTTTTTTCTGCATCAAGTACAACCTTTAAGTCCCTTAAAAACTGAACCTTATCAGAAATTACAATTTCCTGACGTGCCCTTTCCGACATTTTGGAAATAACCGCATCAATTTTCTTAAGGTCAGAAGCAGACTGAGCAAAAGAACCGAAACATAATACTGTCAGAAAAACAAAAAACGAAAACACCTTTTTCATATTAGCCTCTATATTTAGCCTTAATAAAATAAAGGGCAGCTCCAAAACATAAGCTTCAGACCCTGCCCCTCAATCAAAAACTGAGAAAAATACTAGAACGAATCTAGTCCGCCGGCCTTAACCTGGAAGTGCGAAAATTCCATGCTGAAACTTGCACGTCCTTGAGTTGCAGAACGCAGGTTTGTACTAAAACCAAACATCTTTGCCATAGGAGCCTGTGCATGAACAATGTCTCCGCCAGCCTTAGAATCCTGACCAAGAATCATTCCGCCACGCTGTGTCATCTGGCTCATTGCGTCACCAACAAATTCCTTAGGGCAGGAAATATCAACATTCATTACCGGTTCAAGCAGTTCAGGACTAGCCATATTGCAAACCTTGTCGAAAAGTTGTGCGGCACATGCTTCAAATGCAAATGTAGAAGCAGTAAGTTCGTCATATTCAATTCCAGTTACCGTTATGGCAATGTCCGCACAAGGGTAACCGTAGTTAATGCCGGAATCCAGTGAAGACTTAAATCCGCTTTCGATAGCTGAATAAATTTCATCAGGAATTTCCTGCTTTCTTACAGTACATGCATAGCTGTTTCCGGAACCAGTTTCGCGCGGCTCTACGCGTACAGAAAGTCCTGCACGATTTTCTTTTCCGGCAAGAACCTTTTCAAATACATCAGAAGTTTCAGCCGCAGCTGTAACAGATTCCCTGTAAGTAACCTGAGGAGCACCAACGCGGCACTGGACCTTAAAGTCATCCTTCATTCGTGTAACAAGAACATCCAAATGAAGTTCACCCATCCCGCTGATGATAAGCTGACCGGTTTCTGCATCTTCGTGATATGTAAATGTCGGGTCTTCCTTAGAAAGGATTTCGAGCGTTTCATTCATTTTGTCGCGTTCGCTCATGCTTTCCGGCTCAAGTGCAACGGAAATTACAGGCTGAGGGAATACTGGCTCTTCAAGAAGAACTGGAAAACCTTCGCTTCCAATAGAATCTCCAGTCTGTGCAAGTTTAAGGCCTACAAAAACCGCAATGTCGCCGGCTTCAACAGAGTTTACAGGTTCAGACTTATCCGCATGCATACGCAAGATTCTGTTTACGCGTTCGCGCTTTTTCTTATTGATATTAAGAATCTGAGTTCCGGAAGCAATTTTTCCTGAATACATGCGCACGTAGCACAAAGATCCCATTTCCTTGTCATACTGAATCTTAAATACAAGACCAAGAGCCTGTTTAGAAGCATCGCAAGGAATCTGAACTTCTTCTTCCTTATCCTTCTTTACGTGAATTCCCTTTGCAGGCGGAATGTCAGTTGGACACGGCAGATAGTCAATTACAGCATCAATCAAAGGCTGAACGCCCTGATTGTGGCGGCTTGAACCCATTACAACAGGTACAAGAACGCGATTTACAGTTGCCTTTCTAAGTGCAGCCTTAATCTGTGAATCAGAAATTTCGCCGCCTTCAAGATAAATTTCAGCAAGTTCATCATCAGCAGAAGCAACCTTGTCTATCAGAGTTTCGCGCCATGCCTTAGCATCATCAAGACGAGAAGCATCAATGTCGCTTACAACAACATTTTCCCCTTCTTCACCTTCAAAACGAAGTTCTTTCATTGCAATCAGGTCAATCAGTCCTTCAAATTCCTGTCCCTGACCGATCGGAATCTGCAATGCAGCACATTCAACGCCGAATTTATCTTCAATATCCTTCATGGAACCAAAAAAATCAGCTCCAATGCGATCCATCTTGTTCATGTAAACAATTCGTGGAACGCAGAAATTATCAGCCTGCTTCCACACAGTTTCTGTCTGAGGCTGAACACCGTCAACCGCACAGATTACCGCAACCGCACCGTCTAGAACACGCAAAGAACGCTCAACTTCTGCCGTAAAATCTACGTGACCCGGAGTATCAATAATATTTATCTGATAGCCTTTCCATGTTGTAGTTGTAGCCGCAGAACAGATTGTAATACCCCTTTCCTGCTCCTGTTGCATCCAGTCCATTGTTGCCTGACCATCATCAATTTCGCCTATCTTATGAATTTTTCCAGTATAAAACAAAATACGTTCTGTAGTCGTAGTCTTTCCGGCATCAATATGCGCCATGATTCCAATATTGCGCATTTTCTTTAGATCAGTTGGCATTTTTTTCCTCTTTTCTCACCAAAAATGTAGAATACTTTATTGTAGCGGAAATTCTATTTTTCAACAATACAATGAAAAATCTTCCGGAAACTAGCAGTCCCACCAGGCAGCTGCAGCCTGATCCGCAAGCTGTAAAAGAAGAACCAGCGGATTCTGCAGGAAATTCGAATAGTTCATCTTTTCCGTATCAGTTAAATCGCTGAAGCCCATGTGGCGGCTTACTGCTTCCAGAACATTTCTTCTTTTTACAAAAGACGGCATGCATTCAATAAGATTAAGAACTGATTCATTTCCGTGTCCAAGATTTCTTGAATCATCTTTTGTGCGGTAAACAGGCTTTTTAACCCAGTTACCCATAAAATCCTTTGTATTCCTGTATTCAATCATGTAACTGTCAGCCTTACAGAAATCATGACATAGAGAAGCAACAAAAATATCCTCTGCACTAAAGTCAAATTTTCCTGCAATCGGAGACCTTTCATAGTTTTCAACGACAGACTTTGCAAACCAGAACGCATTCATAATCACCATAAGAGTGTGAACGCAAAGTCCGCTTTCCCAGTTTCCATGGAATCTTGTTGACGCCGGAGTCTTCCAGAAATCATGCGCATCCATCCATTTTCTTAAGGTTTCAGCCTCGTCAATATTAACAATTATATACGAAATCATTTCTTCGTAAACTTTCTTTACAATAGCAAGGTCAAACTTATGACCCTCTCCAACCGGATTGTACTGTTCATAGATTCCGGTCACTTCGTCAATCTGCCGGAACAATTCCTGTTTTTTTTCTGAATCCATATTCATTCCTTAATAAAAATAATATAATGCAAATATGAATGAAAAACAAACCTCTGACATAAAAGCTGTAATTTTTGACATGGACGGAGTTCTTTTAGACACAGAAACCATAAGCTGGCGCAACTGGGAAGATGCTGCAAAGGAATTCGGTATTTCAAACATCAGCGAAGCAAATTCAAAATGTATGGGTGCTAACCGAGCCGACACAATTACGATTTTAAAACAGCTATATGGCAGCGATTTTGACGGCCTTGCTTTTTTGAACCGCACCTCAGAGCTGTTTGACATTACAGAAAAAACAGAGGGCATTCCGCTTATGCCTCACGTAATAAATGCGCTGGACTACCTCAGCAAAAAATATACGCTTTCCCTTGCTTCTTCCACAAGAAAAGTACGGGTTCACCGCCAGCTTGCCGACTGCAGGATAATCCAGTATTTCAAGACAATAATCTGCGGCGACCAGGTGGAACATTCAAAGCCTGACCCGGAAATTTACCTTAAGGCATGCCAGTCAATAGGATTAAGGCCGGAAGAATGCGCCGCGATTGAAGACAGCTTTAACGGCATAAGAAGTGCGCATGCCGCAGGACTTTACACAATAATGGTCCCGGACAAAATGCAGCCGGACGAAACAATCCGCCCTCTCTGCGACAAAATCATTCCTTCACTAGATCAGATTCAGGAAATTCTATAAAAAAAAAAGCGCCGGCCGAACAGTTTCTGTTCAGACCTGGCGCATTTTTTTTAGCGACAGCCGGTATTATTTAGATGCAGCAAGAACAACAGATGTCATCGGAGGAATTGTAATCTTTCCATCGGCAACAATTGTTCCTGGATTTGCAGTATAAACCAAAGGCATGTCACAGCCTGCTGGCAATGCAACAGTCTCAGTTCTCTTAGATGAAACATTGTGAATTACAAATGCCTTTTCTTCCGGAGATTCCATAACCCATGACTCAAGGACTGCGCTGTCAGTCGGTACAGCCTTAAGACGTCCGTGAAGCAAAGCTGGGTGAGCAGTCTTTACGCGGATAACACGCTTGTAATGATTAAGAAGCGACTCAGGATCCTTCTGCTGGAGTGCAATAGGAACAGTCTTCTTGTTGTAAACCTTTGCATTTCCGTAAGCAGGAGTATCAAACCATGAAGTTGTCATCTTATCTTTTCCTTCTACGTTCCATACAAGTGCAGTACGCTTAGACGGATCATCAGAACCGCTCTTCATACCGATTTCTTCACCGTAATAAATGAATGGAATTCCTTCTGCAAGAATATACATGTCAGCGGCAAGCTTCATTTTAGCAGGCTTGTTTCTTAAAGCAGCAGAAATGCGGGCCAGGTCATGGTTTGAAAGGAACGGAGCATCAATATAGTTCGGATTGTTTTCACGGTACATTGCATATTCGCTTTCAAGGCTGCGTGCAAAACCGTTGTAACGGCTCTTGTCAGTATCATCAGGCGTTCCGTTATTATCGTTAATTTCCTGATTATTGATAATATTAGGAATCAAGGTTCCCAAATCAAAATGGAAGTTAGACTGCATTCCAGCATAATATTTTGCACGTGTAGCAGTTGGTTCCCAAACTTCAGCAACACTGTATGCATCCGGTTTAATAGAAAGAATATAGTCATTCATTTCTTTCCAGAATTTTACAGCC
Source organism: Treponema sp. (assembly GCA_036310305.1). Classification (GTDB taxonomy): domain Bacteria; phylum Spirochaetota; class Spirochaetia; order Treponematales; family Treponemataceae; genus Treponema_D. Next base: position 15,194 of record JAXJSC010000002.1, on the reverse strand, counting down.
TTTGTAATAGTTTCTGAACCAGGTTTTACTTCGTTTGCATTGTAGATGTGGCCGGCAGCATCAAAGCGGAAACCAGAAACACCCTTATCAAGCCAGAATTTAAATACCTTCTTGAATTCTTCACGAATAGCAGGTTCATCCATATTAAAATCAGGCATTCCAGTACTAAAAAGACCTGCATAATAGTTCATTACAGCCTGTCCTTTTTTATCAAGCAAAGGTTTTCCGTTTTCGTCAGTAACAGGATTAGAAAGATCAATGCACCAGATATTTCCGGCAAGACCTTTCTGCTTGCGGTTGTAAACGCCGCCGTTTTCAGAAAAATCCATGTCAGTAATCCAGCGGTACCATGAATGATAGGGACTCTTAGGATTCTTTGATTCCATGAACCATTCACAATATGGAGAAGAATGATTACATGTCATATCAATGATTACATCGATTCCGCGTTTTTTACACTCAGCAATAAATTTTTCAAAATCTTCCATTGTCCCATATTCAGGATTAATGGAATAATAATCACTTACGTCATATCCATGATAAGAAGGAGAATCAAAAATCGGCAGCAACCATAGACCTGTAACGCCAAGGTCTGTAGTTGTCGAATCGTCACCGTCGTTAAGGTAATCAAGTTTCTTTGTAAGCCCCTTAAAATCACCGATTCCGTCACCGTTTCCGTCTGCAAAAGAGCGTACAAAAAGACTGTAATAAACACCTTCAGTCGGTTTATCTGCCTTACGCTGTACACCCGCAAGCTGAGTTACAGCAAGTTCAGGGTTAAGCACACCACCCTTTTTTGGTTTTGCAAATGCAGTTCCAGAAGCAGAAACAATCAATGCTCCGGCAACAAGCTTTTTTGCAATAGAAGTATTAAATAACATATTTCCTCCAGCGTTATTTATTCTGTTTATCTATTATACAACATAATTTACATCTTTAAAACAAAAAAAGTGGAATCCACGTTACTATGAATTCCACTTTTCAGGTACAGAATAATTTATTTAAGAAACCGCAAAGCAAAAACAGCCAGCGGTTTCAATAAAATACGAAACCTTACTCTTTACCGCTTGTACCAGCCATAGACATAAGCAATGTCTTCTGACCAGCCATAAACAGGATTGTAAACGGTACAGCAACAAGAATGGCACCTGCTGCAAACATTGTAAAGTTATCGTTAGAACGACCACTGATCATTTCGTAAAGACCAACGGCAAGAGTTTTCTTATCATCACTGCGCAAAATCATGCGAGGGAAGATATAGTCCATCCATGGGCCTGTAAAACTTGTCAGTGAAAGGAATACAATCTGCGGTTTAGCAGAAGGAAGAATTACACGGATAAATGCAACTAATGGAGATGCACCGTCAATGTAAGCAGCTTCTGCAATATCCTTAGACATTGTATCAAAATACCCCTTCATGAGCTGAGAGTTAAACGGAATTGAACCTGCAGAATATACAAGTACAAGTCCCCACAATGTGTTCAGCGCATTAAACTTCCAGAGAATTACATATGTAGCAACCATTCCGATGAAGCTAGGGAACATCTGAAGTACAATCATACCACCCATAATCTGCTTACGGCCTGTAAATTCAAACCGAGAGAAGATATATCCAGCAAGTGTACAGATGAATACAGTGATGATTGTATTCATAACGGCAATCTTAAGGGTATTAAGATACCAGATCTTATAGTTTGTTCCATGAACAGTTGTTTCTCCCTTTACAAGCTTATCAGGGCTTGTAAGAAGACGGCGATACTGATAGATAGTAGGCTTTTTAAAGCTGAACTTATGAACAACCTTTGTTGCCTTTCCTTTTCCTGTTCCATTACATTCTGGACAGATTCTATCTTCAGGACCAGTAGAAGAAACTTCATTAAGATCTTCATCAAATTCTGTTTCAACCTTGATGAATTCCATTCCAGTCTCAGGAATATATCCTGTTCCCTGGCATGCAGAACATTCAGCCCTGATTTCCTTATCTACCTGAGTAGTAAAAGGAATGATTGATGTTGCAGCCAAAGAATTTGACTTTGTAAAAGACGAACTGATTGTGAACAATACAGGGTAAATAACGATAAGTACGTTTATACCAAGAATAATGTTCAGAAGAATTCCAATTGGAGTAGCCTTGCTTGTTAATTTTGTCATTATACTTCTCCTTCCTTGAACGACTTGGTTCTTGTGTAGTTGTACAACGCAAATGGTACGAGTACTACAAATACAAGAAGTGACAGTACTGAAGCCAAATTGTATCGGGCTGGAGTATTCATAGTAAGCTTATAGATCCAAGAAATCAAAAGGTCTGTTGCACCACAGTTAGTTACAGTTGTCAAACCTGGCTGAGGCATGTTTGGACCACCACCTGTCAGGAAGAATACTGCACCGAAGTTGTTAATGTTTCCGGCAAACTGCATGATCAATGTAGGTTTAAGCTGGAACATAACAAGAGGATATGTAATGCTCTTGAACTGCTGCCACTTAGTAGCTCCATCGATTACGGCAGCTTCATACAATGAGTTAGCGATTGCAGTCATTGAAGAAGTTGTAAGAATCATTGAGTAAGGGAATCCAATCCAGATGTTTACGAAAATCAAGGCACCCTTTGCAACCCAAGGATCAGAAAGCCATGGGATTGGCTGATCAATAAGACCGATAAGCTGAAGGGTTCTGTTAATTGGACCTACAGTACCGTTCAAAAGGTTTGCCCATACGAACAGAGAAAGCATTGTAGGAATAGCATATGGAAGGATGTATACAGTTCTGAAGAACTTTGGAATAACTACGCGCTTGTCCTGAAGAACGAAGGCATAGAAAAATCCAACAAAGAAACATGTAAATGTAGCAAAAATAGCCCATACGATTGTCCAGATAGCTGTCCAACCGAATGTACGAGCCCATTCACCGCCACCAACTTTCATACTGAACATCTGTACAAAGTTTTCAAGACCAACCCAGTCTACAAGATTGTTCGGCGGAATGTGATCCGGAGAAGAATAGTTTGTAAATGCTACAAGTGCAGAGAAGAGCAATGGAATTACAGAGAAAATAGCAATCATTACAATACTTGGCGCAATACCGATTGTAGCGAATGAGTTCTGTGAAATATCATTGCGGGCTTCTTTCCATGTCTGGAAATGACCAATCTTAATGAACTTCTTTACAGAAGCTTTTGCACTGTTAATATTAAGGATATAAAGGAACACAAAGAAAGCTATGATGATAAGGGCAAAAATACCATCAATCATCATAAAGATTGAGTGATCCATATATTTAGTAACGGTTGTATTCTGTCTTGAACCAAGAGTAATGAATCCGGCTAAAGAAGTTACTAAAGGTCCTCTGAATAAGGCAAAATGTTTTGTTGTACGTACACCCTTTTTATGAGCGCTCTTACAATAAAGACAACCGTCATAATTTTCATCAAAATCTTCATGGCTGCAAGAAGCCATAAGGATAGCCAGTTTTTTATCATATTTATTGTCAATTCTAGCAAATGCTTCATAAAGTGAATCACTTTCAGAATCATCTACAAGAGTTTCAATATCATCGTCAATTTCAAACTGATTGTCTTCATCAAAATTTAAAGAATCAAAGTCTGATTTAAAATGTCTTTTTGCAAAAGACTTGTAGCTCTTTGTACGAGCCGAAACAATTGAATTGAATTTCTTCAAAACTTTAGCGTCATCAATGTCACTAAAGTACTCTTCCATTTCGTCTGTTTCAGGAATTTCACGCATGTAATCCGCTGCTGAACGATTTGCAGGAATTATCTTTGTAGAACCCCAGACAATACAGAAAAGCATAATAAGTTCTACCAGAGCAAAAAGTCCTCCGCGGACATACTGCTTCAGGTAAAGGATCTGTCCCAATCCCATAAAACATGAAGAAGCAATTGGCGCTTTCTTCAGTTTTTCTGGATCCATTGTATTATTCATTCCATACCTCTAAAAAATATATATACAGGTACATGGATAGAAGTTATATCCATGTACCTGAACCAACCTGATTTAATTTATTTCCGGCTTATTTTGCAGCTTCCATTGCAGCGGCAGCGGCATCAAGAGCTTTCTTTACAGGATCGCCGTCCCAGATTCCTGAGTAAGCAGAACCCATTGCTGACCAGTATGTACCAAGCTGTGGAATTGTTGGCATTGGTTTAGCATATTCAAGCTGAGCCTTGATTCCGTTAGAAAGTTCTTTGTTTGTATCGATATCCTTTCTTGGTGGAATCTGGTCTGTGATTTCAAAGCGTTTTTCAAGCATTTCTTTTGAAGTGATGAATTTAGCAAAATCTTTTGCTTCATCTGGGTATTCTGAGTAAGAGCTTACGAATGCAAGACGAACACCAGAGAATGAGTGACCTGGTTCTTTTCCGTCAAATGAAGGGAGAGTTGCGATACCGAAATCTACACCTGATTTCTTGAAGTCTGTGATCTTCCATGGACCAGTGATGATCATGGCAGCCTTTCCTTCTACGAATTCAGCGTTACAGAAGTCACCTGAAGCATCTGCTGCAGGGATGTCGAGAATCTGCTTGCGGAGACCCTGGAAATATGTAAGACCTTTGATAGCGTTAGCACTGTTCAAGTTGTGCTGCTTGCGGTCATTTCCGTTTTCACCGAACAATGGAGCTCCGAATGAGTCCATGAACATGTATCCGTAGTAACCGTCGGCTGTTGGCCATACCAAAGCATATTTACCTTCTGCCTTGTTGTTGAATGTTTTTGCAAATGCAATTACTTCATCCCAAGTTTTTGGAGCTGTCTTGATAAGGTTCTTGTTATAGAACAAAGCGTATGTTTCTGCTCCCAATGGATAACCGTAAACCTGTCCATTGTAAGAAGCACCCATTTTTGCCATTGGCAAGAAGTCAGCCATATATGCATCAGCATCATCTACAGGAAGAACGTGTCCACCCTGTACCAATGCACCAATATGATCGTGAGGTGTAACAAATACGTCTGCACCTACTCCTGCAGGTCCGTCAAGTTCGATTTTTGCACGTGCATCTGTAGAAGCAACCGGTTCGTAAGTGATGATTACGTTTTTGTTGATTTTTTTGTAATCTTTGATAGCCTGCTGAATGAATGTCTTTTCAGGACCATCTGATTCCCATACCTTCAACTTTGCTTTTCCAGCAGCAAATGTTGAAGCTGTTGCAGCCAATGCAAGAGCAGTTGCTGCCATAACAATTTTTTTCATTTTTTCCTCCATATATTTTTACCGGAACCCGGTTAATACCAATTTGAAATCTATTTATTATAATACACCACTTTCAACGAAAACACTAGTAATTTTTTTTTAATTTAGCAGATTCATAAGTTCTTCGCTAAGACTCCTGTAATATGAATCATTCGGATTAAGGGCAACAACCTGCTTAAGGTAATACTGCGCCTTCCTGTAATCCTTCCTTCCGTAATAAATTCTGTAAAGCCTGAACAGCGAATCACTGTTACGAGGATTTGCCATAAGGCTAGAACGCAGGTCCGAAAGCATAGTCTCGTCGGAAGACTGAAGAAAACTCCTCTCATAATAGAGAAAACTTTTCAGATGCGGAGATGCAGTTCCCAAAAGCTGATTTATAAGTGTTAGCGCTTGAACAGAACGCCCGGATTCTACCATAACTAAAACGTATTGCTCAATAACCGTATCATCAGAAGGTGAATTTTTATACATTTCAGAAGCAAGATTCCATGCCTCATCATATTTTTTTAACTTAAGGCAGATTTTTATGTGATTTGAAAGGACTGCCTTGTCACCTGAGCGGGAAGAAACAAGGGATGAACTTAATGCATATGCATCAGTCCATTTTTTTTCAGAGATAAAGCCTTCTACGGCAAACTGACGGGCAGCCGCATCTGAAGGATCTTTTTCCAGAACCTGAGCCGCATACCAGGTTACATTTTTTCCAGCTACGGTAAGCCCTGTTACAGAACAGAGGCCGGCAGCAAAAAGCATTACATCCTTATCTGACGGGTAAGTTTTTAGCGCTGTTTCGATTGTAGATATTGCGGCTGTTGTATTGCGGCTCCAGTCTGACTGAATGTGTGCACGGAGAAGAAGATATTCCTTTGATGTGCTGTCCTGACGGGCGTAAACATCAAGAAGCGACGCCGCATGAATAAAATCTTTTTTTTCTACAAGAACGCGTGCACGGAAAAGCAAGGCAGAAAGATCATTCGGATCCTGCTGAAGGAGCCTTGAAATAAATTCTTCTGCACGGTCGTAATCGCCTTTTTTATAGAAAACCCGAGAAGCAAGCTTTAAGGCAGTAGGATTTAGCGGATATTTCTGAACAAGAGAGTCAACTGCGGCAAACGCATCAAAATCTTTTCCGGCATCAAAAAGACATTCTGCATTCATGTAACTGGCCTGAAAGCATTCCGGAGCAGCAGCTGCTGCTGCCTTAAGATACGGGAGTGCCCTGTCAAGCATGGAATTCTTTTTATACAGAAGCCCAAGAAGATAATTTATAAGTACAGAATCAGGACTCATTTCAAGGCATTTTTTTAAGGCTGCTTCTGACATTTCAAAGAACGGAGAAACATCCTGAACCTTTACAATTACAAGAGAAGGAAGAGCCGTTGCAAGAAAATCAACGTTTCCAGTGCTTGTGTCATAAATTCCGTCACGGGCAGAATTAATTGCACCAAGATAGGATGTTCCCGAAGAAACTTCCGGAGATTCCCACTCTACTCTTTCCTGCGGCCAGACCATATTCATTATGTTTGAACAGATTAAAAGAAGCACTCGGTCATTTTCTTCATAGCCGGAATTAAAGCGCCTTAATGCAGATGCCGCACGCCTTAATGAAGCCGGAGAACCATTTTCAATGTCCTTCATTACTTCTGGCGAAACATATGAAAAATAAGTTTGCACTTTTGATTTAACGTTATCAGGAACAGTTATCGCAGAAGGCGGCTGATTCTGCTGAGCCGGCGTAGGAGGCAGCATATCCAGTACTGCATCCGTAGGAACGCTTGCACATGAAAAAAGCAGCACACCTGTCAGCATAAGAGAGAAAAGTAAAACTGTCCGCAGATAGCAAGTCGATTTCACAGGAATACCAGAACCACGCTTTTAGTCGCAGTCCTCCATATCATCATCCTTGTTAAGGGCATCTGAAATTTCATGCGGAAGGATTTCAAGCAGAGCCTTTCTGCGCAGGAACAGAATTACAAGAAAAATTCCTCCAAGGATAAGAAGAAGAGGACCGCTGAAAAGAGCAATTGTCCTGAATGGAGCTGTAACTACTCCAAGAGAAAACAGAAGAAATAAAAGTCCTATTAAAATGAGCATAAGGGCAGAAAAATCATAGCTTAAACTGAACGAAGCATGCCTGAAGCGTGCCGAAATAAAGAGGCATACACCTGTAATCATAATGAAAACAGGCCACATCTGTTTTAGCGAGAGGGGAATAACCTTATATGCAATCAGAGAAGCAAATACTCCGCACAAAGTAAGTGTAAGTGCAAGGAAAAGCCTGAACGATGATTTTTTTATGGCCAGAAAATAGAAAAGATTTGCAAAACCTGCAAGAAAGAGAAAATCAGGCAGGATAAGTACAGAAAGATGAGGAACTGTTCCTGCAAAGCACAGTATCAGGATGAACCCGATAAAAATCATTCCCAGTCCTACTGCAAGACCTACGTTAAGAGATTTTACGTTCTTTTTATCCATATTGCTTATTCCTCCGCATTAAGTAATAGAATACAATATAAACCCTTATCTTGCCAACAAGTTATGAACATGGTAAATTCAAATATGCGCATAAAATCATATTTTAAGAGACTTTTTTTCTATATATTTGCATTAACAATGCTTTCATCCTTTATTTCATGCGGAACAAAAAATCCAGAAAAGGACAGCCGTCAGGCAATTGAAAAATCACAGGCCGAATTATATACACTTCTGGAAAACCCAGATTTAAAATCGGTAAGCCGCTATGCAATTGTAAATCAGATTGCCACAAACCTTATAACACTTCAGGACAGACAGGGCGTAATTCTTTTTCTTACAAGCTGGGTAGAAAAACATCCGGATGACATTTACAACGCTTACTGGCTTCTCCTTACGGCATATGCCTACCTTGCAGACGGAGCAGAACCTGTTGCTGAATATTACTTTGATAGAATTCTTCTGTGCTACCAGGACCTTCTGGTAAAGGGAAACTCAGTTCATTTTTCGTGCCTTCAGAACCTGATTCAGATCAGTAAGAATCCAAAAAGCCGCATCCGCTATTTTAACGAGCTTATCAACAGGTTTCCTACAAACGTTTCCATTACAGAGCTTTACTTAAGACTTGCACTTGAATACGAAAAAGAAAGCGAATGGGACGAAGCGCTTAAAGCATACTCAATGTTTCTTGCCCAGCCGGATTCTTCATCAATTCAGATTGCCGGAGAACCTAACGCATATAAGAAAGCACGACAGCTGGTCGGATTCAGTGCTTCTCCAAAGGACTGGACTTTTGAAAGCCTTCCTGCTCTTGAAGCTGCCGTTAAAAAGGCGATTCGCAACTATGACTGGAGGGCTCTGGATAATTACAGGGCAAAAGTAAATTTCTTTTCCATGTCATGGAAACAGGATGAAATGGATCCTAACGCGCAGGAAGAATTTTCAATGCGAAACTTCATGCGCGGAAACCGCGTCCGCTACAATCTTGAACTTGACTCAGACTCTACGTCAAACGAAGCATACCTCAGGACATGGGGCTGGAGCCAGTACGTTTCTGTATGGTACCTTTACTTCAGAAAAGTAAACTTCCCGCTTGACCCGGATATTCACGGAAACTGGGAATGGGCAGGAATCTACATTGGTGAAAAGCTTTAATGAAAGTTCTGAACAGGCTTTTTTCAAGAAAAACTTTTTTCTGCTCATTAATTCTGTTTTTTCTGCTCTGCCGTACAGTATTTTCAAAGGAAAAGAAACCTGAATACAAAAATTTAGGCTATGACGGCATGCAGTCCATGGAAGTTGACCTTTTAAGGCAGAAATACCTGACAGAGCTTCAGAAATGGCTGTATCAGGTTCTGGATGACGGTCAGCAATACCGCATTTTTATTCGTAATGAACTTGAAAGGCAGAAAATGCCGCAAATTCTGGAATATCTTGCCCTTGTTGAATCAGATTACAATCCGAATGCGCGCTCAAGATCTGGAGCAACAGGGCTTTGGCAGTTCATGACAAACAGCGTTGCTGGTCTTTTAGAATACGACGAATACGTTGACCAGCGACTGGATCCATGGGCATCTACAGAAGCGGCACTAAAAAAACTTAACACAAACTATAAAACATTCGGCGACTGGCTTCTTGCAATTACAGCCTATAACTGCGGAGCCGGAGCACTTCAGAGGGCAATTAAAAAAGCCGGTTCAAAGGATTTCTGGTATTTAAGCAGAAACGGCTATCTTTCTAAACAGGCTTCCGGCTATGTACCGAAACTTCTAGCAATTGCGGACGTTGTAGAAAACGATTCTTATTACGGAGTAAGTTTTCCGCATTGCCGGGCATGGAACGGCACAACTTTAGAAACCCGCGCCGGTAAATTTGATTACATAAAGGTACGAGAATCAATTCCGTTAAAGCGCCTTGCACATGAACTGAGAATTGATGAAGCAACTTTTCTTTCCCTTAACAGCGCCCTGATAAAGCAGGTTACACCGCCCGGAAAAACATATCGCTTAAGATTTCCGGAAGGAATGCGAGATTCAGCAGCTTACGCGCTTAACGAAATGGGATTTTTTGCTATAACCCCGGAATAAATTCTCCGATAATCTAGGAGGTGGATTATCTATGAAAAAATCAATTGCTCTGTTTATATTTTCCGCAGCGTTATGTGCGTCTGTTTCTGCTCAGTACAATTCTTCAATAAGCGCTAAAAGCTGCGTAGACTGGACAACAAAAATTTTTACGTCTCAGATTGAACTTGACGTTACGGATACAGACATGAAGCTTCCTTCAGGACGAAATTCTGCAGAAAGCCTTATACGCATTAAAACTCCGGGACTCGTAAAAAATCCGCTTCTTTCCCTTTATGTTGACAATTCAAGTTATCTTGCAGACCGCGTACTAGATGAATCCATCTCTATGGAAGAAGTTACTAAAATCATTGAAAACGGAAGACAGACACCTGCACTCTACTCTTCTGACGGAAACGGTGTAAACACCGTAAAAAAAATCGACATAAACACAATCAGCCGCGAACTTATAAAACATAAATTCCCGTATATCCCCGATGAACCAATTGAAATTGTTTCTTCACGACCTTATACAGGAATCATAATTGATGCGCGCGGTTCAATTCCTGTACACGGTGAATATGTAAAAAGCGAAACTTATCCGTGTTTCTTCCCTACTATTTGGGACGAAGACATGAACATAATATACGAAAAAAACATTGCAGACAGAGAAATTTCAAAGCAGAAAGGACTGGTTAAATATGATTGGCAGGACGATTTTTCTGCATATGAAGACAGAATCGGGCTTGATCCGCTTTATATCCGTGCATACAAGGTCTTCGGACGCAACAGAACAGACCCAATAATCAGAAAAAATGATGCGCTTAAAATCCTTACTGTAAAAAAGAACAGGGATCTTTTGATGCAGGGCAAGGTTGTAATCCTTCTGGACAAAAAGAACCTTATTTATGATATTTCCGTTCCGGAAAAGGACGACCATTACTACGCATCTTACAAGAACATAAAGCGCTATATCTACGAAAACAAGGTTCCGGATATTGAAGTTTCTGACACCCTTACAGGAATTCTTTTCAGTGTTGACCTTAAGTTCATTCCTGATTCTCCTGAACTTCTGCCGGAAGAAGCTCCGCGAATTCAGAAAATCGCTTCCATGCTTGCTGAAATTATAGAAAAAAATGAATTTACAATTCTGGTAGAAGGTCACACTGCGGATCTAGGCAAACCTGTAGGCCAGATGAATCTTTCTATTGAACGAACACGAACTGTAATGAATGCACTTGTAAGCCAGGGAATTCCTCAATCGCTGTTTACATACAAGGGCTACGGTGCTACCCGCCCGATTGCGGACAACAGCACGGAAGCCGGAAGAGCGCAGAACAGACGAGTAGACATTACGGCAAGGCCTAAAGCAACATACATTCAGCGCGACTGGTAGTTATTAATGCAACGGAACGTCTCAAACGCCAGATGATGCGCGAAATAACTTAAAACTGCATATTTTTCCTCATATCGTTGAGTTTATCTTTCTTTTTCAATATACTGAAAGAAAACAAAAAATAATAACCGAACAATATATTTTGGAGTTGTAAAAATGTCTAAGTATCCTTTTGAGTCTATTGAACCAAAATGGGTCGTAAAAATTACCTCCCTGTAATTTTTACTTACCGAGTTTTTTTTCAAAAAACTCGCAGTTTATTTTGCTGTTTACTGACGCGACGTCCTGTCGCTGTTGTACAAGGCAGTTTTTTTGCTTTGCCAAAATTTCTGCCATATATAATTTGAAAATATTATTTTGGAGTAATAAAAAAATGAGTAAGTATCCTTTTGAGTCTATTGAACCAAAATGGCAGAAATTTTGGGATGAACACAAAACATTCAAAGCTGTGGAAGATGAAAAATTCCCGCCGGAAAAGCGAATGTATGTTCTTGATATGTTCCCATATCCTAGTGCTGCAGGTCTTCATGTAGGTCATCCTGAAGGTTATACAGCAACAGATATCTACTGCCGCTACCTTCGCATGAACGGTTACAATGTACTTCATCCAATGGGATACGATGCATTCGGTCTTCCTGCAGAAAACTATGCAATCAAGACAGGAACTCATCCCCGCACAACAACTAACGCAAATATCGAACACTTTACACAGCAGATTAAGTCCCTCGGTTTCTCTTATGACTGGGACCGCTGCGTTTCTACATGTGAACCAGACTACTACAAATGGACTCAGTGGATTTTCCTCCAGCTTTACAAAAAAGGCTTAGCTTACGAAGCAGAAACTCCAATCAACTGGTGTCCTAGCTGTATGACAGGACTTGCAAACGAAGAAGTAAAAGACGGAAAATGCGATCGTTGTGGTGCAGAAGTTACCCATAAAACAATCCGTCAGTGGATTTTGAAAATCACTGACTACGCAGACCGCCTTGATTCTGACCTTGAAGGTCTCGACTGGCCTGAAAGCGTAAAACTCATGCAGCACAACTGGATTGGAAAATCTACAGGTGCAGAAGTTACTTTCACAGTAGCAGACAAAGACGGAAAGGCAACAGACAAGAACCTTACTGTTTACACAACACGATGTGATACATTGTTCGGCGCTACTTACATGGTAGTTTCTCCGGAACACAAAATCGTTCCTTCCATTACAACTGCTGAACAGAAAGCAGCCGTAGAAGCATATCTTGAAGCAGCAGCAAAAAAATCTGACCTTGAACGAACTGACTTGAACAAGGACAAGACCGGTGTATTCAGCGGAAGCTATGCAATCAACCCTGTAAATGGAAAACTCATTCCAATCTGGATTGCAGATTACGTTTTGATTTCTTACGGTACAGGTGCAATCATGGCTGTTCCTGCTCACGACACACGCGACTGGGAATTTGCTAAAAAATTCAACCTTCCGATCATTGAAGTATTAAAGAGCGAAGTTGACGTTCAGACTCAGGCATGGACAGAAGACGGAGTTCACGTAAACTCTGAATTCCTTGACGGCCTCAACAAAGCTGACGCAATCGCAAAAATGCTTAAATTCCTTGAAGAAAAGAAAATCGGCCGCAAGGCAATCAATTACAAACTCCGCGACTGGGTTTACAGCCGCCAGCGTTACTGGGGTGAACCAATTCCACTCGTTCACTGTCCTGAATGCGGCACAGTTCCAGTTCCGGAAGAAGAACTTCCATTAAAACTCCCGGAAGTAAAAAGCTATCAGCCTACAGGAACAGGAGAAAGCCCTCTTGCAGCAATCGATAGCTGGGTAAACTGCAAGTGTCCTAAGTGCGGAAAGCCTGCAAAGCGTGAAACAAACACAATGCCTCAGTGGGGCGGAAGCTGCTGGTATTACCTCCGCTACCTTGATCCTCACAACAATAACGCCTTCTGTTCTGAAAAGGCTGAAAAATACTGGATGCCGGTAGATTTGTACATCGGTGGTGCAGAACACGCAGTCCTTCACCTTTTGTATGCACGATTCTGGCACAAGGTACTTTACGACCTTGGAGTAGTTTCTACAAAAGAACCTTTCCAGCGCCTTGTAAACCAGGGAATGATTACTTCTTTCGCTTTCCAGAGAAAAAACAAGACTCTTGTACCTGTTGATGAAGTTGAACAGCGTGAAGATGGTAACTACTATGAAAAAGCAACTGGTGAAAAACTTGAACAGATTGTTGCAAAAATGAGTAAGTCCCTCAAAAACGTTGTAAATCCTGATGACGAAATCAAGGCTTACGGTGCAGATTCTGTCCGCATGTACGAAATGTTCATGGGTCCTCTTACAATGAGTAAGCCTTGGTCAACACAGGGAATCGTTGGTATTCACCGCTTCCTTGAAAAAGTATGGGCAATCAGTGAAAAACCGATGGCAGACATTGATTTGAACGGCGACCTTGACGACAAGCTTAAGTCAGCACGCAAGGTATTTGCCCAGACAATCAAAAAGGTAACAGAAGATACAGCAACCTTGAACTTCAACACAGCCATCAGCCAGATGATGATTTTCATGAACGAACTTTCAAAGCTTGAAACAATTCCTACAGCAATCTGGTCAGACTTTGTAAAAGTTCTTTCTCCATACGCTCCTCACCTTGGTGAAGAACTCTGGGAAAAGCTTGGAAACAAGGATACAATCGCTTACGTTCAGTGGCCTAAAGCTAACGAAGAATGGACCAAAGACAGCGAAAAAACAATCGTTGTTATGGTAAACGGAAAGCTCCGCGGCAAGTTCCAGGCAGCTCCTGGCACAAGCGACGAAGAACTCAAAGCCGCAGCTCAGGCTAACCCAGATGCTAAAAAGTTCCTTGACGGTAAAGAAATTGTTAAGTGCGTTGTCGTAAAAGACAAGCTCGTAAACTTTGTAGTTAAGGGATAAAAGCTAATAGGGATAAATAAGGCGGTGGTTTTGAAGTGCACCCCAATTATTGGACACTTTAACTAGGATGATTTTAATGACTGATTCCTAAACTTTAAAGGAGTCAGTCATTTTAATTTAACCTTAATTCTCTTTTAATCTGATACTGCCAGCCTTGATCAGAATGAAGAATCAAATTGGTTCCGTCAGGAATTTGTCCAAATGCCTTTTCAAGCATATCGACCGTCTGGGCATAATTCGGACTTTCTGAAAGATTCCAGCTGATTAGTGACTGGTCATGTAAATCGAGAATTGGAGAAAGATAGAGCTTTGTGCCAAACAGATTAAACTGAGTAACATCCATAACCCATTTCTCATTTGATTTTGTTGTAGTGAAATTCCGGCTCAAGAGATTTGGAGCCACTTTTCCAACCTGGCCTTTGTATGAATTGTATTTATGTTGGCGGACCTTACACACAATACGCTCTTCATGCATCAGTTTCTGAATTAATTTGTGGTTTGTTGTAAAACCTCTGTTTCTAAACTCTAAAGTAATCCTTCTGTAGCCATAGCGCCCTTTATTTTCATGATAAATCTTCTGGACTAGTTCTCGCTCTTCCTTGTGCTTATCCTGTTTCAGATGCGTTTCTGAGTAATAAAATGAACTTCTTGGCAAATCTGTAAGTTTTGTTAAATCTGAAACATTGTATTTTGACCTTAGTTCTTTCGCCACGCACAGATTGTTCCGTGATTTGTTATTCCAAAAATCAAAGCTGTCTTTGAATCTGAAAGATGAAGCTCTTGCTGATAGTTTAACACTTTTAGCTTAAATTCTCCGCTAAAATGTCTAGTTGGTTCAGTAAATTTTCCATTTAATTTGTACTGGGCAATCCACTGTCTAATTTGACTTGAACTTACTCCATATGCTTTTTCCTGTTGTTCTGGACTTATATGTTTTTCAATATAGTCTAAGACAATCTTTAATTTTAACTCTTTTGAGTATTTAGACATAAAAAATGCACCTCCTAAAATGATATGTACCCATAATTCTGGACACATATTATGAACTAGGAAGAAGAAATGGATGCTTCCCTGAATTTTACAGGAGGCATCCATTTTGTTTTAACCTGAATTCTCTTGTTGTTATAAT
>JAXJSC010000001.1:0-133091 GCA_036310305.1 Treponema sp. | reverse complement strand
GGATTCTGAAAAAAAATATTCATCAACCGTTGTCGTCAGTTTTGCAGGAGCAAAACTGAATTGTGGATAACGCTATAACGGCAAACGGTGCAATGGATTCTGAAAAAAAATATTTCATCAACCGTTGTCGTCAGTTTTGCAGGAGCAAAACTGAATTGTGGATAACGCTATAACGGCAAACGGTGCAATGGATTCTGAAAAAAATATTTCATCAACCGTTGTCGTCAGTTTTGCAGGAGCAAAACTGAATTGTGGATAACGCTATAACGGCAAACGGTGCAATGGATTCTGAAAAAAAATATTCATCCGAATTTCATCTGTTCTCATTCCATCGGACCGTTTACGCGGAATGTTACTGTAAATTCTGAACCTTTGCCTTCCTCTGACTGCAAAGAGATTGCAGCATCGTGGTATTTAGCGGCATGCTTTACAATGCTAAGTCCCAGACCCGTTCCGCCCAGTTCTTTTGAACGGCTCTTGTCAATTCTGTAAAAGCGCTCAAAAATCCTGTCTCTTTCTGAATATGGAATTCCTATACCGGTATCGCGAACAGTAAGAATCACAGTTGACTCATCATTGCCGCTGTGACCGTTTTTATGTCTGGAAGCAATAGACACAAATACAGAACCGTTAATCCTGTTGTATTTTATAGCGTTATCAATAAGGTTGTACACCATTTCATAAATTACCGGGCGGACACCGTTTATAAATCCCGACTCGCCGCTAAGTTCCATTTTGATATTTTTAATTTCTGCAGTGCTCCTGAGAACTTGAAAAGCTTCTGCAACAATTTCCTTTAAACTGAGAGCCTCTTTTTCCATCGCAATTGATTTTTCATCAAGTTTGCTCAGCTTTATAATATCGTTCACAAGAGAAATCATGCGCTGGCTTTCGGTATAAATGGAGTCCGCAAAATCCGCAATTACATCCCTAGAAGCTTCACCAGTTCTCAGGATTTCTGCAAATCCGCTTATGCTTGTAAGTGGAGTTTTCAGTTCATGGCTTACGTTTGCAGTATACTGCCGGCGGATTTCTTCGCGCTGCTTCTTTTCAAAGTTTTCTTCTTCAATGCGCTCCAAAAGGGGTTCAACTTCCCTGTAAACAGATGAGGAATCTGGATTATCCAGGTCAATTCTGTTCAGCGGAGCCGCAATTTTTTTAGAAAGCCATATTCCGGCAGCAGACGCAGCTATAGCAGCATCAAGAAGAAGAATTAAAAAGACCTGCCCCATGCCAAGGAACAGCACAAATATGGAATAGCGCCCATCAGAAACCCTTATTACATCACCATTTGGAATGCACCTTGCATAATACAAAGTTGTTTCTGCCATTGTAGACGAATAGCGTGAAATTTTTGCTTCTCCTTTTTCAAAAGCCCTGTAAACTTCCGTCCTTAAAAGATGATTTTCCATTTCTTCTGCCGGCATGGAGCTGTCATAATAAACCGTTCCATCAGAATGAATCAAAGTTATGCGGTTCAAAGATTCCAGTTCAGAAAGATAGGAAGCCTTGCCGTTTTCAATATATTTTTCTATATAGTAAGTTTCGTTTTTAAGGTCATTAAAAACTTCAGATTCAAAGTACCTGTACATTACAGATGCAAAACAAAGTGCGCAAATAAAATAAACAAAAATTCCAATAAAAAATGAACTGCAAAAAATTGAAAAAGCAAGAGATTTTTTCTTCATCGTTTTCCTCCCACTGCTTACAGTGAAAAAATGCCGTACGCACAAACCCGCTCCCGCGACTTTTGCACAATAATAAAACGAAAAAGAAAAGAAATAATTACAGAAATGTAAAATAATGGTAAATAATGAAGAACGAACTGGAAAGCATAAATAAAAAAATCCCCCTTTCTGAAACTAGATAAGGGGGATGGCAGGAATCAGCAGCCGCTATAAATTAGAAACGTCCGCCGATTACGAATTCATCATTGTCTGGATAAACTACAACAGTCTGAGTTGTTCCATCAGTAAATGCCCTGTCCATTTCTTCATTTACCTTTACAAGTGAATATTCATAAAGTTCTTTCAATGTAACTTTGCTGTTATTGTCTGCATCTGCAAGCAAATCTACAGCACTCTTAGAATAGCTGTTCCATCCCAATCCGTCTGACCAGAACTGGCTTGCAAAACCAACAACACCGCCCCATGTCCATGAAAGCTGTGTCATGCTTGAAGAACAGATTACGTGGAAGCGGCCTGCAACCAATTCTCCTCTTCTTGAATCAGATTCTTCAGCCTTGAATTTCGAAATGAAGTTTTCAGCAAATGTATCTTCTGCAAGACCACGACCAATGATGTTTCCTGAATGACAGCTTTCGATAATGAATACAACTTCACCGCGAACATATTTGTCAAGCAAAGTACGTACGCCTGCACCGTTCATACTTCCGTTTGTACCGATAGAAATGCTTCCTGATGAACCGCCATGACAGTTAAAGAAAAGATAACTTACATCGTCATCGTCTGTATCAGCAAAGAATGTCTTAACCTTTTCAGAAATCTGTTTCAAAGTAAGATCAGTGTTCATTTCAACTGCAGCAAATTTTTCGCCGTCAATTACCTGTTCGTTGAATGCATTAGTCATTGCTTCAATTGTACCCAAGCATACAGCTCCGCCGTCAATGTTACTAATAAGAAGAGCACGGCGTGTTACAACTCCATCAGGCTCACCGTTATGACCGTCATATTCGTAAACATTGTTGTCACCTGTTTCCCAAGTAAGACCTTCAAATGTTGAGTTTACAACATAACCCAAATCCCATTTTCCAATGTAAACGTCATATGATGTGCTTTCACCAATTGCTGCACATGTCCAGTGATCTGTTACATAAACACCGCGAACAGCTTCTGTTGGTTCATCATTACCTACAAAATAAAGTGCATTTCCGTAACCGGCATTTGAATACCATGAAGGATTTGTAATGGAACCACCAACTGGAGTTGTTCCAAGATAGCGGAGACCTGCGAATGAGCGTCCAACTGTTTCTCCAAGGTCATAAGAACCTGTAAGAGCCTTCCATTCAAAAGAATCGTCTGTTTCTACTGTAAGAGTCCAGCCGTCTTCTGCAGAGTATGTTCCGCGGTAAGCTGTTCCCCAATTTCCCTTGAAAGTTCCTGCAAAGTAAACTGCATAACCGTAACCAGGATTCAAGTCAGAATACATGGTTGCTGATGTAGAGGCAGCTTCAACATCTTCAGAAACAACTTTAGAAGATTTTGCAGCATCAGCTGCACTGGCAAATTTAGCAGCGTCTGAATAATCAGCATCGTTGCTACAAGAGATGATTGAAAGGGCAAGTCCTCCAATCACGGCAAATTTTAATAACATTTTTTTCATAATCACTCCTTTTTTTAATAATA
The DNA here is from genome assembly GCA_036310305.1 of Treponema sp. GTDB lineage: Bacteria > Spirochaetota > Spirochaetia > Treponematales > Treponemataceae > Treponema_D. The sequence continues at coordinate 129,726 of JAXJSC010000001.1, read as the reverse complement.
TTTTTAATTATGTGTTATTAACTTCCTTGATTTTACAAAATTTACAATGGTTAGTTCCATATAACAGAGTGATAAAAATTCTTAATTTCAGAAAAATGATAAATAATGACAGAAATTGCTAAATCAATTTAAAATAAAAAAAACGCTTCCTGTTCTGGAAGCGTCATGGACCATACGTCGCTATGCTCCGTGTGGCCATAGGAAGTGATTTAGTTATAGTTTCTCACTTCGTTACAAAACTATTGGGCCATCTTGGACTTGGCTTCCTGTCGCAAACATCGTGTTTGCTCCATACAGCCCGCCTTCACTCGCTGACGTCAGCATCCATGCTGACTTTTCGCCTTCGGCGCGCTCGTTTCGGTTCAAGTCCATGCATTTTCGGAATTGCAAATTAATTTAAAATAAAAAAAACGCTTCCTGTTTTGGAAGCGCTTTGGGCCATCTTGGACTTGAACCAAGGACCAAGGGATTATGAGTCCCCTGCTCTAACCACTGAGCTAATGGCCCGAAATGTTCTTCTATACTATCAGATTTTTACGGCAACCGCAATATGCAGATGCCGGATTTTGGGTATGTTTTCTATCTTGTTGTAACGCTCTTTGCAAGGTTTCTTGGCTGGTCTACGTCGCAGCCCAGTTCCTTTGCCATGTAGAACGCAAAAAGCTGGCAGAGAGTAAGCATAGGAAGGGCGTAAAAATCCTTGTTTTCTACCTTTGGAACTGCAACAAAGTCGTCTACCATAGATTCAAGTTCCTTATCGCCTTCCGTACCGATTGCAATTACCGGGCCTTTGCGCGCCTTAATTTCCTTGATGTTGGAAATAACCATTTCGCGGGTATAATCATCCGGAACAAGGAATACGCTTGGAGTATTTTCGTTTACAAGGGCAATCGGTCCGTGCTTAATTTCACCACTGGCAAAAGCTTCTGCATGAATGTAAGAAATTTCCTTAAGCTTTAAGGCTCCTTCCATGGCAATAGGGTACATCAGGCCGCGGCCAAGGAACAGAAAATCCTTTGCGCCAGAATATTTCTTTGCAAGCTCTTCCATCTTCTTGCTGTTTTTTAAGGCTTCCTTAACAAGACGCGGCTGCTGCAGAATGCTCTGGATGAATTTTGCCCCGTCCTCCTTGCTCATTCCACGCTGGCGCGCAAACTTAAGGGCAAGAAGATAGTAAATCATCACTGTGTTAGAAAAAGCCTTTGTAGATGCAACGGCAATTTCTACACCGGCATGCATGAACGCACCACCATCAGATTCACGCGCAATTGTTGAACTAGGCACATTACAGATGCCGAATACCTTTCCACCCTTTTCATGAACTTCCATCATGGCATCTCGTGTATCAGCAGTTTCGCCTGACTGGCTTACCGCAATGTAAACATCGTCTTTTCCGACAATCGGATTTTTAAACGCAAATTCGCTTGAGATTTCTGCATAGAACGGAATGCGCGCATATTTTTCAATAAGCCCGCCGCCAAACAGGCTTGAATAGTACGACGAACCAGCACAGATTGCAGTAATCTTGTTAGTGCGGAGGAAAATTTCATCTTCGTAGCCGGAAAGCTTTGAAGTTGCCTTTTCCATGTCAAAACGGCCGGCAAAAGCGCGCTCAATGCTTTCAGGCTGTTCGTTAATTTCCTTTTCCATGTAAGTGTCAAAACCGCACTTTTCTGTTTCCTGAGCGCTTATAGTAATTTCTTCAATGCGCTTAGCGTAATCATTGTTCTGAATAAGAGGGAATTTAAGACCCTCAGAAGAAACTTCTACAATATCACCGTCTTCAAGGTAAATTACCTGCTTTGTATTTCCTACGATTGCATTTACGTCAGAAGCAATGTAGTAAGTCCCGTCAGAAATACCGATTACAAGAGGACTTCCGCGCTTTGCAACAACAACCTTATTCGGCTCGTCAACACATGTTATTTCAAGCGCCCATGTTCCAATTACGTCGTTCAAAGCCTTCTGAACGGCTGTAAGAAGATCCCCTTCATAGTATTTTTCTACAAGATTAGGAATTACTTCCGAGTCTGTTTCCGAAGTGAACTTTACTCCGTCTTTCTGAAGCTGCGAACGCAGAGTAGAAAAGTTTTCAATAATTCCGTTGTGAACTACTGCAATTTTTCCATTATTTGAATAGAAAGGATGAGCATTCTGGTCAGTTACAAGTCCATGAGTTGCCCAGCGGGTGTGCCCGATTCCCCATGTTCCGCTTAATTCTTTTGGAAGGATTCCTATAAGCTGCTGAAGTTTTCCTGCTTTTTTATAGAGATAGAATTTAGGTTCGCCGTTTTCCATTTTTCCAACGACAATTCCGCTGGAATCATAACCGCGGTATTCAAGTTTTTTAAGTCCATTAATAAGATAAGGAACTGCATTGCTGGCGCCTACAAAGCCTACGATTCCACACATTTACCTTCTCCATAAAAATATATTTGAATGATTTTTATACCAAACCTTAACCCCGATTCTATTAAAATCTCCTGAAAAAATCTATACATTGCACCGAATCCTTGATAATTCCGCTCTTTACTATTATAATGATTACGTGTCGACTTTATATGTTGTAGGGACGCCAATCGGCAACCTTGGAGATATTACTTACCGCGCTGTTGAAACTTTAAAAAATGCAGATGTAATTGCTGCAGAAGATACAAGGCATACCCTTCAGCTTTTGACACATCTGGAAATCCGCAAGCCACTCATTTCTTGCCGGGCTCAAAACGAAGAGTCTGCCGCAGAAAAGATAATACGGCTTATGGATGAAGGAAAAAACATCGCTTATGCCAGTGATGCAGGAACACCAGGAATCAGTGATCCTGGAGCCGTACTTGCTGGTCTTGTAAGAAAGGCCGGACATTCAGTTGTTCCAATTCCGGGACCAAGTGCTTTTGCTACCTTGGTAAGCGTTGCGGGTGCCGGCGGAAAGACCCTCGTATTTGAAGGATTCCTTTCGCCAAAACCGGGAAGACGCCGTTCCAGACTAAGGGAACTTCTTGCAACAGGAAATGCGATTGTTTTATACGAAAGTCCGTTCAGAATAGTTAAGTTACTGACGGATATTGCCGATATTGACAGTAACCGCCGCGTGGTGGTTGGTCGAGAATTGACAAAACTGCATGAAGAAATTATTGAAGGTTCAGCAGCAGACATGCGTGATGACTTTTCAGCAAGAACTTCAATAAAAGGTGAATTTGCAGTTTTCATTTCTGGTTCAAAAAATATTCAACTTTCTGATGATTCTACCGATAATTATAGTGTAGAGGGGCAGGACGAAAATGATGATAAATAACATTGATGTAGGAAGAATTAGTGCTCTCAACAATGTGCAGAGTACAAAACGCACAGGCAGTACAGAAAAATCCGCTTTTGGGGAAGATACTGTATCTATCTCAAAAGAAGCTTTGGCAAAAGCTGATGAATTTTATCTGAATCAGGTTGCTGCTGAAACACCAGATGTTCGCGCTGACCGTATTGCAGAAATTAAGGCTAAAATTCAGGATCCAAATTACCTGAACAGTTCGGTAATCGCTTCTGCTGCAGACAAACTTATGGAAAGCTTTGGTCTTTAATCAGCCAAATCACAAGATTATTTGTATTCAACAAAGGACGGAATAGAATTTCCGTCCTTTTTGTTTTAATATGTGTCCATTCAGGAAGGAACCAGATGATTGAACCACAGAAACTTCACCAGCTTTCAGGCGGGCAGAAAAGACGAAAACTTGCACTTACATTCGGGGCTCTTGAACGGGATATTGCGGGCATTCCGGAAAAAGGAATGGAATATAACTTTAAGAACATGAGCCGGCCTGCCTACACAAAAAAAATAGCAGAAATCGTACTGCAGGACCCTAAACTGCCAAAAAGCGCATTCGATGAGCTGAGCGCGCTTCTGCAGTCTGAACCGTTCGATGAACGAAGGGTATGCAACTGCGCCCGTAACCATCTGCTGGAAATCATCGGTACATTTCCGGCTGAATGGGACCTGGTAATTGCCCCGCACAAAAATCCGCTTGCAGAAGACGGTACCGTTATTGAACGCAACTTTTATCCGGGAACCGCCGTATACGCAGAGGATATACGTTCGCCTTTTAACCTTGGTTCAATATTCAGAACGGCAGAAGGCATGGGTGCCGAAAAGGTTTATATTTCTCCGGGCTGTGTAGATCCGGAACAGCCGAGAGCCGTAAGAAGCGGTATGGGCTGCATTGAAACCATGGGATGGGACAGAATAAGCATTGAAGACCTGCCTCAGGACGTGCCTGTTTTTGCACTGGAAACGGGCGGCACCCCTATTGATGAATTTAAATTTCCGGAAAAAGGAATCTGCATAATCGGTTCAGAAGAACTTGGCGTAAGTCCTCAGGCATTAAAAAGAGCAACCTACGGAACCGTAACAATTCCAATGATTGGGCTAAAGGCAAGCCTTAACGTTGGTGTTGCATTCGGAATTCTCATGCAGAAATGGTGTGAATATCTTAGCAGCTTAAAAAACGATTAAAGATACAATAAAACCAGAAGAATGATTTTAGTTCATGCGGTTGCTGAATGCAACCTTCAGCTTTTCGCTTATTTTCTGGAACTGATTTTCTGACAGGATATTAAACATCTTCAGGATTTCACTGTCAATCTGGTAGAATTCAACGTCACCGTCCTGATAGTGAATCATAAGGTCGGCAATATATATTACGGCTGTAAGTTTCCTGAAGTCTGGAGGAGCCAATTCCGGCGCATGATGATAGCGGATTACAGAAACAATAGTTCGTGGGAAATTCCATTTTTCTGCAATTCTTGCACCGATTTCTCCATGGTTTACACCTGAAAGAATCTTTTCAAAAAGCTCAGAATCAATTCCCTTTTTAACACAGACTGATTTTATATTTTCCAGAAATTCAGGATGAGAAGATTCAAAAACAATTTTTCCCATATCATGCAGAAGCCCACAGATATAAGAATCTTCTATAATTTCCCTGTCGGAAGCACAAAGGTTACGGGCAAGGTTATGCGCAAAGAACGCAGTCTGATATGCATGCTTCCACAGATTTTCGTTTGAACCGCCAACCTCTGCAAAAGATTTAAGGGAGCCGACAGTAAAAAGCATATTCTTGATACCTCGGATTCCAACCATTTTTACTGCTTCTGCAATATTTTTACACGGACGAGAAAGAGCAAAAGCCGCAGAGTTTACCTGCTTAAGAAGTTCACCGGTAAGAGCAACGTCATTGGAAATTTGAACGGCAATTTCAGACATCTTTGCTTCTGAATCGCTTAAAAGCGCATTCAGGCGCGTAATGTTTTCCGGAAACTGCGGAAGGTCATCAATATTCTTTTCAAATTCACTGGAAATAATATCCAGGTCTTTTTCTGTAGAAGAACTTACCGGCAGGATTATGCGCGTTATGGTTTCGCCGTTTTCGCAGATTATCTGGAAATTTTCTTCTGTCATGCCAATTTTTTCAAGCATAAGAATCATGATGATAAGGCCAAGTCCGGCACCTTCTGTTTCATCCAGAATCTGGTTAAGCGCATCGTCAACAGACGTATACTGCTGAACCCTGCTCAGCTTGTCGTGAATTCTTTTATATTCAAAGACATTAAGAGTGGAATTGTTATGAACTTCCATCTTTATCTTTTTATTTCTGTACTGAATGACAAGCTTTACGTAAAGACCGGCGCGCTTCTGCTTTTCCAGGTAATAGGCAATGTTATTAAGCGTATTCCGCTTAAAGTCCTTCATTCCCTCGTTGTAGTCAGCTTCGTTATTTATGTCCAGTTTCTTTTCACGGAAGTAAATGCGCTTTGTATTGGCTTTTTCGGCGTTTGTAATAAGTTCCTGCTGACAGTAAGTTAAATACTGAACCATGTGATTCTGTCCAAGTTCAGAAAGAAAGGCGGCAAGAATATCTCCCATGTAGATTTCCATGTCGTGAGGAAGAGTATAAGTAATTATTGTCAGCGGCAGCCCTGTGCGGATTGCCATTTTGATCTTTTCAGAATCAACTAAAACTTTTTTTTCTGCCATCTCCTACTTCCAGGACGAAGAATCCATTTTTAATTATACCACAATATGATTTTTTTACAATGTTAGCGGCTAAAAATATCCAGTCAGATTAGAACAACTTAAGGAATCCGCCAGGAGTCTTTGCACCGGCCTTTACCCAGGTTACAGCAGCCTTTATTCCCGGCTTAGACTTAAGTTCATCAGAAGCATTTATATAATCCTTTAACCAGGAGGCAAACGTACTCTGCTTCTGCATAAATTCATTCTGCAGGTCGCCTGTAATCAGAAGGACAGAAATGTTTTCTTTTTCTGAAGCATAAGCCGCAATATTTTCTGCAAAGTTAGCAAAAGCCGCCTCGCCGGAAGCAACAAATGGATTTGCAGGAGCTGCCGTTACATTTTTTACAGATGAAGAAAGCAGGTATTCCTTTAATGACGGATGTTCCTTCAGTACAAAAATCAGGCGTGCCGGCTTTTTTTTCTGTTCAATTCTAGTAAGAGCTTCCAGCGCAGCATATTGAAATGAGGCAACCATTTCATCGCAGCCCTTCTGACAGTTATCTGCCGTAAAAGACGAAAAATCACCTGCGTACAATGCAGAATCAAAATAAAGGATATAATCATCCAGATAGCCAAGTGCTGTTTCTGCCTGAATAATCAAAGACCTTGCAGAAACGGCAGAGCCTTTATTCCATGAAACAACAGAAACACCGCCAAGAGAAGAAGTCTGTCCGGATTCTGCATCTGCAGCCGCAACACTAAAACCTCCGGCAGACATAGTTTCGGCCAGATCACTTACGGCACTGGCATTCTTTCCTACAATTAATACATTTTTACCCATGCTGCGATTATAGCATATTCAATGCCTTTTATGGTATAATTTTTTTACTATGAAAGTATGGATCAAATATCTTATTGCGACTCTGTTTGGAATCGCATGTGCATTTATTCTTCCCGCAAATAATTCAACTGTTGCAGCAGGAATCAGCTTTATAACCGAACTTACAGTACGCTTCGGACGCTACATGGTTATTCCTGTAATTTTCTTTACAACTACAGTTGCATTCAACAGGCTTAGGGACAACAAGCTTCTTGTAAAAACAGGACTTTGGACCGGAGCCGTAATCGTTATTTCATCACTTATTTTGACTTTAATAGGACTTCTGTCCATCCTTATTGTAAAGCTTCCAAGAATTCCTATCACCGGAGAAAAAGAAACCGGTACTGTAATCCTTGGAATTGCAGATTTATTAAGGGCAATTCTTCCCTACTCTGCTTTTGATACGCTTAACAACGGAACTTTCCTGCTTGCTGCTTACATTTTTGCTGTCCTTATTGGAATTGAAAGCTGCGTTGACCAGGGACTTTTCCGACCTATCACAGTCCTTATGGATTCTGCTTCAAAACTTATGTATACAATAAGCGTTGTATTCACAGAATTCCTTGCATACGGAATGATTGCAATCCTCTGCAGCTGGACAATTCAGTTCCGTTCTGTAATTACAAGCGGTGTTTTCACTCCTATGGTCATCATGCTCTTTATTGACTTTATAATCGTAGCCGGAATCATTTACCCGCTCATCGTAAGGTATCTTTGCCACGATCCGCATCCTTACAAGATTCTCTATGCATCAATTACTTCGCTCCTTACAGCATTTTTCAGCGGCGACTCAAATCTTGCACTTCAGATAAATATAAGGCATAGCAAGGAAAGCCTTGGAATCCGCAGACGAATAAACGGTTCAATCCATCCGCTGTTCACTATTTTTGCGCGCGGAGGTTCGTCTCTTGTAACTACCGTAGGATTCATAATGATCTGGAGATCTTATTCAAGCCTGAACATTCCGTTCACTGACATTCTATGGATTACCGCTACTTCCTTTGGAATTTCATTCCTTTTAGGAGGATTCCCGGCCGGCGGCGCTTTTGTTTCACTGACTGTACTCTGTACGCTTTACAGCCGCAGTTTTGAAACAGGCTTCCTTCTGCTTAAGCCGGCAGCTCCGATAATCTGCTCATTTGCAGCAGCATTTGACGTACTTACTGCAATGTTCGGAAGCTATATTGTAGCCGTAAAGACAAAGTGTATTGAACACCACGGCATCAAGCACTTCATCTAAAAAATGAATTGCGCTAGAAGAGACTGTAAAAAAAAGATAAAATAGGAACAATTATGAAAGCTTCAAAATTTATTATTTCGACTTTGAGAGAAGCGCCTAATGACGCAGTTATTGCAAGCCATCAGCTTATGATGCGAAGCGGTATGATCCGCAAACTTGGAAACGGACTTTATACTTACATGCCAATCGGCTACCGTTCATTCAAAAAACTTGAAAACATCATCCGGGAAGAACTTGATAACGCCGGAATGATGGAACTTAAGGCAACTGTAATCCAGCCGGCAGAAATCTGGAAGGAAAGCGGCCGTTGGGACAAAATGAACGGAGAAATGCTTACACCGCAGAACCGTGCCGGTCAGGACATGGTTGTTTCCCCTACCGCAGAAGAATCTGTAACAGCTGTTGTACGCGAAGGACTCTCTTCTTACAAGCAGTTGCCGGTTACTCTGTATCAGATTAACACAAAATACCGCGACGAAATCCGTCCGCGTTACGGCGTTATGCGTGGCCGCGAATTTACAATGATGGACGCATATTCCTTTGATAAAGACCAGACAGACCTGGACAACTCATACAACAACGCTGCAGAAGCATACCGCAGAATCTTCAAGCGCCTTGGACTTAACACAATCAGCGTAAAGGCCGACACAGGTGCAATGGGCGGTTCCGGCTCAGAAGAATTCATGATTGAATCAGAAGTTGGCGACGACACACTCATCCTCTGCCCTGACTGCAAATACGCTGCAAACGTAGAAAAGGCAGCCTGCAAAAAGGAAACTCCTCTTGATGACAACGGAAAGCCACAGGCAAAAACCGACCTTCCTTATGAAGAAGTTGCAACTCCAGGCGTTTTCAGCATTGAAGATATGGAAAAATTCTTCAAGACAACTCCACAGCGCTTCCTTAAGGCACTTATTTACAAAGCTTACAACGTAGGAATCGACCTTTCTAAAACAGAATTTTACAAAAACGAAAAAACTGTTACAGAAGGAAAACAGACTTACTACCCTGAAGCATATTTCTGCGTTCTTATCCGCGGAGATTTAGACGTAAACGAAACAAAACTTGCCGCAGTTCTTAAGGCAAGCGGTGCGGAACTTGCAGAAGCAGATGATGTTCTTCGCCTTTCAGGAGCACCACATGGCTTTGTAGGACCTGTTGGAATCAAAATTCCTGTAATCATGGACGATTCAACAGCAGAAATGCACGACTGTTTTGCTGGAGCCGGTAAAGAAGGCTTCCACCTTAAACACGTAGAACCAGGCCGTGACTTTACAGCATTTATGACAGCTGATGTACGCACTGTAAAACCTGGTGACAAGTGCCCTGACTGTGGCGGAACTTTCTACACAAAGAAAGGAAACGAACTTGGCCACATCTTTAAACTTGGCGACAAATATACAAAATCAATGAACGTAACAATGCTCGACGTAAACGGAAAGACTGCAACTCCAATCATGGGTTGTTACGGAATCGGCGTTGACCGCACACTCGCAAGCATTATTGAAGCACACCACGACGAAAACGGAATCATCTGGCCGATGACTACAGCTCCATTCCAGGTTGTAATTGTTCCGGTTAAATACGAAGGACAGATGCAGGAAGTTGCAGACAAGCTTTACAACGATCTTACAGCCAGCAGAGTAGAAGTTCTTCTTGACGACAGAAACGAACGTCCTGGCGTTAAGTTCAAGGATTTTGACCTTATCGGTATTCCTGTACGCGTTGTAGTTGGCGAAAAGAACCTTCCAAACGTAGAAATCAAGCTCCGCAAGGAAGCAGAAGCTAAACTAGTTCCAGCAGAAAAGGCAGCCGGCGAAATCGAAGCTGTTGTAAAAGCAGAACTTAAAGCATTGAATGCATAGAAACCTTCATTCAGGAATCGCCGCACCAAAACAGCGGTGATTCCTGAAAATCTTTTATACGCGGATTTTCATCCACTTTTTATAATCATGAAAAAAATAATATCTTCCATTACAGCTTTATTCCTTACAGTTACACTTTACGCAATGCCGGGATTTTCTTCATATATTCAGGAACTTCCAGGCCAGTACGTTTATTACGAAGACAAGACTTTTACCCGCAAATCCTATTTTGGAATTCTGATGTTTGATGAAAAAACTTTTGCGGCAAGATATTACGCTCCGGCAGATAAAAATCAGAAAAAGCCGGAAACAGATGTTGAAATTTATTTTACGGTTGACCCTAAAGCCGAGCATCTTGAACTGACCGGAGAAAAAATAATGTCCGGGTTTACACCGGAAGAAGCAGAATTTGTAAACTATCTGCACGACATGCTTTACGAACTTAGCGCACGCAGAATCAAGCTGGGGTCCCTTTCTGAAAAAAAGCGCATTGTACGGAACAGCGAACACTTCGGCCAGTTCGGCGGATTTGTTACAGTTGAATACGACGGCGTTGTTCCGCTTTTTAATATAAAATCAGTTTTTACAGACGAATCCAGCCCGGAATTCTTTGTCGTAACATGCGGACAGCTTACATCCGGCAAAGACAAGTCATTTGAGCAGTTCAAGGGCTTTCCGGAAAGCACTGAAGACAACCGGCACGCAATGCCAAAAAATAAAAAGGCAAAAGAACTGACTTTTTCTACAGAAAGCGGAAAAACATATTACCTTGATTCAAACTGGACTCAGTCCATGGAAAACGTTTTCATACTGGGCGATGCAGCTCTTATAACAGCAGGAACAATTCCAAACGCCCCAGTTGATTTCTTTATCCGCCAGTTCATGCTAAGCACGGGAGACAGCTACCTTGACTGGACGCACACGGAATGCACGGAAAAAGACGGAAACATTTCCATATCCGGTATTTTTTACCAGCCGTCAACAAAAAATGTAAGCCGAAACTTCAAATCTGCCAGAAAAACTGACTCCGGCTACGATTTTATTACGCTTACAGTATTCAACAGCGTTTACGAAAAGAACCGTTCATATTTTAACAGAATAATGAAGCAGAACGGGCTCAAATAATGTCGCATTGGCGCCGCATATACGAAGAGAGATAAAATGTTTGAAAGTAAATCAATATTCTTTAAATTAGTAATTGCAATATTCTGTTTTGTTTACGGTATTCTCTTTGTGCATACCTGCCCTAAAAATTCTGCCGGCCGCTACTGCGGAATCGGAGAATTTTCACTGGGATTCTGGTCCATATTTGATGAAATACAGAGTTTTTTGAATAACGTAGAAAGCATCCTTCTTATCCAGACCGCAATTTACATCTGTGCAGAAATTGCAGTCTGTTCGTTTATTGCCTTTACAATCAAGATGTTCATCACAAGTCCTGCAAAAACAAAAAAATTAAGATATATCTTTATATTTCCGGCAATAACTTTTTTCCTGAACTGCATTCTTGAAATTTTTTCTACATATCACCTGTTTCTTATTACACCGGAAAAAATGCTTTTAACTCCATATCCGGGATATAATTTTCCAAAAACTACATACTATTATTTTCACAGCGCTATCTGCTACATCGGTATTGTATCCGCGGCAATTCTTCCACTTATCTTTACTTTGAAAAGAAAAAACTCAAACAAAACGGTAAGCATTACATATCTTCTGGCCACAGTTTATTTTTTCATAACGAATTTTTACAAATTCATTATTGAAAACTTCTTTACAAAACTTTATCTGGTTTTTCCAGAATATATAAACACAACATCTTTCTTTATATTTTCAACTGTAACTTTCTTTATTGTATATTTTCATAAAAGCGAATATGCAATGCATCTTGTTACAGAAAACCTTTATGATTCAATGGAATTTCCGATTATAATTTTTTCGGACAAGGACACTTACATTGACGCAAATCAGAGCGCAAACAACTTTTTTAAAAAATACGGCGTAAATCCGTCAGAAAAATCAACCTTTACAACTATTTTCCCGGAGGATAAATTTTCTACACTGGGAACAATTTCTTCTGAAAATTCTTTCTATCTTTCGGGAATTCAGGATAAGAACCTTTTTTACTGCAAAAAATCTGATTTATACTCTTTCACAAAAAAGAAAATAGGCTACTACCTTCTTTTTACAAAGATTGACATTTATTCTGAACACTTAAAGCATCTTGATCATGCCGCACATTCTGACGAACTTACCGGCTGCAAAAAAAGAACTGCCTTTGACCATTTTTACCTTAATCAAAACCACTCCCTTAAGGAACCTCTGATTGTAATCTGTGCCAGAATCAACAGACTGGAACAACTTAACGAAAATCTCGGCCTTAAAAAAACTGACTTTTATGTAGTCAATTTTGCAAATATCCTGAAAAATTCAATTATTAAAAACAATATTCAGAGCAACATTGAGAAAAATGTTTTCCGCATAAGCGGTTCACTTTTTGCATTCATTATTTCTGCTAAAAATCAGGATGAAGTTGAAGATTTATTCCGTACAATAAGGCGGGAATGCAGCGCTTTTTCTAAAAACAGGGTTGAGCCTCTTACCTGCTCTCTCGGGTATTCAGCATCTTCCAACAAGGAACTTTCATCTACAAAAATGCTGCAGAAGAGTTTTGACAACATGCTTTTGGACAGCCATAATTCAAAGGCTGGTAAGGAAAAACCTTCTGCAATACTACCGGGAATTTAACTTTAGAAACTTGCCCTAGACAACGGACTTCCAATCCACTGTCCTTCTGTTCCAAGGTAATCTTTCTTTTCGCCTTCCACAAGGAACTGAACGCTCTTTACTGTAGAAAATTCTGTTGCAGTATAGACAATCTGCATAAGCTGGGCCATGCAGCCTTCTATTCCGTATGAATTGAATTCAAAATTTTCATTAAAATTTAATGTTGCAACTCCGTTTTTTACAGAAGCACCAATAAGCCTTGTTCCGGAAGGAATAAGATTCATGCAGTTTGGTTCTCCCGGCAAAGGTCCTGCAATAAGAGCCTTAATTGCATCTGTAAGCGGTGAATCAGATTTTGGCAGGGCACGTACAATGATTTTTCTGTTTACTTTTCCGTCAGAATCAATTGTTACAAAACAGAGATTTGTATTTCTTATTGAAGGAACGGAAACAGGTTTCTGAACTCCGCCGTCCTGCGTATTAACAGTTACTGCGCGTTCATTTTCATAGCCGTTTGTCTTAACAAATTCTGCATTTTTTACAGCCTGCATTATTTCACGGTCAACAGGATTATCAGATTCAACAGAGATTTCATTATTTTTATCAGCCGGAGAACTTTCCGCCGGCTTAATCTGAGTTATTTTTGTTGTTTCACCCATAAGGTCAAACTCATATTCTTCTTCTGCAGCAGGGGCAGGAACTTCTTTTTCTTCATGCTTCTGCACAAATTCCGGGGTAGAAACTCCGACACGTTCAAAAAAGTTTGTCTTTTTAAGATTTGAAAGGATTGTATCTTTCTTTACAAAAAAAAGCATGATTATAAGTACAACACACAGAAAAAAAACTGCAACATAAAGACCGCTGTTTGCTTTTAAATTCTTATTTTCATTTGACATATTATATTTATCGGAAAAAAAAGGATTAAAGATAAGATATAAGCGGGATTTTAATAAGGCGTTATTACAAAAAAATAGCGGGAGGAAGAGAAAAGTTATTTCAAAAACATTCTGCGATGCTACCGCGCAAGCGGCAAACTGTATAGTTCCAATGCATCGCAGAATGTAGCCCGCTAGCGGGCGATTTTGAAATAAATTTTATCGACCGTTAGCTATTTTTTCATTGCAATTCAATTAATTTCTTAATTAAAATCTTATTTTGCAAGATATTCATTAATACCTGCAGCAGCCTTACGTCCTTCACCCATAGCGAGGATTACTGTTGCGGCACCGAGAACGATGTCTCCACCGGCCCATACTTTTGTCTTGCTTGTTGCCTGTTTTTCATCAACAGTGATGTGGCCTTTGGCATCCTGATTCAAACCAGGTGTTGTCTTTACAAGAAGTGGGTTTGAACCGTTTCCGAGGGCAACGATCATTGCGTCACATTCGATTTCGTGTTCACTGCCAGGAATTGCAACAGGACTGCGGCGGCCAGAAGCATCTGGTTCACCAAGTTCGTAAGAAAGAACTTTTACTCCACGAACATGGCCGTCTTCTGTTCCAAGAACCTCAACTGGGTTTTCAAGGAATCTGAAGTTTACGCCTTCTTCTTCTGCGTGAGCAATTTCTTCAAGACGAGCTGGCATTTCTGCACGTGTACGACGGTAAACGATGTCTACCTGTTCTGCACCAAGGCGGAATGCCATGCGGGCAGCGTCCATTGCAACGTTACCAGCACCACAAACTACTACGTGCTTTGCTTCGTAGATTGGAGTTGCAGCATGTTCTTTATCGTAACCCTTCATGAGGTTAGCGCGGGTAAGATATTCGTTTGCACTGAATACACCGATGAGGTTTTCGCCAGGAATGCGCATGAATTTTGGAAGACCTGCACCAGTTCCAACGAATGCAGCGTCAAATCCTTTTTCTTCAAGAAGCTGATCCAAAGTATCTGTACGGCCAACAAGGAAGTTCATTTCAAAATGAACACCCATTTTCTTGAGGTTGTCGATTTCGTTCTGAACGATTGCCTTTGGAAGACGGAATTCTGGAATACCGTACATCATAACGCCGCCGGCTTTATGGAATGCTTCAAATACAGTAACTTCGTGACCTGCGCGAGCACAGTCAGCAGCAACTGTAAGACCTGCTGGACCTGCACCGATTACAGCAACTTTCTTTCCAGTTTTTGGAGCGATTGTTGGCATTGTAACCTTGTTGTTTTCGCGTTCCCAGTCAGCAACAAAGCGTTCCAAACGACCAATTGAAACAGCCTTTTCTGCAGATTTGTAAACTTTACCAACTGTACACTGGCCCTGACACTGTTTTTCCTGTGGACAAACACGACCACAAATTGCAGGAAGAAGTGAAGTTTCCTTAATTTTATCTACAGCGCCCTTGAAATCGCGGTTTGCAATTTTTGCGATGAATTCAGGGATTTTTACTCCAACTGGACATCCGTTGATACAAGGCATGTTTTTACACTGAAGACAGCGGTTTGCTTCACAAACAGCCTGATCTTCTGTATAACCAAGAGCAACTTCTGCCATCTGGCGAGCGCGTTCTTTTGGTTCGCGGCTAGGCATTTCCATCTGAGGAATTGCCATACGGTCTTTATTTGTAAGTTCTTTGCCAGAGAGTTTTGCAAGTTCGTCTTTGGCGATTTTATCTAATTCTTCAATAGTCTTATGTGCCATTTTAAATTCCTTTAATTTTTGAGTTTAGGTCACCTGAAAATCGGCTGCACTCCCAGTCAGAATCCGATTCCGGCTATTGCTGAGTGTTTTTTTGGTAAAATCTTTCGGCCTGGAGCCTCATGATTTTTTATGCCATTCGGCAAAAGCCACTCAGAGGACGCCGGCTCGGCTTCTTCCTTCGCGTTCCGCCTTTTATGCACCTAAAAAAAACTCAAAACTTAAACTATTTTGCAATCTTATCAGCAGCGGCCTGCATGCGGCATTTGTGGGCTTCTTCTACTGTCTTGAAGCTCTTCATGCGCATCATCATGTTGTCCCAGTCTACCTGGTGAGCGTCGAATTCTGGACCGTCTACACAAACGAACTTTGTTTCTCCGCCGATTGCAACACGACAACCACCACACATACCAGTTCCGTCAATCATGATTGTGTTCAAAGAAACAGTTGTTGGAACATTGTAAGGCTTTGTTGTCAAAGCACAGAATTTCATCATGATTGGAGGTCCGATTGCGATAACTTCTGCTGGAGGTGTCTGGCTTTCGCACATTTCCTTAAGAGGAACAGTAGAAACACCCTGACGACCTGCAGAACCGTCATCTGTCATGATTATAACTTCATCGGCAATAGCCTTCATTTCATCTACGTAAATCAAAAGATCCTTTGTGCGGGCAGCAATTACAACGATTACTTTATTTCCGATTGCTTTGTGAGCCTGTACGATTGGATAGCAAGGAGCAACACCAAAACCACCACCAACTACAACTACAGGACCGTCTTTCTTTTCAATTACAGAAGGATTTCCAAGTGGTCCAAGCAAGGCAGCAAGCTCGTCGCCTTCATTCTTTTCTGCAAGCTGCATTGTTGTAGCCCCAACAGCCTGGAAAGCAAGCGCAATCCATCCCTCTTCGGCATTTGCGTCTGCAATTGTAAGTGGAATTCTTTCGCCGAATTCTGCATCAACCTGCAAAATAATGAACTGTCCGGCTTTACGGTTTCTGGCAATTTCTGGAGCCTCAACCTTCATGTACCAAGTTGCGGAAGCACCGCAAAGCTTGCGTTTTTCAAGAATCTTAATCATACCAATATTTCCTTCAAATCAAAATATTGGTAGAAGTATACACTAAAAGAGAATTTTTATCTATTAGAAATGACAAAAAGTTAGAATTTGTAAAAATGAAATATTTATATTACTTTTTAATCATTTATCTAAATTGCAGAAATATGAAACTTAATATTCACTTACTAAAAACCAATCGCTAAATTAACGAATGCGCCGGCTCCGGAGCCTTTAAAGCTGTTCACAAAATCGGCACCCTGCAAAGAAACACCAAGATTCAGTTCGCATACGCGGAAGTTCAGGATAAGACCGGCTTCGTGCTTGAACAGTTCATTAAGATACTGACTCTTTACCCAACCGCCAATCATATGGAAAAATCTTGCTTCGCAGGAAAGATCATATTCAAAATAGCCTTTATACTGCTCTGTGAACATGTATTTTCCGGCATAACCACCGGCAGCTCCAAACGTACACCATCTTCCGAACGGACGCCATGCAAACTGAAGCCCTGTCCTAAACGGTCGGCTCAAATATTTTCCTTCAGTACCATAAGACTTTTCAAATTCCTGATACTCCGGATCATCATAATCGCCGTTTATCATTTCCTTAAATCCAGGCAGATATAAATTGTATGATGAAACTACATCTGCAGAATATGTTAAATGTCCAGGCACACAAGGAATTCGGATATAGGCGCCTCCCTGAAGCGTATTAAAAATCCTATGTTCTACAGAAAGCCCCAAATCAAATCCCCAGCCAAGCCATGCATCCGAAGAAATTTCTGAAAAATCACCATCTTCCAGAATAGGCTCAAGATCAGTAAATCCATAGTATTTCAGTTTTGCAATTGCAGAAACCGAAACGCTTCCGTCAGAAGGGTTATAATAAGAAATATTTCCTTCTTCTGTTTCAACATGAATTAAAGGACGAATAAATGCCGGTGTAACGCAGACATGGAATCCAAAAAGGTCAAAACCTACGTCAACTTCTGCATAGGCAAAGGAATCAAAAGAAACGTCTCCTCCTATACTCAGCGGTTCATAAAGCTTAAATCCGTCTCCTATATAATCAAAAAGTTCCTTGGAAACAACAGCCTTTCCAGAAGCTTCTACACCAGTGCTTATATTAAATATCAGGTTATTAGGAAGTGCAAAACCTACATATAGCTCTGAATTTCCCAGAACGTCAAATCCCCAGCCGGAATCCGGCATATCCTTGCCAATTTCCTGCAGGTCTATTTCAAGTTCTTTTTTAAGAAAATCCTTTATATTGAAAAAGTTGTTGGAAACTCCGGCCTCTGCCTTAAACCCAAGCTGAAAATATCTGTGGGCAATATTAAGAAGATTCCTGTTACCCTTTCCGCTGTTCAAAAAATCGCCGTAATCTTCGCAAAGGTAGTCCTCAGGATTGCCCACATTGTCTATATCATCCGGATTTTCTGTCTCACTAGCTGCTGTTTCAGAATCAAGGCCAGAGGCTTCTTCAGAAAGCGCAGGCTGTTCCTGACCATTCTCAGTCTGTCCGGCATTTTCCATTGCTACAGAAGCACTTCCAGCATCTGCAGCGTCTGCACCAGTTCCGGCAGCACTTACCCCAACCGCTCCCGCAGCCCCATTATTTTCCGCAAAATCCGCAGGCGCTATTCCTTCAGTCTGCTTCAGCGCCTCTCCCAGTTCAAAATCCGCCTCATTAAATTCAGCATTTTCTTCATATTCTACAGGAGCCCCGGAATCCGGCGTTTTTGCCTTCTTCTTAGGCTTTGCAAACATAGCAGAGTCTCCCAAAACAAACAACAGAATCACTGTAAGTAAAAATATATTCTTCATATCTAGGCTTCCCATACACTAACTTTTCCGCTCGCATAAATTCTTACAGCAGCGTTCATGCCGATGCTTGCATTTCTAGGAACAAAAACCTTTCCTTTTGGAGCATTAAGCATAATTGTTGGCATAAAGTTACTTACTTTAAGAATCTGACGGAATTCTTCAGTTTCAAATTCAAATGAACCCGAAGAAAGATACATAGTCTTGTCAATTGCAGGACTTGTGCTTACAAAAGAAATGGTTCCCGCAGTCAGATGATCCTGATACCTGAGAAGATTATTATTTACAGAATAAATGACAAGCATTTTCTGAATGATATCAATATATTTGTCGTAATCCGATGTATCTGTCGGGCCGTCACGTTCAAAAAGGTCTGTTCTGTCTGCAAAACCACCCAACTTCATTACATCAAGAGAAATGTCATCCGTAAACTCAATGTTCAGGACAAGCGCAATTCTTGCACTAAGCTTGATGGAAGTTGAACTGCCAGTAATTTTGTCAAAATCATCCTTCTCAATCACAATTACACCAGATTTTCCTGTATCAATTTCAAAGTTATAGTCAATTACAAGGGAATCTGCCGTACCGCTGGAAACAGAATTAGAATTTACAAGATCCTTAAGATCAGTCTTAAAACTGTACGGTACGTTTTCCAGATCAGAAATAACAACATCATTTGAATTCTTTTCCAGTACAATCGACTCTTTTACAGGAGCAATTCCCGAACCGGAAGTACCGTCCATAAGAGTAACAGGAGTTCCAGAACCAACCGTAGCCGTCATAGACCCCTTAAATTTTAAGTTTTCAAATACATCTAGACCAGGAGCTTCCGCATACATATAAACCGGAACCTCGCAGAACTGTATTTTCTGAATAATAGAATCATCCTGTAATACTTTTGTCAGTTCCGCAAAAATAGAACTGATGTTAAATCCCGTATCAATGCTGTCTGTAAGTGCATTAGAAGAACCCAGATATGATGCATTAAGGCCGACTTCTTTCCAGTCAAATACAGGAGTTACATCAACCTTAAGCCTATATGATTTTCCAACCTCAATATTACTCAGAACCGCATAATAAGGATGCTCGTCAGTTGAACCCGGCAGAACAAGCCTTACAGAAAAATCAACAGCAGTTTTTACAGAAGGATCTATTGTTGTTTCCGAGGTTGTCTTAAAATCAAGACTTCCGCTCTTAGCCGCTTCCATTACGCCAGTTTTTGGCGAAACCTGCGAACCAAGCCCTATAAAATCCGAATACACTGAGACAGTAATGTCATTGCCGTCAGGAAGCCCGTTTTCATAGTCCGCCGTAAAACCTGACTCCGTAAGCGTAATATACTGAAGGCTGTCCTTCATGGAAGCCGGCAGTGATTCCGTAGTACTAAGAAGCAGGCTGTCCTTCATGGAAGCAAGATCAACCGTAACAGTACTCATCTTGGAAATAGAACAGTCAATATTCAAATCAATGCTGGAAAGATTTCCCAGAACAAGAGTAGCATTATTCAGCGTAAATCCTACATTACCAGTAACCCTAATGTTTCCCTTTTTATAAGTCTTTCCGGCTAAATCCATGTAGCGGTTAATAATGTAAGATTTTCCGTCCGCTGTACCCGCCGCAATCTGACTGTCAGAAGCAGTAAGTCCGCCACTAAAAGCCACAGAAGAAGTAATTCCAACATTTTCCCAGCCGTCCGGAAGTAGCGATTTAATGGAAAGATGACCTGTATCTATAGAACATTCAACAAAGGTGTCCTGTGCAGTAACTTCGATTGACTTATCAACAGCAATATTTCCGTCGCTTCCCAAATCCATTGTAAGGCCCGTAATTTTCTGAACCTTCATATCTTCTGTAAAACTAAATGCAAGCGAATAACTGTAAACACTAGAACCGCCTGAAGTCGAGCCTGAAACTGTAATATTAAAACTGGAAGACAGTTCAACCCCGGAAAGCGGAATATCTGCATACGCAGAATTCGGTCCCTTAACCACAATCGTACCCGAACTTGTTCCGCCATTCGCCTTTGGCAGACTCAACTTAACATTGGCAGTCATTCCCGAAGGAACGCTTCCAGACGCCGCAATCGTAACCCTAAGGCTTCCGCCAGAAAAACTTATCGTACTGAAACTAGGATTAGAAATCGAAACCGGAACCGATGCACTAGGAATCGTTCCCGACCCCGGAAGCGGAACCGTACCGCCGCTTATAGAAGCCGCACTCCTGATTTTTCCGTTAATATCCGGCAAATCAATTTTCTGAGTTCCCAGCGTACCTATCGAAATATCAGGCACCGTAATCTTCTGGTCAAAACTCATATTCTTAAGGCTTTCCGTAAAATCCATATTTTCAAGATAGCTTCCAAAATCAATAGGAATTTCAGAAACCGGCATGTCTAACAAATACTGCTGAACAGAAGACCTTGCCCCCGGGTTATAATCGTAAAATTTCATATTTGTACCCGAAGAAGTAATATTGTCCTTCAAAGTATCTACAGAAAGGTATTCTGCCAGATCCTGGGTAAAGTTCCCGATTGAGTAATTATACTGCGCGTTTGTCTTTACATAGATTTTTTCCGGAATGCCAAAATCATTAGAGCATGAAAATGCCAGAAAAACCGATGCAAAAAGTAAAAAATCTCTCATTTTTTTCATAGTGTTCGTAGTATACCCCAAAAAACGCAGAAATCAATAAAAAAAAGACCCTGAAATTAATTTTTTTTCAGGATCTTTTTCGGGCGCAGATTATTCAATAATTACGGAAGACGTTTTATTTAAGCAATGCCGCAAACGGATTGTAGCTCATTCCGTCGTCACTGCCATAGTTACGGCCGCTGCGTTCACGACCTGCTCCAGCAAATTGCTTAGCACCGTCGCGTCGGTTAGCCCCGTCGCGGTGATTGAGCTTGTCAAAACCACTAGCGTTTCCAGACCCCTTCCTTACAACCACAACCTTTCTTGCAGTTCCAGAAGAAGTTCCTTCAGACGAAGCAGAAGCACGGCTTGCAACGCTCTGACCAATGCGACTTGCAGCATCGCTCTTAAGACTAAGGCTAATGCGTTTGCGGTCTTTATCCAAACCAATGATTGTGAACTCAAAAATATCGCCAACTTTTACAACTTCCATAGGGTCAGTTACAAAGTTATCGCTAAGTTCACTTACGTGGATAAGAGCTGTTTCATGAAGACCAATATCTACAAAGGCACCAAAGTCTACTACATTCTTGATTTTTCCGGTTACCTTCATTCCTTCTTTTAGGTCTTCAAACTGAACAACACCCTTCTGCATGATTGGTGCAGGATATCCGTCACGAGGGTCGCGATTTGGTTTCTGTAATTCTTCTATAATATCGTTTAGAGTTGTTTCACCAATATTATATTTTTCGCAGAGAGCCTTGCGCTGAGCGTTATCAATCTTTCCGCCGGCTTTTACAACAGGCAGAACTTCGCGCGCTACATCATAATTTTCCGGGTGAACCCATGTGTTATCCAGAGGATCAGCACTTTCTGCAATCTTAAGGAATCCCGCACACTGTTCAAAAGCCTTTGGTCCAAGACCAGGAACTTTTTTCAAGTCTTCACGGCTAAGAATCTTTCCGTTTGCATCGCGGTATTCTGTAATTTTTTTAGCAGTAGCCATTGTAATACCAGAAACGTAGCTCAAAAGCATGTAACTAGCTGTATTAAGGTTTACACCAACCTGGTTTACAACCGAACCTACAACTTCGTCCAAAGTTTCACCAAGTTTTTTCTGGTTTACGTCATGCTGGTAAAGACCTACACCAATTGCCTTAGGATCAATCTTTACAAGTTCTGCCAAAGGATCCTGCAAACGGCGGCCCATACTGATTGCACCACGGATTGTAAGATCAAGTTCTGGGAATTCTTTTGTTGCAACTTCACTTGCAGAATAAACAGAAGCACCAGATTCATCTACTACAGTGTATTTAACATCTGCGTCTGCATAATTTTCACTGATAACCTTAGAAACAACTTCCTGAACTTCCTGGCTTCCGGTTCCGTTACCAACTGCAACAACCTGAATGTCATACTTATCAATTGCGTCATTAAGCTGCTTGTAAGCGTCCTGAGGATCCTGCACCTGGAAAATCTTAAAGTAGCCAAGGTACTTTCCGGTTTCATCCAATGCAGCACATTTTGTACCAGTACGAATACCAGGGTCAATTCCAAGTACGCGGCTTCCCTTAATTGGTTGAGTCATAAGAAGGTTCTTTAAGTTTTCACTGAAGATACCGATTCCGTGTTCATCAGCTTCGTCTGTTTCGTCACTGCGGATTTCGCGTACTACAGCAGGTGAAAGAAGTCGAACTACACCGTCTTCAATTGCATCTTTATGATATTTATTGTTTACAACAGTGCGACGTGTAAGCATGTCTACTGCGCTGTCTACATCAACATCTATTGTAACGTCCAGAGCACCTTCTCGTTCTGCGCGGTTAATTGCAAGAATGCGGTGAGGTTTAATCTGGTTGAGAGGTTCTGTATAATCCCAGTACATTTGGTAAGTAGACATTTTGGCAGCCTGTTCTTCTGTCTGTCCGTCCGGAACAATACCTTTTGTCTTAATATTTCCTTCACTCATGTAAAGATCATGAACGGCAGAACGGTTGTTTGTGTCCTGGCTTACGCGTTCTGCAAGAATATCCTTTGCACCGTCAAGTGCGTCAGCAGCAGTTTCCACATTAAGGGCAGAATCTTCATTGTCTGTCTTAATGTATTTTTCTGCTTCTTTTTCAATTTCTGAATCAGACATAACGAGCATTGCGTCTGCAAGTCCTTCAAGACCTTTTTCTGCCGCAATCATACCGCGGGTCTTCTTCTTTTTCTTGAACGGAGCCCAAAGGTCTTCAAGTTCTGTAAGTGTTGTAGCAGTCATACATGCATTGTAAAGAGATTCCGTAAGTTTTCCCTGCTTAAAAATCCCCTTTACTATTTCTAAACGGCGTTCTTCAAGGTTCTTATATGTTTTGAACAAGTGGTCTGTATCTCTAACCTGAACTTCGTTCAAATTGTCATGCTTTTCCTTGCGGTAACGACTGATAAAAGGAATTGTACATCCTTCTTCTACCAGACTTATTACTGCACTAACCTGCTGAACGCGTATCTGAAGCTCTTCAGCAATTTTTTTCATGATTTCAACTTCGTTAACAACTAAAGCGTCGATTGATTCTTGTGTAAATTCCATAGTAAATGAGATTTTATCTGAAAACCAAAAACAGTGTAAAGGGCAAAACTTTAGTTTTACATAGTGTTTTGAAAAAGGTTGGTAACGCTATTAAAAAAAATTGCTCACAGTCGAAAAATGTTTTTCAAAACCGCCCGCTAGCGGGCTACACGCTGTTGTGTCCCCGGAACTATATACGTTGCCGCTCCCGCGGCAACACAACAGAGTGTTTTTGAAAAACATTTTTCTCCTTCGCGCATTTTTTTTATTGCATTGCCAAAATAAGACTTCTTTTCATTCCTCTTCGCGACTGGAAGCATTTTTTCACGGTTATTTTCTATCTTTTTTTCTATCTTTTTTAAAATATGATGTATAATGTTAAAAGGTACTTAATGCTTTACTGCGTTTTTGTATCAGGACAGACTATGAGTAACTTGGTAGAAGAGATTATAAAAGGCCGCAAGACATTTTTCATTGCACCGGACAGAACATTATTTCCTCAAACTTATCTGGAAGAGTACCTTACACTCGGATACGAATGCTATTTCATCGATACAGATATTTTTCTCCCTATCGAAGTTAAAGTAGACATCATTCTTTCTGTATTTAAGGACTCCATCCTGTTCTTTAATATTGATGCCCCTATTCAGGGAACTTCCTGGCCGCATCTAATTAAGGGAATGCAGGAAAAATATCCGACAGCACTTTTTGGCGTTCTTTACGCAAAACGCCAGTCGCTTTCTGAACGACAGGCTCTGGAACGCCAGTACCTGTACAATCTGGGAATCCAGTGCGGCTGTATTCAGCTTGAATACCAAAAGCGAAGCAACTTTCAGATTATTGAACAGGTTCTTTATGCAAACCAGGCCATGGGGCGCCGAAAGAACGTTCGTGCAGTATGTTCTACAAACTGTTCATTCCAGTTTAATGCCGAAGGACAGGGATCAATCCAGAACAGGCTTACAGACATAAGCATTTCGCATTTTTCGTTTGTAATCCCGGAAGGTCAGCTTGAACTTGCCGACTACGAAAAGGTCCCTGACATAGCATTTACAATCCACGGTTTAAGGTTCCGCTCTGATGCAGTTCTTTACATGACCCGTCAGGTAGAAACCGGAGTCCTGTTTGTATTTGCATTCCAGACTAAATCCGGGCAGAGCGGACTGGATGCCGTAAACAAACAGCTGCTTACCCCAAAACTCTACGAAATCATGATGGAAAACTGCATGGAACTTCTGAACAAGCTGTTTACATCTGCAACAAGAAAACGGGACAGCGCAGATTCCATAACAGATCTTCAGTCAATCGACTAGCACTTAAAAGCCTGATAATCAATCAGGCTTTTTTTTTATAACTAATATGTTTCTTTTTTTTAACATTTTACAAAGTTTCAAATTGCTTTTTTTAAATTCCGTTTTACAATTTATATTATGGAATTTTTTCAGAATCTTGTTGAATATTTTGATGAGTTTTACCCGGCAGAAACAGAAATATGCAGTTTCTTTAAGGAACTTGGCAAAAACTATAGTTTTCCGCCAAAACTGCTACAGATAGCCGCCGGGTCAGGCTCCCTTGCACTGCACCTTGCAAAATCCGGACTGGATGTAACCGGAATCGAAACTTCGCAGCCCTTACTGGACTCCGCAAACCTTAAGCGCAGAACCCAGCTTCTTTCCATACGGTTTTTCAAAATGTCTGTACTGGAAATGGCCCGTTTTTTAGGAAAAGGTTTTTACAACGTAATCTTCTGCATAAACAACAGAATTTCGTTTATACGCTCAAAGGAACTTATGGTACAGTTCTTTGCAGACTGCCGCCACCTCCTTTCTGATGACGGAATTCTTGTGCTTCAGCTGTACAATTACAATAATTTTGCAGAAAACTCTTTTGAACCGCTTAAAAAATTATCGCCAAGGGCAAGCCTTAAAACCGCTCTCAGCGTAGAAAACGGAAAAGTTTCTGCTATCAGCCAGACAATAGAATGTGCTCAGAACAGGCAGATTCCAATACTGGAAAATGAACCCGTCTATCACCTTACAAAAAAGGAAATAGAAGAGTTCGCAAAAAAATCAGGATTTAATAAAGTTGAATTTTACAGTGATTTTAAAAAGACCGCATTCTCTTCTGAATCAGAAGAAATGGTATGCATCTTAAGCTGACGGCAAAAATCAAATCAGCCTAGTCAATCTTCCACTTATTATTTTCCCGAACAAAGCGCTTGGCATTAACTTCAAGCATGCGTCCGTCATCACTGAGCATTTTTACCATTGATGTAATCGGATTTACTTCTGTAATCTTAAAGTTAGTTCCGTCATAATAAATATGAACGCCTTCGTTCGGGAGCTTTTTGCGGGCTTCGTTGTACCAGTCAAATTCATATGAAAGGCAGCACAAAAGACGGCCGCACTGTCCGCTTATTTTAAGTGAATTCAGAGAAAGATTCTGATCCTTTGCCATTTTTATGGAAACAGGGCGAAGCTTGTCGCTTACAGAATGACAGCAGAAAGGCCTTCCGCATACACCAAGACCGCCTACAATCCTTGATTCGTCACGTACACCAATCTGACGGAGTTCAATGCGCATCTTAAACACGCTTACAAGATCTTTTACAAGTTCTCGGAAGTCTACGCGGTTATCAGAACTGAAGAAGAACAAGGCCTTCGGTTCATCAATAAGGAAATGAACTGTAATAAGCTTCATGTCAAGCTTATGGAAAGCAACCTTTTCCTTAAAGATACGGCTTGCTTCCTTTTCTTTTTCTGCATATTCCTTTGCTTTTTCGTAGTCTTCTTTGTTTGCACGGCGTTCAATTACAACAACATCAGACGGCTTGATTCCTACAGGCTTCTTGGAAATTCCCATAACCTTAGTCATATCCCGTCCGTAGCGTGTCTGGATTATTACAGATTCACCGACGCGTACATCTATATTCTTATCGTTCTTTGCATACACAGATTCACACGAATAAGCCAGCTTAAGATTATACAGCGGACCGTCATAAACAAATTCCTCTGAAGAAACTCCGGCTTCGCTGTCTTCCAGCGCAGAAAGATTTATATTTTCACTGTCTATATCGCTTTCAAATATATCACTCATAATTACCTCAAATTATAGCCTATACTGCTAAAAAATTCACTAACAAACCTTTAATTTCGTCAACTTTGCCCATCATGGTAATCTTATCTGCATGATTCTGAAGCAGCATTGCGGCAAGTTCATCAAGTTTTGTATCTATTACATGAACCTGAAAATACGGATCACGCGGTCGGGTTTCTTCAAAAAAAACACCTTTTACAGTCCGCTTTCCAAATCTCTTTATTTTTGTAACTTCGTAATTGTTTTTCTGCACGTATTTCAAAAAATGACTGACAGCCTTTCTGAATCCGGCAAAACTTTCTGCACTTAAATCATCATTAAGCCTGTCTGCAGCTGAATCAACGGCATCCTTAAGATAAACCACCGCATCTTCTACGCTAAGCCCAGCAATCTCTATGGGAAGTCCCGCATCTGCAAGTTCTGCCATTTCCTTTGTCTTGTCGACCATTGAAGAAAAACTTGTTCTGCGTGTTTTTTCGACCTTATTTTTATCCTGATTTTTCTGGGCTTCCCTTGAAGCATTTGCGACTGCTGAAAAATACAGAGATGAACTTAACGGATCTACATTCATGAAAGGACAGCCTTATCCCTGATTGCTTTTGCCTGAAGGAATTTTCTAGACTGCTCTTCAAATTTCTGTTCGTCATCCAGGGAAATGCAGTAGCCGTGGAAAATAACCTTATCTTCCATCTGTACTTTACGTGTGATTATATTTCCAATTACAGCAGACGATGAAAGAAGTTTTACCCCTTCGCGTGCAGAAATATTACCGAGCACGATACCGCCGATTATTGCAGATTTTGCAGTCAGGTTTCCACGGAGCCTTGCGCGTTCACTTATAATTACAGCGCCGTCTGTTTCAATGTCACCATCGATATCTCCGTCAATACGAATAAAACCGTTTACCTTTAAATTCCCCTGAATAAAAGAACCGTTTCCTACAAGAGTATTGATTGAAATATCGTCTGCTCTGAATGCCATATTTTTACTTTTACTTAGATAATTTTACGTTGATGTATTTTCCCGGGTCAACTACGTCAGATCCGATGTGAACTTCATAATGAAGATGAGGTCCTGTTGTAACACCAGTGTTACCGATATTTCCGATTACCTGTCCCTGGTTTACAAATTCACCTTTCTTTACCTTGATTACGCTCATATGAGCGTATCGTGTATACATACCGTGCTTGTGACGGATAATTACGTGATTACCAAAGCTTGAGTCATATCCAACAGTTACAACCTGACCGTTTGCAGTAGCCATAATAGGGTCTCCACTGCGCCATGTAGAAAAGTCAATTCCCTTGTGAATGTACCACTGACCTGTAATGGCATGGATTGTAGGTCCGAACTGCTGCGAAATATGTACATTAGGATTGTTTACAGGCCAGATGTTAGGAATTTCGCGGAAGAGCGAACTCTGGTTATCAAGCATTTTACCGATCTGTTCGATAGGCTGAACAGCTTCTTCAAGATATGTTGTAAGTGAACGTATATCTGAACTTTCGCGTACAGAACCGCTTACTGAATCCCTTGAACTGAACAAAGAAGAAAGATCTCCGTTATTTACGGAAGCCTGAGAAACGTTGCTACTGCGGTCAAGTCCTAAAAGTGCAAGGCTCTGCGAAAGTGATGTCTGGAAGCGTTTTGCAGCCTGCAAGAGATTTGTATTTTCATCACGGAGTTCATCAAGACTTGCAAGTGTTTCGCGGTTCTTATTCATAAGGCTTGAAATTTCTGCACTTGAAATTACAGCGCGCCGGTTGAAATAAAAGAACGATGAAACAATTCCTGCCATAAGGACAGTTCCAAGGCAAAGAGCAAAAACGTTTGTCTGGAAGTTTATTACCTTACTCTGAGAATGAGGAACAATCATGATTGTAAGCTTACTGTCGAATAATTTAAAAAGTCGTGCAAAAAAAGCACCAGTTGCCTTTAAAAAAGAAATAAAACCGTTATGAACATTTGAAGCAATTTTCTTTTCGATTTTTTTGTATCTCTGAGTCTTTGCCAATTCTCTATTCCTTTAAAATTTTTCTTCACAAAGCATGTTCTTAAAACTATTTTGCAGTATAACATACTGAATAAAAGCGTGTCAAACCTGCGTTCAATTGTAAATTTCATTTCACTTAAGCAAAGCAGTTCAAGGTTGACAACTACAAAATCCTATATTATCTTTATCGGTAGGAACGTGCTTTATCAGCACCGTTTTTTTGGGCTTTCCAGCCTACACTATACACTTTTGGAAGATAAGCAATGCAATTTTTTGATACTCATGCTCACATCGGGCTTATATACGATGATCCTATAGAACAATTACGCGTAATTCAGCAGGCTAAGCAGGCTGGAGTAACACGCATTGTAAGCATAAGCAACAGCCTTATTGACTTTGAAAAAAACTACCCTAACCTTAAGGCAATTTCCGGAATTTATCACGCTGTAGGTGTAGCACCTTCAGAAGTTACTAATCCGGGTGACGATTATATTGGAAGAATTGAACGATACCTTTCAAATCCAAATGTTGTTGCCGTTGGTGAAACAGGACTCGACTACTACAAGCAGTTCGGTGACAAAAGGTCTCAGATTGAACTTTTTATCACTCAGCTTGAACTTGCACAGAAGCACAACCTGCCGGTAATCATCCATAACAGGGATGCCGGAAAAGATATTTTTGACGTTCTCTCTGACAGAATGCCGGATTCCGGCGCCATTTTCCACTGCTATTCAGAAGATGCCGAATATGCAAAAAAATGCCTTGATATGAACGTATATTTCTCGTTCGCCGGAAACCTTACTTACCGCAATGCGCGCAACCTGCACGAAACAGTAATGAACATTCCGCTAGACAGAATCCTTATTGAAACAGAAAGCCCGTTCATGGTTCCTGCCGAATTCCGCGGCAAGCGCACTATGCCGGCTTACCTTACATCTACAGCAAAATTCCTTGCAGAAATGCTTGAAATGGATTTGGAACAGCTGAGCGAACAGCTCTGGAAAAACAGCTGCAAGATTTTCAAGCTGCCGGAAGCATAATGCTGTATCATCCTGTAAAAATCGGCTCCTTAGAGCTTAGCGGAAACCTCTTTCTTGCACCTGTTGCCGGCTACAGCGACAGGTCATTCCGTTCTATCTGTGTAAATCAGGGTGCCTCGTTCACCTATACAGAAATGGTAAGCGCAGAAGCCCTTGTGCGCGGAAACTGGAAAACCGAAGAACTTATGGCGCGCGCCCCTAACGAAAAGGCGTACTCCGTACAGATTTTCGGCGGTGAAGAAGACGTAATGGCAAAGGCTGCCGAAATTGTAATTTCAAAGACAAACTGCGAAGTAATAGACATTAACTGCGGATGCCCGGTCCCAAAAATCATAAAGACAGGGGCCGGTTCTGCACTTACCCGCGATCCTGAACGCCTCGGCAAAATACTTAAAGCTGTAAAAGATGCAGCTGCAGGACGATGCGCCGTAACAGTAAAAATCCGTTCCGGCTGGGATGCAAAAACAATAACATGGAAGGAAGCTGCCCTTGCCGCATTGGAAAACGGCGCAGATGCAATCACAATGCATCCCCGCACAAAAGCGCAGGGATACGAAGGTTTTTCTGACTGGACAAAGCTTAAGGAGCTTAAAGAACTTACAGCCGGCAAGATTCCAGTATTCGGTTCCGGAGACCTTTTTAAGCCGGAAGATGCAAAGAAAATGCTGGAAGAAACTGGCTGTGACGGCGTAATGTTTGCGCGGGGAGCAATGGGAAACCCGTTTATTTTTACAAAGACAATCCAGCTTTTACAGCGGGGTGCGTACGACGAAATTCCGGTCGGGGCTAGAATCAGGACTGCGTTCAATGAACTTGAAATGCTTGCAAAAGATACAAACGAAGCTCATGCCTGCATGGAAATGCGAAAACGCTTCTGCGCCTATTCAAAAGGCATAGAAGGCGGTGCAGGGCTCCGGGCGCAGACAATTCATGCTAATAATATTGAAGATTACCATAAAATATTTGACGCATATTTATAAAACTATTAGACTTTCACCATGAGTTTATTTCAGAGTATTACAGAATTCCTCGAACTGATATTTAACAAAAAGTCTCCAGAAGTCCAGAAAAAGATTCAGCTGAAAAAACTGGACAAAGAACTTTCGACTTCCGAGCCTGTAATATTCAAGAGCGGAAAGCTCCTTCCGAACTTTGCAGAAGCAATAAGAATCCTCTATATAAATACAAAACCTATAAACGACATTCTCTATTCAACTGTCGGCGGACCGGACATTCCGCGCAACCGCAGGTTTGAATCCCAGCTTGTAATTACAGGATTCTCGCCGGAAAATCAGAAAATCGTGGACTCACTTTCTTACGAAGGAAGGAAACACCAGCTTGAAAACACAGCAATGACCACTTCCCAGATTTTTGATCACCAGCATCGTTCCCTTGAAAAAATTGCCCACGAGCTGGGCTCTGATACTTTCAGAAAAATTGACAAGGAGCTGAACAACCTTCATCAGTTGACAGACCTTACAAAATTCAACTTCATGACCATCCTTCAGCTTTTTGATTCAAATTTTCTTTCTGCTGACCTTCAGTATAAGCCGTCATTCATGGAAATTCCGGTTGAACGGATTGCGAACATTTTGGAAGACCTTTATTACGTTTCGTCTGGGCTGAACATTACAAACACAACGCTTAACGCAATAAAGGCGCTGATGACACTTCTTCACGGAGATTCTGACATTGATGACATGCAGAAAAACATTGCAGAAAATTTAAGGAAGACAGCATACATCCTTAATCACATACTTACTGCTGACCGCCTTAAGCTTCTTATACAATATGCACGCGGCGACATGAATTATTCCCCTCGTACAGGCCGCTACGAAGATTCTGCGCGCAAGCACTTTCTGGAAATGCTCCAGATTAAGTTTAAGACAGACGAACAGCGCATAAAGAGCGAAATGAAGGACGAAAAGATTAATGACGAACTTCACAATCTTTTTGGTCCAACAGGACTTCTTGAACTTAAAGGTTACAACAGCTACACAAACGAAAAACTCCTTAAGAATGCACAGCTTACCTTTACATGGATTATGCCTATGCAGATTCTTAAAACCTTCCTGGCAATTTTCCTTACGGAACCGGTAAGAAATCTTCTGAACAATATTGTCATCGAAGGATTTTTTAACAATTCCCAGTACAAGACTGAATTTGCTGCCGACGTCTATGCAGCCCTGGAATCTGTAGAAAACCTTCAGGCTTTTGAAGATTCTTTCAACTCCGGAAAACCTAACGATTCAGCAATAATTGACGGCTACATTAAGGACGGACACAACGATCCGGAATTCTTTAAGAAGCTGGAAATGACCGTAACAAATATAAACTCTCAAGCAAATCAGCTTATAAGCCGAGAAATAAATAGTTTAAATAAGCTGGCAAAACATATTGAAGGGCTTATTCAGGATTCAAAAAAACCAACAAGTGAATTAATTTCAAACCTGAAAGTCCTTATGTTTTCTTCCAGAAACAAGGATAACACGGACACGCTGGAAAAGCAGTTTCCAAAATGGGAGCTGTTTTTTGAAATAATGAAGAATTATGCAATTATTTCAGCATAAATGCAGGAATACGACTATGGCAAAAGCACAAAGGAAAAAGCAGAAAGACATAATAGCTGACTACGAAAAAAGGATCTACGATCTCGAACAGCTGTTCGACATTTCCCGTTCATTCTGCGAAACCATAGAAACTTCAAAACTGATGGAATCAATCTCTTTTTCCTGCATGGCACAGATGCACGTAACAAACACAGGAATCTTTGTACTGGACCTTATAAATTCAGAAAATTTTACGCTGGAAATGCAGCAGGATGACCTGAATTACGACATTAAGAAAAAATGCATAATTCCATCTTCTGACCCTATAATCAAAGTTCTTTCGGAAGAAAAAGTACCTATGACGCTTGAAACACTGCTTGAAAAATGCCCAGAAACAGGTGCCGCAGAACTTTTTAAGTCGCTCCAGCCAACCCTTATCATTCCGCTAATTCAGAAAAAGCAGATTAACGGAATCCTTTACCTTGGAGAAAGACTTTCTTTAGATCCTGATTCAAGTTCTGAATACACAGATTACGAAAAGAAACTTATTTCTGACATCGCATCGCTTGCTGCTATTGCAATCAACAATGCAACAATGATTGAACGCTCTTCTACAGACATGATGACGCAGCTTAAGCTTAAATATTATTTCTTCAATGCACTTGCAGAAAAAATTAATCTTGCAATGACAGAAGACAAGTCTATTGCCGTCCTTATGTTCGACATTGACTTCTTTAAGAAATTTAACGACACATACGGTCACGAATGCGGAGACTTTGTACTTAAGGAAGTTGCCGGAATTTTAAGGCACTGCCTCAGGAGCGATGACCTTGCAAGCCGTTACGGCGGAGAAGAATTTACGGTCCTCCTTTATGCAACAGACAAAGATGAAGCCGTTATGATTGCCGACAGAATCAGGTCGAGCATAGAAAAAAATAATTTTGTGTACAATGGTCAGATTTTGAAGGTTACTATTTCCGGCGGAATTGCAGTATTTGATCCGGTAAATAACCCTGTAATGAATCCTAAGAAACTGGTAAATCAGGCAGACCAGGGACTTTACATGTCAAAGCACAACGGCAGAAACCGCGTTACATATGCCCATCCGTCTTTAGTAACAGATAACGGCGAAGAAAACTAGGCGCATATGACTAACCCCATAAGAAAACCGTTTACCTATACCTATTTTTCCGCAAGCCTTTACCTTATAGGAATTAATTTTGTTCTTTTCTTTATATTGAATCTTTTTGAAAACGGAAAATTATACCTTTCCTTAAATCCCGTTTTATTTTTGGACAGACACATGTACTGGCAGGCTTTTACCTACATGTTCGTTCACGGAAATTTAGGCCACATTCTTTCCAACATGATCGGTCTTTTCTTTTTTGGAATGACTGTTGAACGTGCAATAGGCTCCAGGGAATTTCTTTTAATCTACTTTTTGTGCGGAGTAGAAAGCGGACTTTGTTCCCTGGGATATTTTATGCTTACCGGTTCTTACCGCGTTTTTCTTATGGGCGCAAGCGGAGCAATTTTTGCTGTTATGTTTGCATATGCAGTAATTTTTCCGAGAGCAAAGATTTTTGTATGGGGACTTATACCGGTTCCGTCGCCGCTGCTTGTAATAATCTATGCATTCATTGAACTTATAAGCCAGATTTCAGGGCGCGACGGAAACACGGCGCATTACGCTCATCTTTTTGGGTTTGCAGCCGCATTCATTTACTTTATAATCCGCATGGGGATAAATCCGCTTACAGTATGGAAAAACGCATATTTCAATCAGCAGTAGTATTTCTCATCTTTATTGCAGGAAGTGCAGGCCTTTTTGCGCAGGTTCCTGACTATACAGAAAACATAAGAATTCATACATGGGCAGAACTGGACGCATATCCAGGTCTAAAGGAAGCACAGGACCTTACCAGCGGACAGTGGGACTACCCTATAAACAGAATAAAACAGGTTGCACCGTTTCTTATAGAAGGAATGGTTTACGGCTGGAATTTTACATACACTCCTTATGATAGATTAAGGAACGTAAAGGAATACTTTGAAATTACCCCTATAAAGGCAATGTCCGCTGCAGACGGAAAGATTCATTATGAATCTCCGTGGATTCAGGACAACAAACTGCACTGCTGGGCTTCGTTTAAGCGCACAGAAGGACAGATATGGACCTACAGGCAGTGGCAGTCGCTTGCAACGCAAAAAATAAAGGGTTACGGCAAGGCAAGCATAAAGCTGGGCTTTGACGGAATTACAGAAGCTTCCAAAGAGGCTCTTAAGTCAGCAGTAAGGGCTCACTATCGCCCTTTAGAAAAGAACAAGCCGAAAGAAATTTTCGGTAAAGTTATCATATATAAAGAGCCAAAAATAGGAATTACTGAAGGACAATACATAGTCGAACTTGATTTTTTCCTAGAATCGACTAGAATAGTAAAGTATTCAGCTTTTTAAAAGGCTTGTTATACTAGGAGGATTTTATGAAAAGAATAGTTGCTGTAATTTTTTCTATTTTTGTTGCCCTAGGAGGAGCCTTTGCTCAGTCACAGGTTTCTGCCCTTCCGGAAGATGAAGTAAAAGTAGATCTGTCAGTTAAGGAATATACTCCAGAAAATCAGCACCTTGATAAGGATGATAAGACTGGAAAAGTAGTAATCAAGTATGTTCCTATGGTAGATGAAGTTCGTATTTATTATACTACTCTGTATAATACATATGATAACGGTAAAGCCATGAATACCGTTCTTGGTTGTCTTGAAGATTTCCAGAAGGAAAACAAGTACTACCACTACAAATACATGGAAAAGGATAGAGAAAGATACTACAAGGATTCACGTGGAATGAGGTGGGCCGAATATAGCTCTCATGTTAAATTCAGCCGCTAAAAAAATATAGGTTTACGTAAAAATGGACATTTCAAACATCATTAAAAACTTGCACCCGCTTGAAGTAAAGGTGCTTCTTAAGTATTCAGATAAGGACTTACTTACATCTGAAAAACTGATCAAGGAGTTGGATTATAAGGAAGGTCATGCAAATCAGGCCTTCTCTTGGCTTAACGGTAAGGGACTTCTTAAGGAAGTCAGCAGGACACCGCACACATATTTTGAATTTACAGATATGGGCCGTGCTCTTGCAGAATCTGGAACCGTTGAAGAACGTATAATCAACCTGCTTAAAGACGGAACTGCAAGGGCACTTCCAGAAATTGCTGCTGCCCTTAAAATTGACAACAGCGCAGTCGGAAGTGCTTACGGACCTTTGGTAAAAGAAGGCGTTCTTAAGATGAACGAAGAAAAAAAGGTTTCGTATACTGGTGCTGAAATTCCTGCAAGAATTTCTGTTACTGTACAGCTTTTGAAGAAAGCTGCCTCTGCAGAAAACGGTCTTCTTGACAATGCAAGTCTTTCTAAAGAAGAACAGGATGTTATTGCTACGCTTGCAAAAAAACGCGGCGCAACAGACAGTCCATTTAAAATGATTGAACGAGAAACAGTTACTAACCAGCTTACTGCAGACTGTGCAGCTGTAAAGGAAGCCCTGCAGAAAGCCGGCGTGACTGGTAACGAAATTGGTGAAATAACTTCTAAAATGCTCGCAAGCGGAGAATGGAAAAAAGGCACATTCCGTGGCTATAACATTTCCCTTCAGCCGGCACGCATTATTCCTGGACGCACAAATCCTTATGTTCAGTTCCTTGAATCTGTAAAAGACAAGCTTTGTTCTCTTGGTTTCCAGGAATTTGACGGTCCGCTTGTAGAAACAGAATTCTGGAACGGAGACGCTTTGTTCATGCCTCAGTTCCATGCAGCCCGCGACATTCACGATGTTTACCGCATCAAGAATCCTACACACGCAAAATCAATTGAAGAACCATATTTGAGCAACATTGCCCGCGTACACGAAAACGGTGGAGATTCTGGAAGCCGCGGATGGAACTATTCATTCGACCGCGAATTTACACGCCGCCTTATTCTCCGTTCTCAGGGAACTGTTCTTTCTGCTCACCAGCTTCATAAAGCAGAAGTGCCGGGAAAATATTTTGGTATTGCCCGTTGTTTCCGCTACGACAAGGTTGATGCAACTCACCTTTCTGACTTCTACCAGACAGAAGGTATTGTAATTGGTGAAGAAGCTAACCTCCGCACTTTGCTCGGCTTCCTTAAGATGTTTGCAACAGAAATTGCAGGCGCTACAGAAGTTAAATATGTTCCGGGTTACTTCCCGTTTACAGAACCGTCTGTAGAAGTTCATATCAAGCATCCGGTTCTTGGATGGTTTGAACTTGGCGGTTCGGGTATCTTCCGTCCAGAAGTTACAAAGGCTATGGGAATTGATGCGCCTGTACTTGCATGGGGTATCGGTATTGACCGCATGGCTTTGATGGCACTTGGCCTGAACGACTTAAGAGAACTATTCTGTGAAGATATAGAAAGAGTACGTTTAAGAACTGCGAAGTTCTAATATGCAACTCGGACGATAAATCGTCCTCGGTGCCGTTCTTTCGTTGAACCTAAAACAACCCTTTCGGCTT
The DNA here is from genome assembly GCA_036310305.1 of Treponema sp. GTDB lineage: Bacteria > Spirochaetota > Spirochaetia > Treponematales > Treponemataceae > Treponema_D. The sequence continues at coordinate 93,102 of JAXJSC010000001.1, read as the reverse complement.
GTTTTTTAACGGTTCTTCGATTTTAGGCATCTGTGAAAACATAGAACGCGTAAGACTTAGAACTGCGAAGTTCTAGAATAGAAAAAAAATGGAGGTTTAAGAACCTCCATTTTTTTTGCTGATCATTTCGACAGGCTCAATGACCGTGTTTTATTCATCAATTTCTACGCGCTTAATGTGTGCGCCCAAAGACTGAAGGCGTTCAACAAGTTTTTCGTAGCCGCGCTCAATCTGATATACATTGCTTATGCGGCTTTCTCCGTGAGCTACCATTGCGGCAATTACCATTGCCATGCCGGCGCGTACATCAGGAGAAACAAGACGGTCGCCATGAAGTACAGACGGACCGCATACAACAGCACGGTGCGGATCGCAGAGAGTAATCTGCGCACCCATGTTTATAAGCTTGTCTACAAAGAACATGCGGCTTTCAAACATTTTTTCAAAAATAAGCACGGTTCCTTCTACCTGAGTTGCAACTACAGTCATAATTGAAGTCAAATCTGGCGGGAATCCCGGCCACGGAGCATCATCAATTTTAGGAATTTTTGTTCCAACATCAGCATTTGTCTTCATTTCCTGAACGGAAGAAACAGTAATAGAGTCTTCTTCTGCAATCCATGAAATACCGAGCTTTGCGAAACCCACTTTCAGCGGACGCATATCAAGATTTCCGATTCCCTTGATTGTTACGCTTCCGTGTGTTGCAGCAGCCAGCCCGATGTACGAACCAATTTCCATAAAGTCCGGCCCGATCCTGAATTCGCAGCCGTGAAGTTTTTTGACGCCGTCAATATAAAGAATGTTTGAACCGATTCCAGTAATTTTAGCACCCATAAGATTGAGCATATTACACAAATCCTGTATATGGGGTTCACTTGCAGCATTTGTAATTGTCGTGTGACCTTCTGCAAGAACAGCCGCCATAAGAGCATTTTCTGTAGCGGTTACGGAACATTCGTCCAGGAAGATGTCTGTTCCAATAAGTTTGTTTGCTGTAAATACAAAGTGACCGTTAATCTTTACCTGGGCGCCAAGCTGGGTCAGGGCCAGAAAGTGGGTGTCAAGACGACGGCGTCCGATTACATCTCCACCAGGAGGAAGCATTTCTGCCTTTCCAAGGCGGGCTACCATCGGGCCTGCAAAAAGAATTGAGGCGCGGATTTTCTTTGAAAGTTCTGCCGGTATGCAGCATGATTCAATATCCTTCGCTTCAATCTTCCAGCTGTTTCCGCCAAGATTAGTTGCCTTTGCGCCAAACGACTGCAAAATATTCAGCATTACGGCTGTATCTTCAATATCCGGAACGTTATGAAGAGTTACCGGCTCTTCTGTAAGCAATGCAGCCGCTATACATGGCAGAGCCGCATTTTTATTTCCACAGGCTGTAATAGTTCCCTTAATAGGAAAACCACCTTCTATTAAATATTCGTGCATTTTATTTCCTACTCTGTTTTATGTTCGGTGATTTTCTGCGCCAAGTTTATCAAAACATCTGCGGCAAGGCTCATCTGATCCAGGCTGACCCATTCATAGCGGCCATGAAAGTTATGTCCGCCAGTAAAAATGTTCGGACATGGAATACCCATTTCCGTAAGCCTTGAACCGTCTGTGCCGCCGCGGATCGGAACAGATTCCGGTTCAACGCCAGCAGCCCTGTAAGAATCCTTAAGAAATCCAACAACTTCAGGATGCCGGTCCAGAGCAGGCTTCATATTTTTATACTGTTCCTTTACAGCAACTTCGGCTTTTCCGCCAAAAGTAATGGCAGCAGCTTCTGCAAGAGTTTTTACAGTCTGGATACGTTCCTTCATCTTTTCTGAAGAAAAATCCCTTAAAATCATGGAAACACGAGTTTCTTCAATGGAACCGTTAATTCCCATTACTGCATAAAATCCTTCGTAATTTTCTGTTGTTTCCGGGCGCTCCCTTGCCGGCAATGATAGAATGAATTCTGATGCAATATTCATGGAATTAATCATTCCACCCTGGCGGGCACTTCCCGTATGGCAGGATTTTCCGGTAAACACAATTTCTGCAGAATAAGCATTGAAACATTCTGTTTCAAGTTCACCGGCATGTCCGCCGTCTACCGTATATGCAAATTTAGATTCAAGCAGTTCAAGCGGAACCTTGTCCATTCCGTGCCCGGTTTCTTCATCAGGAGAAAAAAGTACTTCAATCTTTCCGTGCCTGATTTCCGGATGAGTTACAAGGTATTCAAGGCAGGTCATTATTGCGGCAACACCGGCTTTATCATCAGAGCCAAGCAAAGTTGTTCCGTCGCTGGTTATTATTGTTTCCTGATTTTCTGCAGCAAGGGCAAGCGCCGAATCATCTTTCGGATCGTGGCGCACGCCACACTGAAGGTCAATCGGCGTTCCGTCATATGAAGGATGAATAATAGGCTTAACATCTTTTCCTGTAACTTCTTCTACTGTATCTATATGTGCCAGAAGACAGAATGGAGGAACTTTTTCGCAGCCTTTTGAAGCGGACAAGCTTGCATAGGTGTAGCAGTTTTCTGTTATCTGCACTTTCTGAAGTCCCATTACGGTTAATTCTGCAGAAAGCTGCTTTGCAAGGTCAAACTCCCTCTGCTCGCTCGGAATCATTCCTTCATCAGCTTTCTGACTGCTGGATTCCGTCCAGATTTTTACATACTTGATAAATCTGTCCAAAAGCGATTTCTGAATGTCTGAATCTTTTGTGACGTAATTCATTATTCCTCCCGAAAAAACAGCGCGCAACAGGAACCGGCTCAGTTCAGCCACCCCATTGCCGCGCCTATTATGCTTGCGCTTACAGTTGCAGCAGTTTCCGTGCGCATTACGCGCGGCCCCATGCCGCACCTTATGTAGCCGGCGCCTTCAAGAAGGGCGCGTTCTTTTGCGGTCCAGCCGCGCTCACTTCCAATGGCGGCAATAACAGTCTGCGGCATTTCTGCCTGTTCCTGAAGTACAGTAAAAAGCGCTCCTTTTGGATTTACATTATCCAGGCAAAGCTTTAATTCCGAAGCGGAAGCGGCTTTTTCATCATTATTTAAAGGATTTGAAGAAACGGCTTTAAGGCATTCCGGTAAAGATTTATGCAAAAACAGTTCCGGAACATGTGTGCTTGCCGCCTGAACAGTTCCGTCCAGAAGCATTTTATAGGCAGTTCCGTGTTCAACAAGATTTGACTGCATGTAAGATTTTTCACCAAGTTCTGTTCCCGTAAGGTGAACTTCGCATACACCAAGAGCGGCAATATCCCGCAGAAGCCTTTTTAGCTGAATAGGTCGCGGAAACCCGATTATCATCTTAAGCGGATAAAGTGACTTTCCTTCTGATTCCGGCTTAAATGAAAAAAATATTTTTTTATCTTCTATTCTGTTGATTAAAGCAGTACCTGCCATTCCATTGATTATTCCGGCAGAAAAAGAATCACCCTCTTTTTTATGAAGGATTTTTATTATGTGTTCGCCACGTTCGTCATTTACGCTTAACGGCTGATTTATTTCTTCCTGAGAAAAAAGACAGATATTCATACATTTATTCTAGCAGATATGACTGATTTATTGTAGGGCTTAAAGTATATCGAAACTTACGTAGCGCCTTGATTTTTCTGTCCACGAAAGGACTGCTTCGGTTTTCATGCCTTTTAAGAGGCTTGTTGTCCGCTGAAAATCAAAATCGCTTTCTGAAACGCGTTTTGAATTAACATAGAAATAGATGATATGACTCTTTAAATTTTCCGTAGTCTTAAAATTCATAAAAGACCTCCACAATTTTTGAAAAGTTTTTCATGTAATTTCCAGATGCATTAATTTTGAATCGACATATTCCGCGCAGATATTAAATTTTTTAAATTCAGAATGTTATTTTTTACTCATTTTTAAATTCATGTGTATAATATCTGTATGGTCAATTCAATTTTCGTATGTGAAAAAAAATTTTTCTCCTGTCCTATTGCAGATTACATAAGGAAGTTTTTTACAGTGCTGCCGGTTTCGTTCAGCATTGAATCAATTTCTGCCTATGTAAAGGAACCTTCTACGGCTGCAGTCTTTATCTATCTACAGGATTTAAGTCCGCAATCAGAAGCCGAACTTAAAAAATTGTGGCAACAGGGCTGTTCCAAGCCTGTATTTTTTATCGGGAACCGCGAAGACTGTGTAAAGCACTGTGAAATGGGTTCCCTTATCGTAAAGCAGTATATCTACACTCCTATTGATCAGGTTGAATTCCTTGGCCTCATACGGCACATTGCAAACGAAATTGAAGGCAAAGATGACCCTAAAAACGAATTCGGCAACGTGATTCCTGTTGCTGTTGAGCCAAAACACGTTCTTGTTGTTGACGACGATGCAATTTCCCTAAGGACGATGATGAACTGGCTTAAAGATACTTACAGACTTTCTGTAGTAAAAAGCGGTTCAGCAGCAATCAACTTTCTTGAAGAAGAAACACCGGATCTTATTCTTCTGGACTACGAAATGCCGGACTACAACGGACCTGAAACCCTTAAAATTATCCGCACAAAAAAGAAAAACGAAAATATTCCTGTAATTTTTCTTACCGGCGTTACAGATTCCGACATGATAAAAAATGCCATAATGCAAAAACCGCAGGGGTACATTCTTAAGACAACAACTAGAGAAAATCTTCTTGAAAAGATACGGGATATATTGAAAGTGCGCTAAAAAAGGACGGCCTATGAAAAATCCATTGAAGCTTCATTTTGAAGATGCAGAAGAAAAGAAAAAATTTCATCTGGAATGCAGCGCAATTGATTGCCGCCGTGTATACCTTTACGTAAGTATAATTGCCATTTTTGAGCTTTTCCTGCTTGTCTTTGACCGGATTACTCAAAATGAAATCTATTCAAAAGTTCAATGGGCATACTGCATCCTGAATTCCGTTATGGCGGCTGCGTCCATTTTTATGGTAAGCCTTACCTTCTGGGCAAAGAAAAATCTTGAGCAGCGCAACAGAATATTCAGGGCGGCGCTTGCCGTTTACGCTTTTATCATTCTTTTCTGTGCTGTCTGCGATGCAATTACGGGAACAATTTCCAGCGGCCGCGAAAACCTTACAATGTTCTTCATCTGCATAATGCTTGTTTCCTGCGTATTTTATGTTGATTCCAAACTGGTTTTCCTTTATTCAATTATTTTCTTCCTTGGATTTGAACTTTTTACTCATCTTACGGCATTTTCTTCCCATCATACCTATGCGCCGTACCCGGTTTTTTTGTTCGCGCACGGCAGCTTAAAGATCTAATTCAAAAAACAAGAGTAATCAGAAAACTTCATGAACAGGCTGAATACGAAAATCAACAGAAATCGCAGTTTCTTGCAAACATGAGCCACGAAATCCGCACGCCGATGAATGCAATTGTCGGAATGAGCGAACTGGCAATGGACTTTAACCTTAACGACAGCGAAAAAAACACAATCAGGCAAATAAGAACTTCAGGCATAAATCTTGTCGGAATTATAAACGACATTCTTGATTTTTCTAAAATCGAATCCGGCAAAATGGAAATTGTTCCGGTTGAATACGATTTAGTAAAAATGATGAACGACATCTGCAACGTATGCCTTGTGCGCATTACAAACAAGCCTGTGGAACTTATCCTTGAAATTGAAGAGGACCTTCCTGCTTTTTATTATGGCGACGACATGAGGATCAGGCAGATTCTTATAAATCTTGCGGGAAACTCTTCAAAATTTACAGAAAAAGGATTTATAAAAATCCGCACGGAAAATCTGCGCAAATTTGAAGACAAGGATGGACTCAGGATAAGCGTAATTGATTCCGGAATCGGCATAAAGAAAGAAGACCTTTCCAAGCTTTTTGGAGCTTTCCAGCAGGTAGACATGAAGATGAACCGGACAAAGGGCGGTACCGGGCTGGGACTTTCCATTTCCAGGAACCTTGCAAAACTTATGGGCGGCTCGTTGAACGTTACTTCTGAATACGGAAAGGGCTCCTGCTTTTACATTGACCTTCCGCAGAAAATTACGGATGAAACAAAATGTTCAGAAAAATATAAATCTCTTTTTGAAAAGGCAGAAAGGAGCACGGAAAATCCAAAACTGGCTGTAATTCCTGTTGTTGGACTTTTAAATTCCCCGGAATTTGCAGGTCTTTTTGTAGAAAAATCAGAAACCGTAATGTTCAAGGCTCCGGAGGCACAGATTCTTGTTGTAGATGACAATGACGTAAACCTTCAGGTTGCAAAAGGACTTTTAAGCAAGTTTGGAATAACTCCGGATCTTGCAGAAAGCGGTCAAGCTGCACTGGACATGATGAAGCAGAAGGACTACCACATTGTCTTTATGGATCATCAGATGCCGGGCATGGACGGAATAGAGGCGCTTGAAATAATCCGCAGAGAAGAAGCGGAAGGAAAGCGGCACCGCATAGTAGTTGCCCTTAGCGCAAATGCCATAAACGGAGCGCGGGAAATGTTCCTTTCAAAAGGATTTGATGATTTTCTTGCAAAGCCTGTACAAGGAAAGGATTTTGCATCGTGCATAGCGGAATGGCTTCCTGTAAACCTTCTTGAAAAAATCGGAACAGAAACAGAAAGCGGCGTTGAAATTCCTGCCGGATTCCCTGCATGGAATAAGGAAAGGCTTTCTTTAGTTGAAGCCGTTTCTAATTCCGGTGGACTTGAAAACTACCTTAAAGCAGTAAAAACGTTCTATCTTTCTATAGAAAAAAATGCAAACCTTATTGGTAAATGCCTCATAACCGACGACATAAAAAATTACACGATTCATGTTCATGCATTAAAGAGCGCCGCCCGCATAATCGGGGCCATGGAAGTTTCTAAGAAAGCCGAATACCTTGAAGGCGCAGGAAAAGATTTTCAAAAAGCAGAAGTAGCCGGAAATTCCGCAGAGGCAAAGCGCCTTAACCAGGAAATTCACGAACGGACTTCCAGCTTAATTTCGCTTTATACCTCGTACCTTAAAGACCTCAGGGCAATTGTAGAATTTGCAGAATCCCGCAAAGAAAAAAACGCTTCGTTTGATCCAAAAGCGCTTGAGCAGGCACTGGAAGCAATCCTTTCTGCCTGTACAAAATTTGATCTTCCCGTAATTGAAGAACAGTTTGAAACTGTAAAAAACATGCAGACAAGCGGAGAAATTCAGAAACTTATAGAATCCCTGGAAAAAGCCATTACCGACATTGAATTTGAAGACATTGAAAGAATATGCAGTGAAGCAAAAAAAAAGCTGAACAGCTGATTCGTCATGAAGCGAACTTCATTAAAACCAGGCTATTCAGCCGTTGATCAAATATTTCGGAAGCTGCGACGGTAAATACCCGCTTGCCGCAGTTCACATAGTTATAGCGGGTATAACAATCTCCCTAAAGAAAACTGTCTTTAAATGCATGAATTTAGCACAAAACGGAGCAAAATGCATTAAAAGCCCAAAGCAAGTTATTTTAAATATTTTCTTCTAACTAATGTTAGAAAAGCGCAACAAATGTAAGTAAATAGAACTGAAAAACACTTTTTTTATGCGAGTAATATAACTAATTTTGAAAACTTTGAAAATAGGAATATAAAAAAAATAACAAAAAAAATAAAAAAATGTACTGCAGGTTCGTGTAAAAGTATTATAAGTTTTGCAAAAAAGCTTCGTTCCTTCGCGCAGTTTTTTTCACAAAACTTTTTATTGCATTTGCCTTGCTGCATTCAGTTAAACTTATATATTTTTTTTAATAAATTTGATAGAATCATCCCATGAATATTATTGTTGTCGGCAACGGTGGACGTGAGCACACTATTGCCTGGAAAATTGCTCAGAGTTCAAAGGTAGAAAAGGTTATCTGCGTTCCTGGAAACGGAGGAACTGCAAATGAATCAAAATGCGTTAATGTAGAGCCAAAAGAATGCAGCTACATCAAAAACGGAGAAAATCCTTTCGTTCAGATTGCAAAACATGAAAACTGCACAATGGCTGTTATCGGACCGGAAGATCCTCTTGCAGAAGGACTTGCCGATGAATTCTGGAATGCCGGGATTCCATGTGTAGGACCTAAAAAAGCCGGAGCTCAGCTTGAAGCCTCTAAAGATCTTTCTAAAGAATTCATGGCAAAATATAATGTTGCCTGCGCTGCTTCCAAAACATTTACAGACAAAAAATCTGCTGAAGATTATGTAAAGCAGCACGGTGCACCTATCGTAATTAAAGCAGACGGTCTTGCTGCCGGAAAAGGTGTTGTTGTTGCAAAAACTACAGAAGAAGCCCTTGCCGCAATCACAGACCTTATGGAATCTGGCCGCGTTGGTTCAGCAGGACAGAAGCTTGTAATAGAAGATTATCTTAAAGGCGTAGAAATTTCTGTTCTTGCTGCCGTAAATGTTGATCCGGATCATCCTGAAAATGCATGCATAATTCCGTTCCTGCCGGCACGTGACCACAAAAGACTTGAAGACGGCGCAAAAGGCCCGAACACAGGCGGAATGGGAACAGTTTGTCCTTTGGACGACGTTACAGCCGAAACAATGGCAGAATTCAATAAAACATGTCTTGAACCGACTTTAAAAGGTCTTGTCGGTGAAGGATTTGATTACCGCGGATTTATTTTCTTTGGTGTAATGCTTACTGCTCAGGGACCAAAGCTCCTTGAATACAATGTACGTCTTGGTGACCCGGAAACTCAGTCTGTTCTTCCTTTGATGGATTTTGACTTTGTAGAAATGTGCCAAGCAATTACAGACGGAAGCCTTAAGAACTTTAAGTTTAGCTGGAAAAAAGGTTACCAGGTAAGTCCTGTTGTTGTTTCAGGCGGATATCCGGGAAGCTATCCTAAAGGAAAAGTCATTACAATTGACGAAGCTAAAGTTTCTTCTACAGGCGCAAAGGTATTTGTTGCCGGAGCAATTGAAGACCGCAGAAACAATTCAAATCAGCTTATAACAAGCGGCGGTCGCGTACTTGCATGCAGCGCATTCGGTTCTACTTTTGACGAAGCATGGAAAAACGCATACACCGCAATCGAAGGCATCCACTTTGCCGGATCTTTCTACCGCAAAGACATCGGTCTTCCTGGAGCTGCGGAAAGCAACTAGAGAATAGACAATGAGTTTATGAGGCCACGAGATTTTCGTGGTCTTTTTTTTGCAAATAGAATGTATGCTGATTTTTTTTAATGTTTACAGAAATTGCAGAAATAAACTTCGCCATTCAATCTAAAAAAGAGCGGTTCTCGTTCTGCTCGGGGTTACATGAACAAAACGGGAACCGCAAAGGTATGCTTAAGAGGCGGACGCTTACAAACCGCCTTTTATTACAAATTAGTACTGCAAAGCTGCAAAACCTTCTTCACCAGTACGGATTTTTACGACATTGTCTACTTCGTAAACAAAAATCTTTCCGTCGCCATAATGACCTGTGTAAAGAACCTTCTTGGCAGTATCGATTACATCACGAACAGGAACCTTTGTAACAACAATTTCAACCTTAATCTTTGGAACAAGATTAATTTCAACTGGAGTACCGCGGTAATATTCGTTTGCACCTTTCTGCATGCCGCAGCCCATTACGTTTACAACAGTCATTCCTGTAACACCGATTGCGTTCAATGCAATCTTAAGTTCTTCAAACTTAGTCTGGCGTGTTACAATTACAATCTTTGTAAACTTAGCATCTTTTGGAGCCGCATTTGTAACCGGAACAGCCTGACTTACTGGAATAGCACCTTCAGGAAGCTTTACGCCGGCAACAATTGCTTCTTCAATTTCTTCTTCTGTATAAGACATATTAAATCCTGCAAATGCTGTGTCCAGACCGTGTTCAAACTTATCAAGACCAACAATTTCTTCTTCTGGAGTTACACGAAGACCAATTGTCTTTTTCAGGATTACAAACACAATTGTGATTGTTACGACAGTCCAAAGGATTGTAATTCCCATACCGCCAAACTGCTTCAAAAGCTGTGTAAATCCACCGCCGTAGAAAAGACCTTTTTCAATTCCGGCAAGTTCAAATCCAGGAGCTGCATCTGTAGCAAAAAGACCAACAGCAAGTGTTCCCCAGATACCGTTCATCATGTGTACGCCAACAGCACCAACTGGGTCATCAATGTGAAGAACGTAATCCAAAAGCCATACACCAAAGATTACAAGAAGACCGGCAACAAGACCGATTACTGCAGCACCTGCACAGTCAGTAACGTCACAAGGAGCTGTAATTGCAACAAGACCAGCCAAAGATGCGTTCAAACACATTGAAACATCAGGCTTACCGTATTTTATCCATGTAAAAAGCATGGCAGTTACTGTTGCAACAGCAGGAGCAACTGTAGTTGTCAAAAGGATAGAACCTAAAGTTGGAACATCAGTTGCAGCTGCACCGTTGAATCCGTACCATCCGAACCACAGAATAAAACATCCTAAAGCACCGTTTGCAATGTTAGAACCAGGGAAAGCATGAACCTTTGTCACTTTTCCAGCTGCATCTCGGTCAAACTTACCGATACGTGCACCAAGAAGACTTGCACCAATCAAAGCACAGATACCGCCTACCATGTGAATACAGTTTGATCCGGCATAATCGTGGAATCCCCACTGAGCAAGGAATCCGCCGCCCCATACCCAGTGTGCTTCAATAGGATAAATCAATCCTGAAATAATTGCTGAATACAGACAGTATGTAGAAAACTTTGTTCGTTCAGCCATTGCACCAGAAACGATTGTTGCAGTAGTAGCACAGAAAACAAGGTTGAACACAAAACCAGAAAAGTCAAATGAAGCATATTCACTGAAAACAGAAAATCCAGGCTTACCAATAACAGACCAGATTCCTTTAGAAACTTCGCCAGTAGCAGGATCTGTATAGCTCAACATGAAAGATGCACCAATCAGGAACCACATAACAGTTCCGATACAGAAGTCCATAAGGTTTTTCATGATGATGTTACCAGTGTTTTTAGCACGGGTAAATCCAGCTTCTACCATAGCAAAACCAGCCTGCATCCAGAAAACCAGTGCAGCACCAATCAGGAACCACACACTGAATACAGTTCCATTTGCAGATTCAAGCGCTCCAGCAATAGCACCTGCAATTTCTTCTGACATAAAATCCTCCTGAGAATTTTAAGAGGCGGGGGAAGTTAGTTTTGCTTACTTCGATAAAATCGAAAGCAAAACTAACTAGAGAAGCGTCTCTTCCCCGCAGTATATAAATTGCGTCAGCAATTTTCCTATAAGAGGGTTGCGAAGGGGGAAGTCTCCCCCTCGGTTCAAACGAAACGGTAATTTCGACAAGTACTTCGACAAGCTCAGTAACCACTCAATCACCGTTTCGTTTTCACCTACCCCTTCTAGCGGGCTCAAGCGCCGCCCGCAACGCCCGCTAAAATTTCTCTCCGAATAAAAAAGGCGCGCAGACAGTCCCGGAATTCCAAAGAGACCATCTGCACGCCTTTGTGCATAGTATCATTTTCAACAAAAGTTAAAAACAAATAAAAAAAAACGACAGAGATTTGCGTTTTACAAATCTCTGTCGCCCTTGACGTTTTCTGTTATATATAATTTACAAAAAAATTGCAATAGACTTTTACAAAAAAATTGTAAAAAAACTTTAATTCTTTAAAAAGCGTGATATCATTATATTTATGATAAATAAGGCATTCCCGAAAATTACTAAAAAGATTCTAATAGGAATCATTGTCGCAGACTGTCTTCTCTGCGCTATTGTATTTTCTGCAAGTTACTGGGCCTTCAACAAGCATTTTAAAGTTCAGTACGACAGCATAATCCGGGAAATTTCTGCCACAGCAAGAGAATGCCTTAATCCGGACGATTTTTCCAGATATCTAGCAACAAAACAGGAAGATGACAAATACAGAATGGTATTTGATATCCTTGATGATTTTGTAGAAAAATTTGAACTGAACCTTATATACGTCTCTGTTGTAGAGCCGCCGGATTATACACACATTACCTATATCTATGACCCGATCAACAAAGTAAAGGGATGGAAGCCCTATCCTCTTGGATATGAAGAAGATTACCATGAGCCGAACTACAATGCCTCTACAAAGCGCGTCTTTGAAGAAGGAGCAACTATTGTGCGCCACACAATCAAGACAAGGAGCGGCTCGCACATTACGGCACAGCTTCCGGTTTATGATTCAAGCGGAAAAATCGTGGCCGTTATAGGCGCCCAGAAAAACATTCAGGAATTTGTAAATGCGCGCCGTTCTTTTGCCAGATTCATGATGGTTTCGCTGCTTATATTTACACTCGCATTTACAATTATATTTGCCCTGTATTTTAATATCCGTTTTATAAAGCCTATTCTTATAATTACTACGGAAACAGACAGGTTTGCCTCGTACAGCAGAAATCCGAGCAAAAGGCTTCTTTCCGTAACAAACAGGGATGAACTTGGAACACTGGCCAAATCTGTCTATCAAATGGAAAATGAAATTGCCGGTAACATTGCGGCCCTTAAAAAGATGACGGAAGCTACCGCCCTGGCGCTTGCAAAGGCAATCGACGCCAAGGATTCCTACACACACGGACATTCAACGCGCGTTGCAGAATATTCGCTTAAAATTGCTCAGCTTGCTGGTAAATCTGAATCTGAATGCCGCACCATTCACCTTACAGCCTTAATGCATGATATTGGAAAAATCGGTGTTCCTAACGACATCATAAACAAGCAGGGAAAGCTTACTGACGAAGAATACAGGGTTATTAAGGCTCATCCGGTAATCGGCAAGCAGATTCTTGCAAACATAACGCAGGCACCGCACATTTCTGACGGTGCATTCTACCACCACGAACGCTACGACGGAAAAGGCTACCCGACAGGTTTGGCCGGCAAGAACATTCCAGACGTTGCACGTATTATTGCCGTTGCCGACGCTTATGATGCCATGACAAGCAACCGAAGCTATCGCGGAACCCTTTCGCAGAATTATGTACGCACTGAAATAGAAAAAGGAATCGGCACGCAGTTTGACCCGGAATACGCAAAAATAATGCTTAAGCTTATTGATGAAGACAAAAACTACACAATGCGAGAAACCCCGAATAACTAAAATACTGCAAAATCCACTGTAACTTTCACAATGAGCTGCGCCCGGATTGGAAGGGGCGCGAAGCGCGTATTTTTTTGCCTAAGGCAAAAAAATACCGGCCGTGAGGGCAAGCCCTGCAAAGCCGGTTTACTGAATGCGTTTGCGCTATAAAATTTTATACTCTATAGAGCAAATCTTCGTAGCATGGATATGGTTTGTAATCTTCGCCGAGCAAAGGTTCAATTTCGTCTGCAATTGCACGTGTTTCTGCCATTGCAGGGATTACTTTGTCTGCATAGAAGCGTGCCATTTCCATAGCTCCAGAAGTTGCCTTTGCAGCAAGGTGTACTTTAGAAAGTTCTTCTGCTTTTTCTGCAAGAAGGCCTGTAAGACCATCAAGTTTAGTAAGAAGAGCGCTCTGAGCACTTGCCTTTGCAGCAGGAACAACAGCCTTGAGGTCAATAACAGTCTTAGAAACTGCGGCAATGTATTTGTATGCAGCTGGAAGAATGTCCTTGTTGATCATTTCAAGCATTGTTTCAACTTCAATGTTCAAAATCTGGCTGTATTTTTCAAGTTTAACTTCGTAATGGCTTTCCATTTCTTCCTTAGTGTAAACTTCCATTTCTGTGAAGAGCTTAAGGTTCTTTTCGTCGAGGTAGTGAGCCATTGCATCTGGAGTTGTCTTAAGGTTCAAAAGACCGCGTTTTTCAGCTTCTTTTACCCAGCTTGCGTCGTAGCCGTCACCGTTGAATACAATTCTCCAGTGAGCTTTAACTTCGCGTTCAATCAGAGTATTAAGAGCGTTTTCAAAGTCTTTTGCGCCTTCAAGTTCATCTGCAAACTGCTTCAAAGTATAAGCTACGATTGCATTCAAAACTGTGTTTGGACCAGAAATTGAAAGTGAAGAACCGCATGAACGGAATTCAAACTTGTTTCCAGTAAAGGCAAATGGAGAAGTACGGTTACGGTCAGTAGAATCCTTTGGAATTGGTGGCAGTACATCTGCACCAATTGTCATCTTACCTTTCTTGTCTTTTGAATATGCCTTTCCTTCATAGATTGATTCAAATACGGCATGAAGTTCATCACCAAGGTATACAGAAATGATTGCCGGAGGCGCTTCGTTTGCTCCAAGACGGTGATCGTTTCCGGCACTTGCAACAGATGCACGGAGAAGATCCTGATTTTCATCTACAGACTTAAGGATTGCTGTAAGGAACAGAAGGAACTGAGCGTTGCTTTCTGGAGTTTTTCCCGGTTCAAGAAGGTTTTCGCCTTCGTTTGTACTCATAGACCAGTTGTTGTGTTTACCAGATCCGTTTACACCGGCAAATGGTTTTTCATGAAGAAGACATTCAAGTCCGTGGCGTTTTGCAACTTTCTTCATTACTTCCATTGTAAGCTGGTTCTGATCAACAGAAAGGTTTGTTGTGCTGAAGATTGGAGCCATTTCGTGCTGAGCTGGAGCAACTTCGTTATGTTCTGTCTTAGAAAGAACACCGTACTTCCACAAAGTTTCGTTCAAATCTTCCATATATTTAACAATGCGAGGATTCAAAGCAGCAAAGTACTGGTCGTCCATTTCCTGACCTTTAGAAGGTTTTGCACCGAACAATGTGCGTCCTGTCATTCTAAGGTCTTTGCGCTGTGACCACAAATCATGATCAACGATAAAATATTCCTGTTCTGGTCCAACAGTTGTAGCAACGTGTTTTACATCCTTTCCAAAAAGTTTAAGGATGCGTTTTGCCTGTTCGTCCAAAGCTTCCATAGAGCGAAGAAGTGGAGTCTTCTTATCAAGAGCTTCACCTGTGTAAGAACAGAAAGCTGTTGGAATACAAAGTGTGTGTTCCTTTACAAAAGGATATGAAGTTGGATCCCAAACTGTGTATCCGCGTGCTTCAAATGTTGCGCGGTGACCGCCGTTAGGGAAAGAAGAAGCATCAGGTTCACCCTTTACAAGTTCTTTTCCGCTGAAAGTCATGATTACAGTTCCGTCATCCTGAGGATTAATGAACGAATCGTGTTTTTCTGCTGTTACACCAGTCAATGGCTGGAACCAGTGTGCAAAGTGAGTTGCACCTTTTTCAATAGCCCATTCTTTCATTGCATGAGCTACAACATTTGCAACTTCGATTTCAAGTGGAGCACCTTCGTCCAAAGTCTTTTTAAGAGCTTTGAAAGTTTCTTTAGGAAGGCGTTCTTTCATAGTTTCCTGATTGAAAACCATGCTTCCAAACAATTCAGGAACGTTTGTCATATATCCTCCAAAAAAATTGAAAAATAAAAATTTCAATTTTTATTTTTTAATTTTTAGCTGTTTCGCAATGAAATGAGAAACAGCAGTATATAATGCAGTTTGCCTGCAAACTGCAAAACAAGAAGACTGACGGTATTTTCGGCAGGCTTCTTGTTCATCCCCCAAAAAAAATTAAAAAATAAAAAAGGCGATGTGAATTCTGTCTAAAAAATTAGAAAAATTCACATCGCCATTGATGTTGTCTCTTTTATACAACAAGCAGAAAATTTAATCAATAGCAAAATTAATTTTTGTAAATATTTTTGGGCGCAAAGTTATCCGCAAACGGCACTTCCGCCGCCCGCTAACGCTCGGTCTTTTGCTCCGCAAAATCCTGCCTTCGGCACGGCTCCAGCACCGCGCATGGGGGATTGTGAAATATTAAATCTCTTTCCCCTACATCCGTCCCAAATACTCCGCAAGCTTAAGCGGAGTGCATTCGTAACTGCGTTCAAAACTACGGGCGGCTTCGGCATGTGCAAAGACTGCTGTTTTTGCAGCTTCGACCGCTGAATAGCCCTGCGCAAGAAGAGCCGTGCAAAGCCCGGCAAGGACGTCGCCGCTACCCGCTTTTGCAAGGGCATTTGTTCCCCTGTCACAGATAAAGCAGTTTTTACCGGCACAGATATACGAATCTGCGCCCTTAGAAACAAGCACAAGATTCGGAAACTTTTCGGCAAATTGTCTTGCATATTCAAAGCGGTGGGTACACACATCGGAAACGGTGATTTCGCTATCCCGAGGACGTCCGGTTATATGCTTCGCGCTCTTCGAGTCGACAGGTTCAATCACCGCGCACGCAGTCTCCGGCACCCCGTCATTTTCCCCGGTGGCAGAGCTTGTTGAAACCACCGAACTGCGGCGCAAAAGTTCATGCAGTTCCTTTGGATGCGGCGTAAGGATTACGCGAGCACCGGGAATAGAATTAAGCCGTTCAAGAACTTCCGCAATATTTTCGTAATAGAAAAAGTCCGCATCCAGCACCACAGAAGGATTTTTCATTTCACAGACTTTTTCAATAACTTTTCTAGCCACCGCAAACGATTTTTCTGAACGCCCAAGCCCGCTTCCCAAGAGCACCGCAGAAGTGCGCTCCGGCATGGAATCAGAAATCATAAGTTCCGGGTTCATCATAAAGGATGTTCCGCAAAGTCCACTGTCTACTTCCGTTACAAGGCCGGCACCAAAAGAAAGCGCTGCTGTTCCTGCAATTACTGCTGCTCCGGCTTTTTCGCCCATTATTACGGCCGCATGTCCAAAATCTCCTTTGTGCGCAGATTTTTTTGTACGCACAGGAAGCTTTATATCATCATTTTCCAGAAGAAAAGCATCCGGCTCTGCACACGAACTGAATTTTTCAGAAGAAATACCAAGATCCGCAGGTGAAATCTTTCCGCAAAAATCCTTTGCTTCATCTGTAAAAAGGGCAGTTTTTAATGCGCCCATTGTGACTGTTACATCAGCACAAAAAGCAAGTTTCTTCCCTTGCCCGGCGCAGGCAGCCGCACCGTTACGATCAATTCCGCTCGGTATGTCACAGGCAATCCTGTATGCATTGCATTCATTTGCCGCCTTAAGAATTTTTTCTGCAGTTTCATTAAGAGAGCCGTGAAAACCCGTTCCATAAAGACAGTCCACTATTACACCCCTAAAGTCTTTAAGTTCAGAAAGCGCTACCTCAACAGAATCCGTTACTTCAACCCCACAGGAAACCGCCATGGCTTTTTGCCCTGCAGCTTCTTCAGTTTTTGATTCACCCACAGAAAAAATCTTTACCGGAAGTGCCCCGCTCAAACGACGCGCAAGCGCATATCCGTCTCCGCCATTGTTTCCGGTTCCACAGATTATAAAGACAGATTTATTTTCATAATTATTGGAAACAGATTCAAAATGACTGCGAACTTCACGCTCTAGCGCAGCGGCCGCATTTTCCATCATTATGAATTCCGGGAACTTAAAAATCTCTTTTGCCCTTTTTTCGGGAACCGAAGAATCAATGTATACAGATTTCATATCTATAGACTAACAATATGCGCAAAAAAAATCCATGATTTTTTTATCTTGCATTTTTCGATTTTTGACCGAAAATATATACAGAGGAATTTATGCAACTTTCAAAAGAAAATAACGCCATAAATAAATATCAGAACAGAGTACTTGGTTTTACACTTATTCTGCTCATTCCGTTTTCAATTATTTTCGGGCTTATAAATCATGAGCACAACATGGAAGGCTGGTGGTATTCGGTTTCCAGAACTTACTATGCAACAGACGGAATCATAATGATGTCGATGCTAGCAGTTACTCTCGTAATGTTCATTTCTTACAGATGCCGCTTTAAAATCGAGCGTTTCTGCACAATAATGTCTGCAATTGCAACGTTCGGCGTCCTTGCGTTTCCTCACGGACTTCCTGAATATGAATTGGCTGGCATTTTTCTTACACCATACCATATAGGCGGAAAATTTCACATTTTCTTTGCTACAATGCTTTTTGTGTCGTACGGAATATTCAGCGTACTTGCACTAAGAAAAGAAGATTCTGACTTTGTGCCGACAAAAAAATCATCGTTAAGAAGCAGAATTTACCTTTTGAACGGCATCCTGATTTTTGTAAGTTCTGCATGTTTGGGATTAAGAATACTTCTGGATCTGCCGAAATTTCTTGTAATCTTTTTTGAAGCCCTAATCTTTGAACCGTTCGGTATAAATCTTCTGATAAAGGCAGGCTTTTTTAAAAGCCTGCATGATTAAATTTAGAGAATGTTTCTATTTAATCTGATTTTCGACAGCAACCACAGATTTGTACAGACTGTTGTACAGCTGGATTACTGCTGCAGAAATAAAAAGTGCGCCAAGAATATCTGTAAACCAGTGTACTCCGCTCATAATTCTGAATGCGACCGCCAGAACCATAAGCACGGCAAGAACAATCCTTAATCCTTTTAAAACAAGTTCATTGTGAATAATTCTTTCCATGGTTGTGCGCGCAGTTCCCAGAATAATAAGAATCATCATAGTATGACTTGACGGATACGAAGCTTCAAGAACACCTTTTTCAAGAACAGGCCTGAAGTTGATTACAAGCTTTTCAAAAAGAACATAAATCAGGATGACGAACACGTAAGTTACGCCAAGCAGAATAATTGACGAATCAACCTTAAGGATGCTCTTCTTCTGCAAAAGCTGGTAAGCACCAATTATTGCAAACGAACATGCGGCAAAGAGACTTAATACCGCAAGAAAGTCTGAAATTCGGTCATAAACCTTATTCTGACCAAACAGATTATGTACAAAAACATTAACTGTTGCAAAACCGACTTCAGAATCCATTGGCCCAACCGGCTGAACATCCACAAATTTCAAGGCTGCCGTAAACATGATAAAACATACGAACAGCACAAAAGAAATACTAAATTTTTTCATAAAACCACCACTACTGATTATATCAAAAAGACAGAGTCTGATACTACTAGAACAGCGATTTCAACGCCTTTTTAGCCGCATCCGCCGCAGCATCTTTTGCTCCGTTTTTAAGCTTATTCTCCGCTTCTTTTTTCTTCTTTTCCAGTTGGGCTTCCATCTGGTTTACGCTGCCCATATGTTTATTCAACGCACTGCTGATATCCGAAAACCGGGCAATTTCCTTTTGTGCAGCGCCGGTATTTTCAGAAAGAACTTTTGCAACATCCTTTTTAGCGCCATCCGCAATTGCAGAAAGTTCTGCCGAAAGAGCCTTTGTAACCGGCGCAGACAGTTGGGACGCAATTCTGGCTGTATCGGTCAGTTCAATTCCCAGACCGTCAGCCAGTGAGTAAGAAACCTTAAATCCTACGGTAAGGCGGTCAATTTTCTTTAAAGCCTTTCCATAAAGTTCAGAAACTCTTGCAGGCTCAAATTTCATTCCCTCAATATCCTTAACCTTAAGGTCAAGCGTACCGCGGGCTGTAAATGAACCTATTTCGTCAGCAGAAAGGCGTGCCTTTACGGAAGCATTTGAATTAAGCTTGAAAATTTCAGCATCTGCGCTTAGCGGCCAGCCGCTTCCAGAATATTCAGCTGCTATTAGGCTTGCATCAGAATCTGCCCTTGTATCTACAACAACCGAGACAGAATTTGGGTTACCGCCAATATTAAACTCAGCGTTTGCAGAAGCCGGTTTTCCGCAGATATTCTGGTCGCTGGAAATTTCTGCCGCAGTTCCCTTGAACAAAAGCCTGTCTGTCTTGTATTCGTAGCCGCTTGCCGAAACTTTTTCTATCAAAAGTTTTGGAACCATATCTTTTCTGTAGTAAATGTCCCGGCCGGCAGCCCTCTTATGACCTGGTTTTCCGGCTTTCTTCACCTTCTGCTTCTTTTCTGTTTTTGCAGCCTTTGCGTGCCCAGAATCCTTTTTGCCGGAATTCTTTGAACTCATTGCCGCTGTAACAGCCTTATCAACATAAGGATAATATTTTCCAGAAACAGAATACATTATTGAGCGAACCGCATCGTTCATGATTTCATTTAACCCGGCAGGAGTAAAACTCTTTTTCATCGCATTTATTTTTGCTTCAACAAGGGCATTGTCTGCCTTTACAGCCGCATTAAGTTCTTTTGAACATGCATTTACTTCTGCCGAATCAGATTTTATTTCTTCAACTGATTTTCCAAGCTTTTCCTTAAGGGAATTACCTTCATTTATTGCAGAATTGATTGTGTCGATTGCAGCCTTTATCTGAACAGGGTCAGACATTTTTGACCAGTCTGTTTTTACAAGGGAATCAACATTTTTGCTGAATGACTGAACCGATTTCTGATATTCATCCGGTACTTTCTGCCATTTTTCCACTTTTGCCTGAACCTGACCGGAAATTTTTTCTGCAACAGCCGGCGATTTAAGTTCATTTTTTAAGCCGTCAAGCATTGTTTCCGGGTTGTAGTCCGCAAACATTCCCTGAAGTTTTTTTGCAGCCTCAAGGGAATTTGCCGCAGAATTTTCAAGAATTTTCTTTTCTTCTTTTGATGAAGATGATTTTTTTGCAAATGCAGGTAGTTCGCCGGAAACTTTTCGTTCCGTTCCGAGAGCAACACCGGTAACTTCAAGATTTTCACTGTGAATTTTTCCCTTAAGCAGGTCATTCAGGTTAAAATCAACAGCGATCTTATCTATTGAAAAAAGATTTTTCATCGGGGAATCTTTATCTGCCTGCTCAAGCCCCTGAATTTCAAGTGAAGCGCCAAGGATTTTAAGATCAACCTTTGCAATGTCCGTTTTTGCCAGAAAGATTTTCTGCATTGAAGACCTTACAGCATACGAAACCAGTTTATTCTTAAAGACAAGCGAAAAAACTGCAAGAACTGCAACAAAAACAAGAGCTGCAAACAGAGGAATCAGCTTTATTCCTCCCTTCTGCGCATTGATTTCTGAAGCAATTTTTTTACAGCGCACAAGATCTGCTTTTTTTATGCTTTTTTCAAGATTAACCTTAAGGACTGATTCTCCGTTTTTACCCTTCGACTTTTCAAAAATCAAAGAAATAAATTCCCTGTCAGCATCTATAAAAAGTTTTTTCGAGACATTTTTTTCAAAATCAGATTCTGTATATTCTTTCTTAAAAAGTTTCGGCAGTTTTTTTGCCGGTACCATTTTCGGAGTCTTTTCAGACCTAGCGTTCTTTTTATCTGCCATATTCCTCTTCTCCATTAGAATTTAGTTTCCTGCCGCAAGGGAAGAAATCTTTTTTGCTAGCGGAAGTCTATAAAATGCCTTTACAATTCTTGAATTGTTCAGCGCCGGCGAAAGACGGCTTCTCCAAAGTTTTATAAACAGCATAAGAAGTACAAAAAGCGGGATATAAGCTAAAAGTCCGCATATAAGGGAACCAGAAAGAACCGTATTATTAAATTTTGTAAATCCGACCAGAGGAAGATCCAAAAGGAATGCATAAATATTTTCCAAAGGTGCAAAAGTAAGGACTGCATAGCCTACACTGTCAAAAAGCGGATCCAAAACCCATGCAAACATTAAACCAAGCAGAATCATTATGCCGTAGCCGCATTTATTGATTCTTACAAATGCAAAGAAAACAAAAACAATGAACCAAAGAAGATTATTCTTTGGCATAAACCCTAAAATCAATCCGATACAAAATGAATTTGCAATCTGTTCCGGTCTGCTGTTAGAATTCAGAGACTTAAAAAAATTAACGATGAAAGAAAGCATTCTCCCTCCTGCGCGGCACACATAATATGGCGCACATAGATTATAGCACGCTTTCTGCTAGTTTACACCAAAAAGTCTCTGCGCGTATTTTACGGTATCCATTGCATCCTTGCCGTAAAAATCTGCGCCGATGCTGTCTGCATATTCCTGCGTCATTACGGCGCCGCCTACACAGGCTTTTGCCCACGGGCATTCCTTGCGTAAAAGTTCAATTGTGGCCTTCATGGCAGGAACGGTTGTTGTCATAAGTGCGCTCAAGCCAACCAGTTCAACATGGTCTTTTTTGCAGGCTTCTACAACTACTTCTGGTGGAACATCTTTTCCAAGATCGATTACGTTAAAGTCGTAGTTTTCTAGAAGAACTTTTACGATGTTCTTTCCGATATCGTGAATGTCTCCATGAACGGTAGCAACAATACAAGTGCCTTTTGGTTCGCCTTTCTGACCTGTTTTTTCAAGGTAATCTTTAATTACGGCAAAGGCGCTTTTTGCGGCATCGGCTGCCATCAAAAGCTGTGGAAGATACATCTTCTTTTGCTCAAAGCGCTTTCCTACATAATCAAGCCCCGGAATAAGGTGCTTGTCGATAATATCAACAGCCTGCATTCCGCCGGACAAATGCTGTTCGGTAAACTTTGCAGCGTCATCCTTAAGTCCGTGGATTACGGCGTGCTGAAGTGTACCTGCCTGAGGTTCGGCAGAATTTTCGGTGGTTGAGCCAGCACTTGCGATAGTTGAGCCAGCACTTGCGATAGTTGAGCCAGCACTTGCGGTGGTTGAGGCTCTCGAAACCACCTGTAGAGAGTTTGTACCTTTGGTGATTTCGACAGGCTCAATCACCGAGCCGTTTGCACCTGCAAGGGCAGGATTTACCTGCCCAGAGCTGGGAAATGCCCCGTAAATTGCGTTGATTGCACCCTGAACTCCGGCTAAAGCGGTTTTCTGTTCATCGGCGGCTTTTTTATCATCGTATTTCTGACTGAATTCAAGATATTTTAAGCAGTCTTTGTCCTGAGCGTTCAAAAGAACATAACAGTGCCAGGCTTTCATCATCTCGTGTTCAAGCGGATTCATGATGGCAGCGCCAAGACCGTTGTGCATTGCAAGAGCAAAGAAAGTGCTTGTAACAAATGCGCGGTTTGGAAGCCCAAAGCTGATGTTTGAAACTCCAAGAACACTTGAACCGCCAAGTTCATCGCGAACAATTTTAATGGTTTCAAGAGTTGCTTTTGCAGCGTTAATATCAGAACTGACAGCCATTGTTAAACTGTCTATGATTACGTCTTTCTTAGGGATTCCCCATTTTGCAGCGTTTTCGTAAATCTTTTTTGCGATGGCAACGCGGCCTTCTGTAGTTTCCGGGATTCCGCTTTCGTCAATGGTAAGGCCTACAACAACACCGCCGTATTTTTTTACAAGCGGAAATACTTCGTCCATGATGTGCTGCTTACCGTTTACGCTGTTTACAAGCGCTTTTCCGTTATAACGGCGTAGAGCGGCTTCCATAACTTCCGGACTTGAAGTATCAAGCTGGAGCGGAAGGTTTGTAACTCCCTGAAGCTCGGTCATAACTTTGACCATCATTTCTTTTTCATCAATTTCCGGAAGACCAACGTTTACGTCCAGCACGTGTGCACCGGCTGCTTCCTGGTCGAGTCCTTGATGAATAATGTAAGGAATATCTTTGTTGCGGAGCGCTTCCTTAAACTTCTTTTTGCCGGTTGGATTAATGCGTTCTCCAATCAATACAGGAACGGCTCCACCACCAATCTGAACGGTATGTGTATAAGAAGCTACAATTGTGCGTTCTTTGTAAGTAATAGGTTTGTACGGAGGAACAGTATCCTTTCCACTATTTACTGCTTTTTTAAGTTCTCGGATATGATCTGGAGTTGTTCCGCAGCAGCCACCCAAAACACAGGCACCGAGTTCGGCAATTTCTTTCATACTAGAAGCAAAATCCTCCGGCCCTACATCAAAAACAGTTTTTCCGTCTACGTCACGAGGAAGACCTGCATTTGGCTTTACAATAACCGGAATGCTGCTGGCTTCTACAAGGCGGCGAACCGGTTCCATCATTTCTTTTGGACCAAGAGAACAGTTCAAACCTAGCGCATCAACTCCAAGTCCTTCAAGAATTGCAACCATCGCCTCTGGATTTGCACCTGTTAAAAGATGGCACTGAAGGTCGTAAACATTTGTAACAAGAATCGGAACGTCTTTTCCGAATGCTTCACGGGCTTCTTTTGCTGCAAGAACAGCTGCCTTTGTTTCGTATGCATCGTTCATTGTTTCAATAACGATTGCATCAACTGGGCATTCAAGTCCAAGGTCAATTGTAGAACGGAAAATATCTACTGCATCTTCAAAATCAAGGTCGCCCATCGGCTTTAAAAGCTTTCCGCATGGACCGATATCAAGGGCAATAAAACAGTCCTGAGCAGTTTTTCCGTTAGATTTGCATTCAGAAAGCCACTGTTCACGTGCTTTTACGGCACAATCAACACCGCCATGCACGATTTTCTTTAAATTCAGACCGAATTTAGTTTTGTAAGCGCCAAAAGTGTTTGTGTATATAATATTTGAGCCGGCCGCAAAATAATTGTAGCCAAGCTGAACAATTTTTTCAGGATTTTTATAGTTCCAGGTTTCTGGCAGTTCACCAGGTTTAAGTCCCCAGCCTTGTAAAATAGAACCGGTTCCGCCGTCTAAATATAAAATCTGTTTTCCAAGTAAATCCCTTAATTTATTCATATATAAAATATAGAAAATCAAAGGGAAAAACACAAGTGCAGACAGAATAATACCCGGACGGTATTACGCTTCTGGCAGAACACCGCCGTTTTTCTTACTCCTGATTGAATCAGAAATCTGAGAAATTACAATTGCCATAAACATTACTGCACAGCCTGAAATTTCGCGCGGAGTCAGCATTTCGTGAAGGAAAATTGCAGCCGAAAGCACTGCAAAAACGCTTTCCATGCACATAATGAGGCAGGCAACTGTCGCCTCGCAGTATTTTTGCCCTACAACCTGCAGCGTATACGCAACTCCACAGCTCATTATTCCCGAATAAAGAATGCTTGGCGCACATTCCTTTATTTTTTCCCATTCAGGATGATTAAAAATCAGCATAAGGATGAGTGTAATCAGTCCGGCTGTATAAAATTCAACACAGGAAAGTTTTATTCCGTCACATTTTTTTGCAAAGCGTTCAATCAAAAGAATCTGCCCAGTAAAAAACAGTGCACAGAAAACAGTAAGGACATCACCCCTGTTTACAACAAAGTTTTCTTCATTTTTAAAACAGAGAAGATAAAGCCCTACAAAGCCAAAGAAAACACAAATCCATGTAACCAGCGGAATTTTTTTCTTCATGAAAATTCCAGCAATCGGAACAAAGAACATGTATATTGCCGTAATAAAAGCAATTTTACCGGCAGTTGAATAATTAAACGCATACTGCTGGATATTCGTGGCACATGCAAGAAAGATTCCTACAAGAGCTCCGTAAAACAATGTCTTTTTGTTTTGTCGTTTACGGATAAAGAGTTCTTCCTTTGTCATGTTTTTTGCCTGAATTTTATCGCGGACAATGATGAACGGCAAAAGAAAAGTAGCCCCTAAAAGTGTGCGTATTGCCATAAAAGTAAAAGGCTCAACAGATTCTGCGCCTACACTTTGAGAGACAAACGAAGCTCCCCATATTACTGCTGTTATCAAAAGGATTATGACGCCCTTAAGGTTTGTTTTCTTTTCTTCCATGAGTTCAGTATAGTAAGAACGCGAATCAGTTGCAAATGAACGAGGTAAGGTTTGGCAGAACAAGATATAAAACTAAAGTTATTCAGAACTGAAAATTGCTTACACTATCGCAAAAGCACGTCCAATTCTCCACGGCTGAGGCTGCAAGGAATTATATCCACGCAATTTTTTTTCAAAAAATTGCGACAGCCCTCAGAGTGTCGAAGTCGGCCGCTTGCTTTTGCTATCGTTTCAGCAATTTTATTGCTTTGCAATATATTCGCCCATTATCCTGCAAAAGCTTGGCGCACGCTTTGACATCCGCTTCTACCCCTTCGCGCAATTTTTTTATTGCTTTGCAAAGTTTTACATTGCAAACTATTCTTTTTTTCTTATCTACCCTGTTCTGTGTAATTTTTGTTAATCCAATCTTTGTAGCTACCAGACTGAATGTGTTCAATCCATTCTGAATGGTTAAGGTACCACTTGATTGTGGAAAGAAGTCCTTGTTCAAAAGTCATTTTGCGTTCCCAGCCAAGCTGAGTTTTTGCTTTTGTACAGTCGATTGCGTAGCGGCGGTCGTGTCCAGGACGGTCTTTTACATAAGTGATTGTCTTACGAACGTCTTCTGCGTTCTTTCCAAGTTCTTTTGAAGTAAGGTCGATTACTGTATTCAAAAGCTTGATGTTTTCCCATTCGTTTTCGCCGCCAAGATTCCACTTAGAGCCGGCAGGAGCCTGTTTTACAATCTGCCATACACCGCGGTTGTGATCTTCTACATAAATCCAGTCACGGATATTTTTTCCGTCACCATAAACAGGAAGATTCTTGCCATCCTTGATATTAGAAATCATAAGAGGAAGAAGTTTTTCTGGGAACTGGAAAGGTCCGTAGTTGTTTGTACAGTTAGAAAGAGTAATAGGAAGTCCATAAGTATGGAAATAAGCCATTACGATATGATCACTTGAAGCCTTACTTGAAGAATATGGTGAACGAGGATCGTATGGAGTTGTTTCAAGGAAGTAGCCTGTTTCACCAAGGGAACCGTATACTTCGTCAGTTGAAATATGATGGAAAAGTACGTCATCACGCATTGAGCCGTCAGCTTTTTTCCAATAATTGCGGGCACAGTCAAGCAATGTAAATGTTCCCATTACGTTTGTCTTCATAAATGCTTCCGGTCCAAGAATAGAACGGTCAACATGGCTTTCTGCTGCAAAATGAATGATTGTATCGATATCGTACTGCTTTAAAATACGTTCAATCTGAGGGCGGTCGCAGATATCAACTTTTTCAAAGAAATAGCGCGCATTAGATTCGCCAAGAGCAGAAACTCCATATTTAGCTTCAATATCTTTAAGGCTTTCTGCGTTTCCAGCATAAGTAAGACAGTCTACATTTACAATTCTTCCGTCAAAACCGGCATCTGTAAAAGCTGCACCGCCGGCAGTAGATTCACCCATAAGGTAATGAATAAAGTTACAGCCGATAAAACCAGCACCACCGGTTACAAGTATATTCTTTAGTCGTCGCATTTGCTCCTCCAATTATGAATTAAGAATAATAAATTCCCAATTCCTCATTCATAATTCCGAATTAATTTCCAATCCATTTAGCGTTCAAATCAAAATAGCGTTTTTCAAGGCTAAACGGGGCATGTTTTTTATCTTTTTCAGAAAGGTTTGCGTTTTGTGTAATTCCAGGAAGAACTGATTCCCAGTCGATTCCAATTGCTGGATCGTTCCACATAAGGCCGCCTTCATCTTCCGGATGATAGAAATCGGTACACTTATATGCAAAAACAGCAAGATCTGTAAGAACACAGAATCCGTGGGCAAAGCCCTCTGGAATGTAGAACATATTCTGTTTTTCGCAGTCTAAAACTACACCGTAATATTTTCCGAATGTTGCACTTCCAAGACGAAGATCAACGGCAACATCATAAACTTTTCCTTCAAGAGCGCGCACAAGCTTTCCCTGCGGATGCTTTGTCTGAAAGTGCAGTCCGCGAAGAACGTTTTTTGTACTGCGGCTCTGATTATCCTGAACAAACTTCATTGTAAGTCCGGCTTCAAAAAAATCTTTTTCGCTGTAAGTTTCAAGAAAATAACCGCGGTTATCTCCAAAGATTTTAGGCTGAATTTCGTACAAGCCTTCTATTTCACATTTTTTGAATTCAAATGGCATAATGTTATTCCTTAATAACTATAAATTGCAGATTTGATAAATCATATTCAAAAAATAGCTTCCAGTCGAGTAACGTGTTTCAAAATCGCCCGCTAGCGGGCTACACGCATTTGTGCCTTGGAACTATACACATTGCCGCTAACGCGGCAACACAAATGAGTGTTTTTGAAACACGTTCCTCTTCTTCGCGCTATTTTTTAATCAATCCCTTAAAACCTGCACTCTATTATTCTAATTTCTTGTTATAAATTCCAGATACCTTCCGTAATCTGTTTTATATCCTTTTGCAAGCTCAAGAACCTGCTCTTTTGTAAGCCAGCCGTTTGCGTAGGCAATTTCTTCAATACAAGAAACATAAAGTCCCTGACGCTTTTCGATTGTAGCAATAAAGTTACTTGCTTCCAAAAGACCATCGTAAGTTCCTGTATCAAGCCATGCCATACCACGACCCAAAAGTTCAACTTTAAGCTGCTTGCGGGCAAGATATTCATTGTTTACTGCAGTGATTTCTATTTCACCACGAGCACTAGGCTTTACATTTGCAGCAATTTCAACTACAGAATTGTCGTAAAAATATAGACCAGGAACGGCATAATTTGATTTTGGATTTGCAGGCTTTTCTTCAATTCCAAGAGCATTTCCGTTTTTATCAAATTCTACTACACCGTAAGCTGTAGGGTCAGCAACATAATAACCAAAAATAACAGCACCTTTCTGTGTACGAATTTTTTCTGCCGCACTTTTTAGGGTCGAAGTAAACCTCTGTCCATAAAAAATATTATCACCAAGCACAAGAGCCACATCATCGTTTCCAATAAAATCGCGGCCTACAATAAAAGCATCTGCAAGACCGCGCGGCTTATCCTGAACGGCATATTCAAAGCGCATTCCAAGCCATGCACCGTCACCAAAAAGTTCCTTAAAACAGCCAATGTCGCGCGGAGTAGAAATTATCAATACTTCGCGAATCCCTGCAAGCATAAGAACGCTCAGCGGATAGTAAATCATAGGCTTGTCATAAAGAGGAAGAATCTGCTTTGAAACAGCCTTTGTTATTGGATAAAGACGAGTGCCGGAACCACCGGCTAGAATAATACCTTTCATTCAAAACTCCGATTCATTAATTTACAAAGAACTGAAAATCATTTCTGCATTTCCCGTAAAGACAGCAGTTCCATAATCCTTTGGAAGAATAAAATGATCACCCTTAGAAAGTTTTTTTCCTTCAAGTTCACATTCGCCGTCAATTACAGAACACAAAAGGAACGGCTGATTCTGCACAACCTCAAGAGTTCCCTTTACATCTGCGTGCCATACAGTAAACAGATCACATGAAACAAGCTGCTCTGCATTCAGACTGATTTTTTTAGCCTCGTTTTTAGGCGGTTCCTTGTTTACAAAAGGAGCCTTAATAACATCAATGCTCTGGCTTACATGAAGCTGGCGCGGCTTTCCGTCCTGAAGGCGGTCATAGTCGTAAACGCGGTAAGTAATGTCGCTAGACTGCTGAGTTTCGAGAATTACAGTTCCGCCTTTTATGGCATGAACAGTTCCCGGTTCAATAAAGAAAAAATCGCCCTTATGAACAGGAATAACGCGGATAAAGTCATTCCACTGCCTGTTTTCAATCATGCTTTTTACTTCATCATGATCTTTTGCATTGTGCCCGATTACAATTGTTGCACCTGGCTTTGCATCCATGATGTACCAGCATTCAGTCTTACCGAGCGACCCGTTTTCGTTCTTTCCGGCATATTCATCATCAGGATGAACCTGAATGCTAAGGTCAGTATTTGCATCAATAATTTTTGTAAGAAGCGGAAAAATTCCGCGGATATTAAGGTCTTCAGAAACACCTTCAAAACCGAACAGCTCCGGCTTTTCTGCCCAAAGCTGACTCAAAGTTTTTCCGGCATATTCATCATTCAAAACCTCGTCATCACCATTCGGATGAGCACTGATTCCCCACTGCTCGCTTCCCCAGATAAGAGTCTTTACAGTAGGCTTCAAAAAAATAGGATTCATTTTAGCCCCTTGCCTTCATCTGTTCCGCAACTTTTTTAACGTCCTGAATTTTATCCATTCGTGCAATCAAAAGAGAATCGTCAGAATCTACGATTACAACATTATCAAGACCAATAGTTGCAACAGTACGCTTTCCGCCACGGATATAAGAATTCTTAGTTTCAAGAGCAATTACATCGCCTTTTACAGCGTTATTGTTTTCATCCTTTTCGCTGATGTCATAGAGAGCGCTCCATGAACCAACATCATCCCAGCCGGCATTAAGCTTAACAATCTTACCAAGCTTAGTTTTTTCCATTACGGCATAGTCAATTGAATCACCCTTAATCTGGCTGAACGAATCTTTGTCCAAACGGATAAAATCTGCATCCGCAGTTGCCTTTTCAAACGATTCAATGGAAAGACGAGCCATTTCCGGACTGTGAACCTTAAGTTCATCAAGGAAAACGGCAGCCTTAAACACGAACATACCGCTGTTCCAAGAATATTCGCCGCTGGCAATATATTCCTGAGCCTTTTCAAGACAAGGCTTTTCTACAAATTTTTCAAGAGTATACGCACCGTCAGTTTCCGCACCGCTTGCCTTTACATAACCGTAACCGGTAGCTGCAAAAGTCGGCACAATACCAAATGTAACAAGGCTTCCCTTTTCTGCATTTTTAGCAGCAGTAAGAACAGCATTCTGGAAAGTCTTAACGTCTTTAATTACGTGATCACTAGGAAGAACAACAACAACAGCGTCCTTATCCTGTTTCATAGCCGCACAGCAGGCAGCCGCAATAGCCGGAGCCGTATTTTTTGCAAGCGGCTCCAATATAATAGTAGGTTTCTTGCTGCAAACCTCGCCGATCTGCTGAGCAACAAGGAAGCGGTGTCCTTCACCACAAGAAATTATAGGATTTCCAATATCAAGAGCGGAAAGTCTGAGCAGAGTTTCCTGAATCATCGTATTTTTAGTTACCAAAGGCAAAAACTGTTTAGGATGGTCACCCCAAGATAAAGGCCAGAGTCTTGTTCCAGCTCCGCCACTCAAAATTACAGGAATAATAGTCATAAGATACCTCAGATTATAGGATAACATATCATAGTATAAATTTCAATTTTTGATTTTTCATACTTTTTTAGGCGAAATTCTTTTGCAAACCGGCGTTCCAGGGTTCCGCTCCCGCTCATTGCTCCGCTACGCTCCGCAAGCACCTGCGGTGCCCCTTCCATGCCGGCGCCGGCGGGTTCAGAAAAGAAAAGTAGCTTATGCAACCCTGAATATAAATGAATTCAAAATAAAAAAAATAGCGCGAAGGAGAAAACGGGTTGCAAAAACGCTCTGTTGTGTTGCCGCGTGAGCGGCAACGTATATAGTTCCGGGGACACAACAGCGCGTAGCCCGCTAGCGGGCGATTTTGCAAGCCGTTTTCGACTGGGAGCGATTTTTTTTATTTTATTTGCAAAATATTAATATTCAAAGTTAGTTAATTTTTTGCTTTTCTAGCAGAACAGGCTTTCTGCTGGGCAGAAGAGTTGCGCTCCCAAAACACGCCGTCGGCGTAGCCTTGAATTGATTTGTCGGATTCGGCCATTTCCAGGCGTTTCTGAGCCCAGGCGCAGTACTGCGCGTTCATTTCGGAACCGCAGAAATGCCTGCCCAGTTTTTTTGCAGTAACAGCAGTTGAACCGCTTCCCATAAATGGATCGTAGACAAGTGCGTCTGCATTTGAGCTGGCAAGAATAAGTTTTGCAAGAAGTTTTTCCGGCTTCTGGGTTGGATGAGCAGTATTTTCTGGCATTGACCAGTACGGCACCGAAATATCATCCCAAAAGTTGGACGGACAGGTATTGCGGAAATTACCGTCTTCCGTTTCTTCCCAATCCTTCGGCTTTCCGTCAACCTTGTACGGCGCAACAACCCTGCGGCGCTGCTTTACGGCATCAACGTTAAAAACATAATCGTCTTCATCTACCGTGCAGAACCAGATATCCTCCATTGAATTCTTCCAATTTTTTAACGCACCGCGGCCTTTTTCCCGCTGCCAGGTAATGCGATTCCTTATTATAAAATGCCGGCTCAAAACCCGCTCAATTGCCGAAGACGATTTCCAGTCACAGCAGACATAAACAGAAGCATTCTTTTTTAAAAGCGGTTTGCACGCAGAAATCCATTCTTCAGTGTATTTTTCGTAAGCCTCGTAAGCCATTTCGTGAAAATTATAGCCATGAAACTGCTTGTCCAGATTGTAAGGCGGATCTGCAATAAGCAGGTCTACAGACTCATGCGGAAGCAGCGCCGCAACCTTAAGGCTGTCTCCCAAAATGATTTTGTCCGTAACTTCTTCTAAAGAAAGCGTTTTAGTTTCATCGCTGATTTTAAGGCATTTTTCCAGATATTCAGGACATTCGCCAAGTTCAAAATCAATGGTCTTGTTTTTGTCGGATTTCATGCCCCAATTTTAACAACGAACCGAAAGCACCGCAAGCAGAGCAGATATAAACAGGGAATTTTGTATGTTTAACAACTGGTTGTACCGCAGCGGGCTTGACCCGCTGTCGGCTACGAACCTTTGTTATACGTTTATAGTCCTTTATTACCTTCATTATTAGGATCAAGATGATACTTATAATTAACATCAATTTTTGTTACACAAGTATCATTATATTTTGTTCCTTTATAAACTTCTAATATTTCAATTCTTACTTTCTTTGTTTGTTCCGGAACTGTAAATTCGGTAAACTCTACATAGTCATTAAAATCGATTTCAAAACTTCTTTTATCGTCAATCCAAATAGCAGCTTTTTTTATTCTGTTATTTTCATAAAACAACTTTTGTTTCATGGGATTTACAAATCCATTTAATATGGAAATTGTTATATCACCTTGTATTATCCAATATCCTAAACGATCACTTAACAGAGAGTCAGCAGGCATTATTTCAAATTCAATGAACTCTCCTATACCTTCGTCATTTTTTCCTTCTGCCCAGGGAAGGTTTTGAAACCAAAGAATTTTATGTTCACCTTTACATGGTACAAAAATATTTTTTACATCATATATATATGTGTTATCTTTTAATGTAGAAGAAGCATTAAAATTTTTTGCATATGATAAATTCTGTTCTCGTAAGTTATGGCAATTTTCTTTAAGGAAATCTTGATAATCTTTATAAGTTCCGTAATTTTGATTAATGTAGTTATTTTCAAAAATACTAAAACTCATTAGAGCGTAGTCTATATTACCATCTATCAAGTACCATTTTTTATAATTTTTTATTTCTATCTGTCTAAAACCATAATTATTAATAAAAGAAGAAATCGAATTGTTGTTTTCTACAGACAAATCATCATTTGAATACAGTTGACCTTCATAAAAAATTCTTTTGAAATCTAATGCATAGGATTGAAATGTAATCATTAATAATACAAATATTATTGTAAAAATGCTTTTTTTCATTTTTTTACTCCAAGCGCCCCAGTGCTAGCGTCCACATAACAACTGCTTAAACGGTGGCGCGGCTTGACCGCGACATCCGCTTTGAAGCTTTGTTATACGCCCTTACTACAGATGGATTTCCTATTCCATCAACCAGATTTATACTAACTTTATTTATATCAATTGTTATTGACTGGGATAATAACACCTAGTTAATCTACACTGTTAACTTCTTTTAGCTCATTCCAGAACTCAAAATAATACGTACCATCTGCATTTAAAGAAAAATATTTTTTTGGACAACCATATCCGTTTGAATGAAAATATATACTCATTATATCTCCTTTTTTCTCTGCTTTCTTTACATATTTCATAAACACATCATAATTTTTATTATCATTATCCAAAATCCAATTTCCATTATTGTATGTATATACATCAATTTTCCTGCAAAAAACAGGATCATGCTTAGACGTATAATCGCTTGGAACAATTGCAAATGGCTTATCAAATAAAGATACAATAATACTTCTTGGTAAAGTATCCATGTTTGGGCTCCAATATGGTTTCAAATCAGGCTCCATAAATAAGTCATACTCATTAGGTATATGCAAATATTCAATTTTTTCATCATCTGTTATACGTACTTCAGGAACTTTCTTTATTTGCAAAAGATATGACATCAACAACTCATTAGAAAAAGGATCCATTATAATTTCACTTGGCATATGGGAAGGATTTACGATTATTTCAGAAAGACAGGTATCATTATATGCTGTACCTTTATATACGGATGTAATTTTTAACTTGATTGTTTTGACTGGTTTATTATAGCTTTTATTTGTATATTTATATGTAAATACATCTTGGAATTCATATGTATCTTCAAGTGTAGTGGAATATGTATATTTATCATTGAGAATGATATCAATTCCTTTTACACGATTATTCTTTCGGTAATATTTTAAATCTCCGTATCCATTTCTAAATCTAAGGCTATGAACACGAACAGGCGATTCCAGCTCAATTGTTATTATACTTCCAACTCCATTATCATTTTGACCTTCTACCCAAGAATTCCATTTTCCATCAAAAAGATTTTCTGCAGCATAAAAATTTGTTGGTTTATTTTTCTCTACTAGAGTAGTGGATGCTGAAACACTTTTAACAGCTGCTTGTGCAAAAACAGCTGTACTAAAACAAAAAACAAATCCTAAAATAATTCCTTTTTTCATTTTTTTATTCTCCATGCGCCCCAATGCGGGCGTCCGTATAACATAATTTCGCCGTATCCGTTTAATCTTACGTAAATAGCAAAAGTTTCCGTCTAAGATTAAAGATTCATTTTATAAATCTAATTATAACATTAAGATAGCAAGGTATAAAGAATTTTAGGCGGGAACCTTTTAAATGCATTCGTATTCTTTTTAGGCCGGCGAGCGTTTTTCTAATTCCATGCATTCCGTGGTTGTTTTGTTTTGCGTTCAATATACTAGTAAAAACGCCGATAAATAGGTAAAATAAAAAATAATATTATTGTTACGAGGCCTAAGTATGGAAGAAATTCTTGATTTACTACGACAAAATGCCCGTCTTTCTGTAAAAGACATTGCTGCGATGACTAAAAAAACTGAAGCTGAAGTCGCCGCGATAATTAAAAAGCTGGAAGACGATGGGGTTATTTTAAAGTACGCGGCCATCGTAAATCCTGAAAAATCCGGAGAAAGCAGGGACAAGGTCCGCGCCGAAATTCAGCTTCAGGTAACTCCTGAACGCGAGCACGGTTTTGACGCTCTTGCAGACAGAATTTACCGCTTTCCACAGGTAAAATCTTTGTTCCTTATGAGCGGCGGATACGACTTTAAGGTAATTATTGAAGGTGACAGTCTTCAGGAAGTTGCGTTCTTTGTTTCAAGCAAACTTGCAACTCTGGAAGGCGTACGCTCTACAAAAACATGCTTTATCCTTAAAACTTACAAGGAAAACGACATTGTATATGTAGAAGATGAACGCGATAGACGCGAAGCACAAGCATAAGTACCCCGTACAGGCATGACCCATAAACGGGGCGTTACGGGGTGTCCCCGTTAGAGGGGGCAGGTGAAAATAAACGGTGCTTGAGCAGGGCGAAAGCAGCGTTTAGTTGAACCGAGGGGCAGGCGCCCCTAAAAAAAAGGAATTTTTATGAATACACGAACAGATAAATTCAGCCGGCTGATGGAATCGATTCCTCCTAGCGGCATACGAAAATTTTTTGAAATGCTCATCGGGCATGATGACGTTATTTCTCTTTCTGTTGGAGAACCGGATTTTCCGACTCCTTGGGTAATGCGAGAGGAAGCTTTTTACCATATTGAAAAAGGTCACACATCCTATACAGGAAACCGCGGTCTTCTGGAATTAAGGCAGGAAATTTGCCGTTACATGGAACGCTACAGAATGTTCTACAATCCAGAAACTGAAATTCTTGTAACTGTTGGTGCAAGCGAAGGCGTTGACGCTTCTTTAAGGGCTATTCTGAATCCAGGAGATGAGATTATTGTGTGCCAGCCTTGTTATGTAAACTATACTCCGCTGGCTGCCCTTTGCGAAGCTACGGTTGTTCCAATTGATACAAGCGTAAACGGTTTTTACCCAACTGCTTCTCAGATTGAAAAGGCAATTACGCCAAAAACAAAGGCGATTATGATGTGTTCGCCTAACAATCCGACTGGAACAATGATTCCGGCTGATGAACTTGAAAAAATTGCAAAACTGGTTGTAAAAAATCAGCTCTGGTGTATTTCTGACGAAATTTACTGCGAGCTGGCTTATGACGGAAGCGAACATGTTTCCATTGGCTCGTTCCCGGGAATGAAGGATTATGCAATTATCCTGAACGGATTTTCTAAGTCCTTCGCAATGACCGGATGGCGAATCGGTTATATTGCGGCTCCGGCCGACCTTATTACGCAGATGACTAAGCTGCACGGCTATAATTCTATCTGTGCGCCTATTTTCAGCCAGTATGCAGCTACAGAGGGTCTTAAAAACGGTTGGAAAGATGTGGAAAAAATGCGTTTGAGCTACCAGCAGCGTCGCAATCTTATGGTAAAGGAATTTAATGAAATGGGTCTTCCTGTTCCAGAGCCAAAGGGAGCGTTCTACATGTTCCCGGATATTACAAGTACCGGCATTTCCAGCGAAGAATTTGCAACTCGGCTGTTCCAGAAACACAATGTTGCTGTTGTTCCGGGAAGCGTATTCGGTCTTGGCGGCGAAGGTCATATCCGCGTATGCTACGCAACTGCCGTTGACAAAATTAAGATTGCAATGGACCGCATTGCGGAATTTGTTGCTGAACTGCGCAAAGAACAGAAGCAGAAACAGCAGGGTTAAGCCTGAAAGTATACGGAAAATGTCTTTTACTGATTTTTCAAGATTTTAAGTCATTTTCCTAAAACTATAAATTGGAGATATTAATGATAGCAGTTTTGATTGCAGTTATAGTAGGAGCCTCTCTTCTTCTGCTCCTTATGGTTGTTACAAGCAAAAGCCATAAGGAAGTAAACGTTAACAACAAACAGGGAAAGCGCAAAAATAACAACGCAATCATTAAGGAAGCGACAAAAAAACTGACTCATGATCCAAGAAATATTCCGGCTTTAACAGCCCTTGGCGACATCTATTTTAACGCACAGGAATACACAAAAGCTCTGCCGATGTACAAGAATCTTTGCGAGCAAGTTGGAGTTCATCAGGAAATTGACGAAAAAACTGTATACTTAAGGTACGGAATCAGTGCATTCAAGACAAACATGATCGATGAATCCGGTTCTGCACTTGCCAAAGTCCTTAAGATTGAACCAAACAACTTTGACGCAAACTTTTACATCGGTAAGGTTCTGTACGCAAAGAAAGAATACGAAAAAACCATTGCCTGCATGAAAAGGGCTGCCGTTACAAACGGCGAAAACCAGGAAGTTCATCAGATGCTGGCTTTTTCGCTTTACCAGGCAAAGAAATTTAGGGAAAGCCTTCCGTACCTTAAAAAAGTTTGCGAAGAAACTCCAGGAAATAAGGAGGCGCTTTTCTACATGGCTTCTGCAATGGAAGAAGCCGGAATGGCAGACAAGGCGCTTAAGATTTTCATGCACTTAAGGCCGGATCCGATCTATAGTGCGCAGTCGTGTCTTGCGGCGGGTTCTTATCATGCAAAGATACAGCAGCCGGACAAGGCAATTCAGGACTTTGAAATTGGCCTTAAGCTTGAAGGCGTTGATCCGGAACTTAAGGTTTCGCTTCTATACAAGCTGGCTCAGACACTTATTGCACAGAATCAGATTTCCAAGGCACTGCTTCAGTTAAAGCAGATAAACAACCTTCATCCTAATTACAAGGATGTTCCAGCTCTTATTTCACGATATCAAGAACTTGCGCAGAATTCCAATCTTCAGGCATACCTTATGAGCGGCACAAGCGACTTTGTTGCACTCTGCCGAAAATTCATTGCAGCATTCCATGCAGATGCATTTGTTAAAATTGAAGATATTTCGGTTGCTGCAGACAGCATTGAAATTCTGTGCAGCATTCAGTCTGCAAGATGGGAAAATACTGAACTTTTCAGATTCTTCCGATCTACAAGTTCGGTCGGGGAACTTTATGTACGCGAACTTCATTCAAAGATGAGGGATATAAAGTGCGACAAGGGCTGCTGCGTTACTGCCGGATCCTATACGGAAGAAGCAAAAAAGTATGCGGAAGGACGCCCGATAGACCTTATAGAAAAGGCAAAACTTGTTTCCGTCCTTAAAAAGATTGAATTGATGTAGAGTTGCAGACATCTGCGTAAAAAAAATCAATGGTAGTTTCGAGAGCCTCAACCACCATTGGTTTTATGTAGAAATACGGTCGCCCTTTGAAATGCGGGGCGCTTATTTTTTTTGAATTAAAACAAGATTGCGCTGGCGGATTTCCTTCTGTTTTTTCTGACCGTCTGAATCTGTAAGGTAAGGTACAGAAAGCGGTTCTGTCTTGTATTCCGGTACCAAATCTTTAATTCCGTCCATTTCTGTCTGAATGCTGTCCGCCTTAGCCTTATAGGCCGCAAGATAGCCGTTTTCCCGGATTAAAGCCAGAAGCGTTTTTGTCATTTTTTTGTCCAGAGGCCTGAACGCCCGGAACGTTGCCACAGAAAAATAGCCAGCCGGCACTTTTTCTGCCTCTTTTTTCATTACAGAAACGTTTTTAAGCCCGAGCAGGGCTATGCAGTTTTCAAGAAAGGCGCAGCGCTTGTCCATGCGTTCAACCAGGACAAAGCGGAACTGCGGAAGGGCGGCAGCCAAAGGTATTCCCGGTAGTCCGCCACCGGAACCGATATCTCCTATAAGGCATTCAGATTCATTAAATTCCTCTGCAAGTTCCTGAATCTTTTTAACAGCGGACAGACTGTCTAGTATGTGATTTACGACTATTTCTTCATAATCGCTTGTGTTTGTAAGATTGTATGCCGAATTAAACAGAATGATTTCGTTTATGTAGCGGTCCATTTTTGAGCAAAGGTCATCAAGGTTTTCCTGTGCGATTCCAACTTTTATCAATCCGTCTTTTAATTTTTCTGAAACTGCCATTATTCTGAACCTATATCAAGCAGAAGATCCATATTCCAGGCCGGTTCAACGCTGCGAAGCGAAACCAGATTTCCTGTCTTTTCTGCCTTTAAATTATGTTTTTTAGAAAGCCAGTACAGGAACGAATATTCGTTACGGCTGTCCTGAATAAGTTTTGGCTCTACGTTGTAGCCGGCTTCTGTTCCACAGTTGCCGTCCGCCTTGAACAGCAGGTAAAAAGTTTCTTCGCGACTTTTTCCGTTTGAATCAAATTTGCGGTCACCGGTAAGTAAAAATGAACCGTCGTATTCTTTTGTACTGAAGTAAACGGTGCGGCATGTATCCAAAATGTTGCGTCCATTTACAACAAAGCGCAGTATTTTTGGTTCATTTTCTGAAG
Organism: Treponema sp.; assembly: GCA_036310305.1. Taxonomy (GTDB): domain Bacteria; phylum Spirochaetota; class Spirochaetia; order Treponematales; family Treponemataceae; genus Treponema_D. Next base: position 54,194 of record JAXJSC010000001.1, on the reverse strand, counting down.
ATGCAGGAACTGTAGAAGCAGCTTTATAGTTCCGCGAGTCTGAATACATTTTTGTAAGCTCGGAATTTTGAATTTTGAGCGCTTCTAATTTTTCTACAACTTTTTTAAGAAGAAGTTCCGAACTTGATGAAGCATTTACGGAAGAGCCCGATGTAGCCCCGGTTCCCAGAAGACTGTAGATTCCGCCGAAATAACCTTTTGTGTCCAGCAGTGAAATGTCTGTAGCAGTCAGCCGCTCCGCACCGGAGCCGAGCCCGAATACTGCAGCAAGTTTTTCTGCTGTTGAATCCGAAGCGGAAAGTTCTGTTGTGTCGGAGCGGGTTTCCGCATTTTTTATCTGAATGTCGCCGTGCTTTCCTGTGTAAACGTTTCCAGGCACATAAAAGGTTGAGCCGAACGTTGGCGCAGAAATACGGGGCATTGCAGGTGCGTCGGAAACATTTGTAATGAAAGGCATTTCCGGAGTTGAAGGCATTTTTACCTGTGCAAAAGAGACAGAAGAAATTACTGCAAGAAAAACACCAACTGCGGGTATCTTACATATTCGCAAGACTTTCCTCCACAAATTCAAGGCGCTTTGAAAGCTGATCAATTGTTTTTTCAAGTCTGGACTTTTCTTTTTCCAGTTTTGCCTTCTGATCATTTTCTGCGACAGGCTTACAGCCCATTGCCTTCTGGCGCATAAGTTCACGAACAGTAACAGGTCCCTTTCCTTCAAGAAATTCCTGTTCAACTTCTGCCCTGTCATCCTTTTTACGCACAGAAGCAACAATCTTCATATTTTCAAAACCGATTGCAGGATTTACTTCTACTGCGCCGACTTTTGTAATTTCTTTTGCTGTATTGCGAGGAAGACACAGAACTCGGTCAATATAATCTTCGTAACGAATATCTGCCTGCTCGCAGAGTTCGTGAGCTTTCATGAGAAGCTTTCCGAATTCCTGCATAAGCCGGCCGTTTGTTTCCAGATATTCCTTTTTGATTTTTTCCGTCAGTTCCTTAAGTTCGGCATTCGATTCCCATTCAAGCTTGTAGTAGCCCTTTTCTTCTGCAACCATAAGAAGCTGGTTGAATTTTGCCCAGAACGCCTGACTGTGAACCTTTGCATTGTAGGTTGTATTGGAATTTCCTGTAGTTTTTAAAAGCTCTTCTGCCGTAAGATGATGAGTGTATTCATGAACGGCAGTATAAATCAACTGATTTTCGTTTTTAAAATTCTTGTTGTGCAGAAAGATTTCGTGCGTATCCGGCATGTAAAAGCCGTTTACGCGCTTGCTTTCCTTTCCTGTCTGTGTAACAGTAAATTCCAATTCCGATGGAGCGATGTCCAAAAGGATTTCTTTTATTCTGGCGTTATCCATTTTAGTTCCCGTTTAATTTCTGTCAGTTGTTTCCAGTTTTGCGGGCAGCCATTGCAGCCCTGATCTGATCAGCAAAAAGTTTGTTTTGGTCAGTTCTCTCCGGAACGGAAAATTTAGGTTTTCCGTCTTCTTCTGAAATTCTGTAAATATGTTTTGAAGATACAGTATACGCCGGACTTGAAGGATTGTTAACCCACCAGTCAAGAACTGCAATAAAACAGAACGTATATTTCAGAAGGTTTGCGTTTGTAGCATTTGTATTAGCCGTAATATTGTTTGCACCAAGAAGAACGTCCAGGCGCTTTGAAACTTCATTCTGAATGTCGAACTTATAATGCTCCCACGGATTGTTTACAAAAGAAACAGAACCTTTAGAAGCATTCATGCGGTCACATTCCGTAACAACATCGCTGAAATATGCTCGTACAAAATCTGTACGGATAAAAAGCGGCGGATATTTGCTTTCATCTGTAGGGCGTTCAAGAACAAGCTGTTCAAACTTAAAGTGAGGCAAAAAGTGCCACTTTGTCTGCCACATAAGCGAAGTAACAAGGCGTTTTCCGAACTGCGACTCTTCATAATCTTCCTGAGAATAAATTGAATTTACAAGGTCATTCAACGGACTGCAGTAGAGACGTTCAAAAAGATTTTCTCGATATGCAGACCAGTCATCCATAAGCTTTGTAATTGTGTCATCAGTTTTTATTGCATCTGTAGTCTGAATTGAAAACTGAATGTTACGGCAACCCTGGAAACAGTCTTCTATAATTTTAAGAAGGACAATCGTTACCTGAAGCGGATTTTCCGGACTTAAAACGTTAAAACCGTCTTCAAATTTGTAAAGCGGCTGGAAATACGGATACATATCCGGGTGGCTATCCAGATTCTTAAATCCTGCCTGAGGAAAAAGCTGATCCAACAGATTAAGGCCGGTATTTACAGCGCCGTCTTTAAGTCCTTTTTCCGGCTTTTTAGGAAGTTCAGGTTTAGGAGCTTTCTGCTGAGCGGCGGCTTCCTGCCCCGGTTCCTTCGGTTTTTCAGGCAGAAGCAGGTCATATTTGTGCAGCCCTACAAACTTAAGGATGTCTGCAACCTTTACCTTAAAGAAATCCGGATATTCTTCGTAAGTATCAGAACACATGCGCATAAGAAGAGGATAAAGTTTCTTTACGATTTCATTCTGAATATAAAGCCATGATGTAATTGCTTCCTTTGCCATTGTAGAAAGCTTATCGTGCGGTGCATCCGGGTAGGCAATTTCATCGGTGTAAATTTCTTTTATAAGCTTTGGAATTTTTGTTTCGCCAAAGTAATAAACCTGAATGAGCATTTTATATACGGCGCGTACATATGGAATCATATCCTGAACAACGTACGGTTGCGGAAGATCCAGAAGTTCAATATGAGCCAGCTTGATTGTCTGAAGGTTCCAGCCTGCAACCATGCGGAGGAATTTAAATTTCACTTCTGAACCGTTGGCAATTTTGGCCTTGTATGTTGCAGGCGCCATCTGAATGAGCGTCTTTACAACAGTTATGAAACCTTGAAGATTTTCTATGTGATGCTTTAAGGTAAGAGTACAGAATTCTGTAATGACCTGTTCCTTTCCGTTCTGCTGGAAAAGCTTAATAAAATTGAACAGACCGTAATCCGGCTTAATTGCATATTCGTCACTCATCATGAGTTTGTCAATCATCTGGGCAAGTTTTGGAGAAATTTCTGCAAGTTCTTCCTGTCTCTTTCTGCCTTTTCCAGACGAACTTGAAGAAGCACTGCTACCCGAAGAACTGCCTCCTGAAGAACCAGACGATGAGCCGCCACTGGAAGATGCTGTGTTGCGCACAATTCTGCCGGTTCCTTTTGAAGAGCGTTCTCCAGAAGAAGATTTAATTGATTTTTCGTACATAACTTCTCCGCCAAGCTTTTTAGCCATAGCCTGAGCTTCTGCAGAATCAATTTCTCCGATTGCTTTTCTAGTTCTGTCCAATGTTCCGGGAGCCCAATCGGCTTCCTTAGGTCTTTTTATTTCTTCCATATAAAAACCTCATCTATAGTCGAATATGACTTTTCTTTACGATTCCAGGACAATTCTTAAGGACGATTTTTTCGCCATCCTTTGAAACAAGAACTCCTTCAAAAGTACCATAAATTGTTGTATACGCATTACGCATAAGTACGATATTCAATGTACGGTCATTAAGAGAAACTGGATTGAACGTAAGGTCTACCATTCCCTCTGTGTCCTGAGCAATCCATTTTCCGCTCAACCCAAAAGGATGAGTTATAACTACCGGCGGCATTGCCGTAAGTTCATTATTTACAGAAAGCATGTTGTCATTGTAAGTATCTTCATCAAGTGCATCCTGAGTTGTATTTGAATAGGCAAAAACAATATTTTTTCCGTCTGCTACAGTCATGCCGAACATTACTTCACTTGAAGAACGAGGCTTAAGGTAGGTGCGGTTCAAAAGCATAAGTCCGAGACCTTTTCCGGTCGGGATTTCTTTTATGTAATGACGGTGTTTTCCAGTATTAAGTCCGCCCTCAAGATTCATTGGAACAATCCAGGAAGCCGAACAGCGCTGCGTTGTAGGAGATGGAGAAACAGAAAGCATTTCTGATTCTCCATTTTCGGACAGCCTTGCAATATAATTAGCTTTTGCAGCCGGGCGGAATTTATCTCCACGAACAACAAAGCTGAGCGAGATTTTATTATGGCGCCGGCTCCAGCTGATTTTTATGTAGCGCGGAGCATAGCTTGTGCAGACCGCTTCATTTGTATCAATAGGAATAAAACGGCGGCTTGGCCCCATAAAAGTGTGGTACGCAATTTTCTTGCCGGTTTCCCTGTCCCAGAAAATAACTTCTGCAAGCCCAAAAAGCTTATCATCAAAGAACTCTGCAAGTCCAATGTAATTATCTACTGAAAAAACAAAAGCAAGCCTGCTTTTTATTCTGAAATTAGAAAAAAATGAGGATGTAGGAATGCCTGCAAACGGCGCCTTTACTCCGCGAATATCAATTGTCTCTGGCACTCCAAAAAACGATCCGAAGTTAATCTTCCCGTTATGAACAATACTTTGTGGAGCGTGAATCAATGGTCTAGAATACATGATTATTTAATTATATAAGAATTAAATTGTTCTATCAAATAATTTGTTTAAATAATTTTAAAGAGATTTTTTTGAAAAATAATTCAAACCTTTCCATCTCATATAGAAGATTCTGGGGGGAAAGGCTTTTTTTCTTGAGAAATATGAATCGTGTGGTAAAATCTTAACAATGAGAACATGAAAGGAGGTGTGATAAAAATTACATCCATGTAATTTTTATCACTGCAGTTTTTTGCCTTTGGCAAAAACTGCGATTCGATGCATCCTGCATCGCCGCTAACGTGGAGTTTTTATAAGGAGGCACTGTATGGGCATTAAATTATTTTCTCTTGGTGCAGCAGAGGAAGTTACTGGATCAAAACATGTTTTTGAAATTGACGGACGACAATTCCTGGTTGACTGCGGTGCCTTTCAGGGACACAGAAAAATTTCTGATGAAAAGAACCGCAATTTTGACATTGATACCAGCAATCTTGAAGCTGTTATCCTTACGCACGGGCATTATGACCACTGCGGACTTTTACCGGTTTTGAATAAGAAGGGGTTTACGGGAAATATTTACGCAACTCCGGCAACGCGCGACATTGCAAATCTTGTAATGATGGACAGCGCGCGCATTCAGGCTCATGATGCGGAATTCCTTGCAAAGCAGGCTTCTAAAAAAGGGGAAAAATTTACATGGAAACCGCTTTTTGACGAGGAAGACTGCATTAAGACAGCAAATCAGATTGTGTGTCTTTCCTATAACAGAAAAATGTACATTGCGCCGGATGTTCAGTTGGAACTGTTTGACGCAGGACATATTCTTGGATCTTCGCTGGTAAGCGTTTCAGTGCGCGGATGGCACCACGGGCTTAATGTTCCGTACATGCATTCAACCGGCGAAAACGAAACCCGCATTCTTTTTACGGGCGACCTTGGACGCAAAGAAAAGCCGATTATACGTCCACCGGCAACAAATGTTCCGGCTCCGGATTACATTGTAATGGAATCAACTTACGGAAACCGCAAGCACGAAGACAGGGAATTTGCGTTAAAGGAGCTTGAACGCATTGTACGCGATGCGTGCGCTAAAAAGGGAAAAATTATTATTCCGTCTTTTGCTATTGAGCGCGCTCAGGAACTTGTGTTCTACCTGCATCTTCTTACTGACCAGAAAAAAATTCCGGTCATTCCGATTTATGTTGATTCGCCGATGGCTTCTAACGCAACCAGCGTCTTCCGCGTACATCCGGAATGCTATGATGAAAGCGTAAATGAAGCGTTCCTGAAGCATCATAAAAATCCGTTTGGATTCGGTTCCCTTACTTACACAAACAGCGTAGAAGAATCTAAGGCCCTTAACCAGAAAGAAGGACCGATGATTATTATTTCTGCGGACGGTATGTGCGAAGCAGGACGAGTTCTGTATCATCTTGCAAATGAAATCGGAAACGAGCGCAATACGATTCTTATTGTCGGCTACATGTCTGAAAATACGCTTGGACGAAAAATCCGCGACGGCGCAAAAGAAGTTAATATTCTTGGCGATGTATACAAGGTAAAGGCAAAGATTGAGCAGATTAATGCTTTCAGTGCGCATGCCGACTACACGGAAATGACGTCATGGTTAGATTCAATTGATAAAAGCCGCCTTAAGAACATCTTTCTGGTTCATGGTGAACAGGATGCTCAGGCGTTCTTTACAAACTACCTGCATGAACACGGCTACCCTAACGTAACTACAATTAAGTACGGGGAAGAGTACGAACTTTAGTTTTGATAAAAAAACAGCTTTCAAGCGAAAGCTGTTTTTTTATCAAATTGCACTTTTCACATCAGAATTCTTTTTTCAATTCAGGAAGAACTTTTATCCAAAGTTCGGACATTAATTTATAACCGTCTGGATTCGGATGTATTCCGTCGCGGCACATGAATTTGCGGTAGTCCAGCTGATCAAGCATAAGACGGCGCATATCTACAATCTGCACATTATTTTTAAGCGCAAGATCTACAAGATGAAGATTGTAGCGTTCGTGCGAAAGATACAGTTTATGCGGATTTCCATTCACTTCATTCATGATGATTTCGCGGTCGTGACCTTCTGCAATGTGCTCGAACCACCAATCTGCAACCAGCGGAGGCATTGTCATGATTACAGGAGTAACCTTTGCGGCGCGGCAGGAATCAATCATTTCCTGCATGAGCTGTTCAAACTCTGCAAGCGGAGTGCGCGGTTCATGAACCTGCCCCGGAGTTTCGCAGACATCGCTCCAGGAATAGTCGCAGTCGTTTCCGCCGCTTTCCAGAATTGCAAGGTCGCCGCAACCCCCCTTTTCTATGTCCTTTTTAAGGCGGCGCAAAGTTTTAGAAGCAACTGAGCCGAACACACTCTGGTTATTCAGTTCAAAACCAAGAACTCGCTGTGCTAGATCAAGGCTTGTATCTTCGATAATGTCAAAAAGATGACCAGAATCTGTTCCAGTTACGGCTCCCTTAAGAATTGAGTCACCGTAAACGCTGATTTTATTGATTCCATTTTTCATAAACCAGACCTCCCCTTCAAGCGCAGAATTATAAGCTGCCGATAGAACCTTTTGTACTTGGAACTGCACCGTTACGGCGCGGATCAATTTCTACTGCAGAACGAATGGCGCGGCTTGCAGCCTTAAAGAGTCCTTCCATTTTGTGGTGATCGCTACGACCGCGAAGAGTGTCCAGATGCAGATTGCACTGAGCTCCACTTACAAAGCCCTGCCAAAAATCTTCAAAACAGTCTGTCTGGAAACTGGCTTCCTTACCGTTCTGACCAACAGAAACCAAAGGAATCCCTGTTAATTCAGCATTACAGACAAGGAACGGACGACCGCCAAAATCAACTGCAGCACGGCACAAAGCTTCATCCATAGGATAAAGAAAAGAACCAGTGCGATAAATGCCGGCACAGTCTCCCAAAGCCTTGGCAAAACAAAGCCCCAGAACAATGCCTGTATCTTCTATTAAATGATGCTGGTCAACTTCAAGATCTCCCTTAAGTTCGCCGGAAAGATCAAAAAGTCCATGCTTACAAAAAGACTTCAGCATATGATCAAAAAAACCGATCGGATTCTTTACATCACACTTACCGGTTCCATCTAAATTCAATGTAAGCGAAATCTGTGTTTCGCCAGTTTTTCTTTCAATAGTTGCAGTTCGCATACATAAATATTAGCACATAATGAAAAAGTGTGAAAGGATGAAGTTTTCTCCCTACTCAGTTTCTTCTGTTGTAATTTCAGATTCTGAGTTTTGTCCCACTACAGCAATCTGAAAATCGTCCTCATAAATTACCCTGCCCGGAATCCTTTGAGTACTTGATTTATAGAACTTTACGCCATACTTTTTAAGCATTTTACGATAAAAATCCATCTGACGGTAAATATCATTTCCCTGTTCTGTATCCTTAAACCATGTTACAGCACCATCTGGATTTCCCTTTTCATAATAAGGCGGAACCGGGAGCACCTTTTCAAAATAAGAGCGGTTTTCCCAGTAAAGTTTTTCTTCCTCTGCAGTCAGTTTTTTAGCTTCTACAAGCCGCCAGACAGCAACAAAAATACCAACGGGAAGCCCCGTTTTATATGCAATTTCTGCCGTATGAATTCTGTAATAGCGCATTTTATTCAAATTCGTATTCCTTTATTTCGCAGTTCTTTATCCCAAAAGAAGCGTATTCATCGTTTGTCATTTCATAAAAATAGGATTGAACTACCCTTGAAATGCCGTTATGTGCAACAAGGATATAATCTTTTTCATCTGCCTTCACCCGGTCCAGTAAATTATAAATTCTCTGGGCAAGATGAAACATGGATTCTCCGTTTTGATAGCGGTTTAAAAACTGCTTTTTTGCTTCCTTAAATTCCATTCCGTCGCGAGGTGTTCCCTCATACATCCCGAAATTCTGTTCAAAAAGCAGAGGTTCTTCTTTTGCAGGAATTTTCACAATTTCAGAAATTATAAGGGCAGTCTCTTTTGCCCTTGATAACGGCGAATATAAAATTATATCAGCCTTAATATTCTTAGCGATGATATTTTCCGCCGTAATCCGCGCCTGATTTCTTCCTTCATCTGTAAGAGGAATATCGGTCGCACCGCAGATCTTATTTTCTACATTCCATTTAGACTGACCATGGCGTACAAAATACAGTTTAGACATGTTATCTCCAGAATTATATTTTCATCTCGTACATAAACTCTTTTCGTTCTTCATTTGGCGCAGATTTATTAAATCGACCGCCGGTACAAGAAACTCGCCTCATTCCCAGTTTTTCCATAGTTTTCCAGGACGGAATATTTTCACTGTCGCAATGCGCAATAAAGCACTTTACTCCAAGAACTTCTTTTGCCCAGTTCACAAGCGCTTCTGCTGCTTCAAAAGCATAGCCATACCCCTGCGCCTTTTTGTTTAGGCACCACCCTAATTCTGCAATTTTCTGCCCTTCATCGACAATATAAATGTTTACTCCGCCAATATGCCTGCCGCCGCAAAGAACCGCACATTCAAAATTTTTTTGATTTTCCCGTTCTGAACCGCCGCTTTCAGCAAAACTTTGTAACAAATCAATACCTGCGCAGCAATTCCATTCAGCCTCTGCATCAAGCAAAAATTTCTTTGTATCTTCTATTGTATCGCTGGGCAGATAAAGCATATACCGGTTCGTTTCCTCGTCACCAGCATATTCATGAGTCGACTCTAAAAATTTAAGGCTCTGCGGAACAATTTCCAGCCGGGCAGTCTTAAGATAAAACTTCATATAACTCTCTTACTTATTCTATAGAAAAAACATTACGCAGAAAATCAGTCTTCAAGCCTAAGAAAGTTTTTCTCTAAAAACGTAAGTCAAATAAGGCTTCCCCGGGAGTGAAAACTCACTGTACTCTTCCTCTAAAACAAGTTCAAAGCCATTCTTAAAGTACCAGTCCACGTTACATTCGCCGTCGGTCCAGAGATAGAGATTTTTAAAACCCGCTTCCACAAAGTATTTTTGCGCCTCTCTTAAAATCGTAGTTCCCCATCCCTTTTCAAGACTTATAAAAAGACACAGCTTTACATCATCCGCATTCATAAAAGAAAAAGTTTTTTCATCCATTCGAATAAGATACCGCCGCCCGTTTTCTAAAATTGCGCGCTCTTCATAAGACAAAGATTCAAGCGTTTTTTTATACCATTTATCATTCCGCGTATCATTAATTTTTGCACCAAAACAGATCGCTTTAAGATTTCTTCCAGAACCATCAGTTTTTCCGCTCATCTGGAACTGCATCTTATTTTCATGCATGTTCGTGCGGATAATCATCTCTACATAGAGACGGTTAAAAGAATCCCCCTTGCAATCAACTTTCCACATCGGAAAAACGCGGTCGACTAAAAGAGGCATATTTTGTTCTTCAAATTGTTCCAGCATAATTTTACTACCAAGAAAATCTACGGACTATGCTTTCATGACAAGAACTTCCTGTAGCAGCTTAGTGCCCGGTAAATGAAAATACAGACATATAATCATTCATAGATTCAAATTTCTGATAATAGAGATTTTTTGTACTAACAGTAATATCAAAATTGTCCTGATTGAACTCACTTACAAGCAGTTTTAATTTTTCTATTTCAGATTTTTCAGTTTTTACAGGTCTATAATAAGCTAAAGTAATATGAGGAGTCAAACAATATGGTAAGATTTTTACTTTATCAACAACCGAATATAATTCCATCAGACTGATATAATCTTTTTCCGTTTTTGGAACTACACCCAGAACCAAAGATGTATTTACCATATTAAAAGCAAATGTAGTTTTAAACTTTATCTTTTTATTTATACTCTTTCCATCTGTCAGTTTTCTTAAAGTAATTTCGTTTAAAAAGCATTCTTCTGCAACGGTGCTTAAAGACACGGAATTGCTCAAATCATGCAAGGTTATATGAAATGTTGATTCTTTTATTCTTTCTGCTAAAAACGGCAGATTTCCGTCATACAATTTTTCAACAAAACTGTTGATTTTCTTCTTTGTTTTTATATCCAAATCAAAAACCGTTGTATCACCATAAAATGATTTAAAACTTCCGTCTTCGGAAACCTTTTCAGAAAGTTTAGGCATTAAAGAAAAGTCCTCTATTTCAAGCGACAATTCCTTCTTTTCAAATGAAAAAATACGATTTTTAAACTGCTCAAAAGATTCCATATTTCATTTCCTTCTAAATCACTTTTTTATAATCTATCTGTTATATGCCGCAAGCCTGCCAGCTCAAACAAAAAAAGACCGACGCACTTTACCAATACAAAGCAAATGCATCAGTCCTTTTGAACTTCATAAACTGCTTTCAACGCAGCCTTTTCTATTATTTAATTACCTTTCTAAGCTCGTATTCCAGAATGTCTGTTGCGCCAAGAGTGCGGAGCTTTGGCAAAAGGGTTGGAACTTCGCTCTTTTTTACAGCGATTTTTACAGCGTAGCCATCGTCACCGAACAAAGGAGAAACAGTCGGACTCTTCATAGAAGGAATGCCTTTAATCAAAGCGTCAAAGTTTGCTTTAGAAACGTTCATTTCAAGCATTACGCGGCTGCGGGCTGCAAGAACAGCTTCAAAAAGCATCTTAAGTTCCATGATTTTCTGCTTTTTAGCAGGATCAGCCATAGCAGCCTTAGAAGCGTACATCCTTGTAGAAGATTCCATCAATGTATCTACAATCTTAAGGCGGTTAGCGCGCAAAGAAGAACCGGTAGAAGTATTATCGATAAGAATCTGAGCCAAAGCTTCGTCATTGTCCTGAACAAAACCTTCGCTGGTTCCCCAAGTGCGGAAAATAGTTCCATCAATCTTCTTTGATTCAATGTATTTTTTTGTAAGCGCCTGATATTCAGTTGCAATAGTAACCTTTTCCTTCAAAAGCGCATCATAATCCTTAGTTTCTGGAATAGCAGCAACAATGCGAACCGGGTCAAATCCCAGATCCATAATTTCTTCAACATCGTCCTGAACACCGTTTTCGTAAACCCAATCCTTACCGCTGAAACCAACGTCAGCCTTGTTCTGAGCAAGCAGCGCACTGGTAATCTGCGGCTTTACAACCTGAAAAGCCAAATCTTCCTGATTGGTTGTAGGAAAATATGTTCTGTCCGGCAAATGAATGGAAATACCAACATCGTTTAAAAGTTCATAAACCGACTCATAAATGCGGCCTTTAGCTAAAAGAATCTTAAGTTTTTCCATAATGACGGACTCCTGTAAAAAATTAACCGGGGTTTTAGGGGCTATCGCAACTTGTTGCGTCTCCCCTAGGAGAAGGGGTAGCGTAAAACCGAAGGTTTGAAGCGAGGGGAAGGCTTTCCCCTCCTTTGCTCTAATAATATAGAAGAAACGTAATAAATTCAATAAACTAATAGTATGGATTCAGTTTTAGACATCACGCTTCTGTGTAAAGTTGTAGATAATTTCGGCGACATTGGCGTAGTTTACAGGCTTGCCCGCGCGCTGACAGACATTTCTAAAGGAGGGGAAAGCCTTCCCCTCGTCGGCACTTCGTTGCCTCCTACCCCTTTTGCGGGGGACGATTCTTCCCCCGCAACGCCCCCTAAACTGAATCTGCGCATCATTGCCGATAACCTTGAATCGTTCCGGCTGCTTTGCCCTCAAATTGATCCGGCAAAAGAAGAGCAGACCGTAAACGGCTGGCAGATTTACAACCGGAATGCCGGAACAACCTGTCTTAACGCATTCAGAAAAAATCAGCCGAGAATAATAATAGAATGCTTTCAGTGTGGCCGCCCGGACTGGCTTGAAACACTGCTTTTTACAGAAAAAGTGCCGGACGTAGTTCACATAATCATGCTGGACTATTTAACCGCAGAAGATTATGCAGAAACTTTCCATAAACTAAAAAGCCTTACAAGAAGTGCCCGCGTTCAGAAAGTAAACTTTATGCCGGGCTTTACACAAAAAACCGGCGGCCTTATATTGGACAAACCGTTCATGGAATCGCTTTTGGCGCGCGACAGCAAAAACGCTGAGAAACGCGCTGAACTCAGCGGCGGGACATCGCTTTCTTCTGAAACAGAAAGTTTTAACGCTGTGTTTTTCAGCTATCCGCGGGACTGGACGCCTGCCGTACGCGCACTGCAAAAGTTTAACAAAGAAAAGGCAAACGGCGCGCTGAATGTACTTTTAGCAAGAGGCGCAGGTTACGAATCTTTTCTGAATGCCTATAAAAGCGTCGCCGCCACAAAAGAGGCTGGCGATAAAACGCTATTTACACTTACGGAACTGAACTTTTTACCGCAGACAGAATGGGACTTCCTTCTTACCCGCACGCCACTTCTGTTTATACGCGGCGAAGACAGCCTTAGCAGGGCCTGCCTTTGCGGCGTTCCTTTTGTATGGCACGCCTATCCGCAGACAGAAGAATACCAGCTGGTAAAAGTACAGGCTCTTTTGGAGCGCATGAGGCCTCATTTTGCCCCGCACGATTTTGCATTCGTAGAACGCTGCTGGCAGGTTTACAACACAACAGACACAAGCGCCCGCGATTTAGAAGATTCCCTTTATGCCTTTTTAAGGGCTTACAGCGACCTGAAGCCAGGCTTCGCCGATTTTTCCGCATCCCTTTTAAAAAACGGCGACCTTGCCCAAAATCTTTTTGAATTCATACTGCTTCAGACTACAGGCTAGAAGAAGTTACTCTTGAACGCAAAATCATAGAACAGGCGCTCTATAAAACCTACAACAACGATGTAAACTGGGAAATTGACGGCAAGCTGATTGTCCTTGTAGAGCACCAGTCAGCAATCAATGAAAACATGCCCTTCCGCTGTCTGGAATACGTAACCAGAATTTACGAAGGAATCTTCCCTCAGAAAAAACGCTACGCAGAAAATGTCTTCAAAATTCCGAACCCTGACTTTTACGTAGTCTATGTTGGAAAGAAGGACTTGCCTCAAGAGCAGGAACTGCGCCTTTCTGACGCATTCTACAAAAAAGGCTCTAGCAGCCTAGAGCTCATTGTAAAAGTCCGCAACTGCACAAATTTCCAAGGCGCTCATTTAAAAAGGCAATCGACACAGCGATTTCCCAAGGCATCCTGTCTGCCTACCTGGATCGAAAATCGAGTGAGGTAACAAATATGCTCTGTGCTAAATATGACTATAAGATGGATATCGCGGTAAAACAGGAAGAAGCGATTCAACGAAAAGCTAAAGAGTAAATCAAAACTGCTCAAAAAAAATCCTGCCTGGTGTGCCAGGCGGGATAATCGTTAAAATATCAGTTGAATCTATGAGGCAAAACGAACTGATGCGTATTGTCTCCTTTCTTAATCCGGCACTATTTTTTAATGTATGCCTTTTCGTAGAACTGGTCACTCATGTAACCAAGTACTACAGTTTTTGAATAAGTTCCGCTTGTAGGAACACCACCGCAGACAGTTGCATCAACAGGAATGTTTTCAGTTGGAATTGTCATACATTCCCACGCACCTGTAAACTTATCATTGCTTGCACCATCCCTCAAGGTCGCCATGTCATAACGCCATGCAACCTTGATTGAGTTTGGTGTCTGATTAGCAGAAGCATTGTAGTAATAAATATACGGAACATACTTACCGTTTTCAAGACGTGTGTTTACCGTAATATTTGTACCTACAGAAAGGTATGAGTCTACCGTTACTGCATCTGTTGGTGTTGCATTATACTTTGAAAGGTAAACATACTTTAAGTCACCTTTTGCACTGTTGTAATAAGCAATATGAATTCCGCCATCATCATCTACAGCAAGATCAACGTGCCAACCTGTATATTTGCCGTCAAGATATTTAGCATTTGTCTGCCATGCTCCTCCTACATCAGGACTGTCCAGATCATCATTCCATGAATAGCAAACTTTTCTGACGCTTGCATCATACCAAGCAACTACACCTACATTGTTTGTAGTACCAGCCTTAGCTGCTGGAACTATACCGACAGCTGCATACTGACCGCCTTTGAATGTAGTGTTGTCGCTTGCGATGATGTGATAATTCTTATATGAAGAATCTGTTTTTGTAGGATCATTTGACTGACCAGTTCCACCATTTGTATTTCCTTTAATTCCTCCTGATATAGTTTTACCATTTCTGCTTCCAAAACGGGCTTTTACAGGATTAATGTCATTGTTATAATCAAAGTATGCCATTCCTACATAAGTTGTTGCCCCGTCTGTATAAGATGTTAATTTCGGATTCTTTACACGATTAATGTCATAAACACCTGTTTTTCCGTTATAAACTTGTTCAAGATGCCGTTTTGAATCTGATGAATTTTGGTACTCGCCATTAGTTCCATTGTTTTCCTCAGGCATTTGATTTGTTCTTGTATCACTATACGGAGTATAAAATACGAATCGAGCAGAACTATCGCCAATACGGTCTGTATTTGTTGCTACTGCATACAAGTTTCCGTTGTCATCAAACAGAACGTTTGTATTATGGAATTTATTGTAACTACCATCAATTCGTCTTGTCGTTCCGTTCTTATTTACATACATACTAGGAACCCCGTAACCATAACTCATGTAGTAATTACCTGACTTATCCATCTTCATCATTGGACAGGTAACATTTGTATCATAGAAAGTTCCAAATCCGTGAATATCCCAGACATAGAGAGAAACATCATCGTCCAAGCGGTTATTAGTAATGCCGTTTGCTTGACAGTTGTATTCAGCAAAAGTTACAGTATCATTTACTAAAGACTTAAATTCCGGTTCTGCATTTTTATTGTTCAAACTTTCTATACTATTAACAGTTACAGAAAGATCTCCAGAAACCGTAGCTTTACCTACATCAAATGTATAGTAATAATGTCCCTTGTCATCTGTATCACCTGCCTTTAAGTCAACAGCGGTGCTTCCAATCTTTACTGCTTCTGTGTCAGCTTTAAGGTTAAAGCCATACAGTCTTACAGTCTCGGTCATATCATCAGTCCACATTTTGTATTCAGAACTATAAGTTCTATAATGACCTCGAACAACATACTTTCCGTTTGCAGAACGCGCAAATTCCTCACCGGCAGTTTCTGAAATTGATGTATAAAGTTTTGTAATATACGGAACAATATCCATCTTATACACCGGAGAATTACCCGTCTCATCATTCTTTAACTGAGAACTTGCTTTTACAGTAGATGCCTCTCCATTTGCAGAACCGCGGTCTTTTGCCTGAACTTTAAGTTCAACATCCATTCTTGCAACATCTTTGATTTTTGATGTATCAATTGCAAGCTTAAATTTAACTATATTGTATTCTGAATCGTCATAATCATCTGAAAGTTCAACAACTTCAACTCCCTGTTGATCAAGAGAAATACCAGATACTTTTGAAATTACACCGCCAGTTCGACTTGCAAATGAAACAAATCCAGAACTGAAACTTGGATTTGCAGATTCAGCAAGCCAAGGGAAACTTAAAGTAAGTTCGTTAATCATTACATTATCTTTTGCCTGACCTTCAAGATAAATAATTCCCGAAACCTTAGGATCCCTGTCATTTACACCGGTACCGCCATCTGTAAATGTAGAAGGTAAATCGTCTTCAAGTTCAATATGCCCCTGAATTACGCTTTGAGTTTCTTCATCAACTGTCTCGTCTTTATAGAAAACGCTGTTATTGCCGTCTCCGCTTGCATTCCAGTAGAACGGAGTAAGCTTTACTGTTGGCTCTATTCCGTCATACAAAGCAACATTCATGCGCAACAGGATTTCTGCACTGTTACTGTCTGTTCCTGGTGTAGTTCCGTCCGTAGAATCCCAGATAGTAAACCTGAAGTCTTTTACTCCATCTGCAGCAATCTTTGACATCAACTGAGAAGCAGAAAGTTCAATTGTTGTTGTACTTGTATCGCGGACAGATTCATCACCACCATGGTTTAAATTCAATGCTGCATAGTCAGAATCAGAATTATCTGCAAAATCTGCATCCGTAGTCTCTTTTACTGCATAAGTATAGCCGACACCGTTGTTACCGCCTACAATTTCTGGAACAATATGTGTAAGACCTTTTATAGTCATTACAGAATCGCCGCTTAGAGTTTCGTAATCAGAACCATTATTCGGAACTGCAAGTTTGTAAACCTTATCTCCGTTTGGACGCTGTCCGTTTACAACTACACCGGAAACTTTATGTAAACCATTAGTTGCAAAAATACCTGAATAAGAATTTACATATTCATCTGTTGCTATTACATCGTTTCCGTTTCGGTCTGTAGCAAAACTTATACCAGCAATTCTTGGACGGTTATTAGAAACGAGTCCGTCATAAGAAGTTTTTTTAAGATTTCCAGCCTGATCAAATGCCGTAAAGTTAATCTTTACAGAACCGTCCTTTATGTTCTTTGAATTAATTGAACAAAGCCACTGAGAATTTGAATCAAGGTAGTAGTCAACCATCTTATCATCATCATCATTGTCAATATTGTTTTCAGAATCATCATAAGTTGTAGTTACACCAACTTCCTTAACAGTGTTATCAATTACTTGTGCAATTGCAAAATATACATCAACTGTTGAACCTGTTGTTCCACCAGCGTATGTCGGCAGGTCCTTCTTAACATAAACCTTTGAACCAGATACGCTTGCAATGCGGTAAATTGCCCCTGCAACTTTACACAAACCGCCTGCACGCACATTTGCAGGAGCAGAAGAACCAGAAAGACTGATTTCTTTTCCACTTGTTGTGCAACTTGCTTCCTTACGCCAGTAAAGGCCATCTGTAGAATCCTGAACAACTTTTACAGTATCGCTGTATTCTGTTCCTGTTTCGTATACATTGTCACCACCAGTTGAACCCTGAGAAATCATTGGATCAATGACATAAGTTTTTCCACCAGAAGTTTTTGTAATACTGAAAGCAATGCGTTCAAATCCACTCTGGTTTGCACTTGCAGAAGAATCTTCTTTTAGCGTACCTTTTATTTCATAAGTTCCATCTGACTGAACAATAGAATTAGTTTTTCCTTCCTTAAGTGTTGTACAGTCAAATACCGGAGCCTTATTATCATAATTCAAGGTAATTGTAATTGGCGTAGATTTATTATCAGATGCGCCTTCATACGCTGTAATTTCATAAATTTCAGTACCGAATTTATCATCTTCATCCGTACCTACAGGCATCTTCAATGTTTTATTTTTGTACGTTTCATCAGCAGGTACTGAAGTATCTTCTATATATGAAGCATCAATATCCTTAGCTGCACCGCCATTCTTAGAAACTGTAACCTGCTTAATACCGCTGTCATCTTCAATGCTTCCTTCAAGCCACCATTTTCCTGAAATCCACATATTTTCCGAATAAAGGCGTGAGGCTTTTACACCACCTGTTCTAGCATCGTTATTATTATACTGAACAAGTTTTAACGGCTCTTTATTACCATATACAGGAGAACCCGGATCAAGTGTAAACGGAACAACAACAGGCTTTCCGGCTTTTTTGTAACTTGCATTATTTACAGCATAAACCCGGATTGCCATATTCCTGTTTTTATCATTTCCATCGTTGTCTTTAAGATTAAATTCTTTGTGTTTGTTAATAGAAAGATTCCAGCTGTTTGTTCCACTGGCTGGGATACCTCGAACTTTTGTACCATCCCCAAGCGTAACTTCTGTTATTGTATATGCAGCATTAAGAGTTGCTTTTAAATCTGTATCTTCTACTGCATTAATAAGAGCTGTTAATTCATCTTCCCAGTTTTCATCAAAACTAGTCTCATAAGAAAGATCTATCTGAATAAGAACTTCTTCAATTGCAACAGAAGTATCCGCAATACTTGCAGAACCGGTTATTCGCACAGTTCCACCAACCGTACCGCCTGCATCAGGGTAAGAAACTTCGTCAATAGACGGAATATCTCCCTGTGTATAGATATTAATCTTCCTTACAGAAACAGGAGTACCACTATTACCAAGAGAATCTTTTGCGTATGCCCAGATATACAAAGGAGCCTCTGTTACGTTAGAAGGTATTTCAGAACCATCATACCACGTTTTTTCTACAAAGAAGTTGTAAAATTCCATGTGAGAATAATCGGTTGCACTAGAAGTTCTATCGTCAAAATTGATTATCCATGAACTTGCAGACAAAGTTGAAGAAGAAGAACCTTCTCTTGGAGCAAGAATATCTGTATAAGAAGACGGCGCATCCGTATTATTCTGAGAGAATCCCAAATATATAGACTGTACAGAAGAATCATCATCTGCCGCTCCCATAATTGAATTAGAAGCCGTTCCGTAGAAATAATTTCCATCACCATTAGGTGACTTAATTTCTACTGTCGGAGCTTTATTGTCAACTGTAATATTTTTTGATCTTGAAATTGTACGAGTTGCAGAATCGTAAACAGAAAGTATAACATCAATTTTCTGATATTTATCTGTATAAGCCGCTGTTGTAAAATCCAACTTATAAAGACCGTAGATATATTTACCAGATGTATCCTTTTTAGCCTTTACAGCAGATATTTCAGTGCCTACTGCCTTAAGTTCCAGTTTATCAATTGCTGTAGTATCATAGCCACATGCAAGAAGATAAATAGTCTTATTTGAACCGCCAAATACCGGAGCAACGCTTATATCTGTCCAGCCGGAAAGATCCGCATTTTCTGTGCCGGCAGCAGTAACAAGTTTTTCAAAGTCATCATCGCTTATTGAACTAAGAGTGTAAGAATAATCTTCTGTGGTACCGATTTCTTCTTTTGCTATTGTCTGAGCATCTGTTACAGTAAATGCAAAACGTTTAATTTCCGGATTTATCATATCTACGCTTGCATACAAAATTGTAGACTGCGCGCTTGTTTCAAATCTTACCGTTTTGTACTGTAATTTTGGAGAAGAAAGATAATTTGCCGCTACTGCAGAAACAAACGATGTTGATTCAGTATCCACAACTTTGAAGTAAATATCTTTTTCGCCGTCCAAATCACCATTTTCAGGGAACGTGTATGACCACAAAGAACTGCTTGCATCAAATATTGATGTTCCCCATGCAGAATCTGTATCAGAAAGGTCTGCACCCTTAGCTATAACCTGAATATAAACAGCGGAAATTACACCGTCCGCATCTGTTACGGTTCCTGAAATCTGATTATTTTTTATCATCTTTCTGTTTGAAGATGACATAGTCGATTCCAACTCAACGTTAGAGAAAATTATTACCGGCCTGTCGTTATCCTGGCTTACGTGAATTGTATGAGTTGAAGAAGAATAAGCGGTTGCATTTCCAGCCTTATCTGTAAAGACAACGGCAATGTAATAGTCTTTTTCGTCGTCGTATTTTTCTGTGTCGAATTTAAGAGACCAGTCGCCAGAACTGTAAGTTTTGCTGCTTACAGAATCAGCAGAAGCTTCTGCCCATGAACCGGAAGTCTTTTCTTTTATCCAGAGTACCGGCAATACAGAAGAATCAAGATTTGAATCCTGAACGGTTCCGCTTATTGTAATCTTCTTGTCTACAGTTTTACCGGTAACAGGAGAAGCGATTGTAACTTTTGGAGCAGTTTTGTCTACTACAAAGGCTGCAGCTTCTTCCCCGGTAGAAAGGTTTCCAGCAACATCTTCTGCGCGTACGTATAGTGTATAGCTTCCATCGTCAAGAGAAGATCCTACGGTAAACGTATATACATTTGAAGCAGCTTCAAGTTCGCTTGCTGTAACCGTTGCAATTGCAGAACTTGAATCAACCGAAGCAGAGGTTCCAATATAAACCTTAGAAATACCACTGGTCATTTCTGAATCTGTAGGATCATCTGCTGCAGTTATATTAAGCCTAATGACTCCGCTAGCACCAAGAACTGTTCCGGATTCAAATGCTGTTGTTCCATCTGCTTTTTTAGCTTCTACGCTTACAGTCGGAGCATTTGTATCTACATAAAGTGCATAGAAACCAGAAGACGGCAAACTTACACTGTTACCGGCTTCATCCAGAGCTGTAAGAGTAAACGTATTCTGACCGTTAACAAAACTTTCAGAGAATGCAAAGTTTTTGTTCAACTGAGTACTTTCATTTCCACCATGACTAAGCGTTACGCTCTTAAGGTTTGTTTCTTCTACTTCTCCAGTAACTGTAAGCTGAGTCTGGCTGAACCAGTTTACAGGTTTTGAAGCAGAATCAACTGCACTGATTGAATAGCCGGCATCGCTGTCTGCATCAACAAAATACTTTGAACCGCCGTTAATAATCAGCTTTGTAACATCAGCTTTTACATGCTTTTCCGAATCGTCAGAAGCATAAGCCTTGAATACAGGCGCAGTTGTATCTACACGGTAACTTACCTCAATTGAAGCACTGCGTCCGTATCTGTCAGTTACTTCGTAAGTTCGCTTATAATAGCCTTCACCGTTTGATGTTGTAAATTTCCATACATTAGAAATAGAATCCCCACCAATAGTTGCACTAGCAGTCCATGTTCCTGCTTTTTCTACAGCCGGCAAAGTTTGTGCTGTATAAGAACCGGAATTACCTGTCGAACTCTTTGATATTCCCTTGCACTCAATAGAAAGATTCTTTCCGTTTTCTGAATCAGAAGAATCTGCAATCGCAATATAGATATCAAATTCGCTCTTTCCCCACATATTGCTTGAATAGCTTGAGTCATTGCACTTTACAACTTCAATAGAAGGAGAATCATTGTCATAAGCAAAATAAGTTCCGTTTACAGAATCGCTGTTTGTTGCGTAAGAAGTTTCATTCTTTATGTCTGTAACTGTAATGTAAAGTTTATGCTCTCCAGCTGTAAGACTTGCAAAATTAGAAAGATCTAATGCAATAGAGGCACTTGTAGCTCCGCCAGCAGATTCTGTCTTATTAATCACAGAACCGTCATCGACTTTAATATTAATGGAAGCAATTCCATCATCATCGCTTACATTTCCGTAGATTATGTTGCTTCCCATTCCAAGAAGGTTCGTATCCTTGGCGTCTGCATTATATTCTGTTACGGATGCGTCAAGACTTGTAAGATTAAGTGCAGGCTTATCCGTACTCTGATTAATAATCAAATCTTCTGTTTTATAAGTTTTGTTTCCGGCTTCATCTTCTGCAACAGCAAGAAGTTTTACCGTAGAACCATCTGTATATTTTGTTGTATCAATTGTTGCAGACCAGTTGTATACAGTAGAAGTTGAATCCTGCTCAATCTTATAGTAAGTTGCAGAACTGTAGTTAATTTCGTCAACATCGCCTGCATCAGTTGCTTTTGCACCAGTATAAAGAGTAACAGATTTAAGAGCATTTCCGTCGCTTGCAGTTCCAGAAACTTTTACTTTCCCGTTTACGTTTTCACCAACTTTTGGAGTAACGTTTACAATATCAAGATTAGGAGCATCCTTATCAATTACAACCGTTGCAATATTTGTATAACTTTCGTTTCCGTCGCCGTCATTTGCTGCATCTTTTGCAGTTACCTTGATAATGCAGTTTCCGCTGTCAAGCGTTTCAAGATAAGACTTATTAATCGTTACGCTATAATATACTTTCTTTGAACTTGCATCCGGATATTCTGTTGTTGCTTCAAGTATATTTGTAACCGTACCTACAGTACCAGTAACAGCGATCCCGTTAATCGTTGCTGTAACAGGTCCTTCTGTCGGATCTTCGTTTTCTGAACCAGGAATAAATCCAGCCCCGGAATCTTCAACAAAGTAAGCAGAACCGGAAACTGTTACATCTGCTTCTGTATTTGTAAGTTTTTCAACAGACGCAACCGAATTGAATTTTGGCGCAGTTGTATCAACATTTAATGTTTTTTCTTCGACCGCACTGACGTTTCCAACATTATCAACCGCAACAAGACGGAGCTTATTTGAATCTGTAGCTGAGCTTTCTTTAAATCCGCTCAAATTTACCTTGAACACATTTGAATAAGAAACAGTAGAAGCAGTATCTGACTCATTTTCTTTTATTGTAAAGTCTTTAGTAGAACTTGCTTCAAATTTTCCAGTTGCCTTGGATTCATAATTTGAGTCGTCCATCAAAACCGTAGAACTGCTAGAGCCAGTAGGAATAATCTGGTAATAAACTGCCTTTATTCCACTTCCAGTTTCGTTATAGCAACCTTCTATTTCCATCATTGTGCTCTTTCCGAACGTACCAACCTTGTATTTTCCGGTATTAATAAGGAAAAGCATATCCTTGCCCTTCCAGTTCAGGAAAGTATTCAATGCAGGTTTTTCAGTATCAAATTTAACCGTAACAGTTTGAACTGCAGAAGCATTTCCTGCCACATCGTATGCTGTAATTTCAACCGTTGCAGTTGCATCATTTATCCATACCGTATCATCAGAAATATCCAGATCGACTGTCCAAGAAGAATCTGTAAGAGTTTCTGAAGTTACTTCTGAAGAGCCATTCTTAACCTTAACAACAGTTTCTTTTACGGCATAAGTATCTGTTGTAGTTCCGCTAAGAGTATAAGTTCCAGATTTTACATAGAATACACCGGTTGTTTTTTCATAACCGCCGGCAATGCTTACCCCGGAAATCACCGGAGGAGTAGAATCTTTTACGATTACGACATTATAAGTTTCAGACATATAACCAGCTAAATCTTCAGCAGTAAAGCCAAAAGTCTTTCTTCCCGCAGATGCAGAATTTACTGTATAAGTAAACGGTGTCTTACCAGTTGATTCATCGTATGTACCCAGAACTACAGTTGCGTCATTCAAAGAACATGTTACAGACTTAAGGTTCTTTTCCGTAACAGTTCCTTTTATAATAATTCCGTCATTCGTGTAGTAAACTTCATCTTTTTCTGCAAGAGCCGTTCCTGCAGAATTAGTAACACCTGTAATTTCAAGGACAGGTGCCGCAGTATCAATTACAACAGGATATGAAACAGCAGAAGATGTAAGTCCGCCGCCATCTTCTGCATACAATTCAATAGAAGCCGCATTTTCATAGGCATCACCGTTGCTGTCGCAAAATTCAATATTTGCAGACCATGAAACAGTACCATTTGCGCTGCCACTTGCAATTTCTGTTCCATCATCTTTCTTGATTTTATACAAAACTTCAGAAATATCACTTGCATCTACAAGTTTATAGGCATTACGGGCAGAAGAAGATAACGCTGCATAATCCGAAAGTTTTATAGGTGTTCCATCGGCAATCTTTACATATTTAGGATCTTCTGCAGTTCCTCTGAACGAAGCAATATATGGAGAACCTACGTAAATTGCAGCAGCCGTAGTTGGGCTTGTTACATCAATTAAAGGATTTACAGAGTCAATCTGATAAGAGAAAAGAAGTTTTGTTGTGCGGCCAAAAATGTCTTCCGCAATATAGGCAAATTCATCGCCGTTATCAGTTGCAGAAATAGTATCAGTCCAGTCTTTAGAAGAAATTCCGGCTGCATTTTCAAAAATAACATGAGGAGAAGAAACAGTACCGTACTCGCTTGTCTTAGAAGCATTACGTGTATTGTCTGTAGAATAGCGGTAGATTTTTACAACACCGTTTCCGTCAGAAGTAGTACCCTGAATTTCCTTATCCGTATACTTACCGATAAGTTCACCGCTTGCAGTTGTAAGCGACAGAGTAGGAGCACCGTTATCAATTGCAAGACAAATTGCATCACTTGCTTTTGTTACAGAATCAGAACCGCCATCCTTATCCGTAACTGTATATCTTACCTGCCAGAATCCTTCGGCAAGAGCAGTAGAATTGCTCAATCCTTGCTTCAAAATTACATCAGTCAATGTAAACGTTACGTAATTTTCAGAAGAAGTAAAATTCTTGCGATAGAATTCTGTCCATACAGAAGAATTCAACGGCGCATATTCAAATACTATAGAATTAATCCTGTCATCGTCCGTTACGGTTCCAAGAATCTTATTGCTTCCAGTCTGACCAAAAAGGTTTGCATTTTCACCAACCGCAGATTTTTCCGCAATGCTTTCATCAAGATTACTAAAACTAATTTCCGGTTTATCAGTATTCTGATCAACTTTAATAGTATGAGAATAATACTGTTTGTTTCCTGCCTTATCTACACATTCAAAGTCTATAAGAAGGTCGTAAACAGGCAGATTAGCAACTACAGTGTTAACATTTTTAAGTTCAATTGCAAAATCTGTAAGACGGGTACCCTGAATTGTACGTTTTGTTGTACCGTCCATATAGTAAATCTCATAGTTTGTTTCGTAGAACTCGTAGTTGTCGCTAACGTTTGCAGAAATTGTAATTGTTCCGTTTACAGTAGGAACCTTTGTAGAAGCGTCAATCGAATAATATGGCGAAACAGATATAGCGCTCATTGTAGGCTTAGCTGTATCAACATGAACCCTGACAGACACAGATGAACCGTCAGAGAAATCTTCGCTGTAGCCGGCAATAAACTGAACCGTACACATATAAAGAGCATCAGTACTAAGGCCTGCATTTGTAAACAAAGTTGCCGGCAAAGAAAGCGACCATGTTCCGTCGTCTTTAACATCCATAACACCGGAAGCAATAGTATGTTCCGCCTCAGAAGAATCCTTTTCATTTTTTGCAGTTACAATGTATTTTGTGTAAACATGATCTTCATCATAAGTAAGCGTTCCTTCAAATTCAAAATCATAAGTATTCTGAACGCTCAAATCTTCCGGAGAAGAAGTAATAGTAATTACTGGCGGCTTAGAAACAGATTCAACAAGGAATCCGTAGATATTTCCATCGCTATTTTCAATCGGGTTACCGTCAAGGTCGCATCCTTCTACGCATACAACATAGTAATTCTTAGCCTTGCGCTTACCAATAGAAGTAACAATCTTAATTGTATCGCCGGTAGAAAGAGCCTGATCCCGTACTTCCTTAGCAGCTGCACGCTCTGCAGCATCTTCAATATTTTCAATATTTTCAAGCGATTCAACAAGCACAACTTCATCTTCATCAGAAAGAACGCCAGACGAATCACACTGCTTAAGCACAAGCCTGATAGTCTTTTCCTTAAGGCTAATCTGGTCGCGTCCAGGAGAAACAGTAACAGTAATCTTAGATTCATTTGAAATAGAACTGAATCCGTTTTCGTATTTATATCCGCTGACTTCAAAATATGGAGAGTTTGCAGGATTCAGGTTAAATGCAGAAACTTTGTCCGCAGACAATTCTGTTCCCGAAGTATCCATGCAATTTTCAGAAAGATAAGTCTTAACCAGAGCCGCCTTATCAGTGTCCGTATAAGTTCCGTTCATAATCGAAACAAGGTCGCTGTTCGTAAGCTTATAGCTAGAGGAATTACTTTCAGAATAAATTGAATCGTAAATTACATCGTAAATATAGTAGCTTGTAGAAAGGTTTCCGGTAGGCGTAAATCCGCTTTCGGTATAAGTTCCGCCCGCCGCCTTTTTAATAATGCTGCTTCCCGGCTTGTATTCCTTTGCAGAATCCGCAACTTCAACAACACAGTAAATTTTTGCCGTATCTTCACCGGCAGCCCTTGTGTTGTACATCAAGTCATAAATGGCATTCAGTTTTGTTTCTGCTTCAGTAGTAGGATTTTCGTATTTTTTACCGACTATTAAATCCAGACCTACGCCGGAAATATTAGACTGACGCACAGTCGTAATTTTTTCCAGCTTATTCTGAGAGTTCATCTTGTAAGCAGTAAAATAAAGGGAACTCAAAGTATTGGAATCTGCAATATCACCAGTTACCTTAATAGTTTTACCGTACGAATCGTCTGCATCAGGGCGCTTAAGAACAACAACCGGGGCAGTGTTATCAATCTTATAAACCCTGGATTTAGTCGTAGATCGACCGACCTTATCCATTGCAGTTACAGAAAAAGTATATTCGCCGTCAGGAATATCAAAATAGTAAGAGCCGTCTGCCGCAGTATGCCTGCTGTTTATTGAACAGCTCCATGAAGAATGAAGTGTATCGACGCTGCCGGAATAACTTGCAACCTTTGCACCGGTAGCAGTAGAAGTAACATTTATAGAAATAAAGACATAAAGCTTATCATCAGAAGTTGAACCAGACATGGTAAAATTATTCATGATGATACTGCCGTCTTCCGGAGAAGTAATTTCCAGAGACGGAGCCATAACGTCTACAGTTTCTCCCAAACCGACTTCGCACGAGAGAAATAACAAGCCTGCCAAACATCCAATTAATCCTAAAACCTTTTTAATCATAAGAACACCCCGTATAAAACCAAAGAACCAAACTCTACTTCTCTTTTATACTTACTTTTTTATGACTAACTTTTTTTTTAAGAACTTTTTTGAATTTTATTTTACTTGCTACTTTACTATCGGCAATATTAAGCTATAGGTTTAAATTTTTCAACTTTTTTCGTATGAATGAGGGGGAAGTCTCCCCCTCGTCGGCACTGCGTTGCCTCCTACCCCCTCTGCGCGCTCAAACGCCGCGCGCAACGCGGGCTTAATTATTTTCCAATGCGAGCTATGCATTTCGTTCAGATTTTATCTTTTCAATTTCCTCTACACTTAAACCTGTAAGTTTTACAATCTGTTCTATCGGAAAATTCTCAGCAAGCATATTTTCTGCAACTTCCAACTTTCCTTCCCGCATCTTGTCATAGTCATGTATATTCATTTCTATGTACTCCGTTTTATTTGCTTCCCGCTGCTTAATCTGAGTAATCAGATCCTGAAGGCGCTCTGTAAAATTATCTGTTGATTCACTAGAACCAACAAAATTCAACAGAGCCCTCAATTCTTCATTCTCTTCCTTGTCAGCACTGCCCGCATTGTAAAAGATTTTTTTTGTTCCGTCATCCAAAACAAGCTCCGGACACTCTTCACACACGTTTTCAAATGTATAAACCGGCAATCCCTCCTCAAAAGGATCTTCCAGACAAATAAAAAGAATATAAGAATCAGGCAGTTCGTCATAACTTGCACCCTTCATAAGGCAGTCCACATCAATCATAGACTGATAATAGCGCGCCCTAAGTCCAGGATCCGAAAGAGGATTTGCCTTCATCTCCACATTAAATACTTTGTCAGAGTCCTTTACATAAACATCAAGCCGTACCCCCTTTGCAGTGTAATACGGCATGATAGTTTTCTGTAATTCAGGATACTCAATGTGGTCAACTTTTATCGAAAGCAGCCTTTCAATAACTCCCTTACATGCCTCCTGATTCTGCATGACCTTATAAAAAATAAAGTCATCTTTAAACTCCAGTTCTTCAAACGGTTTAATCTTATAACTCATTTAACGCTCCTTATGCATATATATACGCAGTAAGGAGCAGAAAAATGCATTTCCCGAATATTTTTTATTTTCCGATGCGAGCTAATGGAACATTATATGTATCAACATCTTCCTTTTCTTGACTTGTTGAATCGTCAAACGAATAAGCTTCTGAAGCTACATCAATTAAATTAGGGCACCATGGAAGAGCATCCATCATACTTGTTCCAAAAGTACTGAATGTCATTACACTAATACCTGTATTCTGGATATAGCTCTTATCAATACCCAAAGCTGAAAGTGGAATTGTAATCTGATATTTGTAACCACTTACATCAGTTTTTTCAGGATCTGTCAGCATATCAACATAATCAGTCTTTGCAAGATATTCATCCATCGAAAGTCCATAATTATCAGAACGGCCGTACAATGTTGAACTTACCAGGCCAACTTCTTTAGAAGTAGAAACTCCTAAAGTCTTCCATGCCAAACAATATTCTTTATCGTATGAGAATTTACCATCAGAATTTGTAATAAAATAACCAGGTGTACCATATTCAGATGGATGGAACATCAATAAAGTATCAATACCTTCTGTAATAGAATAGAATTTGCCTGCTGCATTCCATGGAGTAATTCCTGTATCCATTTCTCCATCACCAGCAACACGTTTACCAGTATTAATTCCAACACCCATACCCAGATTTTCATCAAGAGCATACTGCCAGTCTTTAGAAGTAATATCTCGCCCATCAATACTTGGCATTTCTACCATCAAATAAAGATTTGTATCATCATATGCTGCATATAAAGCATAGAAGTCAGTTGCCTTTTCATGGTATCCACGGAATGCTCTTGGATCATCGTTAGCTGCTCCCTGAACGATTTTTTCAGCTTCTGTCCAATCGCTAAAACTGCTGATTGTCTTATTTGTACCGTAAGCACCGTTCTTGTTTGTCCAATAATACTCAGGTGTATCAACCTTTGTATAACTTACAGTCAAAGTATAAGTTGCGCTCTTGCTTCCATTCTTTACAGTGATTGTAAATGATTTTGAACCACCGTTAGAAACTGTTCCTGTTGTTGCGCTGTATGAAACAGTTGCATTTGAATCAACAGCAGTTGCAACAATAGAAGAAATTGTAAGGCTGTCTTCAGAACCGCTTGCGCTAAGAGTTGCAGTTGTTCCGCTAATGCTTGCAGCCTTGCCGTTTACTGTGATAGAAGCCAAAGTTGTGTCATTCTCTGCGGCACGTTTTACTGTTACAGTGTAAGTCTTTGTTGTTCCGTCTTCTGCTGTTACTATGATTGTAAAATCTTTAGAAGTTCCCTCTGCAATTGAAGCAGAACCGCTAGGGCTAACGCTTACTGTTGCCGCACTGTCTTCTGCAACAGCAGTTACAGTAGCACTTGTTGTTCCCGCAGAAATAGAACTTGTATAAGAAGTTGTACCCGAAGCAAAACCAGAAACTGCAGTTCCGTTTACGCTTATAGATGCAAGATTTGCATTGTTAGAAAGCTGATTTTCTGTAGGGTCAGAATCATAGATTTTTCCGGCAGTACCGCAAGTTCCTGAAGCATCGTACCAGAATGTGGCAGTCTTATCAGTTTCAACATTAGCATCATCATTAAGCTTTATTTTGAATGCAATGCCTTCTGTATAATGACATCCATTTGCAGTAAGGTCATACATATACCAGCCGTTATTATTGCACATACCATCAGCAGCAGCCATTGTAGGACGATTGTCCCACACACAACCAAGAACGTCTTTTCCGTCAGTATAACTTCCGCTAACCTGCCAAATCCAAAGGCGAGGAGCACTTGAAGCAGATACATAAACAACCATGTGTCCGTTGTAAGGATTTCCAATAGTTACCTCATTATTTCCGGCTGCAACAGTAATTGTCTTTACCTTATTTCCGTCCGCATAAACATTCCATGTACCCGGAAGTACATTGCTAAACGTCAAAGTTGAACCGTCTGCCCCTGCTGTCTCTGCTTCACTTGCAGGATCACCAATCTGAATAGTTTTTCCGCTGTAACCGTATACTGTTGCAGTAACAGTTCCAGCCTCAATTTTATAGGAAGAAGCAGATTTAAGCTTACCGGAAACATAATCAACAGCAATCTGCTGAGCGTTTACAAAGCATGCATGCACATCTGTCGGAATTGCACTTGTAAATACGCTGGAATCTATTGAAGAAACATCAATGCCAGCCTTAATAAGATAGTAATAAATTGAACCAAGAACCGTTGTATCCCATGTTACATTAGGAATAGTATTAATTCCGGCATTTACCTCAGGAATAAGTTCACGGATTACAGCTTTTCCAGAGTCAATCGAAATTACCCTGTTTTTACCTGTTGTAACTTTTTCGACCGTTACCTTACCACTAGTTTTTCCAGAATCAGAAGTTACCGTTCCAGTTACATCGCCCATGCCGTAACCGCTTACAGTTGCATTCAAATTTGTTAAATCAGAAGAAGTAAGCTTTCTTGAATCATAATCAGAACCGCCGACTACAATTGTTCCATATTCAGAATTTGAACCAAACGACTGCAGCAAAAACAGATTTTTAGAATCATTCAAATCATTTGAACAGGAAAAAAACGACAAAAGATACACTGCTGCCGCAATGCATGACAAAAACTTTTTCATATGTCCCCCAAACTTTTTTAACAGAACTTTTATAAAAAAATTGATAAAAAAAAGCGCCCCTACTTTTCCCAACCTAGAAGCGCAATTTTCCTACCTTATCTAGTTAAAAGTATAAGGGCTATTTTCTATAAGTCAAACAAAAAATGAACGGCAATCCCCTTATATTATGTAAAATTTTGCCCGCCGGATTCACTTTTCGTTCATTTTACAAAAAAAAAGCGCTTCCGTTTTCCCCCCGGAAGCGCCAAACTCTCTAACCTATATATCCTTATTTTGATAAGTATCTATATAAAGTAAACAGTTTTTAATTATTTATTTAACAAGAATAAATCTTGCACTATATCCATCTACAGATGCAGAACCACTTACCGATTCACCTGTAATCAAATCTTTACCTGTTGCACTAAATGTTGCTGAAGAAGAACTGTTATTAATTGCAAATATAATCGTTTCTCCACCACCAACTTTTTTACCAACATATAAATTTCCATTCGTACTTATATCACTTGAAGTTCCATTCCAAAGAGCTTCATGCTCACTACGCATTGCCATAAGTTTTTTTGCATATGAAAGAAGATCACTTTCATTAGAATTAAAGCCGCTGATTTTTCCTGTTGAGCGAGAAGCATTGTCATTATATGCATCTAATGCTCCTGGGCCTGTATAACCATCTACATAAGCACCCCATTCATCACCGTAATAGATTGTTATAGGACCAGTATATGCTGCCATAATTGCAAGAGAAAGCTTATGACGTTTCCAATAATTTGATGAATTTGGAGTTTCTCCATGTTTCCAATTTATAAGATTACCAAGACGAACAAGGTCATGATTAGTAATAAACAAATTAGGATAATAACCCTCTGGATGTGTATATCCCTTTCCATGGTAATCTTTATATACATATGAAAGAGATGATCCCATGCTATTTCCACCAGCATCACTTTCTGCCTTAGCAATAGCATTTACAATATTATAACGAGATGGGAAATCAAAGCATGATTTCAAACCATAACCACCTGCAGAACCAGGATTAACAGAGCCTTTTTGAATTTCTGATTGTCCATCCCAATGCTCTCCTACCATATAGCCCAAAGTACCCCAGTTTTCACCCTTTGTTCCATTTCCAGCAGCGGCATTTTCAACTACCTTACGAATATCATACCAATAATTGTATCCACCGGTATTACACTCATCTCCATTTCCTTTTTTACCCAAGCCAACCTGATAACACTGATCCAGACGCCAACCATCAATTCTATAATTCTTAATCCAATATTCAGCAACTTCCTTATAGAAATTCTGGGTATTTGTATCAGTATAATTAACCGGGTTTTTACCACTTACATTATATCCGCTAGGAGAATTTGCGACAGAACCACCATGATGTCCAAATACGCCATCAAGAATAACGTTAATTCCTGCATTATGATAAACTTCTACAAGTTCAGCGAATTTTTCATTTGTTCCAAAATGATAATCAATATTAAAATAATCAGAACAGAAATATCCTGTTGAATCAAGCTGTCCATTTCCAGCAGATTGGAAAATTGGAGTCATCCACAAAGCATTACATCCAAGAGACTTTATGTAGTCAACCGCATTGATAATACCCTGCAAATCACCTCCAGTAAGTTGTCCTCTCGGTCCATAAGCTGTTGAATATCCAATATTAGGATCCCCATCCTGGAAAGAAGAAACCATTACCTGATAAATCCTCAGTTCATTAGGATTTGTTACATGCTGACTTGCTTTCGTTGTTGTAAGCGTAACACTATCTGTACCTGTTCCAACGCTGTTTGTAACACTTGCACTTACTGTTACAGTAGCACCTTCGCTTGTAATTCCCATTTCAGAAAGAGATTTTGACCAAGTACCAGCTGTAGTACCCATATTGTATTCTTTACCGTTTACAGTAACTTTTGCAGAAGTAATTGTATCGTTTCCGTTTGTAAACTGAACAGAAATAGAACCGTTTAAAGCAATCTGACTTCCATCAACCGGAGAAATTGTTACAGTTGGAGCAACAGGCTCTGGAGGAACATCAGAAATATATGTTGATTTAGAAGCACCACTAGAAGTAATGCGATAAGCACCTTTTTCAGTAATTTTAATATCAGTCGCACTAAGTTTACTTTCATCTGATTTTGTAATCAAAAGACTTACAGATGAACATCCTTCAAAATTGTAGATGTAATCATCATCACACCAGTCTGTAAGCATAGCTGTTCCTGGCCAACTTGTATTTGGATAAGTTAACTTATCCGAGCAAGACCAGTAATGAATCAAAGGATATCCAAGAGATTTAGCAACCTGAATCTGAATGCCGTCAAATGAAGAAGAACCAAGTGTAACACTCGCCTCATTACCGCTTGTTACAGTTACACTCTTAGTTGTTTTTACAGTAGTTCCATCCAGAACATAAAGAGTCCACGTTCCCGGAGCAACGTTAGAAATTGTTACGTCAGAACCTTTTACAGCAGTTCCTTTAGAAGAGACCGGATCATTAACCTGCAATGTGCAGCCGTCATAATCGTTGCATGTAACCTTTACAGTTCCTGCTGTAAATTTGTAAGAAGAAGAGGATTTAAGTGAATTAGATTTATAATCAGATGCAATCGAACCTGCATCAATCAAAGCAGCATGAATATCTGTAGGAATTGCACCAGCAATAGAAGATTTCTGAATATCTGTAAGGGTATTTGTATTTACGCCGGCTTTAATCAAGGCAGCATAAACGTTTCCTTCTTTAGAAGTATTCCATGATACGGTTGCAGAATTATTTTCACCCTGATTTATATCAACACGCTGAGTTATTACAATTCCATCTAAATTAACTGTGCCATTAGCATCAGCATAAGCCTTTACAGTTACAACTGCATTTTTACATACAGGAATAGAAGAAACTGTTATTCCCGAGCCTTTACCGCTGGAAACACTTACAAGAGGACTTTCTTTAGAAAAAGCGTTACCTGTGTAATCAAAGCCTTCTACAATAGCTTTTGCAGATTGAATATCTGAAACATAAATTGCACGCGAAGCCGAATCCAAAACTTCTGCAGAAACAGAAAGATTTGCAACTGGTCCTGAATAGGTATTACCCTTAATCAATTGTGCAAGGAGTAACGATGAATTGTCTACGTCATTAGAACAGCCGAAAAGCACAAAAAAAGACAATATCATTGCTGACATTGAAAGAAAAAACTTTTTCATAATCGCCTTCTTACTTTTATAAATTCTCTAACTTTATGGTAAGGGCAGATTATGAATCTGTCAAATTTTTTCTTTTAAAATTTTAATTTTTTCAACCAATTTACGCAAAGCGACTTAGCCAAGATTTTCCATTGCAGCTTCCCAGTCTTCGGTAAGTTTTTCAAGCCGCATGGCAATTTCGTTTATTTTTGTCTGAATTTCTTTTGCCTTTGCACCGTTTGAATACACTTCCGGCAGGCTTAACTTTGCTTCCAGCACGGATTTTTCTTCTTCGGTTTTGGAAATTTCTTCTTCAATTTTTGCAACTGCGCGTTCTGCCTTGCGGCGTTCAGCATCTAGACGTTTCTGCTCTTCCCAGCTACGCTTCCCTTCGCTCTTTAAAGGTTCCGGAACAGGCTTTTCTTTTGCTCCTGGAGCTTCAACCTGACCAAGCGCTTCTGCTTCCATGCGCTCCATGTAATACTTATAGTCACCTGGGAATTCACGGTGTTGACCTGGCTTAAGTTCCAAAACCCTGGTTGCAAGACCTTCTATAAATCCGCGGTCATGGCTTACAAAGATTACAGTTCCGCCAAAATCCTTAAGAGCATTCATAAGAACGTCCTTTGAATGCATATCCAGATGGTTTGTAGGTTCGTCCAGAATAAGCAGGTTGTTCGGCGAAAGCAAAAGCTGAAGCAGGGCAATACGGCTCTTTTCTCCACCACTAAGAACGTTCAGCGGCTTAAACACGTCATCTCCTCGGAAAAGGAATGAGCCTAGCATGTCGCGCACTTTTGGAATAAGTTCAGTCGGTGCGCGGCTTTCTATATAATCCAGAATAGATTCAGTTCCGCAGATAGTTTCTGCGTTGTCCTGGCTAAAGTAACCGATTTTTACGCCCGCTCCCGGAATTATTTCTCCGTCACTTGTCCAGTCAACTCCAGCAAGCATCCTTAAAAGAGTAGATTTTCCGGCACCGTTTCTTCCGGCAACAACAAGGATTTCACCGTTTTCAACAACTAAATCAAGGTCTTTAATGATATATTTCTGACCGTCATAAGTTTTAGAAAGCCCCTTTGTACGCATCACAAGATTTCCTGCGTGCGGAGCCTGCGGAAACTTAAAGTGAATTTTCTTAAGGCTTTCAGGAATTTCTATTTTCTGCGCAAGGATCTTGTCCAGCTGCTTCTGACGCTCCTGTGCCTGTGCCGCTTTTGTAGCCTGTACACCAAAACGGCGTATAAAATCCTGAAGTTTTTCTATTTCATCCTGCTGCTTTTCGTATTCTGCAATCAATGTTTTAAGTTCAAGCTCACGAACCTGTTCATAATGAGTAAAGTTTCCCTTGTAGCGCTTAAGGTCTCCGCCAAAAAGCTCAAAAACCTCGTTTACTGTTACGTCCAGAAAATAGCGGTCATGACTTACAAGAAGGAATGCACCTTTGTAATTCACAAGGAATTTTTCAAGCCAGTCACGGGCTTCTATATCAAGGTAGTTTGTAGGTTCGTCCAAAAGCAGAATGTCTGGATTCTGCATAAGCGCCTTTGCAAGCGCAATACGCATCTGCCATCCGCCGGAAAATTCTTCTGTCTGGCGCGATAAATCTTCATGCGAAAATCCAAGTCCAAGAAGAACGCTTTCCGCAGTTGCTTCCCTTCTGTGCCACCCGCTTTCTTCAAGCCTTGCAATCAATTCAGCCTGCTTAATAAGAAGATTTTCTGCCGAATCCGGATTTTTTGCAGCCTGCTCGCCCATTTCATCAATCTGCTTCTGAAGTTCATACCCAAAGGCAAAAGCCCGATCCGCTTCTTCCTTAAGCGTGCAGCCATGGTGAGTCAAACCGCTCTGCGGCAGATATGCAATGCGCGTATCTTTCTGGCAGGAATAGGTTCCGCTGTCCGGCTGAATCAAACCCGCCATTACTTTTATCAATGTGGATTTTCCGGCACCGTTCGCTCCTGTTAAAGCAGCCTTTGTTCCAGTCATTAAGTTTACTGAAACGTTTTTTAAAATATCCCGGTCGCCAAAAGCTAAAGAAACCTGTGAAAACTGAACGAATGCCATATTTTATTCCCGAAAAATAATTTAGGAACCTGGGCTAAAAAGCCGCCTAGTTCTGTTTGCTGAAGAACATTACAAGAGGAGAAATTCCGCGCTCTGTAACAGTATTTGTTCTGTCGATTGTAGCACCTGTTGCATCTTCAAAGCGGATTCCGTTTTCTTCCATCTTATAGAGGAAGTTTACGCTCTTGTTCATACCGTTAAACTTGAATGTAAGAACTCCGTCGTACAGCTGATACATTGATTTGTTCAGGAAGTACTTTATGCTTACAGTACCCGAATTTCCGGCAGAAGAACTGATTACAGCTGATGAAACCAAAAGCCTGTTGTTTGTCCATTCAAATGTGCCGTCTTCATTGAACGTAAGGTTTCCGTAGCTGCCGCTCTTAAATGAAGGTCCGTACATGTAGATGTGCTCATATTCTGTTTCGCGGCGTTCAACTTCGGCCGCAATAATTTCTTCAAGCTGTCCGTCTATAAGGACAAGATTAAAGTCTTCCGGTTTTCCGCTTTCGCCGGTATAGCGAACAACAATATAGCTGTCATAGCGAACAGTAACAACGATCGGAATATCTGTAAGCTGATATGTGTTTGGTCCTGTAAGTACTGCGCCTTTATAGTCCCAGCTTTTATCAATTCCCGGCATGCGGAACGAAAGACGTTTTGTCTCATCATCAAGATGAAAATTATATGAAGGAATGCACTTTGCAGGATCAACACGCTTTGAATCAATCATTGCCTTATACGAATCCGGGTACCATACGTTAAGCAGGCGAAGGTCAAAATCCGCATTTGGATTAACTTCCTGAATTTCGTCACCGCCTCCAACGCGCTGTCCGGTAATGTCTGTTTCAAAACTGCGAAGATTATAGCTGAAGCAGCAGCCCGAAGTTCCGTCTTCTGTAAGAATTCTGTACCAGTTTCCTTCAAGCGGTTTTCCGCCGGTCATCGGAGCCTGTCCGCGAACCTTATACAAAAGCTTTACAACTTCATTTTTTCTAAGACGATAAACCTGTTTTGCAGTGTTTACTGCTTCTGCACGCATAGGAAGTCCGTCTAGAGCAACCGAAGCGTACACATGGCGGCATTCTGCATAGCGCGCCTGAACTTTCTTTATCTTGAATTTAGAAACCGGTTCTGTAAGCTGCCAGAGCGGAACTTCTACCTTACCTTTTGAAGTTCCAATTACATAAACATGAGAAATATTTGATTTAATATATACAGGAACTATATCGCCGTCCTGCAGCTGATTTTCCGGCAAGTTCCACAAAAGGACGCTGTAGCCCATAACCTTTGAACAGGATGAAAAACAAAAAAAACTAAGAACGATTAAAAATACCAAACTTATTTTTCGCATGGTTTCAATTTAGCAAAAAATCATCTTCCTTTCTACTATAATTAGTAGCAAACGCATTATAAAGTTTAATCATAAAAACAAGCGTTTAATCTATAAAAAAAGCTCCCTGTCATGAAGCGGAATAAAAAATCGCCCGCTAGCAGGCTAGACGTCCCCTATTGTCTCAATATGCATGATTTTGATATTCTTAAAAAAAAGGAAGGTACGCCATGAAAAAGATTTTATGCATTGTTTTTTCTGCACTTATGCTTTCAGGAACTTTATTCGCAAAAGACAGTTCAATAAAAGAAACCGTAAGCGATGCCGCAGAAGCCGTTGCTGACACAGCAAAAGAAATTGCCGAAGATGTTTCAAAGGAAGCTAAAAAAATCGGTAAGAGCGTAAAAAAAGATGCTAAAAAAATAAAAAAAGACGTTTCTAAAAGCGCAAAAAAGACAAAGAAAAATATCGATAAAAAACTTAAATAAAATTAGTGGCATTGACGCTGACTAAAAAGTTCTATTAGCGGTGGTTGAGCGAGTCGACTCGAAGAGCACGAAGTATACCACTAGGTATAGTGCAATTGGTCATTTCAACAGATGGTTTCTGAGCTTGTCGAAGGGCTCAATGACCGTATGTACTAAACTTATTAGTCAGCGGCAGCAAATCAGAATGTTTCTGAAAACTTTTATCTCCCTCCCGATATTTTTTTATCAATTCCAATACAAATCTACTCCACAATCTCTATCTCTATAGGACAGTGATCACTTCCGGTTACGTCGGCAAGTATTTTTGAATATTTTACGTTTCCAATAAAATCCGGGTTTACACACTGATAGTCAATGCGCCACCCGATGTTCTTTTCGCGGGCATGAAAGCGGTAGCTCCACCATGTGTACTGCTTTGGTTCGCTGCAAAAATGACGGAAAGTGTCCACATAGCCTGCAGCGGTAAATTCATCCATCCAGGCACGTTCTTCCGGAAGATAGCCGGCATTGTGCTCATTTGATTTTGGATTTGCAAGATCTATAGCTTTGTGGGCAATGTTGTAGTCACCGCACAGGACAATGTTAAATCCTTGGCTTACAAGTTCATTGCATTTTTTCAGCATTGCATCACAAAACGCAAGCTTATAATCTAGTCTGGCACCTGCATCCTGGCTGTTCGGAAAATACGCAGAAATAATGGCTGTTTTCCCGAATTTTGCAATTGTAACGCGCCCTTCATCATCAAATCGGTCGTCGCCCATTGTTTCTACGCTGTCCGGTTCTGTTTTTGAATACACTGCCGTACCGGAATAGCCGGCTTTTTTTGCGCTGGAAAAATATGATTTATAGGAAACACTGCCATCATCAGAAGCAGGATTCAAAAGAAATTCAGAAAGCTGCGCTGGATTTGCCTTTGTTTCCTGAATGCACACAACATCAGATCCACTTTTTAATAGCCAGTCAATAAAACCTTTTTTTTCTACGGCACGAATACCGTTCACATTCCAAGAAATAATCTTCATAAAAAAAAGAATATCATGATATTCGGCCATAAACAATACGAAGCGGAAGGACAAAGGGATTATATAAATTTCCTGCAATAAAATTAATTCATCAAAAAAACAGCTTCCAGTCAAAGAGCGTCTTTCAAAACCGCCCGCTAGCGGGCTACACGCTATTTATGGCAAAGGAACTATATAACACGCCGCTAACGCGGCTACCATAAACAGAGTGTTTTTGAAAAACGCTCTTCTCCTTCGCGCTGTTTTTTTTATTGTTCTGCATATTTTTGTATTATGAACTTTATAATCCCTTTGTCCTACCGCACATACACTTAACCCAGAAAAAATCAGTTTCTGAGCTTCAAACTGATGACTTTTATCTGAACATTGATTATAATAGAAGAATCTGCGAGCTACGCAATTTTTGAAACTTTATTTTTGAGGTTATATATTATGTTAATGACATCACAGTTGAAAGTTGGAACAGCTTTCATGTATGAAGGTAACCCTCTCATCGTTCAGAAGATGCTTGGACAGCGCTCTGGTCGTGCTGGTATGGTTACAAACCTTCGCGTACAGAACCTTGTTACAAAATCAACAATGGATCTTGGTATCGATGCAGGCGAAAAATTCGACGAAGTAGACCTTGACTTCCACGTAACAAAACTTTCTTACATTGACGGTGAAACATACGTTTTCATGGATCAGGAATCTTACGAACAGTTCGAACTTCCAAAAGAAAATCTCGGCGACTATGCCGGATACATCACTCCAGAAGATGATCTTGAAGTTAAACTTACATTCTACGAAGGCAAGCCGGTTGGTATTGAACTTCCAGTAAACGTTACACGCACAATCACTTACTGTGAACCAGGCGTAAAAGGCGATACATCAGGAAAATCACTTAAACCAGCTACACTTGATACAGGAATCGAAGTACGCGTTCCACTCTTCATCAACGACGGTGAAAGAATCGTTATTGATACACGCGACGGTTCATTCGTAGAAAGAGCTAAGAACTAAGCTTTTACTGCTATAAAAAAAGGCGTTGTCTAATAAGGTTCGTTTATTACGGTAGTTTCGACAAGCTCAACCACCGTAATCGGATCTTTATATAGACAACGTTTTTTTTATTTAAGCCACAGTTCATAAATCAATTTGGCAAAAAACAGCGCAAGAACCAGAATTATCATTGGGCGGACAAAAGTGGCGCCTTTTTTGGTAAACGCAGTTGCTCCCAGATAGTTTCCTGCCATGCTGAATAAACCAGCCGTAAGACCCAGCGGAATAAGAGCCTTGCCGTTATAAAGAAAAACTGCAAGAGCCGCATAATTTGCAGTAAGATTAATTATTTTTGTTGTACCGGCTGCTTCATTCAGTGAAACATGGGCAAAAACCGTAAGCAGAAGAAGCAGAAAAGTTCCCGTTCCCGGCCCGTAAAAACCGTCATACATTCCAATCATAAATGCAATCAAGATACAGATTGCAATCGTTTTTTTCAGAGAATATGGCTCCCTGTCTGTTTCAAACGTTTTTGATTTAAGAACATAAAAAGCAATCAGCGGGAGCAAAACCAGCATTATCACCTTAAAAATGTCTGCCGGTATAAGCAGAGCCAGATTTGACCCGATTCCCGAACCGCAGAATGAAAAGACAGCACAGAACGGAGCGGTCTTCCAGTTTACAAAACCGCTTCTGGCATATTTTATGGTTGCCGCAGTTGATCCCATACTGGAACTGACTTTATTTGTTGCTATTGCATTGTGAACCGGCAGTCCTGCAAGAATATAAGCCGGTAAAGTAATAAGTCCGCCGCCACCCGCAATTGCATCAACAAAGCCGGCCGCAAAAACCAGCGGACACACAATCAGATAAGAAAAAAGCATGAAAAAAGTTTTATCACTTATAAGCCAAAAAGACAACGGTGCGCATATTTTGTACTACAGCAAAACTTCTTCGATTCTTTTTACGGTTTCTGCAATGCGTTCCTTTCTGATTCCGCTATAATTGATAACAAAGATGTTTTCAATGTCATCCGGCGGTGTTCCATAGTAAAAATCCCGCAGCAAAGGAAGATTTATATTTTTTTTCTGAAGCTTATTCTTAATCACATCAGAAGACTCATCACTTTTAACCGAAAGCAAAAAATGAAGCCCCGCTTCTTCTTCCTTTATTATCATTTTGCCTGAAATCCGGCTGTTCTCCAGGGCTCGTATAAGTTCATTCCTCAAGTTTCTGTAAAAATTCTTCATCCTGATAATGTGCTTTCCGTAAAAACCGTCCCTAATAAATTCAGAAAGCGTATACTGTTCAAAGGCACTTACCGGGCATGAATAAAACCCGAATTTTTCATCAAAGTCCGGCAAAAGATTTTCCGGCAGAACCATATAGCTCATCCTGAACGACGGCGCCAGCGTCTTCGAAAAGCTGTTGATATATATCACCCGTCCGCCCATATCCGCACTCTGCAAGGTCGGAAGCGGCTTCCCGTTAAAACGGAATTCGCTGTCATAATCGTCTTCAATAATAAAGCGATCCGGCGCACCATCCGCCCATGCAAGCAGTTCCTGACGGCGCCTTACCGGCATAACAATACCGGTCGGAAAGTGATGTGCCGGCGAAACATGAACGACATCAGCCTTTATTTTTTCTAGCCCTGCAGGATTTATTCCCTGCGAATCAATCATTACAGGCTTTGTGCCTGCACCGTTCATTTTGAAAACACCGGCAACCTTATGATACCCTGGGTTTTCTACCGCATACACCTTGCCCTGCCCTAAAAGCTGAACGACCATAGAATAAAGACTTTCTGTTCCGGCTCCTATTACAAGCTGTTCCGGCTTTACATTCATATTGCGGAATTCCCTAAGATAGTCAGCGATTGAACGGCGCAGCTCATAAATGCCTTTTACGCCAACCCGCTGAAGAAGTTTTTCGTCACCAGAATTTAAAACCTTGCGCATGGTGTGCGCCCACAGGCTGAAAGGAAATTTTTCGTAACTGGTAGAATTGCTCCTGAAATCCGTAAAAAAATCACTTTCACCAATAGAATTTACCGGCGCCAAAGTCTTGGAGTCATCCACCAAATCATCCGCAGAAACTGAATTTACAGACATCCCCTGTCCCCAAAGATTTCCATTCCCAGTTCCCCCAAAAACAGAATCAGATTTACCAAGCAGAATGTCTGTTACAAAAAAACCTTTTTTTTCTATTGAATAAATATATCCTTCGCTAATCAGCTGTCCGTACGCGTTCTGCACCGTAATCACGCTTATTCCAAGATGAGAGGCCAGACTCCGCTTTGACGGAAGTTTTTCGTCCGCCCGCAAGATTCCCTGCAAGATTTGATTTTTAATTGATGAATAAAGATATTCGCAGAGACCTCTATCTCCCCTTTCGTCAAAATTAACCGTTATCATTTATCTGGTATTATACATTTTAACTTAAATTGCGTATATACATATAATCAGAAAACCCGTATCTTATGCATACAGATTTACAGGAGGAACACATGGACAAAAGACTTCTTACTATTCAGGATATTTCATGCGTGGGACAGTGTTCATTAACAGTTGCACTGCCAATTATTTCTGCATGCGGAATTGAAGCCGGCATTTTACCGGGAGCACTTCTTTCCAATCATACAGCACCGGGATTCAGCGGCTGGACATTCAGGGATCTTACAGAAGAAATGCCTTCTATCCTTGAACGCTGGAAAAAAGAACACGTTGATTTTGATGCGTTCTACACCGGTTACGTTACAGAACCACAGATTCCTTACATTCTTGAAATTATGAATGAAACTGCACGTCCAGGAGCACTTAGAATTGTAGACCCTGCAATGGCCGACAACGGAAAGCTCTATCCGGGCTTTAAAGATGATTTTCCATCAAAAATGGCAGAACTATGCAAAAACGCTGACTACATACTGCCGAACCTTACCGAAGCAGCCCTTCTTCTAGGAAAAGAATATGTTGCTAGCGGCTACACAAAGGATTACATCATCCAGCTTTCAAAGGAACTGCACGCACTTGGAGCAAAAAACGTAATTCTTACCGGTGTAAGTTTTGAAGAAAGCAAACTCGGCGTTTCTGTTTACAACGGAAGCGACATTGATTTTTACTTTACAGAAAGACTTAACGTAGCAATGCACGGAACAGGCGATGTCTATTCCTCTGCATTTGCCGGCGCCCTCTTAAGAGGAAAAACCGCCATCCAGGCCGCAAAAATTGCCGCAGACTTTACAGTAGAATCAATCAAACAGACAATCCCGGACAAAGACCACTGGTACGGCGTAAAGTTCGAAAAAGCCCTGCCGGAATTGATCAAGGCGCTTGAAGCATAAATAAGTTTACAAAACAAATGCGAATTTTATGCACATTAAAACTAGAAAAAAAATAGCACGAAGGAGGAACTGTCTTTCAAAAACACTCTATTGAGCTGCCGCGTAAGCGGCAACTAATATAGTTTCAAGGCACAATAGCGTGTAGCCCGCCAGCGGGCGATTTTGAAAGGCATTTTCAACTGGAAGCTATTTTTTTTCACTTTGCAATAGAGTAAGCAATTTACATTGCAGATTTATAAACTTTATTCTTTATGCTATAATGTCTCCATGACAAATATCGTTTTATCAAATCTTTTTATCAAAATCTTTATAGCCGGAACACTTATAAGTTTCGCAATAAACCATTTCCTTGAATTCATTGACATGCGTGCCCGCATAAAAAACAGCGGAAAACTGCCGGACGAACTTAACGGTATTGCAGAAGCGTCCGTATTCGACACAGAAAAACTTGCCAGAATCAGCGCATACGAAAATGCAAAATATTTCTTCTGGATTCCACGGTCAATCTGTGGCCTGGCACTTACGCTCATCCTTGTTTTTTCTGGTTACTATCCGTGGCTTTTTAACATGACATGCAGACTTACCGGCTTTCCGTCGGGTCTTTTAAATTCATATTTCTGCGCCCTCATATTTTTTATCTGCGCAGGAATTCCTTCTTCAATTCTTTCAGTACCGTTTGACTTAATCAGGGAATTCAACATCGAAAAGAAATTCGGTTTTTCAAAAATGACGATAAAAATGTGGATTTCTGACCAGCTTAAAGGCCTTGCACTTTCTACAGTACTTGCCGCAATCCTTATTTTTGCAATGGTTCTTGTACTCGTAAAGTTTCCGGGCAGCTGGTGGGTTTTGCTTGTATGCGTAATGTTTGCTCTTACACTTGTGCTTCAGGTAATTTACCCGCTTGTAATTGCTCCAATGTTCAATAAATTTACACCGCTGAAAGACGGCGAATTAAAAGACAGAATCTCTGCATTGATGAAAGACTTAGGATTCAAATCAAGTGGAATTTTTGTAATGGATGCCTCAAAACGAAGCGGACATTCAAACGCATACTTTGGCGGACTTGGAAAATCA
Organism: Treponema sp.; assembly: GCA_036310305.1. Classification (GTDB taxonomy): domain Bacteria; phylum Spirochaetota; class Spirochaetia; order Treponematales; family Treponemataceae; genus Treponema_D. The sequence continues at coordinate 10,381 of JAXJSC010000001.1, read as the reverse complement.
AAACGTATTGTACTTTACGACACATTGATAAAGCAGCTTACGACAGACGAACTTGTTGCCGTTCTTGGACACGAACTTGGACATTACAAACTGCATCACATCACAAGACGAATGTGCGTAATGCTCCCGCTGGAACTTGTTATAATGTACGTACTTTTCCGCATTGCACACGGAACTTCAATCTACACAGGATTTGGATTTGCAGTTGCAAACGTACCTGTTGAATCAATTCAGTTTATAGGACTTTTCCTGGCTTCACTTGTAGCAGAATCTTTGGGCGAAATTCTTTCCCCTGTGATAAATTCAAGCTCTCGCCACGACGAATACCAGGCAGATGCATTCAGCGCCAAACTTACAGGCTCCCCGGACGCACTTATTTCCGGCCTGATTAAGCTGAACAGCGAAAACCTGAACGAACTGCTTCCGCCAAAACTGTATGTAATATGGAATTACAATCATCCTACATTAGTAGAACGAATAAAAGCCCTTAAGACAAGCAAAAAATAAACAAACCTTGAGGATGAACAAAAAGTCGAGTTCCAAAAACGTTTAAGACGACCTTCGAACTCGACCTTATTTATTTTAAATCCCAAGTCTGTTTAAAACATGTTCCTGAAGATTATAATCATCTTCAAAACAGCCTCGGGTTGCCACTGTAACAGTAAGGGCAGAAGGATTTCTTACTCCGCGCATAGACATGCACATGTGTTCTGCCTTTACAATTACCATAACACCTTTCGGAGTAAGGTCTTTCATAATTGCATCAGCAATCTGACTTGTCATATTTTCCTGAATCTGCGGACGTCGCGCAAAAACTTCCACAGTGCGTGCAAGCTTGCTTAATCCCACAACTTTATTTTCATACGAATAGGCAATACTGACTGTTCCAAAAAACGGCAGAAGATGATGCTCACACATCGAATGAAATTTTATGTCTTTTTCAATTACAAGTCCTGGCTTTTCTGTAGTAAAAACTCGGCTCAAAACCTCGGTCGCACTGCTGTCCAGCCCAGAAAAAAGCTCCTCGCACATTCTAGCCACGCGATCCGGAGTTTCCCTAAGCCCTTCTCTTTTAGGATCTTCCCCAATAGCCGTCAAAAACATTTCTACCGATTCACGAAGTTTTTCTTTATCTATCATTCTACACTCAGCTGGAACCTTATTTAAAATTAAAACCCCAGACGCACATGACCGGGGTTCATTTTTATAATAGTGAAAAAATGCAGATTAATCAACATATGAAATGATGAAGAAAAAAGCACTAAAAGCGGGTTAAAAGCCCAAGCCCAGAATACAAAGATTGCATTCCGGGCCTGGAAAGGTTTTACCTTAAACTGTAAACCTGTAAATTACAATTTTACTGTCAGCAGTTATTTTTCAAAAATTACAAATCCATGAGCTGGAATCTGAACTACAGATTCTTCTGATGCATATGATACAGAACCGTCAGTTTCGCTAATTGAAACAACTTTTCCTTTTATACCATATTCAAATCCCTTGTCTTTAATTCCAACTCCAAGAGTTGTTCCTGATTTATATGCATTAGGAGCATAATCATTATCAGTTGCATTAAAGTAAATATCAAAACTCTTCGAAGAGCCGTTTACAGTATATTTTGAAATACCAGCCATAATATTTTTTGCTTCGCAAGAAGCTGGTGATGTAAATGCATCATTTGCTTTTCTGAGAGCAATCAAACCTTTATAGGTGTTGTAAACATCTGCATATGTTGTCTTCATATTAAGGTTAATTGTATTTACATCATCAATATTATATTCTCCCGCAGTATCAGTCCAAGTAATTCCACCTTTTTTATCTGCAGCATAACTATCTGGATCACCTTTCTTTGTACGCATAAATTCCTGTCCACCGTTAAGGAATGGAGTTCCCTGACTCAATAACAGATATGCTCCAGCAAGTTCTACCTGCTTTTTAATAAGCCCCAGCTTTGCAGTGTCATCCATAACAGCTGCATATGCTTTTGCAAATTTTGGTGCGTAACTATCTCCAGAAGGAAGAGTACTCAAAGTAGAATAGACAAGTTTATCAAACAAAGTAAAGTTATCATGACATTCTGCATAGTGAAGAGCAAGTCCTGTATTTCCAGTTGCATTGCGCTTATTCTTTGTTATTAAATCACCTGTAAGACCAGTTTCAATATTTGCACTGTAAGACCCCTGAATCTGTCCAACAGCGAATCCTCCAAATTCTCCTCCTTTTATTGCATCACGATAGTCGTCGTCAAAAGCTCCAACACCATAACCAGAAGTACCCTTTAAAGCAGCCTTCGTTTCTTCAGTATCTCCATCAAAACCTGTTGATCCACCAGTCCATGGTTCACCGTATACAAGAATATTTTTATCCATTTCATAAAGAGTGTCATAAACCTTCTTCATTGTAACCTGATCAAGACAGCCCATAAGGTCAAAACGGAAACCGTTAATATGATAATCTTTTACCCAATGAACAAGACTATCGATTACATATTTTCTTACCATTGCATGACGTGTATCAATATTATTTCCACAACCAGAACCACTGTAGTAATTTCCACTTTCATCAAGTGAATAGAAATATCCCGGTACAGTTGAGTCATACAATGAACCTGTTTTAGTTGCGCTTGTATGGTTGTAAACTACGTCCATAATTACAGCAATTCCGTTATCATGGAATGCTTTAATCATCTGTCGCATTTCTTTTACAGCTTCACTTCCATCTGTATAACCATCAGTTACATAACGTCCTTCAGGAACATTATAATGATATGGATTGTATCCCCAGTTATATTTCTTATTACTATTAAGCTGTGCATAATCAAATACTGGCAAAAGCTGAACGTGAGTTACACCCAAATCTTTAAGGTGATTCATAATGTCTTCGCTGTTTGCGATATCAAGGAACTTACCAGTTGAATCTGTTACAACAGCACGGCTCCAGTCACGAACATGCATTTCATAAATTACAGCATCATTATATTTCTTTGTCTGTTTTTCAGAATTACCAAACGGGTTTACATAAGATGTTTCCCAACTTGCCGGTACACAAGCTGAATCATCAATAGAAATAATCTGACTTGCATTACTATCTGCACCAGCTACATTATGCCAGATATCAGAAACGTAATAAATTTTACCACTTATTGAAAGCTTATATTTGTAATATTTATATGCAGAAACATCCACAGAAGCAGTCCATACACCTGTTGAAGAATCAACAATCATTTCAACTTCACTTGGTGTATATGAATCTTTTTTGTAGTCATTTTCTGTAGAGCCAGGACCATCGAAAGTTGCTGTTTTTAAAACATCGTAAGCATTTGCAGCTGTATCATAAAGTAATACGCTTACTGCACTTGCTGTTGGTGCCCAAGTCTTAAATGTTGCTGTCGAACCATTCAATGTAAGTCCAAGATCTGTTAAAGCACTTGCTGCTGAGCCATAAAGAGATTCAATTAATGCTGTACTAACAGCAACAATTTTATCTTTTCCAGCATATGTTACTGTATAAGGAGTATTTTCTGTTGCATTTTCAAGCTTAATTGTAAGAACATCTTTTGAAATTACAGCACTTTTTACAGTAAGAACTGTTCCAATAGAATCTTTTACACTTACGTCACTAGTAATTGTTTTATCTTCCAAAAGGCTTGTTGTACATGTAACTGTTGCAGTACCGGCAGATTTATTTAAGGCCGTAATAGAACCACCCATAATACCAACACAATCATCAACGCTAGTATAATAAGCCATACTATTCCAGTTGAAGTAATAAGTTACATCAGTTGCAACATCTTCTTTTGGAATAACAATGTCACCAGTCTGAGGCGAACCTCCACTTCTGTTGTTAAACAAAATTCCTAAATCGTATGCAGGATCTACTAAAAGAGAATATTTATATCCCGAGTAACCAGTTGAATTATCTGCAGTCATTAAATCTGTAGCATCTCCCGGCCAGTTTCCAGCAGTATAACCTATATCGTCATTTCCATTTTCTGCCCATGCCCAAACACCAGGTTTTGTACATGTAGCTGGAACACCAAAAAGATAAATTGTTACAGTAACACTTCGATTTAATGTTGCAACAGCCCTTGATCCAGTTTCGATTTTTGCTGTTGAATTTCCACCAGCAAACCCCAAAAGCAAGGCTTTTGAATCAGTTATTTCATTCGAGCATGAAAATGCAAGAAGCGAAGTTGCAGCAAATGCTAAAAGAGTTTTTATCAATTTTTTCATATTTTATAATCCTCTCTTATTTGTTCAATTTTCCATAAATAAATATTGGAGAAGAATAAACAATATTCGCATCGTTCAAACCACGTCCAACTTCTTCTACATTAGTTCTTTCTGTTTCATATACTAAATAGTAAAACTTGCTTATATTATCCCAATAAAAAGGAACAGCATCTACTGAAGTGGCAATAGTTATCCAACCACCATTTTTAGTATACTTATAAGTGATTCCATTTCTTATAACAGAATCTATTTCATCAAAAACATATTCATCTTCCGATGATTCCCATTTTGAAGTAAATGCAATCTTTGTATCTGCTGTAGTCATTAATTCAGATGCAATTACATTTACCTTTACACCGTCTTTTGGAGCATCAAAAAGATATGATGTACTTGATCCAACTGTGTATCCACCAGTTGTTTTATCATAAGTAAATGTTACTGGAAGAGTTGAGCCGTCCAAATGAGAAACTGTCTGAACTGTATTTGTTTCCCCTGTTTTCTTGTAAAGAGAATAATTACCGGCAGTTCCATCTTCAGCAGTAAATTCAAAGTATTCGTAATATTCATCTCCGGAATCTGTAGCAACTTTATTTTTTACAATTTCGCCACTTTTATGACTTTCAATTGTAACAGAAGAAGTTACCCCTTGGTTCATAAGCCCAAGCAAAAGCACAGCATTTGAGCTACTTGAGCCATCTGAACATCCTGTAAATGCCAAGCCCATGGAAACCAACAACACCGGTACCAAGCCTTTAATTCTTTTTAGCATGAATAATCCTCCATATTTTGCTAAAGTTCAAACTTTTTTTTAAATTTTACAATCTCTCTTTTTTACATAAACACTAAATTGTAACATGCCATTTAAAAAAATCAAAACATTTTCTGCTAAAACTTATAAAAAAAACACATTTTTCTCATTTTTAACTTTTACTTTCTATAATGGACAATCTGTCTAGCAGCAGGCTGTGTCTTTCCGGTGCACAGAACAAAATTTGGAGGATAAGATGAAAAAATTATTCGCTTTCATCTCGGTTTTCCTGATGCTCTCAGCAGCAATGTTTGCTGATGTATCTGCGAAAAAAAATGCCGATGGTACTATTGCCGTAACATTCTTCTACTGTAACCCTCGCGCTTCAGAGGTTCTCCTTGCTGGTGACTTCACAAACTGGCAGGATGGAGCTCTTCCTATGGAAAAGGGAGAAAAGGGATTCTCTCTTACAGTTAATTTCAAGGCTGGCGAAGAAGGCCGCTATAAGTTCATTTCTGACGGAAACTGGACAACAGACCTTCGTGCTCCTGATTTCGTAGACGACGGATTCGGTGGAAAGAACAGCCACATCGTAATCGATGACCTTGTTGGTGGAGACGAAGAAGATGCTTCTGCAAAGAAAGCAAAAATCAACTTCATTTCATGGACAATGATTGGTGTACAGGCTAACTACACAACAACAAATGCAAACGTAAAAACAATCGATCTTGCTGATTATGTTGATACAACAAAGAAAAATAGGTACGGAAACGATACAAAAATTTCTTATGTAAAGACATACAACCAGAAAAAGGGTCTTGACCTTGATTCTGTAACAGTAGGTATGAAATCCTACAACAAATTTGCAGGTAACTTCCTTCCAAACTGCCCTGTATATGTAGAAATCGCATTGGCAGAAAAAGAAATGGAAGATTATGATGGAAACACATCAGAAAAGTTGAACTACCTTTACCGCAAAGACAGTTACGGTGAAGACTCTGTTGCAATCGAAGACGGACTTAAGAGAGCTGTTTCTGGTCTTGCTGCAGCTCCTGTAGAATTCTTCAGCGGAACAGACAACAACTACATGTCTGCAAAGAAAGGTCCAGGTTCAAACCCATTCCTCGGACACCTTAAATTCGGGTTCAACACTCCATACATCAACTATGTAACAGGTTTCAACTATGCTAAACCTTCTATCCGTGATTCAATCATTTGGACAACAGTAAGCGGAAACTGGGATGCAGGTTATGAACACGTTGGTGGATTCAACCAGTTTAGTATGGGTGATAAAGCAGTTGCATTCCTTGAAGAAAAAACAGGTCTTACATTCGATGTAGGATTCGCTCCTAACAAGACAGCTGACCGCAAAGGTACAAAATACGGTTACTGGGGATGGGCAGGAGTTGCAAAAGACGACCTTACAGTAGATTTCCAGACAAACGGTATGTATGACGGCGACTATATCTTCTACCAGCCAGTAGAACATGACTTCATTCTTGGTGCAAAAGATACATTCGCTATTGGAGAAGGAAAACTTAAAGTTGCAGCACAGGGATTACTTGCTACTCATCAGAAATCTTCAGAAGAAATTCTTGATGGAAATACAGAATCTACAAATACAGCTGACTACTTCGGTTATTCAACAGATGTTTGGTACCGCACAGGTTCATTCGAAGGAATCAAAAACTTTGCCGGTGCTGTAAAAGTTGGCTATGAAACACCAAAATTCGGTGCTGAAGCATCTTACCGCTTCCGCGGTGCTCAGGCTTCTATGCTCTACGTTCGTGAAAACCACGACGATGCAACATTCGACCTTTCTGATCAGCTTGGTGTATTGAACTCTCAGACAGTTGCTGTTAAAGGATTTGTAAAACCAACAGAAGCTTTGAATGTAAGCATGGGTGCAAGTGCAGAAATGCCACTCCAGACAATTGATGCAAACAACGAATTCTACAAAGCATACATTGGTGAAATTACACACGGTGATGACGAACTTGCTTATGGTCGTCAGAGCTGGTATACAAAACGCTTCGGCGGTGACAATGATCCACTCTACCTCAAGAACGGTGGTGCTAAATGGACATTCAAACCTGCTGCAGGATACACAATTGGTAACCTTACATTGGGTACATATGCTGACTTCAACTACAGAAACTTCTCTTATGTAGATGTAAAAGAAGAAGTTGAATACTACAGCTACGAAAAACAGGGTCGTAAGACTGATGACAATGGAGACATTGTTGACGATATGAAGTGGGTAAAGAAAACTTATACTCGCAACAAGTCTGCAGACACAACATACTCATCAAGTTCACTCTTTGGAAACAATTACGGAGTTTCAGAAAGCCCGTTCCGCTTTAAGTGTGCAGGTCTTTCTGCTGAATACAAAATCGATTCTAGCGTTGTAAAGAGCGTAAGCATCAATTACGGTCTTGATAACTCTAACAGCGCTCGTATGTTCAACACTTTGATTGGACAGGTTAACTTTGCTAAAGATATGACAGCAACAGTTGCATTCGGTCTTAAGACTGTAAATAACAACGATGCTGCAAGAAACGCAGGTTACCTTGATAAGACAACATATGATATTGAAGGAAACGTTACAATTACAGAAGGAAATTCTGAATTGAACAACCCATTCGGTTTTGCAGTTGGCTTCTCTAAGCAGTTCAAAGCTCTTAAGAAACCAGTTGTATACACACAGTTTGTATTCAACATGGATCCATTCAAACACTTTGGAAATGGACAGGATCAGCTTAACCTTGACCGCTCTAACGTAAACGGTTCAGTAGCTAAAGAAGGTGATGGTGATATCGATCCAGTTGACTGGTATGAAGGCCGTGCAGCAATGCGCGTAGGTATCCGCTGGGATATCTAATTTACAGACGAAAGCGAATAACATGTCTCCGACAGATTTGTTTTGCCGGAGTATGTTAAACTTTGCTTCGGGAACTTCGTAGAAGTTTTAAAAAGATTTTATGGAGAAAACACAATGAAAAAGGTACTTTCTTTTTTAGTAAGCGGACTTTTGGCATTGGGACTTTTTAGCTGTGCAGATGGCAGTGTTTCATTGAATTACACAGATTTGCACGACCTTCAGGCAACAAAGCTTGATCTTTCAGGTCTCTATTTCCGCGGTTCGCCAAATAGCTGGAATGCAACAGCACTTACAGAAAAAACTGCAAAAGAAGCATGGACAGTAGAATTTTCTGCTGATGCTGCTGATATTGCATTCAAATTTTCAGACAAGGATTGGTCTAAAGCTAATACATATAACGACAGTTATATGGTAGCAGGAACACTTCCAACAGGTGCTAAACTTACAAACACTGATGATGGAAATGGTTCTACAAACGCACAGATTACAGGTCTTAATAAAGACAGTAAGTATAAGATGACAGTTACAGCTACAAACGATGGTAAGCTTACTATCGATTTGGATTCTGCTAATTATACTTTGTTCAGTCTTAGTGGATACTCTCTTGTAGGTACTTTGTTTAATACTGATTCATGGAACAATAAAGCTAGACCAATTAAATGGACAGACTATTCTGAAGATGAAAATCATACTTTAACTTATACTTATGATTTTGATTCTACTGATATTGACAATGGATCATTAACTCTTGTTGATCAGTGTGATTGTAATAACAAGTTCCAGGCAAATATTGCTGTTAATAGCAATCAAACTGCTACTTCTAGCAAATTAGGAAAGAGTGATGCAACTGTACTTCGCTATCGCCGTGTAAATAGCACTCCTATGGCTTTGAACACAGAAACTAGCGAATATGTAGATTATTCAAAATCAGTTACATATCGTGTTCCTGATTACTATACAACAGACGGTGACCCATCTTCTGCAGTTTCAACAAAAGAAGCAGGAAAACTTGCTAATGATGCTGAATTCGAAAAATCTTATATTGCGTTGTACAATGCAACAGGTAAAAAGATTGTTTCTGTAGACCCTACACAAATTGAAGACGGTAAGTTTGCAGAAAAGTGGGCTACTCTTACTGCAGAAGATAAGAAAGCTTATTATGAAGCAGATACTGTTGCTACAACTATTGCAAGCACAACAGTTGGTAAACCTGGTAAAGTTGTAGAAACAGCAGACAACAATTACTATCCATCAGCTGCAACAAGCGCACCTGGAGATCTTCCTGATGAACACAGAAACGTTACTGGTCTTATTGCCGGACAGCCATACCGCCTTACTTTGTCAGTAACAACAAAAGGTGTTGTAACTGCAACTATTGAAGAATTGCCAGTAACAGTTGCTGTTGTAATCAACGGTACAAATGGTACACCAGGCAAAGAATACACAATTAATGGTGACTTGTGGAAAGATGTAAAGGCAACTGCTGCTTCTGACGGAGCATTCCGTTTTGCTGCTGCAACATTTGAAACACGTGCCAACTACACATTCTCTAAGAAACTTACTATTAAAGGTGATGGTTGTAACTGGTCTGGAGATACTGTTGTAACTTACAAACCTGTAACAACATCTGACAAGACTTTTGTTGCTACAACATTTGATGTTTCTGCTGCAAAACCTACAACAACAGCATTAGCAAAAGCTTCTACAGCAGATCTTTCAATGAGAATTGTTATGAAAGTTCCAGATGATATTGCAGCAAAGGCTAGTGTAAAAATTGATTCTAACATTTCATGGGGTGGTGTAAAATCTGGTAGTTGGGCTGCTGTTAATAATGATACAAGCTTTGTAAAATCAACATTAACTGTTACTCCTAATGCGACAGATAAGACAATTACATTCTTTATCTCTGCTGATTATGATGTTACTGGTACATGGGTTGTTGGACAGGCTGCATCAGGAACTAACTTTAAGTTCCAGTTCTCTGAATCTGGTTATGATAACAACGGTGGTTGGTTCAACATTACATCAGATTCTGTACAGAACTTTGATTATGCAGACAAGAAATAACATTATTTAATTACTAACAGTTTTAAGTAACTGTAATTTTCCCCTGCTGTAGTTTTTTTTACAGCAGGGGATTTTTTTTGTAAGAAATGCATTTTTTATCACTTAACCTCGTTATATAAGGTATGGAGAAAAGTGATAGAAAATGTATTTCAAACCATTTGAAGAACTTACCTTTTCTGACGACTTTATGTTCGGAAAAGTAATGCAGGACCCGGAAATATGCTCCGGAGTTTTAGAACGCCTTTTGCACATTAAAATTGACCGTCTTGAATACCCTCAACTGCAGAAAGTCATAAGCCCGTATTATACCAGCCGAGGCATACGGCTCGATGTATACGTAAAGGATTCAGACCGCGTGTTTGATATTGAGATGCAGTCCACCCCGCAGGACGCATTGGAAAAACGCATGCGTTATTACCAGTCCATGCTGGACATAGACGACTTAATCCGTGGCAG